>MKJV01000133.1 GCA_001942185.1 Pseudonocardia sp. CNS-004
TGGGCCTGGTCACCCGCACCCGCGCTGCCAGCACCGGCACCGAAGCAGGCACCGGCACCGGCAGCGAAGCAGGCACCGCCAGCGACAACACCGCCAGCGGCAACACCGCCAGCGACGGCGCAGCCACGACGAGGCGGGGCCGGTGGTCGAGCGCGGCACCACCCAGGTCGTCGTGCACCTCGACGTCAACTCCGGGGCGGCCCGGATCGCCGGCGGCCCGGAGATCGCGGCCTCGACCGCGGAACGCCTCGCCTGCGACGCCCGGGTGCAGCTGGTACTTGATGACCGGGAGGGGAACCGGATGTACCTGGGGCGGTCCCGACGCCTGGCCACCCCGGCCCAGGTTGCCGCGCTCGTGGCTCGGGATGGCGAGCGGTGCCAATTCCCGGGCTGCACTCACACCCGTTACCTCCAGGCGCACCATGTGCGGCACTGGCTTCACGGTGGGACTACGGATATCGACAACCTGATTCTGATCTGCTCGTTTCATCACGTCACGATCCATGATCACGACTATCTGATTCGGCGTCGTCCAGGGCGGTGGGAGTTCCTCCGCCCGGACGGCACCCCGATCCCCGAACCGGTGGTGCTGAGCGGGAACGCCGAAGGATTGATCGAGATGCACACCTGGGACCGGCTGCGGATCGACCGCACAACCCTCTCCCCGCAGTGGTACGGCGAACGACTCGACGTGGACCCCATCCTGGGCGCCCTGCTCCCCAAGAGGATCCCGGCGGCCGCCTGAACCCGTCGACCCTGCGTTCCGCGGAACGCGCCCAACGACAGCTCGCGTCCGGTGTACGGGAACCGGTCGTTGGCCACCTGTCGCGGGCCGTGGGCGGGCCGGAGGGCATCATCGACATCGTGAGCGAGCAGCACGTCCTGGACAACCCGATCCGTTCATCCCTCCTCGGTGCGCATGCGCACTTCGCCGTGCGGCACGGCGCGGTGCTGCGCTACCCGCCGGACGTCTGCCCGTTCATCGCGCTCCCCGACCAGCCGGACGCCGGGGCGTGGGCCGACCTCGCCGCGCTCGTCGGGCCGGGCGCCACCGCGGCCGTGTCGGCGCCGCGCGTCGAACCGCCGCCCGGCTGGGAAGTGTCGCCGAAACCCCGGGGGTACAGCTCGTCGATGCCGGCGTCGCGGCCGAACCCGACCCCGAGGCCGTGGCCCTCGCGCGGCGGACGTCCCCGAGATGCTCGGGCTCGTCGAACGCACCCGGCCGGGACCGTTCCTGCCCCGCACCATCCAGATGGGTACCTACCTGGGCATCCGGCGCGACGGCGAACTGGTGGCCATGGCGGGCGAGCGGTTGCACCCGCCGGGATGGACCGAGATCAGCGCCGTCTGCACCGACCCGCGGTTCCGCGGAACCGGGCTGGCCGGGCGGCTCGTGCGCGCCGTCGTCGCCGGGATCCGGGAACGCGGTGAGACACCGCTCCTGCACGCCGCAGCATCGAACGTCAACGCGATCCGGCTGTACGAGTCGCTCGGCTTCACCCTGCGCCGCCACACCCGGTTCGCCGCGTCCGCATGGTCGCGGACGAAGCCGTCGCCTGACCGGATCAGGTCCTCGCGTCGACCGCAGGCCCCGAGTCGCTCACGGGCTCCGGCATCACCCGCGCCGGCCGCCTCCAGATCGACATGGCGACGGCCAGCACGGCGAGTGCCGTCAACGCCCATTCCGGGAGGCCGCCGAGCCGGGTGGCAGGTGTCAACGTCGACCGCAGCGGCACCCGCTCCACCAGCGTCTCCGCCGTGTACAGACCCGTGCTGCCCGTCACCGTGCCGTCGGGCTGGACGATCGCGCTGACGCCGCTCGTCGAGACCACGACGACGGCCCGGCCGTGCTCCACCGCGCGCAGCCGCGACATCGCCAGCTGCTGGTAGGTCATCTCCCCGCGGCCGAACCAGGCGTTGTTGGTCGGAACCGCCAGCAGCTGGGCACCGGCGCGGGTCGCCTCGCCCAGCACGTGGTCGTAGGCGACCTCGTAACAGATCGCGACGCCGACCCGGGCCCCGCCGGCATCGAACACGCCGGGACCGTCGCCGGCGACCATGTCGGTGCCGAACTGGCGGACGAACGGCGTCACGGCGGCCGCGATCCCGCGCAGCGGGATGAACTCCGAGAACGCCACCAGCTGCTGCTTGGCGTACTCCTCGGTCGCACCGACCCCGGGTTCCCATTCGACCACCCGGTTGCTGACCCGGCCGTCGACGTCGTAGGCGATCCCCCCGACGAGCAGCGGCACGTCCAGCTGCGCGGCGATGCGCTCCAGATCGGGGTCCTCGCGTGCCGCGGAGAACGTGTTCGACGACTCCGGGAGGATCACCAGATCCGGCTGGGGCACCCGGCCGGCGACGACGTCGTCGGCGAGCCGGCCGGCCTCGGCGATGTGGTTGGCGCGCACGGTCTCGTTCTCGTCGATGAGACCGACACCGACGTCGGGCGCGTTGCCCTGGACGGCGGCGACCTCCACCGTCCCGGCCTCCGGTTCGACCCCGATGGTCGGCGTCATCGCCCACCCGACCAGCAGCGGCACCACAGCCGTCACCGCGGGACCGATCCACCGCCGCGGCGCCGCGCCGCCCCGGATCAGCACCTGCGCGAGCGCACAGCCGGTGAGCACCACGGCGAAGCCACCAGGACCGCGCCACCGAGCGCGGCCAACGGCAGGAACAGCCCGTCGGCCTGCGTGAACGCGACCCGTCCCCACGGGAAGCCCCCGAACGGTACGCGGGAGCGCGCGGCCTCCGCGGCCACCACCACCGCGGCCATCCACACCGGGGCGCCGGGTAGCCGGGCGACCCGCGCCATCCCGGCCCCGGCGAGACCGAAGAACACCGACTCGAGCGCCACGACCCCGACCCACGGCCACACCCCGAACTCCGCGCCCAGGAACTCGTAGAGCCACCCGAGGAGCGGCAGCAGGTAGGCGAGGCCGAAAACCGTGCCGAGGCCGAAGCCGTGCCGCGCCCGGCGTCCGTGCACCGCCAACGTCAACAGCGTGAACGCCACCGGCGCCAGCCACCACCACGCGCGAGGCGGCGACGCCGCGTACAACAACACCCCACCCGCGACCGCCGCGAACATCCGGGCCGGCGCGGGACCGCGCAGGAACCTCACCGCGGCCCGCAGTGCGCAACGTGGACCGGGGGCTTCACACGAACGACGATATCCCGCCGCGTGGCCTGCCGGCCTCACGCCAGCAGGGTGCCCGGCGCCGGCTGGTACGGCGTGAAGAAGTCGTTGGCGGGCGCCCCGGCGAGGGTGAGCACCAGCGCCGGCACCGACATGCCGTCGATCTGCTCGCGGATGATGTCGGCGTGCCCGCGTGCCGGGCGAGCTCCTCGACCATGTGCACCAGGTAGTAGCGGGCGTGGATCGGCCGGGCGTCGAAGATCCCGTGCCACGGCGCGGGCGGCGCCGTGGTGCTGGAGGCCGGATCGGTGGCGGCGACCGCGGCCAGCAGCTGCGCCCGCACCCGGTCGAACTCCTCGATGGTGCCGGCCGCCGTCTCGTCATCGCGCACCGAGAAGCTGTCGGTGAACGCCGCGAACGCCCCCGCGTCGACCGGCTGCTCGGTGACCTCGGTCGACAGGCGCTCCAGCCCGCCCCGCATGACGTACGCCGCGTGCTTGATGATGCCCCCGACCGACAGCGCGCTCCGGCACGGCGTCTCCCGCGCCTGCGCCTCGGTCAGACCGAACGCGGCGGCACGGATGGCCGTGAGCTGCTGGTCGATGTAGTTGACCAGGCCGGTGACCTCGTCGTGCTGGGCGGGTGCGTACATGTGCGACCTCCGGGATCCGTGGTGGTGTGGTCACCACTCTGCCGACCACAACGGCCAGTTCCTGTCCGCTATCTCCCATCACCGCCGCCTGCCGGTGGCGCAGGCGATGCACGTCTCGGCCGCGGGCAACGCGTCGAGGCGAGCCTCGCCGATGTCGTTGCCGCAGCGCGTGCAGACGCCGTAGCTCCCGGCGGCGAGCCGGTCCACGGCACGGTTCACGGCAGCGAGGTCCCGGCGGGCGCCGGCCTGCAGCCCCTGCAGCTGCGCGCGCTGCGCCGCGACCGTGACGCCCTCGGGATCGTGCTCGTCGTCGTGCGTGGTGAGGGCCTGCTCCTCGGCCAGCCCCGCGATCTGCCGTTCGAGCGCGGCGATCCGGTCCACGGTCTCCTCCCGCTCGGCGGCGAGGCGGGCGACGACGTCGGGTCGGTCCATGGACCGAGTGTTCACCCGATCCACGATCCTGCGAGTCTTCCTCAGCCCCTGGCCGTGTCGCCGAGCTCGGTCGCGGGCTGTTCGAGCAGGACGTCGGTGGTGTGCTGGATGTGCTCGGCGAGGACGGCGGCGCCCGCGTCGGCGTCGTGGGCGAGGACGGCCTCGAGCATCGCGCGGTGTTCGCCCGCCACGTCACGGTGCCCGTGGCCGAGCGGCACCGACCACCGGCGGTAGAGCTCCGCGGAGTCGCGCAGCGACGCGGCGACGGCGAGCAGGCGCGGGTTCGGGCAACCGGACAGCAGTGCGAGGTGGAAGGCGCTGTGGGCGCTCACCCACTCGTCGCTGAGCCGGTCCGGGTCGTCGGCCGCCATCTGGGGGCTGCGCCCCAGGCGGTGGTGGGCGGCGAGGACGTTCGACTCCCATTCGACCCCACCGTGCGCGAAGGCCTGGCGCAGCACCAACGTCTCGATCGCGCACCGGGCCTCGGTGAGGTGGCGCAGGTCGTCGACCGACACGGGCACCACGCGGAAGCCGTACTGGGGCTGGGACTCGGCCAGTCCCTCCGCGGCCAACCGTGTGAGCGCCTCGCGCACGACGCCCATGCTCGCGCCGTGCTGCGCGGACAGCTCCGCGAACGGCAGCCGCGCCCCCGGCCGCAGCCGGCCGGCCAGGATGTCGGCCCGCAGCGCCGCGTGCACCCGTTCCGCCCGCGTGGGCGCACCACTCCGGCTCATGCGCGGCAGTCAACCATCTTCGTGAGCAACCAGCAATTTCGAAATCTCCTTGACATGTTGATTCCGCTTGGCGCAGGCTTCCCGGCGCCTGTCCAGCGGACGAAGGAGTCCGATCGTGGCCGACACACCGTTCCCCACCCGGCGTTCGAGAGCCGTCGTCACCCTCGGCGTGATCATCCTGTTCGTCGACGGCTACGACCTGTTCGTCCTGGGCACCGTCGGGCCCAGCCTGCTCGCGTACGCACCGTGGGGCGCCACGCCCGCCACCCTCGGGTTGCTCGGCAGCATCACCGCGCTCGGCATGCCGGTCGGCGCCATCGCCGCGGGCTGGGCGGGCGATGTGTGGGGGCGGCGGCTCCCCCTGACGGTCAGTCTGGCCTGGATCTCGGTCTGGATGCTGTTCAGCGCGCTGGCGCCCACGGTCGAGGTGTTCGCCGCCACCCGGCTGGCGACCGGTGTCGGGCTCGGCGCGCTGGTTCCCCTCGTCGTGGCGCTCGTGACGGACTGGGCGCCGCCGCGACGGCGCAGCCTGTTCGTCGGGTTCGCCCTGACCGGCGTCGCCTTCGGCGGCCTCGCCACGGCGCTGCTGGGGCGCGCCGTCCTCCCCGCACTGCATTTCCAGTGGCTGTTCCTCGCCGGAGCCGTGCCACTGTTGATCACCCCGCTGGTCTGGCGGCTCGTTCCGCGGGAGGTCCCGGAGACCGATCCCGAGGCCGGGACGGCCGTCGCCGGCACGTCGAGCGACGGGAACAAGGCCGCCCAGCTGTTCGCCCCGGGTTACCGACTGGCAACGGCGCTCTTCTGGGCCGCGACCTTCGTCGGGCTGGTGCTGGTCTACGGCGCCAGCGCGTGGCTGCCGACGCTCATGGTCAACGCCGGCTACGACCTCAGTTCGTCGCTGGAGTTCGCGATCACCTTCAACCTCGGCGCCATCATCGGGACCGTGGCGGTCACCCTGATCGCCGACCGCGGGTTCCTCAAGCCGACCACCGTGGTGTGCTTCCTGCTGGCCGCCGTGGCGATGCTCGTGCTCAGCACCCCGCAGCCACGGTGGCTGCTGCTGGTGATGTCGGGGCTGGCCGGGCTCGGGGCACTCGGCACCCAGAACCTCGTGAACAGCTACGTCGCCCGCTTCTACCCGCCTCGCCTGAGGGGCACGGCGCTCGGGTTCAGCCTCGGCATCGGCCGGTTCGGCGCCATCGTCGGGCCCAGCTACCTCGCCGCCGTCACGGTCCTGGTCTCCTTCCCCGACGCCGGCTTCTACGCCTTCATCGTTCCGGCGGTCGTCGGGGCCGTCACCATCGCCGTTGTGCCCGCCCGGCCGGCGGCGCGCACCGCGCCACGTCCACTGGAGGCACCCGCGTGAGCATCGGCAGTCCTGTCGAGACCGACGTCGTCATCGCGGGCGGCGGCCCCGTCGGGCTGACCCTCGCCCACGAGCTGGGCGCCCGCGGCGTCCGGTGCGTGCTGCTCGAACCGCGCGACGCCCCGAGCAGCGCCTCCCCCCGGTGCAAGCAGGTCAACCCCCGCTCCATGGAGATCTTCCGACGGCTCGGCGTGGCCGGCGACATCCGGGCGGCGTCCGGGCTGCCGTTCGGCTGGGCGGACTCCGCGGTGTTCGCCACCAGCCTCACCGGGCACCGCCTCGAGCGGTTCGACCAGGTCTTCGCGCTGTCCGACGTCCCGTCCTCGGAGCTGGCCGAGCCCGCGCAGTGGTGCGCCCAGAACCGGCTGGAGGAGGCGCTGCGCGCCACGCTGCACCGCCGCGACACCGTCACCGCGCCCTGGGGTGCGACGCTCACCGGCATCGAGCAGGACACCGATGGCGTCACCGCGGTCGGCACCGACCGCGACGGCGGCGAGATCCGGGTCCGCGGCCGCTACCTCGCCGGCGCCGACGGATCGCGCAGCACCGTCCGGCGCCGCCTCGGGATCGGCCTGTCCGGCCGCAGCCACGAGATCCAGAACCTGCAGACGACCTTCCGGGCACCCGGCCTCACCGCCGCGCACCCGCACGGGCGGGCCGTCCAGTACTGGATCGTCAACGACCGGGTCAACGGCCTGATGGGCACGCTCGACACCGACGACACGTGGTGGGCGATCATCCTCGGCGCGCCCCCGGACCCGTCCCCGGCGTGGCTGCACCACGCCCTCACGACCATGATCGGGGCCGACCACCCGGTGGAGGTGCTGGCCCGCGACCCGTGGACCGCCCGGATGCTCGTCGCCGACGCCTACCGGGACGGGCGCTGCTTCCTGCTCGGCGACGCCGCCCACCTCAACCCGCCCTGGGGCGGGTTCGGCGCCAACACCGGCATCGGCGACGCCGCCGACCTCGGCTGGAAGCTCGCCGCGGCGGTCGACGGCTGGGCGGGCGCCGGTCTCCTGGACTCCTACCAGGCCGAGCGCCGCCCGATGGCCCTGCGCACCATCGCCGAGGCCGAGCGGAACATGCAGGTGCTCACCGGCGAGCTCACTCGCCCCGATCTGGACGACGACGGCCCCACCGGCGAGCGCGCCCGCGCGGAGGCGGCCGCCGCGATCCGGCGGACCAAGACCTCCGAGCTCTACACCCTCGGTTTCGTGCTCGCGCCCGCTACCACGGCTCGCCACTCCTCGTCGACGACGAGGGGCCCGCACCGGCGTCCAGCACCTCGCACTACCGCCCGTCCGCGGCCCCGGCGCCCGCCTGCCCCACCTGTGGCTCGGTCCCGGCCGCTCCCTCTACGACGCGCTCGGCCCGGATCTCACGCTGATCGAACTGGGTGCCCCGGCCGGCCCGGAATGGGAAGCCTCGGCCGCCCAGCGGAGGGTGCCGCTCACCCGGCTGCGCCTGCACCGTCCCGATTTGCGGGAGGTCGTCGGCGCCGATCTCCTGCTCGTCCGGCCCGACCAGCACATCGCCTGGCGGGGCGGGGCCGGCGTCGATGCCGGCGCGCTCCTCGACACGGCCCGTGGCTGCCCTGCGGCCGTCCGAGCACGCACGACACCTGACCGCCGGTCGACCGGTCTCGTGCCGGGAGAACACGACGAACAGCCTGCGCGAGCGGTGCCGCGACAACACGGCAGTATGGGCGACATGCTGCGGGACGGGACGGGACACAGCGCCGCGGCCGGTATCCGTCGGGGTCAGCGGTGACATCGGGCTCCGGCCGCGACACGGTCAGCGTTCGCCGACACAACCTGAGCACCGTGCTGCGCCACCTGCACGTGAACGGGCCCACCACCAGGACGCAGCTCGGGAAGATCACCGGCCTGACCCGCAGCGCCGTCGGCGACCTGGTGGCCGAGCTGAGCGCGCGCGAGCTCGTCAGCGAGTCGGACGTGATCGCCGAGTTCGGGCGCACGCGGGGACGCCCCTCCCTGCTCGTCGCTGCGCGGGCCGACCTGGCGCGCGTGCTCGCGATCGTGATCGGGGACGACACGATGCAAGCGGCGTGGGTGGGCCTCGGCGGCAGTGTCGGCGCGGTCGCCGAGGTGCCCCACGACTACGTTCCCGGCGACCCGGAACCCAGCCTCGACCAGCTCACGGCGTTGCTGCGCGGTCAGCTCCGCGACAGCGGGCACCCGCCGCTCGCGATCGGGATCGCCGTCCCCGGACTGGTGCGGGCCACCGACGGCGCGGTCGCGCTCGCCCCGCGCCTGGGCTGGCGGGAACTGCCGCTCGCCGACGAGCTGCGGCGCCGGATCGACGTCGACGCACCGCTCGTGACCGGGAACGACAGCAACTTCACCGCGCTCGCCGAGCACCTGCGCGGGGCCGGCCGCGAGCACGACCACATGATCTACCTGGGCTGCGGCCTCGGGGTCGGCGGCGGCATCATCGTCGACGGCAGGCTGCTGCAGGGCGGGCACCCCGGCTACGCGGGCGAGGTCGGCCACATGGTGATCGGTGACGGCGCGCTCCCCTGCTACTGCGGGGGCCACGGCTGCTGGGAGACCCAGGTCGCCGCCGACGCCGTGTTCCGGCACGCCGGAGTGACCGTCACGGGTGCCCACGCCCGCAAGTCGGCCCTCGCCGACCTGCTGGCCCGGTCCGAGCGGAACGACACCGCGGCCCGGGACGCCCTCACCGCGGTGCTCCCGGCGTTCGCGGCAGGCGTCGCCACCCTGCTCTCGCTGTTCAACCCGGGCCGGGTCATCCTCGGCGGCGTGTTCGCCCACCTGCTGCAGCACGCCGAGTCGGATCTGCGCACCGCGATCGCCTACCACCGCCCGGTGCTGTCGAACGGCCCGGTCGATCTGGTCCCCGCCGAGCTGGGGGTGCAGGGTTCGCTGCGCGGCGCCGCCGAGGCGGCCGTCGACGCGTTCCTCGCCGGCCTCCGCACCGGGTCGACCGCGACTCCTCAAGCGGTCCGCGACGCCGGTTCGGTTGCGGGGCGCGGCTCGGGTTCGCGAACGAGCAGGATGCCCACCAGGAGTCCGACCGGGAGCGCGATCAGCACCAGCAACACGGGGCGGTAGGCGCCCACCGCCGAGTGCCCGAGCGCCAGCAGCACCGGCCCGACCGCGGACGCCGCGACCGTGACCATGTGCACGATCCCGCGGATCTCACCGATCGTCTCGGTGCCGAAGTAGCGCGGGAGCGCCGCGGCCTCGACGGTCCGGAAGCTGTTGTTGGCGACGCCGAGCGCGACGCCGTAGAGCGCCCCTCCCCACCACCCCGGCGGCAGGTAGCCCCCCAGGACGAGCGCCGCGACGAGCATCAGCATCGACCCCACCATCACCGGCCGGGCCGACACGCGGTCCAGCACGACCCCGGTCAGCAGCGTGCTCGCCAGACCGGACACCGTCTGCGGCAGGAACGTCGCCGCCGCCTCGGCCGCGGTGAGCCCCCGCTCGCCGAGCACGTCCACCTGGTGGAAGGTCAACGCGGTACCGACCAGCGAGAGAACTCCGACCCCGCCGCACAGCACCCAGAACATCGGCACGCGCACCACCTGCCGGGCGGCACCCGATCGGCCCGCCGGCCGTCGCCTCGACGTGGGGACGGCCTCCGGATCGGGAGCGCGGGAGCGCCGCGGCACCCCGACGAGCGCGATCGGCACGATCAGCACCCACACCACGACGCCCTGGACGAGCCACGCCGTCCGGAAGCCGTGTTCCGCGATCAGGGCTTCGAGCGCGATCGGCGCCAGCGAGATCCCCGCGGACCCGATGGCGGTCACGATGCCGATCGCGGTGCCCAACCGCCGCTGCACGTGGTAGGCCACCAGGGTGGTGGCCACCAGCGTGAGCGCCCCCTGCCCCGCGAACCGGATGCCCACGAACCCCGCGGTGAGCCCGACCAGACCGCTCACCAGCGACAACCCGACGAGGACGGCACCGAACACCGCGCCGACGACCAGCAGCACCGGGCGGCGCCGCGACGGTCCATCGCCCGCCCGATCAGCGGCAACGCCGCGGTGCCGGCCAGCGTCCCGATCAGGTAGGCCGTCGACACCGCGGTCCGGCTCACCCCCAGGTCGGCGGCCACGGGGTCGACGAACACCGACACCGCGGCGGTCTGACCCGGTGCCGACAGGCACATGGCCAGCGCACCGGCCACGGTGACGCGGGCATCGGCCCAGCCGGGAGCGCTCTTCCCCGATCGCGGCACGGTGAGACGTCCTCCCGGCAGCTTCAGCTCCAGAGCCGGTCGTGGGCGGTCTCGCCGTCCCAGTGGCCGGTCTCGGCGAAGAACACCGGGTCCCGCTGGTCGAGGTGCTCGCGGAACAACTCCTCGTTGATGTCGCCGAACCCGAGACCAGGAGCGTCCGGCACCGTGATGAACCCGTCCTGGATCAACGGCCGCGGCAGCCCCGTCACCAGCTCGCTCCAGAACGGCACGTCCGCGGCGTGGTGCTCCAACGCCAGGAAGTTCTCCGTGGCCGCCGCCAGGTGCACACACGCCATCGTCGCCACCGGGGACGCGGCCAGGTGCAGCGCCATCGCCACCCCCCGTTCCTGCGCGTAGTCGCCGAGCCGCTTGGTCTCCGCGATCCCACCCGAGGTGGCGGGGTCCGGGTGCACCACCCGGATCGCCCCCGCATCCAGCAGCGGCTTGAACCCCTCGGTCAGGTAGATGTCCTCACCGGTGCACGTCGGCACCGCCACCGCCTCGGTCAACTGACGCCACTGGTCGGTGAACTGCCACGGGATCAGATCCTCGATCCACGCCAACGTGAACGGTTCGAGGGCCTTCCCGATCCGGATGCACGAATCCAACGCGATGTGCCCGAAGTGGTCGGCCGCGATCGCCACGTCATAACCCACGATCGACCGCACCGTGTCCACGTAGCTCGCCAGGTACTCCACCCCCTTCGGGGTGACCTGGATCCCGGTGAACGGATGCATCGTCGAGACGTCCTCGCGGGCGCGGGCGGCGCGACCAACGTGCCCGGCACGTCCCACAGCAGCGAGATCCCCACGTCCATCTTCAGCATGGTGAAGCCGCGCTTCTTGCGCTCCAGCAGCCGCTGCCCCATCTCGTTCGGGTCCAGCAGCGACGGCGTGTCGGCGTAGCACCGCACGGTGTCCCGGAACTTCCCGCCGACCAGCGCGTACGCCGGCACCCCGTACGCCTTCCCGGCCAGGTCCATCAACGCCATCTCGATACCGGACACCCCGCCACCCTGGCGGCCGTGGTACCCGAACTGCTTGATCTTGCGGAAGACCTTGTCCAGGTTGCAGGGGTTCTCCCCGACGATCCGGCTCTTGAGCATCAGCGCGTACGTGGCACTGGCCTGGTCGCGCACCTCACCCCAGCCCACCAGCCCCTGGTTCGTGTCGATCCGGATGATCGACGACCGGAACGGCACCCCGTCCAGGTTCGCCACCCGCACATCGGTGATCCGCAGGTCGCTGGGCCGCGACCCGGTGCTGACGTACTCCTCGCTGATCGTCGAGGTGCCGTTGCTGGTACTGGCCGTCATGGAGACGTTCTCCTTCGAGAGGTGTGGGTGCTGCGACCGGGGACGGACGGGTACTGACCGCGCGATGCGACGCGGCGGGGAAGCGCACCGCTTTCCCCGCCGGTGTCGAACTGCGGGCTGCCGGAATCGATCCGTTCCGGCACGATCAACGTTCCATGTAGCGGAAAGTAGTCCCGCGAGCTGCAACGAGGTCGAACGTTAAGAGCCGCTCATCCATCTGTCAATGGGCCCGGCGGGAGTGCGCCGTGAAAGGCAGCGGGAATGGAGGCGGGCGACGCCGGAGAATGGAAACGGCGCACGACCAATGGGCGAGCGCGGAACGGGGCCGCCTCGCCTGTCGACCGGCGTCATGCCGGCCTGCCGTGACGCAGCTTACGTTAAGTCTGGTTACAAAACAAGCTCACCCGCTGACCCTGACATCCTCATTGAGTCCCTGACCTGCAGTGACAGCCCGAGCAACGGGCGGGCAGGCAGCCGACTCCTCGCCTTTCCTGGTCGTTGACAGGCCACGCGCACGGCGGATAACGTCCACTCATCAGACAAGCAGAACCCCGTTCCACACCACGGAAAGCTTAGGGTTTCCCGGGGCGGGGAATTGACACGCTCGTTCGTTCCGTGGGCCGCGGCGCACCGAGAGGACGGTGGAATGATCGGCCCGATCCGCCCGTCATGCGGCGAAGCGGATAACCGCCTTGATGCGTTCCGGACCCGTCTCGAACGCCGCGGACCAGTCCGCGAGCGACAGCCGATCGGTGAGCAGGCCGTCGAGCCATGCCGGATCGGCGGCGCGGAGCGCATCGTGCGCCGCCTCGAAGTGGAGCCGGTTCGAGTTGACCGTGCCCATCACGGTCTTGTTCTGCGAGATGAGTGCTCGGGCGAGGTCGGCCAGGTTGATCGCCCCGACAGCGCGAGCGTCCCCGACGCCGACCAGGCACACCGCACCGCCGGGCGCCACTCGGTGGATGGCCTCGCCCACCAGGGCACCACAACACTCGATGACCACGTCGAAGACGCCGTGCAGCTCATCGGTGCTCGTGTGGTGCACCGCACCGAGCTTGCGGGTCTGGGTGGGCTTCGCCCCGTGCCCGACCCGGTCGACGACGTGGACCTCCGCGCCGCGCTGCACGCCGAACAGGGCGGCGAGGAGCCCGATCGGCCCGGCGCCCAGCACGAGCGCGCGGCGCAGCGGACGGCGCACCGCGTGCTCCAGCTGCTCCCACGCCTTGGCGACCACGCTCGCAGGCTCGACGAGGACCCCGGCCAGGCCGAGCGCCGGGTCCACCCGCACGGCGTACTCCGGTTCGATCCGGAACCGCTCCGAACCGAACCCGTCCCGGCCCAGGATGCCCCGCTCGGTGAACCGGCCGTTCTCGCACAGGTCGAACCGGCCGGCCGCGCAGAACGCGCAGGGCACCGGGTCCGGGCGTCGCACGATGCCGACCACGTGATCACCCGGCGCCACGCCCGCGCCCGGCGGGGCCTCGAGGACCCGGCCCAGCGACTCGTGCCCCAGGATCAGGCTCTCGCGGCCGGCCGGTAGCGCCCGCGGCCCGCGCGCGACGATCTCGCGGTCGGTGCCGCACACGCCCATGGCGAGCGCCTCGACGAGCAGCGCGCCATCAGCGTCCGACGGTTCGGGGACGTCGCCGAGCACGACCCGGCCGCCGTCGTCGTCGGGGTGGATGCTGAGCGCGCGCACCGGCACGCCTCCTCGGGTTCTCCGTGACCAGCAAAGATCGACTCAGAGTCCGGAGTCGGCGAGCGTGTAACGCAGGCGGGGACGGTTCGCCTTCAGCTGGTGCCAGTAGGGGTAGGGCAGCGGCCGCGCGCTCACCCGGTCCAGCGTTGCCACCTCCTCGTCGGTCAGCGTCCAGGACGCGGCGCCGAGGTTGTCCTCGAGCTGCTCCGGCGTGCGGGCGCGATGATCACCGAGGTGACCCCCGGGCGGCGCAGCAGCCAGTTGATCGCCACCTGCGCGATGCTCGTGCCGCGGTCGCGGGCGATCCCGTCGAGGGCGTCGACGATGTCGAAGCCCTGCTCGAGATCCATCGTCCCGGTGTCGCCGTTCGCCGCGCGCCTGCTCCCGGCCGGTGGCGCCTCGCCCCGCCGCTGCTTGCCGGTGAGGAAACCGCCGGCCAGCGGGCTCCAGACCAGGATGCCCACGCCCTGGTCCTGGCTGACCGGCAGGAGCTCGTGCTCCAGCTCGCGGGCGACCAGGCTGTAGTAGGCCTGCAGCGACACGTAACGCTCGTACCCGCGCCGCTCGGACACCGACAGCGCCTTCATCAGGTGCCACGCGGAGTAGTTCGAGCAGCCGATGTAGCGCACCTTGCCCTGGCGCACCAGGTCGTCGAGCGCGCTCAGGGTCTCCTCCATCGGGGTTCGCTCGTCGATGGAGTGCACCTGGTAGAGGTCGATGTAGTCGGTGCCCATCCGGCGCAGGCTCGCCTCGCAGGCGGCGATGATGTGGTGGCGCGACTGGCCGCGGTCGTTGACCCCATCGCCCATCGGCCCGTTGAGCTTCGTGGCGACGAGCGCGTCGCCGCGGCGCTTGCCCAGCGCCTGCCCGAGGATCTCCTCCGACAGCCCCTGCGAGTAGACGTCCGCCGTGTCGAAGAAGTCGACGCCGCGCTCGAGGCACATGTCGACCATGCGCGTCGCCTCGTCGACCTGCACCTTCCCGGTCGGCGCGTGCCGCCCGGTGCCGCCGAAGGTCATCGTGCCCATGGTCAGCACCGGAACCTGCAGGCCGCTCGCCCCCAGGAACCGGGTCTCCACGCTCGTGTCGTTCATCCAGCCTCTCCCGTTGGCCCGAACCGGCGCAGCCCGATCGGGCGAGCCCTGCTCGGAACGATCACTGTCAACTGCGGGTGGTCGCGTTCGACCAGCGCGACGGCTCGCGACGGGTGTCCGGGGTTGCCCTCGAACATGTCCCAGTGCATCGGGACGAGCACCTCGGCGCCCGCGCGCACGGCGAGCTCGACCGCCTCCTCGGCCGACATGTTGCCGACGATGCCGCGCGCCTCCCGCTCGGCGTCGCGGCCGTTGACCGGCAGCAGCGCGACGTGCACGTCCAGCCGCGCGAGCTCCTCGGCCAGGCCGGGGTAGGCCAGGCAGTCGCCGGAGTGGTAGACCCGCGTGCCCCCGAGGTCGACGACGTAGCCGAGGAAGCGCACCAGCCCGCCCGAGAGCTCGGCGCCCGTACCGTACGCGTCGGTCATGTCGACGCCGTGGTGGGCGGGCAGCGGGTCCACCCGCACCGCGCCGATCGTGACCGGCCGCCCCGGCTGGGCCGGCTCGATCAGCTCCCGGCCGATCCCGAGCGACTCGAGCCGGTCGGCCACCGGCTCCGGCACCACCCACCTGGCCGCGGAGCCTGCCTCGGCGAAGGCGCGGGCGACGTCGACGTCGAGGTGGTCGCCGTGCTCGTGGGTCACCAGCACGGCATCGACGCCCGCCGCGTCGACCGCGGGGAACGGCGGCGGGAACCTCCGGGCCCCGGTCGCGGTCAGGTACGGGTCGACGAGCAACGTCGCGCCGCCTCCGCGCAGCACGAACCCGGCCTGCCCCAGCCACCACAGCAGCACCTCGCCGTCGGCGAGCGGCACACCCGCGGCGGCGGCGAACGACCGGTCCCGGGCCTGCGGCGCCGCCGTCATCCCGGAGTGGGGGCGTCGGCGGCGAGCAGGCCCGCGTCCTTCAGCGCGGCCCACAGGTCGGCCGGGATGTCGTGGCCGAAGGCCTCCAGGCACGACCGCGCCTCGCCCGCGTTCTTCACGCCGGGGATCACAGCGGCGACGGCCGGGTGCCCGAGCGGGAACTGCACCGCGGCCGCGGGCAGCGGCACGCCGAACGACGCGCACACCTCCTGCAGCCGGCGGGCCCGCTCCTGCTCCTCGGCGGCCGCCTCGCGGTAGTAGTAGGTGGCGCCCTCGGCCGGACCCGTGGCGAGGATCCCCGACGCCAACGGCTGGCCGATCACGACACCGGCCCCGCGCTCGGCGCACCGGTCCAGCTCCGCGAGCCCGCCCTGTTCCATCAGCGTGTACGGGCCCGCGACGAGGAACAGGTCGGGGTCGAACCGGTCGAGCCAGTGCGACACCAGACCGATCTCGTTGATCCCGAACCCGACACCCCGGATGACGCCCTGCGCCTTGAGGTCCTGCAGCGCCGCCCACCCCGAGCGCAGCAGGTCGTCGGTGTGGGCGTCCATCCGGGCCTGCGGTGCGAGGTGGACGGTGTCCAGGTCGTGCACGAGGACGAGGTCGATCGCGGAGATGCCCAGCCGTTGGATCGAGTCCTCGATCGAGCGGAGGACGCCGTCGCGGGTGTAGTCGTAGTGCACCTCCCACGTGGCGAGGTCCCCGATCCCGGTCCGCGCCGCGGGCCGTTGCACCGCGCGGGCCGGGCGGATCAGGCGCCCGACCTTCGTCGAGAGGACGAACGACTGGTCGCCGTGGCCGCCCGAGCAGTGCCCGCCGAGGAAGCGGCCCAGCCGCTGCTCGCTGATCCCGCGCCCGTAGAACGGGGCGGTGTCGTAGTAGCGCACCCCGCCGGCCCATGTGGTCTCGAGGGCGGCCGTCGCGTCGTCGTCGGAGTACGCGGGACGGGGCAGCTTGAGCGCCCCGGCGCCGAACCCGAGCTGCGTGACCTCGACCCCGGTCCGCCCGACCTCTCGCGTCGCCGCCGCCTTCACGCCTCCCCCAGCCGGTCGGCCACCTCGGGGTTCACCAGGGTCTCGGGACGCCTGCCGGAGAGGGCGTCGCGGACGTTGCGCGCCGCCGTCCGGCACATCTCCCGGCGGGTGCTGCCGGTGGCGCTGCCCAGGTGCGGCAGCAGCACCACCCGCTCGCGCAGCTGCAGCAGCTGCGCGTCCACCTCGGGTTCGCGCTCGAAGACGTCCAGGCCCGCACCGGCGATCACGCCGTCGCGCAGCGCGGCGGCGAGCGCCGCCTCGTCGACGATCGGCCCGCGCGCGGTGTTGATCAGCATCGCGGACGGCTTCATCGCCGCGAACGCCGCCGCGTCGAAGCGGTGCCGCGTGGTGTCGGTGAGCGGTGAGTGCACCGACACGAAGTCGCTGCGCGCGAGCAGCTCCTCGAACTCCACGTACGTCACACCGAGCTCCCGCTCGTCCTCGGCCGGCAGCCGCTGCACGTCGTGGTAGAGCACCGTCATGTCGAAGCCGCGGGCCCGCCGTGCCACGGCCCGCCCGATCTGGCCGAGCCCGAACAGCCCCAGCGTGGCACCGAAGACGTCCACGCCCATCTGTTCCTGCTTGACCCGCCAGTGCGTGTACTTCCCCGCCCGCAGGAACGCGTCGCCCTCGGGCACCCGGCGGGCGGTGGACAGCAGCAGCGTGAACGCCAGGTCGGCGGTGGCGTCGGTGAGCACGCGCGGCGTGTTGGTGACGGCCACCCCGGCGCGGGTGGCCGCGGCCACGTCGATGTTGTCGAAGCCGACGGCGACGTTCGCCACCACCCGCAGCCGCGGGCAGGCCGCCAGGAACTCCGCGTCGATGCGGTCGGTGAGCAGGCAGATCAGCCCGTCGTACTCCGCCGCGGTGGCGCGCAGCTCCTCCGCGGGCAGCGGCCGGTGGTCGCGGCGCAGGTCCACCGTGATCCCGGTGCCCTCGAACTCCTCCAGTGCGTCCTCGACGATCTCCTGCGAGACGAAGACCCGAGTCATGCGTACTGCTCGAACGCCTGCGCCACGATCGCTCCTCGCTGCCCGAAGATTTGTTTTCTCCAATTACTTAATCTAGTGGGCCGGTTTGCGATGTCAACCCGGCACCTGGGCAGGAACTCATCTGTGACTCACGTCCACAGCCTCGTGCTGGCGAGCGCAGCGCCCTCCCCGAGGGAGCGCAGCTTCGCCCACGCGACCTCCTCGTGCCCGACCCGGGACCCGATCCCGCAGTCGGTCCCGGCCTGGACGTTCTCCTTCCCGAGCACGCCGGCGAGGTTCACCAGCCGCTCCGCGACCAGCTCGGGGTGCTCGACGAGGTCGGTGGAGTGACCGACCACCCCGGACATCACCATCCGGCCTCCGGGAGATCGACGTCCTCCCACACCCGCCACTCGTGCGCGTGCCGGACGTTGCCGCCCTCGATCGCATAGCACTGCGCGTTCACGCCCATCAGCAGGTCGACGACGTGGCGGAGCTCGACGTCGGTGGTGTGCGGGCGGTGGCCGCTGCCCCAGCAGGAGTGGAAGCGGACCTGCTCGAGCGGGATCCCCTCCAGCGAGTGGTTGATGACCTCGACCGCCATCTCCAGGTACCTGCGCAGGTCCTTCACCTTCCACTCGGGGTAGAAGGTCCAGGTGGTGAGGAACTCGGGCTCGTCGACCTGGACGATCAGGCCGGCGTCGGTGATGGCCCGGTACTCCTCGCGCATCACCTCCGCGACGGCCATCAGGTACTCCTCCTCCGAGGAGTAGTGCTCGTTGACCGCCCCGGCGCCGAGGCTGAGCGGGCCGAGCGAGGCGATGAAGCCCTCGGTGTCGTCGTCCTTGCCCTTCAGGGCGTACTGCAGCGCGGTGATGTCCGCGGCGATGGCCTCGTGCCCGACGTAGCGGACGGGTTCGACGCACACCTTGACGGCGGGGGGCGCCGGTGGCCGGCCGGGGGTCGCGAACCCGGGACGGACCGGACCACCCGATCCGGACATCCACAGGCCGGACTCGTAGAAGCCGGGGAAGAGCTTGCGGTCGCGTTCGGCCGTGCCACCCCGCTTGGGCGGCGGTGCATCCTCGCCCGTGCGCCGCTCCCAACCGGTCACCCGCGCCTGGATGTACCCGGCGTAGGCGCCGGCCGCGCCCGCCTTGACGTACTCGCCGTCGTTGATGACGTCGATGCCGGAGTCGATCTGCAGGTCCACGACCTCCTGCACCGCATCGGCGAGCCGGCTCCGCACGGCCGACTCGTCGCGTTGCTCCTTGGCGAGCAACGCGTCGAGGTCGGTGGGCAGGGGCAGGTTCCCGCCGTGCGACGTGCGGATCCGTCCTTCGGTCGCGCTTCATCTGTGGTTCCTCGTCTCTTGGTGTTGCTCGTTCGACGGCCGTCGCGGCCGGCGCGCAGCACGTCCTGCCGGTGCAGCGGTCGCTGCCCGGTGGCGGTCGGGTGCGGGGTCAGCCCGCGCGGGTGAACTTCTGGAGCTGGTGGCCGGCCATCGAGTCCGGGACGCGCCCGGCCTTGACGCCGAACGTCCCGGTCACCTCGCCCACGTAGACCGAGCCCTGCGAGTCGACCGCGATCCCGTGCGGCGCGATGAAGTTGCCCAGGCCGTCGCGCATGACGGTGGACGCGCCCCAGCGCGCCACCACCGTGCCGTCCGGGTCGAACACCGACACCCGGCCCGGCAGGTCGACCGCGGCCGTCCCGCGGGTGAACGACGCGTTGCCGCGGGGGCGCCACAGCTCGGAGACGTAGACCAGTCCCTCGCGGTCCACGGCGAGATCGGTGGGGCGCTGGACGTCGGTCCAGGTCGTGATGTGGCGGCCGTCGAGGTCGAACACCTGAATGCGGTCGTTCTCCCGGTCCCCGACGAGGATGCGCCCGTCGGCGGTGGCGCAGATGCCGTGCGGCAGGTGGAACTCCCCCGGGCCGATCCCGACCGCCCCCCAGGAGCCGACCAGCTCCCCGTCCGCGGTGAACCGGTGGATGCGGCAGTTGCCGTACCCGTCGGCCACGTACAGCTCGCCGGTGGGGGCGACGGCGAGATTCGTGCACCCGTTGAACGGCCCGGCCGCCCGCCGGACGGTCTCGACGTTGTGGACGACCGCTCCGGGGCCCGGCGCGTACCCGGTGTCGGTGGGCTCGCCCGGGGTGCCGAGCGTCTGCAGGAGCTCCCCTTCGGGGGTGAACCGGCGGACCGTGTGGTCGCCGCAGTCGACGCAGTAGACCGTGCCGTCGGGCGCGATGGTGAGCCCGTGCGGCGTGCTGAAGATCCCGTCCCCCCACGACGCGCGGACGTTGCCGTCGCGGTCGAGGACGAGCACGCCGTTGCGGTCGCGGGTGAGCAGGTAGACGTCGTCGTTCGCGGCGACGTCCACGCCTGCGACGTCGCGGTGGGCCAGCTCGGTCGGGACCCGCTCCCAGCCGTCGTTCGCCTCGAACCGGATGTCGCTGATCGTCTCTGCCCTCACCGCGCGGCTCCGGACTCGGCGGCGGGCAGCCAGCCCCACGGGTGGGGGCCCCATCCCGGCGGGATCAGCTCGCCGCCCCGCACGGTGTGGACGGGGACGATCCCGTGCTGCCCGGAGAAGCTCGCCTTGGTGGTGTCGACGAACGTGAAGTCGCCGCGGACCACGTCGAGCACCGTGATGTCGGCCTCCCGGCCCACCGCGATCGCGCCGATCTCGTCCTGCCTGCCGATCGCGGTGGCGGCGCGTCCGGTGGTCATCGCGACGACGTCGGCGAAGGAGTAGCCGACCGCCATGAACTTCGCCATGCACTCCACGAGGCTGTGGAAGCTCTGACCGCCTGCGGTCAGGTCGCTGCTGATGGTGTCCGGGTGCAGCCCACGCTGGGCCTGCTCGCTGGCGGCCGCGTAGCCGAAGTTGCCCAGCCCGAGCGCGGGTCGAGGACGACGCCCCGGGCCCGCGCCTCGGTGAGCAGCGGCAGCATGGCGTCGACGTCGTCCATCACGCCACCGACGTTCGGCGTGCACAGGTGGGTGAGGATGTCGCCGGGCTCGAGCGCCTGCAGCAGGTGGCGGGTGACCTCCCCCATCCGGTCGGGTCGCGGCCGGTCCGCGGCACGCATGTCCCCGATGTGCACCATGAGCGGCACACCGTGCTCCTGCGCGACCTTCTTCGACCGGTCGACGACCTCCTCGCCGACCTCGCCCACGATGTCCCCCACCAGCCGAAGCTTCACGCCCGCGACGAGGCCCGGGTTGTGCTCGACGCAGGAGGCGATCGCCCGCTCGTCGATGTCGTCGAGGCTCGCGATGTCGGCCCATCCGGGCATCGTGTGCGCGTGGCTCCCGGCGTTGACGTAGACCTCCACGCGGGTACGGGCGCGCGGCAGCACGTGCACCGGGAACACCCCGAGGTTGGCGACGCCCACCGAGCCGCAGTCCACCACCGTGGTGACGCCGGACCGGACGCCGATCTCGTCGGGGTCGCAGCAGCCCATCCCCACCCCGGCGGTGGTCGCGCCGTGCGCCACGTGGGTGTGGATGTCGATCAGACCGGGCACCACGTAGCGGTCGTCGCCCCGGATCTCCAGCACGCGCTGCGCGCCTGCCGTCTCCAGGTCGGGCCCCACCGCGGCGATCCGGCCACCGACGACTCCGATGTCCGTCCTCCCGTCGATGCCCGACCCGGGATCCAGCACGTGGCCGCCCTTGATCAGCAGGTCGAACAACGGCGGGGGCGATGTCATCGGAACTCCTGAGTCGTCGTCGACCGGTTCTGCGAGAAAATGCGTCTCTCGACTACCGAATCGGCAATCGAGACGATCTTCCCGCGCTTTTCCTCAGCTTACGGTGGACCGAGCGGGGGCAACGGCGACAGAAATTGAGTGAACCGTTGAGCTGAGGGAAACGGTTGAGATCCGTTGACGGGACGCGTCCGGTCGCCGAGACTCGGGGGGTGGACGGCACCGGCGCCCCCTTGCAGCTCCCCCCGCTCAACGCGCTCCGCAGTTTCGAGGCGGCGGGCCGGCTGGGCAGCATCCGGGCGGCCGCCGCCGAGCTGGTCGTCACCCCCGGCGCGGTGAGCAGGCAGATCAGGGTGCTCGAGTCGTGGCTCGGGGTCCCCCTGTTCCGCCACGAGGGGCGCACGATCCAGCTCACCGAGGTCGGGGCCCGCTACCTGGAGGCCGCGTCCCAGCACCTGTCGTCGATCGCGAAGGCCACCGGTCAGGTGACGGGCCGCTGGCGCGGGGACGAGGCGCTGCAGCTGCGGTCATTCACCCTGTTCGCGAGCAACTGGCTGGTCCCGCGGTTGGCCCGGTTCCACCGCAGCCAGCCGTGGGTGGAGCTGGAGCTGGCCACCTCCAGCCGTCCGGAGGACTTCGGGAACTTCGACGTCGATGCGGAGATCCGGCCGAACAGCCACCTGCCGGGTGAGGGGTTCGACCTCGATCTGATCGTCAGCGACGTGATCGTGCTGGTCTGCAGTCCGGAGTTCAAGGCCGAGTACCACCTCGACGAGCCCGACGACCTGCGCAAGGTGCCCGGCGACGGGTACCTGCGATCCGTCGCGTCCCCCCAGTTGTGGCAGAACTGGCTGCGCAGCACCGAGATCACGGGTGTCGACGCCACCCGGGGTCCGCGGTACACCGACACGACCCTGACCTACCGGGCGGCGGCGTCCGGCCAGGGAGTCGCGCTCGCCCCGCGCTCCTTCGTCGAGCCGGAGATCGCCACGGGAACGCTCGTCATCCCGTTCGAGGCAGGGGGTCAGCAGCTCGACTTCTACCTCCTCCACCCGTCCCACCGGCCGCGCCGGCGGGCGTTCTCGGTGTTCCGCAACTGGCTGCTCAGCGAGGCGAACACCTCGATGACGAGGCCCGCCGCCACGGCGCGCCGGCCCGCCTGAACGGAAGACCGGCGCGGCGCGGCTCAGCGTCCGTCGACGGTGACGCCGGCGAGGTTCGAGTCGAACAGCGGCGAGACCTCCAGGCCGTGCACGTTGTCGTGATATCCGTAGAACGTGGTGCGCGTGCAGATCGGGATCACGGGTGGCCCGTCGTTCAGGATATCCGTCATGATCTTGTGCATCGGCGGCTTCCGCACCTCCGGATCAGGGCTGGACGACGATTCCGCGAGCAGCTCGGCCACTCCCGGGAGCTCGTAGCCCGACGGGTTGAACAACCCACCCGGCAGGTAGAAGGTCTTGATGAACTCGCTCTGGTCGGGCCGCGCCGACTGGTAGGTCGAGAGCGTCGAGGCGAACTCCCCGTTGCGGCGGGCCGTCACGAACTGGACGTTCTCCATCGGGCGCACGTCGACCTTCAGCCCGATCTCCCCCCACTGCGCCTGCAACACCGTCGCGATCTGGGTCCAGGTCTGCATCGTGTTGGTCTGCAGCTCGAACGAGAACCCGTCGGGATACCCGGCCTCGGCCAACAGCCGCCGGGCACGCTGCGGGTCGTGCTGTGCGGCCGGCGAGTCGTCGAGCCCCGGGGCGTAGGCCCAGTCGTCGGGGCGGAACGGCTGCGCGCTCGGGACGCAGCCGTCACCGAACACGTTCTGCACGAGCGCGGGCCGGTCGACCGCGAGCATCATCGCCTGGCGGACCTTCGACTCGGCGAACGCGGCCTCGCCGGTGTTGAGGATCACGCCGAAGAAGTCCGCCGTCGGGGCGCTGGTGACCTGGAGCCCGCCCGCGCGCACCTCCTCGACCTGGTTCGGCTGGATGAACCCCACGTCCACCTGGCCCGACCACAACGCCCGCACCCGGGCGCTCTCGTCGAGGAAGACCGTGACGTCGATGCCGGGGGACGTGACCGCGCCCGGGTCCCAGTAGCCGTCCCACTTCGTGAACCGGATGTCCGAGCCCACGAAGCTGTCGAGGGTGAACGGGCCGGTACCCGCCGGGCTGGTCGACAGGTCGTCCTGGGACAGCGCCCGCGGGCTGATGATCATGCCCGCCTCGCCGGCCAGCACACCCAACGTCGGCGTACCGGCATCGGACAACCGCAACCGCACGTGGGTGTCGTCGACGATCTCGACGGCCTCCAGGTTCGAGAGGAAGTTCGTGAAGTTGGTCGGCGCGGCCAGTGCAGCATCGAGGTTGGCCTTGACCGCGTCGGCATCGAACGGGGCGCCGTCCTGGAACGTCACCCCGCTGCGCAACGTCAGGTCCAGCGCGCGCATGTCCTCGGAGAACGTCCAGCTCTCGGCCAGGCCCGGCTGGAATGTCCCGTCCGGGCCCGGCGGACGAGCGGGTCGTAGAGCAGCCCTACCCAGATGGCGTCGTAAGGCGAGGACTTGCGCGGATCGAGCGACGCGGGGACGGCGGCCGCGCCGATCGTCAACCGGGCCTGCCCACCCCCGGCACCACCGGAGCCCTCGGACGACCCGCCGCACGCGGCGACCGTCACGGCGAGGAGGAACGCGAGCAGGGCCCCGGCCGCGCGGGAGGAACGGGTGCTCACGATGCCCACCCGGCCGGGAGGTCGCTGGCCTGGAGCACCCATCTGCGTTCCAGGTCGGTGAGCGCGTCGGCGAGCCCGACCCGCTCCAGGACCCGCGCCGCGTCGGAGCCGGGACGGCGGGCCGGCGCGCCCAGCCGCGGTGGGGTCTCCGACATCGTGATCGCGAGCCCCGGCATGGTCACCTCGCCGGCCTCCTCGGACTCCTGGGTGACCGCGAGGCCGCGGCGGCGGACCTCCGCGTCGGCCATCAGCTCGGCCAGCCCCACCACCTCGTGGCGCCGATGCCCGCCGCGACCAGCGTGTCGACCACCTCCCGGGCGGGCGGCCCGCGATCGCCGCGGCCACGTCCGGGCCGTCGAGGCCCTCCACGCCGGCGAGCTGGTCCGCCGACTCCGCGTGCACGTAGAGCCACTGGTCGGCGGCGCGGAAGAAGCGCTGGTGCGGCGCGGCGCCGCGGGCGTCCGGCCCGGCGGGTTCCCCGCCGTGGTGCGCGCCGGGGTGGTCGACGAGGAACTGCGCCTGGTGGTGGGACGCGGTCTGCACCAGCGAGGTCCGCAGCTCCAGCCCGGCGCCGGTCAGCTCCCGGTGGTGCAGGCCCAGGACCGCCGCATAGGCCGCGAGGACGCCCGTGCCGTAGTCGAGGAGGTTGTACGGCCCGAGCACGGCGGGCTTCCCGGCCCCGCCCGCACGGGCCATCACACCCGTCACGGCCTGTGCCTGCGTCTCGTAACCGCGCCCCGGCGCCCACGGTCCCTCGCCGCCGTAGCAGCTGACGGCCACGTAGACGATCTCCGGCCGGCGGGCCGCCACGGCGGCGTACCCGATGCCGTACCGCTCGGCCGTGCCCGGCGGGAAGTTCTGGACGACGACGTCGGCCTGGTCCACCAGCCGCCAGAACACCTCCTTGCCGGCTTCGGTCGTCACGTCCAACAGGACCGAGTCCTTGCCGCGGTTCACCACGCCGTGCGCGACGATCCGCCGCTGCGGAGCGTTGATCTTGGTGACGGACGCGCCGAGCTCGCCGAGGATCCGCCCGCTGCTCGGCCCCGCGAGGATCTGGGTGAGGTCCAGGACGCGGACGCGTCGAGCGGGAGGCTGCGGGTGCGGGCGGGAGGCGGGTCGTCCGGCGCGGGCGGCGGCGCGGCGAGCTCGGCGAGCAGCGCGTCCCGGTCGGCGTCGGGCAGCCGGCGCGGGCCGACGGTGGGGACCGACGGGAGGGCCGCGCCCACGTCACCGCTGCGCACCGCCGGGCCCGGCACCAGCGTCTCACCGAGGGCCGGGTCGTCGAGGCGGACCACCGCTCCCGACTCCACCGCGTGCGGGGTGTGCAGCCACTCCTGCGAGGTCCGCACCCGGGCCAGCGGCACCCCGGCCGCGTGCCCGAGCTCCTCCCACTCGGCGGCGGTGCGGGTGGCGAACAGCGCCGCGAGCCGCGCCTCGAGCTCGTCGTCGTCGCCGTCGACCGACCACTCCGGGTGCCCGGCGGCGTGCAGGAACCAGGTGACGAACCGCCGCGTCGCACCGATCGGGTTGAACTGGACGTACTCCCCGTCCACGCAGGCGTACGTGCCGCTGCCGTTCCCCCGCAGCGGCTTCTGCGGCGGGAGGCCTGCCGCGGACACGTAGGCACCGGCGTCGCCGATGACCTCGAACATCGCGTCGAACAGGGGCACGGTGACGTGCTGGCCGCGGCCGGAGCGACGGCGTTCGACCAGCGCCGCGACGGTGGCCACGACGCCGAGGAACGCGGCGAAGTTCGACGCGATCGGCACGGCGGAGTACGTCGGCACGTCGGGGTCGGCCCCCGCCGGGGCCTCCCCCGCCCGGATCCGGCAGTTGCCGGTGGCGGCGTCGACGACGCCTCCCACGCCCGGACGGCACGGCGCGGGTCGTCGGGGCCGAATCCGGGCAGCGACAGGTAGACCAGCCCGGGGGCCTCCGCGCGCAGCCGGTCGGGGCCCAGCCCGAAGCGGTCGAGCACACCCGGCCGGAAGTTCTCCACGAGCACGTCGGAGCGCGCGGCGAGCCCGCGGGCGGTGTCCCGGTCGCCGGGATCGGCCAGATCGAGGGTGATCCGGCGCTTCCCGCGCTGGTAGAAGGCGTCGGACGGCGGTGACGCCGCGCCCGGTCGATCGACGCGGACCACGTCGGCCCCCTGGTCCGCGAGCATCACCGACGCCATCGGCCCGGCGATGTGGTGCCCGAGATCGAGCACCCGGATCCCTTCGAGCGGTCGTGCTGGCATGCGAAAGCTCCTGTCGACGTCGACGTGGTGGGCTCGTGGATGCGGTGCGGACGATGCGGATCAGCGCGCGTCGACGGTGATGCCCGCCAGGTTCGAGTCGAACAGCGGCGAGACCTCCAGACCGTGCACGGTGTCGCGATAGCCGTAGAACGTGGTCCTGGTGCAGATCGGGATCACCGGCGGCCCGTCGTTCAGGATATCCGTCATGATCTTGTGCATCGGCGGCTTCCGCACCTCCGGATCAGGGCTGGACGACGATTCCGCGAGCAGCTCCGCCACCCCCGGGAGCTCGTAGTCCGACGGGTTGAACAACCCACCCGGCAGGTAGAAGGTCTTGACGAACTCGCTCTGGTCCGGCCGCGCCGACTGGTAGGTCGACACCGTCGATGCGAACTCGCCGTTGCGGCGCGCCGTCACGAACTGGACGTTCTCCATCGGCCGCACGTCCACCTTCAGACCGATCTCACCCCACTGCGCCTGCAGCACCGCGGCGATCTGGGTCCAGGTCTGCATCGTGCCGGTCTGCAGCTCGAACGAGAACCCGTCCGGATACCCGGCCTCGGCCAGCAACTGCTTGGCCCGTGCCACGTCGTACCGGGCCGCCGGGGACTCGTCGAGGCCTGGCACGTAGGCCCAGTCGCCGGGGCGGAACGGCTGCGCGCTCGGGACGCAGCCCTCGCCGAACACGTTCCGCGCGATCGACGGCCGGTCCAGCGCGAGCATCATCGCCTGGCGGACCTTGGGGTTCGCGAACTCCGGCAGGCCGGTGTTGACGATCACCCCCCAGAAGTCGGCGGTCTCCGTTCCGGTGATCTCCAGACCCGCCGCGCGCACCTCCTCGACCTGGTTCGGCTGGATGAACCCCACATCCACCTGCCCCGACCACACGCCCGCACCCGGGCGCTCTCGTCGATGAACACCGTGACGTCGATGCCCGGCAGCGCCACCGCGTCCTTGTCCCAGTAGCCGTCCCACTTGGTGAACTTCAGGTCCGAGCCGACGAAGCTGTCCAGCGTGAACGGCCCGGTCCCGGCCGGGTTGGTCGACAGGTCGTCGCGCGCCAGCGCCTGCGGACTGATGATCATGCCCGCCTCACCGGCGAGCACACCCAGCGTCGGCGCGCCGGAGTCGGACAGGGTCAACCGCACGTGCGTGCTGTCGACGACCTCGACGCTCTCGACGTTCGCCAGGTAGTTCGTGAAGTTGGTCTGGCCGGCCTTGGCCGCGTCGAGGTTCGCCTTGACGGCCTCCGCGTCGAACGGGGCGCCGTCCTGGAACGTCACCCCGCTGCGCAGCGTCAGGTCCAGGGTCCGCATGTCGTCGGAGAACGTCCAGCTCTCGGCCAGGCCCGGCTCGAACGAACCGTCCGCGCCCGGCGGACGAGCGAGTCGTAGAGCAGACCGACCCACAGGGCCTCGTACGGGGCGGACTTGCGCGGATCGAGCGACGCGGGGATGGCGGCCGCGCCGATCGTCAACCGGGCCTGACCGTCGCCGGCCCCACCGGGGCTCGCGGCCGACCCGCCGCACGCGGCGAGCGGCACGGCGAGGAGGAAGGTGAGCAGAGCCCCGATCACGCGGGAGGCGGAGGTTCTCATGTGAGGGTCCTGGGTTCGTCGCGGTGGCCGGCGCCGGGCGGCGACGGCGGAGCGTGCGGCAAGGCCACGCGCCACGCAGGTCCGTGGCGGCGCGCGGCAGGCGTTTTCGGTCCCGGGCCGGGTCAGCCGGCCGTCGCGGCCGGCACGGGCTCACCGGCGTCCGAGTGCAGCAGGCACGCGACGTGGTGGCCCGGCCGGACCTCGGCCGGCATCGGGTCGATCGACGAGCACGAGGGCATCACCGCACCGCACCTGGTGCGGAACCGGCAGCCGGACGGGGGTTCGCCGGGTTGGGCACGTCCCCGTGGAGCACGATGCGCCTGCGGGTGCGCTGGACCGCGGGGTCGGGCACCGGCACCGCGGACAGGAGCGCCCTGGTGTAGGGGTGGAGGGGGTTGCCCACCACCTCCTGGGTCGGGCCTTCCTCGACGATGCGGCCGAGGTACATCACGGCGACGCGGTGGGCCAGGTGCTGCACCGTCGCGAAGTCGTGCGAGACCAGCAGGATCGACTGGCCCGTGTCCTCCTGCAGGCCGAGCAGCAGGTTGAGGATCTCCGACCGGGTCGACAGGTCCAGAGCCGACGTCGGTTCGTCCGCGACCAGCAGCCACGGTTCCAGCGCGAGCGCGCGGGCGATGCAGACCCGCTGTCGCTGGCCACCGGACAGTTGCTCCGGGTACCGCCGGGCGAGCCCCGGGTCGAGCCCCACCCGCGACACCAGCTCCTCCGCGGCGCGCAGCATCCCGGAGCGCCTGATCCGGCCGTGCACGAGCAACGGCTCGGCGACGGCGTGGGCGACCGACTTGGTCGGGTCCAACGAGCCGAAGGGGTCCTGGAAGACGACCTGCAGCCGCGGCCGCAGCGCCGACAGCGCCTTGCCGCGCAGCCGGGTGACGTCCTGGCCGTCGAGCACGACCGACCCGGAGTCCGGCCGCTCGAGCAGCGAGACGAGCCGTCCGAGCGTGGACTTGCCCGAACCGGACTCACCGACGATGCCGACCGTGGTGCCTGCCGTGACATCGAGATCGACGTCGTCGACGGCACGGACGTGCGCGGAGGGGCGGCCGAGGAAGCCCCGCGACAGCGGGAAGGACTTGCTGAGCCCGCGGGCCTGCAGCGATCCCGCGGCCACCGCGGCCACCTGCCGCCCATCCGTCCTGGTCTGCGCGCTGGCGTCGGTCATCGGGCGCCTCCTTCGGCGAGAACGAGATCTCCGTCGGCGACCCGGGCGCACCGCGTGTACCGGCCGTCTGCCAGGGAGGCCTCCTGCTGCGGACCCAGGCACCGGTCGTGCCCGCCGTGCGCGCACCGCGGTTCGAACCGGCACCCCGGTGGGAACTGGCCCGCCGGGGGGACGCGGCCGCGGATGACCGGCAGGACCGTGCGCGGCCGTTCGGTCTGCGGGATCGCGTCGAGGAGCGCCCTGGTGTACGGGTGGGCGGGCCGGTCGAACAGGCGCTCGACGCCGGACCGCTCGACGACCGATCCGGCGTACATCGCCACCACGCGGTCGCAGAAGTCGGCGACGACGCCGAGGTCGTGCGTGACGAGCAGGACCGCGATCCCCTGCTCGCGGCGCAGGTCCCGCAGCAGCTCGAGGATCTCGGCCTGGATCGTGACGTCGAGGGCGGTCGTCGGCTCGTCGGCCAGCACCAGCTCCGGGTCGCACGCGATCGCCGAGGCGATCATCACCCGCTGCTGCATCCCGCCGGAGAGCTCGTGCGGGTAGGAGTCCAGCCGTCGCTCGGCGTTCGGGATCCCCACCCGGTCGAGCAGCTCACGCGCCCGCCGCCGGGCGACCTTCCGGTGCTCCCGCAGGTGCAGCCGGCGCGCCTCGGCGATCTGGTCGCCCACCCGCATCGTCGGGTTCAGGCTGCTCATCGGCTCCTGGAAGATCGCGCCGATCGACCGGCCGCGCACCGAACGCTTCTCGCGCTCGCTGCAGGCGAGCAGGTCCCGGCCCTGGAAGCGGATGCTCCCGCCCGTCACCCTGAAGCCCGCGGGGAGCAGACCGAGCACGGCCATCGCCGTCATCGTCTTGCCGCACCCGGACTCCCCGATGAGCGCCACGGACTCGCCGCCGTGCACCGCGAACGTCACGTCCTGCACCAGGCCCGGCTGACCACCGGGACCGGTGAGGTCGATCGTCAGGCCGTCCACGGCCAGCAGCGGGTCACCGGGCTCCGCGTGCTCCACCTCGGGGTTCATCGACGCCACCTCGCAGACATGACGTCCCGGATCGTGTCGCCGAGGGTGTTGAACGCGAGCACCGTGAGGACGACGGCGATGCCGGGAGGCAGGACCGCCAACGGGGCCCTGAACTGGTTGTCGTAGGCCGTGCGCAGCATCGAGCCCCAGCTGGAGTCCGGGGGCTGGACGCCGAGCCCGAGGAAGCTCAGACCGGCCTCGGAGAGCAGCGCGAGCCCCATCAGGATCGTGGCCTGCACCAGCAGCGGGGCCGCCACGTTGGGCAGGATGTGGACCCAGAGGATCCGGTTCGTCGAGCAGCCGATCGCCCGGGACGAGTCGATGTAGGGCTCCTCCGCCACCGACATCGCCGCGCTGCGGACCACACGGAACAGGCTCGGGGTGAACACGATGCCGAGCGCGACCATCACGTTCACCAGCCCCGGACCGACGACCGCCACGATCGCGAGCGCGAACGCCAGCCCGGGAAGGCTCAGCAGCGTGTCCGCGATCCGGCTCAGCACCGTGTCGGCGACGCCGCGGCGCAGGCCGGCCCACAACCCGCTCGGGACCCCGAGGACGAGCGCGACCCCGACCGAGATCAGCGGGGCGAGCAGCGCGAGCCTGATGGCGTGCAGCAGCCTGCTCGCGACGTCCCGGCCGAGCTCGTCCCCGCCGAGCAGGTGCTCCGCCGAGTACGGCGCGAACGCGGCCGACAGGTCCTGCTCGTTCGGGTCGTGCGGTGCGACCCACGGCGCCAGCGCCGCGAGGACGACCAGCAGGAGGATGAAGGAGAGCGCCACGACGCTCGACGGTCTCCGCAGGAGCATGCGGAGCGCGCGGACCCACCGGCCCGGCTCTGCGGGGGTGACCGGGCGGCCCACGACCCGGTCGGGTGCCATCTCTGCGGTCATGCGGTACGCACCTTCGGGTTCAGCCATCCGTACAGCCCGTCGACCACGAGGTTCGCGACGACGACGATGGCGGCGGCGAACAGGACATAGCCCTGCAGGACCGGGAAGTCGCGCTGGAGGATCGAGTTGACCGTCAGCGTGCCGAGCCCGTGGATGCCGGAGACGAGCTCGATGATGATCGCCCCGCCGAGGAGGCGACCGGCCTGGAGTCCGAGGACCGTCACGACGGGAATCGCGGCGTTCCGCAGGATGTGGTGCCGGATCAGCCAGAACGCGCCGGATCCACGCGCCCGTGCCGTGCGGATGTAGGGACGGGACAGCACGTCGGCGACGCAGCCACGCGCGTGGCGGGCGAGCTCGGCACCGGTCGCCAGCCCGAGCGCGGTGGCCGGGATGAGCGCGTGCTGCAGCCAGACGTCGACGCCTCGGAGAGGGGCTCGTAGCCGGTGGCCGGCAGCCACGGGTTCATCAGCGCGAACATCAGGATGAGCAGCATCCCGACCCAGAAGCCGGGCATCGCGATCCCCACGGTCGCGAGCGTCGACACGGCCCGGTCCAGCCAGGTGCCCTGTCGCAGACCGGCCAGGACGCCTGCCGGCACGCCCAGGCCAACGGCAATGACCAGTGCGAGCACCGTGATCGACAGCGTCGCCGGCGCGGAGCGCAGGATCGCCTGCGTCACCGGCTCACCGGTGAACAGGGAGTTCCCCATGTCGCCCTGCAGGACCCCACCGAGCCAGGTCGTGTACTGCTCGACGAGCGGCCGGTCGAGCCCGAGCTGCTGGCGGATCGCCTCGACGCGTTCGGGCGTCGCGGAGTCGCCCGCCGCGACCTCGGCGGGGTCACCCGGCACGAGCTGGATCAGGCCGAAGGTCAGCACCGACACCAGCCACAGGACGATCAGGCCTCCGCCGATTCGGGACAGGAGCGAGGAGAACGTCATTGCCGGAGGTCCCGGGTCCACTGGAAATCTCCGCCCGGGGCCACCTTGCCCTGTTTCATCGTTTCGCTACTCCCTGGTTACACAACGTTGTGCGCGTGGACGCGCATCGATCCGTGGATCGATACGCCACGACGTCCAGCGATTCGACTTCGGTGAGGATAGCCGAGCCTCGGGGAGGCGATCGGCGACACAATCGGCGTCCTGAGTTGACCTCAGCTCAACGATGGGCGAGTTCGACGTTCACAGCCGATGATCATTTATGGATCTTCGTCGCTTCCTGCAGGGCCGCACGGGCGACGACCGGCCGCAGCTCCGGCGGCACGGGGGCGTTCGAGGATCGGAGGTGGGCGACCACCCGCCGGAGTCCGGCGACCTCTGCGCGCAGCGCCGCGAGCTCCTCCCGCATGTCCGCGACGCCGTCGTCCTCGGCTCCGGGATCCGCGGCGGGCCCGCGGGACTCGGCGATGTCCGCGATGCGAGCCAGCTCCCGAACGACGGGGTCGAGCATTCCGCCCACAGCGCCACCTCTCGTCGAGCCGGCACCACACCGTAATCCCCGCGCGGACGAGGACCTATGTGGCGAGACCCAATGATCAGCACCGGTCGACTGTGACGCAGACCAAAGTCGCATACCGTCATTTTCTCGAGAGCGGAGATCAATCCCGGACCTGCATTTCTCTGGGGCCGTCCCGCCGTCGGCCGGCAAACCTGGAGTCACGAACCCAGGCCGCCGTCGCCGTGATGCCGCCGAAAGTGTAGAAGTGCAACCGGACGTCTCCGTGGACGACTGGATCGAATCCTGCCGCCAGCGCCGCGACGAATGCATCGGGTCCGGTCGTGCCCACGAGGTTGGCGAGGGAGAACCCGTACTTGCGGGTGATCCCGGCGGACGTCGCGACACCGAAACGCCGGGCGTAGGAGAGCAGGCGCTTGATCCCGACCGGTCCCGGAACCCCGACCCGCACCTGCGCGTCGATCCCGTGGCGCCGCAACCCGTGGATCCAGCGCAGGACCGGCTGCACGTCGAAACCGAACTGCGTGATCACCGCCGGGACCAGGCCCTGCTCGGTGAGCAGCGCGACCTTGGCGCGCAGCGCCTCGTCGAGGGTGGTGGTGGCGATGTCCGGGTGCCCCTCCGGGTACCCGGCGACGCCCACCCGGTGCACCCCCGCCTCCTGCAGCACCCCGCTGCGCAGCACCGCGAGACCGTCGGCGTAGGGACCTGCGGGGGTCGCCGGATCGCCACCGACGACGAAGACCTCGTCGACCGCGGCGACCTCGCCGAGCGCGGCGAGGAACTCGGTGAGCTCGGCCGAGGAGCGCACGCGGCGGGCGGCGAGGTGCGGGACCGGCGTGAAGCCGAGACACCCGGCCGCTCTCGCGGCCTCGACCCGCTGCTCGGGCGTCTCACCCGCGAGGTAGGTGATGTTGACCCGGGTGCCGGCGGGCAGGAGTGTCGCGGCCTCCTCGAGCCGGGCGGCATCCCGGCCCGTCATCTCCAGCGAGAAGCCGTCGAGCAGCGGGAGGCGTCCACCGTTGTGCATCACGGGGCACCGCCCGGGGCCGTCATCGCCGCGGTTCGCCCGAGAGCGGCAGCCGCGACGGTGTTGCGCAGGAGCATCGCGATCGTCATCGGCCCGACCCCGCCGGGCACCGGGGTCAGCGCCCCCGCGACCTCCCGGACCCGGTCGGCGTCGACGTCACCGCACAGGCCGGCGTCCGTGCGGTGGACCCCGACATCGATCACCGCGGCGCCCGTCGCCACCGCATCCGCCCCGAGCAGTCGCGGGACGCCTGCGGCTACGACCAGCACGTCCGCGAGCCGGCACACCGCCGCGAGGTCCCGGGTGCGCGAGTGGCACACCGTCACCGTGGCGTTCCGTTCCAGGAGCAGCCGCGCCATGGGCTTGCCCACGAGGTCGGACCGGCCGACGACGACCGCGTGCGCGCCTGCCGGATCCACGCCGATCTCGTCGAGCAGCAGCATCACACCGCTCGGAGTGCACGGGCGCAGACCGGGCGGCCCAGAGCCAGCCGGCCCGCGCTCGCCTCGGTGAGCCCGTCGACATCCTTCTCCGGCGGGATCCGGTCGATCAGGGCCGCGGCGTCGAGGTGCCGGGGCAAGGGCAGCTGGAGCAGGATGCCGGTCACGGCGGGGTCGGCCGCCAGCTCGTCGACCACCGCCGCAGCCCGCGCCTGCGTGACGTCGCCCGGCAGGTGCCGGTGCAGGTCGCGGATCCCGGCCTCGACGCACCGCCTGCGCTTGCTGCGCACGTAGATGGCCGACGCCGGGTCGTCGCCGACCAGGACCGTGGCCAGGCCCGGCGGCTCCGGAAGCCCTGCGACGTCGCGAGCGACCTCCTCCCGCACCCGCCGCGACGGCGGCGCCGTCGACGAGGCGGCGCTCACGGAGTCGCCCGGCCGGCGCCGCGCAGCAACGGCTCGAGATCGGCGGCGGCGTCGGCGCCGTAGCACTCGGCGAGCCGCGCGAGCTCGCGGTCGGGATCGACCCGCCACTCCTGGGGCCCGTCCACCTCCAGCACGAGGGTGGCCACGAGCGACCCGAGCTGGGCGGCCCGCTCCGGGCCGAACCCGCCGTCGACACCTGCCAGGAAGCCGGCCCGGAAGGCGTCACCGACCCCCGTCGGGTCGACGACGTCGCGGGCGGGCACGGCCTCGACGTGGACCTCGGAGTCCCCGTCCACGACGAGGGCCCCCTTGGCGCCGAGGGTCGTGACGCGCAGCTCGACCCGGGCGGCGACGTCCCGCGCGGTCCACTCGGTTCGGCGCTGCAGCAGCTCCCACTCGTACTCGTTGCTGAACAGGTAGCGCGCCCCGCCGACGAGCATGCGGCACCGGTCCGTGTCGAGGCGGGGCAGCTGCTGGGAGGGGTCGGCGGCGAACGGGAGGCCCAGATCGCGGGCCTCCTGGGTGTGGGCGAGCATCGCGTCCGGGTCGTCGGCGCCGATCAGCACCAACCCGACCGCGTGGCTCCCGACGAGCGGGGCGAGCCGGATCGTGGCGGCCTCGCTCATCGCGCCCGGGTAGAAGGAGGCGAGCTGGCACTGGGCGTCGTCGGTGGTGCAGGTGAACCGCGCGGTGTGGGCGGTGTCCGAGGTGTGCACGCCCGCGCAGTCGACGCCGTGCCGTTCGAGCCACTCGCGGTAGTCGGCGAAGTCGGGTCCGACGGCACCGACGAGCACCGGGCGGGCGCCGAGCACGCCCAGCGCGAACGCGATGTTGGCGCCGACCCCGCCGCGCCGGACGACGAGGTCGTCGACCAGGAGCTCAGGGAGACGCGATCGAGGTGACCGTCGATGAGCTGGTCGCTGAACAGTCCGGGGTAGTGCATGAGGTGGTCGGTCGCGATGGAACCCGCGACGGCGATGGTTCCGGGCATGGGCGGCTCTCCTGGGTGGGTGAGGATCAGAAGACGACGGTGGTGCGCCCGTCGACGAGCACCCGGTCCTCGCAGTGCCAGCGGACGGCGCGGGCGAGCACGGCGCGCTCGATGTCGGCGCCCGCACGGGTGAGATCGGCGACGCCTGCGCGGTGCGAGACCCGCACCACGTCCTGCTCGATGATCGGGCCCTCGTCGAGGTCCTCGGTGGCGTAGTGCGCGGTGGCGCCGATGAGCTTCACGCCCCGCTGCCTGGCCCGCTCGTACGGTCCGGCGCCCGCGAAGGCGGGCAGGAACGAGTGGTGGATGTTGATGACCGGAACGCCGACGCGGGCGAGGAAGTCGCCGGACAGGACCTGCATGTACCGCGCCAGCACGACGAGGTCCACCCGGCCCGCCAGCAGGTCCAGCTCGCGCTGCTCGGCGTCGCCCTTCGTGGCGCGGGTGACCGGGATGTGCGCGAAGGGCACCCCGAACGCGGCGACGTCCGCCTCCAGGTCCGGGTGGTTGGACACCACCTGCACGACCGAGATCGGCAGCTCGCCCCGCCGGGCCCGCCACAGCAGATCGAGCAGGCAGTGGTCGTAGCGGGACACGAACAGCGCCACCCGCGTCGTCGGCGAGGCGTCCCGCAGGTGGAACGTCCCGCCCAACGCCGGTGCGACCTCGTCGGCGAACGCGCGGTCCAGCTCGGGCAGCGCGGCGCGCAGGCCGGGCAGGTGGAACTCGGTCCGCAGGAAGAACCGGCCGCCGACCGGGCCGGTGGAGAACTGGTCGGACTGCACGATGTTCGCGCCGCGCCGGTGCAGGAACGCGCTGACCCGGGCCACGATCCCCGGCCCGTCGGTGCACGCGACCACGAGGCGGCCGATGTCACGCGCGACCGCAGGTCCGCCCGCGGGGCGCGGCCGTTCGAGTGCGGCGGTCATCAGTAGCGGTAATGCTCGGGCTTGAACGGGCCCTCGACGTCCACGCCGATGTACTCGGCCTGGTCCTTGGTCAGCTTCGTCAGCTCACCGCCCAGCGCCAGCACGTGGATCCGGGCCACCTTCTCGTCCAGGATCTTCGGCAGCCGGTAGACGTCCTTGTTGTACTCCTCGTGCTTGGTGAACAGCTCGACCTGCGCGATCACCTGGTTGGCGAAGCTGTTCGACATCACGAACGACGGGTGCCCGGTGGCGTTGCCCAGGTTCATCAGGCGCCCCTCGGACAGCACGATGATCGAATGCCCGTCCGGGCCGTGCTCATCCCGGGGGCGGCCCCCGGAACCCCCGGAAGGAAGATCCACTCGTCGACCTGCGGCTTGATGTTCAACTTCCGGATACCCGGGTAACGGCCCAACCCGGCCATGTCGATCTCGTTGTCGAAGTGCCCGACGTTCGCGATGATCGCCTGGTGCTTCGTGCGGGCCATCAGGTCCGCCGACACGATGTCCTTGTTCCCGGTAGCCGTGATGATGATGTCGGCCTGCCCGATCACGTCCTCCAGCCGCGCCACCTGGTAGCCCTCCAGCAGCGCCTGCAACGCACAGATCGGGTCCGCCTCCGCGACGATCACCCGCGCACCCTGACCGGCCAACGCCTCCACCGAACCCTTACCGGTGTCGCCGTACCCGCACACCACCGCGACCTTGCCGCCGATCAGCACATCGGTGCCCCGGTTGAGCCCATCCAGCAG
>MKJV01000134.1 GCA_001942185.1 Pseudonocardia sp. CNS-004
CCGCGACATCAAACGCTGCCTCAAGCGCTACATCGCCCGCCAGCTCTACCGCCAGCTCGAATCAGGCGCCGCAGCAGCTTGACGAACCATAGGAGCGTCCTGGCGCCGCGTCCCGACCTCGAAGTTCGACCCGCTGTAGAAGGTGGTTGTGGGCGTGGCTAACGTGCCGGAGGGTCCGGCCCGCCCGAGGTGCGTGGCGGCGACCGGACGTCAGGAGAGATCGTGACGGCCACGACGTCTGAAGCAGCCCAGGCTGCAGGTGGTGCGGCCGGCCGCACCGTCGAGCTCGAGATCGGAGGGATGACCTGCGCCGCGTGCGTCGGCCGGGTCGAGCGGAAGCTGGGCAGGCTGGACGGGGTTCGGGTGGCGGTCAACCTCGCCACCGAGCGGGCCCTGATCAGCGCACCAGTGGAGACGGACGACGCGCGGCTGGTCGAGGCGGTCGTGAACGCCGGCTACACGGCCCGCGTCGTGGACCCCGACGATGGTCCGGCGCCGGCCCGGGACGAGTCCGTCCGCCGCCTCCGCGTGCGGTTGACCGTCGCGCTGGTGCTGTTCGTCCCGCTCGCGGACCTGTCGCTGGCGATGTCGCTGGTGCCCTCGCTGCAGTTCCCGTACTGGCAGGTGCTGGTGGCCGCGCTCGCGCTGCCCGTGGTGGGCTGGGCGGCGTGGCCGTTCCACGCGGCGGCGGCCCGCAACCTCCGGCACGGCACCACGTCGATGGACACCCTCGTGTCGCTCGGGGTGATCGTCGCGAGTGTGTGGTCGTCGGTGGAGATGATCGCCACGGCGGGACGCCCGCCGGTGGTCACCGGGTGGGACGCGGTGCTGCACCCCGCGGGGCCCCTGTATCTCGAGGTGGCAGCCGGGGTCACGACGTTCGTCCTGGCCGGTCGCTACTTCGAGGCCCGTGCCCGCCGCCGGGCGGGCGGTGTGATGCGCGCGCTCGCGCTGCTGCGACCGGACGAGGTGTGCGTGCTCGACGGTGCGGTCGAGCGGGTGATACCGGTGGGGTTGCTGCGCGTGGGCGAGCGGTTCGTCGTGCGCCCGGGTGGGCGGGTCGCCGTCGACGGCACCGTCGAGTCCGGGACGGCGGCGGTCGACACAGCGGCGTTGACCGGTGAGCCGGTCCCGGTCGAGGTCGGGCCCGGGGCCGAGGTGCTGGGCGGCACGATCGTCGCCGGTGGCCGGCTGGTGGTGCGGGCGGACCGGGTCGGTGCCGACACGCGGCTGGGGCGGATGATCACGGCGGTCGAGCGGGCGCAGGCGGAGAAGTCCGCGACCCAGCGTCTCGTGGACCGCGTCTCGTCGGTGTTCGTGCCGGTCGTGCTGGTGGTCGCTCTCGGCACCCTCGGCGGGTGGCTGGTCGCGGATGGTGGGCTGCAGTACGCGCTGTCTGCCGCGGTGGCTGTGGTGATCATCGCCTGTCCTTGCGCGCTGGGCCTCGCGACACCGACCGCCTGATGGTCGCCTCGGGGCGGGGTGCCGAGCTGGGGATCTTCGTCAAGGGGCACCGGGCACTGGAGTCGGTCCGGGCCGTGGACACCGTGGTGCTCGACAAGACCGGCACCCTCACCGAGGGCCGCATGCGCGTCGCCGCCCTCGCCTGCGTGGCCGGCACCGACGAGTTGGGTCTGCTGCGGTTCGCGGGAGCGGTCGAGCGGGCGTCGGAGCACGCGATCGCGCGAGCCGTGACCGAGCACGCCGAGCAGCTCGCCGGTCCGCTGCCGAGGTGACCGACTTCGCTGCGACGCCGGGACTCGGTGCCCGCGGCACGGTCGAGGGCACCGAGGTCGCCGTCGAGCGGCCGGAGGGGGTCCCTGACGAGCTCGCCGCCGCCGTCGCGGGCTGGGAGGCAGCGGGGCGGACCGTCGTGGCGGTGCGGGTCGACCGGGGCATCGTCGGTGTCATCGGGCTGGTCGACCCGATCGCGGACGGCTCGCGGGCCGCGGTCGCCGGGCTGCGGGCCCGCGGGCTGCGGCCGGTGCTGTTGACCGGGGACAGCGAGGCGGCCGCACGGACGGTCGCGGCGGTGACCGGGATCGAGGAGGTGCACACGCGGGTCCTGCCCGACGACAAGGTCGGCGTCGTGCGGCGGCTGCAGGAGTCCGGGGCCGTCGTCGCGATGGTCGGCGACGGCGTGAACGACGCTGCCGCGCTCGCCGCCGCGGACCTCGGTATCGCCGTCGGATCGGGCACGGACGTCGCGCTGGAGGCCGCCGACATGGTGCTCGTGCGCGACGACCTGCGTGCCCTCGTCGTCGCCGTCGACCTCGCCCGGGCCACACTCGGCACGATCCGCGGCAACCTGCTGTGGGCCTTCGGCTACAACGTCGCCGCGATCCCGCTGGCCGCCGCGGGTCTGCTCAACCCCCTTCTGGCCGGGGCGGCGATGGCGCTGTCCTCGCTCCTGGTGGTGACCAACAGCCTGCGCCTGCGCAGGGTCGGCGGCTGAGATCGGCGGCCGAGTACGGCGGCTGGGAACGGTCGCTCAGCGGCGCGACTGGGACAACCGGGCGAGCATCGCGTTGTACGCGCGCAGCTCGGCGTCGTCGTCGAGTTCCTCGCGGCGGCCGTGCCGGAGCGCGGCGCGCTCGTCCTCCCGCGCCCACTGGGTGAGCAGGGCGATCACCACGAGCAGGATCGGGACCTCCCCGGCCGCCCAGGCGATCCCCCCGCCGACCCGCTGGTCGGCGAGCAGGTCGGGGAGCCACGGCAACGCCAGCGAACGGTAGAACTCGCCGCCGATGAGCGTGTCGGTGCTCATCAGCGCGATCCCGAAGAACGCGTGGAAGGGCATCGTGGCCAGCAGCACGGCGAGCCGGCCGAGGTGCGGGAGCCGGACCGGTGCCCGGTCGACCCCGATCAACGGCCAGAAGAACAGGTAGCCCACCGCCAGGAAGTGGATGTTCATGAGCTGGTGGGCCCAGTGGTAGCGCAGCGCGTCCTCGAAGAGCGGGGTGAAGTAGAGGACGTAGAACGAGCCCACGAACAGCACGGGCGTGACGAGCGGATGGGTCAGGATCCGCATCCCCGGCAGGTCGAGCAGCTCCGCGACCCACTCGCGCGGGCCGGGAGGGTTGCCGCGTCCGGCCGGGCGCAGGGCACGCAGCGCCAGGGTGATCGGCCCGCCCAGGGCGAGCAGGACCGGCCCGAGCATGTTCAACGTCATGTGGCTGATCATGTGGACGCTGAACAGGCCCGGTGCGTACCGGCCGATGCCCGACGACGTGGAGAGCTCGACGACGACCCAGCCGCACACCCACGCGGCCGTGCGGCCCCGGCTCCAGAGGTCCCCGCGCGCCCGCAGGACCCGCACGCCGTACAGGTAGGCGCCGACCGCAAGGACCGCGACGAGCGTGAACAGGATGTTGACCCGCCAGTCCAGGAGGGCACGCAGCGCGGTGAACGGCTCCGGCAGGTCGTAACCGACGAGGACCTCGCCCTCGGTGTCGCTACGCACCAGGAACCGCGGTGGCACCGCGTGGGCCATCGCGCCGCCGACCACGACGACGAGCCCCGACACCGCGGCCAGCGGCACAAGCAGCCGGCCGCGGCGGCCGCCGCGCAGCCACAGCGCGGCGCGCCCGCGAACAGCGCGGCCTCGACCAGCTGCCACCGGCCCCACACCGAGTCGGTGAGGCCTGCCGGGAGCACCAGCAGCAGCCCCAGCACGAGGGTCGACCCGGCCCAGGCCACGCCCGCGCAGGCCAGCACGACGCGCCCGCGCCGCCATTCCGCCCCGCCGTGGGCATCGTGGCGGGTGTGGTGGGCGATCAGCGCGACCAGCACCCCGAGCCAGAGTGCCAGGGCGAGGGCCTGGAACACCCCGGCGTCGGTCGCCCAGTCGTGTCCCCGCCCGACGGCGGCCTGGCCCACAGTGGCCGGCGGGAGCACGGACACAGCGGCGAGCCCGGCGAGCAGGCCGGTGGACCGGCGGCTCAGCGCCCAGACACATCCGACGGCCACGAGGCAGAAGCCGATCCCGAGCAGGAACCAGCCCATCGGTTCCTCGAGGAGGGCGAACGTCCCCAGCGGGTCACCGCCGACGAGCACGTCCGCAGGGGAGGCGCCGGACAGGTCGGCCGCGCTCGCGACGGTGAGCAACAGGCCACCCGCCCCGGCTGCCGCGGCGGACCAGCCCCCGCGCCGGAGCGCGCGGTACCCGTCGACGTCGACCGTGCCGGAGGGCTGGGCCGGCGTGAGGAACGCGGCGAAGACCAGGGACCCGAGCGCCACCGCGGACGCCAGGGTGACGAAGACCCGCAGCGCCGCGACCAGCACCTGGATCGACAGCGGTGCCACGGGCAGGCCCAGCTGCGGGTACATCCCGGTGTCTGCGAGGTTCACCACGACGCCGAGCAGGCACAGGACCACGACCGCGCCGGCACCGCCCAGGAGGTGGCTGGTGAACGGTCGGGCGCCGACCCGTCCGGTGGCGGAGTGCGCCGAGAGACCGACCTCGTGCACCGCCGGCCACACCTCCCGTTCGACCGCAGGACCGCTCCGACCGTACGGTACGGAGCCGGGATCCCGGCCGGCGCCGCCGGCGATGCGGCGTCGGTCAGCGGATGCCGAGGAGGACCCGGTCCGCACCCGCCTGCCACACTACCCCCGCCTCGGCGAACCCGGCCTCACGCAGGAACGACAGGTGGTCGTGCACGGTCGGCCGGTCGGCGACGTCGTGTGCGAACCCGCCGTTCCGTGCGTGCACCAGCTCTGCGAGCTCGGGTGCCTCGTCGACCGCGCGCCACCAGGCCGCCCAGTCCTCGGGGCCGCCCGGCGCAGGACACGCGCACGCCCGCGTATCGCACTCCGCGGAGGTGATCGAGCAGCTGCTCGACGGGACGGCGGAGGTGGGGTTGCTGCTCAGCCGGATGGCGCGTCCGGGGGTGGTCGTGCGCAGGCTGCTGCGTTCGAGCCTCGTCACGGTCGCGCACCCCGAGAACGCGCTCGCCGGTCGGCGCGCGATCAGCGTCACCGACCTGCTGGACAGCGCCATCGCGGTGTACCGGTGGAACCCCGAGGCGGAAGTGCTCGCCGACACGTTCGCCCATCCACGTCGTCCCGCCGACCGGCCGGTCCACTTCCTCGGCCTGCCCTCGGTGGCACTCGGGATGGTCGAGGACCGCGACTACGTCGCGATCCTGCCGGGTTTCAGCGCGGCGGCCGCCCTGCGCACCGGGCGGGTGGTCGAGCTACCGCTGGCGCTGCCCGGATGGGCGTTGGAGGTGCAGATGGCCTACCGAGCGGATGCCGCCGAGAGTTCCGGAGTGCGTGCGCTGCTCGCCGCGGAGGCGCGGATCGTCGCCGCACTCACGGTCCGATAGCGGCTACGCGATGAGGATGTCGTGGCGCGACCAGCGCCAGAACCGCATGTGGACAGCTCTCCGGAGTCAGCGCTCGGGGAGGCCCCCATAGAAGTCCGGTCTTGGTCCGGGCTCCTTGATGACGATCGCGCGTAGGCGTTGATTGCGGCGACGACACCGTCTCCGAGTTTCTGGCGACGACCGACCACGCCGGCGTGCTACTTCCAGCCGCCGTCGGCTTCGATGGTGGTACCGGTGATGTAGGACGCATCCGGGGAAAGTAGAAACGCGACCACCGCGGCGATTTCGTCGGGTTGACCCAACCGGCCGAGCGCGCTCATCGAGCGGATGAGCGCGGGAAACGGTACGTCGGCGAGGGCGGGGTGGATGTAGTTGGGGGCGTAGCCGGCCATGCGGGTGGCGGTGGCCCCGGGGGCGATCGCGTTGATGGCGATGTTCCGCTCGGCCAGTTCCGGGGCCAGATTGCGCACCATGGCCGAGATGGCGGCTTTGCTCGCCGCGTACAGCGCGTGTTGGTGGACCGACAGGCGCACGCTGACCGAGGAGCTGAGCACGATCCGGCCGCCGCCGGTCATCGCCGCGACCGCCGCCTGGGTGACGAACAGCTGTCCGGCCACGTTGGTCTGAAACAGACGATCGAAGTCGGCCTGGGTGATGGTGTCCAGCGCTCCGAAGTGCTCAACGCCGGCGTTGCTGACCAACAGATCCAGACCGCCGAACTCGGATACCACCGCGTTGACCAGCTCGTGGGTCTGTGCCACGTCACTGACGTCGGCAGGGAACGCCGCCGCGGCGCACCCGCTGTCACGCAGTTCGCCGACGAGTGCGTCAGCGGCGGCCCGATCGGATCGATAGTTGACCGCGACCGTGGCTCCCTGGGAGGCGAGCCGCCGCACGATCGAGGCGCCGATCCCGCTGCTGCCTCCGGTGACCAGGACCCGCTTGCCCGCCAGGGTTGATGTCGATGTCATCGCGCTACCCACGTTCTCTCTGTGTCTTTCGCTGGAACTGACGCTGGATGTGCACGGTTCCTGGCCCACTCCACCGGGGCCGCCACCCAAGCTAGTCAGGCATCTTTACTACTGTGGCTGTACAGTGGCACGTACGACAACAGCGGCAGGTGTGACGTCACTGAGGGGCAGGCAGTGCGCGGGACACTGTGAGCGCCGCCTGCACGCGCCGCCATGACCGGGGCTGCGGTGATCGAGTCCGCGGCGATCCGGCCCGGCGGTGTTGACATAGGGTGTGAACCTCGCGGGATCAGGGCAGCGATGGAGCTGGATGGAACCGGGCGACATGGACGCGGGATGGATGACGAGCAGCGGGTTGATCTAGGGGTGTCGTTGTTCATCCCGTACCGGTACATGGAGGACCGGATCTTCCGGACTCTCCGGGATGCCGGGTTCGACGACTGGACACTCGCCCAGTGTCGAGTGTTCCAGCGCATCCACCCGGACGGTTCACGCCTCACGGAACTCGCTGACCAGGCGCAAATGAGCAAGCAGAGCGCCGGCGTGCTGGTCGATGAACTGCAACGCCTTGGCTATGTCCGCCGGGTCCCCGACCCCACTGACGGCCGCGCCCGGTTGATCGTGATCGAGCAACGTGGCCGGCGGGCGGTCGACGTGGCCATGGGCACACGGGACGAGATCCTCGCGGGGTGGCAGGCATACCTGGGCACCCGCAACTTCGCCTTGTTGCACCAGATCCTCGATCAACTCCGCGAGATCACCGACCCCTACGCGCGGTAAACCCGTCCGTCCTGGCCGTCCGCCCCGGTTCCCGTTCGGTCCGGGTTCCCGCTCGCCTCGAGCCGCCGGGTCAACGGGCGCCGACAGGCTTCCGCTCCGTCTTGACATCGTCAGTCTCATTGACTACATTAATCAATGATTCTGACGATATTCAGGCAGCTGGCCGACCGGTTGCCGTCCGCGGCCCCGCGCTGCCACCGCACCTCGAAGGAAGGGAAACACCATGTCCACTGTCATCACCGGAGCATCAGGTCACCTCGGCCGGCTCGTCGTCGATCAACTCCTCGCCGCCGGGACACCACCGGAACGGATCGTGGCCATCGGCCGGGACATCGACAGACTCGCCGACCTCGCCCAGAACGGGGTCACGGTGCGGCGCGCGGACTTCGCCGACCCGAGCACCCTCGACGACGCATTCGCGGGCGCCGACGCGATGCTGCTGGTCTCGACGACGACGGTCGGGGAGCGGTTCGACAACGCGCGCAACGCAATCGACGCGGCGGCCGAGCGGGTGTGTCCCGGATCGTGTACACCAGCCTGGTCAACGCCTCGACGGCGCGGATGACGCTCGCCGACGCCCATCGCCGCACGGAGGACTACCTGCGTGAGAGCGGTTCGGCGTTCGTCATTCTGCGCAACGGGTGGTACCTGGAGAACTACACCGACCAGCTCCCGATGATCACCCGCTACCGCGCGCTGCTGGGTAGCGCGCACGACGGTCGCGTCAGCGCGGCCGGTCGACGCGACCTCGCGGCTGCCGCCGTCGTGGTGCTGACGCAGGACGGGCATCTGGGAGCGACCTACGAGCTCGGCGGAACGCCGTTCACCCTCACCGAACTCGCCGCCACGATGAGCGACGTCTTCGGCACCCGTATCGCCTACCAGGACATGTCGGTCGCCGACTACACCGGCGTTCTGACCGGTGCGGGACTGCCCGCGGAGATGGCCGCCGCCGTCGCCGATGCCGACGCCGGTCTGGCCCGCGGAGAGTTGTTCACCGCGAGCAACGACCTGGAGAAGCTCCTCGGCCGGCCGGCGACCACGGCGCGCGAAGCCATCCACGACGCAGTCGCCGCACGCAACGAGGAGTCACGGTGAGCACCTCCGGACCCGGGGTCGATACCCATGAGATGGTTCTGATCCACCGCGTCATCCGGCGCGAGTTCGGTCAGCTTCCCCGGCTGTTCCGCTCCGCGGCCGGTGACCGTGCGCGATCCAAGGTCGTCGGCGCACACGCCCGGGAGATGGTGGACTTCCTCCACACGCACCACACCGGCGAGGACGAGCTGCTCTTTCCCCTGCTGCGCGAGCGAGCCGCGCTCGACCCGGGGCTGATGGACCGGATGGACGCGCAGCACGCGCAGGTCGACGACGCGTCGCGGCCATCGGGGCGCAGCTGCCGGCGTGGACGGCGAGCGCGGACGCCGCCGCCGGCGAGCGGATGGCAGCCCTGGTCGAGGCCACAATGCCGACCCTGATCGATCACCTGGCCGAGGAGGAGCAGGAACTGCTCCCAATTGTCTCGGTCACGTTGACGCAACGGGAGTGGGACGCGCTCGGCAAGCACGGCATGAGCGCGATCCCGATCACGCGGCGCCTGGTCTTCCTCGGCCACATCACCGAGGAAACCGATGACGCGGAACGGCAGAGGTTCATGCAGGTCATACCGGCCCCAGCACGGTTGGCCTACAAGCTGATCGGCCACCGCCAGTTCACCCGCGAAACCACCAATATCCGCAGCTGACCCAGCTCACGACCGACACCATCGCTTCGGAGGGAGCATGATGAGCTTCAATACACGCGCGGGCACGCGCGGCGGCAAGGTCCCCGCAGGACGGTTCGTCCGCGCGTTCAACAAACTCGCCGAGCGACGCTACGCCGTAAGGGCGGCCGTCTCATGGGCTTCAGAGCGTTGGTGCTGACGACCACCGGCGCCAAGACCGGTGCCGAGCGCACAACGCCGGTCGGCTACTTCCCCGACGAGGATGGAAGCTGGCTGATAGTCGCCTCCGCGAATGGCGCGGCGGGCAATCCGGGCTGGTATTACAACATCGGCGCGCACCCGGACAAGGTCCGCGCGGAGGTCGATGGCCGCACGGTCGCCGTCGCGCCCCAGCAGTTGCGCGGGCCCGAGCGTGAGGCGGCGTGGAAACGGATCACCGCAGCAGCACCCCGGTTTGCCCAGTACCAGAAGAAAACGGATCGCGAACTGCCGATCATTCGCCTGACGCCGCAATACTGACCTCGCTCGCAATCTGTTCCCGCGCGGTCCGCGCCCCCTCCAGTCGCATGCCGCACTCCTGCCTCGGGCAATTCCACCACCAGGTAGCCGCCGTCCACCTACAGCACGGCACCCGTGGTCAACGACGCCTTGTCGCCGCAGATCCAGGGCTTTCAGGCGAAGGCGGCAGTGTGCTCGGTGATGAAGGTGTGCAGGCTGCGCGGCGCGGTGCCGGTGAGGGTCGCCACGTCGCTGGTCAGCCAGGCCGCGTCGCCCTCGGCGATCAGCTCGAACGCCTGGGCGTTCGAGGTCGCCACGGCATCGGGCACACCGGCCCGGATCATCACGGCCCGATGCTCGTCCGGCCGAATCCGGCGGTACTCGACCTCGTGGCCCAGCGCGGCGGACAGTTGTTTCGCGATGTCGGTGTAGGTGATCAGGTCCGGGCCGGTCAGCCAGTAGGTGTGGCCCGCGTGCGCGTCCGGCGCGGTGGCGACCGCGGTCGCGGCGGCAGCGACGTCCCGGGCATCGATCATCCCGATTTGTCCCTCGCCGGCCGACATCGTGAAGCCCTGCGTCTGCTGGATCATCGGGGCCAGGGCGAACAGATTCTGCAGGTACGCGTTGGACCGCAGCAAGGTGTACGCCAGCCCGGCGGCCTCCAGGTGTGCCTCGATCCGCGCCTGTCCCCGCCGCCGGTCGACCGGGGAATCGGCCGACGCCTTGCTGGTGATCTTGACAATGTGCGACACGCCTTGCCGGACGGCGCTGTCGATGACCGCGATCTCCTGGCCCGGCACGGCCGGGCTCACGAGAATGACGGTGTCGATGCCGTCCAGGGCCGTGTCCAGCGTGTCCGGTCGACCGAAATCGCCGGTGACGATCTCGATCTCGTCGGTGAGTCCGTCGCGGTGCGCCACGCGGGACGGGTCACGGACCAACGCCCGGGTGGGCTGATGCGACGCGGACAGCAGTCGCACGGCCTCGGACCCGACCGTACCGGTCGCGCCGGTAACCAGAATCATGATGTTCCCCTCGAATGTGGTCGACTATGGACGGACAGTGACGACCGGTCCGCAGTGGGCTGTCAGAGCGCGGCGACCCGGCCGGCGTCAACCGCGAGAACGGCTCCGGTGATCTGCCGGGCATCCTCACCGGCGAGGTAGGCGATCACGCGGGCGACCTCGTCGGGCTCGTTCGCCCGGCCCAGCGGGCTGGCGGCCGCGAGGGTGTCGAGCAGGGCGCCCATGCTCCGGGTGATCTCCGTGCGGCTGGGTCCGAGCGCGACGGCGTTGACGCGGACGCCGGCCGGGCCGAACTCGGCCGCCCACGAGCGGGTCAACGCCTCCAGTGCCGCCCTTGCTCGCCCCGTAGGCGGCCATGCCGGCGGCGCCCCGGGCGGCGACCATGGTGGAGACGTTCACAATCGCCCCACGGCCGCGAGCGGCCATCGGCGGGGCCAGCGCCGCGGTGAGGAAGAACGGGGCCCGGACGTTCACCGCGCTCATCGCGTCGAAGCCCACCTCGGTGGTCTCGGCGGTCGGGCCCAACTCCCAGTACCCGGCGTTGTTGACCAGCACGTCCACCTCGCCGACCGCGGTGGCCAGTCGCCGGACATCCTCGGATACGGCGAGATCCGCGCGGATGAAGCGCCCGCCGGTCTCGGCGGCGACCTCCTTGCCTCGGGCCTCGTCACGGCCGGTGACGATCACCGTGGCCCCGCGCCGGCTGAACAGGTGAGCGGTCGCCCGGCCGATGCCCGAGGTTCCGCCGGTGATCAAAACGGTAGTCAACGCGGTGCCACCTCTACCTTCACTCAGATTGGATCGGCCTATCCAATCTTGCAAGCTAAGATTGGATAGTCAAGTCCAGTCTGGAGAGGGTGTGATGTCGACACGCGCAGCGCCGCAGGAGGCGCCCAGCACACGCAAGGGGCGCGCGACCCGGGAACGGATCATCGCGGCCGCGGCCGACCTCATGTACCGCCACGGCGTGGCCGGCACCAGCACCCCCGCGGTCCGCGATGCCGCCGGGGTCAGCTCGTCGCAGATCTACCACTACTTCGCCGACAAGGACGATCTCACCCGCGCGGTCATCGCCTTCCAGTCCGAGACGATCCTGTCGAACCAGGCACCGCTGCTGGCCACCCTCGACAGCGTCGAAGCGCTGCGGTCCTGGCGCGACGTGGTGGTCGACGCCGCCCGCCGGCAGAACGGGGCGGGCGGTTGTCCGCTGGGCGGCCTGTCCAGCGAGCTGTCCGACGATCACCGGTGGGCGCGCGACGCACTGGCCGTCAGCTTCACCGCGTGGTCCGACGCCATTCGCGCCGGCCTGACCGCCATGATCGACAACGGCACCCTCCGGCCGGAGACCGACGCCACGACGCTGTCCCGTGCACTGTTGGCGGCAGTGCAGGGCGGGCTTGTCCTCGCGCAGGCCCAGCACACCACCGACGCCCTCGAAGCCGCACTGGACGCCTGATCGCCCACATCCACGACCACGCCGTAGTGCCAGCCTGAACGTACAGTTCGGGTGTGCGCCACGAGCGCAGAAGGGGGTGTTGTAGGGCATCTTCTGATGCGGTGCTGTGCAGATGATGAAGGTTGTGGCCCTTCGGCGTCGCCCTGCGGGGGGAGGCGTCAAACCGCCTCATGCTGCGTTGGCTGAAGACCGTCGTGGTGAGCGATGAGGAAAAGGCGTCGTTGTAGGCGTCAGGTGGGGATCAGGAAGACGAGCGAGAGCGAACCGTTGATGAAGCGTCGTTACTTAATTAGGTGACATCAGAACCGGGGAGTATTCGAGTTCCTGGGATGAGTCTGGCGGGTGTCCCGTTTACTGGCCAGGTGGTGTCCGGCGTTGAGGCGGCGTGAGTCTGATCTGCTGGGTCTGCACGGAACGTGGGAAGGCGGATCTCGATAGTCCACCGCGCTTAAGTTGGTGTGGTGGGAGAGGGAGAGCGTCGACGGGATGACCCCGGAGATGTTGAGTACCGACGCGAGGTTCGCTGGCGGACCGGCCCGTAGTAGTGCTGAAGCTTCTGTAATGGGGGTGGAGCGAAGGGGTCGGCTCATCAAGATTTGTTCACGAGGGCAACCGGGGAGCGAAAGTTCCTTGGGAGGAGACGAGTGAGCACGTCAGGCTCGACGGTCAAGTCGTTTGATATCTCGAAGCGGCTGGTCTGGGAGGCGTACCGGAAAGTCAAGTCCAACATGGGTTCCGCAGGGGTGGATGGGCAGTCGATCGAGGACTTCGAGACCGATCTGAAGAACAATCTGTACAAGATTTGGAATCGGATGTCGTCGGGGACGTACTTTCCGCCTCCGGTGCGGGCAGTGGAGATCCCAAAAGCGGACGGCGGTGTCCGGGTTTTGGGGGTGCCGACGGTTGCGGACCGAATCGCGCAGACGGTGGTGGCTCTGCAGCTGGAGCCGCGCACCGAAGCGATCTTCCATCGGGACTCCTACGGTTATCGCCCTCGGCGCTCGGCGCACAACGCGCTTGCCCGGTGTCGTGAGCGGTGCTGGAAGTACGGCTGGGTGATCGATCTGGACATTCAGAAGTTCTTCGACTCCGTGGACCACGATCTCATGGTCAAGGCGGTGGAGGCCAACACCGACTGCCGGTGGGTGGTGCTGTATGTGAAGCGGTGGCTGTGTGCGCCGCTGCAACTGCCGGACGGAACTGTTGTCGAGCGGGACCGAGGAACCCCACAGGGATCTGCGGTCTCGCCCGTGTTGGCGAACCTGTTCATGCACTACGCGTTCGACCTGTGGCTGGAGCGTGAGTTTCCGACTGTGGAATTCGAACGCTACGCCGATGACGCGGTGGTGCATTGCTCGACCGAGTGGCAGGCCCGCAAGGTGCTGGCTGCACTCTCTGCGAGGATGGAAGAAGTTGGGTTGCGTCTGCACCCCGACAAGACCAAGATCGTGTACTGCAAGGACAGTAACCGACGTGGCAATCATGAAGTCACGTCGTTCACGTTCCTGGGGTACACGTTTCGCCCGAGGATCTCCCGGAATACGAAGAGCGGCAAGGTGTTCACGTCGTTCCTCCCGGCGGTCAGTTCAGAGGCGCTCAAGGAGATGGGTCGAAGAATCCGGAAACTACGGATTCAACGATGGGTGACGACTGATCTGGACGAGCTTGCCGCGGAGCTCAATCCGATCGTGGCAGGTTGGATGCAGTACTACGGCCGGTTCACTCGGTCGTATCTGTATCCCCTTCTGGCGCGCATCAACTCCTACCTGATGCGTTGGGCTCGCAACAAGTACAAGCGACTGGGCTCCTATCGTCGATGTAAGAAGTGGTGGCTAGCGCTCGTCGAGCGGGAGCCAAACCTCTTTGGGCATTGGGTGTGGGTGCGCACCTTCCGTGGATTCAGATGAGAAGAGCGGAATGACGGGAGACTGTCACGTTCCGTTCTGTGGGAGCCCGGGGGTGAAATTCCCCCGGGCCACCCGACCTTGTCGACGCTCACGCAACTCGCGTCCTCCACGGGCGTGGGCGCGGCGTTCCTCGCACCCGACGAGCTCGACGGCATCGGCATCAAGGCGAGGAACAGCACCTACCAGCCCACGGGCGAGCGAAATCGGCGACGTCGACCGGCTCGCGGAGCTGCCCACGAGCCCCGGCGGGCTGTGCGTCATCGACTACCTGCGCGCGGACGACCCGGTCGACCGGACGGCGAGGTCGTGATCCGGAACGGTGAGCTCGTCGTCTCGGCCGTCCCCGGACGCCCGGTGGGCAGCGGCCACCGAACGTCGGCGTCCGACACCTCCCCTCGTCGCCGCGCAGGTGAGATCAACTGCGTTCCCGCACCGTGGGCCGGCGCGTGCCGCTCGCGCTCAGCCCGGCGAGACTTCCTCGCTGCGGTCGTGGCGCTGGACCGGGGTACCGCTTCCCTGTCGGGCCCGGTACAGCGGGGCCATGGCCTGCTGAACGGTGGCCCCGGCGGCCAGCACGGTGGCGTCCGGGCGGATCAGAGACGTGGTCGGAGTGCAGGTGGGTGAGGAAGACCGCGCGCATCGCATCCAGCGGTCCGCCGAACCGGGACTGCCAGTTGCCCAGGCGGGCCCGGCGGATCTGCGGCCCGACACCGGCGCCGGCGTCGACGAGGTAGTAGCGGTCGCCGACCACGACCGCCGACGCGATCCCGCACCGGGTGCCGTCCAGCCACCAGTTCGGACCGCCCGCGGTGCCGAGCAGGACCAGCCGCGTGCGGGCTTGCGAGGTCAGCGGTGCACGCCCGGGGGAGGCCGCGGTGAAGGGCTGGGTGAAGGGTTCGGTGGAGCTCACTGTCGATCCTCTTCCGGGTCGTGGAGCAGGTACTGGGTGGTGGCCGTCAGCCGGGCGCTCCAACCGGCCGCGGCCAGGGAGTCGACCTGCGCCTTCACGGCGGGCGCCGGGGTGAAGCAGTAGTCGCTGCCGTACACGACGCGGCCGGTCCCGACCGCGGCCTCGAGTGCCGGCAACTGGGCGGGCAGCGGCGTGCCCGCGCTGTCGAACCAGCACCGCGAGAGCAGCGCCGCGGAGTCGAGCACCGGGCTGGTCGGGTCGTGCAGGGCGAAAAGGTCCATGCGGCCGGTGAGCAGGGGCAGGACCCCGCCGTCGTGGGTGAACACCCAGCGGATGCGCGGGTAGCGCTGCAGCCGGCCGGTGAGCACGAGGTCGACGGCAGCTCGGGCGGAGTCGAACAGGAACTCGACCAGCGGCAGCGGACGCCCCCGCGCGACGAGCGCGGCGTTCGGCGGTGCGGTCGGGTGGACGAAGACGATCGCGGCGCGCCGGTCGAGCTCGGCGAGCAGCGGGTCCATCGCCGGATCGCCGGGGTAGAGCCCGCCGCCGTTCGAGAGGATCGCGACACCGTCGGCGCCCAGGACGTCGAGGCCGTACTGCGCCTCGGCGACGGCTGCGGGCACGTCGGGCAGCGGCAGCGTCGCGAACTGGCCGAACCGATCCGGGTGGTCGCGGACGACGGTGGCGGCGAACTCGTTCGTCTCACGGGCCAACGCGCGGGCTGCGGCGTCGTCGCCGAAGTGCACGCCGGGCGACGAGATCGACAGGACGGACCGGCCGATGCCGACGGAGTCCATCAGGGCCAGGTGCTCGTCCACGGACCAGGTCGGCCACGCGGGCATGCCGTCCGGGGTCCGGTGGCCGGCAGCGACGGCGGCCTCGACGTAGGTCTCGGTGAGGAAGTGCGCGTGGACGTGGACCAGCCCGTGGGTCTGGGTGCGTGCCGCTGCGGTGGTCATGCGAACTCCTTCCACATCGGCTGGTCAGCCGGCGTAGACGTCCTCGACGTAGCGGCCGTCGCGGCTGAGGTCGGCGAGCCAGGTCTGGGCCTGCTCGTCGCTGCCGCCGGTGCGGTCGTGGAACAGGTCGGTGAGCACGTCGCGGACGCCGGGTGCGAGACGGCGGGCGTCGCCGCAGACGAGCACCCGGCCGCCGGCCTGCAAAGCCGACCAGACCGCGTCGGCGTCGCGGGCCATCGCGTGCTGGGCGAAGCGCACCTGGTCGTCGGGGCTGTTGCTGAACGCCGGGCGCAGGGTCACCGCGCCGACCGCTGCGGCGGTCTCGAGTTCGGTGCGGTGCAGGTAGTCGAGTTCGGGGTCGTCGCAGCCGAAGTACAGGGTCAGTGGCGCGGGTTCGGCGCCGTGGGCCCGCGCGTGCACCCGGTCGGCGACCGCGCCGCGGAAGGGGGCGAGCCCGCTGCCGGCGGCGACCAGGAGGGTCGGTTCCGGGGCGTGCGGGTCGACCCGGAACACCTCGCGGCAGGGCCGCAAGGTGGCCCGAACGCGGTCACCGGGCCGCAGGGCAGCGAGGTGGCCCGAGCCGATTCCGCGGCGCCGCACACCGTCGGGTGCGTCGTATTCCAGGACCGCGACGAGCAGGTCGATCGCCGATGGGCTGACCGCGGGCGAGGACGAGATCGAGTAGGTGCGGGTTCGCAGCGGCTCGAGCAGGTCGAGCAGCGTGGCGAGGTCGAGCCGCCCCCGCAGCGCCGGGTTGCGTTCGACGAGTTCGACGAGCGTGGGCCGGTCGGCCGATCGGCGAGCGTCGCGAGCTTCGCTGCTTCGGGCGGGCACGGGTTCAGCTCGGCCAGCCGCCGGGTGGCGGCGGCCGACGCCGGGTCCTGCAGTTCCACGGTCTCGCGCAACAGCCGGCACACGGTGATCGGGACGCCCGCCGGGATCCCGTCGGCGCGGCCTCGCCGGCCGTGCTCCACGGTGACCCACCGGTCGCCGTCGAGACCGAACGCGGCGAGCGCGCGGTCGACCAGCGCGTCCGGATTGGCGACCCGGACGACGAGCTGGTCGCCGGTGCGGTAGCGCTGCCCCTCCGGCAGCGTCAGCCGGACCAGGCGTTTGGTGCGGCCCGGTCGGCCCTCGTCGGTCAGGGCACGGTTGTCCTCGACGGTCAGGGCGAGGGTCCCGGCGTGCAGGGCGGTGTCGACGTCGGGCGCGTCGAGTTCGTGCACCCGGTGGCCGGTGGCGGCGGGCGCCACCTCGGTCGTCTCCTCACCGAACGCGTCGAGCAGTGTGGCGAGGGTGCCGTCGATCCAGGCTCGGCGCCGGCGGCCAGGCCGATCGAGTTGTCCGCCTCGCCCCGTTCCACCAGCCGTTGCGCGCCGCCGGCTGCGAGCCGGTCGTCGATCAGGGTGGGGATGCGCTGGTAGGTGGCGCTCCAGTTGCGGTCCCCGACCCCGAGCACGCCGTAGCGCACGCCCGTGAGTTCGCCGGACCCGGCGTCGTCGAGCCTGCCGACGAACTTCTCGGCGTCGTCGGTCGGCCTGCCGTTGTAGGAGGCGGCGACGACGAGGACCGGCCGGTCGGTGGGAAGGCCGTCGGCGGCGTCGTCGAGCGCGCTGCGGGTGACGGTGAAGCCCGCGTCCTCGGCGCGAGCGGCGAGGGTGTCGGCCCAGCGGCGGGTGGAGCCGAGGTTGGAGCCGTGCAGCACGAGCAACGGGGTGCCGGGCGCGCGCATCGTCGTCGCCGGGGCGGTGGCCGCGGATATGCCCGGGGTCGCGACCGCTCGGTCCTGCGGGGTGCGCCTGCGCAGCCGGAGCGTGAACCCCTCCGGCTTGATGGTGAGGGCCTGGACGATCTTCAGCTGGTAGTTGGTGTGGTCGTCGACGGTGTAGCGGTGCAGCAGCAGCCCGAGCACCAGGGTGGCTTCGTGCAGGGCGAAGCGGTTGCCGATGCAGGCCCGTTCCCCGGTGCCGAACGGCTTGTAGGCGTGCGGCGGGCGGGCGGCCGCCCGCTCGGGGGTGAACCGGTCCGGGTCGAACGCCTCGACGTTGGGCCCCCACACCGGGTCGCGGTGCAGCGCGGGCACGACGACGCTCACCGGTTGCCCCGCGGCACCCGGAACCGGCCGCCGATGACCGTGTCGGTGTCGGAGACGCGGTTGAACACCGGCGCGGTGGGCCACAGCCGCAGCGTCTCGTCGAGGACCTGGCGCACGTAACGCAGCTTCGGGATGTCCTGGGGGCCGGGCCGCGGGTCGTCGGCGGGGCCCCAGAGCGCGTCGACCTCCGCGGTGGCCTCGCGAGGGCGGCGGGGTTCTTGACCAGCGCCTGGAGCGCGAACGAGAGCGCGCCGGACGTCGTCTCGTGGCCGGCGACGAGGAAGGTCAGCACCTGGTTGCGGATGTTCGTGTCGTCGAGCGCCGTACCCGACTCCGGGTGGACGGCGTTCAGCATCAGGCCGAGCAGGTCGTCGGTGGAGGTGTCGCCGCTCGACCGGCGGGCCTGCAGCACCTCGTCGATCAGGCCCTGCACGAGCTCCTGGCGCCGGTCCTGCTCGGCGTCTTCGCGGCGGTGCAGGAAGTCGGTGCCGGGCGGGCGGCGCAGCCGTCGTTGGTTGTGGGTCAGCGATCCCTGCAGCGCCGCCACGAACGGGTGCGGCTCGGTGCGCCGGAAGGAGCCGAAGTCGTAGCCGAAGCCGGCCCGTCCGATCGTGTCGAAGGTCAGCGACGTGAGGTCGCCCGCGACGTCGACCGCGCTCCCGCCGGCCGCGGCGGCATCCCACCGCCCGCACAGCTCGTCGGCCACGGCGAGCATGGCGGGGTGGTAGGTGTCGATCTCGTCAAGGGTGAACGCGGGGATCAGGATGTCGTGGGCCTTCGCCCAGTTCGGTTCGTCGTTGTACGCGGTGAAGAGACCGTCGCCGACGACCCGGCGGGCCTGTTGCAGGCCGGGCCCGACGAACTTGGCGAAGCACGTGTCGTCGCAGAGGTCGGCCGCGACGTCGACCCGTCCGGCCAGCAGCATCGTGCGCCCGAAGACGCGACGGGAGACGAGGCTGCCCAGCTCGTCGAACGCCGGGAGCAGGTCGAACACGCTGCTGCCTGCAGCGTTGCCGCCGACGTCGCCGAGTACCGGGAGGCGGCGACGGCCGAGTGGGGGGACGGTGGCCGTCGGATCGGACTCTGCGAGCTGGGTGGTCATCGGGTCTCCTCGTCGGCCGCGGTCCGGGTAGTCGGCTCGGCGGCGGTGGGTGTCGGGCGGCGGATCACGCCGTGCAGGGTGGCCGCGAAGACGGCGGCCACGGCGTCCCGGTCGACCTCGTCGGGGTCGGTGCCGTTCTCGAGTGCGAGGCCCATCCGCAGTGCCTGGAGGGTCAGGGCGAGCTGCCCGGCGGGCACCGTGAGCTCGATGCCGTGCCGGGCGCAGCCGTCGGCGATGGCGGTGGCGAGCTCGTCGCGCAGTGCCCGGCGGACCCGGACGTAGGCCTGGCGGACCTCGGGATCGTGGGCGGCCTGCTGGGCGAGCTCGACGATCAGCCGTCCCCAGGTGCCCTGCTCGACGATCCCCCGGGCGAAGACCTCGGCGATGTTCTCCGGCGCCGCCTCGGGGCGCCCCTGGGCGCCGACCTCGATCGAGCCCACCGCGAGCTGGGTGCGGGCGTGCTGGTCGATCAACTCGGCGAGCAGGGCGTGTTTGCCGGCGAAGTTGGAGTACACCGCGCCCTTGGTGAACCCGGCGGTGTGGGCGATCTCCTCCAGCCGGGCGGCCTCGTAGCCGCGCCGGGCGAACACCTCCGCCGCCGCATCGAGTATCCGACGACGGACCTCGTCCCGCCGGACGCGGGGAATCGGGCCGTTCACGGGGCCACCTCGGCCTCGTCGGGGTGCGCCGCCCCGGCCTCGTCGGCCTCGTCAGGGGCTTGGTGGAGCAGGCGCCAGGTCAGAATGCCCAAGACCAGGATCGCGGGCGGGCCCAGCAGGAACTTCGCCACGCCGAGCGCAACGACCATTTCCGCGAAGTACAGCGGCAGGCCCACGGCGAGGTGTGCCAGTCCGAGCGCGGTGACCATCGCGGTGACGATCCGGTGCCGGGACGGATCTTTCGACATCCCCGCGAACCGCGACAGCCGCGCCGTGATCGGCCGCCCGATGATCAGCGAGACGGTGCACGCCAGCGTCAGGGCGGCGTTGAAGATCAGCCAGGGCAGGAAGTAGTCGCGTCCCTCACCGGTCAACATGACCATCGCCGTGTGCAGCACCACCAGCCCGAAGCCCGCGGCCACGGCGGTGGGCCGGTGCCCGCGCAGCAGCCGCACACCGACCAGCGCCAACGCCGCCGCCAGCGCGGCAACCACCCCCGTCACCGCGTTGACCAGTTCGTAGCCCACGAGGAAGGCGAGGTTCGGCACCACGGCGTCTGCCAGATGTCGTCGCATGTCACGGGCCGAGGGGGGAGCCGTCTGCCCCGAGCGGTGAGTCGCAGCCATGCCCAGGACGATACTCAACGGTATTGGATACGCCAAAGTACTGAGCTGAGAGGTGCTCAGTCCGGGCCCCGGAGATGCGGCTCGGCGAGATCGCAGAGATCTCCGTCGGTTGGTCGACCTGAAGAACCGCGGCGTGCGGGAGGTGTTCTTCCTCGTCTGCGAGCATCGCCGGGATCAACTCGCTGGCCCAGATGCGCGTCGCCATGGCCAGCGGCATCGGCGCCCGGTGTCCGGCGGTAGGGGACGGAGCGTCCCCGACGGTAGCTGGACGACTGCGGTCGAATGTGTCCGTCTGTGGCGGGCGACCCGAACGTGTCGTTGCCGGCGGGACCGGCCGGCCGCCAGGAAGTTCCCAGTTGCCGCTGTCGAGCCGTCGCACCAACAGCAGGTTGCCGGCTGAGCCCGGAACGGCTGCAGGACGTGTTCGTGCGACTCGCCTTCAACCTGGTCGCTTCGCCGGAGCCGTCCTGCCGCCGACCCGTCCTCGCACGCGCGCGTACTGCCCCGCGAGCCTGCTGAGGCGACCGTCCCCCCCGTCTCCGCCGCGCCCGTCGGCGCGCCACTCGGCGGCGAGTGACCGGTCGAGCACTACGCAGAGCGGCCGGACGGTGGACGAGTGCGGTGCATCTCATGCGGAGGCTCGCAGCGCCGGATTCGCTGGCAGGCGATCCGACGCCTGTCTACGATTCGGCGCCATGATCGTGGAGCCGCTGTGCCGTCGTCATGGCTGATCTGGGGGGTCGCGGCCGCCGTGATCCTCGTCGCCGGGTTCGGCGTCGCGCTGGTGCCGAGGCTGCGGGCTCGCGCGTCTGACCGGGAGGTCGCGTGGTCGACCGCGCGGGCGGCGATCGAGAGTGCGGCGGTGAGCCGCGACGCGTGCGCCGACCGGCAGGCCGCGGCAGAGGAGGCGCTGGCCAGAGCGGAGGCGATCGTCGTCAATGGTGGCGGTGCCCGTGCGGCGCGGACCGCGACCGAACACGCCAGGCGGGCCGACCGGTTGTGGCGGGCGCGCCGGTGGATGACCGCACGTTCCGCAAGTCGCTGATCACCCAGTTCGTACGCGTCGTGCTCGCCGTCGTCGCGATCGTCTGCGTCGTCTTCTTCGTCGGCGCCCAGGGGCGGGGTGCGGAGGTCACCTACGGATCCCCTGCCTCGTCCGAGGAACCCGAGAACACACCGCCCGAGTTGCCGACGGCCGGCCTGCCGTCGGCCGGGGCGATGGCGGCGATGCTGAACGCGGAGCCGGTCGTCCGGCTGCCCGGCGCCATCGCCCAGTGGGACGCAGATCGGGTGCGGCAGGCGAGCGGCGGCCACGACGTCCGGATCATCGCCACCCCGCCCGGGCTCACCAAGGAGCAGCGGTCGGTACTCGCAGACGTCGACTTCGAGGTCCGCCGCGAACTCGGGGACGACGAGAACACCATCGTCTTCACGATCGACGGAACCCGGGTGTCCGGCGGCATCTACGAGGTCGCTCCGAGCACCCTCGACGAGTGGCGGGCACAGTTCGGGCGCAACGACGTGACCGTGCCCCTGGTCACGCTGATCAACGAGCTGACCGGGTCGGGTGACGAGCCGGTCGAAGGACCCGCGGACGAGCGGCGGGAACCGTCCGCTGCCGAGCTCGAGGTCGTCGCGACGCAGTTGCGCGCCACCGGCTGGTTCGCCGCGCCCGGGGCGTCACTGACCGAAGTGCCGGCCGACGCGTCGGCCGAGGCGTTCGGGAGCGTGCCCGCGATGTACGCCGCGTTCCCCGTCCAGCCGTTCGGGGAGCAGCGCCCGACTACGGCCCCGCGCTCACGCGGCTGTTCCCGGAGACGCCGATCGTCGTCCTGTACGGCGCGTGGATCGAGTACCACGGCCCGCACGCCGCCGACTTCGCCGACGTCGCCGCGGCCGGGTACTACTCGCAGTTCGCGGGCGTGCTCGGCAGGGGGCACTACCCCCAGGACAACTCGCTGCGCCTGTACCTGGGCCGGATCGCCGACGTCCGCTACGCGGGGCTGTTCGACCGGCCGCTGCCCTACACGCCGTTCGACCCGCTCTCCGTCACGCTGCCCGCCCTCCCCTGGATCTTCGCGGGCTGCGCGGCACTCCTGCTCGCACTGTCCGCCCGTGCCCTGCTGCGCCGCAACGCGAGCAGACCGCTGGGCGCGGCGGCTCGGCTGGGCGGGCTGAGCGCGCTGGCCGTCGAGGTCTCCGGGCTCACCGATGGGGCCGAGGACCCCGCGCTCGCCCGCGCGATCGTCCACCTGCAAGCCGCACGCGACGCCGTCGCGAGAGAGTTGCCCGACAAGCACGTCCACGAGCTGCTCGACGACGCCGAAGCGGAACTCGACCTGATCGGCCGGGCCGTCCCGTTCGACGGGTATCGGCCCGCCGACTACCTCCGGAGGCAGCGGGCATGACATTCGTGCGGCAACTGGGGACGTGGTTCGGAGTCGGCACCGTGGCCTGCCTGCTGCTGGCGATCTGGGCGCTGTGGACCGCAGGCCTGTTCGAGGGACCCGCCGCGAAGGCGGTGCGCACGACGTCGGTCTACGCCGCGCCCGGGGTCGAACTCGATACCGCGGCGGCGGAGCAGATCATCGGCAACCGGCGGCTCGTCGTCGTCATGCTGGAGTCCGGTGCCGACCTGAGCGCGGCGTGCGACGGGCTGGGCAACGCTGCGGCGGGCACCTGGTGCTGGCGATGGCCCGCGAGGGCGACGAGTTCGACACCTACGGCTGCGGCTTCCTCGCGGGCGGGGAGGTCGACGATGAGGCTTCGGCAGGCGGGCGGTCGCCGAATCCAGGATCGGCGCGGGTATCGACGGGTTCGTCGACCGACCACTGGACGCGTTGAAGGTCGTCGTCATCAACTACGACCAGTTGGTCGACCTCGACGTCCTGCCCCCCGACGCCCGCACGTTCAGCCCGTCCCTGCCCCGCTACCTGATCGCGGCCGCCGCGGTCACCGCGGTCGTCGGCGGCGCACTCGCGTTGTACCTCGTGGCGCAGCGGGCAGGCGGTCAGGCGGCGGCGAGCGGCGTCCGCCGCGAGGAGTCCGACGACAGCCGGGCCGTGCTGAGCGCCGAGATGGCGCTGGTCGCGCGACAGATCATCGCCCTCGACGGGCGGCCTGGACACCGGCGCGCCGCACAACGCGCCCGCCTCGCCGTCACCTACTCCACGCTGCTCGACGAGATCGCGACCGCCGACCGCGACGGCGAGTCCGACTACGCGCACTTCACCACCCGCGCGAAGACGCTGTCCGGGAAGCTGCGAGGCGTGAAGTAGAGCCGGTCCGACCGTCCGGCGCGCCGTTTGCCACGCCGCGACGGCAGCCGCCCTGCGGCGAGCCAGGACCGCGATGACATGATCGGTCGCCAGGAGGAGGCCGGAAGGACTGTTGGTGGAGCGCACGTTTCGGGTTGATCTGCGGGGCGTCGTGGACCTCCTCAGCCGCCACCTCTACACCGGTCCCCGCGTCTACGTGCGGGAGCTGCTGCAGAACGCCGTCGACGCCATCGCCGCCCGTCGGCTGGTCGATCCGGATGCCCCGGGGACGGTCGACGTCGTCGCGGGCGAGGTGCTGGAGGTGCACGACAGCGGGATCGGGCTGACCGAGGACGAGGTGCACGAGCTGCTCGCCACGATCGGGCGCAGCTCCAAGCGTGACGACTTCGGGTTCGCCAGGCACGAGTTCCTCGGCCAGTTCGGCATCGGGTTGCTGTCCTGCTTCCTGGTGGCCGACCAGGTGCGGGTCACCACCCGCTCGGCGCGGGGCGGGCCGACGATCGTGTGGACCGGGTTCGCAGACGGCCGCTACACGGTGACGCCCGCCGACAGCGAGCGCCCCCGGCCGGGCACGACGGTGACCCTCGCGCCGCGCCGCGGAATGGAGCAGTGGCTGGGTGCGCCCGTCGTCACCGAGCTCGCCACCGCGTTCGGGGGCCTGCTGCCGGTGCCGGTCACCGTGAACGGGCGGGCGGTGAGCGAGGCCGAACTGCCGTGGCGGCGCCGGTACGCGACCCCGCACGACCGGACCGCCGCGCTGCGCGCCTACGGGGAGAGCCTGTTCGGGTTCACGCCGTTCGACGTGATCGACCTGCGGGTGCCACAGGCGGGCCTGTCCGGGGTGGCATTCGTGCTGCCGGTGGCCGTCAACCCGACGGAGCGCGGCGGGCACCGGGTGTACCTGCGCCGGATGCTGCTCGGCGAGAACGTGCCGGACCTGCTGCCGGAGTGGGCGTTCTTCGTGCGATGCGTGGTCGACACCAGCGAGCTGCGGCCCACCGCCAGCCGGGAGGCGCTCTACGACGACGATCTGCTCGCCGACACCCGCGAGGCCATCGGCGCACAGCTGCGGGACTGGCTGGTGGCGCTGTCGGCCGCGCAGCCGTCACGGTTGCAGCAGTTCCTGCAGGTGCACCACCTCGGGGTGAAGGCGCTGGCAGTGCACGACGACGCGATGCTGGGCGTGGTCGACCGCTGGTGGCCCATGGAGACCAACCTCGGACCGCGGACCCTCGCCGAGTTCCGCCGAACGCATCCGACGATCCGCTACACCCTGACCGCCGCCCAGTTCCGCGAGCTCGCCGCGGTGGCCGCCGCCCAGGGCATCGGGCTGGTCAACGGTGGCTACACCTACGACGTCGAGATCATGAAGCGGGTGCCGGAGCTGGACCCCGCGGTACGCGTGCTGCACCTCGAACCGGCCGACCTGACCACGAGCTTCGCACCGCCGGATCCGGTCACCGCGCAGCGGCTGCGGCCCTTCGTCGCCCTCGCCGAGAACCTGCTCGGCCCGCAGCGGTGCGCGGTGGTTCCCCGCACCTTCGATCCGCCCGAGGTACCCGCGCTGTACCTGGTGAGCCGGGCCGCGGTGCAGGCGGGCGAGATGACCGCGGCGCGCGAGTCGGCGGGCGATCTCTGGTCCGGGGTGCTGGCCGGCATCGACGGCCCGGCCCCGGCCGACGACCGGCCCCAGCTGGTGCTGAACCTGGCCAACCCGGTGGTCCGCCGCATCACCGAGCTGCCGGACGCGAACCTGACCGGCCTGGGCGTGCAGGCGCTGTACGGGCAGGCGCTGCTGCAAGGACACCACCCGCTGCACGCCGAGGACAGCGTGCTGCTCAACCACGCCCTCCTCGGGCTGTTGGAATGGACCGTACGGCCGGGAGAAGGTGCATGAGCCACAACGAACCGGAGCTGTGGGCCGCGCTGGAGGCAGCGCAGGCGACGGAAGGCCACGAGGCGCAGCAGGCGCAGCTCGAGGACGTGGTCCGCCACGCCGACGCCGGAGGCTTCTCCCGGCTCGCCTTCGCCGCCCGGCGCGCACTGGCGAGCGCGTACTGCGTGGGGCGGCAGTGGGACCGGGCGTTCCCCCTGTTCTCCCGCTGCCTCTCCGAGCACGACGCCCGCAAGCGGGAGTTCAGTCCTGCCGAAGAGGCGTCGCTGCGCTCCTGGTACTGCTGGATCATCCAGTCGATGGCGGAGTTCCCGGCCATCAGCCTGCCCCAGATCTACGCGGCGCTCGACGACGTCGAACAGCGCTACCGGGCGGCGGGCCAGAACCTGCGCGAGGTGTACGAGACCCGCCGCTCCGTGGCGCACATCGCCGCGGACTGGCAGCAGGAGGAGCACTACTTCCGGCAGTGGATGGCCGCGGGCGGACCGGGACCGGGTCTGTGGGACTTCGCCCTGCAGGTCGACCGGCTCACCGACCGCGGCGCCGACGCGGCGGCGTACGAGCTGGCCGCCCCGGTGCTGGCCGGCGCGCGAACCTTCGGCGGGCCCCCGGTCCCGGTGTGGATCGACATGTTGCTCCCCTTGGCACGGCTGGGTAGGCACGCCGAGGCGCGGCAGGCGTTCCGGGGTGCCCGGCGGAACATCTTCCGCGACGTGTACCGCTTCGAGTACAGCGGCAAGCTCATCGAGTTCTGCGCGCTCACCGGGAACCTCGACGCGGGTCTCGACCTGGTCAGCGCGATGATGTGGGGCTTCGACACCCTGAACCGGCCGACCGGGCGAATGGACTTCGCCGCCTCCGTGGCGGTGCAGATGCAGCAGATGGTCGGGGCAGGCCGCGGCGACGAGCCCGTCCGCTGGAGCAAGCAGGACCAGGACGAGCACGTCACCGCGGCGCAGCTGCTGGAGCGGATGCGCGGTATCGCACTGGATCTCGCGGCGCAGTTCGACGCCCGCAACGGCACCACCGCCCAGGGCGACCGGGTCCGCGCCCGGCTCGCCGCGCGGCCGGTCGGGCGGGTCCGGGTGGGCAGCGTGAACTTCCGGGTCCGCCTCCCGATTCCGCCAGGGCTGCCGGCCGAGGACCTGCTGTCCCGGGCCGAGTGGCATCTCGACCGCGGGCAGCGCCAGGTGGCCCACGACCACCTCCGGGCGCTCGGGCAGCCGCCCCCGCACCTGGCCGCCCGCCGCTCCCACCTGCTGGCGCTGCTGGACGGCGGAGCGGACGCCGGCCCCGAGATGAGCCGCCTGGCCGAGGAGTACCAGGCCGCGGACGACCAGACTCGCATGCTGCTCTGCTACTGCGATCTGGCGATGTGGATGGTCGACCACGACCGGCCCGACGCAGCGTTGCCGAGCATCACCACGCTGCACGAGCTGACGCCCAAACTCCCCGACCAGCGGACGGCTGCCCTCATCGAGTTCACGTTCGCCTGCGTGGTGATGCCCTCCGACGCGGATGCGGGCGACAAGGCCCTGGCCGACGCCGCCCACCACGCCGCCAACTCCGGCGACCCTACGTCGTCGCGAAGATCGTGCGCAACCAGGTGCACCGGGCATTGGTCACGAACAAGCCACCCGAGCAGGCCATCGCGCTCGCCACGACGATGCGCGACGCCGCGTTCGCCTCGGGCTGGCTGAAGCATGCGGTTCTCGCGTTCGACTACCTCGAGACGGCGCACGCGCGGGCGGGCACCACCGCCGCCCACCACCGGGCGCTCGACGCGCAGATCGCCCAGCTCCCCCCGGACACGCCACACTGGGTGCGGGCGTGTTTCGGCTACGCGCGGGCCCGGAGCTTCATCGGGACCGCCCGGACGGCGGACGCGGTGCCCGCGTTCGAGCAGCTGATCGCCGAGGAACGCCCTGGCGGGGTGCCCGCCGAGCACTGGCACTGGCTCGCGCAGGCCTACCTCGCGGCCGGTCGCCTCGACGACGCGGTCGACGCCGCCGGCATCGACGCCGACTGGCTCGACACGCTCCAGGAACGCGGGCGCTCGGCACGATGGGCGACGCGAACCGCAAGCTGCTCGTCGAGTGCTACCGGAGGCTCGGCGACTCCGAAGGCGTCGTGGAGCAGCTGGAGATCCTGGCCCGCAACGCCGGCCAACGCGACGACGCGGACCTGCAGGCCTACGTGCACGCACAGAACGATCAGGTCCGTCTCGCGATGGCGGCGTCCGCCCCGCCGCCACGGCTAGCCTGATCAGCCCTCGGCCACCCCCGCGGGGGTGGCCGAGGTTTCGTAGAGGTCGCGGCCGAACCGTTCCTTGATCGTCGCCACTGCGACGAACGTCAGCGCCGCGCACGCGATGATGTACACCGCGACCGACCACGACGCGCCGGTCGCCGCCAGCAGGGCCGTCATGATGAACGGGGCCAGCCCGCCGGCGAAGACGGACGCGAACTGGTAGCCCAGCGACGCCCCCGAGTACCGGACGTCGGCGGGGAACATCTCGGCGTAGAGCGTGGCCTGCGGCCCGTACATCGTCGCGTGGATGGTGAACCCGATGAGCAGCGCGAGGAACACCAGCGGCGTCGAACCCGTGTCGACCAGCCAGAACATCGGGAACGCGAACACCGCCATCAGCACCGTGCCGATGAGGTAGAGACGCTTGCGAGAACCCATGCGGTCGGTGAGCGCGCCGAACAGGGGCATCGTCACCACCTGCGTCAGCCCGGCGGCCATCACGCACCACAGGATCGTGGATCGGGACATCCCCACGGTCTTCGTCGCGTAGTCGAGCATGCCGCTGATCAGGATGTAGAAGGTGGCGTTGACGACGAAGAAGGCGCCCGCGGCCTGCAGGATCTCGCGCCAGTACAGCCGCACCGCCTCCACGAGCGGCGCCTTGCGCAACCCGGCGTCCTGGCGGGATGCGCTCGACTGCTGCCGCAGTTCGCGGAACACGGGCGTGTCCTCGATGCGCAGCTGGACGTACGCGCCGATCGCGACGAGCACGAGCCCGGACAGGAACGGGATCCGCCAGCCCCACGCGAGGAACTGTTCCTCGGTGAGCACGGCGCTGAGGACGAGGAAGAACATGTTGCCCGCCACCGCACCGAAGATCGCGCCGGTCTGCACGAGGCTGCCGTAGAAGCCGCGCCGCTCGACGGGTGCGTGCTCGGTGAGCAGCAGCGCCGCCCCGCCCCACTGGGCCCCGACCCCGATGCCCTGCACCAGCCGGGCGAGGACAAGTAGAGCGGGCGCCCACGACCCGATCGCGTCGTACCCGGGCAGGACGCCGATCGCGAACGTGGCCAGCCCCATGATCAGCATGGCTCCGACGAGCGGGGGTTTGCGGCCGAAGCGGTCGCCGACGTGGCCGGCGATGATCCCGCCGAGCGGGCGGGCGACGAACCCGACCGCGAACGTCGCGAACGACGCCAGCGTGCCGGCGCCGGGCTCGCCGACGGGAAGAACAGGTGGCCGAAGACGAGTGCGGCGGCGGTCGCGTAGATGAGGAAGTCGAACCACTCGAGTGTCGTGGCGAACACCGCGGCGGCGGCGAGCCTGCCCATCCGCTGCGGGGGAGCGTGCTGGTCCATCTGTCCACCTCCGGGCTGCGGCGGTGCGGCCGTCGGTACGAACGATCGTTCATAAGCTAGCCGAGCGGTAGCACCCCGGCAAGGGCCGCTGCCGGCTCAGTGCGGGAGGGGGGCTTCCAGCAGTGCGAGTGCGTAGCGCGCCTGCTGCTCGGCGAGCTGCCCGCGCGAGAGCCGCCCGTCCGGGCGGTACCAGGACGCGATCGCGCCGATCCCGGACAGGATCGCGCGGGCGGCGTCCGCCGCGTGCGGCGTGCGGAACTCCCCGCTCGACACACCCTGCGCGACGATCTCCTCGAACGTGCCCTGCGTCGTGTCGCGCTCGGCCACCAGCGCGGCGCGGTCGTCCGGCTCCAGGTAACGCACCTCGTTCGTCGACACGAGCATGGCGACCTGGTGGTCGACCACGAACCCGACGTAGGCGCGCACCGCCTCCCGCATCCGGGAGCTCGCGTCGTCGCCCGCCTCGGCGACCGCGCGCCGCACCCGGGTGCGCAGCTCGTCGTTGGCGCGCTCGAGCACCTCGCGAGGAGCCGGGACTTCGAGGGGAAGTAGTTGTAGAGGTTCGAGAGGCTGGTGCCCGCGAGCTTCGCGACGTCGCGCATCGACGCGCCGTTGAAGCCCTTCCGGCCGAACGCCTCGAGTGCCGCGTTGAGGATGGCCGCTTCGTTCCGCCGACCGGTATCGCTGATGAGGGCGGCCGAACGAGTGTTCATGCCGCTGAGCCTACGGCATCTCCGTTGGGCGCTGACCGTGCTTGACAGTAGTTGCGAGGGCATGCTTGCGTGGAGAACAAGAACGTTCGTTCATGTCGGGGTCGTAGGCCCGACGCCCATCGGAGAGGACGGACATGGGGAGCACCGCCGCCGCGCCACCCGGCACGCCCACCCGGCCGGCCGGATCCGGCCCGTACTTCGAGGACTTCGAGGTCGGGCGCACGTTCACCGGTCCGGCACGCCCGCTCTCCCCGGCCGACGTCGCCGCGTTCGCCGAGCTGAGCGGCGACCGCCACCCCCTGCACACCACGTCCGGGCAGCCGGGCGGCGGACGCCCGCTCGTGCACGGGCCGCTCGGCATCGCCTGCTTCTTCGGCTGGCTGTACGAGCGCGGGCTCGCCACCCACGTGGAGGCCGCCCTGGACACCCGCTGGCGCTACCTCGCGCCGCTCCACCCCGGCGACGCCGTGCGCTACGAGATGACGATCACCCGGGCCCGGCGGACGTCGGCACTGGTCAACGGGGTGATCGGGCGGCACGTGCTCGTACGCGACCAGCAGGGCGTGATCGTCCAGGAGGGGGAGACCGCCGCGCTGGTCACGGCTCGGGACGCGGCCGACGACGAGCGGCGGGTCGGGCGGGCGTTCCCCGGCGCTGCCTGGGCCCGTCGTCTGGGCGAGCGGCTCGCGGCCGCCACGCCGTTCACCACGGCAACCGGTACGTGGGACGGCGCGATCGGGCTGCGGTTCGGCGAGGACGTCGTCCAGTTCCGGATCTACCGCGGCCGCGTGCTCGACGCCGGTGCCCGTACGCCCGCGGGACCGACGTTCGTCGTCGGGGCCCCGGACATCACCTGGGTGCGGTTGCTGACCGGGCCGGTCAACGACTTCACGAAGCGGACGATGCGCGGCGAGTTCACCGTCAGCGGCAGTGCCTACGAGTACCTGCGGCTGACCGGCGCTCTCGTCGCCCTCGTCGACGAGGCCCGTGCGCTCGCCCATGAGCACGGGGAGGCGCCGTGATGCGGGCGCACGACATCGACGTCGCGGGGGGTCGCGCGTTCGTCCTGGAGGAGGGCGAGGGCACGCCGGTGCTGTGCCTGCACACCGCGGGCCAGAACGGTGTCCAGTGGCGGGACGTGCAGAGCGAGCTGGCCGCGCTCGGCTACCGCGTCGTCGTCCCCGACCTGCCGGGGCACGGGCGCTCCGAGCCGGCCCCGCACGGCCCGGTGCGCGACCTCGGCGACTACGCCGCGTGGTGCGAGGAGCTGATCGACCGGCTCGGCATGGAGCGGTCGTTCGTCGTCGGGTGCTCGATCGGGGGTGCGATCACGCTGCAGCTGGCCGTGCGTCGGGGCGACCGGCTGGCCGGTGCCGTCGCCATGGCGGCACACGGCGGGACGGACACGGTTCGGATGCTGTCGGTCGGCGGCCTGGAGCGCGAGCTCGTCGACGCGGCCGCGCCGAGCCGGTCGGACCGCACCTACCACGGCACACTGGCCGTCGTCGGCTCGAGCGTGCCGCCCGAGCGGGCCGAGCTGATCGCGCGCATGCACCGGCGGGAGGACCCGGAGATCACCACCAGCGACCTCATCGGGTGGGTCACCCACGACGTCCGGTCCGGCCTGCCCGGTGTCGGCTGCCCCGTGCACCTCGTCGCGGGCGCCGACGACCTGTGGCTCGACGCCGCCGACGTCCGGCACGCCGCCGACCTGATCCCCGACGCCCGGTGCACGTTCCTGGACGGCGTCGGTCACTACCCGATGGAGGAGCTCCGCGGCTTCGCGTCGACGCTGCACGGATGGCTCACCGACCTGAGGAGGGTGGCATGACCCTCGGCGACCTGCTCGCGGACGTCGTCGAGGCGCACCCGGACTCCGTGCTCGTGATCGACGGGGAGGATGACGTCCGCGTCACCCGCGGAGAGTTCCTCGCGCGCACCGTCGCGCTGCGCGACGTCCTGCGCGAGCGCGGCGTCCGGGAGGGCGACTGCGTCGGCGTCATGCTGCCGAACTGGTCCGACGCGCTGGTCTGGCAGTTCGCGGTGGCCGCGCTCGGTGCCCACGTCATCGGCATCAACACCCGGTACGCGTCGGCGACATCGCGCACGTGCTGGAGAAGGCGCGCCCGGTCGTCGTCGCGGTGGCGCACGACTTCCTCGGCATCGACCTGTCCGGGCGGCTGCGCGACGCGCTCGCCGAGGCCGGCATCCCTGCGCCGGAGGTGGCCGCGGTCGCCGGACCCGGGCGCCCACCCGTCGACCCGGCCGCCGCTGCCCGGCACGACGTCGGCGGTGGCACCTGGGTGCCGCCGCAGCCATCCGGCCCGGCGTTCGAGGCCGGCACGCTGCGCGGCGGGCCCGACGCGCTCGCCGTGGCGTTCACGACCTCCGGGTCCACCGGCAAGCCGAAGCTCGCCGCGCACCTGGGCAGCGGCGTCGCGACGCACGCGCGCGCCGTCGCCGCGGCCGGCGGGTGGGACGAGTCGTCCGTCAGCTTCGTCGTGCTCCCGCTGTCCGGGGTCTTCGGGTACGTGCCGGCGCTCGCGGCCATCGCCGCCGGGGGCGCCGTCCTGCTGGAACCGCGCTTCGACCCGGTGCAGGCCGTGCGCCACATGGCGCAGCACCGCGTCACCCACCTCGCCTGCGCCGACGACATCAGCGGCCGGCTGGTGGAGGCCTGGCGGGCGGGGCCCACCGACCTGTCGTCCTGGCAACGGCTGCTGCTCGCCGACTTCTACGGCAGCTCCGGCGCCGTCGCCGCGTGGGCCGAGGACGAGACGGGCACGCCGACGGCCGGCGTGTACGGCTCCAGCGAGCTGTTCGCGCTGACGTCGTTCTGGCACCCGGACGACCTGGCACCGCAGCGGTGGCGCGGTGGCGGCCGCCCGGTCTCGGACGGCATCCGGGTGCGGGCGGTCGACCTGTTCACCGGCGAGCCGCTCACCGGTGACGAGCCGGGTGAGCTGCAGTTCCGCGGGTACAACGTCGTCGACGGCTACCTCGGCGACCACGACGGGACGATCCGCGCCGCGGCGTTCACCGAGGACGGCTGGTTCCGGTCCGGTGACCTGGGCATCGCACGCCCCGACGGCTCGTTCGTCTACCTGAACCGCATCGGCGACTCGTTGCGGCTCAAGGGGTTCCTCGTCGATCCCGCCGAGATCGAGAACCGGCTGGCCGAGCACCGGACGTCGGGCGCACGAAGGTCGTCGGGATCACCGTGTCGGGCGGGACGCGCGCGGTCGCGTTCGTCGAGCCGGCCGAGGGCGCCACCCCCGACCCGGCGGCGCTGCGCGACTGGTGCGCGGCGTCGCTCGCGCGCTTCAAGGTCCCCGAGACCGTGCACGTCATCCCCGAGATGCCGACGACCGTCGGCACCAACGGCTCGAAGATCCGGGCGGCCGCCCTGCGCGTGCTCGCGGAGCGGCTGGCCGCGCAGGGAGGCGGCTGATCAGCCGAAGGCGCTCTCCGCGAGAGCGCTCTGGACCTCGTAGATCGAGCCGCTGCGGGCGTGCTCGGGCAGCGGGATCCGGACGGGAACCGGCTCGAGCCGCGGGGTGGCGGTCGGATCGCCGCACAGCAGCCGGTCGTTGAACTGCTCCCAGCCGGGGAAGCCGACCAGCGGCCACGCGTCGGCGGCGGCGTACTCGAACAGCAGGAACCGGCGGGGTCGCTGCGACCGGTTGGGAGCCGACCCGTGCAGCAGCCGTGCGTGGTGGATCGAGATGTCGCCCGCGTGGAGCTCGATCGGCACGGCCTGCCCGGCGAGCCCGTCGGGCGCCACGGCTCCGGCGAAGACGCCGTCGTGGTGGTGGTCGAGGACGGGGCCGCGGTGCGATCCCGGCACCACCATGAGGCAGCCGTTCTCGAGGAACATGTCGTCGACGGCGATTCCGACTGCCAGCACGTCGTCGTTGGTGTGGGGGTAGAAGGCCCAGTCCTGGTGCCACTCGACGGGGCTGCCGAACTCGGGCGACTTCAGGTTGAGCTTCGTGTTCTGGTAGCGGACGGCGTCGCCGACGAGTTGGCGGACGGCGGTGAGCACGGCGTCGTTGCGCAGCGCGCGGTCGTAGGCCGGGTGCCGGCGGTGGGGCGCCTTGAGCCGCCGCAGCCGTGGCTCGGCGGCGCTGTGGCCGGGTTCGAGGTCGAACACGTCGGTGTGCTCGGTGACGCCGCGCGAGCGTTCCACGAACTCGTCGGTCACCTGTTGCAGCTCACGGACCTCGTCAGCGGTGAACACGTTCCGCACCGCGAGGTAGCCCTGCTCGCGGTAGGTGCCGATCTCATCCGGCGTCAGGTGCACTGGAACTCCCTTCCTGGTCGCCGCGGGGTGCCGCGGCGTCTCGGACCTGGCAGTCGACGTGGTCCTCCATCAGCGCGACGGCCTGCGCGGCGTCGCCCGCCTCGAGCGCGGCCAGGATCGCGATGTGCTCGACGTGCAGGCTCCGGCGGTCGCCGGGCGCCACCCCGAACTCGCCCCACGCGGTGACCCACGCCTGGTGGACCCACTTCTGCGCCCGCTCGAGCACCGGGTTGCCGGCCGCGCGGGCCAAGAGCGCCTCGAACCGGACGTCGAGGCTGCCCTGCTGGACGTCCTGGTCGGCGAGCTCGCCCTCCGCGCGGTCGAGGAACTCCCGCACGGCGCTCAGGTCGGGCTGCGGTTGCCGGGCGAGCAGCTGTACGACGCGCGTCTCGACGGCGGTCCGCAGGTCCGTGAGCCACTGCAGCGACTCCGCGCCCGGCGGCATCCCGGCGAGGAGCTGTTCGGCCGGCAGCGTGCCGTCGGGGTCGAGGACGAACGCGCCGGCGTTGCGCCGGATCTCGATCTTCCCCATGCTCTCCAGCGCGCGCAGCGCCTCGCGCACCGAGACCCTGCTGACCTGCAACCGCTCGGCGAGGTCGCGCTCCGACTGCAGGCGCTCGCCGGGCGCCATCGTCGCGACCATCCCGTCGAGCTGCGCGAAGACCTCCCGGTAGACGTGGACCTGTTTGATCGGCAACAGCCGGAACGAGCGGCGGTCGGGCATGACGGCGATTGTCGTCCCAGCGGTCATCGCGGTCCCGCTGCCACCGGCTCGGCGAGGATGTCGCTGCGGTACGTCTCCGGGCCCCACAGCACGGCGACGGCCGTGATCAGCGACAGCACGACCATGTACCCGGCCACGGCCCACGGTGCGCCGCCCGCCCACACGAGCAGCAGGCTGGCCAGGGCCGGCGCGGGTCCGCCTGCGAGGATCGACCCGAGCTCGCGGGCGAACGCGAACCCGCTGTAGCGCACCCGCGGACCGAACAGCTCGGTGAAGTACGCCGCCTGCGGCCCGAACATCCCCGCCACCCCGATGCCGACGGCCGCGGCCATCGCGAAGACCACGACCGGAGTGCTCCCGCTCTGCAGCAGGAAGAAGTACGGGAACGCGAACAGCGCGCAGAACAACGCCGCGCCCGCGTAGACCGGTTTCCGCCCGATCCGGTCGGAGAGGATGGACCAGACCGGCACCATCACGAACTGTGCGCAGGTCGCGATCGTGACCGCGATCAGCGCGCTGGTGCGCGAGTACCCGAGCTCGCTGCTGAGGTAGCTGATGCTCCAGGTCGGGAACAGGTAGCCGAGGCCGTTCTCGGCGAACCGGGCGCCGATCACGACCACGAAGCTGCGCGGCTGCGTCACGAGTGCGTGCTTGATCGGCATCCGCAGGACGTCGCGCCGCTCGCGGGCCTCCTCGAACACCGGAGTCTCGGCCAGGGTGAGGCGGAGGTAGAGGCCGACGGCGACCAGGACGATGCTGACCCAGAACGGCACCCGCCAGCCCCAGGACAGGAACTGCTCCTCCGGAAGCGTGGAGACCAGCGCGAACACGCCGGACGCCATCAGCGTGCCGAGCGACACGCCCATCGGGGACCAGCTGCCGAACCAGCCGCGGCGATCCGGCGGGGCGTGCTCGACGGCGTAGATGACGGCGCCGCTGTACTCGGCCCCCGCGCCGAAGCCCTGCACCAGTCGCAGCAGCACGAGCAGCACCGGAGCCGTGACGCCGATGTTCGCGTAACCGGGGAGGAAGCCGATGAGGAAGGTCGCCCCTCCGACGAGGAGCAGCGTGGTGATGAGGACGTTCTTCCGGCCGATCCGGTCGCCGAAGTGGCCGAAGAACAGGCCGCCCAGCGGGCGGGCGATGAACCCGACCCCGAACGTCGCGAACGCGACCAGCGTGCCGACCGCCGGATCGAGGTCCGGGAAGAACAGCACGTTGAACACCACCGCGGCCGCGGTGCCGTAGATGAAGAAGTCGTACCACTCCAGGCAGGACCCGATGCCGGAGGCGAACGCCACCCGTGCCAGCGACCGCTTCTCGATCCCACCCCGTTGCGCCGTCCCGGTCACCTGGACCTCCTTGTCCTGGTAAGTGGACTGACCACTGACCACAGGGTGTGGGGGCCGCGGGCGTCCGGTCAAGGGGTGGCGCTGGATCCGTCGGTCGGGACCGGTTCAGGGCGGGGGCGGCACCCGCTTCCGCGCCGCCCGGTCGTGACCGTCCACGGTTCGCCGGTCGTGGTGGTCCAACAGTTTCGACAACAGTTCGGTCAACCGCTCCCGCTCCTCCGGTGACAGCGGGGCCAGCAGCTCGTCCTGGCTTTCGTCCAGCCGCTTCTCCAGGCGGCGCAGCTGACGCCTGCCGGCCGCGGTCAGCGAAATGATGTTGCGCCGCCGGTCGGAGGGGTCGGGGGCGCGCTCGACGAGCTCGCGGTCCGCGAGCTCGTTGACGGTCGCGACCATGTCACTGAGGTGGATGTCGCTGCGGCGGCCTAGCGCGGCCTGGCTGGCCGGGCCGAACTCCTGGAGCGTCGCCAGCAGGCGGTAGTGGTAGCCGCGGGCGTCGACGGCGGCGAACCCGTCGGCGACCAGGCGGTGCGCGTGGTTCCCGTTCTGGGTGAGCAGCCAGCTGGGCAGGCGTTTCCAGCCGGCGGGCGTCTCCTCGGATGGGTTCTCCACGCGACCAACCTACCAAATCATTCGGCGCTCTAACGATTCTGGTAGCGTTCGGGGTGGCGAACGTAGTGCATCCAATGAATTCCGCCTGGAGGCGAGACCGTGATCGAGCCGTTCCGCATCGACATCCCCCAGGCCGACCTCGACGACCTGGCAGACCGCCTCTCCCGCACCCGTTGGCCCAACGAGGTCGCCGACGCCGGGTGGGACTACGGCTTCCCGCTGGCGCGGCTGAAGGAGCTGGCCGAGTACTGGCGCACCGGCTACGACTGGCGCGCCCACGAGGCGCAGCTCAACGAGCTCCCGCACTTCACCACCGAGATCGACGGCCAGAACATCCACTTCGTCCATGTCCGCTCCGCGAATCCGGACGCGCTCGCGCTGGTCCTCACCCACGGCTGGCCCGGTTCGTTCCTGGAGTTCCTCGACGTGATCGAGCCGCTGTCCCGCGACTTCCACCTGGTGATCCCGTCCATCCCCGGCTTCGGGTTCTCCGGACCGACCCACGAGCGCGGCTGGGACGTCGCCCGGGTGGCGCGGGCGTGGGCCGAGCTGATGCGCCGCCTGGGCTACGAGCGCTACGGCGCGCAGGGTGGCGACTTCGGCGCGGGCATCTCCATCGCGCTCGGCGCGGTCGCGCCCGAGCACGTCGCCGGAGTGCACGTCAACTACCTGCCGACCCGGCCGGACCCCGAAGTCGAGGTGTCCGAGGCGGACGAGGCCCGGCTGGCCACGGTCCGGCAGCTCATGGCGAACCGTCCCCCGTACCAGGCCCTGCAGGCGCTCACACCGCAGACCATCGGCTACGCGCTGACCGACTCGCCGGTCGCTCAGCTCGTCTGGATAGCCGAGCGCTTCGCCCAGTGGACCGACCCCGCCACCCCGGTCAGCGACGACCGGATGCTCACCGACATCTCGCTGTACTGGCTGACCGCCACCGCGGCCTCCTCGGCCCGGTTCCACCACGACACCCCGCGGGGGAGCGGCCTGCCGTGCCGGGTGCGCTCGGCGTCGCGGTGTTCGCGCACGACATCACCCTGTCGGTGCGCCCACTGGCCGAGCGGCTGTACGACGTCAGGCACTGGTCGGAGTTCGAGCGCGGCGGCCACTTCGCCGCGATGGAAGTGCCGGAGCTGCTCGCCGGCGACGTCCGGGACTTCTTCCTCCACAATCCATGATCAGCGCAGGTGGTGTCAGGGCGACCGATCTGTCGCCGTGACACCACTCCGGGCGATCATGCCGGCATGCACTCGGCCAGCAGGCCGACGACGTCGCGCCATGCGCGCTCGGCGTGGACCGGGTGGGGGCCCACCCCGGGGAGCAGGATCTGGTCGGCCCGGGTCATCGGGTGGTGGAACGCGTGCAGCGCGCCGCCGTAGACCACGAGCCGCCAGTCGACGCCCGCGGACTGCATCTCGGCGGCGAAGGCGTCCCGTTGCGCGGGCGGCATGATCGGGTCCTCCGACCCGACCCCGGCCCACACCGGGCAGCGGATGCGGGCCGCGTCGCCCGGGCGTCCCGTGATCAGCCCGTTGACCGTGCCGATGGCGCGCAGGTCGACGCCCGCGCGGCCGAGCTCCAGTGCGATCGCGCCCCCGGTGCCGTAGCCGACGGCGGCGATCCGATCGGGGTCGGTCCGCGGTTCGGCGAGCAGCACGTCGAGCGCCGCCCGGCCGATGTCGCGCATCCGGTCGGGGTCGGCCAGCAGCGGCATGCAGCGCGCCAGCATCTCCTGCGGGTCGGTGAACCAGCGCCCGCCGTGGATGTCGGAGGCCAGCGCCACGTACCCCAGCTCGGCGAGTGCGTCGGCCCGTCGATGCTGGACGTCGTCGATCCCCGTCCCCTCGGGCCCGAGCAGCACCGCGGGCCGGCGGTCGGTGCCGCCGGGGAGCGCGAGGTGGCCGACCATCGTCAGGCCGTCGGCCGGGTACTCGACCGTGCGCGTCGTGACCGTCGTCATGAGGTCGGACGGTAGCGCCCGTCGAGCCGGGCCGGGCCCGTGTTCGCCGCCCGCGATCGGCGACTACCACCGGCGCGGTATCCCAGGTGTCGCCCGCAGCAGGACGCGTGTCGCGGGTCGGGTCCCGATCCTGGATCCACCGACGACGAAGGAGATCCAGATGACTGCCCGTCCCCTTGCCCGGTCCGTGGCCGCACCCGGTGCCGGCACGTCCGTTCTCGCGCCCCTCGGGTTCCTCATCGCGTACCTCGCGGTGGGCCCGGTGTCCGGGGCGCTCGCCGACCGGGACCTGCCGCTTCCCGGTTCACCGGCAGCGCAGGTGCCGAGTACTACGTAGCCAACCCGGCGGCGGTGGCGGCGACGGCGCTGCTGCAGGTCGTCTCCGTGGCCTGCTTCGCGATGTTCGTCGCGGGTCTCGCCCCGGCCCTGCGCGCGGCGGGCGCGGGCTGGCTGCCGCCGGTCGGCTACGTGTCGACGGCGGCCATGGTGGTCTCCTCCGCGTTGTCGGGCACGCTCGCGGTGCTCGCGTCGACCGCGAGCGCCACCACCGTGGAGGTCCTGCGCCAGGCGAACTTCTACGCGGGCGGTGTCACCAACGTCGTGCTGCTCGGCCTGTTCGTGTTCGGTTCGGCGCTGGTGCTCGGCCGGGAACTGCTGTTCGGGAAGCCGACGCGCTGGTTCGGCTTCGCGGCGGGCACGTTGGCGCTGCTGTCGCTGCTCTCGCTCGCGATCTACTACGCCAACCTGTTCCTGCCGGTCGGGCGGGTGCTGTCGATGGTGTGGACGGTCGTGGCCGGGATCGTGGTGTACCGCCGGGTGCGGGCCGAGAGCCGGTGATCAGATCGGTGCCGGCTCGCGTCGGCGCAGCGACGCGAGGTAGGGGTCCGGCGACAGCAGCGCGGTGACGATCGTGATCATCACCATCGCCGACATGTAGAGGGCGATCATGTTGTACCCGCCGGTGGCGTTCAGCAACGCGGTGGCGATCACGGGGGCCAAGCCGCCCGCGAAGACACTGGCGGCCTGCGCCCCGATCGACGCGCCGCTGTAGCGCACCTCCGGTTCGAACAGCTCGGAGAAGTACGCGGGCTGGGGGGCGTAGACCGCGCTGTTGCCGACGTTCACCGCCACCACCGTGGCCAGGACGATGATCGGCAACGACTGCGTGTCGAGCGCCCAGAAGTACGGCCAGCTCATGGCGAGCAGCACCAGCGAACCCCAGAGCACGACGGGACGGCGCCCGAACCGGTCGCAGGCCCAGCCGTAGAACGGCAGGCTGACCAACCCGACAGCCGACGAGATGATCACCGCGAGCAGCAGGTCGTCGCGCTCCATGTCGAGCACCGTGGTGCCGTAGGTCAGCACGAACGTGGTGTGGATGTAGAAGGTGCTGTTCTCGGCGAAGCGCAGGCCTGCCGCGCGCAGGACGTTCAGCGGCTGCCTGCGCAGCACCGCGAGCACCGGCAGCCGTTCGATCTTCCCGGCCGCTTGGCCTGCTCGAACACCGGTGACTCGTGCACCTTGAGCCGGATCACGATGCCGACGACGACCAGCACGATCGACACCAGGAACGGGATCCGCCAACCCCAGGCGAGGAACGCCTCCTCGGACAGGCTGCCGGACATGGCCAGGATCGCGAGGTTCGCGGTCAGCATCCCGGCCGGCACGCCCACCTGCGGCCAGCTGCCGAAGAACCCGCGGCGGTGTGGTGGAGCGTGCTCGACCGCCATCACCGCGGCGGCGCCCCATTCGCCCCCGATACCGATGCCCTGCGCGATGCGCAGCAGGACCAAGAGGATCGGTGCGGCCACGCCGATCGTCTCAGCCGTGGGCAGCAGCCCGACGAGGAAGGTGCCGCCGCCCATCAACAGCACCGACAGCACCAGCATCGACTTGCGGCCGATCTTGTCGCCGAAGTGCGCGAACACCACCCCGCCGATGGGGCGGGCGATGAATCCCACGCCGAACGTCGACAGTGCGAGCAGGGTGCCGGTGAGCGGATTCGCGGTGGGGAAGAACAGCTTGCCGAAGACCAGCGCGGCGGCCGCACCGTAGACGAAGAAGTCGTACCACTCGATGGACGTGCCGATCAGCGTGGCCAGAGCGACCCTGCGGGTGCGGATCGGTTCGAGTGCGGGCGGAGAAGAAGGATGCATCGGCGGACCCCTCTGTTCGTGGCTATTCCACGGATCCCGGCCGGGCCGTGGCCTGCTGGTCGGTGGCGTCGAGAACGATGCTGCGTGGCCACTGGTCCCACGGTGCGCCGAGGCCCGGATGGTGCGGGTTCCCGGTGTGCACGAAGGCGCGGACGGCGTCCATCATGAGGTCGGACAGCTGCAGCCGTCCAGGCTCGTTCCGGCGGCTGAAAGCGAAATCGAAGAAACCTTCGTCGAACGTGCGGAACACGAACGGCAGATCCATCGCGTGCACCGCGCCGTACACGGTGTCGAACGGGGCCGGCTGCTGGTTCCAGCCGAACTGGTAGTAGTACAGGTGGTCGTTGCCCGCGGCCTGCATCGAACCCATCGAGTCCTGCACGATTCCCGTGAAGATGCTCCGCGTCAACTCGTCGGCGGCAGCGTTCCAGCCACCGGGGCCGTCGGCCGGGAGGTAGCGGTCCGCGATGAGGTCGTCCACCGTCAGCCCGGTCGGCTGATCGGGGTCGAACTCGTACTGCAGCGTGAAGCGGTCGTAGTCGTTCGGGCGGTAGGCGCCGATGGCCGAGCCGAAGAGTTTGCCCTCCTCGAGGGTGTTGCCGGCGAGCACCGGGATGTCGCGGTAGGCGCCCGTCGCGATCGCGGCGTGGTGGTCGGCGGGCAACAGTGCACCGTCGGCGAGGACCCGTGGCGGGTCGCCGGCCTCCGCGCCACGGCGCACCTGCGCACGGATGATCTCCTCGGCCGGCAGGTCCCGGAGCCGGGCCACCACGTCGTCGCCGTCCGCGGGCCCACCGAGGGCGTCCTCGGCGAACGCCGTGGCGTACGTCCTCGCGGAGAACGGCGACTCGAACTTCAGCCCGCCGCTGAGCGGGGCGATCTTGTGGATCAGGCCGTCGGTCCGCGGCGACACGAGCAGCGCCCAGACGTTGACCGCGCCCGCCGACTCGCCCATCACGGTCACGTTCGCCGGGTCCCCGCCGAAGGCGCGCGCGTTGCGGTTGACGAACCGCAGCGCCTCGATCTGGTCCAGGGTGGCGAAGTTCCCCGAGTCGTTGTCCGGGTCGCCGGTCTTCAGCCCCGGGAGGTCGAGCCAGCCCATGACGCCGAGCCGGTAGTTCACGGTGACGACGACCGCGTTCGCCCGCCGGGCCAGTGCGCGCCCGTCGTACATCGGGTCGGCCGAGTAGCCGACCACGTTGCTCCCGCCGTGGACGAACACGATGACCGGCAGGTCCCCCTCCGGGGTCGCCGGGCGGTGGACGTTCAGCGTGAGGCAGTCCTCGGAGCCCACGGGCTCCTTCAGGCCGTCGCGCACGTCGAGCCCGTGGTGCGGGCCGCTGGGCGCCGGGCTGAACAGTCGTCCTTCCTGGATGCACCCGTTCCCGAACCGGAGCGTGTCGCGGACGCCCTGCCACGGTCGATGGGTGACGGGGGCGTGCCAGCGCAGTCGTCCGACGGGCGGCTCGGCGTAGGGGATGCCGAGCCAGGACCGGGTGCCGGTGGGCGGGCCGTCGTCGCGGCCCCGGACGGCCCCGAGGCTCGTGTGGCGTACGACCTGGTCCTCCTCGGCGTGCGCGGCCGCGGTCGGCGCCACGGACGCGGCCACGATCCCGGCCACGACGCCGACTGCGACGGCGGCGATGCGCATGCGCACGGTGGTCCCCCCGCGGTCCGGCAGCAGCACCGACGGTGTCGTTCGGGGAGGCCCTTTGGGAAGACGGCGGTCGGCTTCGCAGGTGAAAGGTTTTGCCTTGATACCGGCGGCGAGCGCTAGAGTCCGTGCCCGCCGCACGGTCGGCTCAACGGTGAGCGGACGCGAGAGATCAGGTGTCGGATGACCCAGAGTGCACTGGCCCGGAAGATGTTCTTGATCGTGCACGACTCGTTCTCGGGCAAGGCGCTGGGCCCGCCCAAGCTGATCCGGTACGCCGTCGTCGCGGCCGGGCTCGCGGAGCTGGTGATGCAGCGCAGGCTCGCCGTGGACGACGGCCGGGTCGTCATGGTCGGCGACTGGCGCGGCGACGGCGACGAGGTGCACGCGGTGCTCGCCGCCGCCATCGGGCCAGGAGGACGCTACGTCTCCCGCAGCTGGGTGGAGGAGACCGGCGATGCCGTGTTCGCGCAGGTGGTCCGCGGGCTTGTGGCCGACCGCGTGGTCCGGCGGGAGGTGCGCGCCGGGCTACTGCGGCGCACCCCGGTGTCGCGGTTCCCCGCCGTCGACCTGCTGAGCGCCGCGGGCCCACGCGTCCAGCTGGAACACATGCTGCGTTCGCCGCACGACCTGGACATCGTCGGCTCCACCTTCGCGGCCGTCCTCGACGGTCTGCACCTCGACGGTGTGCTCGACGGCGACGGCGACGTCGACCGGGCGATGGTGCGGCGCGCCGCCGCGGACGCCGTCAAGATCCTGCCGAGCAACCTCTGGGACCTGCTGGCGGCGGTCACGGTGGCCGTCGAGGAAGTGACGCTGACGTTCCGCCGGTTGTAGCCTGCCGGCCTTCCTTGATCAGGTACGATCGTTTGTATCTTGAGGGCCCGCAGGGGAGGCGCACTGTGTCGGCAGCGTCCGGCGGGTCGCGCCGGCGGGTCACCCTGCGCGACATCGCCCGTGAGGCCGGCGTCTCGGTGACCTCGGCCTCCCGCGCCCTGCACGGTGTGACCGGAGGGGCCAGGGCGCCGTCCGCGGAGACCGCCGCGCTGGTCCGGGCCGTCGCAGACCGGCTCGGATACTCGCGCGACCAGCTGGCCAGTGGCCTGCGCACCCGGCGCAGCCGACTGCTCGGCATGCTCGTGCCGCGCCTGTCCGACTACGTGCTGGCCACCATCTACGAGGGCGTCGAGGAGGCCGCCGGGCTCGCCGGGTACCACACCGTCGTCGCCAACACCCGCGACGACCCGGCCGAGCAGCGGGCCAGGGCAGAGCTGATGCTCGACCACCGCGTCGAGGGCCTCGTCATCGGCGACGCCTCCCCGCGTGGGGACCTGCTCGCCGACCTCGAACGCCGCGGTGTCCCGTTCGTGCTGGTCAGCAGGCGAGCCGAGACGTTCCCGGCGGCGACCGGGGACGATGTGGCCGGCGGCGGCATGGTGGCGCAGCACCTCGTCGAGATGGGCCACGACCGGGTCGCGATCCTCGCGGGCGAGCGGTACGCCAGCACCGGGAGCGATCGGACGCAGGGATTCCTCGAACGCTGGGCGGCTGCCGGGCACACGGTGCCCGGCGAGCGGGTCGTCCACGGCCCGTTCGACGCCGCGGGCGGGCGGCAGGCGATGCAGCGGGTGCTGGAGCTGCCCGGGCAACCACCGACCGCCGTGTTCGCGGTGAACGACTTCGCGGCGATCGGGGCGATGGGCGCCCTGCGCGACGCCGGCCTGCGCGTCGGGCAGGACATCGCCGTCGTCGGGTACAACGACGTGTCCCTCGCCGCGGAGCTGCAGGTCCCGCTGAGCACGGTCGCGACCCCGAATCTCGAGATGGGGCGCACGGCGGTGCGGCTGCTGCTCGGGATCCTGGACGGCGAACGGCCGGACTCCATCAGGTTGCTCCCGCGGTTGCAGATCCGGGAGTCGAGCCGGACGCCGCGTGCTCGCTAGCGCTCCTCGTCGGAGGGCCGTGCGAGGTAGTCGGTCCAGCTGCCGTACCGCGTGATGTCGGCACCGCTGCGCGCGCTGTCGGGGTCGCAGTGGAATCCGAGCACCTGCTCGCCACCGTCGACGGTGATCGGGCCGAGCGCCATGGGCGCGGGCAGGCCGGCGAGGAACGTGCCCAGTGCGGCCGGGGAGAGGATCCAGCGTTCCCCGGTCAGGCTCGCCCCCGCGGTCGTGTCGCGCACGATGCCGGGCTTCGCCGGCGTCGTCGGCAGCGCGACCATCCGGTACTCCGGAGCCGTGCGCACCACGCCTGCGTAGCGGGCGCGAGCCGGGTGAGCTGGTGGTTGAGCGGCTGGCCGCGCAGGTGCGCGCCGAAGACCACGAGGTCGGTGCCTCCCGTGGGATACGGCGCGGCCGGCTCGTCGCCGGCGAGCAGAGCGGCTAGGTCCAGGGCGATCTGGTCGTCGAAGGCTCTCGTGATCAGGCTGATCCCGAACGGGCTGCCGTCGGCCGTCCCGGCGGGCACGGCGGCGGCTGCCATGTCGAGCAGGTTGACGAAGTTGGTGTAGATCCCCAGCCGGGCGTTCACCGCCACCGGGTCGGCCTCGACCTCGGCGATGGTCGGATGGCCGGTCGTGGTCGCAGCATCAGCGCGTCGAAACCGGCGAGCAGCGCGGTGGTCTCGGCCCGGTACCGATCGAGGCGTTCGAGGTCGGCCGCCAACCGGTGGGCGGGCAGGTCCCGGGCCCCGAGCACGATTCCGGCGACGGTCGGGTCGGTATCGGCGGGCCTTCCGGTCAGGAAGTCACCGACCGCGGCGTAGCGCTCCGCCACCAGCGCGCCGTCGTAGAGGAGGGTCGCGGCGTCGAGGAACGGCCGGATGTCGATGCACTCCGCGATCACCCCCGTCCCGCGCAGCCGTGCGACCGCGGCGTGGAATGCGGCGGTGGCGTCGGGCGACAGGTGGGTCAGCCCCGCGTCGTCGGGAATCGCCAGTCGCGGTCCCGCCGCGGCGAACCGCGTCGTCGCGGGCCAGTCCCGGCCGGTCGGATCGGCGGGGTCGGGGCCGGTCATGATCCGCAGTGCGTCCTGCGCGAGCGGTAGGTCGCGCGCGAAGACCGTGACGCAGTCGTAGGGGCGGGCCGCCGGCACCACACCGGTGTTCGGCACCAGGCCGAGCGTCGGTTTGAGGCCGACGATGCCGTGCAGCGCGGCGGGGACCCGGCCGGAACCCGCGGTGTCGGTGCCCAGCGCGAAGTCCGCGGCCCCCAGCGCGACCGCGACCGCGGAGCCCGAGCTGGATCCGCCGGAGATCCTCTCGGGCTGGTCCGCGTGTCGTACCGCGCCGTACGGGCTGCGCGTGCCGACGAGGCCGGTGGCGAACTGGTCGAGGTTGGGTCTTGCCCAGCACCAGCGCGCCCGCGTCGACGAGCCTGCGCACCGCAGTCGCGCTCGTCGAGGGGGAGTAGGCGAAGGAGGGGCAGCCTGCGGTGGTGGGCAGCCCGGCGACGTCGATGTTGTCCTTGACCGCGAACACGAGGCCGGCCAGCGGCAGGCTCCCGCCGTCGGCGAGCCGACGCTCCAGATCCTCGGCCTCCCGCAGCACGTCCTGCTCGTGCCGGAGGCTGATCCAGACCTCGGGCCGGTCCGCCTCGGCGATCGTGCGGTAGGCGGCGCGCACGCGTTCGGTGGGGCTCATCGGGTCCTTCCGTCGTGTGCGGAACCGGAACGGGGAGAGGCGGGCGAGCTAGGCTCCGCCACGTGACCGCTGCGGAGGAGGCGAAGCAGTGCTCGCCGCGCGAGTCGATCGCGCACGCCGTTCGCGAGGACATCCTCGCCGGCCGCCTCGCGCCGGGGGACCGGTTGCGCGAAGCCGATCTGGCCGAGCGGTTCGGCGTCTCGCGGGTGCCGATCCGGGAGGCGCTGTCCCAGTTGCAGAGCGAGGGTTTCGTCACGCTGGTGCGCTACCGCGGGGCCACCGTGTCGGCGACGTCGGGTGCGGCGGCGCTGGAGCTGCTGCAGGTTCGGCGCGGGCTCGAGGTGCTGGCGGCGCAGCTCGCCGCCGAGCGTGCGGGCGGTGACGTCGCCGGTGAGCTGTCGCGAGTCGTGGAGCTCGGCCGCTCGGCGGACCTCCGCCAGGCCCACGACGAGCTGCCACCCTTGATCAGGCGGTTCCACGGCCTCGTCGCCGAGGCGTCCGGCAACAACCAGCTCCAGATCATGCTGAACCAGGTGCTCGGACGGGTGTCGTGGATCTTCGATCAGCGGCTCGAATCCCGCACCGCCACGTCGTGGAGCGACCACGCGGCGATCGCGCAGGCGATCCTCAGCGGTTCGCCGGTACAAGCCGGATACCTGATGAGCGAGCACATCGCGCGGGACGAGGCGCTGCTCGCCGAGCTCGATCATGCCTAGATGGTATACGAAGCGCTCGTGCCTATGAGGCTCCGTTACGCAGAATGAACGTCAGGCAACGCTAACGAAACCTGTTTCGTATACAAAACTGGGAGCTTGCCCCCGTCCTCACAGGAGGCGCACTCCCATGTCGACCGAAACCACCCGCGCCGAGTCGCCGCCGGCAGCGGGCTCGTCGCGGCTGTCCCCGTGGCGCACGTTCCTGTTCGGCCTCCAGCACGTGCTGGTCATGTACACCGGCTGCGTCGCGGTGCCGCTGGTGTTCGGCGAGGCACTGGGCCTGCAGCAGTCCACGATCGCCGTCCTCGTCAACGCCGACCTGCTCGTGGCCGGGATCGTCACCGTCGTGCAGGCCCTGGGCGTCGGCAAGCTGCTCGGTGCGCGGATGCCCGTCGTCGCGGGTGCCTCGTTCACCGCCGTCACGCCGATGATCCTCATCGGCCAGGAGTACGGGCTGTCGGCCGTCTACGGCTCGATGATCGCGGCGGGGATCTTCGGCGTGCTGGTCGCGGTCCCGTTCTCCCGGCTGATCAGGTTCTTCCCGCCGATCGTGCGTGGTGCGGCGGTGACGATGATCGGACTCTCGCTGATCGGCAAGGCCGTCGGCATGATCTTCGGTGGGGGGTCGGCAGGCGGTGCGCCGCTGGCCCTGGCCGCCGGCGTGGTGCTGACGATCGTCGCGCTGATGCGCTACGGCCGGGGGATGCTCGCGCAGTCCGCCGTGCTGATCGCCCTCGTGCTGGGCACGGTCGTCGCCACGCTGATGTCGATGGCCGACTTCTCCTCGGTCGGCGCGGCCGCGTGGCTCGGCCTGCCGTCGCCGTTCCTGTTCGGCCCGCCGACCTTCCCGCTCCCGGGGATCGTGGCGATGTGCCTCGTGATGTTGGTGATCTACACCGAGTCGACCGCGTACATGCTGTCGGTGTCGGAGACCACGGGCGTCCCGGCCGCGCGGGCGCGGCTCTCCCGCGGTCTGGCCGCTGACGGTGTCTCCTCGGTTCTCGCCGGTGTCCTGACGTCCTTCCCGGACACCGTCTTCGCCCAGAACGTCAGCCTGGTGCGGATGACGGGCGTGACCAGCCGAGGTGTCGTGGCGGTCGCGGGCGGCATCCTCATCGGGCTCGGCCTGGTGCCGAAGATGGGCGAGGTGGTGGCGAGCCTGCCGGGCCCGGTGATCGGTGCGGTGAGCCTCGTCATGTTCGCCACGGTCGCAGGGGTCGGCGTCTCCACGATCTCCAAGGTCGACTTCTCCGGCAACGACAACTTGTTGATCATCTCGCTCGCGCTGGGCGTCGGGATGATCCCGATCGTCGCGCCGGACGTCTACGACGGGCTGCCGTCGGCCATCAAGATCATCTTCGGCGGGGCGATCACCAGCACGGTCATCGTCGCCTTCGTCCTCAACCTCGTGTTCCACCACCTGCTGCCCCGCAGGGCCGCAAAGGTCGATGCCCGATGAGCGCGGTCGATCTGCTCACGGTGCCCACCAGCGGTCCGGACGACACCGCGGCCCTGGACGGAGGCGCGCACGCACCCGCCGACCTGGTCGCGGTGATCGGCAAGACCGAGGGCAACGGGTGCGTCAACGACTTCAGCCGGACACTGGCATCCGTCGCGTGGGCGAGGCGGCTGCCCGACGGCGTCGTCACGGTGTTCTCGGGCGGCACGGAGGGAGTGCTGAGCCCGCACGTCAACCTGTTCGTGCGGGACGCGACGAGGCACGAGGCTTCGACCGCGGCCTGGTTGCCTCGGCGGGGCACACCCGGGCCGTCACACCGGGCGAGCTGGGCGGGCCGGCGCAGGTGGACGCCGTCACCGAGACCGTCGCCAAGCTCGTCGCCGAGCTCGGGGTGTCCACCGATGACGTCGGTTTCGTGCTCGTGAAGTGCCCGCTCCTCACCTCGGACAAGATCGCCGCGCTGCGGGCGTCCGGCGAGGAACCGGTGGCGGGCGACACCTACGAGTCCATGGGCCGCTCCCGCGCCGCGAGCGCGCTGGGGATCGCCGTGGCGCTCGGGGAGTGCGACCGCGCGACCGCGCTCGCCGCGCTCGACGGTGAGGGGGAGGTCTCGTCCACGAGGGCATCGGCGAGTGCCGGTGCGGAACTCGAGGACTGCCACATCCTCGTCGTCGCGGAGAGCACAGGGGCCGCGAACCCGCTGCGCGTGCTGCACGGCGAGATGGCGGACGCCATCGACATCGCGGCAGTGACCGCGCTCCTGGACGAGGTGGACCGGCGGGGCGGGCGGGTCCGGCAGATCTTCGCCAAGGCCGAGGCCGACCCGTCCGGGTCGGTCCGAGGGCTGCGGCACACCATGCTCACCGACTCCGACGTCCACTCCACCCGGCACGCCCGCGCCGCGGTCGGCGGGCTGCTGGCCGCCCTCAAGGGCGACACCGCCGTTTACGTCTCCGGCGGTGCCGAGCACCAGGGCCGGCCCGGCGGCGGCAGCATCACCGTCATCTACGAACTGCCGGCGATCCGCGAACTGCCGGGCCGCAACGAGGACCCGGCATGACGGCCACGGTCCGCGACTCCGAGCGACCCGACGGGATCGAGGAGTTCGAGGACGTTCCCGTCCCGCTGGACCGGCGGCGCAGCCTGTGGTCGGTCTCCGCGGTGTGGTTCGGCTTCCCGATGGTGCTGACGTGCGCCATCTTCGGTGGTCTCATCGTGCACTCGCTGGGGTTCTGGCCCGGCATGCTGGCGATCGTCACGGGCAGCGGGTGCCTGATGCTCTACGTCGGCGCGCTGAGCGTGTTGGCCGGGCGTACCGGCAGGAACTTCGCGCTGACGGCGGCCGAGACGTTCGGCAGCAAGGCCGCGGCGATCCCCTCCGGCTTCCTCGCCACCATCGTGATCGGCTGGTTCGCGTTCCAGACCGGGATGGCGGGCGCGATCCTGCACGACAGCCTCGGCTGGAACGAGCGGTTGACCACCTTGGCGGCCGGTCTCGCGTTCGTCGCGGTGACCTGCTGGGCATCCGGGCGCTGTCGGTGATCGGCATGGTCGCGGCGCCGTTCTACGTGGTGCTCGGCCTGGTCGCGGTGTTCATCGCCGCCGCAGACAGCGGCGAACCGGCCACGGCATACCAGGGCGGAAGCGGTGTCCTCAGCTTCGGTGCCGCCGTGACGCTGGTGATCGCCTCCTTCATCGACTCCGGCACCATGACGGCCGACTTCACCCGCTGGTCCCGCAACGGCCGCGAGGGCTTCCTGGCCGCGGTGTCCGCCTTCCCGGTGGGCCAGGTGATCGCGCTGGTCATCGGTGGTCTGGTGGTGGCGCTCGGCGGGGCCGCCGACCCGGGTTCCGACGGCGGCGACTTCCTCGGCCTGCTGATCGAGCAGGGCGGGCTGCTGGTCCCGCTGGCGGTGCTGTTCGTCTTCGTCAACCTCGGCTCGGTCTGCGCGCACTGCCTCTACAACGGCGCGGTCGGCTGGGGCCAGCTCGTCCGGCGTCGGATGCGCACCCTCACCCTGGTCCTCGGCGCCGTCGGCGTGGCGCTCGCGGTGGCCGGGATCTGGACCTACTTCGAGCAGTGGCTGAACCTCCTCGGCGTGATCGTGCCGCCCATCGGTGCGGTGGTGATCGTCGATCAACTCGTCCTGCCGCGCTACGGCCGCGGTTCCCGCGGTCCGGTACGGGCGGTGCACTGGCCGCCGTTCGCCGGCTGGCTGGCCGGTGCCGTCGCGGCACTGCTGACCCACACGTTCGCCCCGTGGCTCTCCGACGCCGTGGTCGGCTTCGCCGTCGCCGCTGCGGTCGTCGCACTCGCCGCCGCATCCACCCCCTCCCGCGCAAGCAAGGAGACGGTCGCGTGACCACCTTCCCCACCGTGGACGCCACCCCGTACGCGTGGCCGTACGACGGGGCCCTCGATCCGTCGCACACCGCCCTGTTGCTGATCGACTGGCAGACCGACTTCTGCGGAAAGGGCGGCTACGTCGATCAGATGGGCTACGACCTGGCGCTGACCCGCGCGGGATTGGAGCCGACGGCCCGGGTGCTCGCGGCGGCCCGCCGGCTCGGAATGGCCGTGTTCCACACACGCGAAGGTCACCGGCCGGATCTGTCGGATCTTCCCGCGAACAAGCGCTGGCGCTCGGCGCAGGTGGGAGCCGAAATCGGCAGCACGGGACCGTGCGGCCGGATCCTCGTGCGTGGCGAACCGGGATGGGAGATCGTGCCGGAGGTGGCGCCGCTCCCGGGGGAGCCCGTGATCGACAAGCCGGGCAAGGGCGCGTTCTACGCGACCGACCTCGACCTGTTGCTGAGGTCGAGAGGAATCACGCATCTGATCCTCACCGGAATCACGACCGACGTGTGCGTGCACACCACGATGCGCGAGGCGAACGACCGGGGGTACGAAGGCCTGCTGCTCTCGGATTGCACCGGTGCCACCGAACGCAGGCACCACGAGGCGGCGCTGAGCATGGTGACGATGCAGGGCGGCATCTTCGGCGCCGTGGCGACCTCTGAGCAATTGCTGGCGGCGATCCGCCCAGTACCCGCCACGACGTGAGCCGCGTCGTACTGGTGCACGGCGCGGCCACCGACTCGCGGGTGTGGGCCGCCACCACCGCAGTATTCGGTGGCCGGGTATTCGGTGACGGGGTGTTCGGCGACGGGGTCGAGGTCGTTGCGCCGAACCGGCCCCAGTCCGGCGACCTCGACACCGAGGTCGCGTTTCTCGCGCCGTTGTGCGAGGGCGCGTTCGTGGTGGGGTCAGCGGCGGCGCGACCCTGGGTCTGGAATTGGCCGCCCGGGGCGTGCCGATAGCGGGAGCGGTGCTCCACGAGCCCGCGGCCGGTTCCCTCGCGCCGGGCCTGCTCGACCACGTCGCCGAAGGGTTGGTCACCGGCGGGATTGCCGGTTTCGGTCGGGCGCTGTACGGGCCCGCGTGGGACGCCTCCTGCACCACGGTGTCGCTGGCGACCGTGGCCGCGGAATTCGCGATGTTCGGTGCATTCGAACCCGGTCCGGTCGGCGAGCTGGCCGCCCGGGTCACGTTGACCGTGGGCGAGAACTCCCCGCCGTCGCGGCACCGGGCCGTGCGTGCGCTGTGCGATCACCTGGGCACCCGCCTGCGGGTGCTGCCGGGGACGGGGCACGCCGCGCACCTGGAGAACGGATCGGCGCTGGTGGAGGCCGTCCGGAAGGAATGTGACTCAGCTCACTCGGACGCGTGATCGATCGTCCGCTAGCCTCTGCTCACCCCGGTTGTACGGCGGGGTGAAGGCCTCTCGCGGTCTGTTGCTGACGATGCGCAACGGGTTGCGGTTGGCTGAAGGCTCGGACCCGGACGCCGGCTCAGCCCGTCCGGGACACGGGGTCGCTGCCTCGGGCGCGACGCCAGAAGGCCGTCTTTCCGTGCGTTCTCTTCAGGTCATCGCGGCTCAGAGCCGCAGATCATCCATGCCGCATCACGGCGAACGTCGATCATCAGGAGTCGAGTCACATGCGCAGGCACACTGCTCACGGGGGAGAGGCCACCGGCCTCCCCGCGTGCGCTGCTGCCTCGGTGCGGCTGCGGCTGTCGGCGGTCGACCGGATGCTGCTAGTGGTGCGCTGGACGCTCATGGTGGCCGGCGCCGTGGTGGTGCTGTGGATCGGAGCGGCGTTCCTCGCCACTCCTGCTTCCGCGCCGCCGTCGCGGCACCGACCGTGTCGGCGGGCTTGCTGAAGGGAGGCGTCAGCAGCTCCGCCGGTGCGAAGAAGTCCCCGGGCAAGAAGTCCTCGGGCAAGAAGAAGTCTTCGAGCAAGAAGAAGTCTTCGAGCAAGAAGAAGTCCTCCGACAAGAAGTCCTCCGACAAGAAGGACTCCGAGAAGAGGTCCTCGAAGAAGAAGGACTCGAATAAGAAGCACAACTCGGAGGAGAAGTCTTCGAAGAAGAAGTCGTCGAAGAAGGGCTCCTCCGACAAGAATGGCCCGGCGAAGAAGGCTCAGAAGGCCAAGGGTGACAAGTCCGACGACAAGGTCGGCAAGAAGGTGAAGAAAGTCAAGGATTCCGGCGACCGGGTCGAGAAGAAGGCGTCGGCGAAGAAGACCGGGAAGAAGGCCGGGCCGGCCGACCGGAAGTCGGGCAAGGACGCGAAGAAGGCTTCCGCGAAGAAGGACGGGAAGAAGGTCGTTCCCGTCGACCGCAAGGACAAGAAGAAGTCGGCCAAGACCGTCGAGGACGACGAGGACGGCGGCGAGGCGGAGGAGACCGAAGAACTGCTCCGCAAGCGCATCGCCTACGAGCGGGCCAAGGACGGGCTGAACTCGGCGAAGCGCAAGCGCGCCGCGGGTGACATCACCACTGCGCAGTATCGCAAGCACGTTTCCCGGTACTGGGATGCCCGGCGGCAGGTCAATTCGGAACGGGACGACGTGTCCCGGGAGAACGCTCGCCTGGTCAACAGCGTCGTCAAGGGACAGGACCGGTTGGCCGGCGCTGAGAAGCGGCTCGCCGTGGAGAAGCGCAAGGTGGCCGCGGGAAAGCTCGACAAGAGCACGTACCGAAAGCACGTTTCGGCGTACGACAAGCTGCAGGACAAGGTCTACACGTCCACGGACGAGCTGATGGAGCTCACCGACCGGGACGTCGAGGTGGATCCCGGCGAGCGCCTTGACGGCCGTGGCGCCGCGGGTGGGTGCGGCTCGGACGGTGCGTTCGTCCAGTGCGGCTCGGTCGTCGAGACGGCGAACGGGAAGCAGCACACCGACCGGTGCACGGCTCTGTCCGGGTTGTCCGGCGGATGTGGTGTGAGCACGAGCGCGGGCAAGATGAAGTCGTCGGCCTCCTGCGACCTCACGGGCGCGACCGCGGCTGCGCGAGCAACGCGACCGGCCGGGGCGCGGGCGGCGCGAAGACCGTCGGCGCTGCCCGGTGCGAGGGCTCGGTGCGCGGCTGCGCCCAGTACAGCGTCGCCACGGCCGACGGCGGCGACGCCGAGTGCCGGTCCGGCGGCGGGAAGTGCACCACGCGCTCGGCGGGACCGTTCCTCGGCTCCGCTCCCGACGAGCGGACGCGCACGGTCGCGAGCTGCACCGGCGCCTGCGAGGTCGGGTCGACCGCCGACCGGGACGCGCCGAGTCGCGCTGCGCGACCGACGCCGGGCACTGCTACAGCCGCAGCAACGACCTCGACCAGGACGCGTTCGGCGTCGGCAACGGGCCGAAGGGCGCGGGCGAACAGGGTGGGTCCGCACGGGCCGTCTGCGACGCAGCCGACGGTTGTGGCACGGCCACCGAGGTGGCGCGCGAGGACGGCGAGGGTGTCGAGGCGGTCGCCGACATCGACTGCGGCGGCGTCGACTGCACGGGCCGTGCGGCGACCTTGACCGACGCGGGCCGCAAGGTGTGGGTGAGCCCGGAGGCGCTGGAGCGGTGGGCCGCGGTGTCGTCCGACGGTGCGCAGCTCGGCAAGCCGGGTTCCGCGGCCGAGGCGGGTGCGCTCTGCACGGTGTCGGCCAGCAGCTGTCGCGCTTCCAGCTCCTCGGACAGCGATGGCGCCGACGCCGGAGGTCAGGCCGCGGTCGACTTCGACTGCGACCGGGCCGACTGCACCGGCAGCGCCGTCACCCGGACGGCCGGTTCGGTGCACGGCGTGGACCTGGACGCGGTGCGCAAGGCGGGCGACCGGACCACGTGCAAGGTCGCCGACGGCGGCTGCGCGGTGGGGTCCGGCAGCGAGGTCGAGCGCACGACGCAGCAGCGCCCGACGGGCCCGGGCGGCTCGATGGTGCCGACCGTGCGGCTGTCGGCGGCCAGCACGTCGGACACCCAGCTCGACTGCGAGCGGGAGTCGTGCGTCGGCTCCGCGAAGAGCACGACACGCGGCACGGCAGCGGGCGACGTGCGCGGTGTCCGCGGCAGCGCCGGGAAGTCCTCCTGCGAGGCGGCGGGGGCCGGAGCGGAGTGCGCGACCACGGCGAGGACCGTCGTGGAGGACCGCGACCCCGCCGAGGCGCGGAAGGCGGGCCTGGCCGCGGTATCCGGTCCGGTGAGCGTGTCGCAGGCCGATGTGTCGGTCGACTGCGACGGTGGCGACAGCAGCTGCCGGGTGGCCGGCTACGCGGGGACGTCGGCCCGGGACACCGGGGTGACGCCGCACGGGCGCGGTTCATCGGCCGACCTGGAGTGCACGGTCTCGGGTGGCGACTGCGGCGGGAAGGCGACCTCGGCGTCGTCGAGCGCCGCCGACCACGTGGTGCTCGACCCGCGGACCGGCAAGCCGCTCGCCCGGCAGCCGCGCACCGGACCATCCTCGACGTCGTCGTCCGAGGGCTACCTGCAGTGCGACGCCGGCACCCGCTGCTCCGGATCGGTGCACACCAGCAGCCGCGCGTGGGACGGCGGGGTCAACGGTGGCAAGCCGCGGACGTCGCAGGGGGACCGGGCATCGTGCGCGGGCGTGACGGGTGGCTGCGAGGCCCGCTCGGTGTCGGTCGCCTCGTCGGGCCGGGGGGCGTCCCTCGCGCTCGCCGCCGACCCGGCCGAGATCAACACCAAGCGGCTCCCTCCCGGCCCGTCGGCGGCGTCCGCGTCGGGCGCGGTCATGACCTGTGAGGGCGAGGCGGTGTGCGCCGGCACGGTGCGCAGCGGGGCGTCGGCGATCGACCCGTCGGTCTCGGAGAAGCCGCGGGGCTCGTACTCCACCGGCAGCTGCAAGGGCGTGCGCGGCGGGGAGTGCGTGGCCGTCACGAACTCGGGTTCGTCAACCGGGCCGGACGCGAACGTGATCGCCCCGCTGATGCAGCAGCGTTCCACCGAGAACGCCACGATCACCGAGGAGACCACCGGCGAGCAGGCCCCGGCCGGTGAGCAGGGCTCGCAGCAGCAGCCGGCGACGGTGCCCGCCCCGGCGGCGCCCGGCTCGTCGGCGAACGCGGGCGGCCCGACCGTGCCGGGTGCGTCGAGCTGGACGATGGCCGACGCGAACCTGGACTGCTCGGGCAGCTCGCGGTGCTCCGGCACGGCGAGCACGGCGGCCTGGTCGACCGACGGCCCGACCGCCGGCAACGACGCAACGGGGCGCGCGGCCCTCCGGCCCCGGCGACCGACACACACGGGTGCAAGTCCGGTCGCAGCGGCTGCGTTGCGCAGGCGGGCTCCGTCGCCGGGTCGGGCCAGGTCGTGGCCGACATGATCGCGGAGCAACGGGACGAGACAGCGGAAGATCTGGCCGATCAGGCCACGCAGGCACGGAAGCCGCCAGGAAGGCGGCACAGGTCGCCGCCCAGCCGGGCGCGACCGCGAACCAGAAGAAGGCGGCGAAGCGGGCCCAGGCCGCTGCACGCGAGCTCCGCAAGGCGGCGCGCGAGGCGGCGAAGCTCGCGAAGAAGCCGGTCCACCTGGCCGACGTCGTCACCGAGCAGCTGGAGGCCGCGGCCGAGCAGGCCGCCGCGAACGCCGTCGAGGCCCGCGAGGCCGCCGCGAAGAAGGCGAAGATCGCGGCCGCCAAGGGCGCGACCGCGAAGCAGAAGAAGGCCGCGAAGAAGGCGAAGGCCGCGGCCCGCAACGCCCGCAAGGCGGCGCGCGAGGCGGCGAAGCTGGCCAGGACGCCGGTCCGGGGCGCCACCGCCGCGATGGCCGAGTCCACGGGTTCCGCGCAGTGCTCGGGCCCGGGCTGTGTCGCTTGGGGCGACGCCGGCAGCGCAGGCAAGGTCGGAGACAGCCCGACGAGCTCCCGCTGCCGGGCGGGCGCGGACGGGTGTGCCGTCGGCAGCAACTCCAGCGCGATGTTCTCGCGCTACACGAGCGGTGGCGAGCGCCGGTCGATCGGGAGCGGGCAGAGCAGCTCCCAGGTCGATTGCCCAGCTGGTTGCAGGGGATGGGTCAAGGGTGCGCCGGAGGTGGAGTACGGGCCGGACGCCCGCCGGCTCCGCAGCGACGCGCGCGGGTTCGCCCGCTGCGTGGGCACGGCGGGCTGCCAGCTGGGGATCACCGCGGCGACGTACGTGGAGACCGCCGACGACGACCGGCCCCGTGGGGGTACCGCGCGTGGGGGCTCCGCGTCGGCGACGGTGGGGATCGACTGCGCCGAGGGCCGGTGCGTCGGAAAGCTGACCGGGTCGTCGGGCGCGGTGGGCGGACCGGACGGGCGGCGCAGCCGCAGCCACGCCCGCGGGCTCGCGCACTGCAAGTTCGGGACGGGCTGCCAGGCGGAGCTGACCGCCACGTCGTCGGTGCAGACCGGCCGGACCGAGAAGACGAAGAAGGACGACGCGCGCCGGTTCGCCACCACGAACGCCTCGGTCAGCGCGGTGTGCGACAACGGGACGAAGCGGGGCTGCGTCACCCGGACCTGGTCGAAGACCCGTGCCATGGGCTCCGCCGACGGCGCGGTGCGCGGCGTGGCCCTCTCGCGTTGTGGCGCCTTCGGGGCCTGCGCGTCCGAATCCGGCGGGTACGGCGAGCGCAACGCCGCCCAGGTCAACGCCACCTGCCAGGGCGTGAAGTGCCGCACGAAGACCGCCGGGCCCGCGACGGACGAGGGCTGCGGGGCAAGCGCTCGCGACCTGCCGGGCGGGGCAAGGCGCTCGCGACCTGCCGGGCCGGGAAGGCCGGCGGCTGCGCCACCGTCATCCAGGTCGCTCGCGCCGACGGGTCCGTGCAGGCGGTGGCGTCGTGCCGCGGCGGCAAGGGCGCGACGTGCCGCTACGCGCCCGGACGAAGGCCGTGAGCGCGGACCCGGGCGCCACCGCGAAGGCGTACGGCGGCTGCCGCGGCACCGGTTCGGGGCGGTGCGCCACCAGCGCGTCGGCGCTGACCACCGCCGACGGCAAGGCCCAGGCCGCCGCCTCCTGCCAGGGCAGCGCCCGCGCCGACTGCCGCTACGACTACACGGCCGTCAGCGTCGCGGAGAGCGTGACCGGGGGCCACGACGCGTCGGCGGACGCGCGGTGCGGGGAGCACAGCGGTGCGGGCTCGGGCTGGTGCGGCACCGCGGCGGTGGCCCAGACCCAGGACGGCCAGGCGATGGCGGCGGCGAGCTGCGTCGGCTCGAAGGGCTCGGGGTGCCGGTACCAGTACTCCGCCTCCGGCTCGGCGTACAGCGTGGCGCCGGGCAACGAGGCCGCGGCGAGCGCGTCGTGCGGCGACAGCGGCGGCACGGGCGACGGGTACTGCGGCACGTCCGCGGTGGCGCAGGCCGGCCCGGGGCAGGCCATGGCCGCCGCGGGCTGCGAGGGCACCCCGGGCTCGGACTGCTCCTACTCCTACCGCACGAACAGCTCCGCGGTGTCGGGCAGCGCGTCCGCCAGTGCGGCAGGCTCCGGCGCGGGCGGCTACGGCGGCGGGCAGGTGGCGACCAGCGCCTCGGCGATGTCCGGGCCGGGCTGGGCGAATGCCTCGGCCTCTTGCACGGGCAGCGCGGGCACGAGCTGCAGCCACGAGTACCGGCTTCCGCCTCGGCCTACGCGGAGCACAAGTCGGGTTCGTGGGCCAAGGCGTTCGCCTCGGGTTCCGGTGGCGGCGGTATGGGCGGTGGCGGTGTCGGGGTCTCGGCGTCCGCGGAGGCAGGCGACGGCACCGCCTCCGCGGGAGCGAGTTGCTCCGGCGCGGCGAACTGCGCGGCGAGCTACAGCGGGCACGCCGAGGATTCCGACAAGCTGGTGACGCCCTACGGCACCTACACGGCGGAGAAGTGGGGGACCTGCTCCGGTACCGGCAACGGTGGCTGCGGTGTGTCTGCGGTCGCGGTCGCCGGGCCGGATGGCACGGCCAGCGCCAAGTGCTTCGGCGACGGCGCCTGTGAGACCGGTGGTGCGGGAACGAACTTCGTCCCGGCGAAGAACGCCCCCGGCGGCGTCGACAAGAACGGCAACATCACCATCAACGCCGAGGGCATGGGCCTCGTCGTCGACGAGCACGGCAACCCGATCGCGCCCGAGGACTGGCCGAACGACGTCAAGGCGGTCCAGGCCGTCGAGGGCAAGGGCGACAAGATCCGGATCACGTTCAAGGACTCCGGTACGCAACGTCTGGTGACCGTGACCTGTGAGGCGCCGTGTTCGCGCGAGCGCTACGGGTTGACCGGTGGCAACGACCTCGGCAAGAACCACCCGGACGGCGACTACTTCGTGCGGATGCCCAAGGGGGCGAAGCCGAAGCGGGGCAAGCAGGACTACTACGAGGCCCGGGGCGAGGGCGGCGTCGGCGGCGGCATGGATGCCGAAGGGCTGGCCGAGGCATGGATCCGGGGCAACGGCGCGGTGTCCGACGGCCGCGACGGGAACCAGGTCCAGTACGACCGGGGCAAGGTCGTGGCGGAACAGCTGAACAACGTGCGGTTCGAGACCGAGAAGGGGGCGTTCGTCAGCACCTGCCATCAAGGTTGCGTGTGGACCTCGCCGAACGGCGAGAAGCTGGACATGCGCGGTTACTGGGGCGAGATCCAGGCTCAGGGCCCCACCGGGGCGCCGTCGCTGGTCGAGTTCCTCGGGGAAGGCACCTACACCAACGAGTTCGGTGACGAGGTCCACGCGGACGGGACCGGCGGCAAGGGCAGCACCAGCATCATCGGCCGAACCGCCGAGTTCCGGGGCTTCTACTCGATCGAGCGCACCACGGGCTTCATCTCGGTCCGCGACCCGAACTACGACCCGGCGAAGGACCCGAACCGTCCGGCCGGCAATGCGAATCCGCTCTTCGACGGCCAGACACCGGACCGCTACACGGCGCGGCTGGATGGAGCCGGCCCGGACGGGAACCTCGAGCTGCACGTCATCACCCCGAACGGCAGGGGCACGGGCGGGAGCCTGGTGTGCGAGGGCGACTGCACGATGACGCGGCCGGGCTACGCGGGTGCCTCGCCCCGCGACCCCGCGGCGGATCCGGGCTCCCGCTACAACCCGACCTACAGCTGTGACAACTGCCGGATCACCGAGGAGCTCGCCACCGGCGCCACCGACCCGACCACGGGTGATTTCTGGACCCCGTACGGCTCGGGCACCGTGGAGCTGTTCGACGACTCCAACGGCGAGGTCACCCGCACCACGCCGTGGGGTGACACGCAGAGCTGCGTGGCGGGTGCAAAGGAGTCGTGCGGGTTCACCCAGTACAACCGGTCACCTGGAGGCAAGGGCGGCGGCACGCTTTGCGAGGCGGCCGGTCGCGGCGGCGGCTGTTACGGCCGCAACGCCTTCGGGGACGAGATGAACGGCACTGTCGTCGTGAACGAGGACGGCCACGTGCTGCGCGACGCCGACGGCAACCTGATCGGGGTTCGCACCGGGCTGCAGTACCGCAGCGACGCCCGTGACCAGCACAAGGGCCGGTTCTGCGAGGCCGCCGATGGCGGTTGTAGCACGGACGGGCGTGTGCAGTTCGCCGAGGACACGATGCTGGTCTGCCCGACCGACTCGTGCTACCTCCCCACGGACCCATGCTCGGGCTGCCACGAGGTGGGCACGGGCAACTGGTCCTCCCGCACGCTCGGCAAGGACGGCGAGCCGGAGCCGATGAAGGGCGGCAAGGACCCGCTCGCGGTGCTCGCGCCGCCGGCACCGGACGACCTCCAGGTCGCGATGGCCGACCCGAAGGTGCGGGTGTCGCCGTCCACCGCCGCCGCACTGGCGGAGGTGTTCAAGGGCCGTGACAAGCAGGACCTCACGCCGTTGTCGGCCGACCAGTACGAGGTCCTCGCGTCCCGTGGCGGCAAGAGGGCCGAGCGGGCGCAGGCCGCCTACGACCGGGAGATGGGCGACATCAGCCTCGCCGATCGCCACCAGGCGAGCATGGTGTGGCTGGAGACCGGAAACTTCTCCCAGCGGGCATCCGACCGCTACCAGGAGCTGGAGCCGGAGATCCGGGGCCTCACCGAGGTCAGCGAGAGCGCGCTGCGCGACGCGTACGTCAAGGGTGGCGAGAAGGCGCTGATCGAGGCGGCCCGCAAGAAGCTGCACCGCGAGATCTCCGACGAGGAGCTCGGGACACTGGTCACCAGGTGGATGGGCGCCGAGGACCTGCGGATGCGGATGCGCGCCGGATCGTGGTCGAGTGCCGACTACCGCGGCGCCGCGGCGTGGCAGCACGTCGGCAACGACAAGCATCTGCAGTTGGAGCTGCTGGGCGACAAGTACTGGTCGCTCACCTCGCAGCAGCGCCAGGAACGTGCGATCGACAAGGTGGCGCGCGCGCAGCAGCGGCTCGACGACATCTACTTGGAGCACGCGAAGGACGTCGAGCGGTACAACGCGGACCTACTGGCGTACAACCGGCGGGTGGACCGGATCAACGCCCGCGGGGGCGCCACGCCGGCGCAGATGGTGGAGCTGACCAAGGACCGCGCGACCCTCGACAGGCGGAAGCGCGGGCTCAACAGGTACGAGAAGAACGGGCTACCTGTCGACATCGACATGGCCGAAGGCCCGCTCCGCGTACTGGACCTGGCCTACGCAGACCACGCGGGCAACTGGCTCTGGGCCCAGGACCTGCGTTCAGCGCTCGACCTGCACAACAGGGTCAACAGCGTGCATCACAAGCTGCGCAGCTCCGAGCAGCCCTACCAGCGGGATCTGGCCGGCACGTTCGCCGTGCTCGACGCCGCGACGCAGGCGCAGTACGTGCACGTGCGCAACCAGGTGTCCGAGATGGAGGCGCCCGCCGACTACAAGCCAGGCGGTCGTGCCCTGACCCCGGACCAGAGCCTGCTCGGCGGAATGTTCCTGCCCTCGACGGGGATGAGCCACGTCGAGCAGATCCACCGGTCCGCCATGCCGAAGATCCAGCGGGAGTGGGCCGAGTTCGACAAGGGCTTCACCAGCCAGTTCAGCCTCGACGAGCAGGCGTGGTACGCCGCGCAGGGCACGTCCCCGAAGGACCTCGAACGGTTCGCATGGAACGACGTCCTGAAGGCCACCGGCACCGAGACCCTGCCCGCCGCACTTCGCAAGCTCAGCGGTGGCGGGCACGACGAGGAGACCGACAAGGCGGTCGAGGACCTCCTCGAAACGATCGAGGACGAGAACACGACCGGTGGCGCCGTCGAGGTCATGTACCTGGATTACAGGCACCCCGAGACCGAGGCGCGTGACGCGTACCGGACCCAGATCTTCATGCTCCGCGTGAAGGGTCACGCTCCCCGACCGGTGGTGCTCGGCGGTCAGGAGGAGACGCCGTTCACCGACTCGCCGTACTCCGACGTTCTGCGTGGGCCCGACCGCCTGGACCGACGCACGTCGGGTCCCATCTCCCACTACATCGACCCCTCCGGTGCCTCGTGGCCGACCGAGCAGGAGTTCCTCGACCACAACGACATCCTTGCTCCGGACGGCAAGCTCGTGATGCCGGGGAACTGGGACTACGACAAGGCGGCGGATGCCACGGCGCGGTCGGGCGGCTGCGGGTGTGACGTGGTCGAACGCAACGGCAGGTACGTCTCGTGGTGGGAGAAGCACGAGATGGTCGTCGTCGGTGTTCCGGCCGCCATTGGTGGTCTGATGGCGGCAGGGGTCACCGGCGGGGGCTCGGTGGCCGCTGCGGGTTACGTGATCAGTGGGCTCGCGATCGCGGCAGGCGCGGGCGGCGCGCTGCACCGGATCGGGACCCGCGCGAAGTACCACCAGGGCAACGGCTTCGACAACCCGGCCGCGGTGTGGGACTACGCCACCCTCGGCCTGTCCGCCGTCGCGGGAGTGGGGCTCGCGGCCGCCGGGGTGGCCCGCGCCGGGGCGGCGGCGAGCCAGGTGGCGAGCAAGCCGTGGGTCCAGTCCGGCCGCATGGGCTGGCTCACGCGCATGCGTAGCGTCGTGCCCGGCACGCGCGGGTTCGGTGCCGTGGTCGCGGGACGATCCAGCACCACCTGGAGGGGTGTCCTCGGCCTCGAGGCCGACGTCACGATCGCCCAGCGGGTCTCGAGGGTGGCGAACGACGCCGCCCTCGCCGGGTTCGGCGGAACCACCGCAGCAGGCGCGGTGTCGTACTTCCAGAACCGGAAGGACATGACGCCCCACAGCCGGGAGATGACGGAGACCAGCCTGTGGGCAGGCGTCTGGATGGCGGCGGTACCCGCGGTGATCGTTCTCGGTTCCGCGGCCGGCAGAACGACGTGGGGCCAGTCCCTCGCGCAGAAATCCTTCCTGCGCAGACCGACTCGGATATGGCAGTGCAGCCGGGTACCCGCCCGACGCTGCCCCGGGCGACGCCGGACGCCGTCCCGGCTGCGGACGCGACGGCCACCCCGGAGGCGACGCCCACCACGGCCCAACCCGCCAAGGCAGCCACGCGCGGCAAGGCGGCGCGCGAGCAGCGGGGTGCCGAGCAGGACGCCCGCGTGACCGCGTGGGTGGGCGAGCAGCTCGCGGCCGACACCTCGGCGCCGTCGAAGCCCACCACGCCCAGGCAGCTGGCGTCCGAGCTCCGGATCCCGCGGTGGCAGGCCCGGCAGGCCATCAGGCATGTCGGCGTCATGCGGGCGCGCGCGTACCTGAAGGATGTCGGCCCCGACAACCCGACGGGAACCGCGGGGGGACTCGCGAGCAGGTTCGGGCTCAGCACAGGAATGGCCAAGGCCGTGCGCTCGGCCGTGACGATGGACGCGTTCCACGTCAAGGCCGAGATCCTCGCGACGACCAAGTCGCCGCAGGAGTACGGGGTGGCGGAGCTGCAGAAGGAGTTCGGCCTCTCCGCGCACGACGCCCGCGTCGCGCACAACGTGCTCGCCCGCCAGCGGTTGATGGAGGACATGCCGGGGCTCGTCCAGAAGGGCAAGCCGGTCACGCCGGAGTTCCTGCTGGGCCAGGCCAGGTACGCGGGCCTCACCCGATCTGACGCGAAGGCTTTTGCGGACCTCGCCAACAACAAGGCCGCGGCCGAAGTGGTTGCCGCATTCGGCACTCGCCCCAACGGGAAGACGATCACCGGCGAGCTGGGGATCCGGCCCACCGCTGACGAACTGCTGGCGCAGTACGGGATACGGCCGGACGGGAAGGCGTACGCCGGGGCCAAGCGCGCACTCGACCGGGTTCTCGTACTGCTAGACGAGGACCCGGAGAAGGCGATGGCAATCGCCGATGCCCTTCGGGAACCCGGCAACACCGAGATCGCCCAGTGGCAGATCAAGCAGGCCGGGCTGGACGCCGACGACGCCGCAACGCTCATGGGCCTGGCCTTCAAGCGGAAGCTGGCCGACCGGCTCACCTCGATCGAGTCGGCCCAGCGGCCGGTCCGCGACGACATCGGGACCGTGCTCGGGGCGGTGGGACGCCAGGCCAAGGCCGGTCGCGGAGCGGCCGAGGAGATCATCGAGGTCATCCGCACCCGCGGCGGGCTCACCGCGCAGAAGGCAAAGGAGCTCGGCCTGAGCGATGCCGAGGCCGCTGCGGTGCGGCGGCTCGCGCAGCACGACGGGTTCCCAGCGGTGGAAGGCAACAGCCGCTTGGCCGACCAGCTCCAGGTGGTGAGCAGGGCTGCGCACCTGGAGACGCTCGTCGGCCCCGAGCGCGCGGCGATGCTGGACGCGCTGCAGGCCGAGTTCGGCATCAGCCGCAGACATGCGGCGAGGCAACGCGGCACGATCCTGGATGCGTACTGGTCGCACCACGCCGCGGACATCCGGCGAAGCGGTGCGACCCCGACGAAGAAGGCGCTCGCGGCCGAGCTGGGCAGCCGGCGCTTCGCGGTGAAGGTCTTGGCGAAGGCGCAGAAGGACAAGGCACCCACCGAGGCCACGCCGGTGTCTGCCGACCTGCGCGCACTCACGGCGCGGGTGCAGGCCACGGGCATCCGGATCGAGCGGCGGTTCCACGCCGCCTTGGCCGCGGCGCGGCAGGAGCACGACGCCGCGGTCGCGACCGCACGGGAGACCTACGAGCGGGCGTCGAAGGGCACCCCGCAACAACGCAAGCGGGCCGAGGCCGCGTTCGAGGCGGCGGTCGCACAGGCCAAGAAGGACCTCGAGGCCGCGAAGCACGACGCCGCTGTCGACAGGGTGCGGGACGAGTGGGACGCGGAGTCGGAGGCCGAAGCCGCGATGGCGGCGATCGACGGTCGCGCCGCCGTGAAGGACACGGATGCTGACGGATCCGCCGCAGGCGATGGGAGCAGCGGCGACCAGAACCCCGCGACACCCGGCCAGCCGGCATCCGGCGCGTCCGCCCGACCGGGTGCAGGTGCCGCCGACGGCGGTTCCGGCGCTCTCCGGCCGGGCACCGGACCCGACACGGGATCCGCACCGGAGACGGACGGGGGCACCCCGTCGACCAAGCCGGCGACGGCCACCGCTCATGACCATGACGGCACCACGTCCGGCACCGATCCACCGTCGTCAGCGTGGAGCCACCTCGACGAGACGCCGGACTACTTCCAGCGGCCTTCGCGCCGGAAGCTGGTACGTGATTTGCACACGGCGTGGAAGCAGACGAAGGGCACCCGCAACGCGGGCGAGCGACCGGCGACCGAGGAGGAGCGCGTCGGCCGTGTCACGCGGTTCAAGGAGCAGGCTCACGAGAAGCTGGAGGAGTACCGCGCGCGGCGGGAACTCGCCTCCTTGAAGGAGGACTACGAGGCGGTCCGTGACTGGCTCAAGCACTTTGAAGAGGAGGCCATCGGTAAGACCGACGACCAACTGAAGACGGACGAGGCCGCCGCGCGGGCGGAACAGCGCCGCAGGGTCAATGACCTTGAGATCTCCTTGGACGAGGTGCTGCCCGAATCGTTCGCGCTGACGGCCGAGTCGCTCCGGCGCGCCACCGGCAAGGCCATGAAGGTCGAGCAGCTGGTCGGGGCGCTCGTGCTCGCCCGACACGGCCAGCGGATGTACGGCTGGTTCGCCAAGCGGCACGGCCGGATGGGCGTCGTCGCCGAGATCCGCTCGGGTGTCGGCAAGACCCTCGTCGGCATCGTCGCGTCGTACTGGCGCTCCCTGGCGGGCCCGTACGGCATGCACGTGGTGGTGCCGAACGGCTACCTGGCGCAGATGAGCGAAGCTGAGTACACGCTGGTCGGCGACCGCCAGAAGGTCACGATCGGGCTCGCATCGTCGGAGGACCGGGCGGCGGAGAGCACCGGCGTCGGCTCCACCGAGGGACGGCCCTTCGCCGGGACGCAGCCGGTGAAGGACAAGATCGCGGCCTACGAGGCCGAGATCACGATCGTCGAGGCGAACGAGGGGAAGTTCGACCGCCTGCGCACGGAGGTCCCGGAGCTGGCCGGGTTGCTGCGCGACCGGCACGGCCTGCTGATCGACGAGTTCGACCAGCTCGCCCTCGACTTCGGCGGTACCCCGCACATCATGGCCACCGCCACCGGCGCGGTGGGCGGTATCGCGGAGACCGCAGCACTGAGGGTGGCCGGGACGCTGACGCGGGGCGTGCACTACGTCAACCGCGGCCGCGGCGGCATCCGGCTCACGAAGACGGGCGAGCGCGACGTCGCGGTGCGCGCGCCGGCGCTGCGCGACGAGGTCATCAAGGCCCTGGAGGCTCGCCACAACTGGCGCGAGCACGTCGACTACGAGGTGGTGGGGGACGAGGTCCTGCTCATCGACCGGTTCACCGGCCGCCTGCTGCCGGGCAGGCGCCTGCAGGACGGGCTGCACGAAGCCCTCGAGGCCAAGTCCCGGGTGACGGTCCGGGCCCGCAACACCACCCAGAGCAAGATCACCGAACGGCGCTTCCACGACGGCTACGACTGGGTGGCCGGCATGACCGGCACCACCGACGGCGCCACGAAGGCATTCGCCGGGGTCTACGGCATGCGCACGGTGAAGGTGCCCACCCGCGGCACCCTCGAGAAGCTGGCCGCCGCGATCTGGGCGAGCGACAGCGTCAAGCACGCCGCCGCACTGCATGAGGCGTACGACGTGAGCACGACGGGCCGGGCGGTGGTGGTGGTCGCCGAGACACCTGAACTCGTGCGGAAGCTCGCGAACGACTACTTCGACGCCTACGAGCTGTGGGGGCAGCTCCTGGATGCGAAGAGCGGCGCGAACGAGGAGCGGATCGTGGTCGCGCGCGCCGGCCAATGGGGCCAGGTGACGTTCGCGACGAACCGCCTCTCCCGCGGCGTGGACATCGAGATCTCGCCGGACGTGAACGAGGTCGGCGGGCTGCACGTCATCCGCGTCCAGCGGTTCGGCGCCGGCCGCATCAACGACCAGACCGACGCCCGCGCAGCCCGCCACGGTGCCAACGGGTCGGCGCGTGAGCACCTGTCGCTCGACGACGAACTGCTCGACCGCTACCTGCCGTGGTGGGGGCGTCTGCTGCGGACGAAGCTGCGCGAGAAGTACGCGGGCGAGAAGGACCGCGATCGGAACATCGGCGGCGACAGGTGGGCGCGGCTCCTGTTCGACACCGCCATGAAGCGGTCCGAGCGCGCGGCTCGCCGGCAGGTGAGGATCATCGCCCGCAACCCCGACCGGGCCGACACGGTGGCTGCGTACGTGGGCACCCGGGCCGTCGACGCGCGCGCCGCGGCGTACGCGCGCACCGTCGACCCCCTCGTACGCGACGGTGCCGGAGCCCTCGGTGCCCTGGCCGAGAAGCAGGCGGCGGCCGTCACGACGGCCCGGTTGGCGCTCGACGCGCTGGAGTACGCCAGGTTCGTGGGCCCCCCGGTGCGCGGCGAGGAGAGGGCGGCGTGGACCGAGGACATCGAGCGACTCGAAGCCGAGGCGCGCTACCTCGTGGCTGCGTCCCAGGACCTGTCAGCCGCCCAGCGCGCGTACTGGGCGTTCCTGAACGACAGCCTCCGTGCTCCCGGCACCTCGATGGTGTTGCCGGCTGCGCATGCTCTGTCGCTGTTCGCGCGGGATGCCGCCGAACTCGGAGTCACCGTCGACGCCGCGGACCTGGCCCGTGCGGGGCTCGCCAACGCCGACGACGCGCGGCGCCGCGGCGCCGCGGCGACCGAGGCGGAGGAACTCGAGGCCACCGCCGACCTGCTGGCGTCCGTGGCAGGAGCCGCGGGCACCACTCGCGATGGCGACGGGCGCGGATGGGGCGGTGCCGAGGCGGCCGCGGCCGCCGCGGGGCGCGCGCACTCGGCCGTGCAGCGGTTGCTCGCGATCGCGCGGCACAACGCAGGCCTCGACGAGAACGGCGAGCGCCTGGACGACTCGGTGGAGCGGGCCGCCGCGCTCGCCGCGCTCGACACGCTCAGCCTGCTGCTCGCGAACCTGCCCGCGAACGCCACTGCCGTCGCTGTCGCGCACCAGGCGCCGGAGGACGTGCTGTGGGCCGCGCAGCCCGAGACGCAGCTGGAGAAGGCCGTCGCCGATCGCGACCCGTCGCGGGCGCAGGCCCGGCTCGAGACTGCCCGTGAGCGGCTGGACTCTGTCATCGCGGCGGGCGGGAGCGAGGCCGAGCAGGTGGCCGCGATTGAGGAGGTCATCGCGGCAGCCGAGAACGTGGCCGCCGCCGAGCACCCGAACCGCGCCGCCGGCCTGGCCGGCCCGGTGCGCCGCGCCGCCCGGGGTATCACCCCGGTCTCGATCGAGCGGATCGCCGAGATCACCGGGCTCACGGTTGCGGAGATCGAGGAGATCCTCGCGCAGAAGCCGGGGAAGGCGACGTGGAAGGAGCGGCGGGCCGCGGCCAACGCGTTGAAGGGCGAGGTGGCCGCGTGGTCGGACGCGATCGTCGGGGCCGAGGGCGATCTGGCCGCTGCCCGGTTGGCGCTGGACCAGGCCGGCCGGGCCGTCGAGGATCTGCCCGGGCGGGGCATCCGCTGGCTGTTCGCCGACCCCGCGCGGCGGACGGGGCGGAACTACGCGTACGTGGCGACGCTGCTCGGCATGACACCGGCCGAGGTCAGGGCCGTCGTGGAGGACGACAGCGTCCCGGTCGGTGCCCCCTACCTGCACAGCCACCCGGGGGCGTCGTTCGAGGAGACGGTTGCCGACCTCGTCGTCTGGCTGCTCGAAGCGGCGCGTTCGCGGGACGCGGCCGCTGTCGCCGTGGAGGCCGCCGAGGTGGCGTTCGCGGCGCTCGGGAACCGGGCCATCGCGCTCTCTCCGGCCGTCCGGAAGGCGTACCGGGGTGGTGTGCGGGTCGGCCGGATCGTCCGCATCACCGGCCTGACCACGCCGCAGGTCCGGGAGACCGCCGGCATCCCCGCGGAGCCGAAGGCCGCCCTGCGGGCCGCGGCGGAGGCCTGGGACGCGGTGGTCGCCGCGGCCGAGGAGCGGGTGGCGGCGGCCCGGCGGGCCCTCACCGACCTCCTCGCGGAGGGGAGCGGCGAGGCGAGCGTGGCCGCCCGCCGGTCCGCGGCCGAGAACGAACTGGCGGCGGCCGAGCAGGCCCTCGCCGCGCTGCCGGACCGGAGGACCGCACTCACCGCAGCCGTCATGGCAGCTCACCAGGCGCGGCTGTGGAACCGCACGATCGTCCGGATCACCGGCCTCACCGCCGAGCAGGTCCGCCGGATCGTCGGACATGCGGACGCGGTCCGCGCGCTGCGGGACGCGGTGGCCGTCCTCGAGAACGAGCACGCGGCGGTGCGGGGACGTCAGGCCGCGGCCCGCGAGGAGCAGACCGCCGCGGAGGCGGGAGTCACGGCCGCCGACGTCGATTCGGCCCGGAAGGTCGCGAACGCCGAGGCGGACCTGGCCGCCGCGAACGCCGCCATCGTGCGGCTGGCCGCGAGCGACCTGGCCAGGCTGACGCCCGCGGTGCGGCAGGCCCGCGCCGCCGGGGTACCGGACAGCGAGATCCGTGAGCTCACGGGCCTGTCCCTGGAGCAGATCCGGTCCATCGACCCGGCAGATGACCCCGCTACCGCGCTGCAGGCCGCGGTGGCCAGGCTGGAGACGGGCAACCCCCTCGCGGCCACGGCCCGCCGGGCCGCCGCCCGCAGGCAGCTGCGCGAGGCCGTCGCCGTCCGCGAGGACGCCCATGAGGACGCACGCATCCGCCGGGATGAGGCGCGCGAGCGGCTCGACGAGGTTCGCGCGGCCACCGCGGACGACCGGGAGCACGCGCGGACGCGGCTGGAGGAGGCCCGGGCGGCCGTCGCCGCCGCGGACGCCGCCGCGGTCGAACTGGCCGCGAGCGAGCTGGAGCGGCTCACGCCGCACGTCCGGCGGGCGCACACCGACGGGCTCACGGCCGTGGAGATCCGCAAGTACACCGGCTTCTCCCGCGAGCAGGTCGTCCTGATCCTCGGTGGTGCTCCCGAGGCTCCCCCCACCGACCCGGCGGCCGGCGACCGGCCCGGCCCCGGCTCGACCGGTGGCGGCAGCGGCCCGTCGGCCACGGCGGGCGGCCCGGCGTCCGGCAACGGAGGCACCGGCAAGGCTGCCGGCGCACCGGGAGCGGGCAAGGGGGCTGCCCGGCCCGACGGGGCAGCGCCCTCCACCGCACCCGCGCGGGGCACGGCACGCGTGTCGCACGACGCCCAGCCGCGTGGCCCGCCGTGGTGGCAGCGCTTCGTCAACCGGCTGCGCGCTGCGCCACCGGTCGTACCCGCGCCCCGGCTGCGGAATGCGGCCGAGCTGCGTGCCGCGATCACGGCGCGGAAGGCCGCGATCTCCGGGACCGGCGTGAACCGGTGGACCGACGAGCAGCTCCCGCTGACCGGCAGCGGGCTCGACCTGCACGGCGGTGAGGTCGGCAGGTTGCTCGTCGCGCTCGACACACTGGCCGACCTGCTCGACGCGAGTCACGGTCGGCCCTGCTCGGGTACGCGGGGCGCGCCCTGGCCGAGCTCGACCGGCACATCGCGTCGGCACAGGCGGCGCCGCGGAACACGCGTTGGCGCAACGGCGTGTCCCGGGACCACAACCGGACGCATCTGGTGGTCTCGTCGACCGCGCTCGGCGTGATGTTGGCGTTCATGTATCTGATGGGAGTGCTGGGGGGCGGCGTCCCGGCGATCCTGCCCGGGGTGTTGTTCGCGCTGGGCGCGACGGGCCAGTTCGTCGGCGCCATCGTCGTCGGGCCGTTGTGGTGGCACGTCCAGCCTCGGGTGATGACGGCCGCGATGCTGCTGACCGGCGCCGCGGCGCTCGGTCTCTTCGCGATGACCATCGGCTTCGTCCCCGGCTCGCTCGCTGCCGCATTCCTGGCCGGTGTCGCCACGAGCGGCAACTTCCAGGCGCTCGACAAGATCGGCGATTGGGTGGACCTCGCCGACGGCAGGCGCTTCCGGCAGCCGATGCCCGCGTTCGACGGGCATGAGGGCCGCACGATGGGAACGGCGATCGTCATCGGCGTCTCGACCCTGTTCGTGCTGCTCACCGCGGTTGAGCTCCTGGTGCACGTCTCACCCGTCCTGGCCGCGGTCCTCCCCGCAACCGTCGCGGTGGTGCTGGCGGTGGCCTCGTGGTTCACCACTCCGATGAACCGTTGGTGGGCCGAGGGGCGCCTCCGTCCTACCTGAACCTGCTTGCCACCCCGATGCCGAAATCGCTGCGGCATCCGTTCGCGCGGGCGCTGGTGATCGCCTATGCGGTGTACTCGTTCGGCCTGGCCAACCCCGACGCGGTGTGGCGGGACCACTTCGACCACGTCGACGGCCCGTTCGCGCTGAAGCTCGTGATGGAGTTGCTCGGGGGGTTCGCCTTCGTCGTCGGTGGGTTGGCCGCGCGGGCGATCCTGCGGCGCGGTGATGGCGCGACGGACGAGGGGGGCGCGCTGAAGACCCGCCCGGACAAGCCGGCGCTGTTGTTCGCCGCATTCATGGTCACCGGCTCGGTGTTGATGGTGGTGAGCGGGTTGCTGACCCTCGCGGGGATTCCGACCTGGGTGGTGATGACCGGCCTCGCCGTGATCGTGCTCGGCCTCAGCCTGATGGAGTCGTCGACCACGGGCATGCTGCTTTCGCTGGGCCGGGTGGTCAGCTCCACGACTCGGCTCACCGCCGAGCAGAAGGCGCAGGCCAAGCTCGCGACCGGCCAGAGCAAGGCGGGGTTCTACGCGATCGGTGCGATCTCCAGCGCGGCACTGTTCGGTGCCGGTGGCTGGTCCTTGACCACGGTGGTCGCCGTTCTCGCCTCGATCGCCACGCTCGTCGCGGTGCTGGGCATCTCGCGGATGACGACGGGTCGTGGCGGGTCGTTCGCCCCCGACCGTCCCGGGCGGGAGGTCGGTCCCGACGGGCGGCGCGCCATCGAGAACGGCCTGGCGCAGAACCCGGACTTCCGGGCCTCGATCGCGAACCAGGAGTGGATCACGGACGCGCCCGGCGCATCGGGCGTCCCGGTGGTACTCGTCGACCGGATGCCCGCAGGCTTCTCGGACGTCGTCGCCTACACCTGGTTCCACCAGCCGTCCGCGCCGCCGGTGATCGTGATGACCCGCGACACGTACACGGCGCTGGTTCGTACGCGCCTGCTGGCGGACGTGCTCGGCTACGAGTACCACTTCCGGGTTCGCAGCGGCTTCGGGTGGCGACGTCTCGCCGCGGCCGAGCGGCTGGCCGGGAAGGTGGCCGCCGCGGCCGACGTCACCCTGGCCGCCCCGAATGCCGTGCCCGGGGGCGGGCTGTCGCGGCGCGCGCTGCGTAGGGTGCTGAAGAACGACCCGCGCGCGAGCTCGGAGATCGACACCGTCGACGACCTGCGGCGGCGCCTCGCCGAGCACCAGCGGGTGCTGGCGGACCTCCGCGGCGACGCCCTGACCCGCCACCAGCAGGACGAGCTGGACGTGCAGCTCATGCGTGCCTTCGCGATTCTCGCGGAGGCGGAGCGATCGACCGGGGCCGCTCGGCGGTTGCTCGTCGCGCGCTACAGCACCCGGGACCGGGGGACCGGCCGTTCGCTGGATGACGAGTTGGTCCGGCTCGAGCGCTTGGCGACGGCCGGACCGCTCGCCCGCCTCGGTGTCAGGCTGCGCGGCGCGCTCCGCGTCGTGTCGACGATCGCGGGCCTTGGTGCGAGCGTCACGTTCTGGTTCAAGGGGTGGGTGTTCGCTCACGGAGCCGCGGTACTCGGAGCGCTGGCGTCTCCGGCCGCCCTTCCTCTCGGCGACCTCGTCGTGCCGGGCGTGACGGTCGTGTTGTACACGGTCGCGGCCGTCGGCTTTGTCGTCCGGGAGATCTGGCTCGCGAGGCACGAGAGCGCCCAGGTGCCCAGCGCCCTCAACCCACCCACGCGATCCGTCCCGGCTCTCGCCCGCTCCGGCGCCGCACGGCAGTCGGCGGTCGCGCCACCCCGGCCGCCGACACATCCGGCAGCAGGCCGGGCGCACCGGCCCCGGGGGCGGCGTCAGAGCGCGGAGCCGACCGGCGGGGCGCGGTGAGCAGGCCGAGCGAGGTGCGGTCGCGGGGCCCGCCGAGGTGGCTGGTGCTGCTCGGCGTGGCATCGCTGGGTGCGCTGCCCGCCGGCATCGGCCTGGCGGCGCCGGGCCGGCGGCCGGTGGTGTCGGCGGTCTCTCGTGCTCGCAGCGCCGGTCTCTCGTGCTCGCAGCGCCGGTGGTCGGGGGTCGCGCTGACGGTGCTGCTCGAGCTGCGGGGCGGAGCGCGGGTGCGCAGGCAGATCATCGGGATGGCGCGGTGGGGTGCGCTCGTCCGGGCGGCGCGGCGGCACCTCGAGCACGAGCAGTGGGTGGTGGCCGGGACGGTCACGCGGGAGCAGCTGTTGCGGATCGCGTGGCTGCTGAAGGTCAACGGGAAGCTCGACGAGGACCGTCGCCTGTCCGACCGTGAGCTGGCCGAGAAGCTCGCGAATGCGATCGGGCTGCCCGTGCTCGCGGCTCAGCGGCTGCTGGACGAGGGCCGGAGGTTCGGTCGCGGCGAGGTTCGGGGCCTCCTGGAGGTCCACGGGGACGACGAGATCGACACCGCCGTCCGGGCGTTTGCGCGGGCGCGGGGGATGTCCGAATCCGCGGCATGGGCCGCGCTGATCGCGGAGGGGTTGCGCGAGATCCGTGAGGGCGCGGACGACGCGACGTTCGTGGCGGGCCTGGCGGGCCGGTTCGGAGTGCCGGAGAACGACCTGAGGGAGGTGCTGCGCCGCCTGCGCGACGTGGGCGACGAGGCCGCGATCGCGGCGTGGGCCGACGGGCTGGGTGTCCCCGAGAACGACCTGCGGACGCAGGTGGTCAAGGAAGGGATCGTCGCCGTCCGCGAGATGGGCCGGACGACGAACCAGGACGAGTGGCTCGACGATGCGCTGCGCGCGGTGCGCGAGTGGTTCGCGAAGGAACCGGCCTACGCCGGCCTTGCCCGGGCCCGGCAGCTCAGCGAGGACACGCAGCGGGTGCTCGATCGCGTGCTCGCCGGGGTCGAGGAGGCCGCCGCGACGGGTTCGCTGTCCGAGTCCATGCGGCGCAGGCTCGACAGGGCGGGCCGGGGCCGCGGGGTGGTCGGATGGTGGGCGGAGCTCACGTCGCGCTTGGGCGTGGTCGGCCCGCTCGCCGGCTGGGACCTGCTGGCGCCGGTACGTGCGGCCGTGACCGGGCTGCCGGCGTCGGCGCGGGAGGCCGTGCGCCAGGAGCGGCGGGCGTTCCGCCTGGACCGGGGGCTCGGGTTCGTGGCCGGGCCGGACCGCCTGGTCGATCCGGGTTCGGCGGCGGTGGACCGGCTCCGGGCGGCCTCCGCGGCGGCACACACGAACGCCGGTGCGGAGCGGGCCGAGGCCGAGGCGCTGCGTGCGGCGCGGCTCGCCCTGCGGCCGGCGCCCGGTTCCGCGTTCGGATGGGTGCCGGCTGCGGCGGCGCTGGTCGGCGCCGGTGTGCTCGTGGTGTCGTTGGCCGGACCGCTCGGATGGGCCGTCGCGCCGCTCGTGCTGGTGATCGTGGCGGCGATACAGCTGGGCGTGTCCCGAGCTGTCGCTGCGTGGGGCCACGCGACCGGGTCGCGGCGAACCGCGCGGGCGGCGCGGCTGGCGGCCGGGACGGGAATCGTGCTGTTCGGTGCGGCACTCGCGGCGCAGGCGATGATGCCGGTGCCGGCGTGGTTCGCTCCCGTCCACCAGGCGTCTGTGGGCGCCGTGGTGCTGAGATGGGCCTGGTTCGTGCGGACGGTCCGGTCGCAGGAGCGGGCTTGGGCACGGCAGGTCCGGATGTGGGAGACGACCGAGGTCGACGCCCGGATGGCCGCGGAGGCTGCAGGCGTCCTGATGGCTGCGGTGCTGGACCTGCTGCGAACCGACCGCAGGACCGGCAGCGTGGACGAGCTGTTGGCACGTGTCGACGCACCGCAGCGCTCCCCGCTCGAGCAGCTGCTGAACGAGTGGGCCGCAGGCCCGCAGCCGCTGTTGACGCTGTCCAGCACGGATGGAACTCGCACGTGGGGGCCGAACCCGATGCTGCGCGATCTGGCGGCGCGCGCCCCACCTGCGGCGAAGGCGGCGCTGCGTGACCCGGTGACCGTGCTCGGGCTCGCGGACCCCACGGCGAAACCGGGTGAGTTCGCCGAGCAGACGTACACGTTCCTGCGGGCGGCGGCATGGCGACACGACCAGGCCGCCGGCACGGCGGCGACGATCCGGCAGCTCCCGCGCTTCCTCGACCTGGTTCACGACCTGTGGACGAGCACCGCATTGCTCCGACTGTCCGAGGCCCAGGCGTCCGGCTCGTCGTGGCGGGTGCGGCTGGCGCGCCTGCACCTGCCCCGTGCGATGAGGTCGATGACCGATCCGGCGGAGACATTCCTCGGCGAGGTACAGGCCGACAGGACCGTGCGCGACCAACTGCGCGACGCTCAGATCGCCGCCGGCGTCACGCTGTACAACCGGGCAGCCGCAGCAGGGTTCCGCCCGAGCCCGGTGGCCTGGATGCACGGCGTGATCGTGGAAGGGTTCGGGAAGGCCAACCTCTCGTGGATCATGGGGTACTGGCGGTCGGTGCCCGTCGAGGCGTCGAAGCTGCCGTACGCCGACGCGAAGGTGGCGCAGAACTTCGGGCTCACCCAGAGCCAGATGAACGGGATCGCGCCGCTGGCCACCCTGTTCGCGCCGCTGATGGGCTTCGTGCTGTCGAAGCTGGGAGAGCGCACCGTCAGCACGAACCGGTGGATTGTCGTCGCATCCGGTGTGGGGCTGCTCGCCTGGTGGGTTCGGCCCTGGCCCCCTTGGTCCCACATGGTGCCGGACCCGCCACGAAGCTGATCGTCTTCTTCGCCGTATCGCTCGCACTCGGGTGGATGGGCGCCATGTCCGGGGCGGTCACGGCCCGGCGGGACCTGGTGGATCCGCAGGACGACCAACTCAGCCGGGCGAAGCGAAATGCCGAGAACGAGTTCTCCTACAAGCTCGGACAGTTGACGCTCGGCACCGGACTCGTCGTGTTGATGTTGGCGGTTCCGGCTTCGGTCGCCTACGGGGTGATGGCCGGCATCTTCCTGATCGGGATGGTCGTGGTCGTGCATGCGTTGCGGGATGCGCCGACTGCCGCCCTCCCGAGGGGGTCGCAGAAGCGGGAGAAGGCGCCGCAGGCCAAGGCGACGTCCGAGCGACCGCAACCGCGGGTCACGAGCAGGGACCGGAATCTCGTGATCCCGCACGCAAGGTGGCGGGCGTGGTTCGTGGCCCCGGGAGTCATGATGATTCCCGGGCTCCTGGTGTACGGCGCGGGATCCGGGACGGTTCTCGAGCTGCTGAAAATCCTCGGCCCGTTCCAGTTCATGGACGTGAACGTCGCGATTCCCGTCCAGGTGATCATCTTCACCGCCGTGTCGCGGGTCGCCGCATGGTTGCTCGGTGCGCCGGAGCTCAGCAAACGGCTGTACAAGAGGTTCGGCAGAACCCCGGACGGCAGTGGTATCGATGACGCCAAGGTCCTGCTGCGCGTTTCGGATCTTGCGCTGATCAGTATTCCGCTCGCGTTGCTTTTGACGTTCTATCCCGTATTCCCGGCAGCGGTGCTGCTCGCCACGTTCGGCTTCGTCTACATCGGCCTGGCGACCGGGATGGTGCGCATGTGGGCGCCCACCGCGGCCCTCTCGTCACTGCTGGCAGCCTTCAAGACCCTGCCGCCGGGAATCGGCCCCTACGTGTTCTTCGGCGCGATCAGCGGCGCCGTCGTGAGCATCCTCCACGTCGATCCGGTCCACATGGTGCTGGCGTTGTCGGCCCTCTACAGCGGGCTGGGCTGGGTCTACACGCGCATCGTCGTGCGCGTCCGGGTCCGGCCGTCAACGGCGTTGCAACCGAGGCTCGCCGAGGAGCTCACCCCCGAGCGGGCCAGGGCGATCCTGAAGCTCCTGCACAACGCCGGATTCGGCGATGTCGGCTCGCTCGCCGCGGTCCTGCTGGACGTGCCGGCCGATGAGCCGGGACGCAGCGGCGCACCGGCGCTCGTCGAGGTGTTCGTCGTCCTCGACGAGGCGAAGCGCGGCGAGGACGACAGCCGGCTGAGCCTGCGCGAGCTGACGGTGCTGCAGACGGCGATCACCGACATGTACCCGCTCGGCGTGGCGTTGCACCACCACCTGGGTGCGAGCGGGCTGCCGTTCTTCGCCAGGCGTTCCGACGGCATCGCCACGGACCCCGTGCTGTTCGCCGGCCTGCGCGCGGCCGGCTCGGGCGGCTCGAGGCCGCCGCCAAGGCGTTCCTGCCGAGCTCCGCCGACCAGGGCGCCGCCGACGCACGCGTCCGCCGGATCGAGGTCCGTGAGCTCGACGTCGACCGGCTCTCGGATCTGAGGGCGGGCGAGCCGCTGCCCTACACCTCCCGTCCGCTCAACGAGAAGGAGATCACCTACCTCAGAGCGACACTCCGGAAGCTGCAGCCGGTCGGCGAGGTCGGCGCCGGGCCCACCCGCGGCCTGCGCGCGTGGCTGCCGCGGGCACGACGGCTCGTCACGCACGGCAGGGCCGCGATGCTCACCGCGCGGCATCGCCACACGCACGAGCCGGACCACCACCTGGTGGAACGAGGTGCTGAAGAAGCCCCTGGCGCCGGCCCGGCCGGGTCGCAGGCCACTGAGGCAACGGTCGTCGCCGGTTCGTCGGCGACGGGCACGGCTCCCAGCACCGAGAAACAGGTGCGGAAGCCCGCGGAGTCGTCCGTCGGCACCCCGGCCGACGGCGCGACCCGGAAGACGGGCATGAACTGGAGGACGGCGCTCGGAATGGGCATCGCCGTGGTGGTGCTGCCGGTGGCGCTCACGGTGCTGTTCCAGGCGGACGCCAGCAGCGCGGCGTTCATGGCGCGGGGCGGCGTGAACCTGGTGCCGCACCTGCCGGGCGTGGCGGGCGCGGTGCAGACCGTCGCGTTGCTGGGCACGTTCGTGGTGAACGTGCTGTGGATGATCTGGTCGACGTTCACGGCGACCGGCCTGGACGCTTGGATCTTCGGCCTGTACGCGGCGACCGTGTCGCTGTTCGGCCTGTACGCGGCGTTCAACGAGCTGCGCAAACGGGCAACGGCGGCGCACCGGGTCGCCGGCGGGCTGGTGACGTGGGTGGCGTACCCGGTGACGTCGAACGTCGGGAACGCGCTGTACATCTTCCAACTGGGGTGGGTGGCGTTCGATCCCGTGCTGTTGTCGGTGACGGTGATGCTGGCAGTGGCGTTCGGCTACATGAGCGTGCTGGGGATCGTGAACGCGCTCCGTCCGGGCCGGATCGCACCCCGCTATCTGGCGGTGATGGGTGCCGCGGGCAACGTGAGCCTCCTGTACTGGGGCGCGCTGTCACTGTGGCCGGGGCACTGGAAGCCGCTGGTCGTCGCGGGCGTGGTCGTGGTTCTCGGGATCGCGGTCGTGCGCGGGATGTCGCGGTTCGCGCAGTGGCGGGCGCGGTTGATCCACAGCCCGCCTGCCGTGCTGCGGTCGCTGCTCGGGGACGTGGCCCCGCTGGCGCCGGCCGTGGTGCTCGGCGCTGTCGCCGTGGGCTCGGGGCTGAGCCTGCCGGTCACGATCACGGTGGTGTCCGCCCTCACGGCCGCCGCGGTGCTGTGGGTCCTGCACCGGCTGGCCGGCGGCGCCGGTGTGGGTGTGGCAGTCGCAGCCGGTCGCGACCGGCTGAGGTCGGCGGCGCGGTCGCTGCGGAGTCGGCTGCCCGGTGGGGGCACGGCGCGGGCTCTGCCTGCGGACGCGCAGGAGTTGTGGGCGGCGCTGGCGGAGCTACGGGCGCGGGTCGGCACCGACTCGCGTGCGTGGCTGCCGAACCAGCGGGCGGCGCACGACCGGCTGTTCCGGGAGCTGGAGCGGATCCTGGGTGAGCTGGACGACGCGGAGCGGGCCGAACTGCTGCTGGCTCAGGCGTTCGAGTTGCTGGCCGAGTTCGACCGGTGGGTGCCGGCGGGCCGGGTCGCGCGCTGGCGGGCGCAGCTGTCGCGGTCGCACCGGTGGGCGTGGCTGCTGGTCGCGGGGTGGTCGATCGGCTCGTCGGCGGCGGGGGTGTTCGGGACGCCGGTGCTGGGCGGGCCGGCGTTGTTCACGCCTGGTTTCGTCGGGTATCTGGTCGGGCTGGCCACGGTGGGTCCGTGGTGGGGGTATCTGGAGCGGCGCCGGCTGGCGGTGGCGTCGTTGGCGTCGACCGGCATCGGGTTCGGGGTGTTCGCCGTGTCCGGTGCGCTGCCGGGACTGCCGGTGGTGGCGGCGGTGCTGCTGGGGTTCGCGGGCGCGGGTACGTGTCGGTGCAGGCCAGGACGAGCGAGTGGGTGCGGGAGACCATCGCGGCGCGGCGGACCGGCGGGGAGAAGCTGCGGTTGCTGGGCGGCGTGACCGCGTTGGTGACGCTCGGGTTCGCCACCGTCGCATCGTTGATCTTCGTGGTGTTGACGCCGTTGCTGGCGGTGTCGCCGATGGCGGCGGGGATGTTCGGGGTGGCGCTGTCGGCGGTGGCGGCGACCGGGTTGTGGCTCACGATGCCCGCGGAGTTCCCTGATCGGGAGCGTGCGCAGATCGTGCGGGCGGCGGGCCCGGTGCGGACGGTGCTGGCGACGACGGTGAAGTCCGTCAAGAACGCGGCGCTGATGTTGCGCGAGGAGCCGTTGGTCTTCTTGGTGGCGGTCATGATGTTCGCGTCGAACCTGGTGTCGGGCTCGGCGGACGCGTTCTGGCGGGCCGGTCTGGCTCAGAACGCCGGGAGCGGCCTCGAGGGTGTGCTGAGTTTCGGCCTGGTCGGCAGCGGTGTGCTGCTGGTGTTGATGTCGGTGCCGGGTGAGCTTCTGGCGTCGGCCGGCGACCGGACCCGGGCGTCCATGGCGCGTGCGGTGCGTGCGGCGCGGGTGGCCGGGGGTCGGAGCGATCGGGGTCGGGGTGACGATGCTGACCGCGAACCCGCTGTTCGGTACGGCGGCCGGGGTCGTGGTCGCGGCTGCGCTGCTCGTCCGGGCCCTGCGGGTCGGGGGCGTTCACGACGACGGGCGCGACGGCGCGGGGAACCAGGATCTGCTGACCGGCCGACCGGGGTTGTTCCTGCTGGTGATGGCCGCGGCGTTGACCGGTGGGGTGATCACGGCGGCGGTGACCGCGTTGACGGGGAACCCGTTGGTCGGGATCGCGGCCGGGGTTTACAGCAATGCGGTGAGCGTGACCGGGATGGGTCTGGGGGTGAACGAGATCCTGGCCCGGTACCTGCCGAAGGAGAAGCAGGCCTTGGCGTTGACGGCGATCAGCTTGGTCCGGGCATTGGGCAATATCGCGGGTGCGCTGGCGGCGGGGCCGACGTTCACCGGTGCGGTTCCGTTCCTGCCGACCGGGTGGACCGGTGTGGCGGTGCAGAACCTGGTTCCGGGGCTGGTGGCGTTCGGTGCGGCGATCGTGCTCTGGCGCCGCACCGCGGGGTCCCCGTCCGGCGCACAGTCCTCGTCCGGCATCCCACAGGCCACCGCGAGTTGGCGGGATCGGCTGCGCGGGACCTCGCGGACCCGCACGGCCGGGAATGCCGCGCTGGTGATGATCGGCGTCGCCGGAGCAGCGGTCGCCTCGATGTTCTTCTCCGGACTCGTCGGGGTGCTGGGCGCGGTGGCGGCCGGGGTGGTCAGCCCGGTGCTGCTGATGCTGCTGCACCACGTGTGGGCCCACGGCCCTCCGTGGGTGCGTCGAGTGGTCAAGGTCGTCGCGGTGGCCGTGGCGGTACTGGTGATGTCCGGGCCCGCCGCGCATGCCGTCACCGGGATGCCGGAGAGCGCGCCGGCGGCGGAGCTCGGCCTGACGGCGGTGAAGGCGGCCGGTGGGGCGGTCGTGCTCGTCGCGGCGTTCGTGGTCGCTGTCGTCCTCACGCGGAAGTTCCTGCTTGCCCCCGGCCGTGGTCGCCGCGCCCGGACCGGTGCGAGCGTCCGATGCGGACGACCAGGTGTGGACCGGCGACGACTGGGTCGAGTGCGACTGCGGGGAGCGGCACTGGGTCGTGACGGTGCGGCGGGCCTCCTGTTGACCCATCAGGCGGCGGACGGCACGCAGTTCGTGCTGCTGCAGCACCGGTCGGCGGCCAACCAGCATGCCGGGACGTGGGGTCTGCCCGGTGGGGCGCGCGATCCGGGGGAGCCCGCCCTGGTCGCTGCGATTCGCGAGACCGAGGAGGAAGCCAGGATCGGCGCCGACCAGTACGACGTGGTCGGCCGGTACGTCGATGATCACGGCAACTGGACGTACACGTGGGTGCACGCCGTGGCGACGTCGAAGCCGGAGCCGACCGCGGATGCCGAGAGCATCGAGCTGCGGTGGGTGCCGCTGCACGAGGTGGAGCAGCGGCCCCTGCACCCGGGTTTCGCCGCGGGCTGGCCGCGAGCGCGGGCGGCGCTGCTGGACCGGGACACCGGTCAGGTGCGTGCGGTGCACGTGCTGCTCGGCTTCGCGGTGGCCGCAATGGTTGCGCTGCACCTGCTGGCCGCTGCCGAGATGTCGGTGACGAAGACTGTCAGCGAGTACGTCGTCACCGCCGCCGGGGCAGTCCTGGTGCCGGCCGCGATGGTTGCGGTGGGGGCGGCCGCGGCGCTGGTCGCGATCATGGCGGGGAAGTCCGGAGTGCGACGGGCGCGGCTCGTGCAGGCGCTGCTGGCGTTGATCGCGCCGGCGATGGCGCTGATGGCGTTGTCACCGGCTGTTCCCGCCGGTGGCGTGTCCCACGGGCTGCACCTGGCGGCATTCGGTCTCGCGGCGGTGGGGGTGCGGGTATCGAGCTTCCTGTTGGCCGGGCAGCTGCGCGCGTCCCGCTGGATGTGGCCGGCTGCGTGGGCCGGCTCGATCGGAACGTTGTGGCTCCTGGTCGCGGCCCGCGTGATGGAGGAACCGGAGCAGATCTCGTGGCTGCTGTCGGTGGGTATTGCCGAGCGGATCGTGCTGGCCGTGGACCTGGTGGTCCTCGCACTGGCGGCCCACCACCTCGGCCGTGATCCCCGCTCCGCGGCCGGGGGCGCGGTACCCGCCGATGCGGAGCGCGGATCGTGGTCGGCGCGGACGGCGGCCCGGGTGCCCCTCGTCGTCGGTGGGGCGTTGTGGTCGCTGATCGCGACCTCTGCCCCTGCCTGGGGGAGCACGGCGGCAGGCGCGGCGACCGTGGGGGATGCGGCAGCCGTGCTGGTGGGAGTTGCGGTTGTCGGGGCGATGCTCGCGGTGTGGTGGTGGATCGCCCGGAGCGTCGTGCGGTGGCTCGTCGCACAGCTGCGCGCACTTGCCTGGTGGCGAACGCCGCGTGCGGGGTCGCCGGGGTCGGCCGACTCGCAGGACGACACCCGGGTCGATGTGATGCGGCGGGCTCGCGCAGCGTTCGGGCCGGTGCACGAGGCGATGACCGAGCTGATGCGGTCGCGGCTGCGGATGACGGCCGAGGTGGTGCTGCGCTTGGTCGACCAGGGTGACGCGGGAACGGGTACGGCCGTGGTGGAGAGGCGCGGTGGCCACGACCCGGAGGTCGAGGCGCGGGTCGTGGCCCTGCTGGAAACACCCTTTGGGCCAGAGGCTTCGGAGACTTCGAGATTCCTGGAGGCGTGGCGCCTGGGTGAGCAGATCAGGCTGCTCGTCCACCTCGACGAGCAGCACCCCGGCGCCACCTGGTACGAGCTCCAAGCCGCCTTCCACAATCTGGCCGAAGACCTCGGGATGGCGAAGCTCCAGGCCGACATCGCGGCCAAGGATGCACTCGCGCGTCGGATCGACGTCGAGATCCTGGCCGAGCTGTTGCTCGTCCGTGCGACCGCCGAGGTGCGGTGGGCGATGGCCGACACCGAACACATCGACAAGGCCGAGGACGACCCCCTTCGAGGGCTCCTCGATCACCTGGGGCACGCGCACGAGCGTCGGCTCGCCGCCATAGAGGAGCTGCTCATCGTCGGGCCGTCCCAGGAGGACCGGCCGATCATCGAGGCGCTCGACATCTACCGGTCGAAGGTCGATGCGGGGTTCGGACACCGCGCTCGTGAGGCTGCGAGCGCGAGCGACGGCGTCGGTGACTTGCATGATCGGCGGTGGTCGCAGCGGGCGAGGCTCTGGAGGCTGATCGTCGGGATCGTCGTCCTCACCGCTGTCCTGGTCGTGGCGCCGGCGGGTGCTGCGGCCGCGATGGGCGGCGTAGCGGGGCTTTCCGTGGCGGCGCCGTCGGTGCTGGTCACCGGTGGGCTGGTGGTGGCCTCGATCGGGTTGGGGCAGGCGTGGAAGCGGCCGGGGGTGCGATGGTCCGTGCGGGTGGTGCTCACGGTCGCCGGGGTGGCGGTGGTGGTGATGCTCGCCGTGCCCGCCGCCGCTGTGGTGCCAGGCGTGGCGACGACAGCGGGCGGCGCGGATGCCGGGGCGTGGGTGGACGCCGCCGTCACCGTCGGCGGGCTGGTGACCGTGGTGCTCGGCTGGTTCGCGCGGCGGGCTGCGGGGCGCCTCGGCCGGGTGTGGGCGTTGGTGCGGCTCGTGCGACACCTCCGGCGCGTGGCGCAGGCCGGGGTGCTCGTCACGGACATGATCCGCGCTGCCCATGACACCCGGGCGCTCGTCGCGGAAGGGCTGAGCGACGAGCACCGCGGCTGGCTCCGGTGGCTCCACGAGCGGGCTCCCGCGGGATCGGACGCCACCGCTGTGATCGCCGAGGCCGTGGGGGTCGACCCGTCGTACGTGGCGGCCCTGCTGAACGCAGGTGTTCGCGCGGCATCCCCGCCGTTCACGTCGCGATCGACGGCGTACGCGTCGACGTCGGCGTTCCTGCGTGCCGCGGAGCGGGTCGGGCTGCTGATCGCGAAGAGCATTCCGACGGACGTGCGCGACGTGGTCGCCGCCGACGGCTCGCTCGCGGCCGCCCGCACCGCCCTTGCCGCCGACCTGGAGCACGCCCTCGACGAGATGGCGCTGGCCGGGATGCACGGGGGCTTTGCCGACGGGCTCCTCCGGCGCGCCGCGGAGTCGGACGATCTCGCCGCCCGGATGGCGCGGGCCGAGCGGGCCCTCTGGACCTTCGCGGGTGGATCACGACCGTTGACGACGCGCCGGCCACTGATCGTGCTCGCCGGGGCTGTCGCAGCGACGGTGGCTGGGGTCGGCGCGCTGCTGGACGTCTCCGTCGTGGGCGCATTCGCGGTGGCGGCCATCGGTGCCGTCGCGGCTGCGGCGATCATCGGCACTCGGTTGCTGCGCTGGGTGCGCGATGTGCGCGCTCCGCCGTCGGCCGGCCGGCCGAGGGCGCTGGGCGAGATCGCAACCAGCCTGACGCCGAGTCGGATGAAGCCGTTCGCCGTGATCGTGGTCGGCCTCGCCGCCGGCGGGCTCGCGGGCGTCGACCCGGTCGGGGTGTGGCGCGTCGTCACGGACCTGGCGACGGCCGCGCGTGAGTGGTTGGACAACCCGCTCGTGCCCGGATACAAGATCGTCGTCGGTGCGCTGGCGTCGTACCTCGCGTTCCGGTCGGTGCTGCGCCTTCAGACCTCGAACCAGGAGAAGTTGCACGAGCGCAACCCGCGCCAGGATGCATTCGTCTCTGCGGTGGCGTCCGGCACCGTGACGATCGCCTACACGCTGCTGCAGCCCGTCGTGCTGGCGGGAGGTCTACCCGGCATCGGCGGGGTGCTCGTGGTGCTGGTGGCAGCCGGAGTCGGGGTGGTGATGGTCGTCCGGCATGCGTGGAAACTCGGCATGGTCCGGTGGGGGCGCGTTGCGCTCGGTACGACCGTCACCGCCCTGGTGGGCGGCGCGATCGTCTCCGGGGACCTGGTGGTCGTTGCCGCTGCGGTCGTCGTCGGCCTGGCGAGCGCCGCCCAGCGCAAGGCGACGAACCGGGCACGAATCATGCTGGGCGTGAGTGCCGGGCTGTGGGCGTTGCCGGTCACGCTGGTCACGAACGCGTTGAACGCCACGGCCGGGCCGGACACGGTCCTGGAGTTCCTGGTCGAAGCGCTCGTGAGCGCGGCAGTGGCCGTCCCGGGCCCCTTGCTCGCGGTGAAGGTCATCAACTGGCTGGGCAAGCGCGGGCAGGCCGCAGCGGCCCGGGAACGGCAGGCCCTGCAGGAGAAGCAGAAGAATCAGGCGCTGACCAAGCGGGAGGCCAAGCGGCTGCAGTGGGTCCTCGGCCGCCAGCTCGACTACCTCAGCTTCCGCTCGCCGGACTGGCCCGCAGAACTGCTCAAGTGGGACGGGTTGCTCGCGGGCTTCTTCGCGTACGTCCTGGCCGCCCCGACGTGGGCGACGTGGTGGGCGCTGGACCCGCTGTGGGAGCTGATGGTCGAAGCCGTGATCGCGTTCGTCCTGCTCGCGCGGCTGAACAAGTGGCGCGACGAGCTCGAGATGAGCACCGACCACTACGGCGGCACCTCCAGTCACAAAATCCGCGAGTGGTACCGGGCCCGGAAGGGCCTGCTGCCCGGCCGCGGTGACCGCGTGGTCGCGGCCGCCACCGACGGGTTCGCTTCGGCGGTGTCGGAGCTGCTGGGGCTGCTCGGTGATCTGCGCGCGGGTGTCGCGCTCTCCGAGCTGACCGAGGTCGAGCGGAAGCGATTGGCGGAGCGGCTGGTCGGCATGCTGGCCGGCGCGTCACGTCCAAGGTGATCGACCGGCTCGAGCCATGGCTCGACCAGCCCAGCGACGAGACGGTCCGCGCGAAGCGGGAGGAGGAGCGTGCGGCCGCGAGCGGCGCGCCGAGCAGCACCCGTCCGACGTGGCGGCGATCGTGGCGCTGCTCGACGCGGTGCTCACCGCGGAGCGGACCGCCCGGCCAGGGACGCGGCAGAGGGAGCGCGCGGCGCGGCCGCCGAGATGCGGGTGCAGTTCCTGCGGACCGTGCTGGACGGCCTCCGCAGCCATCCGACCGTCGAGCAGCTGTTGACGCAGGCCGGCTACGACGGCGTGCCGGGACAGGCGGTGCTCGACCACTCGAAGGCGCGGAACGAGGCCAGAGCAGCACAGCTCGAGCTGCGGCACGATCTGCTCGTCGCGGTCGCACGGGCCCGCAAGGGGAACGTGGATCCGCAGCTGATGAACGCGCTGATGCTCATCTACTTCGCCCGTGCACGGGAGTCGCAGCGCACGATCGACCCGGAGCCGCTCAACGCGGCCGTCCGCATCCTGATCGAGCGGGTGCACAGCCTGACCGACCCGCTCCGCCACGAGGCGATGTCACCCCAGGAACGGGCGAGGCTCGCCGCCGCACACCGGGTGCTGGTCGCGGCCGCGGTGGCCGTCATCGAGATCGTGCTCGACCCGGCCGAGCGGAGTGCCACACGTGCCGAGTGGTGGGCGGCGCAGGACCTGGCGAACGCCGCCCCGAGCCGGGTGCGGCCGAACTCGCTGCTGCACCTGCTGCTGGTGCTGGCCGATCGCGACGAACCGATCACAGCCGAGGCGTTGCAGGCCGCCTTCACAGGCCGCGTTGCCACCTGGCAGCGCAGGCTGAACCTCCTGGTCGGGACCAGCGTGGTCACGGGCGACAAGGTTGCCGGTTACACGGTGCGCGAGGACCTGCGGGAGCTGTGGAAGGCGGCGTCGCCGCGGATGCGCGAAGCGATGCGGCGCGACCCGACCCAGCTGCCCGGTGGGCAGCCGATCGTCCCGCTGCTGGCCGCGGGCGGGGTGCCGGCGGGGCAGAAGGAGATCACGTCCGCGGCACGGCTCGTGGTGGAGATGCTGCGCCGGGCGAACACGGCAGAGCGACCGCATGACGACGGGCTGTGGGCCACTGTCATCCGGCTGGCACGGCGTGGCGGGAGAAGCGCTACGTCACGGTCAACCCGGCAGCCGGCGTCGACCAGCACGAGCTGATTCGCCACCACAAGGCAGTGCTCGCCAAGCACATCGATCGCGTCGAGCGGGCGATCGCGCTGCATCACCGCGCCGTCCGGCTCGACATCGCGCGGTCGCGTGATCGGTCCTGGGCCGGTCCGCGCGGCCCGCCGGCCCCGGAAGCGGCACTCGAGGACGAGATCCACGCCTTCATCGCGCTGAAGGAGGCCGAGGAGCTGGCCCACGCGGCGCTGGACGGCGCGGGTGTGCAGCCGCACGAGCGGAACGACGTGCTCGCCGCCGCCCACCGCGTGCTGGATCGACGCAGCGGTGCGGACCTGCCGGATCGCACGGCCCGGGAGCGCTGCGCCAGGCACAGCGCGACATGGAGAGCGCCCGCCGTGCGCTCCGCCACGCCCGGCCCATCTCGTCCGAGATCGAGGCCGCGCTCTTCGACGCCCGGGTGGCGTTCGAGGAGAACGTCTTCCACAGCCTGATCGCGGTGAAGCACAAGATCTGGCGCAGCGAGGACGGCTGGCGCCACATCGCCGAGACCTGGAGCGTCGCCGAGCGGCTGGCGGCGGAGATCCGGGTCAAGCAGGACGAGTTGAACCGGCTGGTCGCGCCGTCCGCGCCCCAGGCGCCGCCGACCGCGCTGCCCGACCCGAGCGGCCGGGCAGTGATCACCGACGGCGGGAACCCGGTCGGGATCGCCGCCTCGAGCCGCCGCGGGCTCGGCCACCGCAAGAACGAGGACGCGATGCTCGTCGGCCGTGTCCCCGGACCCTCCGGTGCCGAGTGGTGGTACGTCATCGGTGCGGACGGTCTGAGCTCGGCGCGGAACGCCGACCGGGCCTCCCAGACAGGCGCGGCCGCTGCCCGTGATGAGCTGCGTCGCGCCGTTCCCGATCGGACGCCGGAAGAGGCGGTGCGCGACGCGTTCGGCGCCGCCGTGGCGGCTGTTGCCGCGCTCGGAAGGCCCGACGCGTCGCACCCTCCCGCGACCACGCTGATCGTCGCCGTCGTGACCCGCGACGCCACCGGATCGGGGCACACGGCGCACCTGGCGTGGGCAGGCGACACGACGGCGCGTTGGGTGCCCGAGCGCACGGTGAGCGATCAGCTGCTCACCGCCCCCGACCTGCGCACCGGCGCGTTGACCAGGTGGATCGCCGCCGACAACCGCGCGGAGCCGCACGTGCTCAGCGTGCGGCTCACCGGGCCGGGAACCTTGCTCGTCGCGACCGATGGCCTCGATCCGGTCGACTCGATGGGCAGCGTCGTCGACGCTGCGGGGCACGGACCCGAGAATGTCGTCGAGGCCCTGATCGCCGCATCCCACACGGTGGAGCGAGCCGACGACCGCACGGTCGGCGCGATGCGGCTCCCGGTGCTCCCCGCCACGGCGCCCGCCCCCAGCACACCGACGGTGGCACGGGCTGGAAGCAGCGCGCCCTCGACCACCACGGCGCCGCCGACATCCGCACGGAAGAAGCGTGGGCCGACGGCCACGGTGACCATCGTCGGAACGCTCGTCGCCGGCCTGCTGCACGTCGCCATGTCGGCGCGGCCCGCGGCTGCCGCCACCGGCGTCATCGACGCCCTCTCGGTCGACCTGCTGACGTCCGGTGCACTGCAGGTGACGACGATCGCGGGATTCGCCCTCCTGTTGATCGTGGTCGTCGACCTCGTGCGCCGGCACACAGGCCGGGTGCGTTCACTCCTGCCGACCTGGCGCGCGAACCGGCTTTTCCACCGCGAGCTCGGCTCGCGCCGGCCGGAGCCCAACGCGACGGTGCGGGACCTCGCCGACCTGCTACCGGGGAATCGGGCGTGGAAGCGCAAGAAGCGCGGGGCATCCGACCGCTCCGACGCAGACCTGCTGGGTTCGGTGTTCGCCCCGACCAACGGGCAGTTCATGGCGACGCACCCCGGAGCGCCCGGGCTGTTCCTGCAGGGCAACCACCGCCGGAGGGAGTTGCTGCGCCGCGCCGGCGATCCCGGTTCGACGATCAGCTGGGACACCCCGATCTTCATCCACCACGTCGAATCCCGACGGCGCGACGATGCGGTGTTCGTATCCAGCGCGATGCGTTACGTCGTGCTCGGTGTCGGGCTCGTGTTGCAGCTCATGGTCCTGTCCGCGCCGGAGTTGCGGAATCTGTTCCCCCGGCCGTTCGATGTGTTCGCGCACGTCGGCAACCTGGTGGGCAGCGGCTTGGTGGCCGTCTGGGCTGTGGAGCTCCGGCTTTGGCAGGAACGACGGAGTTCGGGCGCGGATCACCTCACGCGTTCGCAGCTGCACACGTATTTCCGGCGCTGGCTTCCTGGCATCCTTTCCGTTGTCGCCCTGCTGAACTTGGTGTTCGAATCGGCGTGGGGGCTGAACGTCCTGGGTTACCGGATCTTCTCCGGCACCGTGCCGGACCCGTGGGATCTCGTGTACGGCGTCGGCTTTACCGGCACGGTGGTGGTGGCGAGTTGGCAGCGTGACGTGCCGGCCCGGAACTCGCACGGCGTGCACCCGGAATCGGACAACCCCGCCGATGTGCGTGCCGCCGAACGCACCCGCGACGGTGGTGCCCATGGCGCCGGTCCGCTCGGTCCGGTCGCCGACGAGGAGGTCCGATCCGCTCACCGGGCGTCCGTGATTGTGTGGGCCGCGTCCGAGAGCGTTCCGCGGAACGCGGCCGACCTCGACCGTGCCCGGGGTCCGCCGTCCGACCGTCGCGCGAGCGACGTCACCACCGGCGCTGCGCCGGTCGATGGCGCGGCAGGAAGCTCACAGCACTCGATCCGGGTCGTCGCGTTCGACGCGGGCGGTCGACCGATCCGGCTCGATCCGGACGTGCTGGTGACGTTCGGAGAGTTGCTCGGACGGCTCGAACAGCGGGGGGCGCTCCGGTCGAACGCCGCGCACCTGTCCAAGGCGAGCCCGGCCGGGCTGTGGGCGGACGCGGGCCTGTCCTACGCGTACGTCGACGGTGACGCCGAGATCCGCGAGGTGCTGACTGCTGCCGGTCTGGGTTCGAGCACGGTGGTCTACCTGCTGGACGTGCCGAGCCGCCGGGTGATCGTCAGCCTGCGTACCAGCGGGGACGTGCTGGATCGCGCCGAGAGCGCTGCGGCGCGGGCCCTGCTGGAGCAGGTGGTGGTCCGGCTGGCCGAGGACCCGGACGCCGCCGTGGAGTCGTTGTGGCGGGGGCTGGACGCCGCGTCGGTCGTTCCGGGGATGATGCTGGCGCGGTTGGCCGCGGCCGACACACTGCTGGCGGTCTTGGAGTTTCTCGGGAGCCCGGGCGAGGCGACGTCTGCCGGAGACATCGAGAAGCTGCGCGGCAGCCTCGGCCGCGTCGAGCAGATCGTGCGCGACGTCGGCGAGTTCCTCGAGCAGCGCGAGGACGGGTCGCGCCCCGAACTGGTCCAGGTGCGTAGCCGCCGCAACGAGCTGCGGCAGCGGCTCGGCCGCATCGATCCCGGCACGGACGCAGGCGACGACCCCGGGCGCTCGGTCAGCGGCCCGGTGGTCAGCGGCCGCTGGTGGGCGTGGCAGCGGGCACTGTGGGAGCGGGCGCTGCCGCGGCTTGCCCGGCGGGGCACCCGACACCCGGCCAGCGGCGACCGGCCCGCGGTGCTGGAGGTCCCGCTGGACCTGCGGACACGCGCCTGGCTCCTCGTCATCGGGCAGCCCTGGTTGGCGCGGACATTGGTCGGCTACTACTGGGCTGATCGTGACGCGGTCGTGGTCTTCGGCCCGACGCTGGCGCGCCTGCGGGACGCCGGGCTGCTGGAGCGGCTCATGGCGCACGAGACCGAGTTCCACCGCGAGGGCAAGGACCGCAACCGCGACGGCCTGCTCCACGACGAGGACGCAGCCCAGACCGTCGTCCTGCTCGCGCAGCATGCCCTGGAAGTGGCGGGGCCCCGGGTCCACCGGAGGGGGGTCCGCCGGCTGACGCGCCAGCTGTTCGAGAGCAGGCCACGCAACGACGACGAGGTCCGTGCCGAGGCGGAGACCGCGGCCCGGATCCGTGCCGAGGAGCTGCTGTCCGGCGGGGTGCGGCTGCGGATCCGGTCGAGGGCCTGGCTGGCGGGGCGGTTGCGCAGGTCGGGCATGACCCGCGACGAGGCGGCCGCGGTTGCCGGCAAGGTGTGGGCGTTCGGGGGCCGGGATGCCCGCGGCCGTGATGTGATCACGTTGATCGCGGAGCGGATGCCCGCGATGCGGGCGGCCGGGCGGCTGGCCGATGTCGTCGAGCACGTGGTGTTCCGGGCGGCCGACGGCCACGTGGCGGACCCGGACCGGCTCATCGCGGACATCACCGCTGGGGCGTCACACGAGCGGCTGACACAGGCGGGCGACGTGCCGGGCCTGCGGGCGCGGCTGCCGGTGGCATGGCGTGGCGGACAGGAGCTGCGCGCGCTGTTCGCCGGCATCCGCCCGCTGAGCAAGGACCTCTTCCGGGCAGGTGCCGCGCTCATGGCGCTGGAGCGTGCCGTGGAGCGGGCGGAGATCGCCGAGCGCCGCCGGGGAGCGTGGCGGTGGCTGCGCCCGCCGCCATCTGCCGTGCGCGGCATGACCGGACCCGACCGGGACGCGGCCCTGCAGGAACGGCGGGTGGCGCTCGCCGACGCGATCGCGAGGCGCGACGCGGCCACGGAGCGCGCGGTCGTCGCGGCGTTGCGCGCCGGCTTCGGGCGGCGGGACATCGTGCGCCGGACGGATGTCGTCGAACTCGGGCTGCGGCGGTTCATGACGCCCGTCGCGGGCTTCTTCGGCGCGATCCCGGGCCAGGCGACGAGCATCACCGGGCTGGCGTCGTTCGAGCTCGCCGACCACATCGGCCGGTCGGAGAGCTACGTGACCAGCTCGGGTGCGAACGTGTCGTTCATCGTCGCGGGCGTCGGCCTGGCGACGTCGGGGGCGAGTGACCGCCTGGTCAAGAACATGGCGGTGATCGCCACCACCGGCCTGTTGGCCTCCATCGGGCTGGCGGCCGTCGGGCTGACGACCGCGGCATGGGTGTTCCCGGTGGCGCTGACCATGGTCGGCCTGATGGGCTGGGGCGGCGCCCTCCTGCGTGGCCGCATCGCCCTCCACTGGCCGACCCCGGAATGGAAGAAGGACGCCCGGGACGCGCAGTACGAGTCGAGCTTCCGGTTCGCGCAGGTCGTCGTGCCGGTCGTGATCATGACGGGGATCTCCGTCGCCGACGTTCCGACGACCGTGTCGGCACTCACCGCGATGGTGTTCGTGGTGGTCGTGGCGGCATGGGCGCTGAGCCGGGGTGTGGACCCCACGGCCCCGCGGCGGCAGCCGCAGAGCGTGTGGAAGGCCGTGCGCGGTGGGTGGCAGCAGCTGGTCGGCACACCGTACGGCTGGCTGCACCCGTTCGTGTCGATCCCGCTCCTGGCCGCGTTCACCGGCTACTTCTCCTTCGCGGGTGGGGCGCTGCTGGACCAGATGGTGCTGCTGAGCGACCCGAACCAGCGTTTCGCGGCGATCTCGGTGGCCGGGCTCGCGCTGATCCTGTTCAGCCGGGTCGTCACGTTCCTGACCGGCCTGTGGTGGGAGCCGCTGAAGAAGGCGCTGGGGCGTACGGGCGCGATCCGCGGAATGCTCCGTCTGCGGAGCGCACCGCCGGGCCCGGTCAGCGAGCGGGCGGTGTTGTGGAAGGTCCCGGCGCTCGGGGTGACCCTCCTGATCCCGGTGTGGTGGCTGGCCGCGTCGCCGAGCCTGCCGGCCCTGTTCGTCCACATGACCGTGGCGACGGTGGTGATGGGCTGGGCGTGGACCCCGCTGCCCCGGTGGAACGAGAGCGCCAAGGGCAACGCCCGGCTCGGCGTGGGGAAGGGGCTGAGCCTCGCGCTCGGCACCACGGCCGGCACGGCGGTACTGGGCGGGTTCGCGCCCCGGGTGGCGGAGCTGGTGGCGCTCGGTGCGCCCTACGCGCACCTGGTGGATGCGGCGCACCTGCGGCTGGCACTGCTCACCACTGCGGTCGTCCTGTTCGCGCCGCTGTACGCGTACGCGATCGGCCGCCTGCGGATCGGCACGCTCGACGAGCTCGGCGACGCCCTGCGCCGGGTGGGGGCCACCCCCGCTCAGAGCCGCCACATCCTGGCCTCGCTGGGTGACCTCGGGCTGTGGGACATCGGTGTCACCTGGCGGTTGCTGCGCAACACGGCGAGACCGCGCTGGAGGCCGGCGGTGCTCGCAGGCCCGCGATTGCGCGCAGGCGCGGCCCGGGTGGCCGCGCTCGAAGCTCGGCTGGCCACACACGAACTCGACGATCCCGATCTCGGCGCGGCGAGCTGATGAACCTCCTGCACGCCGGCGTGCTGAGCTTCCCGCTGGCCGGAAAGGCACAGCGCGCGCCGGAGAACCCCTCCTGGCCGGGCGCGATCTCGCGCCGTGCCGGTGCGATCCCGCCGGCGCGGGTTGCGCGGATCGTCGCGGCCGTGATCGTGCTGACCGGTCTCCTGCTGGTGGGGATCGCGCCGCCGGCGTGGGCGTCGGCGGCAGCGGACCCGGCGGCATGGGCGCCGGCCCTGAATGCCATCGCTGATGTGGCGGCCCAGTTCTGGGCGGGGCTGGGCGGGATCGGAGTGGACTGGACGCGGATGCTCGTCGGTGGGATCGCCGGGGTGTCGGCTGCGGTGGTGGTCGTCGTCGCTATCGCGGATTGGGTTTCGCCGCGTTGCACAAAGCGTTGCGGAAGCCGAGTTTCCTGAAGCGGTGGCCGCGCGCCGGCGCGTGTTGTTCCTCGGGCTGTTCGGAGCGGGTTCGCTCGGCGTGGTGGTGTCGATGTTCGCGACGGCGTCGACGCTCTCGAGTGCATTGGCCGTCGTCGGTGCAATCACCGGCGGAACGGCAACGGTTCTCGTGGCGCTCACTGCGCACGCCGTGCGGAGCGCAGACCGGTTGGGGGTCGTTGCACGGATTCCGACGCCGGCCGCGTTGGCCGCATCAGCGGTGGCCGTGGCGGTGGGTACGGCGGTGCATCTGGCGCTCGGGACCACGATGGTGCCGGTCACCGCGGTGGTGGTGGCAGTCGTGACGACGGATGTGGCGCTGGCGCGCGTAGAGCGCGATGTGGTGCGGACTGCTGGGAGGGTGGGCCGCTGGCGGCCACGTGTCGGGGCCACCGGGACGAGGGCCGCCGGGCTCGATGCCGGTCTCGAGACGCCGTCGGTGGTACGGGGCACGCCGCTCGCGGCGCAGTGGTCTCGGATCGTGGCGGCCCGATCGGTGCGAAGGGCACTTGTCGTGCTGATCGCTGCATCGATGGTGGCAGCGGTCGTCATCGGTCACTTGTTCTTCCAGCTCGCCCTCCCCATCGCGCGAAACAGCCCGTCCTTCGTCATCGACGCGGTACCGGTCCTGCTCAGCCCCGAGCTGCAGGCAGGTCTGAACAGCTATCTGCGGACGGTTTTCGGGTCGATCTGGCCGATCCTGGCCGTGCTGGCCGCCGAGCGCGTCGCGACGCCTCGGCTGCTCGCCCGGTGGAGCACGGGCATCGGGCTGGCCACTGCAGCGGTGGGTGGGCTGTTCGGCGGGCTGGTGCTGGTCTTCGGCCACGCCTTCCTGGCGTTCCCCCGGACCATGATCGTGCTCGGCGCGGTCGCGATGGCCGCGAACATGATCGTCGTACGGCTGTACCGCAGGCACACCACCCCGACCGGGCGGGCGTGGAGCGACATGCGGTGGGCCGAGCGCTGGTCGGCGCCGGCACCGTGGCGGTCGGGACCGCGGTGCTCGCCGGGGCGCTGGAGCCAGCCTCGTCGTAGGGGTAGGTGTCGGAGCAGCCGTCGTCGTGCTCGGGCTCGCCACGGTCACCGGCGTCGGGTTCGCGTGGCGGCACCCGATCCGCAGCATCGGCGGGTTCGTCCGGGCGCTGCCCGAGATCCTGGTCGTGCTGGCCCGGCGGCTCAACGAGCTTCCGGATGCGGTGACCGAGATGGCGGTCCTCACATGGCTGGAGGTGCGGTTCAGCCGCACCCGGGATGTGTGGCTGCCGCTGGGGCGCATCGAGCACCGCATGATGGGGCTGGTCCGGAGGGCGGTTCGGGCGAGCGACCGTTTCGTCCTCCGCACGGACCAGATCGTGGACACCTACCGGGTGTGGGGCGACTGGCGCGGGCTGCGCCACCTGGACCCGTTGCCCCATGGCTTGTCCACCTTCCAGCGCTACTGGGCTCTCGTCGCGCTGGGCGCCGGCCTGAGTCGGCGTGAGGTCGCCCGACTGTCGGGGGTCTCCCGCCGGACGGTGCGCGCCTGGATCGCCGAGGACCGCAGCAGCGACGAACCGGTTCTGGACGTGCGCTTCGGCTCGCGGGCGACCGGAGCCTTCGCCGGCCTCGGAGCGTGGGGACGCCGGTGGGCCGCTCGCCCGGTCGGGGTGCGCGTCCTGGCTGTGGTCGGTCTGGCCATCGGCTTGCTGGCGGTGACGGCTCTCCCGGCGGCGGCGGTTCCCTCCGCGGGGCTCGCGGCAATGGGGTCCACGCTGGTGGTTCCGGCTGTCGCGGTGGTCGGCGCTGCCGCGCTCGTCGCGTGGGGCGTTCCACGGTGGAAGCGGTGGATCGTCCGGGCCGGCAATCGGGATGGCGTACCGATCAAGCGGTTCCGTCCTTCCCTCACGGCGATGTTCCTCCTGGGGGCGTTGTCGGTCGGGTTGCTGTTCGTCGACGCAGTGCCGCTGGCCGTGCGTATCGCGGCGCTGCTGGGCTGGGTGGTGGCAGCCCTCGGCCTGAACGCTCTCGAGGATCTGACGGCTGCGCAGCGGCGCGCCTTCCGGTTGACGGTGGCGCCGGTCGTTGCTGTGGCGGCTGCGCTGGTGGCCGTGGCGTTCGCGTACCTGGGTGACGTTCGTGCGGGTGTGGCCGTCGCATCCGTCACGGCCTATGTCACGGCGACGATGTCGTGGGAGCGGATGAACCGTGGCGGACCGCGGGAGAGCGAGCACGGGTCGGACGGCGCCGGTCGGCGCCGCGGCGCCGGGTTGAGATCGGCGCTTGCCCGTATCGGCCGTGCCGACGTCGCCGAGCTGCCCGGCGGGCCCGAGGCTCCCGGGCCGCCGGGTGATGCGGACCCGGGCGACGCGATGCCTTCCGACGGCCCGGAGCACGAGGTGCGATCGAAGCGGATCGGGTCCCGCCACGTCGTCCACCTCGACGAGGACTCGGACGCGGCAGGGCGGGTGCGGGTGTGCTGGCGGTCGGGGGGCTGCTGGCAGTCGGCATCGTGACGCTGATCGCGGCTCCGGTTGCTGCTCCTGTGGCCGGTGGGTTCGCGGCAGCCGCGGCGGTCGGTGTGATCGCGGTCCTGCAGCGGCGTTCCGCCGGCACCATTCCCGGCCAGGTGCTCCTGATCTCCGTGCTCGGGATCGGACTGGGCATCCCGGCGATCGTCGTGGCGTTCGTGTCACCGTTCCCCGCGGTGGCGGCGCTCGTCACGTTCGTGCTGTGGGGCGCCTTCGACATCTTCGCGGCGAACGGCTGGTCGAAGCGCGTCGTCACCACGGTGGTCACGCTGATCTGGGCGGTCGATCTGTCGATCGATCTCGGGCTGCTGCTCGCCGTCGCCGGTTTCGCGGTCTGGGTCGAGGGGGCCTTCGTCGTCGCCGACCTGACGTTCCTGATCGGGACCTTGCCCGCGGTGGTGGCGGCGTGGAGCGGGCAGGGCGGCGCGGACGTGTTCGGGGAGTGGGTGCAGCGGTGGCTGGCCTTCCCCGCGGTGACGGCGGCGACCGGGCTGCACACGGTCGAGCTGGTCACGGCGGCGTCGTGGGCGGCGGCGCCGATGGGGGTGGCCGCCGTCGCCCTCGCGTTCCTGACGGTGATCAAGCACATGCAGGCACGCCGCAGCGGCGCCGGTGAACGGGTCGAGCGCACCGTCCTCCGCGTCGAAGGCGTGGCGCTGGTCGGCTACGGGCTGCTGAGAGCGGCGCTCGAGGGCGACTGGGTGCTCGGCGGCGTGACGGCAGGCGTGGCAGCTGCGTTCGCCGTGCCGCTGTGGATCCTCCACCGGCGCGATGATCACCGGCCGCTGGTCGACGGCGCGATGGATGAGCGACGTCCGGGCCCCGCCGGCTGGGCGCAGAAACTGAGCCGGGAGGTCCGTTTCGCGGTCCGGTGGGCCGTTGACCTTCTGCGTTGTCGCGGGCCACCGCGGTCTGGTTCGACAACGGGCGGGGCTGCGTCATGACGCCCCGTTGCCGCCCCATGATTCGAGGACCTCCACCTCCTGCCTCTCGACATTCATCGGCAGGCAGGAATTTCCGAATCGTGGAGTGTCCGGAGTGAGTGACTCCCATGCAAGACTGATCGCGAACCGCATTCGTCGTCAATGGTTCTGGCTGGGCCTGGCAGTGGCGCTGCACGTGGCGGCGGTGGTCGGCGTGCTGACGCTGGTCGTTCGGGCCGGGTCGCGCCGGTCGAGGCGGCGATCGCCGCGGTTCTCGTGATCGGTGCGCCGCTCGCGGGTGGCTGGCTGGAGTGGCGGGACGCGGCCCGCCGCCGCCCGGCGGGCTGGCTGCGGCGGGCGCTGGGCGTGGTCGTGCCGAACGCCGTGGCCGTCGGGCTGGCCGCCGGCGCGGTCGCCGACGGGCCGGGGCGGGTGTTGCCCGCGGTGGGGCTCGTCGTGGCGCAGCTGGCCTGCGTGGTGCTGGCGGCTCGGGCGCTGCGGTACCCGCTGCGGCCCGAGCTCGGCGAGATGGCGGTCGAGGTGACCGACAAGGTGCGGTCCGATCACCAGTCGGGTGTGCTGGCCTGGGCGTTGCAGGACGAGGCGCGCTTGACCGACCGGGAGGTCATGGTTGTCGTGCGGCCGGGCCCGACGTCGGCGTTCGGGCTCGCCGTCCGGCTCGACGACGTGATGGACGTGTCGGCGCGCGCGGTACGGCCGGGTGAACGCCCGTGGATCCGGCTCGACGGCGGCGAGCAGTACTTCGCGGGCGAGGGCGAGGTCGTCGAGATCCGGCACCGGCGCGGCGTACTGGTCGTGCCCGTCTGCAACGCCGAGGCCTTCGCCGAGGTGATCTGCTCCCGGATCGCCGCCCGCCAGGGCATGCCGTCGAAGAACTGACCACCCGTCGCGGACCCGTCGAGGGGGTGGTCGGTACGAGGTCCAACTGAACGTCAGCGGTATTCCGCATTTACGCAGCCCGACGCGCCGGTGGATTGTGGTCGCCACCCGGCGAGTTCGGTATGCGCAAATTCGCTCTGGCTGACGCTCCGCAGCGGAATAAATGCGTCGGAGGTCACAGCGCGACGAATTGCGAAGCTGTCGATCTTCGTTGCTAGAGTGTCGGCATCTTGCCGGCGGATTGGCGGAATTGCCTCGCCGAATCATTTTCCCAGGAGCGTGTCCGGATGGAGCCGTATCGGATCAAGGCCGTCGAGCCGATCCCGTTTCCCACGAGAACGGAGCGGGAACGCGCGTTGGCCCGGGCCGGGCACAACCTGTTCCGGGTCCCGGCGGCACAGGTCACCATCGATCTGCTGACCGACTCCGGAACCGGGTCGATGTCGGCGGCCCAATGGGCCGCGCTGATGACGGGCGACGAGGCGTACGCCTGCTCCACGTCCTACGTTCGGTTCGAGACCGTGGTGCGGGGCATCTCCGGGTTCGACGAGATCATGCCCGTCCACCAGGGTCGTGCGGCGGAGCGGGTGGTGTTCTCCACGTTGCTGGGGCCGGGCGACATCGTGGTGTCCAACACCCATTTCGACACGACCAGGGCGCACGTGGAAGTGACCGGGAGCGAGGCCCGTGACCTCCCGTGCCCGGAAGCGGCCGACCTGGACTCCGACCAACCCTTCAAGGGGAACATCGATCTCCGGGCGTTGGCGGACCTGCTCGCCGGGCCCGACGGCCACCGGGTCAAGGCGGTCGTCATGACCGTCACGAACAACGGTGGGGGTGGGCAGCCGGTCTCTCTCGACAACCTGCGCCGGGTCAGGGCGGTGTGCGACGAGCACGGGCTCGCGTTCCTCCTGGACGCGTCCCGCTTCGCGGAGAACTCCTGGCTGATCCGGCAGCGGGAGCAGGAGCACCGGCACCGGGAGCCGATCGACATCGCGCGGGAGGTGTTCGGCCTCGCCGACGTCTTCTGGGCCAGCCTCAAGAAGGACGGGCTGGCGAACATCGGCGGCGTCATCGGGGTGCGGGCGAACCCCGACCTCGCCGGACGCTTCCGCCAGCTCGTGATCCTGAACGAGGGTTTCTCCACGTACGGCGGTCTCGCAGGGCGTGACCTGGAGGCGCTGGCCCAGGGCCTGACCGAGGTCACCGATCCCCGGTACCTCGCCGATCGCGCCGACACCGCGAGCTGGTTCGCCGAAACCCTGCACAAGGCGGGTGTGCCGGTGATCCGGCCGGCCGGCTGCCACGCGGTCTACGTCCGGGCCGGGGAGATCCTCCCGCACATCCCCGCCCACCAGTTCCCCGGTCACGCCTGGTCGTGCGCCCTGTACCTGGAGGGCGGCGTCCGGGCCGTGGAGTTCGGCAGCCTCCTGCTCGGTTCGGGCGGCGGCACCGCGCCGCACGAGCTGGTGCGGCTGGCGCTGCCGCGCCGGGTCTACACGCGATCGCATCTGGAGTTCGTGGTGGAGGCGGCGATCGCGGTCGGCCGGACGGCCGACGACCTGACGGGCTACCGCATCGTGGGCGGCTCGCCGGCACTGCGCCACTTCACGGCGGTGCTGGAGCCGGTTGCCTTCCCCTGAACGAACGGCACTCCTGTCCGATAGGTGCGTACGACCGTGCCGTTCGTCCGACCTGGCGCCGGTGGCCGGGCTACGTGCGGAACCAGCGGCGTCGTGCGCGGGGCGGCTCGAGGTGGCCACCGGCGTACAGCCAGGCTTCGAAGCGCTCGAGATCGGTGCGGAACGACGACCCGACCGGTTTCGGGTGGTCGATCGCCCAGGCGTCGAACAGCGGCCGGAACCGGTCGCCGAGGGCTTCGACCAGGTCGGGGCGCAGCCGGGCGGCGATGGACCGGCGGGTGGACCGCAGCGACCGGGCCTCGACGTCGACCCGGTGTGCGTCGAACCCGTCCGGAGCCGGGCCGCCGGCCAGCAGTGCGCGGACGAGCTCCCGTTGCCGCGCGGCCAGCTCCGCCCGCGCTGTCACGAGCGACCGTCGACGACGGCGCGGATGGCGGCGAGCTCGGCGGCCAGGTCGGCGTCCGGCGGGTAGTCGTCGTCCCGCTCCAGCATGACCCCGGGTGGGTGGACGCGGGCGCAGAGCGCCGCGAGCGTGTCCAGCACCTCCTGCGGTACGGCGTGGGCGTGCGTGTCGTGGTAGAGCCCGTCGTGGGTGACGCCGCCCGCGACGTGCACGTAGGCCAGCCGTTCCAGTGGCAGCTCGTCGAGGAACGTCTCCGGTGCGGTGCCGATGTTGACGGAGTTCGCGTACAGGTGGGCCACGTCGATCAGCAGCAGGCAGCCGGTGCGTTCGACGAGTTCGGCGAGGAACGCCCCTTCCCCCGATCGGGGCATTCTCCCGATGGAGATCGGCGACCCTCAGGAGGGGGGCAACCGCGCCACGACGACGCCGACCAGCTGGCCGCGCGGCACCGCGCCCCAGCTGACCGAGTCGGCGCTGTCGAGGGCGTCGCCCTTCACGAACACGTGCCCGGCGGGGACCGGCCACGTCGCGTCCGGGCCGTCGATCGTCGCGCCGAGCTGCTCGACGTCGCGACCGGCGGCCATCCGGTCGAGCGGGACCCGGGCGGTCTCGCCGGGCAGCGCCAGCACCCGTTTGATGAACAGTGCCGATCCGTCGCCGCCCGCGACCGCCGGTACCCGCCCGACGACGATCGCGCCCCGGCGCAGCCGCCGCCACGGGCCCGGCCGGACCGCGAGCAGGCGGTCGCCGTCGCGCAGGGCCGGGACCATGCTGTCGCCCTCCACCCGGATGATCCGCAGGAGGTGCCCGAGCAACCGCGTCCGCGCAGGCTGGGGGCGGGTCGACACGAGTGGATCTTAATCCCACCCGTGCGTGCAACAACACGGTGGACGTCGGCGACCGCAGGACTACGTTGTCCCGGTGAAGGTACTGCTGCTCGAGAACATCCACCCGGTCGCGGAGGCGGCGTTCCGGCGTGCCGGCTTCGAGGTCGACGTGCGCCCCCGCTCGCTGAGCGAGGACGAGCTCGTCGCCGAGTTGCCGGGGGTGTCGGTGCTCGGGATCCGGTCCAACACGACCGTCACGTCCACCGTGCTCGACGCCGGGAAGGACCTCCTGGCGGTCGGGTGCTTCTGCATCGGGACCAACCAGGTGGACCTGGCGAGCGCGGCCGACCGGGGGCTGGCGGTGTTCAACGCGCCGTTCTCCAACACCCGCAGCGTGGTCGAGCTGGTGATGGGGGAGATCGTCGCGCTCGCCCGCAGGTTGACCGAGAAGACCCAGCGGATGCACGAAGGCGTGTGGGACAAGTCGGCGAAGGGCAGCCACGAGGTCCGGCGCCGCACGCTGGGCATCGTCGGCTACGGCAACATCGGTACCCAGCTGTCCACCATCGCCGAGGCGTTCGGCATGCGGGTGATCTTCTTCGACACCTCCGACCGGTTGGCGCACGGCACCGCGCGCCGGGTCGGGTCGCTGGAGGAGCTGTTGGCCGAGTCGGACGTGGTGACGATCCACGTCGACGGCAGGCCGGGCAACGCGGGCCTCTTCGGCGCCGAGCGGTTCGCGATGATGAAGCCGGGGGCGGTGTTCATCAACGCCTCCCGCGGGATGGTGGTCGACGACGCCGCGCTGCGCGACAACATCCTGTCCGGGCACCTGTCCGGCGCCGCGATCGACGTGTTCCCGCTCGAGCCGAAGGCACAGGGCGACCCGTTCGAGTCGCCGCTGCGTGGCCTCGACAACGTCATCCTGACCCCACACGTCGGCGGCTCCACGCAGGAGGCGCAGGAGGAGATCGGCCACTTCGTCTCGAACAAGCTGCTGCAGTTCGTCGGGCGGGGGAGCACGGAGCTGTCGGTCAACCTGCCGCAGGTGGCGCCGCCGCAGCCGCAGGCGCGTTCCGGATGGGATACCTGCACGAGAACGCGCCCGGCGTGCTCGCCGAGATCAACCGGTTGCTCGCCGACACCGGGGTGAACGTCGTCGGCCAGTCGCTGTCGACCCGTGACAGCCAGGGGTACGTCCTCACCGACACCGACACCGTGCTCACGGACGACACCCTGGCCGCACTGCGCACCGCGCCGCAGGCGATCTGGCTGCGGTCCTGGGAGCTCTGACCCGACCGACCCCAACCGAATGCGGCCCGCGCAGGTCGATCACCGCAGACCCTGACCCAGGAGGTTTGCGATGACCAGGCCCGCCGGATCCCGCCCCGCCGCGTTGATCGTGGGGATCGTGCAGCTGTCGGTGCTGCTGGCGCTCGCCGGTGGCGCGGTGTGGTTCTTCACCTCGCTCGACAACCCGAAGCGCCAGGTCGCGACCACGATCTCGGACTTCCGCGATCTGTGCGCCGGCCGGCCCATCCCCGGGGCGGCCGCGTACGTGCCCGGATCCGGGACACACCCGGTGGCCGCGTTCGGCAGCAGCCAGGACGAGATGGGGGGCATCGGCAACCCGGTGACGTTCGACTCGGGCGCCGACCGGGCGGTCTACGGCCCGAGCGACGTCTCGACGGTGCAGCTCGTCGCGTGTGCCGAGCGCGTCGAGGACGGACCCGTGGACGGCTCGTGCGCCTTCCAGGGCGCGACGGCGCCGCTGCACCGCGCGACCGTGGAGATCACGGTGTACGAGGCGCGGACCGGCGAACAGGTCGGCGAACCGGCCACGGTCGTCGCCGGGGACACGAGGTGCCCGTTCATCATCTCCTACAAGGGCAGCCCGGTGGTGTACACGACGCCGACCCCGGGGCAGTTCCAGGCCGTGCTCGCGCCGCTCGCCGGAGTGTGATCGCCGGGGTGTGATCGTCCGGGTGTGATCGAGCTCAGGCTCCTGCCGGGAGCCACGGTGCCACCCGGTCCCGGTCGAGGAGGTCGGGCCGCTGCAGCGCACCGAGCATGGCGTGCACGGCGGCCTCGGTGTCGCGGGTCCAGGCGTAGCACTGCTGCGGGGTTCCGCAGAGCGGCGCGGCCCGGCCGCGGGCGGCGCTGACGATCGCGTCCGCGGCGGCGCCGACCTGCTCGTTCGCGGTGGCCGGGTCGCGCAGCCTGGCGCCGCCGGCGGCGGCCACTCCGGTGATGTCGGCCAGCTGGGTCGCCAGCCAGCTCCACGGCGTGGCCTTGACGTCCTCGGCCCAGTGCCGTTCGGACGGCTCGACGCCGTCGAAGTGGGGGTGGAAGTGGGCCGCCTCGAAGGCGCCCGGGGTGCCGTCGATGCGGTCGAACAGGTCTGCCCGCCACACCGGACGGTCGACCACGATCCTCTGGGCGGCCGACTCCGAACCGCGCCGTGGCTGGGGCTCCACGAGGCGGAGCTCGACCCGGGCGCCGTGCTCCAGGTGGCTGTCCTCGAGGTCGATCTCGAACCAGTGCCGCACGAGGACGGCGACCTCGTCGAAGAGGAAGGCGTGCTGCAACGCTCTGGCTCCTGTCGGCCGGGGGTACCTGATCGCCGGACTGGCGCGTTCCCCGACGGTACGCGTCGGGGAACGCGCCGATCCAGCGATGTTTCCGGTGGCTCAGGAGCGGGGCCCGTACGGCGCCGCCGGCGCGGCCCGGGGACGGGCGCGGTGGCGCGCCCGTGGCGGACGAGGGCCCAGGTGAGGCAGCCGAACGCCGCGGTGGTCGCCACGGTCCGGACGTGGTGCCAGCCGACCCAGCCGCCCTCGACCGTCGCGCGCAGGGCTGTGGCGTCGGCGGACGCACCCGCGGTCCGGACGATGGCGTTGAGCGGCTCGTGGACCGCCATCGTGATGACGAACGTGGCGAGGTAGAGGACGAAGGCGACCGCGACCCAGGGGCCGTGGCGCAGGTGCAGCGCCGCGGCGGCCCCGGTGAACACCAGCGCCCCCATGAAGACGAGCATGAACAGCGGGCCGAGGATCGCCGCGTCGAGAGCCCGGAAGACGGCGACGAACGTGTGGTCGTCGGTGGTGGCGAGGCCCGGCATGATCGTCTGGGACCAGTCGAGGAACACCCCGGCGACGAGCCCCGTGGTGATCGTGGCGAGCACCAGCGTGCCGCCCTTCCACCGGTTCCGGTTCCCGGTCATGTCCGTTCCTCCTCGGCTGGACGCGCCACTGCAACGGTCGGGCGGGCGGCAGCGGCGATCGACGGCGGCATGGGCCGGATGTGTGAGCCACGTTACACACTTCCCGGCCAACCTGCGGGTCTCTTGTGCGGTCCTCATTCGTGAGGACGGGACGGGGGCGATGAACGTGGGCCGGTCGAACGGCATCGGGGCCGACGCGCCGGCGCGCCGTCACGTGGGTCGTGCCGCGATCACCGTGGCGGCGCTCTGTGCGGTTGCTGCCGGGTCGGTGCTGGTCCTGGGGGTCTCGATGGGAGGTGTCCTCGTGCTCCCGGCACCCCGGGTGGAAGGCAGCTGCATCGTGGAGCCGCCTCCGGTACTGGTTGCTGCGATGGGGGTCGCGTTCCCGGCGGGCGCGGTCGCGGGGCTGGGTGCCTGCGTGGCCGCGCTGTGGTGGATCCGGCTCGCACGGGCCAACGCCGCGGTCCTGTCCGCGGTGCCGCGGCGGCTGGCCCCGTTCTGGGCGGTCGGCTGCTGGTTCGTCCCGATCGTCAACCTCGTCCTGCCGCCTCGGGTCCTCCTCGACATCTGGGCCGCGAGCGGCGAGCACCTCCCGTGGACCCGGGTGGTGCGCGCGTGGTGGGCGTCGGTGTGGGCGTGCGGTCTCCTCGCCGCGACGTTGGTGCTCGTCGGGGAGGGGGCGGGTGGGCTCGACGACGACGCCGCCATCGGCGGTGTGGTGGCCGTGCTGATCGTCCTGCTCGCCGTCGTGAGCAACGGTGCGGCGGCCTGTTCGCCGCGACCGTCCTGAAGATCACCGCCGATCAGGGCGGGTTCCTCCGAGGTAATCACGATCATGATCTGCGGTCACCGTGAGAAATGGATCGACGGCGCCCTGTAGATTTCCGTCACTCGAACGAGGGGTTGTTTCGCAGATCTGCGAAGAAATTGAAGCGACTGCTGCCGGTAGCTCGATACTTGGGTGAACGAGGTCAGCAGGGTGCCGGTGAGCTGGGCTTCTCCGTGGGAGGCCTGCCCGTCCGACCGATGGCCGACATGATCGGGGAGGGGCCGGAAACGGGGGGCTATTATGATCATGCTGCTGGTGCAGGCCCTGGGCGTCACAATTACTCCGGTGATCAGGTTCATGCTCACCGGGTTCGAGTTCCTTTCGGTCGGCGCGGTGATCGTCCGGATCACCGACGTGGTCGGGAGGCCGCGACTGGTGGATCTTGCGGCCCAGCGCCGGGAGCGGTGGGAGGCCGACCACGCGGCGGCGTCGGATGATCCGGGCGATCCTGACGACGACTGAGGCGGAGCGCGGCCTCAGGCGCGCAGGGTGGGCCGGTAGACGAGCTCCTGGGTGCGGCCGTCGAGCGTGCGGCTCTCGAGCAGCTCGAGATCGAAGTCGGCCGCGCCCTGGAAGATCGGTTCCAGGCCGCTCCGGCCCGTGAGCACGGGGAAGATCGTCACCTGGACGCGGTCGACCAGGCCTGCGGCCATCAAAGCCCGGTTCAGCGACAGGCTGCCGTGCGAGCGCAACGGCACCTCGGACTCCTTCTTGAGCCGGGCGACGATGTCGACCGGGTCGCCGCCGGCGACGGTCGCGTCCGGCCAGTCGAGCGGTTCGGTGAGCGTCGATGACACCACCGTCGCCGGCATGTTCCGCATCCGCGTGACCCACGGGTCGCGGACGTCGGAGTCCTCGGTGCTCTCGGCCAGCATCTGGGCGAACGCCCGGTAGGTGGTCGCTCCGAAGATCATGCGTTGCTCGTGCTCGTACAGGGAGAGGCGGTGCTCGAGCAGTTCGGGACCCTGCTTTCCCCAGTATCCGCCCCAGACCCCGGTGTTGGAGCCGAAGCCGTCGAGGCTGGCGAAGACGTCGAACGTGTAGGTGGCGCTCATGGCTGCTCCTCGAAGACGGCGGTGTCTTCCAGCAGACCGTTCCGGGTCGGCGCGGCGCGCGCAGCCGGGATGCCGGACAGGCGCCGCATGGATCTCGCCAGGCTGATGGTTTGTTGTCAAAATCTGCTTGTGATGCAAGCATGCTGCCATGACAGATGATCTACCAGCGTCCGCGGACGCAGCCAGGGAGACGCTCTCGGCCACCCGGCGACTCACCCAGCGGGTACGCCGCGCACAGCGCGGCACCTGGTTCCCGCTGGTGCTGCTCGGCCTCGCGGTCATCGCGGCGGTGCCCGTCTACCGCTCGGGGCGGCACGAGGTGGCCTGCGATCCGGCCGTGGCGCCCGCGGAGGGGTGCAGATCATCCAGGAGGGGACCTGCGTGCAGGTCGTCGGCCGGCGGCGGGGGTGTACTGGATGCTCGCCTTCGTGCTGGCGTACGGGGCGATCGCCGTCTTCTACGCGTACCGGGCCCGCGGCCGCGGGGTCGGCACCCGGGTCCTGCCGTACGTGGGGTGCGGGCTCGTCGCCGGGCTGCTCTCCGGGGTCGTCGCGGCGTGGGCCCGGCAGCTCGGTCTCGACGGCCACCTCCCCACCGGCCCGGTCGCCGTCGCCATGGTCCCGCTCGTGTCGATCGGCCTGGCCCTGCTCGTGCTGGCGCTGGTCGAACGCAACCGGCCCCTGGCGAGGTTCACCGTCGGCTACCTGGTGATCGCGCTGCTGGCCTGTGGGGTGGGGGCGCGGCCGGCGGGGCTGAACCTCGCCGCGGTCTTCGGCCCGACGTGGGGATTCCTCCCGGCACTCCTCGTCGCGGGCGGCGTGCTGCTCCTCGGCGGTGCAGGCTTCGCCTTGGCCGAACGGCGCGGCGTATGAGCCACCCGGCCATCGGACTCGACGACGTCGTCCACCAGCGCGTCCGGCTCGGCATTCTCGCGGTGGCCCACGAGGCCCGGCGGGTGGAGTTCGGCTTCCTGCGGACCACGTTGGACCTCACCACCGGGAATCTCTCCCAGCACCTCGGTGTCCTGGAGAAGGCCGGGCTGGTGGAGATCGAGAAGGGTTACGAGGGCAGGCGCGCCCGTACGTGGATCCACCTGACGGCCGACGGCAAGGCAGCCCTGCACGACGAGATCGCCCAGCTGAAACGCCTCATCCGCCAGGTGGAAGAGCCCGATCCTGGGGCCGGTGAGACCTGACTGCACTCCTGACCGAGAAGGGGTCGGCGACCCAGTCCGGCAGCGAGCGCGGCCCGCGGTCCGTGGCGCTCGTGAATCGGACGGCGCTCCGCAGCCTGCGTGCCGCGGCCTTGTGCTCGTACGAGCAGTAGCGCTGGCGCGGACCGCTGCCCGCCGGTTGCACAATGGTCTCGTCGCATCCGGAGAATTCGCACGGCTGTCCGTCGGACATGAATCCAGCCCCTGATTCGCTGCTTTTCGCCGCCTTTGTCGGCTCGGAAAGAATATCGACGGAGGGCCCGTTCGTGCTGTCCGATGAACACCTGACGACGGCCACCCGCCCACCGGATGATCACGTGGCGTGCTATGCAGAGTCATGCGCGCGTACGGGTTCACCGAGGTAGGCGGTCCGGAGAAGCAGGCGTTCCTGGAGGTCCCGGTCCCGGAACCGGGCCCGGACGAGGTGCGGGTCCGGGTGCGGGCAGCGGGGGTGAACCCGGGGGACTGGCGGGTGCGCGACGGCTCGTACGGAACCAGCGGGCCCGCCGCGCTGGGTCGTGAGGTCGCGGGCACGGTCGTCGCGCTGGGCCCCGGGGTGTCCGGCTTCGCGATCGGTGACGAGGTGTTCGGTGGCTGCCCGGGGATGGTCGGCGGCTGGGCCGATGAGGCCGTGGTCACGGCGTCGTTCGCGGCCCACCGGCCGGACGGGGTGAGCCCGGAGGTGGCGGCGTCGCTGCCGGTGGCGGCGGGCACGGCGTTCGACGCGCTGAACCGGCTCGCGCTCCCCGATGGCGCGACGTTGCTGGTCAACGGGGCAGGCGGTGGGGTGGGCGTCCCCGCGGTGCAGCTGGCGGTGGCGCGCGGGCTGCGGGTGGTCGGCGTGGCGAGCCCGGCCAAGCACGACCTGGTTGCCGGGTTCGGCGGGATACCGGTCGCCTACGGGGACGGCGTCCTGGAGCGGGTGCGGGCGGCGGCACCGGGTGGCGTGGACGCGATCTTCGACATGGTCGGAGGGGACGCGCTGCGGACCGTCGCGACGCTCCTCGCCGACCCGTCGCGACTCACGTCGATCGCGGACCGGCCGCTCGCGGCCGAGCTGGGCGGCTTCTCGCTCGAACGCGACCGGAGCACGGCGGTGCTCACCGAGCTGGCGCGGCTGGTGCTGGCGGGTGAGCTGGACCCGCACGTCACGGAGATCCGGCCGCTGTCCGATGCGGCGGCCGCGCTCGCACTCGTGGAGGGCGGGCACGCCACCGGGAAGGTCGTCCTCGTCCCGTAGCGGTTGCCAGGCCGAGCAACCGGACCGAGCCGTACGCGTGGGTCGTGTCGTTGGCCGCGGCGTGCTGCTCGTGCCGATCACCGCGCAGTGGTCGGGGTGGACCGTGCTGGTGTGCTGCTCGGGTGTGTCGGTTCAGCCCTCGGCCCCCGGGCTCACCGGCCCGATGTAGGTGCCCGGGTGGGTCGCGCCGTCCTGGCGCAGCACCGCGCTGCCCGGCCATTCCAGCTGGGCCGAGCGGGTCTCGTTCGGCGGTGTCACGCGCATCGTGGTCGGCGTCCACCCCGGGCCGTCCTGCGGCGGGAGCCAGGTGATCGTGGTGTGTGCCTGCTCGTCGGGCGCGAGGGAGAACGACTCGGCGGCGGCCGACGCGCGGGGCAGCGAGTAGATGCGGCCCATCGGGTCGTCCGGGCCTTCGAGGTCGACGCCGCCGAAACCGTCCATCACGCAGGCGGCGCCGGAGGTGTTCGTCCACACGACGATCGTGTGGCGCTGCCCGGCCTCACCGGTGGTGCGGCCCACCGACGCGGTGAGCTGGTCGAGCGTGCAGCGGTCCGCGCGTACCGGCTCGGCCGCGGTCGTCGTCGCGGGCGCGGCCTCGTGCGTCGCGGTGGCGGACGCCGTGAGGGCGGTGGATGTGCCCGTGCCGGTGGGCTGAGCGGTGGTTCCGCTCGTCTGGCATCCCGCGAGCACGGCCGTTGCGGCGACCACGAGGGCCAGCAGCGGGCGTCGGTTGAGGGGCATGACGCCCAGTCTCGCGTTCCGGTCGGGTCTTCGATCACCCTGCCCCGGTGGGCGAGGACCATCCGACCAGAAAGGATTAAGGTGGCGCCTGGAGGCGTCTGGGTGTCTGGTGGCCCCCGCGGTCTTCAAAACCGACGTGGCCGAGCAACTCGGCCAGGCGGGTTCGATTCCCGTCCGCCTCCGCCAACTTCCCCCGCAGGATCGGCGGGAATGGCGCGGCAGCGACACATCTGTCGCCCCTGCACCACTTCTGGCGATCAGCCGGCGCGGAGCCGGATGCGGCCCGCGCCGGGTTCGGCAAAACCGATCACCGCTGCCTGTGCTCCCTGCTCCCGCAGGTCGGCCACGGCCGCCGCGGCCCGCGCAGGGGCGGCACCGAACAGCAGCCCGCCGGAGGTCTGGGCGTCGGCGAGCAGCACGACGTCGGTCTCCGTGACGCCGGACGCGACGTCGAGGACCTCGGCCACCCAGTCCCGGTTGCGCCGGGTACCGCCGGGCACGACGCCGGCCTCGGCCTGTTCGCGGCGCCGGGCAGCAGCGGCACGGCGCCGACGTCGACGACGGCGTCGACCCCGGAGGCGGCGGCCATCTTGCGCAGGTGGCCGAGCAGCCCGAACCCGGTGACGTCGGTGCAGCCTGTCGCGTCGGCGGCGAGTGCGGCGGCGGCCGCCGCGGCGTTCGGGGTGCACATCGTGGCGACGGCGTCGTCGAGCAGCTCGGCCGACGCGGTGCCTGCCTTCACCGCGGTGGTCGCGATCCCGATACCGAGCGGCTTGGTGAGCACCAGCGCGTCGCCGGGGTGCAGCCCGGTGTTGGTGAGGATGCGGTCCGGGTGCACCTCCCCGACGACCGCGAGGCCGTACTTCGGCTCGGGGTCGTCGATCGAATGGCCGCCGACCACCGCGAACCCGCAGTCGCGGCCGACGTCGGCGCCACCTGCGAGTACCTCGCCGAGCATCTCGGGCGGCAGCGTCTCCGACGGCCAGGCCACGATGTTCAGCGCGAACAGGGGCCGCCCGCCCATCGCGTAGACGTCGGACACGGCGTTGGTGGCCGCGATGCGCCCCCAGGTGCGCGGGTCTCGACGACCGGGGTGGAAGAAGTCGGTGGTGGCGACGAGCGCTCGGTCGCGTCGAGCCGCCAGACCGCGGCGTCGTCGCCGGTCTCGGTGCCGACGATCAGGTCGGGGTGGGTGGCCGGGGTGACGGTCGCGAGAATCTCCGCGAGCTGCCGGGGCCGATCTTGCAGCCACAGCCTGCGCCGTGGCTGAAGCTGGTGAGCCGGTGGCCGCGGTCGACGCTCGTATCCGTCACGCGTGAAGCGTAGAGCGGTGACAGACTCTCGGCCGTGCCCGATCACCGCCGTCGAATCCCGCGCACGGACGTGGTGCTCGCCGACCCGCGGTCGCCGCGGCCGCGGTCCGGTTGGGAAGGCCGCTCGTCAAGCAGGCGGTCGCGGCGGCGCAGCAGCGGGCCCGGGAGGGAACGCTTCGGCCCGACGCCGTCCCCGACGCCGTGCTCGCCGCACTGCCGGCCGCCGCCACCACGCTGCGTCCGGTGCTCAACGCCACCGGCGTCCTCGTGCACACGAACCTCGGCCGCGCCCCCCTCGGACCGGCCGCCCGTGACGCGCTCGCCGTCGCGGCCGGGAACTGCGACGTCGAGTTGGACCTCGGCACCGGCACCCGGGGCCGCCGCGGCGCGGGTGTGGTCGATGCCCTGCTGGCCGCGGTCCCGGGGGCGGGCGCCGCGCACGTCGTCAACAACGGTGCCGCCGCACTCGCGCTGACCGCCGCCACACTGGCGGCGGGCCGCGAGATCCTGATCTCCCGCGGCGAGCTGGTGGAGATCGGTGACGGCTTCCGGATCCCGGACCTCGTCGAGTCGACCGGGGCGCGGCTGCGCGAGGTCGGCACCACCAACCGCACCCACATCGCCGACTACGAGCGCGCGATCGGCCCGGACACCGCTTTCGTGCTCAAGGTCCACCCGTCCAACTTCACGGTCACCGGCTTCACCAGCTCCGTCGGCGCCGCGGAGCTGGCAGGCCTCGGCGTGCCCGTGGTGGCCGACATCGGGTCGGGTCTGCTCGCGCCGCACCCGCTGTTGCCCGCCGAGCCGGACGCCGCGGGCCTGCTCGGCGCCGGTGCCGCGCTGGTCACGGCGTCGGGGGACAAGCTGCTCGGCGGGCCGCAGGCCGGGCTGATCCTGGGCGACGCGGAGCTGGTCGAGCGCATCCGCAGGTTCCCACTCGCCCGCGCGATGCGGGTGGACAAGCTCACGCTCGCCGCGCTGGAGGCCACGCTGCGCGGGCCGGCGCCGCCCGTCCGCGCGGCCCTGGACGTGCCGGTGGCCGAGCTGAGAGCGCGTGCGGAGGCGCTCACCGCGGCTCTGGAGGGCGTGGACGTGCGGGTCGTCGACTCGGCCGCGACGGTCGGTGGCGGCGGCGGGCCGGGCGTCACGCTGCCCAGCGTGGCGCTGTCCCTGCCCGAGCGGTACGCCCCGGCCCTGCGCGCAGGCAGCCCCGCGGTACTCGGGCGCCTCGAGGCCGGCCGCTGCCTGCTCGACCTGCGCGCGCTCGCGCCCACCGACGACCAGGCGCTCGCCGGGTGCGTCCGGGCGGTGGAGGCCGGCCGATGACGTCGCGGGTGGTCGCCACGGCCGGGCACGTCGACCACGGCAAGTCGACGTTGGTCCGCGCGCTCACCGGGATGGAGCCCGACCGGCTGGCCGAGGAGCGGCGTCGCGGGCTGACCATCGACCTCGGGTTCGCCTGGACCCGCCTCGCGTCCGGCGTCGACCTCGCCTTCGTCGACGTCCCCGGCCACGAGCGGTTCGTGACCACGATGCTCGCCGGCGCGGGCCCGGTGCCCGCGGTGCTGGTGGTGGTGGCCGCCGACGAGGGGTGGATGCCGCAGTCGGCGGAGCACCTCGACGCGCTCGACGCGCTGGGCGTGGAGCGCGGACTGCTCGTCGTCACCCGCTGCGACCTGCTCGATCCCGAGCCGGCCCGCGAGGACGCGCTCGCCGAGATCGCGCGGTCCGGGCTCGGGGAGGTCGGGGTGGTGGAGGTGTGCGCGACCCGCGGCGACGGCCTGGATGCGCTGCGCAAGGCGCTGGACGGCCTGGTCGCGGCTGTCCCCGAGCCGGACCCCGATGCCGACGTCCGGCTGTGGGTGGACCGCGCGTTCACGATCCGCGGGGCGGGCACGGTGGTCACCGGCACGCTCGGCGCCGGCACGATCCGGGTGGGCGACGAGCTGGAGCTGGGTGGCAGGCTGGTGCACGTGCGCGGGCTGCAGAGCCTCGGCGAGCAGGCCGACGCCGTGCGGGGCGTTTCCCGGGTGGCGGTCAACCTGCGCGGGGTGGCACGGGAGGCGGTGGCTCGCGGCGACGCGCTGGTGACCCCGCGGTCCTGGATCGCCCCGGCCGAGTTCGACGTGGCGCTGCGCGGGGTGCGTGGTGCGGAGCCGGGGCGCTGCCGCCCGAGGTGATGGTGCACGCCGGTTCGGCCGCGGTGGCGGCGCACGTCCGCCCGCTGGGTGCGGGATTCGCCCGGCTACGTCCGGAACGGCCGCTCCCGTTGCGGATCGGGGACCGCGCGGTGCTGCGCGATCCGGGCCGCCGGGCCGTCGTCGCGGGTGTCACCGTGCTCGACGTCGGCCCGCCCGCGCTGCGGCGGCGCGGCGCGCAGGGCCGAGGAGCTCGCCGAGCCGGGCACCGGCACGGGGGCGGTGGAGCTGCGCAGGCGCGGGCTCGTGCGGGCGGCCGAGCTGGTGGCGATGGGGGTGCCGCCCGCGGAGGTCGAGAAGGCGGAGCCCGCGGCACGCGCCGACGGCTGGCTCCTCTCGCCCGCCCGCGCCCGTGAGGCGGTGTCGGCGCTTGCGGCGGCCGTCAGCACCCACGACGCCGCCGCACCGCTGGACCCCGGTCTGCCGATCGAGGCCGCCCGGCGGGCGGCGGGGCTGCCGACACCGGGGCTGGTCGCGGCACTGCTCGCCACGGTGCCGTCCGGTGAACGCGCCGCGGCGCCCGAGCTGCGCGAGGGCCGGGTCCACCTCGGCCGGGCCCGCGGGCTGCCGAACCGGGTGCGTGCGGCCATGGCGGCCGTCCGGGCCGATCTGACGGCGGACCCGTTCCGTGCCCCGGACGCCGCCCGGCTCGCCGAGCTCGGCCTCGGCCCGCGCGAGCTGGCCGCCCTGGTCCGCGCCGGCGAGCTGATCGCGGTGACCGACGGCGTCGTGCTGCTGCCGGACGCACCGGATCGGGCCGTGGAGCTGCTCCGCGGCGCCGGAGCCTCCTTCACCCTCAGCGAGGCCCGCCAGGCGCTCGGCACCACCCGCCGGGTCGCGGTGCCGCTGCTGGAGCACCTGGCCCGGACAGGGCGGACCGTCCGGATCGACGACCGCGCCCACCGCCTCCGCTGAGCGGCACGCGACCCCGATGGCGGGGCTACCGTCAACCCGGAGCGTCGGTGCGGGTCCCGTCCACCCGGCGTTCCCGGTCACGGTCGGGTGTCAGCAGGTTCCCCAGCGGACCCAGGTCGATGTCGAGGTCCTCGGGGCGCAGCCCGAAGTGCTCGCGCAGCTCGGTCATCGCCTCGTCGAGCTTCATGAGGCCGAGCCCGAGCTGCTCGACCTTCTCGTCGGGCAGGTCGCCCTCCTCCACCCGGCGCAGCGCCTGCCGCTCCATGAGCTGACGGATGAGCTCCACGAGCGTGAGGACGAGCCGGCCGAGACCCTTGCCGACCGACTCGGGGTCGAGCTCGAGGCGTTCCGGGACCTGGGTCACCGCTCCTCCAACGTCTGCACCGAGCTGATCAGGGCACGCAGCGAGATGTGGACGAGGTCGACGTCGGCGAGGGAGATCGTCACGTCGCCGACGATGACGACGCCGCCGGCGAGCAGTCGGTCGAGCAGGTCCACGAGCGCCACGTCCTGGCCGCGCGCCGGTGTCACGGCTCCTCCAGCGTCGCGAACGAGTACGGTGCCCATGGCCCGGTCAGCTCCAGCCGCAGGCCCCGCCCCGTGTGTTCCTCGACGACCTGCCGGAGCGCCCCTTCGGTCTTCACGAGGTAGGCGGCGTTGAGCACCATCTCCTCGCGCCGGCCCGACAGCCGCGGGTCCTGCGGCGGGTACCTCCGGCTCGCGAGCGACGTCGCGGCGAGCGCCCGGTGCGCCGCCTCGGCCGCTTCCAGGGCCGCCTCATGGCCGTGGGCGGCGCGCCGGCGCTCGGCCAGCCGCCGCGCCAGGTAGGACGCGCCCGGTCCGGTGCCGGAGCCGGGGTCCGGCTCCGGGTCCCGCGGGGCGTCCGGCGCCACCGCGAAACCCTTGACGCCCCACTCCACCCGCCCGCGGACCCGGTCCAGCGCGGCGGTGAACGCTGCGGCGCTGTCGGTCAGCAGGGCGCGGACCCGGCTGTCGTCGAGGTAGACGGTGGCCATCCGGACGGGCGCGACCGGGCCGGCGAGCGCGGCCGCGTCGACGACGCCGTGGTGGGCCCGCGCGGTGGCTTCCAACCACTGCACATCCTCCAGGCTGCGTTTCAGCGCATCCTCGCCGAACCGGACGGCGTCCACCGAGCTCACGACGGCCGCGAGCCTCCCGGTGCCGACCCGGCGCACCGGAGCGCCGTCGACACCCTCCTCGACGTCGGGTTCCGGCGCATCGGCGTCGGTCACGGCGTAGAGGTAGACGAGGGCGTCAGCCATCGCTGCGCTCCACCGCACGCCGCTCGCCGTCGCCCGCGGCCGCTCGGCCCGCCTCGAGCGCGCCGATGCGCTCGCGCAGCGAGCGGTTCTCCTCGGCCAGGTCGCGCTGCCCCGAGCTGAGCGTCGGGTCGTGCTCCCACCAGTCGATACCCATCTCCCTCGCCTTGTCGACCGATGCGACGAGCAGCCGGATCTTGATCGTCAGCAGCTCGATGTCGAGCAGGTTGACCCGGATGTCACCCGCGATGACGATCCCCTTGTCCAGGACGCGTTCCAGGATGTCGGCGAGGTTGGTCGACTCCTGGCGATGGCCGGGGTCGCGTGACCGGCCGGGCGCCGGCAGTCCTCCGGATGTCATCGGCACCTCCCGTCGAGCTGCCCGCGGGCGTAACGGCGGATTCGCCGGTAGGACAGCAGGTCGCCGTTGCCGCCGACCTTCACCTCGTAGATCGCGAGCACGTCCTGGGTGTCCGGGATGCGCCGGGTCTCGAGGACCTCGACGCCCACCTTCCAGCCGCGGTCATCGCGGTCGATCGAGATCACGCACTCGGGGCTGCGCCCGGTGAAGTCGGCGACGTGCTGTGCCGCCCGGCGGGCCGCGACCGCGGCCGAGCCGGAGCCCCGGCCGTCGGGCGGCTCCGAACTCTCCGTCCTCCGCTGCGCCCGCCGCCGGGGCTGCCGATCGTCGGCACCTGCGTCCTCAGCCACTGCGGTTCCCTCCCGGGGTCACTGCCGCCGCACCATCAGCCGCTGCAGGAGCTCGTTCTCGAGCTCCGTCGCCTCGGCCTCCGAGAGCTCGCCCGCGCGGCGGGCCTCGTCCACCCGGTCCAGGTGGGCGCGGATCCGCGCGGGGTCGTAGTACTGCTCCTCGGCCTGGTCGCGGACCTGCTCGGCCACCCAGAGGACCCCGCGTACGGGGGCCAAGGGCAGGCCGAGCAGGCCGGTCAGCAGCCCCATTACTCCTCAACTCCCGGCACGAAGTCGTACGGCGCGAGCGGGCCGAGCAACCGCAGCCGCACCCGCCCGTGCAACCGTTCACCGAGTTGCTCGACGGCGTCCTCGAACGCCTGCGCGTGCCCGTGCTCCACCAGGAAGGCTGCGTCGACGACGTCGTCGGGCTGCGGTGGGGTGCGCGTCACCGCGCCGGCCACGTGCGGCTCGAGCGCCGCGAGGAGCTGCTCCGCCTCGGCGTCGCGCCGCTCCTCGACCGCACTGACGACGAGCTCGCCCAGCCGCAGCCGCTGGTGGTAGGTCGCGTCCTCCGGCAGGCCGTGGATCTCCCGCTGCAGCTCGCGGATCTCGGGGTGCTCCTCGAGTACCTCGCCGAGCACGGCGGCCTCCTCGTAGCGGCCCTTGAGCGTGTACTGCGAGCGCCCGGCGAGGTCCTGCAACGCCGCGACGAAGCGGTCGTGGTGCGGGGCGAGCAGTTCCTCCACCACCCCGCTCTCCTCCACCACGGCGGGGAACCGCATCGGGAGGACGGCGGTGGCCGCTGCCGCCGCGTCCACCACGGCTTCGTGGGCGATCAGATCGTCGCGCGTGCCCAGCGGACGGTCGGTCGGGACATCGCTGACGATGGCGGCGAGGTCCCCGTGGACGACGGTGGACACCTTCTCCGACGGTCCGAGGCCGGTCAGGCCCTCCGGCAGCTGGGCGTCCGCCCCGAGAATCCCGTACACGTACACCGCGGTCATTCCTCACGCTCCCGGGCCCGGCGCTGCGGCCGCCGCCGGGGCACTTCCTCCGGCTCCCTGTCCTCACGCTTGCGGGTCAGGACGTCGTCGACCTTGTCGACGGCCGCGTCGAGCACCCCTGCGGTCTTGCCCTTCGCGCCGCCCTCGGTCATGCCCTCCACCAGGTCCGGCAGGTCCTTGCCGCCCTTGGCGTAGAGGTCGAGGCGGTTGGTGGCCTCGGCGAAACGCAGGTAGGTATCGACGCTGGCCACCACGATCCGCGCGTCGATGGTGAGGATCTCGATCCCGACCAGTGATACCCGCACGAACACGTCGATCACCAGGCCGCGGTCGAGGATCAGCTCGACCACGTCGGCGAGGCTGCTCGAGCTGCCTCCGCGCTCGACGTACCCGCCGCCGCCACCCTGTCGCTGGGTCGCCACCGTCATGCGTCACCGCCTCGTCGTTGCCTGGACGCCGTCACCGGCTCGCGGTCGGGCTCCTCCTCGACCGGCTCCTCGGCTTCGTCGTCGTACTCGTCCTCGTCGTACTCGTCCCCCTCGTCTTCCTCGGGGTAGTACTCGTCCTCCTCGTCGCCTTCCTCGTCGCCGTAGTCGCCTTCGTCGCGCTCCTCTTCGTCGCGCTCGGCGTCGCCGGGCTCGGGCTCGCGGGTCTCGCCGGACTCCTCCTGAGCCCGCTGCTCCTCCTCGACGGCTTCCTCGTGGGTCCTGACGACCTCGTTGTCGCGGATCTCGCCGCGCCAGCCCTCGACCTCGTCCTGCCGGGTCAGCACGTGGCTCATCGCGTGCCGGCGGAAGTGCTGGAACTCCAGGCGGGCGCGCCGACCCTGGGCGCGCCAGATGTTGCCGGTGCGTTCGAAAAGACCCTGCGGGTAGTACTCGAGCACGAGCAGCACCCGGGTGAGGTTCGGCCCGAGCGACGTGAACGTGACCGCGCCGTCGACGTGCCCCTTCGCCCCCTTCGAGCGCCACACGATGTGCGAGTCGGGCACCTGCTCGACGACCGTCGCCTCGAAGGTGCGGTGCGACCAGAGGACCTGGGCCTTCCAGTTGGTCTTCTCGTCGCTCTCCTGCTCGACGGACTCCACCTTCTTCATGAACGTGGGGAAGTCGGCGAGCTGGGTCCACAGGTCGTACGTGGTGCGCAGCGGCAACCCGATGTCCTGGTCCTCGCTGATGACGGTGACCTTGAGCTTCTTACCGCCGCCTCCTCCGCCTCCGCCGCCGAGGACGTTCTGCGCCTTCTCCTTGAGGGCGCCGAACCCGCGGGAGAGCAGCCCGCCCCGCGACTCCCCCTCGCCGTCGTCCTCGCCGTCGTCCTTCCGGCTCTCCACGTCGGGGCTGAACACCTCGCGCAGCCCTCGGCCGCCGCTCTCGGCAACCCCCGTCAGGCGGTCCGACAGGTCCGTCACCCGGTCCGCTGCCGACTCGGCAGCCCGCTGCACGAGCAGCGTCAGCAGCCGCTGCCCCGCGTCGCGAAGCGCGTCGACGGGCACGGCCTCCTTGGCCTTCTCCGTGGTGCTACTCGTGCTGTCAGCCATCGCTCTCGGCCTTCCGTGTGCGCGGGCTGCGCCGTCCGTTGCCGGACTTGCCGGTGCCCTTTCCGGCCGGGCCGGCCGTGCCGCTCGTGGTGCGCCGGGCGCTCGTGGTGGCCGCACCCGCCCGTCCGCCGGACGCCTGCGTGGCGCGGGCCCGTGCCGGACGCCGTCGTGCCGGTGCGCTGTCCTCCGCGGGGCCCTCGTCGGCGGGGCCCTCGTCGGCGGGTTCGTCCTCGCGCGGCTCGTCGTCGGCCGCGGGCTCCTCGACGTACTCGTCCTCGGCGTCCTGTTCCGGGGGTGGTTCCTCCGGCGTGCGGCGTTGCGGGGTGCCGAGATCGCCGAGCGACTCCACGCGCCGGCCGACGCGGTCGGTGATCGACTCCACCTGCCGTGTCGCGACCGCCAGGGCCGCGGTCTTGCCCGCCTCCATCAATCTGCCGCGCACCTCGTCGGTGAGCCGCGCCAGCTCGGGTGAGGCGCTCAGCAGCTTCGACCCGCCCTTGAGTAGCTCACCCGGCCCGCCGGCGCGCCGGCCCGCCGCCATCCCGGCGAACATCAGGGCAAGCTTCATCTTCTTGGTCCGCCCGAGTAGGTAGCCACCGGCCACCCCGAGCGCAACCCGCGCTCCACACTTCACTGATCTCCACTCCTCGCTGTTCCGCGCAATCCACTCCTCGGTAGGAGCGCTTCGTGCATCTACCCGAGGCGTCGCTCAGGAACACCCGGGCGCCCCGAACGCGGAAAGTTCCTCGGGAACTTGGGCCATTCGGAGCATTCATCGTCCTGCGGGTGTCCGCATTTGCGTGGGGCAGCTCCGGGAATCGGACGTATGCCTTCGGTGCTCCGCAGACGGAGCGGCGCGCGCTCAGGAGGCCGCACGGGCTGCCCCGACGATCGCCACGACGATCAGGAAGAGGAGCAGCAGGACGACGGTCACGGGGAGCAGGAGCACTGCGAGCACGAGCGCCGCGACCAACGCCCCCCGCGCGGCGGGGCTGAGGGCGCGGAGACCGCCCACGAGTGCGCCCCACAGCGGATTCCCCCCGCCGACGACCGCCCGCGAGCCTCCGATCAGTGCGTTCATCCGGAATCCGCCCCGCGTGCAACCGCGTCCAGCCAGCGTGCAAGGCCCTCGACTCCGTCCAGGGCGATCCCGAACGCGCGGTCCAGCACTGTCGCGAGCAACCGCCGCAGGCTCGCCTTCAACTCCTCCGACGGTGCCGGTTGGTCGGGTCCCGACCCGTTGCCGCCGGGGATCCTCAGCACCCCCGGTGCCGCTTCCCGTGTGCTGGTCTCGCCCACCTGGACCACCTCGCTCCGTCCGTGATTCGCTCGCGCGATCGTCGACCACCGTTCCGCGTACCCGGGAGACGCGTGGATCACGGTGAATTCCGAGGTGTTCGGCAGGACGGAGTAGTGCGGATCCTCCGATTCGTCCAATCGGAGACGACCGTCTATCCGCCGGGTGTGTGGCTCGGACGGTCGGCTCGGCGTGCGCCGGCCGATGATCTCGGCACCTGCCCGACGACGATCTGTACGGTGGCAATGCCTGCCGGAAACGCTTATCAGGCAAGGGAAATTTGCGTTGCGAACTCTTTCGCGGTGCCGTCCCGGACCTGGCGACCCTCCGCGCAGACACCGCTGCGCCGTCGGGAATCACGAGCTGGACGTGGGCCGCGCCGGCGCGTTCCACGCTCTCCCGTGCCGCCGGCGGTCGTACCGGTGGGCTACCCGGGACGCGCGCCGGTACGCGAAAGACCGGGGCCCGCCTCGGTGAGGAGGCGGGCCCCGGTCCCGGGTGCCCTGTCGGGTGGTGGTCAGCCCCGTGGATTCGAGGACGGACCGGTCACGTGCAGGGGGAGATGATCTCGTCGGCGGCCCACCGCGCGACGCCGGTGGGGTAGGGCGTCGGCAGCGTGAGGACGATGTGGCGGAAGCCGGCCTTGACGGCCGCCCCGACGGCCTTGCGGGTGGTGTCGGGCCGGTCGTAGGAGACGGGAAGGGGCATCGAGCGGGTGATCGCGGCCGGGTCGCGGCCGATCTCGACGCAGTGGCGGTCCAGGAGCGCGCTGCGGCGGGCGGCCTCGTCGATCTCGTCGAGGGAGTGGGAGGGGAAGTTCCACAGGTCGGCGTGCTCGGCGGCCACGCGCAGCGTCCGCCCGGCGCGTCCACCGATCATGATCGGCGGGCCGGGCCGCTGCACCGGCTTGGGGTTGCAGAAGGCGCCGGTGAGCTGGACGTGGGCGCCGTGGAAGTCGAACGGTTCGTCCTCCGTCCACATGCGACGGATCACGGTGCACGCCTCCCCGAGGCGTTCCACGGCGCCCGCGGCGTCCTGGTAGTGCAGGCCGTGGGCCTCGTACTCGCGCCGGGCCAGCGGATGGGTCGGGAGGGAGCCTGCGCCGATGCCGAACTCGAGCCGTCCGCCGGACACGATGTCGACGGTGGCGGCGATCCTGGCCAGTATCGCGGGCGGGCGGATGCGGTTGCTGGTGACGAGCAACCCGAGGCGCAGCCGCCGGGTCTGCGCGGCGAGGGCGGAGAGCAGGGTCCAGCCCTCGTGGATCGGCCCGCTCGGGTCGCCCGCGATCGGTAGGAGGTGGTCGAAGAGCCAGGCGTGTTCGATCTCGGGGATCGCGTCGGCGTCGCGCCAGACCTGGAGGATGTCGAGGTAGTCGACCTGCATGGGAGCGGTCATGATCCCGAAACTGGTGTCCGGCATGGAGCTCTGGTCCTCTCGTGCCCGCGAGGGCACACTAGATAAACGGAACGTTGCTCCGCTCACTATACGGAGCAACGTTCCGATTAGCACGTTCGGACTCGGGGGAGCGGTGTGGTGAGCGACGCGAGGGTGCGGCGCGCCCGCCACCGGCCCAAGCGCGCCGACGCCCGGCGCAACGAGGAGGCGCTGCTCGACGCCGCCGCAGCGGTGTTCGTCACCTCGGGGGTGGATGCGCCGGTGCGGGAGGTCGCGGCCGCGGCCGGCGTCGGGATGGGCACGATCTACCGGCACTTCCCGACCAGGGCCGATCTGATCATCGCCGTGTACCGGCACCAGGTCGAGGCGTGCGCCGAGGCCGGCCCGGCGCTGCTGGCGGCCGGTCCGACCCCGTACGCCGCCCTCGCCCGGTGGATCGACCGGTTCGTCGACTTCCTGGTCACCAAGCACGGGCTGGCCGCGGTGCTGCAGTCCGACGACACCGGCTTCGCCGCCCTGCACGCCTACTTCGTCGACCGGCTCACGCCCGTGTGCGACCAGTTGCTCGATGCCGCCGCGGCGGCGGGGCAGATCCGCCCCGGTCTGGAGGCCTACGAGGTCATGCGCGGCATCGGGAACCTCTGCGTCGGGGCCGACAGTGACCCCCGCTACGACGCCCGCAGGCTGGTGGGGTTGCTCGTTGCGGGCCTTCGCACCGAGGTTGGTGACGCAGCCGGTTCGGGTGGTGACTGCGGGTAACAGGTGCAGGTGGACGACTGGTAGCCTCCGTTTCGGCCAGCGCAGCCGGCCGTTCGGTGGTACCCGTCGCCCACACTCCTCCCGGCGCGGCGGGTACCACCACCGGCGAATGGCATTTCCGCGCGAAGAAGCCCAGCTGCTCGGGCAGGTGCGGAAAAGCCGGCCTCATGAAGGCGCAGATGCGGAGATAGGCTGCCGTCGGACGTGCCGTGAGGGAGGCCGATGGTGAGGACTCGACTGCAGGTGCTGCTCGCTGCCGGGCTGGTGGCGGCGTTGGCCGGGTGCGGAGGCGGTGGACCCGCGGTCGAGGGTTCGGGGGAGTCGCGCACGCTGAACGTGTTCGCGGCAGCCTCGCTCACCGACACGTTCACCGCCCTGAAGGACAGGTTCGAGATCGACAACCCCGGGGTGGAGGTGCGCTTGAACTTCGCGGGTTCCTCCGACCTCGCCCAGCAGATCGTGAACGGCGCCCCGGCGGACGTCTTCGCCGCGGCGAACGAGTCCACGATGACGACCGTCTCGGACGCGGGCCTGGCCGCCGGCCCGCCCGCCCTGTTCGCCACGAACGTGCTGCAGATCGCCACCCCACCCGGCAACCCGAAGGGGGTGGCGACGTTCGCCGACCTGGCCCGCCCGGACGTCACGGTGGTGGTGTGCGCGCCGCAGGTGCCCTGCGGCTCCGCCACCGAGAAGATCGAGAAGGCCACCGGCGTGACGCTGGCCCCGGTGAGCGAGGAGCCCGACGTGAAGTCGGTGCTCGGCAAGGTGTCCACCGGCAACGCCGACGCGGGGCTCGTCTACGTCACCGACGTGCGGTCGGCAGGCGACTCGGTGGACGGCGTGGACTTCCCGGAGGCCGAGCAGGCGGTGAACGACTACCCGATCGTCGCGCTGTCGAGCGGCCCCCAACCCGACCTCGCCGCGTCGTTCGTGGCTCTCGTGACCGGCGAGGTCGGGAAGAAGGCGCTGGAGGACGCCGGGTTCGGCACACCATGACGGCGGCTGCTCAGCCCCAGTCCAGCGTGCCCCCGCTCCGGTAGTCGGTCACCCGGGTCTCGAAGAAGTTCTTCTCCTTCTCCAGATCCATGGCCTCCGACATCCACGGGAACGGGTTCTCGCCTTCCCCGTGCAGGGGCTCGAGCCCGATCTGCCGGGCGCGACGGTCGGTGACGAACCGCAGGTACTGCGCGCAGGCGTCCGCGGTGAGCCCGAGCATGCCGCGGGGCACGGTGTCGCGGGCGTAGGCGATCTCCAGCTCGCAGGCCTCGCCGAGCATGCCTCGGATCTCCTCGGCGAACTCAGGTGTCCACAGGTGCGGGTTCTCGAGCTTGATCTGGTTGATGCAGTCGATGCCGAAGTTCAGGTGGATGGACTCGTCGCGCAGGATGTACTGGTACTGCTCGGCGATGCCCACCATCTTGTTTCGGCGCCCGAGCGAGAGGATCTGGGCGAACCCCGTGTAGAACCACATGCCCTCGAAGACCACGTAGAACGCGACGAGGTCGCGCAGGAACGCCCGGTCGGCCGCGGGCGTGCCGGTGGTGAAGCCGGGGTCGGCGAGGTGCTCGGTGTAGCGCAGGGCCCACGCGTCCTTGTCGGTGATCGAGGGCACCTCGCGGTACATGTTGAACAGCTCGCCCTCGTCGAGGCCGAGGCTCTCGCAGATGTACTGGAACGTGTGGGTGTGCACGGCCTCTTCGAAGGCCTGCCGCAGCAGGTACTGGCGGCACTCGGGATTGGTCAGGTACCGGTACACGGCGAGCACGACGTTGTTGGCCACCAGCGACTCGGCGGTGGCGAAGAACCCGAGGTTGCGCTGCACCATCAGCCGCTCGTCGGCGGTGAGGCCGTCCGGGGCCCTCCACAGCGCGATGTCGGCCTGCATGCCCACCTCGGTGGGCATCCAGTGGTTGCTGCACGCCGCGAGGTAGCGGTCCCACGCCCAGCGGTACTTCAGCGGCAGGAGCTGGTTGACATCCGCCCGGGCGTGATCATCCGCTTCGCGTCGACGTCGACCGGACCGGCGCCGCGGTCGATCGTCTCCAGGCCGGTGCTCACTGGCAGGCCTCGCAGTCCTGATCGTCGATGCGGCACATGGCCGCAGGGACGGCGTTGAGCCGCCCGTCCGTGCCGCGCAGCGTGGACTTCTCCACCTGCGTCGCCGACTGCGTCCGCAGGTAGTAGGTGGTCTTGAGGCCCTTGTGCCAGGCCGTGCGGTAGAGCTCGTCGAGTGCCCGGCCACTCGGAGCGGCGACGTACAGGTTGAGCGACTGGGCCTGGTCGATCCACTTCTGCCGCCGGGACGCGGCTTCGACCATGAAGCGCGGCTCGATCTCGAACGCGGTGGCGTAACGGGCCTTCAGGTCGGCGGGCACGCGTTCGATCGGGCCGAGGCTGCCGTCGAAGAACTTCAGGTCGGCCACCATCTCCCGGTCCCACAGCCCGCGTGCCTTGAGCTCTGCCACCAGGTGGGAGTTGACCACGGTGAACTCGCCGGACATGTTCGACTTCACGTACAGGTTCCGGAACTGCGGCTCGATCGACTGCCCGACGCCGCAGATGTTGGAGATCGTCGCGGTCGGCGCGACGGCCATGACGTTGGAGTTGCGCATGCCCTGCCTGCCGACCCGGTCCCGCAGTGCGTCCCAGTCGAGGGTGGTCGAGGTGTCGACGTCGAGGTCGTCGCCCTCGCGGGCGGCGGCCAGCAGCGCGATCGAGTCGATCGGCAGGACGCCCCGGCTCCACAGCGAGCCGTCGTAGCTCGCGTACCGGCCCCGCTCGGCCGCGAGGTCGGACGACGCGGCGATCGCGTGGTAGCTCAGGTGCTCCGCGCTGCGGTCCGCGAACTCGACGGCCGCGTCGCTCGCGAACGCGATCCCCTGGACGAACAGGGCGTCCTGGAAACCCATCAGCCCCAGGCCGATCGGGCGGTGCGCCAGGTTGGACCGGCCGGCCTGCGGGATCGTGTAGAAGTTGATGTCGATCACGTTGTCGAGCATCCGCACGGCCGTGCGGACCGTGCGCTCCAGCTTCGTGGTGTCCAGCCCGCCCGGGCCGACGTGCGCAGCGAGGTTGACCGATCCGAGGTTGCAGACCGCGACCTCGCCGTCCGTGCCCGCCCGGGTGTTGAGCGTGATCTCCGTGCAGAGGTTCGAGGAGTGCACGACGCCTGCGTGCTGCTGCGGTGAACGCAGGTTGCACGGGTCCTTGAACGTGATCCACGGGTGACCGGTCTCGAACAGCATCGTCAGCATCCGCCGCCAGAGCGCGACCGCGGGCACGCGCCGGAACACGCGGATCTCCCCTCGCCCGGCCGCGGCCTCGTACTCGCGGTACCGCTCGGCGAACGCGGTGCCGTAGAGGTCGTGCAGGTCGGGGGTCTCGTCGGGGGAGAACAGGGTCCACTCCGCGTCGGCCTCGACCCTGCGGAGGAACTCGTCGGGCACCCAGTTGGCCGTGTTCATGTCGTGGGTGCGGCGGCGGTCGTCACCGGTGTTCTTGCGCAGGTCGAGGAAGTCCTCGACGTCGATGTGCCACGTCTCCAGGTACGCGCAGGCGGCGCCCTTGCGCTTGCCGCCCTGATTGACGGCTACCGCCGTGTCGCCGGCGATCTTGAGGAACGGCACGACGCCCTGGGACTTCCCGTTGGTGCCCTTGATGTGGGCGCCGAGGCCGCGCACCGGCGTCCAGTCGTTGCCCAGCCCACCGGAGTACTTCGCGAGCAGGGCGTTGTTCCGGTAGCCCTGGAAGATCGAGTCGAGGTCGTCGGCCACCGTGGTGAGGAAGCACGACGACAGCTGCGGCCGGGTGGTTCCGGAGTTGAACAGCGTCGGGGTGGACGCCATGAAGCGGTGGGAGGAGAGCAGTTCGTAGAACTCGATCGCGCGCGCCTCGCGATCGTCCTCGCGCAGGGCGAGCCCCATCGCCACCCGCAGGAAGAACGCCTGCGGCAGCTCGAACCGCACACCGTTCTCGTGCAGGAAGTAGCGGTCGTAGAGGGTCTGCAGGCCGAGGAAGGTGAAGTCGAGGTCGCGCTCCGGGCGCAGCGCCGCCGTGATCCGGTCCAGGTCGAAGGTCAGCAGGGCCGGGTCGGCCAGCTCCAGCGCGATGGCCCGCGCCACGTAGTCCCGGAAGTACTGCGGGTAGAGCCCGGCCATCTCGTCCCGGCTCGCGTGGCGGCGGGAACCTGCGAGGTGCGTGAGGGCCTCGGTCCGCAGGCCGTCCAGCAGCAGCCGGGCCGCCACGGCCGAGTAGTTCGGCTCGGACTCGACGAGGGAGCGGGCGGCCATGACCGGCGCGAGCGCCAGCTCATCGGCCGTGATGCCGTCGTAGACGGTGCGGCGGGCCTCCTCGAGCACCGTGGCCGCGTCGACGTCGGCGATCCCGGCGACGGCATCGGCCACGAGACGTTCGAGCCGGTCCCCGTCCGGGGGTGTGTGTTCCGGGTTGTCCCGGCGGACGATCCGCACGTCCGCGGCGGTGGTGGTGGCAGGTGGGGTCACAGCTCTCTCCTCGTGAGCGCGGGGGACCGTTGCGCTGATGGCAGGTCTTCGGACTCGCGGGCGTGCACCTGCCGGTGCCCCTACTGGCCGTCGCTTCCCAGGTGGTGGCACACCCAGTGCTCCTGACGGCGGTCGTTCCCGCTCACCGCTGCGGGGCAGTCCCGGACTCGCACCGGGTTCCCTCTCACGTCCCTCCGCCTGGCTGGCGGAGGGAACCATCAGCGGCGGCGACACTACATGTGGTGGTCCATCAGGCGTGGCACCCCTACATCTCGTGGCGTGTCGCCGTCGAGGGGGCTGCTCCACGCGTCGTCGCCGCGCGATCGTCCTTTTTCCGGCATTGTGGAGTTGCACATCGTGGAACTCGTTGACCAATACGAGGGTCGTCGGTATGTTCCTCGCACGCTGCGGGAACCACGCGAATACAGTGATTCTTCGGGGCGTCTGTGATCGTTTATCCCTGATCCGGAAAGTGATGGAGCCGTAGATGACGAACGGTGCCGTTGCCGCCCCTTCCCACCACAACCAGCCCGCGGTCGACCAGGCCGACCGCCTCGTCCCGATCAACCTCAGGCAGACCGGGCCCACCCCTGTTGAGCTGCTGATATCCACCAGGATCCGCAAGTCCCCGTACTGGCACCTGTCCATGGCGGCGGGGTGTTGGCGGGCCGAGGTGTACAACCGCGTCTACCACCCCCGCGGATACCTCCGGCCGGCGGACGGGGGTGCCATGGCCGAGTACCACGCGCTCGTCAACGACGTCACAATGTGGAACGTCGCGGTGGAACGGCAGATCCGGGTGAAAGGGCCGGACGCCGAGTCCTTCGTCAATTTCGTGATCACCCGGGACGCCACGAAGATTCCCCCGATGCGGGCCCGCTACGTCATCCTGTGCAACGAGAGCGGCGGGATCCTCAACGACCCGGTGCTCCTGCGGATCGCGGACGACGAGTTCTGGTTCAGCATCTCCGACAGCGACCTGATGCTCTGGCTGCAGGGCGTCAAGGTGGGGCAGCCGTTCGACGTCGAGATCGCCGAGATCGACGTCGCGCCCGTCCAGATCCAGGGCCCTCGCTCGGTGGACCTCATGATCGACCTCGTCGGGCCGGAGTTGGCGGACCTGCGTCGTACGGGCTGTTGGAGGCCACCGTCGCCGGGCGCCCGGTGGTGATCTCTCAGACCGGTTTCACGGGGGAGAAGGGCTACGAGATCTACCTGCGCGACGCCACGCTGTACGCCGAGGAGATGTGGAACGCCGTGCTGGAGGCGGGCCGCCCGCACAACCTGCGCGTCATCGCCCCGGCCCACCACCGGCGCGTCGCCGCCGGGATCCTGTCGTGGGGCCAGGACATGGACGCGGAGACGCTGCCGTTCCAGGTGAACCTCGGCTACCAGGTGCCGCGCAAGAAGGAAGCCGACTACATCGGCAAGGCGGCCCTCGAACGGGCCCGCGGGTTGATCGAGGCAGGCACCCCGCCGTTCCGGATGGTCATGGTCGGCATGCGCGTCGGCGGGCGCCCCATCGACGAGTACGCCCCGGACTTCTGGCTGGTCCGGCCCCGCACCGGCGGCGACCCGGTCGGCTACCTGACCTCGCCGTGGTGGTCGCCGGAGCTCGAGACGAACATCGCGCTCGGCTACGTGCCGGTGGAACTGTCGGCGGTGGGCACCAGGCTGGCGGTCGACCTGCCCGCCCAGTACGCCGACGTGCCGGGCAGCCCGGTCGGCGCGGAGGTGGTGGAGGTCCCGTTCCGCCCGTCGGTGAACCCCAACCAGCGCGAGCGGCTGAAGGAACGGGGGCTCGACGCCGCGGTCTGACGCCGCAGTCTGAGGGGCGGCTGAGCGACTCGCGGAACCGCGCCGCGCGCGGTGCCACACTGGGATCCGTCGGCTCCGGTGCGGTCCGCACCGGAGCGGGCGACCCGGTCGGAGGAGATGCTGACACGTGACCACTGAGACGGCAGGGACCCAGCGGCGGCGCCGGATCGCGCGGTGGGGTCCCGCCGGCTGGGGAGCGATCCTCGCGGTGGTCGTCCTCGGCCTGGCCGGGTGCGCGTCGTCCGGCCCGTCGCGGCCGGGGGCGTCCCCCGGGGCCACGTGCACCGTCGACGCCGACGTCGACAGCGTCCCGAAGGTCATGCCGGGGGCGGTCGTCTGCATGTCCGGCACGCTGGACTCCCGGCTGGTCATCACCGCGGGCGGTACCCCGGACCTGCCCGTCACCTACACCGGCCGGGACGCCACGGTGGCCGGGATCGACGTCCTCACCAGCAACGTCGTCGTCGAGGGGTTCGCCTCCACCGACGCCCACTCCATGGGCGCCAAGCTCCAGGGCGACGGCATCGTCTTCCAGGACAACACGATCAGCCACCCGGTCTACGCGGGTGACGACACCGACGGCATCCGGTTCTTCGGCGACCACATCACGATGCGGAACAACACGATCTCGGACGTCGACGACGGCTCCGACTGCGACGAGGACGGCTGCGGCGACGGCCCGCACCCCGACTGCTTCCAGACCTACTACAGCAGTGAGTACCCGACGAGCAGCGACGTCGTCATCGACGGCAACCGCTGCGAGAACGCCGCCGCACAGTGCCTGATCGCCGAGGGGCCGAACCTGCCCGACGAGGGCGTGCACGGCCCGGGTGCGAGCGCGGACTGGCGGTTCAGCGACAACTACTGCGACGACGGAGCGGCCCAGGCTCTCATGATCAAGAACATCCAGAACGTGTCGATCACCGGCAACGACTTCGAGGGCCACAACAACAAGGCGATCGCGCTCGCCGACGGGTCCACGGGCGCCTACGTCGACGGGAACAAGCTCAACCCGGACATCCCCAAGCTCATCACGTTCGACGACGCGTTGGAGGCCAGCGGGTACCGCGGGCCCCAGCCGGACGAGTGACCGGGCTCGACCTGCCTGCGTGCCGTCGGGTCGCTCAGCGGTCGTCGGCGATCAGGGAGCACACCGAGCAGCACGTCACGGTCGTTGCGGCTGCAATGCTGTGCGGCTCGTCCCGGTCCCGTGCGGGTGATCACCACGAGCAGCACGCTGGTGCAGGCGCGGCAGCAACGAGGTGCTGCTCGCCGGTTCCGGCCGGTGCACGTCGTCGACGGGGTGCGACCCGAAGCCGGATGATCGACGCAACCGGGACATCGGCTGCACCGGTGCAGCTCCTGTCCCGATCCTGGTGATCAACACCGACTCATACGTGTGGGACGGACGGCACCGCATCGTCATACAGCGCGAGGGGCGAGACGGTGGTTGTCGGGTGCTTCGGAAACGGCTCGTCCGCGCGACCGATGAGCTTGCGGTTGTCAGGCGGTCTAGGTTCGGAAACCCACCGATCCGAAAGGGCCACCGCAATGGCGAAGGTCATCTCAACGCTGTTCATCTCCGCCGACGGCGTGGCGGAGATCGACCCGGACTGGCACTTCCCGTACTTCGACGAGAACATGGGCCGGGCGGTCACCGAGGACTACGACACATCGGACGTGCTGCTCCTCGGGCGGGAGACCTACGACAGCTTCGCGGGCGCGTGGCCCGACCGGGAGGAGGCGGGCGAGGAGGACGCCTCGTTCGCCAAACGCCTCGGCGACACCCGCAAGATCGTCGTCTCGCGTCGGCCGCGCGAGTTCACGTGGCGCAACTCCGAGCTGCTCGGCGGTGACCTGGTCGAGGCCGTCACCGCGCTCAAGGCCGACGACGGTGTCGCGGGCATCCTGATCCCCGGCTCACTCTCGGTGGTGCAGCAGTTGCTCGCCGCCGGGCTGGTCGACGAGCTGCGCCTGCTGGTGCACCCGGTGGCGGCGCGCAAGGGCCGGAAGCTCTTCGACGACGGTGAGGTGCCCTACCACCTGAAGGTGGCGGCCACGGAGGTGTTCCCGACGGGCGTGATCCGCGTGATCTACGAGCTCGCCGACGCCCCGGGCAAGGCAGGCTACGACGATGCCAAGGGCCAGGTGTGAGCCTGCCGCGGTGTGCGGGCGACGGGTCCGCCGCCCGCACACTTCTGCCGGACCCGCCCTGGTGCCATCCTTGAAGCGGGTTTCTCACAGGCAGGGGTCGGATCTCGTGACGGTGGACGAGCTGGTGGTCGAGTTCGCGCTGGTCCGCCTCGACCACCCGGGCCTCGACCTGGAGGAGATCGCCGCGATCCTCGTCCGCAGGGCAGGTGCCGCCAGGACGCTGGAGTTCGCGTCGCGGAACCTCGCCACGCGTGACGAGTTGCGCGGCGGGATGTTCGAGTCGGCCGTCGAGTACGTGATGCGGACCGTGCTCACGTTGCGTGACGACGTGGCCGACTGACCAGCGGGTACCTGGGTTGTGATCGGTGGAAGTGGCGGTAGGGCGTCGGAGATGTCGCTGCGACACCACTCGTGGTGATCACCGCGCTGTGGGGCCCATTGTGTCGGGCATGGAGCCCCAACGGAAGCTGAACGACGGATGAAAGACCTCGCGTGTTCGGAATGATTATCTACCCGATGTGCGAACGGTCGGATATGGTCGCTGTCGCTCATTCGTGACGCGAATTGTGACTTTCCGGACGGAGGCGGGTGTGGGGGACCGACGATCCCGCGGCCGGTGGGTGGCGATCGTCGGGTGCCTCCTCGCATGCCTGGCAGGCTGCGCCGCTGTCACCACCGGGCCCGCCGCCGCTCCACCCCCGAGCCCCGCGCTGCCGTTGCCGACGCAGGTGGCCCGGCCGCCCGCCCCGCCCGTGCGGATGGTGCAGATGAACCTGTGCGGCAGCGGCATCGCGGCCTGCTACACCGGGCGCTCGACGGACGAGGCCGCTGCCCTGATCCGCGCCGAGACCCCTGACGTGATCACCCTGAACGAGGTCTGCGACGACGACGTGTCCGCGCTGGAACAGGCACTCGCCGACGCCGTGCCGGGTGCCGCGGTCACCTCGGTGTTCCAGGCGGCGCGCAACGGCGACAGCGGCGAGCCGTACCGGTGCCGGAGCGGCCGCCAGTACGGGATCGGCATCGTGTCGCGGTGGCCGTCGGTCCCCGGGTCGGCCCCGGGCGGCGGGATCTACCCGGCCCAGGACGCGGAGGACCCCGAGCAGCGGGCGTGGGTGTGCGCCGACCTCGCCGCCACCCCACCCGTCTCCGTCTGCACCACGCACCTGGCCTACACCGAGCGCGACGTCGCGCTCGCCCAGTGCCGGTACCTGTTCGACACGGTCGTCGCGGGGATGCGCGGCCGGGACGGTGCGCCCGCGCTGGTGCTGGGCGGCGACCTGAACCTCGGCTCCTCCGACGACCCGGACCTGCGGTCGTGCCTCCCTGCGGGGTCCGCGCTCGTCGACGACGGCGGCCTGCAGCACATCGTGGCGACACCCGAGCTCGCCGTCGGTGGCTCCCGGACGATCGACCTGCGCCGGGCCACCGACACCCGGGCCTGTTCGTCAGTCTCGTGCGCCGGCCGCTCTGAGCGCGGGCGGGTAGGAGACGACCAGGCGGGCGTGGTGTTTGTCGATCACCGTTCCGGCGGGGACCTCGTGGTCCGGGGTGCCGACGGGGTGGGCGGTGAGCCGCGGGAGGACGTCGCGGGCACCGTCCCACGCGCGGATGTGGTGGGCGATCGCCCGGGCGAGCGTCGCACCTGACGGTCCGAAGCCCACCGCGCCCAGCTGCACGTGCGCGCGGCCAGACACCCACGGCAGGCCGGTCGAACTCGCTGCCGTCGCGGGTGCCGAGGGCGCCGTCGCCGGTGCGGACGTCGGCGGTGTGACCGGTGCGGGCGAGCGCCTCGCGGGTCCTGGTGGTGCAGTCGGGGTCGACGTCGACGGTGACGACCTGACCGTCCGGCCCGGCGAGCTCGACGAGCAGGGCGGCGTTGTAGCCGGTGCCGGACCCGATCTCCAGGACCCGGTGACCGGGGTGGACGTCGAGCTGGTCGAGCATCATCGCGACGACCCCCGGGGCGGACGCGAGCTGAGCGGTGCCCCGCCGGGGTCACGCTTCGTCACCACGGCCTTCCCGGCGGCGTAGGCCTCCGCCGACGGCACCTCGGGCAGGAAACAGGTGCCGCGGCACGGCCCGCAGGGCCTGTTGCACCGGCTCGCGCCAGGCGAGACCGGCAGCCAACAGCGTCCCGACGAGAGCCTCGTGCAGCCGTTCGGCGGAGGTACCGGTCACCCACCGATGATCGCCGATCTCGGTCCGGCGTGGGAAACATGCTGAGGTAGCGTCACCGCGAGCAACGGGGCCGCTGGGCGGCGCGACCGGGAAAGACGGTGGACCGTGGACGAGTGGCCGGCCGATCCGCGCGCCCGGGCCGCTCAGACCAAGCGGATCCGCACCCGAGCCGCACTGATCGCGGCGGCCGACTCGGCGTTCAGCCGCCGCGGCTGGGCCGCCACCCGCATCGAGGACATCGCCGACGCCGCGGGCGTCAGCTCCGCAACGGCCTACAACCACTTCCCCACCAAGCACGCCCTGCTCGGCGTCGTGTACGAGCCGCACGTCCGTGGCCTCATCCGGCAGGCCGAGCAGGACATCGCCGCCGGGCGTCCGGTCGCCGAGGCGATCATCGACCAGGTCGACGCGCTGGCGCGGCTGAGCGCGTACCACCGCGGGCTGACCGCGTCGTTCACCGCCGCCGTGCTCGACTACACGATCCGCGTGGGCCGCGCCCAGGACCCCGAGGACCAGGCGGACCCGCGGACCCTCGCCCCCATCCACCTGCCGCTCCTGCTGCTCATCGAGCACGGGCAGCAACCGGTGCGCTGCGCGCCCACCCGCCCGCGAGCGAGATCAGCGGGATGATCGTCAACCTGCTGCTGGTGCGGAGCGTCAACCGCAAGGAAGAGCCGCCTGCCGACACCTCCGAGCTGCTGCTCACGATGCTGTTCGGCGCGCTCCGCCCCGAGCTCGTCATCGCCCGTGACGAGCGTGGAACCTGGAAGGGATGACCGGCTGATCGCGGTGCTGCCCGCCGAGCCCCGGCGGGAGCAGCACTAGCCGACGCGCCTCGGTGCACCCAGGCCGTTCGGATCCCTGGCCGTGCGCCGGTACGACTGCGGCGACGCGCCGGTCGCGCGCGTGAACTGCAGGCGGAAGTTGCTCGTGCTGCCGAAACCGGTCATGCGGGCGATCCGCTCGATCGGCTCGCAGGTGGTCTCGAGCAGGTAGAGGGCGCGGCGGAGGCGCTGGGAGAGCAGCCACTGCATCGGGGTCGTGCCGAGCGCGGCCTCGAAGCGCCGGGCGAGGGTGCGGGAGCTGACGTGCGCCGCCCTCGCCAGGTCGGCGAGGCTGAGCGGCTCACCGAGGCGCGCGGTGGCCCACTCGAGCACGTCGGTGAGCTCGTCGGGGGCGGGGTTGTCGTCGCGGCGCACGAGGTCCCGGTACAGCTCGACCGCGGTGGTGCCGCCGACACACGTGTGGATGCCGCCGTCGGCCAGCACGGGCGCCGAGGTGTCGACGAGCACGCGCGGGAACCGTGCACGCAGGTCGCCTGCGAGGTCGTGGTGGACGGTCACGCGGCGCCCGGTGAGCAGGCCCGCCGCGGCCAGGACGAACGGGCCGGACCCCGCCGCGACGACACGGGCGCCCGTGCAGCGGCCGCGCGGAGCGCGTGGGTGATCCGGAGCTGCGGGGTGCGGGGTGGTTCCGCGCCTCCGGGGACGATGACGGTGCGGGCGGCGGCCAGCACGTCGAGGCCGTGTGGCGCCTCGATGGAGAAGCCGGACACGAGGGTGACCCGCCCCGGCTCCACCGCGCAGTACCGCACGGCGTAGCGGTCGTGGACGAAGACGTCGGCCGGCGCGCCGAGCTCGACGATCGAGGCGTCCCGCGTCGCGAGCACCGCCACCAGGTGGTCCGCGACGTCCTGGTCCGCGACGCGGTGGTCCGCAATGTGTCTTTCTCCCCGCACGGAGCGACTCTCCGGCACGGGGCGGGCCGGGGCCAGGCCATCGGGCGGTCAGCTACCGGCACCGGTGTGCTCCTCGGGCAGCTCGCTGAGCCGGGCCCGGATGGCGGCGGTGCTGACCTCGCCGTCCGTGGTGTTCTCGGCGCCGAGCCCGGTGAGGATGTCCAGGGCCTGCCGCCAATGGTCGCGCGCCTCTCCGTGCCGGCCGAGGGCGTGGTGGGCGTGGGCGAGGCCGTCGTGGGCGTTCGCCCGGTCGGCGGGCTGGCCCAGCTGGGCGGCGACCTCGAGTGCCTCCAGGTGGTCGGCGAGGGCCCGGTCGGGACGGCCGGCCGCGAAGTGCAGCCTGCCCATCCCCTGGAGGGCCTCGTACACCAGGTTCCGGTTGCCGATCTCGCGGCTGAGCGCCAGAGCGGACCGGTACGTCCGTTCGGCCTGGTCGTGCAGTCCCAGCACGCGCTGTGCGGCGGCGAGGCCGATCATCGCGTTGAGTTCGCCGTGCCTGCTGCCGATGGCGTGGGCGATCCGGTGGGCCTCCTCGAAGCTGGCGAGGGCCTCCGGCCGGTGGCCCTGCTGGCGGTGCTGCCAGCCGAGCCCGGTCAGCGCGTCGACCTCGCTGCTGCGGTTGCCGGTGGCGTGCGCGAGCTCCTGGGCCCGGGTGAAGGCCTCGAAGGCCCGTTCGTACTCGCCGAGCTGACGGTGCAGCCACCCGAGCCCGATGAGGGAGTTCAGCTCGATGGTGGGGTGGCCGGTGCCGTGCGCGAGCTCCCGCGCGCGCGAGAGCCGCTCGGCGGCCTCCGGGTACCGGCCCTGCAACAGGTGGTTGTGGCCGAGGCCGACGAGCGCGTTCAGCTCGGCGTATCGGTCGCCGATCGCCGTGGAGATCTCCAGCGCCTGCTCGTGCCGCTGCGCCGCCCGCTCGTTGCGGCCCTGTTTGAGGTGCGTGCGCCCGAGGTTGGTGAGGGCCCGCAGCTCGGCGCGTCGGTCGCCTGCAGCGCGGGCGAGCGCCAGCGCCCGGCCGTGGACGTCCTCGGCGGTGGCGTAGCGGCCGCGGCTGATGAGGTGGACGTGCAGTGCCGCGGCCAGGTCGTGGGCGTGCTCCGGCCACCCGTGGTCGGCGGCGTGCCGGAACACGGCGAGCAGCGCGGGAAGCTCGGCGTCGAGCCATGCGGTGGCCGCGTCCGGTTCGGCGGGGACCGGGTCGGCGCCGGACGGCGGGACGTGCGGGTGGTCGGCGTTCTCGTGCGGGTAGGCGACGCCGGTGGCGGCGGCGACGCCGTGGCGGTAGTGGTCGAGCAGCTGGGTGCGCGCGGCCCGCCGGTCCGGCTCGGGCTCGTCGGCGTCCGCCTTCGCGAGGCTGTGGGCGCGGACGAGGTCGTGGAACCGGAAGCGCCCGGGCGCGGGCTCCTGCAGCAGGTGCGTGTCGAGCAGCGGATCGAGCCGTCGCTCGGCCTGCGGCTCCGCGGCACCGAGGAGCGCGGCCGCCGCGTGCACGGCCAGGTCGGGACCGGGGTGCAGCCCCAGCAGCCGGTACGTGCGCTGCGCCTGCGACGGCAGCTGCTGGTAGGACAGGTCGAGGGCGGCGGTCACGCTGCGGTCGCCCGCCTCGAGCTCCGCGAGCAGGTCCCGGCGGACCCGCAGGCGTCGATCAGGTGCGCGACCGTCCAGGTCGGGCGCGACCGCAGGCGCGCGGCGGCCACCCGTACCGCGAGGGGGAGCCGGCCACACAGCTCGACGAGCTCGGCGAGCGGCGCGTCCGGCTCGCCGGCTGCCGTGCCCGCGGCGAGGGTGAAGAGGGTGACGGCGTCGCCGCGGGGGAGCAGGTCGAGGGTGAGCGAGTGGCTCTGGTCGAGCCCGGCCAGCAGCCGCCTGCTCGTGACCAGCACCAGGTTCCCGGGCGTCCCGGGCAGCAGCGGAACCACGTGCGCCTCGGCCGCCGCGTTGTCGAGCACGATCAGCGTCCGCCGGCCCGCCAGCCTGCTCCGGTAGAGCGCCGCCCGGTCGTCGAGGTCCGGCGGGATCCGGTCGTCGGGAACCCCGAGGGAACGCAGTACGCGATCGAGCGCCTCCGCCGGGTCGAGCGGCCGCTCGTCCTGGGCGTATCCGTGCAGGTCGAGGTAGATCTGCCCGTCCGGGTACCGGGCCGCCACCCGGTGGGCGGCCTGCACGGCGAGCGCCGTCTTGCCGACGCCCGCCATCCCGGAGATCGTGGCGACGACGAGCTGCGCCGGGTCGCTGATCCGGTCGAGATCCGCGAGCTCCCGGTCCGCCCGGTGAACAGGGGAGACGGTCCGGGGAGCTGCCGCAGCCGCCCCGCGCCGGGCTCGCGTGCCGCCGTCACCAGCAGTGCGCGTTCGTCGGGACCCAGCCCGAGCGCGTCGGCCACGAGCCGGATCGATGCGCTCTGCGCGGTGCCGCCGCGTTCGAACCGCCGGATCGAGCGCACGGAAAGGCCCGCCCGCGCCGCGAGCTGCTCCTGCGTGAGCAGCGCCCGCTCCCGCCACCCCTTCAACAGCTGTCCCGGGGCGTGCGGACCGTCAACGTCCGCCCGGTGCTCGGCCACGGCCCTCCTCGTCGTGATCGCGGTTCATTGAACACCGTCACCGGCGGGGTCACCCCGGCACCACAGGAAGCGCACAGGAACCGCACAGGGCCACCCCACCTGCCGTTCCTACCGTGGGTGCCGAACAGTCATCCACCTGCGGAGGAACCGTGCGGCACCACCCGAGGCCGACCTACGAGGGGCGCCCGCTCGCCCGGCCCGACGAGGAGGTCGTCGACCAGGGCCTCGGCTTCGACATCACGACGCTGACGAGCCGCAGGCGGGTGCTGCGGGCGCTCGGGCTCGGCGCCGCCGCCGCGGGCCTCGCGGCATGCGCGAGCAACCCGGGCACCGGGAGCGTCCCGACCACCGCCGCAGGCACCGGCCTCGTGGAGATCCCCGACGAGACCGCCGGGCCCTACCCGGGCGACGGCTCCAACGGCCCGAACGCGCTCACCGGGAGCGGCATCGTCCGCAGCGACATCCGGTCCGGCTTCGCCGGGGCGAGCGGCACCGCGGAGGGGGTGCCGCTGACCGTCGAACTCACCGTCCTCGACATCGCGAACGGCGGGTCCGCCTTCGCGGGCGCGGCCGTCTACGTCTGGCACTGCGACCGCGACGGCGGGTACTCGATGTACTCGAGCGGGATCGAGGACCAGAACTACCTGCGCGGCGTGCAGATCGCCGACCCGTCCGGCCGCGTGCGCTTCACCAGCATCTTCCCGGCCTGCTACTCGGGACGGTGGCCGCACATCCACTTCGAGGTGTATCCGGACCAGGCCGGCATCGTCGACGCCTCGAACGCGATCGCCACCTCCCAGATCGCGCTGCCCCGGGACGTCTGCGACGTGGTGTACGCGCAGCCCGGGTACGAGGCGTCGGTCAGCAACCTCTCGCAGGTCACCCTCGCCACGGACAACGTCTTCGGCGACGACGGCGGAGTGCACGAGCTCGGAGCCGTGACCGGGGACGTCACGAGCGGCTACACCGTGGCGCTCACCGCTCCCGTCGACACCACGACCACCCCGTCCGCCGGCAGCGCGCCGGGCGGTCCAGGTGGTCCACCGCCGTCCCGCTGAGCGCCCGAACGGAGGCAGATCCCAGGTGAACCGATGTGGCCGGACGGAAAACTCTCGGTAGAGTGCCGGCCGTGACGGGCCGGCGCAGATCCCTCAGCCTGGTACTCAACGGCACGTTCGGTCGCGCTCTCGACGTGGCCACGGAACTCGAGGACTGCCTCGTGCTGGCCCACGACCAGGCCGCCGGGGGCGCCCGTGAGAGCGGTGCGATCTCGCTGCACGGTCGCGACGCCACCCCGTTCCGGGTGCGGGTGCTCGCCCGCGACCTCGAGGACGCGTTCATGGACGCGCTGTCCATCCGCTCCCCGCTCGTGGCGACTACGACGGCGCCCTCGAATCGGCGCAGGAGCTGGTCACGGTGCTGCGCCGCATCTACCCCCTCGCCATGGTGCTCGACGACGGCCGCTGCGTGGGCGTCATCCGCCACGTCGACCACGCCTACGCGTGTGCGCAGGTGTTCGTCACGGTGCTGGAGATGGCGCGGGAGCACGGTCCCGGGGAGCCGGAGCTCACGGTGGTGTCCCCGGAGAACGTCCCCACCCCGGATGCGACGGAGATGGAGGAGCAGCTGCGGGAGCGGTGGGCCCGCATCCTTCCGTTCCAGGGCGAGCGCGACTGACGGGCGGCATCCCCCGCAAGAGGGCGCCGCCCGACGGCCCCTAGGCCCTAGCTGTCCTTGGAGGCCACGCGCAGCTCGGCGGTGCGGGTCTGGTCGCGCCGGAAGTACTCGGTGTGGTCCGGCGGCAGCGCCGGCCGTCCGAGGATGATGTCGGCGGCCTTCTCGGCGATCACCATGACCGGCGCGTAGGTGTTGGCGTTGGTGACGACGGGCATCACCGACGCGTCCACCACGCGCACGCCCTCGATGCCGTGGACCTGCATCGTGTCCGGGTCGACGACGGCCTGGTCGTCGGTGCCCATCTTGCAGGTCCCGGAGTAGTGCATCGCCGACTTGGCGTTCGTCACCACCCAGTCCCAGATCTGGTCGTCGGTCTGCACGTTCGGGCCGGGTTCGGCCTCGCCGCCGTCGTACCGGGCGAGCGCCGACTGCGCCATGATCTCCCGTGTGACGCGGACCGCGTCGATCCAGTCCCGCCGGTCCTTCTCGGCGGACAGGTAGTTGAACTGGATCGCCGGTGGCGTGCGCCAGCTCGGCGAGGTCGGCGTGATGCTGCCGCGCGAATCGGAGTTCATCACGCGACGTGCACCTGGTACCCGTGCGGCCCGGTGGGCGAGTTCGGGTACGACTTCGACGCCAGCGGCAGGAACTGGTACATCAGGTTCGGGAATGGCAGCTTGTCGTTGCTGCGGGCGAAGCCACCCGCTTCCCAGTGGTTGGTCGCGCCCGGCCCGCTGCGCAGGAACAGCCACTGCGCCCCGATCCACGGCGCGTTCATCAGATTGGCGGTGGGCTGCAGCGACACCGGCTTGGTGCAGGAATGCTGGATCTGAATCGCCAGGTGGTCCTGCAGGTTCTTGCCCACGCCCGGGAGGTGGTGCACGACCGGCACGCCGATGGATTCCAGCGCCGCCGCGTCACCGACTCCGGACAGCTGCAGGATGTGCGGGCTCTTGATGGCCCCGGCGCACAGGACGATGTCGCGGCTGAGCACGTGGTGCACGTGGCCGCGCCGGTCCACGTACTCGACCCCGACCGCACGCGTGCCGTCGAACATGATCTTCGAGACCGTGCAGCCGGTCTGGACGGTCAGGTTGTGGCGGCCCATGGCGGGGCGCAGGTACGCACGGGTGGCCGACCAGCGCCTCGACTTGCGGATGTTGTGGTCGAGGGTGCCGAAACCCTCCTGCTGGAACCCGTTGCGTCCGGCGTGGCGTAGTGCCCGGCCTCCTGCGCGGCCAGCAGGAACGCCTGCGACAGGACATTGCCCGGGCGCCCCTTCTGCACCGTCAACGGACCCCCGCGCCCCCGCAGCGGCCGCCGACCTCGGCGTCCTCCATACGCTTGAAATAGGGCAGTACGTTCGCGTAGCCCCAGTTCTGCATACCGGGCAGCGCCGCCCAGCCCTCGTAGTCCAGCGGGTTGCCGCGCTGGTACAGCATTCCGTACAGATTGCTCGTACCGCCCAGCATCCGACCCGCGGGCAGATTCATCCGCCGCCCGCGCAGCCCCGGCTCCGGCTCACTGCGATAACGCCAGTCGTAGAAACTCACGCCCCGCGTGAAGGCGATACCCGCGGGCATGCGCATCAGCACGTCCCACGAGTAGTCCGGACGGCCGCTCTCGAGCACCAGCACCCGCCGCGCCGGATCGGCCGACAGCCGGTTCGCCAATGCCGAACCCGCCGAACCACCACCGATGATGACGTGATCGAACGAGTCGGTCATTTGTGCCCCCCTCATGGCAACAGGAGAGCCACGCGCACCAATTCACCCGATCGTGGTGCGCGGTGGCTCTTGACGGCGGGACGCTACACGCCGCCGCGGCACCGCGGGCAGCCGACCCGGCGCGCTAACACCGCAACGGGTGTTACCGATAGACCGCACGTCGGGGGGCTGTACCGGGGGAGGCACGACCTGCATGCGGGCACATCGGGGACCGGTCGGATGATGGGTCGCGTGCCGGCACCCCGCGAGATCGACGCGCCCACCATGGAGTTCGACGTCGTCACCGCGCCCCTGCCGATCGGCCGCACCGCAGACGACGGCTGGCGGGCCCCGCAGCACCGCGACGGCATGGCGCTCGTGCTCAGCTCGGCCGTGTCGTCAGGCATCGGCATGCTGTTCTGGGTGCTCGCCGCGCGGCTGTTCGACCCCACCGTCGTCGGCCTCAACTCCACGGCGATCTCCGCGATGACGCTCCTCGGCTCGGCCGCCCACCTGAACCTGGGCAACGCGATCCTGCGCTTCGTCCCCGTGGCGCAGCGGCGCGGCCGGATCATCGCGGGCTGCTTCGCCGTCGGCATCGGGGTGGCCACCGTCCTCGGCATCGGGTTCGCGGCCGGCGCGAGCGTGTGGGCGCCGGAGCTCGTCACCGCCGTCGGCTACCCGGCCCTGATCGCCTTCTTCGTGGTCAGCACCCCGCTCTACACGGTGTTCGTGCTCCAGGACGCCGCCCTCACCGCGATCAAGCGCGCCGACCTCGTGCTGTGGGAGAACCTCGTGTTCTCCGTCCTGAAGGTCGCCCTGCTCGTCGGAGCCGCCTGGCTCGCCGTCGACGCCGGGATCGCCGTCGGCTGGGTCGTGGCCACCCTGCTCGTCGTGGCCGTGGTCACCAGCTGGCTCACCCGCGCCGTGCGCACCGCACCGCCGCCGCCCGTCGTCCACCCGGTCACGGTGCGCGACCTGCGCGAGTTCGTGGGCGCCGACTATGCGGGCAACATCTTCTGGCAGGCCGCCGTCTTCGGCCTGCCGCTGGTCGTGATCAACCTGGCGGGGCCCGACGGCGCCGCCGTCTACGGGGTGGTCTGGCAGATCGCGTTCGCCTTCTACCTGGTGGCCATCGGCATGGGCAAGTCGATGGTGGCCCACAACGCCGCCGCCGACCGGGCCGCCGCCGACCGGGCCCGCCGCGGGATGGAACGCAAGGTCCTCACGCTCATCGTGCCCGCCGCGGTCGTGACCGCACTGGCGTCCTACCCGATCCTGTGGGTGTTCGGCCACACCTACGCGCAGGGCGGCACCCTGCTGCTGGTCCTGCTGGCGCTGTCCGCGATCCCGAACGTCGTCACGAACTCGACGGTCTGGGAGGCGCGCGTGAGCCGCCACCGCGCCGTGCTGGTCGGCCTGCCCGCCACCCTCTGCGCTCTCGTGATCATCGGCACCGTGGTCCTGGTCCCGATGATGGGCATCACCGGCGCCGGATGGGCCTGGCTCGGCGCCAGACCGTGGTGGCCGTCGGCGTGCTGGTGCGCCGCCGGATGGTCCGGGCGGCCGCCACACCGTCATGATCGCCAGAGGTGGTGCCAGGACAACAGTTCTGTCGCCACCTCGTCATCGGCGGCGATCATCAGGACAACTCGCTGTCGCGGCCGGAGCCCCGCCCGCGCGCGCCACTCGCGCACGGCACGAGCCGGGTGGGACCTGGGGCTGCCTGGCCATGATCGCGTGAAGTGGTGTCAGTGCGTCAGATCTGTCGCGTCCGCCCCATTTCTGGAGATCTCGGGGAACGTCGCCGCGGGTCGGTGGCGATGGATCTGTTGTCGTGACACCACCTCTGGTGCTCATGCTCGAGCCGACCCGGTGATCGCCGGAGGTGGTGCCGGCGCGACAGATTCGGCGCTCCGATACCACTCCGGGTGACCTCCTCAGGGAGGCGTGACGCTGATCGGCGCGAGCGGTGTGGGGACGACGGATCTGTCGCGTTCGCTCCACGTCCGGGGATCGTGTGTGGGGAGTTGGGTCGATCGTCGGGCACAGGCGGTGGCGGCTACGGATCTGGCGCGCTCGCCCACCTGTGGCGATCTCGCGTCGGGCCGAGGCTGTGATCACCGGAAGTGGTGTCGCGGCGACAGAGCTGTCGCTTCGTCACCATTCCTGGCGATCTCGGTGGGGGTGTGTTGCGTCGATCGGCGGGAGTGGTGTGGGGGCGACGGATCTGTCGCCCTGGCACCACCTCTGGCGATCATCGCGAAACGGCCCCGCGGGGATGGGTCGGTCGCGCATCCTGTTCCGATGTCCATCGAGCGGATCGTCCAGCGGCAAGCCGGGGTGATCGGTCTGCGCCAGGCCGTGCAGGCCGGTATGAGCGCCCGGACGGTGCAGCGGCGGGTGGCGAGCGGGGCCTGGCGGGAACTGCTGCCGCTCGTCTACCTCGTTTCCGGGCACCGCCGCACCGACGAGGTGCGGGTGCGCGCCGCGTCGCTGTGGATCGGCCGGGCGCCGGCAGCCGTCACCGGCCTCGCGGCCGCGTACTGGCACGGGATGCTCGATGCCGCGCCCGCTCTCGTCGAGATCACCGTGCCGCGGACGACCCATCGGACCGCGCCGCCGGGAGTGGTGGTGCGCCGGCGCGACCTGCACGCCGTCGACGTCGTCGAGCATCGTGGTCTGCTGGTCGCCGACGGCGCCCTCGCGGCGCTGGAAACCGCGATCGCCCTCCCCGACGGCTCGGCCTTCCTCGACCGCGCCCTGCAGCGGCACCTGCCGTTCCTCGAGCTGTACGAGTGCTACACCCGAAACCTGGGCCGGCGTGGCTGGAAGGACGCGGGGCGTCTGGTCATCGCGGCGGCCGATCGCGCCGACTCCGCCGCCGAGCGCCTCCTCAAGAAGTTGCTGCGGGAAGCCGGGATCACCGGATGGGTGATCGGCCACCGATTCGGCCCCCACCTCATCGACCTCGCCTTCCCCGAGCAGCGCCTCGCCATCGAGCTGGACGGGTGGGCCTACCACGTCGACGTCGACCGGTTCCGCGCCGACCGCCGCAAGGGCAACGCCCTCACCGCCGCCGGCTGGACGTTGCTGCGATTCACCTGGCATGACCTGGTGACCCGGCCCCGCGAGGTGATCGCGGAGATCCTGCACGTGCTCGCCGCAGCCGCGTGATCGCCCGGAGTGGTGCAGGCACGACACATCTGTTCGTGCTGCAAGGACGACCGCGGACGGTCGACGCGCTGGGCAGTGGACGTGATCGCCGGGATTGGTGTCGGAGCGACAGATTTGTCGCCCATGCACCACCGAGGGTGATCACCAAGGTCCCGTCCGACCGTGATCGGCCCGAGTGGTGTGGGTGCGTCAGATCTGTCGCTCTGCCACCGCTTGGGTTGATCGTCGCGGCGCCGCGGGACGTGATCGCCCCGAGTGGTGGCGGCGCGTCAGATCTGTCGCTCTCCCAGCACTTGCGCTGATCGTCACGGCGCCGCGGGACGTGATCGTCTGGTGTGGTGGCGGCGCGCCGGGGGCGCCGGTGTCGTTCTCCTACCTCTTTCGGTGATCGCCGCCGCGCGGCTGGGCATGATCGCCTGGATTGGTGGTGGGGCGTCAGATCTGTCGCCGTCCCAGCATTTCTGGCGATCACCGCCGGCGAACGTCCCGTACGTCCGGCCGGGCGGGTGGGGCAGGGTGATCGGCGTGGAGTTCGCTGATGTCGTTCGTCGCCGGCGCATGGTTCGCGACTACGACCCTGATCGGCCGGTGCCGCCCTCCGTGCGGGAGCGGGTGCTCGAGCACGCGATCCGGGCGCCGTCGGCGGGGTTCAGCCAGGGGTGGGCGTTCCTGGTGCTGGAGTCGCAGGAGGAGCGGGACCGGTTCTGGGCGGCCACCACGGACGGCGGTGCGCCCGACCGCTGGCTGACCGGGATGCGGCGGGCGCCGCTGCTGATCGTGCCGCTGTCGCACAAGGCCGCCTACCTGGACCGGTACGCCGAGCCGGACAAGGGCTGGACCGACCGGGACGAGCGTCGCTGGCCGGTGCCGTACTGGGACATCGACACGGGAATGGCCGCCCTGCTCATGCTGCTCACCGCGGTGGATGAGGGTCTGGGCGCCTGCTTCTTCGGGATCCCGCCGGGCCGGGTCGCAGGCTTCCGCACGTCGTTCGGCGTCCCGGACGCGTACGCGCCGATCGGCTGCGTGGCGGTGGGCTACGCGGGCGACGCCGACCGGCGCAGCCCTTCGCTGCGCAGGGGGCGCAGAGGGGTGGACGAGGTGGTCCACCGCGGCCGCTGGTAGCACTCGATGGTGCTGTCGGGGTGTTGCTCTAGCATCCGCGCGTGCCTGATCTCGATCTCCTGGATGCCTCCGAGCTGCCCCTGCGGCAGCAGCGGATCCTGCTCACCATCCGGGACTTCGTCGTCCGGTACGGGTACGCCCCCAGCACCCGCGAGATCGGCACCGCCGTGGGGCTGCGGTCGGCGTCGTCGGTGTCGAAGCACCTCGCGAGCCTGGAGGAGAAGGGGTTCCTCCGGCGGGGTGCGGCGATGGCGCGGCCGATCGACGTGCGCGACTTCCTGCAGGAACCGCAGGCGCGGGAGGCGAGCGACTCGGTGTCCGTGCCGGTGGTGGGCGACATCGCGGCGGGCACGCCCATCCTCGCCGAGGAGCACGTCGACGACGTCCTCACGTTGCCGCGGGAGCTGGCCGGGCGGGGCAACGTGTTCGCGTTGCGGGTCCGCGGCGACTCGATGACCGACGCCGCGATCTGCGACGGCGACACGGTCGTGGTGCGCCAGCAGTCAGAGGCCCACTCCGGCCAGATCGTCGCCGCGATGATCGACGGCGAGGCCACGGTGAAGGTGTTCCGGCGCCGGAACGGCCACGTGTACCTGGAGCCGCGCAACCCCGCCTACGAGGTGATCGACGGCGACGAGGCCGTGGTGCTGGGCGTCATCGTGTCGGTGCTGCGCAGCGTCTAACCGAGGCGCGGCTGCGCGAAGCGGGTGTAGGTGCCGTCGTTCTGCGCGATGCGCAGCCAGTTGTTCACCCACTCCTGCAGGACCACGTCGCCGCGGGGCAGCAGGTAGGCCTTCTCGGAGAACGTGAACGGCGCTTCGGGGTGCACCGCGCACAGCTCGGGGTGCTGCTGCTGTTGCCAGCGGGTCTCCGTGGCGTCGGTGATCATCAGGTCGGCGCGGCCCGCGAGGATCTCCTCGAAGATCGTGTTGTTGTCGGGGTGCGGCACGATCGTGGCCCGGGTCAGGTTGGTCCTCGCGAACTGCTCGTTCGTCCCGCCGGGGTTGACCACGCGCGCACGCCGGGCTGGTTGATCTGGTCCACGGTCTGGAACCGGTCGACGTTCTCGCAGCGCGTGATCGGCGTCTTGCCGTCGACGAGGTAGGCGTCGCTGTAGAACGCGCGTTTCGCGCGGTCGGTGGTGACGGAGATGCCGCCCATCGCGATGTCGCAGGTCCGGCCAAGATCGTCCACGAGGGTGCCCCATGTGGTCTTCACGAGCGTGAGGCGGACGCCGAGATCGGCGGCGAGGTCGCCCGCCATGTCGATGTCGATGCCCTCCCACTGCCCGGTGGCCTCGTCGAGGTGGGTGAACGGGCGGTAGTCGCCGGTGCTGCACACCGTGATCTCGCCGCTCGCGAGCACCGCGTCGAGCACGCTCTGCGAGAGGGCGGGTGCGGCCGTCGGCTCGGGTTCGGGATCGGCCGAGCACCCGGCCAGGAGCGTCACCGCGGCCATGCCGCCCACCAGGATCCGCGTCATCCGCCCCGTCGCGATCATGAAGCGAACTTAGCGCGGGCAGCGGCACCCGACCAGGCGTTGATCACCAGAGATGGTGCAACAGCGACAGATGTGACGCCCCGGCACCACTTCCGCTGATCACGACCTCCGGGCCGTCACAATCCACATCGCCGACGGGAACGTGACGCCGTCCGGGCCGAGGTGCTCTTCCAGAGTGGCGTGCAGCGCGGCACCGGCCTCGGCCTGCCCTGCGTCGTCGAGCTCGGAGATCAGGCCGCCGAGCATCGCGCGGACGTACCGCTCGGCCGTCGCGACGTCCGGACCGAAGTAGGTCGGCTCGCGGACGCCCACGAGGTCCGGTTCGTCGAAGCCTGCGGCGGTGAGCAGCGCGGCGACGCGGTCCGGGTCGCCGAGCGCGAACGGCCCCGGCGCGTCCGGCGGCGGCATCGGGAGGTCCCGGCCGACCGCGACCGCATCGCGGAACGCGGGGAGCCACGGGTTGTCGGCCATCGTCTGCCAGACCAGCAGCACCATGCGCCCGTCGGACGTGAGCGCCCGGGCGAGGTTGCCGAACGCGGCGACCGGGTCGCCGAAGAACATCACACCGTTGCGGCTGATCACGCGGTCGTAGCGGGCCTCGCCGAGGTCGGCGATCTGCACGTCGGCCTGCACGAACGTCACGTTGGTCAACCCCTCGGCCGCGGCGCGCGTGCGGGCGAGGTCGAGCATCCGGGCCGACAGGTCCACACCGGTGGCGGCTGCCGCCCGCCGGGCCGCCTCGCGGGTGGTGAGCCCGTTGCCGCAGCCGACGTCGAGCACGTGCGCGGTGGGCTCGATCGCGGCGGCGTCCAGGAACGCCGGCATGTAGCGGGCGACGCCCGCGTCGAACCGGTCGGCGTTGTCGGTCCAGACGTCGCCGCTGGGGCCGTCCCACGCGGCGGCCGCGTCGGCGTTGGACGGGTGGATGTCGGTCATCGTTCCTTTGTAGCCGCCATCAGCTGCTCGTCGGCGTCCGGTCCGGCGGGGATCCGCGGCAGCCGCAGCACGAACCAGAGCCCGACGAGCCACCAGACACCGACGATCAGCCACTCCGCGGGCCAGACCAGCGCAGCGGGCATGCCCGGGAGGTAGAGCACGGCGAGCCCGAGGCTCAGCACGGCCGCGGCCCAGCCGATCACCGGCCCCGCCGCACCCGGAACGGCCGGGGCATGTCGGGTTCGCGGCGGCGCAGCACGAGGAACGACACGGAGACGAGGAAGAACGCGATCACGATGTTGATGCCGCCCGCGTCGACCAGCCACACCAGCATCTGCCTGCCGAACAGCGGCGCGATGACCGACAGCAGGCCGACGACGAGGATCGCGCGGGTGGGGGTGCGGTAGCGGGGGTGCAGGTAGGCGAGCCTGCGGGGGAGCATCCCGGATTCGGCCATGGCGTAGATGATCCGGCTCGAGCCGATGAGGAACCCGTTCCAGCTGGTGAGGATGCCCGCGATGCCGCCGAGGACGAGGATGGTGCCCATCGCCGGGCTGTTCCAGAGAGCGGCCATCCCGGCCGCGCTCGCGAGTTCGGCCGCAGCCAGCTCGGCGTGGGGGAGCGCCGAGCTCACGCTCACGACCACCACGATGTAGAAGACCGTGGCCATCAGGACCGAGACGACGAGCAGCTTGCCCACCTGCCGCTGAGGCAGGTCGATCTCCTCCGCCGACTGCGGGATCACGTCGAATCCGACGAACAGGAACGGCGTGGCGACCAGCACCGAGATGAATCCGGCCAGGCCGCCGGCGAACCACGGCTCGAAGTGGCGGGCCTCGCCGCCGACGAACACGCCCGTCAGGAGGACGAGACCGACCGCGAGCAGGAACACGACGGCGATGGTCTGAGCGACGCTGGCCGGGCGGATCCCGATGTAGTTGACCCACGTGATCAGCACCGCACCCGCGATCCCGACCAGTGCCCACGTGGCGTACACGTCGTACCCGGCCACCGTCCACAGCTTTCCGGCGAGCATGTCCGGGGCGAGGTAGAGCAGCGTCTGCGGGAGCGCGACGGCCTCGAACGCCACCACCGAGACGTAGCCCAGCACGATCGCCCAGGACGCCACGAACGCCGGCCGCGATCCGAGGGCCCGCAGGACGTAGTTGTGTTCGCCGCCCGCTCGTGGCATCGCGGAGACGAGCTCGGCGTACGTCAGCCCGACGAGCGTCATCACCACGCCACCTGCGACGAACGCGAGCGCCGCGCCGAGCGTGCCGGCGTCCTCCAGCCAGCCGCCGACCAGCACGACCCAGCCGAAGCCGATCATCGCGCCGAACCCGACGGCGAGCGTGTCCCAGCGGCCGAGTGCCTTGATGAGGCCTGGCTGTTCGGTGGTCATGAGGCTCCTCCCACGGGAAGGAGCCGATGATCACACTTCTCGGCCCCGGCGGCCAGACCTGCCGGATTCGGCGCGCTGCCACGGCCGGGTCGGCGAACGTTCCGCACGCCTTCACCCACAGTTCGCTTTCAGGCTCCCCGATTAGCCTGGCCGTCGTCCGGCGGTCCGAGAACGTGATTCCTTCAGATGCGGGGCCCAGCATGTCCGAGCAGACGTACGACTTCGTGATCGTGGGCGGTGGCGCCGCGGGCTGCGTGCTGGCGAACCGGTTGAGCGCCGACCCGAACACCCGCGTCCTGCTCCTCGAGGCCGGCCGGCCGGACTACTGGTGGGACCTCGCGGTCCACCTGCCGCTCGCGATGGGCATGCCCGTCGGGAGCGCGGCGCACGACTGGCGCTACGTCGGGGGCCGGAGTCGAACCTGGCGGGCAGGCGGCTCGAGCACCGCGCGGAAGGTGCTCGGCGGCTCCACCAGCATCAACGGGATGCTCTACACCCGGGCAACCGCGCCGACTACGACCGGTGGGCGCAGGAGACCGGCACCGAGGAGTGGGACTACGCCCACTGCCTGCCCTACTTCCGCAGGCTCGAGCGGCGCGTCGGTGAGGCCGAGGACGCCTTCCGCGGGCGCAGCGGCCCGCACACCCTCGCGCCGAGCCCCACCGACGGCCCGATCTTCGAGGCGTTCTTCGAGGCGGTCCGGCAGGCGGGCCACCCCGTGCTGAACGACACCAACGGGTCCCGCCAGGAGGGCTTCGGCCCGCTCGACCAGGGCGTGCGCGGCGGGCGGCGCGAGTCGGCCTCGCGGTCCTACCTGTGGCCGGTGCGTGGCCGGGGCAACCTGGACGTCCGCACGCGCGTGCACGTCACCAAGGTGCAGGTGGAGGGTGGCCGGGCCGTCGGCGTCCGGTTCCGCGAGGGTGGTGCCGAGACGCTGGCGCGGGCCGGTGAGGTGGTGCTGTCCGCCGGCGCGATCGGCTCGCCGCAGATCCTGCAGCTGTCCGGGATCGGCGACGCCGCCCACCTGCAGGCGCTCGGCGTGCCCGTGGTGCACGACCTGCCGGGCGTCGGGCAGTCGCTGCAGGACCACCTCGCGGTGCACATCCAGCACACCTGCCTGCAGCCGGTCTCGATGGCGGCGGTACGGCGCAAGTCGAACTGGCCGAAGATCGTCGGGGAGGCGCTGCTGTTCGGCCGCGGCCCGGGTGCGTGGAACCCGATGCGGGTCGGAGGCTTCCTGCGCAGCTCCCCGGAGCAGAGCCTGCCCGACGTGTTCATCGTGCTCGCGCCGCTGGCGATGCAGAGCGAGGAACGCTCGATGCCGGTCGACCAGCACGGCTACCAGGTGCACGTCGAGGTGATGCGCTCCGATGGGCGCGGCTCGGTGCGGATCACCTCCACCGACCCGGCGGCCCACCCGGCCGTGCAGCTGGACTTCCTGTCCGGGCCCGACGACCGCACGCGCTGGCTCGCCGCCGTGCGGCTGGCCCGCGAGCTGCTCGCCCAGCCTGCGATGGGCCACCTCGACGGCGGCGAGTGTCTGCCGGCGCCGAGTCCGCACCGACGACCAGGTCATGGAGTGGGTGGCCCGCACCGGCCAGCCGGGCCTGCACCTGTCGTGCTCCGCGCGGATGGGCACCGACGACGGCGCCGTGCTCGACCCGGCCACGATGCGGGTGCGCGGGATCGACGGCCTGCGGGTGGTCGACGCCGCCGCGTTCCCGTCGATCACCAACGCCAACACGTACGCGCCCACGCTGATGCTCGCGGAGAAGGCGGCCGACATCGTGCTGGGCAACACCCCGCTCGCGCCGGAGCGTCCGGCCGTCCCCGCGGCGAGCAACACCGCGGGGGCCGACGCCGGCAATGCCTGAGGCGGGCCCGGCCGCCCGCCTGCGGACAGCTCTCGCGGGCTGGAGCGCCCCCCAGCACCGCGACGGGCTCGCGCTGGTGCTCAGCTCGGGGCTCACCTCGGTCATCGGGCTGCTCTACTGGGTGGTGGCCGCCCGGCTGTTCCCGCCGGAGATCGTCGGCGTCAACAACACGCTGATCTCGACGATGACGCTGATCGCGGTGGCCGCCCAGCTCAACCTCGGCAACGCGCTGCTGCGCTTCGTCCCGGTCGCCGAGCGCTCGGCCAGGCGGCTGGTGTTCAGTTGCTACGCGGTGGGGGCGGCGGCCGCCGCCGTGGCCGGGGCCGGCTTCGCGCTCGGCGCCGGGTGGTGGGCACCCGAGCTGCAGCAGGCCGTCGGCGCCGGTCCGCTGGTCGCGTTCTTCGTGCTGTCCACACCCGTCTGGACCGTGTTCGTGATCCAGGACTACGTGCTCACCGCGGTCAAGCGGGCCACGGTCGTGCCGCTGGAGAACCTGGTGTTCTCCCTGCTGAAGATCGCGCTGCTCGGGGTGGGGGCCCTGGCGGCGTTCGGCGCGGCGATCGCCGTGTCCTGGGTGGCGGCCACCGTGCTGATCGTGCTCGCGGTCACCGGCTACCTGCTGCGCGTCCTGCCTGCACAGGCGGCGGGCGAGCCGCGGGTGGCCTCCCCCGTGCGTGCCCGCGCCGTGGCGCGGTTCGTGTCGGCGGACTGGACGGGCGGGCTGTTCACCAACGCCGTCGAGTTCGGCCTCCCGCTGCTCGTGCTCGTCACGCTCGGGGCCGAGCAGGCCGCGACGTTCGGGGTGGCGTGGGCGATCGCGTACGGGCTGTACCTCGTGTCGCACGGGATGGGGCAGTCGTTGGTGGCGCACGTGGCCGCCGATCCCGGGGCGCTGGACGCCGCCCGCCGCAGCACGGTCACCCGGTCCCTCGCGCTGGTCCTGCCCGCCGCGGTCGTCATCGTCCCCGGCGCCGGCCTGATCCTGTCGGTCTTCGGCGCGCACTACGCCGACACCGGCACCGCGCTGCTCGCGCTCAGCTCGCTCTCGGCCATCCCGAACGTCATCGTCACGGCCGCGCTCTTCGGCGCCCGCGTGCAGCAGCAGCGGGCCGTGCTGCTGGGCGTGCCGGCGGCGGTCGCGGTGCTGGTCATCCCACCGGCGTTGGTGCTGATGCCGGTGCTGGGGCTGGCCGGGGTGGGCGTCGCGCTGCTGGCCGGGCAGTCGGTGGTGGCCGTCGCGATCCTGATCCGCTACGCGATGACGAGAAGTCGGGTCACCCGGCCGGCGTGAGCCGGTGGATCCAGATCTTCGGCAGGCGGGTGGGTGACGTCCGCACCGACGCCCAGCGCTCCCGGGCGGCGGCGAGGAACTCCTCGGTGAGCGGGCGCTCCGGATCGGCGATCCAGATCTCCCCGCCCGCGCCGACCAGCCTGGGGAGCAGGGCGTGCATCTCGTCGACGTTGCGCTGGCCGTACAGGACGTCGGAGGCGAGCACGAGCCCGAACGGGCCCCGGGCCAGCAGCGTGTCGGGGTCGTCCCAGGAGCAGCGGGCGGTTTCGATGCTCGCGCCGTTCTGCTCGGCGTTGACCGCGGCGAAGGCGAGCGCGTCGGCGGAGCGGTCGGTGGCGAGGACCCGGGCCCCCGCGAGCGCGGCGGCCACGGCCGGGAGGCCCAGCCCACAGCCCAGCTCGACGGCGTGCGTGCCGGTCCAGTCGCGCTCCGACACGGCGTGGGCCAGCTCGATCCCGCTCGGCCACAGCTCCGCCCAGTACGGCGGGTAGGCCTGGTCGGTGGCGGCGTCGTCCTCGTAGAGCAGGGCGGTGGGGTCGCGGGGGTGCACGAACCTGATCCGGCCATGGTGCAGGTCGAGGGTGCCTGCCAGCAGGTCGAGGCGCGGGTCGGCCGGAGTGGGACGACGCGCGATCTCCGCGGGGGTTGGCGTCCGCTCCATCGAGGAAGTGTGCCGCATCCGCTTTGACAAATTTTCTTGTCGGTGAGACCGTCGACGCGTGCAGGAGCTCAGCGTCATCGACGATCCGGCGGCGGCAGGGGTCTCGCTCGACCCGATCCGTGCGCGGCTGCTCGCGGAGCTGGCGGCGCCGGGCTCGGCCAGCAGCCTCGCGGCGAAGGTCGGGCTCGCCCGGCAGAAGGTCAACTACCACCTGCGGACCCTCGAGCAGCACGGCCTGATCGAGCTGGTCGAGGAGCGGCGCAAGGGCAACATGACCGAGCGGGTGATGCAGGCGGTCGCCGCGAGCTACGTCATCTCGCCCGCGGCGCTCGGCACCGTCGCGCCGGATCCCGCCCGCGCGCCGGACCGCCTCTCGGCGCGTTGGCTGATCGCCGTGGCCGCGCGCACCGTGCGGGAGGTCGGCGAGCTGCTCGCCGGCGCCACGAAGGCCGGGAAGCGGCTCGCGACGTTCGCGGTGGACGGCGAGGTGCGGTTCGCCTCCGCCGCCGACCGGGCGGCGTTCGCCGACGAGCTCGCGCAGGCCGTCACCGCACTGGTCGGCAGGTACCACGACGAGAGCGCCCCGGCGGGGCGGCCGCACCGGGTGGTCGTCGCGATCCACCCCGAGCTCAGGAGGACCGAGGCATGACCGACCGGCGGCTGGAGAAGAGCATCGAGCTGGACGCCACGCCCGAGCAGGTGTGGGAGGCCATCGCGACCGGGCCGGGGATCGCTGCCTGGTTCGTCCCGCAGGAGGTGGAGCCCCGCGCCGGCGGCACCGTCAGACAGGACTACGGCGGCGGGTTCACCACCACGGGCCGGGTCACCGCGTGGGAGCCGGGGCGCCGGTTCGCCTACGGCGCCTTCGAACAGCCCGACGAGGGGCAGCCGGACTACGCGTACGAGTTCCTCGTCGAGGGCCGCGCCGGCGGTGGCACGGTGTTGCGGTTCGTGCAGAGCGGGTTCCTCGACGGCACCGACTGGGACGGCGAGTACGACAGCTTCGACGCCGGTTGGGATCTCTTCCTCCTCAACCTGCGCAGCTACCTGCGGCACTTCGCCGGGTTGCCGGTCCGCAACGCGGTGGCGATGGGCTACACCGCAGGCGGTGCGCGGGAGATCTGGCCTGCGCTGCACCGGGCACTCGGCCTCACCGGGCACCCCGCCGTCGGTGAGACGGTCACCCTCGCGCCCGAGGGGCCCGCCCCGATCACCGGGGTCGTGGACGTCGCGAACGCGGAGTTCCTCGGCGTGCGGTCGGCGGACGGGCTGCACCGGATCGGCGCGGAAGGCGAGGAGGGGTGTGGCGTGAGCGCCTACCACTACGTCTACGGGCGCCCGATCGACGCGGATGCGCTCACCGCCGACTGGCAGGCGTGGTTGTCGAAGCTGTTCCCGCCACCCGCCTGAGCGGGGGAAGATCCTGCGTCCCGGCGCGCGGTGCACGGGATTGCGCCCGGTGCGCTCGATACTGTCGGCCGTGCGGGTTCGGGTGGTGCAGGCGGCCGTGGCCGCGCTCGTGGTCGCGTTCGGGGCCTGCGCCGCCGCGCCCGCGGCCGAGCCGGTCGACTGCGCGGGCGGCGAGACGCGCGCCGCGTGGATCGCCACCGTGCAGAACATCGACTGGCCCAGCGCGCCCGGCCTGCCCGTCGCCGTGCAGCAGGACGAGTACCGCAGGCTGCTCGACGACGTGGCGCGCCACCGGCTGAACACCGTGTTCGTGCAGGTCCGGCCCACCGCGGACGCGCTGTGGCCCTCGCCGTACGAGCCGTGGTCGCACTGGCTCACCGGGGAGCAGGGCGAGGATCCCGGCTACGACCCCCTCGCGTTCATGGTGGAGGAGGCGCACGCGCGGGGCCTGCAGTTCCACGCCTGGTTCAACCCGTTCCGGGTGAGCAGGCAGGCCGATCCGGCGCAGCTGGTGCCCGAGCACCCGGCGCGCAGGCACCCGGACCGGGTGTTGACCTAGGGCGGCAGCTCTACTACGACCCGGGGTGCCGCAGAACCGCGACCTCGTGACGGACGTGGTGCTGGACGTGGCGAAGCGCTATCCGATCGACGGGGTGCATTTCGACGACTACTTCTACCCGTACCCGGCGAACGGTGAGCCGTTCCCGGACGGGGCGACGTACGCCGCGCACGGCGCGGGCTTCGCCGATATCGGCGATTGGCGGCGGCACAACGTCGACGAGCTCGTCAGGGGGGTGTCGGAACGGCTCTCCGCGCTGAGGCCGGACCTCTCCTTCGGGATCAGCCCGTTCGGGATCTGGCGCAACGAGGCCGATGACCCGCGCGGTTCGGCCACCACCGGCACGCAGTCCTACGACACGACCTACGCCGACAGCTACCGGTGGGTCCGGGAAGGCTGGGTGGACTACATCGTTCCTCAGCTCTACTGGGAGATCGGCCATCCGCGTGCGGACTACGCGGCGCTCGTGCCGTGGTGGGCCCGCGCCGTGGCCGGTACCGACGTCCGCCTCTACATCGGGCAGGCGGCGTACAAGGTCGGCAGCGGCCCGGCCTGGGGGGACGGCGAGCTCTCGGCCCATCTGACGCTCGACCGGGAGCACCCCGAGGTGCGCGGCGACGCTTACTACAGCGCGCGGTCGCTGTCCACGAATGCGGCCGCCGCGATGGAGCGTGTCGCCGCCGAGCATTACCCGTGCCCCGCCGGTAGCGACTGATTCCGGCTAGCACTACTCGTCCGCGCTCCGCCGCGGGATTAGGCTTTCGTGACCCAGGCCACTATGACGGCGACGATGGTGAGGTGAGCGCGGTGCCGAGTTCGGACCGGCCCGAACGCGTACTCGCCGATCTGCTGGCCCTGCTCGCCATCGCCGACCAGGCCATTCTCCTCCAGGAGCGCGCCGAAGCCGTCCTCCAGGCCTGCGCCGATCCCGACGAGTTGTCGCCGCTGGTCGCGCGCGAGGGCAGCCGGGTGGCGGGTGAGTACCGGCGGCTGTGGAACTGGTCGCTCGATTTCGCGCCGTCCGCGGGCAAGGGCTCACTGGAACGGCGGCTGTCCGACCTCGTGCTGCTGCACTTCCAGATGGTGCACCTGTCCGTGCGGCTCGCGGTGCCGCGGGAGGCCGCCCCTGGCGCGTTCCGGTCGGTGCGTGCGATCGAGGACCTCGGGCCGTGGGTCGCCGAGCTGCGCTCGGTGCGCGACCAGCTCAACCTGTGGATCATGGCCCTCAACCCGGCGGGCTGAGCCGCCGTACGCCCCACGCGGTAGCGGCGCCGCCTGCGCTACCGCCGCAGGCGCACCCCGGCCGCCGCCCCTGCCCGGACGCCTCCCGCGCGCTCCTCCGCCACGATGGTCGGCGAACCAGAGGAGGAGCCATGTCGAGGACGATCGCCCAGGCGCCCGCCCCGTGGCGGATGCGGCCCCGCACGCGCAAGGCCGTGCTGGTGGCGCACATCGTGACCGCCGGGGCGTGGATCGGGCTCGACGTCATGCTCGGCGTGCTGGTGTTCACCCCGCTCCTCACGACCGACCCGGCCACCGTGGCGCTCTGCTACCAGGCGATGCCGCTGCTGTACCGGCCGATCCTGCTGAGCGGGCTCGCCTGCCTCGCCACCGGCGTCGTCCTCGGCGTCGGCACCCACCACGGCTGGTGCGGCACTGGTGGGTGCTGGTCAAGCTGGCGCTCAACATCCTGCTGACGTCGCTCGTCGTCGTGTTGCTCGGCCCGGCCATGTCCGAGGCGGCCGAGGTGGGCAGGCAGCTCGCGGCCGGAGCGACTGTGGACATCGACATGTCGAACCTGGTGTTCCCGCCGATCGTCTCCGGCACGTCGCTGGTGGTCGCCACCGTGCTCGCGGTCTACAAGCCGTGGGGCCGGGTGCGCGCTACGCGGTGACCGGGGCGCCCGCCCACCGGTGCACGACGAGCTCGTCGCCCACGGTCAGCTGCCCGGTGCGGACCACCGAGAACTTGGCGCCGAACGCGACACCCTTGTCGGGGCCCTCGCCGGGCACCCGCCGGTAGTCGGCCAGCGTCCGCAGCGGCTCGGGACCGGACCGCACCCCGGTGCGCTGGTCGACCAGCGTCACCGCGCACCGGATCGCCTGCTTGGCGAACGCCAGGTCGCGTCGCCGATCGACATCTCACGGACCTGGTCCTCGACGTGCGGCTCGGCCCACCCGTCGACCACGACGTTGGGGCGGAACCGGTCCACGGGAACGCCGTCCGCCCCGCGCTCGGCGATCCGCCGGTCCAGCTCGGCCCAGGACGCCCGGCTGACGAGCAGCAGCGCGCCGCTGTCGGCGAACCCGGCCCGGCCCGGCGTCTCACCGGCGGTGACGCGGTCGTGCTCCGGTGGGACCCGCACCAGCCGGCTCGGCCTCCCGAGCACCTCGCTGAGCCACCCCGCCACGGCGTCGCCCTGGTCGATGCCCCGGTAGGGGTTTCCGAACATCTCGACGGGACGCCGCGGCCCGTCGATGTCCACCGCGACCCGCACGGCGTCGACGCCGGGCGCGTGCAGCTCCAGCTCCCGGCCCTCGCCGGAGATCGCGGGCCGGATCGTCGCGAGCAGCGGGTCCCGGCGCTGGCTGCGGAAGCCGCCCTCCTCGTCGACGACCATGAACGTCCGGTCGTGGGCGAGGCCGGCGGGGGCCAGGAACGCGCTGGTCAGAGTGGTACCCGCGCAGCCCTTGACCGGGTAGCTGTGCAGCGCGACCACGCGGGCGATCATGCGGTCACGTCCGCGAACACGAGGAACGACCGGCGCGGGGCCGGCGTGGTCGTGACCCGGACGGACGCGAAGCCGGCCGCACGGGCGATGCGCTCCGCACCCGCCTCGTCGGACGGTACGGCGAGGTCGGTGGGCAGCGACGCCGCGAACTCCGGGGAGGGGTGGAAGTCGGCGGCCACCGGGATGCTGAACGCCACCTGCCCGCCCGGCCGCAGCACCCGGCGCCACTCGGGCGGGGCGGAGGCGCCGATGAGGTGCAGCGCGGACGCGCAGAGCACCACGTCGGCCGCTCCGTCCGGCAGATCGAGCGGCACCGCGGGCGCCACCCGCCACTCGACCCGGCCGTCGGCCGTCTTCGCCGCGGCCTTCTCGATCATCCGCGGCGAGATGTCGATCGCCAGGACGCGCCGCGGCGCGAGCGTCGCGAGTGCAGCGAGGGCGGCGAACCCGGTGCCCGTGGCGACGTCGACGACCAGTTCGGGCGCCGGCACCGGCCGCAGCCCGGCCACCAGCCGGCGGGCGATCGCGAGGTGGTGCGGGTGCTCGTCGTAGGTGTCGGCGGCTGCGTCGAAACGAGCGGGATCACACCGAGCGGCGTCGAAGGGCGCGGGGAGGGGCACCCCCGCCATCCTAGGAGCGGGCCCGGATTGTCCGACCCCCGTGGTGAACTCGGTGTCGGAGGTGATGGGCGTGTCGTTCGTCCGCGGGCATCCCCGCCGCACCGGGTGGGTGATGGGCCACGTGCGGCGGCCCAACCGCGCGGCGCCGGGTCAGCTGCCGCTGCTGGTCGTGGTGCCGCTGCCACGCCCGCCCGCCGAGGGAGGTGGTGCCACGAACGCCCCGGCGTCCGGGCCGGCCAGGTCGGCGAGGAAGTCGGCGATCACGCGCAGTTGAGCGTCGTCGCGGGTGCTGAGCACGGCCTCGAGCTGTTCGCCGTGGTGGCGGTAGTGCTCACCCAAGGTGGCCATCTTCTCGGGTACCGGCGTCACGAGCACTCTCCGCCGGTCCGTCGAGTCCCGTTCGCGGCTCACGAACCCGGCGCGCTCCAGGCGGTCGATCACACCTGTCACGGTGCCGGTGGTGAGTCCGGTCATCTCCGCGAGCCGCCCCGGGGTCAGCGGGCCGTGCAGGTTGAGCAGCGAGATCAGCTGGGAGTCGCTCGCCCCGAGCCCCATCCGCTGCGCCACGGCGTGGTTGTGCAGCACCACGGCCGCGATGAAGCGCAGCGTCGACCGCTGGATGCCGGCCCGCAACTCGTCGGTGGACAACCGACCTCCTTGACGCTTCTCTCGGCATGCCAAGATACTTGGTGCACCGAGATATTTGAGGGTGCGAGGAAAGGGTAGGACATGTCGACGGCGCTGGTGATCGGAGCAGGAATCGCGGGGCCGGTGGCGGCCATCGCGCTGCAGAGGGCGGGCCTCACGACGACCGTGTACGAGGCTCACGAGGACACCGCCGACGACGTGGGCGCGTTCCTCACACTGCAGGTCAACGGCATCGATGCGCTCCGGACCCTCGGCATCGGGCACCGGGTGACCGACATCGGGTTCGCCACGCCGCGGATGCGCTTCCGCAGCGGAACCGGGAAGCTGCTGGGCGAGGTGAGCACCGGGGCTGCCCTTCGGGACGGAACGGTCGGTGTGACGTTGCGGCGCAGCGACCTCTACCGCGCACTGCGGGACGAGGCCCGCGAGCGGGGCATCGCGATCGAGCACGGGCGCAGGCTCGCCGACGCGCGGCCGGTGCCCGGCGGTGTCCGTGCCGAGTTCGCCGACGGCACGGCGGCGACGGCCGACCTGCTCGTCGGCGCCGACGGCATCCGGTCCCGGGTCCGGCAGGTCATCGACCCGGCCGCGGCGCCGCGCGGTACGTGCCGGTGCTCAACATGGGCGGGTACGCGCCCGCGACGGGGATCGGGATCGGCGGAGCGCCCGGCGACTTCGAGATGATCTTCGGGAAGCGGGCGTTCTTCGGGTACGCCGTGGCCCCGGACGGGCTGGTCTGGTGGTTCGCCAACCCGCCGCAGCGCACCGAACCTTCGCCCGGGGAGCTCGCCGCGCTCACCACCGAGCACTGGCGGGCCCGGCTGCGCGACCTGTTCGCCGTCGACCGCACCCCCGCGTGCGCGATCGTCGACGCCACTCCCGGTGAGCTCACCGGCTGGGCCACCTACGATCTGCCGTCCGTGCGGCGCTGGCACCGCGACCGGATGGTCGTGATCGGTGACGCCGCCCACGCGACGTCACCCGCGTCCGGGCAGGGGGCGTCGATGGCGATCGAGGACGCCGTCGAGCTCGGCCGGTGCCTGCGCGATCTGCCCGACCCCGACGCCGCCTTCACGACGTACGAGCGGCTGCGCCGGGCAAGGGTGGAAAAGGTGGTGGCGAGCGGGGCGCGGTCCAGCAACTCGAAGGCGGCGGGCCCGCTGGCGCGCGTGCTGCGCGACGCGCTGCTGCCGATCTTCCTGCGCCGGCAGGGCGCGGAGGCCGCCGCATGGCTGCACGGCCACCACATCGACTGGGACGCCCCGGTGGACCCGCACCGCCCGACTGACGGCGCCATGGTGTGATCCGGTCGGACCGCAGCACCGTTCGTCACGGTTCCGGACCGTGCGCCAGTATGTAGGCGTGGACGAATCCCGGCCGGAGCTGCGTATCGGTGATCGCGAACGGCGGCGACCGATGCGCACCTGCAGCAGGCGCACGGCGACGGCGTGCTCACCCTCACCGAGTACGACGAGCGCGCGGCGCAGTGCTGGGCAGCGCGCACGCAGGCCGACCTGGACGAGCTGGTGCGCGACCTGCCCCCGTACCGGCCGGAACCCGAGGCCGAGGCACCCACCGTCGTCGCGCCCGTCCCGACGGGCGAGGTCGACACGAAGGAACCTGCTGAGCGGAGGAACCTGGGCGAGCGGATCGGCCGGGGCGTCGTCGGCGTGGTGCTCGCTGGTGTGGCGCTGTTCTTCGGTGGCCAGGTCGTCACGGCCGACGACGCCACCGCGGTGATGGGCAGCCGCCAGGTGGCGGTCGGCGACCAGGAGAGGGTCGAGGTGGGCGCGATCTTCGGCAACGTGCGGGTCACCGTCCCGGAGGGAGTGCGGGCCCGGGTCACCGGAACCGGGTTGTTCGGCAGCACGGAATGCCAGCTCGCCTGCACCGGAACCGGCCGCGAGGTGGAGGTGAACGCCACGACCTTGTTCGGCAGCGTCGACGTGGTGCGCCCGGCGAGCTGACGGCCGACGAGATCGAGGACGCCAGGGAAGAGGCCGAGGACGCAGCAGAAGACGCAGCGGAGGAAGCGGACGACGACTGACGGGGTTGCTCCCCAGCTCACTGCGGTCCATGACCTCCGGAATGCCCCGTCCGCGGCCGGCCTGCGATGCTGATCGGGTGGGTGATCAGCTTCGGGTTGCTGTCGTGACGCCGCTCGACGACGAGCTCTGCTCGCTCGTGCAGCAGTGGGAGCCACGCCTCGAGATGGTGTGCGACCAGTCGTTGCTGCCACCCGTGCGGTACCCGGCCGATCACCACGGCGACCCGGCGTTCACCCGCACACCCGAGCAGGAGCAGCGGTTCGCCGAGATCATCGCCGGTGCGGACGCGCTCTACGGCATCCCCGGCGAGGACCCGGCTGCGCTGGGGCGGGCCGTCGAGAGCAACGCCGGGCTGCGCTGGGTGCACACGATGGCCGCGGGTGGGGGCGCGCTGGTGAAGGCCGCAGGCCTGTCCGCCGAGCAGCTCGAACGCGTCACGTTCACCACGTCGGCCGGGGTGCACGCCGGCCCGCTCGCCGAGTACGCCCTGTTCGGGCTGCTCGCCGGGGCGAAGAACCTGCCGCGCCTGCAGGCCGACGCGGCCCGGCACGAGTGGCCGCACCGCTGGCTGATGGGCCAGCTGCGGGAGCAGACCGTGCTGGTCGTCGGGCTCGGCGGGATCGGCAGCGAGGTGGCGAGGGTGCTCGCGGCGCTCGGCACCCGGGTGATCGGCACGAGCCGGCGGGGCGAGCCGGTCGACGGCGTCGCCGAGCTGGTGCACCCCTCCGAGCTCGCCGCGGTCGTCGGCCGGGTCGACGGCATCGTCGTCACCCTGCCCGGCACGGCCGCCACCCAGCGGCTGGTCAGCGCCGACGTCCTCGCCGCCGTCCGGCCCGGCACCACGCTCGTCAACGTCGGCCGGGGCACCGTGATCGACGAGGACGCGCTGGTGGAGGCCCTGCGCGACGGGAGGATCGGGTTCGCGGCGCTCGACGTGTTCGCCGCGGAACCCCTCGACCCGACGAGCCCGCTGTGGGACCTGCCGAACGTCGTGATCAGCCCGCACAACGCCACGCTCACCCCCGCGGAGGGCAGGCGGATCGCCGAGCTGTTCGCGGAGAACGCCACCCGCCTGCTGGACGGGAAGCCGCTGCGCAACGTGGTGAACACGGTCGAGTTCTACTGACCGCGCCCCTCCAGCAGGCGCTCGCTCAGCTCCCAGAGCCGCCGGGCGGACTCGGGGTCGAGGGCGTGCGGCACGACGTCGGACGGGATGTCCTGCTCGGCCCCGAAGGCGATGGGCCTCGGGGTGTCGAGCGGCGAGATGTCGTTGTCCTTCAGGTAGACGCCGCCGATGCCGGCGAGCAGCGGGCTGGTCGCGGCGAACACGCTGGTGCCGGCACCTGCTGCGGCGTCTTCATCCCACGCTCCGGTGCGATGACCGGCCGGCCGGAGTCGTCGATCAGCCCCATGGCCCGCTGGGCGTCGTCGGGTACGGCGCGCCCGTCCTCGGCCCGTGACGGTCCGAGGCCAGTGGTGACGATGACGCCCGGGTGCACCGCGTAGCCGCGGATGCCGTCCGCGGCCCATCGGCGATCCAGCTCGACGGCGAACAACACGTTGGCGGTCTTGGACTGGCCGTAGGCGAGCATGGGGTCGTAGCCGGTGGTGAACTGCGGATCGTGCCAGCGGATGTCGGAGAGCCGGTGCCCACCGGACGTCACGTTGACGACCCGGGCGCGTGGGCGGCGCGGAGCGCGGCCAGCAGGGCGAGGGTCAGTTCGAAGTGGCCGAGGTGGTTGGTGGCGAACTGGGACTCGTAGCCGCGGGCGTCCCGGAACAGCGGGCCCGCCATGATCCCGGCGTGTTGATCAAGATGTGGAGCGGGCGGCGGGAGCCGAGGTAGCGGTGGGCGAAGGCGTCGATCGAGGCGGGGTCGAGGAGGTCGAGGCCCGCGACCTCGACACGCTCGACCCCGGCGAGCGCGGCGGCGCGGTCCGGGTTGCGGCAGCCGACGGTGACGGATGCTCCTGCCTCGGCGAGCGCGCGGGTGGTCTCCAGACCGAGCCCGGTGTGGCCGCCGGTGACGACGACGTTCGTGCCGGACAGGTCGATGCCGTCGAGGACCTCGTCGGCCGTCGAGGCGGCGGTGAACGGGGTGCCGAGCGGCTGTTGTTTCGTGGTCACGTGACCACGGTGCGCGGGCCGACCCGTACTCTGAATGATCGACGATCCGATTTTCTTGCGCGAGAGTACGAACATGGCCGGTGATCAACTGTCCGAGGTCCTCGACCTCGTCCAGGTCCGCGGGCTGGTGTCGGGCGGCTTCGCGGTGCGTGGCCCGTGGTCCGCGCGTTCCCCGCTCCGGACCCGCTGAAGCTCATCGCGCTGGTGTCCGGCCGCCTTCGGCTGACCGTCGACGGCGTGGCCGATCCGGTCGAGCTCGAGGCAGGCGATGTCGCGATCCTGAACGACCGGTCATGGCTGTCCCTCGAGGGTGGCGCGGGCGGCGGAATCCGCCGCGAGATCGTGCCGGAGGAGAGCTTCGACCACCTCGCAGGCGCCGACCGGAGCCACGACGACGTCGTCATCGGTGCCGCGGTCGACGTCAACCCGGCCGCCGCGTCCCTGCTGCGGCAGGCGCTCCCGCCGGTGGGGCACGTCCGGGCGTCGGCAGGCGCGACGGGTCTGCGGCACACGCTGGACCGCCTGTTCGAGGAGGCCGCGGGGAACCGGGCGGGCTCCGCGTTCGCGATCCGCCAGCACGGTCAGCTCCTCCTGCTCGACGTGCTGCGCGCCTACGTCGACCAGGCCGAGCTGCCGCCGGGATGGCTGCGGGCGCTGACCGACGAACGACTGCTGCCTGCGCTCGGGCTCATGCACGCCGAACCGGGGAAGCCGTGGCGGTTGGAGGAGCTGGCGCGGGCCGCGGCGATGTCGCGGACGTCGTTCGCCGAACGCTTCCGGACCGTCGCCGGGGTACCTCCGCTGGCCTACCTCAACCGCTGGCGGATGCTGCTGGCGCAGCGGGCCCTCCGCGACGGCGACACCCGCATCGGTGCGCTGGCGGCCGAGCTGGGTTACGGGTCGGAGAGCGCGTTCAGCACCGCGTTCAAGCGCGAGGTCGGCGAGTCGCCGCTGCGCTACCGGTCCCGGGTGCCCAAGCCGTGAGTGGATACGAGTGCCAGAGCACTCGTATCCGCTCACGACCTGTCAGGGGAAGTGCACGTACTCGTAGTCGACCGGCTTCTCGTTGATGCCCTTCGACGGCGGCGCGATCCAGCCGGAGATCTTCCCGGGCTCGTAGACCGGGCGCATCAGGCTCCGGACGTGGGTCTTGTCGGCCTCGCTGGGCAGCCAGCGGTCGCGGTTGGCCTCCCACACGTCCGCGCCGACGAGGTCGCCCTTGGGCGTGACGTGGTGGTCGGCGAACAGGCCGACCTCGCGGTTGAAGCCGACGTGCGGCAGGTACAGGCGGCGGCCGATCCCGCCCTTCTCCAGCACCCGGTTCCACCGCTTGAGCCCGGTCTCGCAGTCGGAGATGTACTCGCGGCGCAGGTCGTGGTTGAGGGCCAGCAGCGCGGAGACCTCGTCGGTGGTGATCTCGCCGTCGCGGACGACGTCGATGTGGGCGGCGTCCTCGGTGAGCACGTGGTCGTCCTTGCGCCGCTCCTCCTGCCAGCGGCCCTTGAGCCCGGCGGTGAAGTAGTTGGCGGCGTTCGTGGAGCGCTCGGACCCGAAGAGGTCCAGCGACACCGTGTAGTGGAAGTTGATGTACTTCTGGATCACGTCCAGCGGGATGCCGCCGTGCGGCGCGATGTCGTCGGTGTCGTGCTCGCGCATCAGCTCGGCGGTGCGCGCCACCACGCGGTCGATGCCGGTGGTGCCGACGAACATGTGGTGCGCCTCCTCCTTGAGCATGAACTCGCAGGTCCTGCTCAGGGGGTCGAAGGCGGACTCCTTCAACGTGCCGAGCTGGTACTTGCCGTCCCGGTCGGTGAAGTAGGTGAACATGAAGAACGACAGCCAGTCCGGCGTCTCCTCGTTGAACGCGCCGAGGATGCGCGGCGAGTCGATGTCGCCGGAGTTGCGGTGCAGCAGCGCCTCGGCCTCCTCGCGCCCGGCGCGGCCGAAGTAGGCGTGCAGCAGGTAGACCATCGCCCAGAGGTGTCGGCCCTCCTCCACGTTGACCTGGAAGAGGTTGCGCAGGTCGTACAGGGAGGGGGCGGTCTCGCCGAGGCGGCGCTGCTGCTCCACGGACGCAGGCTCGGTGTCGCCCTGGATCACGATGAGGCGCTGCAGGTCGGCGCGGTACTCGCCGGGCACCTGCTGCCACACCGGCTCGCCCTTCTGCTCACCGAACGCGATCCGGCGGTCGGTGTTGCGCTCGGCGAGGAACACCCCCCAGCGGTACTCGTCCATCGGGACGTGGTCGAAGTGGGCCCAGCCCTCGCGTCCGACGGCGACCGCCGTGCGCAGGTAGACGTCCTCGGTGGGCACGGCCGGGCCCATCGTCTTCCACCAGTTCAGGAAGTTGGGCTGCCACGACTCGAGCGCCCGCTGCAGCTTGCGGTCGCCCGCGAGGTCGACGTTGTTCGGGATCTTCTCGGAGTAGTCGATCGACATGTCACACCCGCCTGCGGTCGAAGTCGGCCCTGCGGCCCGTGCCGTACCGGCGCAGCGCGCCGTCGGGGCCCGCCGCGTTGGGTCGTACGAAGATCCAGTTCTGCCACGCGGAGAGCCGCGCGAAGATCCGCGTCTCCATGGTCTCCGGGCCGACGAACCGGTGGTTGGCCTCCATACCGGTGAGCGCGTCCGGGGACAGCGCCGCCCGCTCCTCCAGCAGGATCCGGATCTCGTCCTCCCAGTCGATGTCGTCCGGGGCGTCCGTGACCAGGCCGAGCTCCAGCGCCTCGGCCGCGTCGATCCGGCGGCCGGTCTCCTGGCGCAGCTTCGCCACGTGGTCGTCGTCGCCGTAGAAGCGGCTCGCCAGCCGCGACAGGCCGTTGCCCATGGGGAAGGTGCCGAAGTTGCTCTCGGACAGCACGATCTGCGCCGGCTCGCCTTCCTGCGAGTCCTCCTCGAGGAAGCCGTCGAGCATGTACTGCCGGTCGCAGGCCAGCGCCAGCTCCAGCAGCGCCCCCGCGAAGCAGGAGCCCGGCTCGATCAGCGCGATGAGCGACCGGGACGTGACGTCCAGGCGCTTGAGCACGCGCTTGAAGTAGTGCCGGATCTCGTTGACCAGCCAGTCCTCGCCGGAGTACCGCGCGATCACCCGCTCGAACGCCAGCGCGTCCTCGACCTCGCCCTTCGTGCGGATCACCCACGTGCCGAGCTCCCGCTCGTTGGCGCGCAGCCGCAGGATCAGGTCGTCGAGCTCGCGGGTCATGGCGAGCGGCCAGAACCGCGCGCCCAGCTCGTGGACGCGTTCGATGGTGTCGGGGACGTCCCCTCCGGCCCCAGCACGGTGATCTCGACGAGGCCCGCCGCCCGGTCGTAGCGCGCCTCGACGTGCTGGTAGCGGATGCCGTCGGGGGACTCGTCGCGCTGCAGCGGCGGGAGGTCGACGCCCCGCGCGTCGGCAGGCCTGCCGGAGCGGGCCACGGCCTCGGCGGCGCGCTCGGCCACCGTCTCGTCCCACTTCCGCTTCGGGATCACCTCGTCGACCAGCCGCCACTCGACGGCCTGCTTCCCACGGATGCCCTCGGAGCGGGTGGCGAACACGTCGGCGCGGTCCTTGCGGACCTTGCGCTTGTCGGTGACGCGGGTGAGCCCGCCGGTGCCGGGCAGTACCCCGAGCAGCGGCACCTCCGGCAGTGCGACCGCGGACGAGTTGTCGTCGATCAGCAGGATCTGCTCGCACGCCAGCGCCATCTCGTAGCCGCCGCCCGCCGCGGTGCCGTTGACGGCCGCGATCCACGTCTGGCCCGAGTGGGCGGTGGCGTCCTCGATCTCGTTGCGCGTCTCGTTGGTGAACTTGCAGAAGTTCACCTTCCACGGGTGGCTGCTCTGGGCGAGCATCCGGATGTTCGCGCCCGCGCAGAAGTTCCGGTCCCGCGCGCTCGTGAGCACCACCGCCCGCACACCGGGGTGGGAGAAGCGCAGCCGCTGCACGGCGTCGTGGAGCTCGATGTCGACGCCGAGGTCGTAGCTGTTCATCTTCAGCTCGTACCCCGGCACCAGCCCGCCGTCCTCGGCCACGTCGAGGCGCAGGTAGGCCACTTCCCCCTGCACGTCGAGCTTCCAGTGCCGGTAGCTCGACGGGTCGGCGTCGAAGGAGACCTGGGGCTCGACTGCCGGTTCTGCGTTGCTCGTCATCGGTGGCGGACCTCCCGTGGGGACGGCCATTAGTCTACAGCGGGCTGTCGGATCGGCAAGACGTTGTAGAATATCTGCACTCCGCACACCGGGTACCCACTTCGCACGAGGCGGGCCCTGTGCGAAGTGCGTGCTGGGTGTGCGAGGTGAAGCCTCAGGCCTTCGCCTCCGCCACGTCCTGCGGCGGTGTCACCGTGGCTGCCGCCTGTTCGCGGAGCCGGTAGCGCTGGATCTTGCCCGTCGCCGTGCGGGGCAGCTCGTCGACCTGCACCACCAGGCGGGGACGTTTGAACGCGGCCAAGCCGGCGCGGCAGAACGCCACCACCTCGTCGGGATCGACCGTGGCCCCGGGCCGGGCGACGACGTAGGCGACCGGCTTGTCCAGGCCGTCCTCGTCGGGCACGCCGATGACGACGGCCTCGGCCAGCGCGGGGTGCTCCAGCAGCCTGGTCTCCACCTCGGTCGGGCTGACCCAGATCCCGCCGACCTTGAGCACGTCGTCGGCGCGACCGAGGCAGGTCCAGCTGCCGTCCTCGCCCCGGACGTACTGGTCGCCGGTGCGCATCCACTCGCCGTGGAACACCGCGCGGTTGACGCTGGTGCGGCACCAGTAGCCGGTGCACAGCGACTCGCCCGCCACGTAGAGCATCCCCGGCTCGCCCGCGTCCTCGATGACGCTCCCGTCGGGCCTGCGCAGCTGCACCTCGTACCCGGGCACCGGGAAGCCGGAGCTGCCCGGCACGACCTTGCCGGGGACGTTGGAGATGAAGATGTGCAGCGCCTCCGTGGAGCCGATGCCGTCGAGGATCTCGAAGCCGTACAGGTCGCGGACGCCGTGGAACATCCTGGCCGGCAGGGCCTCGCCCGCCGACACCCCGTTGCGGACCGTCGCGAACGTCTCGCGGGGCAGGTCGGCGGCCATCAGCGGGCCCCGAAGCTCGGGCCGCCGAAGAAGAGGGTGACCCCGTGTTCGGCGACCGCTCGGCGTACAGCGCGGGGTTGGGCCGCGACGGCTCCAGGACGCTGCTCGCGCCACCGACAGCGGGAAGAACAGCGAGTTGCCGATGCCGTAGGCGAAGAACAGCTTCGCCACCGACAGGCACACGTCGTCCGGGCCCATGCCGAGCACCTGGGCGGCGTAGGTCTCGCACACGTAGCGGATGTCGGTGTGGCGGTGCATCGCGCCCTTGGGCCTGCCCGTGGTGCCGGACGTGTAGAGCCACAGGGCGGGCGACTCGTCCCACGTCGGGTACGGCGCGGAGAGCGGTTCGGCCGACCCCAGGTCGTCCCAGGTGAGGCCGGTGGTGCCGGGGACCTGCGGGGAGGTGTCGCCGGTGAGCACGACGTGGCGCAGGTCCGGTGCGTCGGCCGCGGCCGCCGTGACCGTGTCGGCGAACTGCGCGCTGCCCACGAGCACCCGCGCGCGCGAGTCGACGACGAGCGTGGCCAGCTCACGCGCGGTGAGCATGGTGGACGCCGGCACGGCCACCGCGCCCACGTACATCGCGGCGAGGACGCCGGTGGCCAGCTCGACGTCGTCGGCCATGCACAGCAGCACCCGCTCCTCCGGGCGCACGCCGATCGCGACGAGCCCCGCGGCGACCCGGCGGACCTCCGCCGTGAGCTCGGCGTACGTGTGCGTGCCGCGCGGGTGGCGGAGGGCGACCCGCGCGCGTCACCGGCGTCGACGCGTCGCTCCGTCAGGTAGGCGGCAGCGTTGAACAGTTCCGTCATGGAGCGGCTCCGGTCCGATCACGGGTGGGTCCGAACTCTACTGACCGTTCACGCTGCGTCAACGTTCCGTAGAAGATCCGCCTCTTCAGCGCTTCCCCCACCCATGCACGCGCTGCTATGAACGGGGGAGATCCGACCACTCTTCAAGGGAGAAGACATTGCAGACCCGTGGCGCGATCATCCGGCAGGCACCCGGCAAGTACGAGGTCGTGGATCTCGAGATCGACGACCCCCGGGAGAACGAGGTCCAGGTCCAGATGGTGGCGTCGGGCCTGTGCCACTCCGACGACCACATGGCCACCGGCGACATGACGCCGGGGATCTTCCCCTTCGCGGGTGGTCACGAGGGTGCGGGCATCGTCACGAAGGCGGGCCGCAACGGAAAGGGGCTCAAGGAGGGCGACCACGTCGTCTTCTCGTTCCTCCCGGCCTGCGGGCACTGCCGCTGGTGCGCGTCGGGCATGCAGAACCTCTGCGACCTCGGCGCCACGCTGCTGTCCGGGGCGCGCTGGGGCGACCCCACCGACTTCCGGGTGAAGCTCGCCGAGGACGGTCGGCCGGTGGGCCAGATGTGCGGCATCTCGACGTTCCTGCAGACCACCACGGTGTCGGCGGACTCCGCCGTGAAGGTCCCCGACGACATCCCCCTGGACAAGGCGTGCCTCGTGGGCTGCGGCGTCGGCACCGGGTGGGGCTCCGCGGTCAACGCCGCCGAGGTGCAGCCCGGCCACACCGTGATCGTCATGGGGATCGGCGGGATCGGCATCAACGCCGTTCAGGGCGCCGCGCACGCAGGCGCGTCGAACATCATCGCCGTCGACCCGGTCGCCTTCAAGCGGGAGAAGGCCCAGGAGCTCGGCGCCACGCACGCCGTGGAGTCCATGGACGAGGCCGGCGAGCTCGCCAGGCAGTTCACCAACGGGCAGGGGGCCGACTCCGCGATCGTCACCGTCGGCATCACCAAGCCGGAACACGTCGCGCAGGCCTTCGGGGCTATCCGGAAGGCGGGGACCGCCGTGGTGACCGGGTTGGGCGACATGACCGAGGCCAACCTGCCGATCGCGATCTCCGAGCTGACGCTGTTCCAGAAGCGGCTGCAGGGCGCCATGTTCGGCATGTGCAACCCGAACTGGGACATCCTGCGCCAGCTGCAGCTCTACCGCGACGGCGTGCTCAAGCTCGACGAGCTGATCACGAAGACCTACTCGCTCGACGAGATCGCCCAGGGTTACCAGGACATGCACGACGGCAAGAACATCCGTGGCGTCATCATCTACTGAGATCGCGCCGGTCGGCCTGCGTCGCGAGCGCGAGGTCCTCACCGTCGCGCTCGCGACCGGCCGGCACGTGGTCATCGAGGGTCCGCCGGGCACCGGCAAGTCGACGCTGCTGCGCGCGATCGCGCGGGAGAACGGCCGCGCCGTCGTGTTCGTGGAGGGCAACGCCGAGCTGACGCCCGCCCGGCTGGTCGGGCAGTTCGACCCGGCGCAGGTGCTCGCGGAGGGCTACCACCCGGCGAGCTTCGTGGACGGCCCACTGCTCACCGCCATGCGCGAGGGCGGGCTGCTCTACCTGGAGGAGCTCAACCGCGTCCCGGAGGAGACGCTCAACGTGCTGATCACCGTGCTCGCCGAGGGCGAGATCGCGGTGCCGCGGCTCGGGCCGGTGCGGGCGGGTCCGGAGTTCCGGCTGATCGCGGCGATGAACCCGTTCGACGCGATCGGCACGGCGCGGGTGAGCCAGGCGATCGCCGACCGGATGTGCCGGGTGGTCCTCGGCTACCAGGACGAGCCGGCCGAGCGGGCGATCACGAACGCCGTGACCGGCCTGAACGGCGAGGTCGTCGAGCTGGCCGTCGGCATGGCCCGCGCCACCCGCACCCACCGCGACGTGCGGATGGGGTCCTCGGTGCGCGGGGCGATCGACATGGCGTTGGTGTTCACCGGGCTCGCCGACCTGCGCGGCGAGGGCACCCCCGGCCGCGAGTCCGGCCGGGACGCCGCGTACGCGGCGCTGTCGGGCCGGATCCGGATCGCCGACGGGGTGGACCGCACGCCGGAGTCCGTCATCGACGAGCTCCTCGAGACGCTGTGGCCCACCGACGACCCACCGGACGGCCCGGGAAAAGCTGAGGGCCCGCCGGACCCACCGGCGGCTTCCGGCCCCGTTCCCGCCCGGGCCGCGACCGCGCGGGCCGCACCCAGGGCCGGGCGCAGCTCGCGGCCCAGCACTCCGCGTTCGCCGACGTCTCACCGGAGGTGGGCGCGCTCGACCCGGCAGCGTTCGACGCGCTGCTGGCCCGCGACCCGCAGGAGGCGGCCGCGCTGCTCGCCGACCTCGCCGTCGCCACCGACGAGGGGCTGCGTGCCGCCGCGCGCCGCCTCGCCGGGCGGGTGTTCCTGCGCCTCGGGCGCGTCGGCCCGGCCCGCGCCCGCGGCACCCGGCGGCTCGCCCCCGTGCCCCGCGGCGACGCGACCTCGACCTGGACCGCACGCTCGACGGCTGGGAACCCGGGCCCACCCGCAGGCCACACGCGCAGGACATCGTCACCCGCGGCTGGACGGCGTCACGGCGCGCGGTCGCGCTCGCCGTCGACGTGTCCGGGTCGATGCAGGGGCATGCCGTGGCGCTCGCCGCCGTGGCGGCCGCCGGCGTGGTGCTGGCGGCGGGGGAGGGCACCGTCCCGGCCGTGGTCGCGTTCGGCTCGGGCGTCCGGGTGCTGCAGGCCCACGGCGTGCGGCGGCCGCCGGAGGATCTGCTGTCCGACCTCGTCGCGCTGCGCGGACACGGCACCACCGACCTCGCGGCCGGGCTGCGCGCCGCGGCCGCCCAGCTCGCGGGGGCGGTGGCCGACGAACGGCTCGTCGTGCTGCTGTCCGACTGCCTCCACACCGCTGGTGACGACCCGGCGTCCGCACTGGGCGGCATCGACCGGCTGCAGGTGCTCGTCCCGCTCGGCGGGGCCGACGCCGAGGCCGCCGCGTCGGCGCTCGCGGCGAGGCGCGGAGGCCGGTCCCAGACGGTCCGCAGGCTGGAGGAGGTGGGCCCGGCGCTGACCCGGGTCCTGGCGTGACGGCCTCTCCTGCTGATCGCCCGCCGCGCGGCTCGACGTGTCACGGACACCGTGATCGGTCCGACGTGAGCCGGATCGCCCGCGGAGGGGCGCCCAACGCCATCTCGGGCCGATCATGACTACATGATCGATCCGAGATGGGCCACAACGCCCTCGCCGCGGCGGGATACGCGATCTCGCAACGATCACGACGTTGCCGGGCGCGCCGGCCGCTCGGGGCGTGATCGCAGGAAGTGGTTGGACAGCGCCGGATGTGACGGCCTGCCGCCACTTCCGCCGATCATGTGCGCGTTGATCGGCGGCAGTGGTGGAGGGGCGACAGATCTGTCGTCGCGGCACCATTTCCGGCGATCACGACCCATCGGCCGGCTGGTCACCCCGGCCTGAGCGCCGACGGCCACCGGCCGCGTTCGGCATCACGTGCCTAGACGCTGCAGAGGGTCGCCATCGTCACCTCCGGTCCGGGGACGTTGTCCGGGCCGAAACCGAAGGGCGCGGCGATGCGCAGCCAGTCGCCGGACTGCTGCATCTCCCGAAGCCGGTGGTTCAGCGCGTCGAGCAGGTCGTCGTCGCCGGGGCGGGCGGCGAAGGCACCGGCGGAGACGACCGTGCGACCGTCGATCACGGGGAAGAAGCCGGGCGTGACCTCGACCGGTGCGCCGGGGCGCCCGCGACGGCGTTCGTGAGCGAGATGTTCGTGAGCGCGGCGCAGTCGGCCCGCCCGTCCTGCACGGCGATGAGCAGCGCCTGCTGGTCGGCGAGCTGCTGGATCTGCGATTCGGGGACGCCGCTGTCGAGCGCGTAGCGGTACTCCACCGCGCCGCCCAGCACCGCGAGCCGCAGGGCGCGGTTGCGGACGTCGTCGAACGTCCGCACGCCCTGCGGGTTGCCGGTGGGGACGAGGAACGCGGTTGGAGCGGTGTAGTCCGGCACCGAGAACGCGATGCTCTCGCAGCGGGACGGCGTGACGAACATCCCCGCCGTGATCAGGTCGAACTGCCTGGCGAAGATGAGGCCCGGGATGAGCTCGCCGAAGTCGACGGTGACGGGCCGGAGCTCGGGGATCCCGAGCGAGCTGAACACGGCGCGGGCCACCTCGACGGCCTCGCCGGTGACGGTGCCGTCGGGGCGGGTGAACCCGTAGGGTGCCTCGTTGGCGATGCCGATGGTGATGATCCCCGCCTCGCGCGCGGCGTCGAGGGCGGAGCCGCTCGACGGGGACGCCCCGCAGCCGGCGAGGAGCGCGCCGCCGCCCAGCGCTGCACCCGCGCGCAGGAAGTCGCGTCGGGACCAGCCCGCGGTCCGGGTCATCGGTACTCCTTGATCCGCCTGCCGACCCCGAACGCGGCGGCCGCCGCGGCCAGCACCGCCAGGACCGTCGGGCCGAACGCCGTGCCGCCGAGGGCGGAGTCGGCGCCCGCGACGTCGGCCGCGAGCGCTGTGCGTTCGGTGCCGATCGTGTCCGCCAACGCCGCCCCGAGCCGGTCGAACGCGCTCCGGGAGGCGGCCGGGTCGGCCACCGCGAGCCGCCAGTCGGCTGCGGCGTCGCTGACCCCGGCGATCCCGGCCGTCGCCGACTCGCCGGTGGCCTGCCCGGCGGCGGTGTCGAGGAGCCCTCCGGGGCCCGTCACCCCCTCCAGCAGGTAGGTGAACTCCCTGCTGTTCCCACCGGTCTCGGACGCACGCGCCTGCAGCGCGGTGATGCGCGCCTCGTCCAGCGCGTCGCCACGGCGTTGTGCCGGCCCGCCGAGGCCAGCCGCTCGCTCGCGGCGAGCGTGGCGCTCGCCCACCACACGAGCGTGGCGACGAGCAGCAGACCGGCGACGGTGAGCCCCGGGTTGAGGATCCGGTTGGTGCGGCGCAGCTCCCGGAGCCCCGCGTAGCCGACGCCGAGGAGCGCGAGGGCACCGACGAGCAGGACGACCGCGGGGAACTCACCGGCCCGCCGGTAGTTCTCGGTGAGGGCGGCGTCCTGGGTGCGCCGCAGCGCGTCGGCCGCCGGCAGGATGGTGGTCCGCATGAGGTCCGACGCTCCGGTTGAGGATCTCCCGCGCACGCGACGACGTCGCGGGCGAGCCCCCGGCCCGCAACGTGTTCGCCTCCTGCACCTGCGCCGTGTACCGGGGCAGCAGCCCCGCGATGCGTTCGATCAGGGCGGTGTCGCGCCCGCCGGGCGGGAGCAGGCTCGCCGCATGGCTCAGCCGCTGCGTCGCCCGTGCGATGTGGTCGTCGTAGCGCGCCACGACGCTGGGTGGCGGCGGCCATTCGCCGGTGAAACCGCTGACGGCCATCGCCTCGGCCTCGTTCAGCGACCGATAGAGCTGGCCCGCGTCGGTGGCCGCGGCAGCGGCCCGGGTGCCGCCTCCTCCCACCGCGTCGGCCCGCACCCACCCGGCCAGGCCGCTGACCAGCGCCGTCACGAGACAGGCGACGACGAGCAGCGCGCGGACCCGCTCGAGCCGTTGCGGGGTGGCGGTGCCGAACACGATCCGTCGCCCGAACGTGACTGCCACGTCTCACCCCCCGGTCTGCGGAGCGTAGCGAAGATCGACCCGGGAGGCGTCCTGACGGCTGCTCTATTCTCCGTGCGATCTCGAATGGGGGAGCCGATGAGCGTGCGTGCGAGCGGGTCATCGGCACAGCGCGCACGCGGAGCGTCGGACGAGGGCGGGCGATGAGCGGCGATCCGGAGGGCGCTCCGGTGGTCGTCGTGGCAGGCCGCTACCGGCTGCGCGAGCTCGTCGGGTCCGGCGGCATGGGTGCGGTCTGGCGGGCCACGGACGAGTTGCTGGGGCGTGAGGTCGCGCTGAAGCAGGTGCGGCTGAGCGACGGTCGGCCGGTGGCCGACGTGGCGCTCGCGCGGGAGCGGACGATGCGCGAGGCGCGGATCGTGGCCGCGCTGCACCACCCGCACATCGTGTCGATCTTCGACGTGGTGGTGGAGGACGACGAGCCGTGGCTCGTGCTGGAGTTCCTGCCCTCGCGCAGCCTGGGCAGCGTGCTCGGGGAGCGTGCCACGTTGCCCGCCGTCGAGGTCGCCGCGATCGGGGCGGATGTGGCGGGCGCGCTCGCGGCGGCACACGCCGCGGGGATCGTGCACCGCGACGTGAAGCCGGACAACGTGTTGCTGTCGCGGCCGTCGGCGGCGGGGCCGGTCGTCAAGCTGACGGATTTCGGGATCGCGCACACCCCGGCGGCGCCGGCGATCACGGCCACCCACGTGCTGACCGGGACCCCGGCGTACTTCGCGCCGGAGACCGCGCGCGGCGAGGGCACCGACACCCGCTCCGACGTCTACTCGCTCGGCGCCACCCTGTACGCCGCGGTCGAGGGGCATCCGCCGTTCGGCACGGACCCGGGCAACGTGCTCGCGCTGCTGGCGCGGATCGGGCGCGGCGGCGCGCCGGCCGCCCGCCGGGCCGGGCCGCTCGGCGACGTGCTGCGCCGCCTCACGGCCGACGACCCGGCCGCCCGTCCCACGGCGGCGCAGGCGCACACCGCCCTCCGCCGCGATCGCCGATCGGCCGCGCCCCCGCCCCGCGCCGCCGGGCCCGGTGCCACCCGGACCGGGCGCGGCGCGCGTCGCGGCGGCCGTGGTCGCCGTGCTCGCCGTCGTGGCCGCGGTGCTCGTCATCGGCACCCGGCCCGGCGGCGGCCCGTCGGCGGTCCCCGTCTCGGCGCAGCCGCAGACCGCCACCATCCCGGACCCGGCCACCGCCGACCCGTGCTCGCTGCTCGACGTCGAGTCGGTGAAGGGGTTCGGCACGGTGGCGCTCGACCCGGACAACGTCTCGTTCGTCGGCTGCCGGGCCGACATCGAGCGGCCCGACGGCGGCTCGATCGGGTTCACGGTCGCGTTCGAGAACGACGTCGAGACGGCGCAGGTCGGCGGTGGGACCCCCTCGGTGGAGTCCGGCTACACGTCGTGCGCTACCCGCTCGGCGACCGGTTCTGCGAGCACCGCATCCGCCTGTCCGACGGCAACACCGTGCTGGTCTCCACCGTGAGCTACGACGACCCGAACGGCACGGCCGACCTCTGCGCGATCACCGAGGCCGGGCGCGCCGCCGCTCTCTCCCGGCTGGTGCGCCACGGCATCGGCACGCGGCCGCCGCTCACCGCCACCAGCCCGCTGGCCGCCATCCCGGCCTGCGGGCTGCTGACGCAGGAGGAGGTCGCGGCCACCGTCCGGAACGCCACGCCGCCACGGTCGCGCTTCGGCGACTGGGGCTGCACGTGGAGCTCCTTCACCGGGAGCGGGAGCGTGGCCGTGACCTACTACCGCGGTTTCGTGCTCGGCGAGGCCGACGGCACGCCTGCGGACTTCGCGGGTCACCCCGGCGCCGTGCTGGCCAGGGAGGGGAACTGCTGGGTGCAGTTCGTGCAGCGGTCCTACGTCGCGGGCGGGAGCAACCGGATCGAGTCGGTCTGGGTGACGTACTGGGGCGCAGGCAGCGGCGAGCAGCTCTGCCGGGCCGCGACCAGCCTCGCCACGGCGGCGGCAGGCCGCCTGCCGCCGCCGAGCTGACGGTCAACCTGGCAGCGCCTCATCCACGCAACACCTCATCCACGCAGCGCCTCGGCGAACTCCGCCATCCGCTCCGCGGCACCGTCGGGCCCGCCGAACCAGACGGCCACGGCGTCGGCGCCCGCATCGGCGAGCGCGCGCGCCTCGTCCACGGTGCGCTCCAGCGCGTCCCGCCCGCCTTCCCAGGCCAGCCGGGTGCCGAGCGGGGTGTCCGCGCGGACAGCTCGCGCAGCCGGGCGGCGCACCGCGCGAAGCCGCGCGCGTCGAGGCCGACGCCCTGCCACTCGTCGGCGAGCGCGGCGGCCCGGCGCAGCGCCGCCGGGCTCGTCCCGCCCACCATGATCGGCACCGGCCGTGCGGGCGTCGGCGCGAACACGCCCCGCTCCACGTGGTGGAACCGGCCGTGGAACGCGCCCCCGTCGCGGAACAGGTGGCGCAGCAGCGCGATGTCCTCGTCGGTGCGGGCGCCGCGGGTGGCGAAGTCGGCGCCGACGGCGGCGAACTCCACGCGGTCCCAGCCCACCCCGACCCCGAGCACCGCCCGGCCACCGGACAGGCGGTCGAGCGTGGCCACCTGCTTCGCGACGACGAACGGGTTGCGCAGCGGCAGCACCAGCACGGACGTGCCGAGCCGGATGGTCGACGTGCGGGCGGCGATGTGCGCCAGCGTCACGAGCGGCTCGTACACGCCGCCGTACGTGGCGCCGTAGGGCTCGGGCGGGAGCAGGTGGTCGGGGAGGAAGAGGGTGCGGTAGCCCAGGCGCTCGGCGGTCCGGGCGAGCTCCGCGAACGCCTCCGGGGCGATGTCGGGGGACTCGTCGGGCAGCACCACCTCGAGGTCCACGGCTCAGCCCACCCTGGCCAGGAGCGAGCGGATCGCCCGCAGCCACTCGTCGCGGGCCTCCATCCCGACGCCGTGCCCCGCCGCGACCTCGACGAGCTGCGCGTCCGGGATGCCGGCGGCGAGCTGCCGGGAGTGCTCGGGGGCGGCGAGCCCGTCCTCGGCGGTGGCGACCACGAGCGTGGGCACGTGGACCCGCGCCAGGTCGGCCCGCGTGTCGACGGCGGCGACGAGGTCGACGTGCTCCCGGCTGCCGCGGGGATGAAGTCGGCGAGCCCGGCGACGCCCGCCTCGACGTCGGCGGGTGCCAGCCCGTTCAGGTGCGTGGCGCCCGTGCCGAGGAGGGTCAGGAACCGGGCGAGCAGGACCCGGTCACCCGCGGCGAGCAGGTCCCGCCACACCTGCACCGCGAGCCGGATCCGGTTGTCGGGGTGGGCGAAGCCCGCCGTGAGCACCAGCCCGGTCACGCGCTCCGGGTGCCGGACCGCGATCCGCACCGCCACCGCGGTGCCGAGCGAGTAGCCCAGCACCGTGAAGCGCTCGACGCCCGCGTCGACCGCCGTGGCGACGAGCGAGTCGGCCACGTCGTCGAGGACGAGCGGCGCGGTGCTGCGCGGCGTGTCACCGGAGCCGGGTAGTCCGGCCCGACGACGGTGTGGGTGGTGGCGAGGTCGTCGAGGATCGGGCCGTAGTTGCCCGCTACGCTGCCGCCCCCGCCGTGCGCGAGCAGGATCCCCGGGCCGGAGCCCCTGACGAGGCGCGCGAAATGTTCAGCCATGCCCGTGACGTTGGTGCGTGACACCGGTGTCAGGGCCAACAGGTCGTGGGGGAGATCACGTGAATATCGGGGAGCTGGCGCAGCTCACGGGCGTGAGCCGGCGGTCGCTTCGGTACTACGAGCAGCAGGGACTGCTGTGCGCGGAGCGGGATCCGCACGGCTACCGGCGCTATGGACCCGACGCCGCCGGCGCGGTGGCCCGCATCCGCGCACTGCTCGCGGCGGGCCTGTCGACCGACGTGATCCGCGGGATCCTGCCCTGCGTGTCGGGTGCCGACCCGATCGAGCTGACGCTGTGCCCCGAGCTGGTGCACACGATCCGCCGGGAGCTCGCGGAGATGGACGCCCGGATCGAGGAGCTGCGGTGCAGCCGCAGCGCGCTGGCCGGATACCTGCCCGGTAGGTATCCGGACCCATCGCCGCCGATCACCGCATCGACATCGTCGCCTGCGTAGGGTTCATGGCGTGGGAACCATCGTCTCCTTTCACGCACACCCCGACGACGAGTCGATCGGCACCGCGGGCACCCTCGCGCGGGCTGCGGCCGCAGGGCACCGCGTCGTGCTCGTGTTCGCCACCCGCGGTGAGCTCGGCGAGCCCGTGCCGGGCGTGCTCGAGCCCGGTGAGCAGCTGCCCGTGCGCCGGTCGGCGGAGTGCTACGCCTCGGCCGCCGCGATCGGGGCCAAGCGCGTGGAGTTCCTCGGCTACACCGACTCGGGGATGATGGGCGAGCCGAGCAACGCGGCCCCGTACTGCTTCTGGCAGGCGGAGGTCGAGCACGCCGCGCGCCGGCTCGCGGTCATCCTCGACGAGGAGGAGCCGGACATCCTCACCGTCTACGACGACAACGGCGGCTACGGCCACCCGGACCACATCCAGGTGCACCGGGTCGGGAAGCGGGCCGCGGAGCTGTCGGCCGTTCCGGTGGTGGCCCAGCACACGATCAACCGGGACTGGATGATCCGGGGGATGCGCGGCATGGCCGAGTCCGGTGAGCTGCCCGACGGCTGGCAGCCCCCGAACTTCGAGGAGCCGACGTTCGGCAAGCCGGAGTCGGAGATCACCCACCGCGTCGACGCCGTCGACTTCGTCGAGCAGAAGCGCGCCTCGATGCGGGCACACGCGAGCCAGATGGGGCCCGACCACTTCCTGCTCGCGATGCCCGACCCGGTGTTCGCGCTGGGGATGGGCACGGAGTTCTACATCGTCGACCCGGTGCCCAGCCCGGCGTCGGCCGAGCTGTTCGAGGAGCTGTTCACGCCGCTGCGCTGACCGGCCGGCGCACGAGCCCGCGCCTGACCAGTTCGAGCATCACCGCCACCGCCACCGTCTCGACGGCCAGCAGCAGCACCAGCACGAGCACCTGCACGGCGCCGGCCTGCACCGGCGACGCGCCGCCGAGCAGCATCCCGACGAACGCCCCGGGCAGCGTCACGAGCCCGACCGTGCGGGTCTGGTCGAGCGCGGGCACGAGCGCCTGGCCCGCGCTCGGCCGGGCGATCTCCAGCGCGGCGTGGCGGGGGAGGAACCCGAGGGACAGCGCGGCCTCGACCTCCCCGCGGCGGGTGGCCAGCTCGTCGAGGACGCGGCGGCCTGCCAGCGACGTCGCGGTCATCGTGCCCCCGATGAGGATGCCGGCCATCGGGATCACGGCGACCCCGACGGGTGGGACCACTCCCGCCAGCACGAGCGCCGCGGTGGCGGGGAGCGGCGCCACGGCGATCGGCAGCACCGCCCACCAGCCGCTGCGGTGCGGGGTGATGCGGCGTGCCGAGGTCCACCCCGCGACGACGACCATCACCAGTACGAACGCCGCGCTGAGCAGCACCGAGCCGACGATCGCGCCGATCAGCACGGACACCGCGCCGAGCTGTAGCACCGCCCGCGCACCCGCGACGACCGTGGACCGGCCGGTACCGAGGTGCGCCACCGCGGCGAGCACGGCCGCGAGCCCCACGGCGAGCACCCCGGCGACGACGAGCCCCGGCCCGATGATGACGGTGGTCGAGCCCATGCCGGAATCATCGCGGCTCGTCTCCCGTGACGTGGGGCCCGCCACCCGGGCGCCGCCTTCGACGGCGGGTAGAGCTAACATCCCGGACTGGGCCACCCGGCCCGCCCCTCGTGCCGCCGGCAGTTCAGGAGGACCAGTGACCGCCGTCGCCCCCAAGCCGATCGCGCCGGAGTACCCGGCGCGACAGTCGCCCAAGGGCTCGACCTTCCTGAAGATGCTGCGGACGACGGACCCCAAGGACATCGCGATCCTGTACCTGGTCACGTCGTTCGGGTTCTTCATGGCGGGCGGCGCCATGGCGCTGCTGATCCGCGGCGAGCTGGCCGTGCCGGGGATGCAGTTCCTGTCCACCGAGCAGTACAACCAGCTGTTCACCATGCACGGCACGATCATGCTGCTGCTGTACGCCACGCCGATCCTGTTCGGCTTCGCGAACTACATCGTGCCGCTGCAGATCGGGGCCCCCGACGTCGCGTTCCCGCGGCTGAACGCCTTCTCGTACTGGTTGTTCCTGTTCGGCGGGCTCACGGTGCTGTCCGGGTTCCTCACGCCGGGCGGCGCCGCCGACTTCGGCTGGTTCGCCTACACCCCGCTGTCGGACGCGATCCGTTCGCCCGGCGCCGGTGCCGACCTGTGGATCGTCGGCCTGGTCGTCTCCGGTCTCGGCACGATCCTCGGTGGCGTCAACTTCATCACCACGATCGTCTGCATGCGCGCGCCCGGCATGACGATGTTCCGGATGCCGATCTTCACCTGGAACATCCTCGTGACGGCGATCCTGATCCTCATCGCGTTCCCGGTGCTCACCGCCGCGCTGCTGGGACTGCTGGCCGACCGCCACTTCGGTGCCCACGTGTTCGACCCGGCCAACGGCGGCGTGATCCTCTGGCAGCACCTGTTCTGGTTCTTCGGCCACCCCGAGGTCTACATCGTGGCGCTGCCGTTCTTCGGCATCGTCAGCGAGATCTTCCCGGTGTTCAGCCGCAAGCCGATCTTCGGCTACAAGACCCTGATCTACGCGACGATCGCGATCGCGGCGCTGTCGGTGGCCGTGTGGGCGCACCACATGTACGCCACGGGTGCGGTGCTGCTGGCCTTCTTCTCGTTCACCACGTTCCTCATCGCGATCCCCACGGGCGTCAAGTTCGTGAACTGGATCGGCACGATGTGGAAGGGTCGTCTGACGTTCGAGACGCCGATGCTGTTCAGCGTCGGGTTCCTGGCCACGTTCCTGTTCGGCGGGCTGACGGGCATCCTGCTGGCCTCGCCGCCGCTG
>MKJV01000135.1 GCA_001942185.1 Pseudonocardia sp. CNS-004
CCGGCCGGTCGGCCGGCAACGAGGATGCGGCAGCGCCGGAGGCAGCAGCGCCGGAGGCGGCGGCGCCGGCCCCGCCCGCCGCGGCGCCCGCCGTCGCCGAGGCCGCCTTCACCGGCCGGTCGGCCGGCAACGAGGTCACCGTTGCGTCGCGGTGAAGGACGGCAGGGCCGTGGCGTACGTGTGCGACGGCAAGAAGGTCGAGGCCTGGTACGAGGGCACTCTCGCCGGGGAGCGGCTGGAGTTGTCCGCGGCCGAGGGGAAGCCCGGCATCACGGCCACGGTGACCGACTCGGCCACGCTCGGCACCGTCACCGTCGGGGACGAGGAGCTGCCGTTCGCCGCGAAGGCGGTCGACGCGCCCGCGGGCCTCTACGAGGGCCGCGCCTCCGTGGATGGTGTGCTCACCCGGATCGGCTGGATCGTGGACGAGGACGGCGACGTCACCGGCGTCGCGAACTCCGGTGGTACCCGGCGGCCCGCACCCGACCTGAACCCGGCGAGCCGCTCCGCGGGGCGGATCGACGGGGTGCCGGTCACGGTCACCGCGCTCGACGGTTCCGGGCCGGTGATCGGGCGATGACCAGGTCCGTACCCCGCATTCCCGACCGGCCCGGCGTCCCCACCCAGCCGGGCATCCCCCGGGTCCCCGTCCAGCAGGGAACCGCCCAGATGGTCGGCCCGCACTCCGGCCCGAACCGGGAGCGGACGCTCCCGCGCGCGGCGGGTCACCCCGACCCGGAGCCGCACCGCCGCGCGGCGCCCCGGGCCGGCGGTGCCGGGGTACTCGTCGCGGCCGCCGTCGGCACGCTGGTCGCCGTGGGCCTCGGCGTCTACGGCCGGGTGCACGAGCCCGCCGGGGCCGCGTTGAACATCGTCGGGTTCTCCTCGGGGCTCGCGGCGAAGGCGTGGCTGGCCACCGCCGCGTTCGCGCTGGCGCTCGTGCAGCTGTGGTCCGCGGCGGCGCTCTACGGGCGGGTCGGCAGGCGCGGCGCGCACCGGTGGCGCCCCGGAGTGGGTGGCGGGCCTGCACCGCTGGTCGGGGCGGGCCGCGGTGCTGCTCACCGTCCCGGTCGCGGTCCACTGCCTCTACGCGCTCGGCTACCAGGACTCCACCCCGCGGGTGCTCGTCCACTCGCTGGCAGGCTGTTTCCTGTACGGCGTGTTCGTCACGAAGATGCTCGTGCTCCAGCGACCGCGCAGCCCGCGGTGGAGCCTGCCGCTGCTGGGCGGCGTGCTGTTCACGGTGCTCACCGCCGTCTGGTTCAGCTCGGCGGTGTGGTTCTTCTCGACGTCCGGACTCACCTTCTGAAGGGACCCCTGTGCAACCTGTCCACCCGAGTCCGCTCACGCGGCGCGTCTTCTTCACCGGTACGTGCGGTGCGGCGTGCACGCTCGCGTTGAGCGCCTGCGTCACCTACCAGGAGATCCCGGCGCGGGCGCCGGCGCCCGCTCCGGCACCGGGGACACCGGGCGCCCAGGGCGCACCCGCGCCGAGCGGTGCGCTCGCCGGCACGTCCGACATCCCGGTGGGCGGCGGAGCCGTGTTCGCCGAGCAGGACGTCGTGGTCACCCAGCCGGAAGCGGGGGAGTTCCGGGCCTTCTCCGCCACCTGTACCCACCAGGGCTGCCCGGTCACCGAGGTGGTCGACGGCACGATCAACTGCAACTGCCACGGCAGCAAGTTCGCCGTCGAGGACGGGTCGGTCGTCGACGGGCCTGCCGACTCCCCGCTGCCCAAGCGCGAGATCTCGGTGGCCGAGGAGCAGATCCGGCTCGCCTGACCGGAGCGCGCCGTGGGTCGGATCACCCCGCCGGGACCCGGCCACGGCCCCCGCGCCGACCTAGACTCCGGACGGTCGGACCCGGTGGCAGGGCTGCTGCCGGGGTGGCGGAAGGTGTGGCGCTGCAATGGATACGGCCCCCAGTGGTATGGCCACCAGTGGTACGGCACCCGGCGATGCTGTGCCCTCGCCGACCGAGCCTGCGGACCTCGCCCTCGCGGCGGAGTTCCCGGAGGCGGACCGGTCGGACTGGCTCGCGCTGGTCGACCAGGTGGTGCGCAAGGCCGGGCGGATCCCCGCTGACGCCGCGGCGGGGGCCGGGTTCGATGCGCTGACCCGGCACACGCTCGACGGCATCGCGGTGCGGCCGCTCTACACCGCAGGCGACGCTCCCGACCCGGACGGTGCGGGCGTACCCGGCGCCGCCCCGTACGTCCGCGGCGGGCAGGCGAACGGCGCCGCGCCCGACGGCTGGGACGTCCGGCAGCGTCACGCCGACCCCGATGCGGCGGCGGCCCGCACCGCGGTGCTCGCCGACCTGGAGAACGGGGTGTCCTCGCTCTGGCTGGCGGTCGGTGCAGGCGGCACGGCCGTCGCGGATCTCGCCGGGGTGCTCGACGGCGTGCACCTCGACATGGCCCCCGTGGTGCTCGACGGCTCGGCCGACACCGCCGACACCGAGCTCGCCGCCGCGGCGGCGTTCCTCGACCTCGCGCGCGAGCGCGGCGTCGGGCAGGACCTGCTCGGCACGCTCGGCCTCGACCCGATCGGGCGGCGGGCCCGCACCGGCGACGGCCCGGACCCCGGCGCCGTCGTCGCGACCGCCACCGCGGTGGCGGGGGAGTACCCGCGGCTGCGGGTCGTCGTCGTGGACGCGTTGCCCGTGCACGGCGCGGGCGCGTCCGACGCGCAGGAGCTCGGGTACTCGCTCGCCGCGGGCGTGGCGTACCTGCGCACGCTGACCGGCGCGGGGCTCGACCTCGCCACCGCCGCGCGCCTGCTGGAGTTCCGCTACGCCTCCACGGCGGAGCAGTTCCCGACGATCGCGAAGCTGCGGGCCGCGCGGCTGCTGTGGTCGCGGGTCACCGAGGCGTGCGGGCAGGCGCTGCCGCAGTACCAGCACGCCGTCGCCTCGCCCACGATGCTGACCCGCCGGGACGTGCACTCCAACCTGCTGCGCGGCGCGGTCGCCGGGTTCGCAGCCGGCGTCGGCGGCGCCGACGCGGTCACCGTCGCACCGTTCGACGCGGCGCTGGGCGGCTCCGAGGCGTTCTCCCGGCGGATCGCCCGCAACACCCAGGCGCTGCTGGTGCAGGAGTCGCACCTGGCGCGGGTGGTCGACCCGGCGGGCGGCTCCTGGTTCGTGGAGTCGCTGACCCGGGAGCTGGCCACGGCGGCGTGGGCGTTCTTCCAGGAGATCGAGGCCGCGGGCGGGGTGCGCGCCGCGCTCGACGCGGGCCTGGTGGCCGACCGCGTGGCGGCCGTGCGCGAACGGCGAGCCCGGGCGGCGGCGCGGCGCACCGCACCGATCGTCGGCGTGAGCGAGTACGCCGATCTCACCGAGACCCGTGAGCGGATACGAGTGCTCCAGCACTCGTATCCACTCACGACCGGTGGGTTGCCCCGGTTCCGGCCCGCTGAGCCGTACGAGGCGTTCCGGGACCGTTCCGACGCGGTGCTCGAGGAGACGGCCGCCGCCCGCGCGCGTTCCTCGCGACGCTCGGCCCGCTGTCGGCCTACACCACGCGGGCCGGGTTCGCCCGCAACCTCCTGCAGGCGGGCGGGATCGAGACGCCCGATGCGGGCCCGACCGACACCCCCGACGAGGTGGCCGCGGCGTTCCGGGAGGCGGGCACCCCGGTCGCGGTGCTGTGCTCGACCGACGCGCTGTACGCCGAGCGGGCCGAGGCCACGGTGGCGGCGCTGCGCGCGGCCGGCGCGCGGCACGTGCTGCTGGCCGGGAACGCGGACGTGCCCGGGGTGGACGGGCACCTGGCCGCGGGCTGCGACGCGCTCGAGGTCATCGGTTCGGTCCACGCGGCGCTGGAGGTGCAGGAATGATCCCCGACTTCACGACGGTCCCCCTGGAGGCGGGGGCGCTGCAGGGCGAGGGTGCCCCGGCCACGGAGCTGTCCTCGGGCGCTGTGTGGGCGGGCGACGTGCCGGTGTGGGAGTCCCCGGAGGGCATCGGGGTGAAGCCGCTCTACACGGCGGCCGACCTGGCGGGCGTCGACTTCCTGCAGACCTTCCCGGGGATCGCGCCGTACCTGCGCGGCCCGTACCCCACGATGTACACCACCCAGCCCTGGACGTTGCGCCAGTACGCCGGGTTCTCCACCGCGGAGGAGTCGAACGCGTTCTACCGGCGCAACCTCGCGGCCGGGCAGAAGGGACTGTCGATCGCGTTCGACCTGGCCACCCACCGCGGCTACGACTCCGACCACCCGCGCGTCGGGGGCGACGTGGGCATGGCGGGTGTGGCCATCGACTCGATCCTCGACATGCGGCAGCTGTTCGACGGCATCCCGCTGGGGGAGATGTCGGTGTCGATGACGATGAACGGGGCCGTTCTGCCGGTGCTCGCGCTCTACATCGTGGCGGGCGAGGAGCAGGGGGTGCCGCACGAGAAGCTCACCGGGACCATCCAGAACGACATCCTCAAGGAGTTCATGGTCCGCAACACCTACATCTACCCGCCGCAGCCGTCGATGCAGATCATCTCCGACATCTTCTCCTACACCTCGCGGGAGATGCCGAGGTTCAACTCGATCTCCATCTCCGGCTACCACATCCAGGAGCCGGGGCCACGGCCGACCTGGAGCTGGCCTACACCCTCGCCGACGGGGTCGAGTACCTGCGTGCCGGGCTGGACGCCGGCTTGGACGTCGACCGGTTCGCGCCGCGGCTGAGCTTCTTCTTCGGCATCGGCATGAACTTCTTCATGGAGGTCGCGAAGCTGCGCGCCGCACGACTGCTGTGGGCCAAGCTCGTGCGCCAGTTCGAGCCGGAGAGCCAGAAGTCGCTGTCGCTGCGCACCCACTGCCAGACGTCGGGCTGGTCGCTCACCGCGCAGGACGTGTTCAACAACGTGGTCCGCACCTGCGTGGAGGCGATGGCCGCCACCCAGGGCCACACCCAGAGCCTGCACACCAACGCCCTGGACGAGGCGCTCGCCCTGCCCACCGACTTCTCGGCGCGGATCGCGCGCAACACCCAGCTGCTGCTGCAGCAGGAGTCGGGCACCACACAGGTGATCGACCCGTGGGGCGGCAGCCACTATGTGGAGCGGCTCACCTACGACCTGGCGCGGCGGGCGTGGGCGCACATCACCGAGGTCGAGCGCGCGGGCGGGATGGCGGCCGCGATCGACGCGGGGATCCCGAAGCTGCGCGTGGAGGAGGCCGCCGCCCGCACCCAGGCCAGGATCGACTCCGGGCGCCAGCCGGTGATCGGCGTCAACACCTACCGGGTGGACGACGACGAGGACATCGAGGTGCGGGGGGTCGACAACGCCGGGGTGCGGCGCGAGCAGCTGGAGAAGCTGCGCAGGCTGCGCGCCGAGCGGGACGACCGGGAGACCGGTGCCGCGCTCGAGGCGTTGACGGCGGCGGCCGCGCTGATCGTGGAGGGTTCGCCGCGCAGCGACGAGCAGAACCTGCTCGCGCTGTCGGTGGCGGCGGCGCGGGCGAAGGCCACGGTCGGGGAGATCTCCGACGCGTTGGAGAAGGTGTTCTCGCGCCACGTCGTCAGATCAGGATCATCTCCGGGGTGTACGCACACGAGGCCGGGGCGAGCCCCGCCATCGCGCGGGCCCGCGAGCTGGTGGAGTCCTTCGCGGAGCTGGAGGGCCGCCAGCCGAGGATCCTGGTGGCGAAGGTGGGGCAGGACGGGCACGACCGCGGGCAGAAGGTGATCGCCACCGCGTTCGCCGATCTCGGTTTCGACGTCGACGTCGGCCCGCTGTTCTCCACCCCCGCCGAGGTCGCCCGCCAGGCCGTCGACGCCGACGTGCACGTCGTCGGGGTCAGCTCGCTCGCCGCGGGGCATCTGACCCTGGTGCCCGAGCTGCGCGCCGAGCTCGCCGCGCTGGGCCGCGATGACATCACGATCGTGGTCGGCGGCGTGATCCCGCCCGCCGACCACGCCGCCTGCGCGGGGCGGGCGCGGCCGCGGTGTTCGGGCCCGGCACCGTGATCGCCGAGGCCGCGGTCGACCTGCTCGACACCCTCACCGCGAAGCTGCAGTAGTGCCCCGCGAGGTCGACGTCGCAGGTCTGGCCAAGGGGGTGCGGGACGGGTCGCGCGCCGTGCTCGCGCGGGCGGTCACGCTCGTCGAGTCGCACCGCCCCGACCACCGGGAGGCCGCCCAGCAGCTGCTGATGGAGCTGCTCCCGCACGCGGGCGGCGCCCGGCGGGTCGGGATCAGCGGGGTGCCGGGCGTCGGGAAGTCCACGTTCATCGAGTCGCTCGGCACCCGGCTCACCGCGGCGGGCCACCGGGTGGCCGTGCTCGCCGTCGACCCGTCGTCCACCCGCACCAAGGGCTCGATCCTCGGGGACAAGACCCGCATGGGCCGGCTCGCGGCCGACGACAACGCGTTCGTCCGCCCCTCACCCAGCGCCGGGACGCTCGGCGGTGTCGCCCGCGCCACCCGCGAGACGGTCGTGCTGATGGAGGCCGCGGGGTACGACGTCGTGCTCGTCGAGACCGTGGGCGTCGGGCAGTCCGAGGTGGCCGTCGCCGCGATGGTCGACACGTTCCTGCTGCTCACGATCGCCCGCACCGGTGACTCCCTGCAGGGGATCAAGAAGGGCATCCTGGAGCTCGCCGACGTCGTCGCCGTCAACAAGGCCGACGGTCCCCACGAGGCCGACGCCCGCGTCGCGGCGCGCGAGCTGCGCGGCGCCTGCACATGCTCACCCCGGCCAGTGCCGCGTGGACGCCACCGGTACTCACCTGCAGCGCGCGGAGCGGCGCCGGGATGGACGAGGTCTGGACGGCCGTGCAGGAGCACCGCGCCGCCCTCGAGTCCGCGGGCGAGCTGGACCGGCGCCGCGCCGACCAGCAGGTCGAGTGGATGTGGCGGGTGGTCCGCGACCGGCTGCTCGACCGGCTGCAGTCCGACCCCGGTGTCCGCGAGGCCCTCCCCGACGTGGAGCGCGCGGTCCGCGACGGCGAGCTCACCCCCACCCTGGCGGCGCAGCGGCTACTGGGACTGCTCGCGGACCGGCGTCAGTAGACGACCTCGAAGCGGGCCCGTTCCTGCGGCGTCGCGATGTCCCAGAACCGGGCCGTGCCCCGCGCCTCCCGGTAGTCGCCGGTGCCACCGGTGATCGCCATGTCGAGCGGGCTCCGACCGGTCACCCACAGCGCCTGCGCCGTGAGCGACCCGCGCTCCAGCTCGATCGTGAGCACGCACTGCGTGGTGATCTGCTCGCCCTCGACCTGAATGACCTGACACGTTCCGCCTCCCTGCCCGACCCGGCTGCCGTCCTGCACGGCGTGGCCGGAGTAGACGTACAGGTCGCCGAGGCTCGGGCCGGGCGGGTCGAGGTCGGGTGCCGTGTACTGGTCGGTCGTGACCTGCATCTCCATGACCTCGACCCGGCCCGCCCCCTCGGCCCCACCGCAGCCGCGACCGCGGCCGCCACCACGGCCAGCGCGGCCACGGCCCGCGACCTGTGCACCCGTCCCATCTGGTCCCCCGTTCCCGGTGCGGCCCGGCGCCGGATCGCGCCGGGCGTTCGGCAGTACGACGAGGCGGGCGCGGTGATCGTGAGGTCAGGCCCGGTGGACGAGGCCCAGCACCGTGCCGTCCGGATCGGCCACCGTCGCGACGCGGGCACCTCCGCCGACGTCGCGGGGCTCGCTGACGAGGGTGGCGCCCGCCTTCTGCACCTCGGCGAGCGCGGCGTCGAGGTCGGCGACGCGGACGTGCGCCACGGGGCCGACCGGTTCGTCCGAACGCTGCGGCGCGAGCGCGATCTCGAAGCCGTCGACGGTGAAGCCGACGTAGTAGGGCTTGTCGGTGTGCGGCTCGACCCCGAGCAGCGCGGTGTGGACGGCCTTGGCGGCGTCGAGGTCGCGGACGGTGTAGACGATGTTGTCGACGTGGTTCATGCCCTGGTGACGCACCCCGGCCGGTGGATGTGACCGGGGATCGGGGCGGCGTGGCACCGTCACACCGCGGGGGTCGTGTGCGTCAGCAGGATGTGACCGACATGGATGCATCGGACTTCGAGGTGCAGCGCCCGCGGCTGCTGGCGATCGCCACCCGGGTACTCGGGTCGGCCGCCGACGCGGACGAGGTCGTGCAGGAGGCGTGGCTGCGCCTGGCGCGCACCGGCACCGTCGACGACCCGCCCGCCTGGCTGACGACCGTCGTGACCCGGTTGTGCCTCGACGCGCTGCGCCGCAGGCGCACCAGGTCGGAGTACGAGGCGAGCGTCCCCGCCGACCCCCTGCCCGTGGACCCGGAGGCCGACGCGTTGCTCGCCGAGCGGGTCGGCGGCGCGGTGCAGGTCGTGCTCGACGCGCTCGCCCCGGCCGAACGGGCCGCGTTCGTGCTGCACGACGTCTTCGGATACCCGTTCGACGACATCGCGGTCTGGCTGGGGCGTTCCGGCACGGCGGTGCGGAAGCTGGCCAGCCGGGCACGCAGCAAGGTGCGGGGCTCCCCGGAGGTCGCGGCGGAGCGGGCGGCCCGCGCGGAGTCCCGCCGCGTCGTCGACGCGTTCCTGGCGGCCGCCCGCGGCGGCGAGGTGCCCGCCCTGCTCGCGCTGCTCGCACCGGGGGCCGTGATGCACGCCGACCCGGCCGGGCGGCGCATGGGCGCCGAGCCGGTCTACGACGGGGCCGCGGCGGTGGCCGCCCGGTTCGGGAACGCCCGGGGGGCGGCACCGGCCACCATCGACGGCGAAGCCGGGGCGGCGTGGACGGTCGGGGGCGCCGTCAGGGTCGCCTTCGCGTTCCACGTCCGGGACGGGCTGGTGCGCGAGATCGAGCTGATCGCCGACCCCGACGTGCTGGCCGGCATGGACGTCGTTCCCGCCGGCTGACGCGGCCAGGGGCGCTCAGCGGGTGGTGCCGGCGAACTCCGCGACGAGCAGGTCGAGCAGACCGGGGAACCGGCGCTCGATGTCGGCCCTGCGCAACCTGATGCCCTTCTTGTTCCCGTAGTCGATGTCGCAGATGAGCCCGGCGTCGCGCAGGGTTCGGAAGTGGTAGGTGCGGGTCTGCTTGGTCACCGGCAGATCGAACGACTGGCACATGCGCTCGCCGTCGCTCTCGTCCGCGGCCAGTTCCGTGATCACCGCGCGACGGTGCTCGTCGGCGAGGGCGCGCAGCACGGTGCCCAGGTCCAGGTCGCCCACCGCGGCGTGCTCCGTGCTCGTCCGTGCCACGAGCCACCTCCTGCAAGTACGACGTGCATCGTACCTCAAGGCGCGCTGATCGGACCGGCGTCAAGGTATGGCTTGTTTCGTACCTCGCGGTGTGCTGGAGTAAGGTACGAAAATACTCATACCTGAGGATCTGGAAGAGGTCGTCTCGTCATGGCACGTCCAAGCGTCCTGATCGTCGGCGCCGGCATCGCGGGCCCCGCGTTCGCCTACTGGCTGGCCCGGCGCGGCTTCCGGCCCACGGTGGTGGAACGGGCCACGGAGCTGCGTTCCGGAGGCAGTGCCGTCGTCGTCAAGGGTCCGGCGGTTCCGGTCGCCGAGAGGATGGGCGTCGCGTCCCGGCTGCGCGAGGTCTCCACGCGCGCGACCTCGCTCGCCCTCCTCGGCGCGGACGGCAGGCGGATCGCCCGTTTCCCGCTGACGTCCGAAGGGTCGCAGTCGGTCGAGGTGACTCGCGCCGACCTGTCCGCGGTGCTCCACGGTGCGGCGGCCGACGACGCGGAGTTCCTCTTCGACGACACGATCACGGCCCTCGAACAGGACGGGTCGGGGGTCGACGTCACGTTCCGCCGGGCCGCGCCGCGCCGCTTCGACCTGGTGGTCGGCGCCGACGGGATCCACTCCACGGTGCGCCGGCTGGCCTTCGGGCCGGAGCAGGAGTTCGCGACCGACCTGGGCATGTACAACGCGACCGTTCCGCTGGAGCCCGGGGCGATCGACGACCCGCACGAGATGGTCATGATGACCGCGCCCGGCCGGATGCTGGTCGTCCACCCGTCGCGGGAGACACCGCTTGCGATCTTCACCTTCCGGGGTCCGCGCATCGACGGGTACGACCGCCGCGACACCGCGCTCCGCAAGCGCGTGGTGGCCGAAGCGTATGCCGGGGTGGGATGGCGGGGATCCGAGCTGGTCGACGCCTACCGGAAGCACCCGGCACCGTTCTTCGACCCGCTCACGAACGTGCGGCTGGACAGTTGGGCGCGCGGCCGCGTGGCGCTGCTCGGTGATGCGGCATCCGCCGCGGCGCTCTTCGGCGACGGATCGAGCCTGGCGATGGCGGGCGCCTACACGCTCGCCGAAGCGCTCGCAGCGCATCCCCGCGACCACGCCCGCGCGTTCCGCGCCTACGAGTCGGCACACCGCCGTGAGGCGGACCCGCGGCAACGGCGCGTCGGCCTGGTCGCCGCCGTGCTGGTCCCGCGCACCCGGTGGGGGCTCGCGATGCGCAACACCGTCGGGCGTGCCGTGGGTCGCGCAGTCGGTCGCGCCGGTCGGACCACTGAACGCGGAACGGCGGTCTCCGCACCGCCCTCGCCTCCCTGCGGCATTTCTTGATCAGCAGAATCGGCCGTTCGTCTCCCCGGGGTCATGCGCTCTCGTGACTGGCCGGGCCGTCAGTCGGCGAGGCCGCCGATGAGCAGGTCGACGATCCGGCGGGCGAGGTCGTGCAGCTCGTCGCCGCTCTGGCCCTCGACCCTGCGGTACCACATGTCGACGGCGTTGAGGTTGCTCAGCAGGGTCCTCGTGGCCAGGGCCGGGTCGACCCTGCGCAGCGAGCCGTCGTCGATGCCGTCGACGACGACGCGGTGGAACATCTGCTCGTAGTCCTTGCGGAGCCGGTTCAGGGCCAGCAGTGCGTCGCGTTGCCGGGTCTTGAGCGCGGTGGACGGTTCGCCGCGCACGGCCTGGTGGACGACGTGGTGGTAGGCGAGGTCCTCCATCAGGTTGACCAGGTGGGCGATCGACATGGCGACCAGCCGGTCGCGGCCGGTGCCGGGGCCGTCGGCGTGCGGCTCCACCCGTTCCCGCACGCGGCGCATGCCTTCCCCGTACGCCGCCAGGAAGATGTCGAACTTCGAGCGGAAGTGGTAGTAGACGAGGCCCTTCGTGGCGCCCACGTCGCGTGCGATGTCGTCGATGGTCGTGGCGGCGAACCCGGCCGTCATGAACGCCTCCGCCGCGGCGTCGAGGACCCTGCTCCGCGCGCGGCCTCGACATCGGGGCTCGTGCTCACCGGCTCCTCCTCGCTGCCCCGCATCGGAGCATCGTCGCACGCGGCCGGCGGTGCCGGTTGACACCCCGCGCGCGTCCGCAATACCGTGATACTCAGTAGTATTGCAGGTGAGACGCAGTGCGCTCCCGGATCCACACCGATGTCGAAGCCGGAGAACCGCCCGATGACGAGCGCGACCGACCTGCTGCACGAACTCGCGACCAAGAAGGCCATGAGGCGGCTGCTGCCGGTTCTCGGCATCGCGTACTTCATGTCCTACGTCGACCGGACGAACGTCGCGCTCGCGAAGACGGCCCTCGAGGCCGACATCGGGCTCAGCGCCGCCGCCTACGGGCTGGGCGCGGGCCTGTTCTTCCTGAGCTACGCCCTGCTCGAGGTGCCGAGCAACCTGGTGCTCTACCGGGTCGGCGCCCGCTTGTGGATCACCGGCATCGCGGTGACGTGGGGTGCGGTCTCGGCCGCGATGATGTTCGTGCAGGACGAGCTGTCGTTCTACGCCCTGCGCGTGCTGCTCGGCGCCGCCGAGGCGGGCCTGTTCCCGGCGATGATGTACATGGTCACGCTGTGGTTCTCCCAGAAGCACCGCGTCACGGTGGTGGGGATGATCTACACCGCACCCTGCATCGCGATCTTCATCGGCTCGCCGATCGGCGGGGCGCTGATGGAGCTGGACGGCGTGGGCGGCCTGCACGGGTGGCAGTGGATGTTCCTCGTCGAAGGGCTCGTCACGGTCCTCGTGGGCGTGCTGGTCTGGTTCGTCCTGCCGGGGCGTCCCGAGGACGCCGCCTGGCTCACCGAGCAGGAGGCCGCTGCACTCACGGAGCGCGCGGTGGGGTCCGACGAGCCGACGCGGACGCACCTGCGCGCCAACCTGCGCTTCGCGTTCGGGCGGCCGGTCGTGGTCCTCCTGGCCACGATCTACTTCATCAACCAGGCGATCAGCTCGGGTATCGGGTTCAACTTCCCAGCTCTCGTGCAGTCGCTCGGCGTCGAGAGCCCGTTCCTCATCGGGATCGTCGGCGGGTTCGTCGGCCCCTTCGCCTACGGCCTCATCGAGGACGCGACCGGCAGCCTGATGGCGCCCTACTACACGATCGCGGTGGCGTCGCTGGTCGGTGCCACGCTGGTACCGGTGCTGGCGCTGGTCATCCGTCGCGAGGAGGAGCGGACGGCGGCCGGTCCGCAGCCCCGGCGTCCGTGCGGGCGCCTGCGTAGCGGCGCTCTGCCGGTCAGGCGGTGTGCCGGTAGGTCGAGTAGTCGAGGTAGCCGGCGTCGCCGCCCTGGTACCACCTCGACGGGTCGTCCTCGACGATCGGCAGGTCTGCGCGGAGCCGCTCCACCAGGTCCGGGTTGCTGATGAAGGACCGGCCGAAGCTGATCAGGTCGGCGCCGAGTCCGAGCCAGCGGTCGGCGGCCGGGCGGTCGGTGCGGTCGGGCCCCATCGGGACCACGGGGTTGACGATCAGGGTGCCGCCCCAGGACTTGCGCAGGCCGACGAGCGTCTCCTCGTCGGTGGTCGCCTCGAGGTGGACGTAGGCCAGGTCGAAGCGGGCGAGCTCGGTCAGCAGCGTGGTGTAGAGCTCGGGCACCTCGGTGTCCTCGGCCCCCAGAAGCCGGCGCCCGGCGAGAGCCGGATGCCGGTGCGCCGCCCGCCGACCGCGTCGACGGTGGCCTCGACGGCCTCGAGGGCGAACCGGATGCGGTTGCCCACCCCGCCGCCGTAGCGGTCGGTGCGCAGGTTGGCGTTGGAGGACAGGAACTGGGAGATCAGGTACCCGTTCGCGCCGTGGAGCTCCACCCCGTCGAACCCGGCCTGCACCGCACGGCGTGCCGCGGAGGCGTAGGAGCGGGCCTGCTCCGGCACCTCGGCCGTGTCCAGGCGCGCGGGACGGGTGCCGGCTGCGGGCCGGTCGGGGTGAACACCTCGCCGACGGCCGCGACGGCCGACGGCCCGACGGGCCGGAGCCCGGTGGTGTCGGGGTGCGACACCGGCCGCCGTGCATCAGCTGGGCGAAGATCCGGCCACCGCCCGCGTGCACGGCGTCGGTGACCGGTCGCCACGCGGCGGTCTGCTCCTCGTTCACGAGCCCCGGGGTGCCGGGGTTGGACTGGCCCACCCGGTTGGGTTGCACGCCTTCGGAGACGATCAGGCCCGCGGTGGCGCGCTGCGCGTAGTAGGTGGCCATCGACGGCGTCGCCCGGCCGTCGGCGGTGGCGCGGACCCGGGTCATCGGGGCCATCACCACCCGGTTGGGCAGTGCGAGGTCGCCGAGCTGGTAACGGTCGAACAGGCTGGTCGTCGACGTGCTGGTCGTCGAAGTGGCGGTCACGGAGCTACGCTAAAACCTGACACCAACGTCAGAGGCAACGCTGTATGCCGCAGATCACGGGAGGAGTCCGCCGGTGCGGATCGGGGAGCTCGCGCAGCGGGCCGGGGTGAGCGTGCGGTCGCTGCGCTACTACGAGCAGCAGGGCCTGCTCACCAGCAGGCGCAGCGCGGGCGGGCAACGCCACTACTCCGAGGACGCGGTGGAACGGGTGCGGTTCCTGCAGCGCCTCTACGCGGCCGGGCTGTCCAGCCGCACCATCGCCGAGGTCCTGCCGTGCGTCGACGCACCGAGCAACGACAACACCGACGCCGCCTTCGACCGGATGGTCCAGGAGCGCGACCACCTCACCGCGCACATCGAGGACCTGGCCCGCACCCGTGACGCGCTCGACGAGCTGATCGCCGCCAACCGCAACCACCGCGCGGCCCTGGCCGACGTGTAGGCGGATGTGACCCGTCACCGCGCCCCGCCCGGCGTGGCACGGCCGATCTTGTCGCCCGGTCGGGTTAACGTCGCGGAGTGCTCGGGGCCAGTCACGCGTTGTCGGGAGCGGCCCTCGGGCTCGCCGTCGCCGGGTTCGTTCCCCAGCTGCTGGGGGAGCACCCCGACGCCGGCACCGTGCTGACGTTCAGCGCGGTGTGCGCGGGCGCGGCGTTGCTGCCCGACCTCGACCACCCCTCGTCGACGGCCACCCGCCACTTCTCGGTGGCGTCCTGGCTCGCGAGCCACGTGGTGCGCCCGCTGTCCCGGGTGGTGTACGACCTCACGCGGGGGCGGCGCGACACCGGCCGCGGGTCGCACCGCGGCCTCACCCACACCGTCGTCGGCGCCGTGCTGCTCGGCCTCGCGCTGAACCTCGCGTCCGCGCGGTTCGGCACCCCCGTGCTGGTCGGCACGCTGTTCGTCTGCATCGCCCTGGCCATCAAGGGCCTCGACGCGCTGGTGCCCGGCCCACCGTCGCTGGTGATCGCCGCCGGGCTCACCTACGGGATCGAGCAGGCCGTGCCGGGTGGCACCGCGGGCACCGCCGGGTGGCTGGGCGCGGCGGTCACACTGGGCATGGTGGTGCACTCCGTCGGCGATGCGATCACGGAGTCCGGTGCCCCGTTGCTGTGGCCGGTGCAGATCCGCAGGCGCCGGTGGTACCCGGTGGGCACACCGCGCCCGATGCGGTTCCGCACCGGGGGAGCGGTCGAGGCGTGGCTGGTGGCGCCCGTGCTCACCGTGGGGGTCTTCCTGCTCGCCGCGTTCGTCGTGCCCGGGGTGGCGCCGTGGCTGCTCGAGATGCGGGCACACGTGGAGCAGCTGATCGCGGGCGGCTGACGTCCCGGAAGGCGGGGCGACGATGATGGGTGCCGTGGACTCACCTCTCCCGAACCGGCCGGTGGTCGGGATCCTGCACCCCGGCGCGATGGGTGCCGCGCTCGGCTCGGCGTTGAAGGCGCGGGCGGGCACGGTGATCTGGGCGGCGGCCGGCCGCAGCCACGCCACGGCCAAGCGCGCGGAGCTCGCCGATCTCGTGGCCGTCCCGGACGTGGCGGAGCTCGCCGGGCGGGCGCACGTCATCGTCTCGATCTGCCCGCCGCACGCCGCGCGGGCGGTGGCGCAGCAGGTGGCGGCCGCCGTCGCGGGACGCCCGGACCCGCCGCTCTACGTCGACGCGAATGCCGTGGCGCCCGCGACGGTGCGCGACATCGCCTCGCTCCACGGCGAGGCGCACGTCGTGGACGCCGCGGTGATCGGCAGGCCGGCGTGGGAGCGGGGCAGCACGGTGCTGTGGCTGTCGGGGCGGGCGGCGCGCGGTCGCCGACCTGTTCGACGGCTCGCCGTTCACGGCGCGCGTGCTCGGCGGCGACCTGGCGGGCGACCTGGGCGCGGCGAGCGCGCTCAAGGCCTGCTACGCCCTGCAGACCAAGGCGCTCCCGACGGTGTGGGCGGCCCTGGCCGATGCCGCCGATGCGTACGGCGTGCGGGACGCGCTGGACGAGCAGCTGGCCCGCGACGGGGTGGATCTCACCGCCCGGCTCGACGCGCTGCAGGCCCGCGCCGGTTCGAAGGCGTGGCGGTGGGCGGGGGAGATGGACGAGGCGGCCGCCGCGCTCGCGGCCGTCGGGGTGCCGGACGGGTTCTCGCGCGCTGCGGCCGAGGTGTACCGCCGGATGGCCGACGGGCCCGCCTGAGCCCCTGACTCCCCGGGCACCTGGGCCCTGGACGCGGACCGCCGCCGCACCGGAGGGGGTGGGAGCGGCGGCGGTCTGCACGGGGCCGGTGGCCCCGAGTCCGGGGTGATCGGTGTGGGCGGCCCGGCCCGTGATCACCGGCTGGTGGGGTCAGTCGTCGTCGGTGCTGTGGGCCGCGACCCAGCCGCGGTTGCCGGGTGAGGCCGCGTTGCCGGAGTCGGTGCCGGCGGCTGCCGCGGGCGCGAGCACCGCCAGCATCATGCCGACCACCAGGCTGACCAGGGCCGTTGCTGTCAGATGCCTACTTCGCATGGGCCCAGCTTGGCCGTCGGGGCCGGGCCCGTCGCGGTGGGCGGGCGAAGACCACCCGAAGAGGTCCCTCCAGTGGCGAGATCGGGTGGGACGGCCACGGAGCGTGCTCGCGCAGGTGGCCGGAACTGCCGCGGCGTCCCCGGTCCGGGGCAGGTCAGCGGCCGGTGAGATCGACCTCGAACGAGTACCGCGATGCCCGGTAGAGGTGGTCGCCGAACTCGACCACGAGGCCCCGGTCGTCGAACGTGGTGCGCCGCATGGTGAGCAGCGGCGCGCCGCGTGGTTCGTCGAGCAGCTCGGCCTCGGTGGCCGTGGCCCGGCGGGCGCCGATGCTCTGCGTCGCGGACGCCAGCGCCACCCCGGCCTCGCGCAGCAGCTCGTAGAGACCGCGCCGCTCGAGCTGGTCGGGTTCCAGGGGGACGAGGTCCGCGCGCAGGTGGTTGTGCATGAGGGCAAGGGGTTCGCCGCCCGTGCGGCGCAGCCGTTCCAGCGTGATCACGGGCGTGCCTCCGGGACCTCCAGGGTCTCCGCCACCGCCGCGGACGCGGCCTCGACGGTGTGCGAGAGCACCGTGGTGGACGGTTGCCTGCCCGCGGTCGTGAGGTCGTCGAAGAGGCTCGTGAGGCCGACGGGGCGGCGGACCCGCGACCGCGCGACGTGGGTGCCGACGCCGCGTTTGCGCACCAGCAGGCCCTTGTCCACCAGGTACTGGATCGCCTGCCGCATGGTGGGGCGGGACAGGCCGAGCTCCTCGGCGAGTGAGATCTCGTTGTCCAGGCGCGATCCGGGCGGCAGCACCCCCGACTCGATGGCCTGCTCGAGCTGGCGCGCGACCTGGAAGTACAGCGGCACCGGGCTCGCACGGTCCACCAGGACCTGCGGGTGGTCGGGCATCGCAGCCTCCTGTCCGTTCGGCGCCGCAGGCGTGGGTCATTGGTCCTGACAACCTAACGATCACCTGGACAATGCCGCTACGGCGGTCAGCCCGACGGCCCGAAGCGCTCCACCCGGATGCTCTCCACGGGTACGCCGGCCTCGATCAGTACGGCGGTGGCGGCGTCGGCGAACGCGGGGGAGCCGCACACGTAGGCGGTCTCGCCGCCGCGCACGAGCGGTGCCACGTCGGCGAGCACGAGCCGGCCCGCTGCGCGGCCCGCGTCGGCGGGTGCGCGGCGGGTGTAGATCACCGTGCTCTGCGGGCCGGGCAGCTCGTCGGCGTAGTACAGGTCGTCGGGCGAGCGGGCGGAGACGAGCAGCCGCACCAGGTCGGCGCGCTCGATCCGGCGGGCGTGGCGCAGCATCGCCATCAACGGCACGACCCCGGACCCACCGCCGACGAGCAGGGCGGGCCCGGTGCCGTGCCAGGCGAAGAACCCGCCGATCGGCCCGCGTACCTCCAGCTCGTCGCCGGGCACGACGACGTCGTGCAGGAACTCCGAGACCTCCCCGTCGTCGAGCCGCTCGACGGTGAGCTCGATCCGGCCCGTGTCCTCGGGGGCGGACGCCACGGAGTAGTCGCGGGAGGCGGTGTACCCGTCGGGCGCGGTGAGCCGCACGACGTAGTACTGCCCCGGTAGGTGCGGGCGCGGCTCGGGAAGCGCCAGCCGCAGCGTGCGGCGCGCGGGGTCTCGGAGCGGACGTCGACGACCCGTGCGGTCTGCCAGCGCAGGGTGCGACGGTGGGTGGTACCGCCCGGGGTGAGCGTCATCGCCGGCTCAGTCCCCCTGGTAGCGCTGCTCGGCCCAGGGGTCACCGCGGTCGTGGTAGCCGCCCCGCTCCCAGAACCCCTGCTCGTCGTGGTCCATCACGCGCAGGCCCGACACCCACTTGGCGCTCTTCCAGAAGTACAGGTGCGGCACCAGCAGGCGGGCCGGGCCGCCGTGGACGGCGCTGAGGGGCTGCCCGTCGGCGTTCCACACGACCCACGCCTTGCCGCCGGTGATGTCCTCCAGCGGGAGGTTGGTCGTGTAGCCGGTGTGCGACACCGCCATGACGTGCGTGGCGCCCGCCTGCGGCTTCGCGGCGGCCAGCAGGGTGTCCACGGAGACGCCGTCGAACGTCATGCCGAACTTCGACCACGTGGTGACGCAGTGGATGTCGCCCTCGTAACGGGACGGGGGGAGCGCGTGGATCTCGTCCCACGTCCAGGTGACGGTGTTCTCGACGAGGCCCTCGATCGTGAACGTCCAGCGCTCGGCGGGGATGTTCGGGGTGGCCTCGGCGTGCAGCACGGGCCACTCGTCACGCGCGTCGTACTGCCCGGGAGGCAGCCGCGGGTCGCGCTCGCGCCGCCGTCCGACGAAACCTCGGGTGATACCGGCCATGTCCTGCTCAACCTCCGTGGCGCGGGTTCATTCCGCGATGCCGGGCAGCCGGTCCAACAGCGGCAGCTGCCCCTTCGTGATCTTCCGCCGGGCGGTGTCCAGGTCGAACCAGGCTGCGCGGTCGATCTCGGGGAAGTCCTGGTGGCGGCCCGACCGCGGCGGCCACTCCATGCTGAACGTTCCGGGCACGATCGCATCGGCGTCGAAGTCGGCGGCGAGGGCGAACGCGGTGACCCGCTTGCCGCCGGACAGCCGGACCTCGCCGAGGTCGACGAGCGCACCGTCCGGGAGCGGGGCCCCGAGCTCCTCGGCGAACTCGCGTGCCGCCGCGTCCCTCGGGTCCTCGTCGGGCCCGTGCTCACCCTTCGGGATCGACCACGCACCGTCGTCCTTGCGCGCCCAGAACGGCCCGCCCATGTGCCCGAGCAGTACTTCCATGCCGCCGGGGCCCGGCCGGTGCAGCACCACTCCCGCGCTCCGCATCGCCGTCACCGTGTCGCCGCCACCCGTGCCAGTGTGGCAGGTCAGGTGACCTCGAGGTGGTCGGCGTCCGGGGTGGGCGGGCGCTGGGTGGAGGTGCGGTCGAGGTAGAACCACGCCACCGAGGCGATGTCGTCCTGCAGCTGCAGATAGCGGTGACCGGAGCGCCACCCGAGCGCCTGCACGTCCACCCGCAGGGCGCGTTCGAACCGCACGGGGTCGGCCAGGTGCCAGCGGTACATCCCGAACCGCTGCTGGCTGCGGTAGCAGCCGTCGGGCCGCAGGATCTGGTGCAGCCCGAGGTAGGGCGTGGTGTAGGAGGTGTAGCCGCAGCCGGGGACGTCGAAGTTCCACGCGCCCCCGAAGTAGTCCTCGGTGCCGGTGCCGCAGATCGTGGGCAGCTCCTCGTCGTCGTCGAGGTAGAACTTGACCTCGCCCTCGCCCCACCAGCCGCTGGAGTTCGTGGCCCAGGCGAGGTAGGTGCCCGCGTAGTGCCCGCGCCCGGTGACGCCCTCGACGAGGGTGTGGGTCTCCCCCTTCCGCAGCGGGTTGTCGCGGCGCCACTGGGCGTGCAGGTAGCCGGCCTGCTCGGGCACGGGGGCGAGCGAGTAGGTGATCTGGAAGTAGACGATCGCCGGCTCCGGCCCGAGGTTCTCGAGGGTGATCCGGGCACCGCCGCGGAACGGCAGCTGCCAGTAGGAGTTGAACCCTCCGTGCGGGTTGACGGCCACGACCTGCGACGACAGCTGGGCGAACTCGCCCCAGCCCTGGCAGAAGAAGTCGCCGACCGGCACCTCGACGGCCGGTTCGGGGTCGCCGTCCCAGTGCATCCGCAGCAGGAGGCTGCGCCAGTGCGACGGATGGGTCGTCATCCAGATGTGCTGCACGACCCCCGGCCCGTCGATCTCGGCCAGGCACGCCGTGTCGGCCGCCGGGATCTCGATCGAGGGCGACACCTTCCAGCCGCGGCCGAGGTCGCGGGCGGCGGCCGCCCCGGTGCCTCGGTGGCGCCACCGCCCGCGCGGGGGCACCGGTCGGGTTCTCGGGGCTGATGGAGCGCGTGACCGCGGAAGTGATCAGTGCCATGTCCGCCTGCAGCGGATGGGGGTGCGACATCTGTGTCTCCGGCACTCGTCGGCTGAAATCGATTCCGCCCGACGTTACGCGGCCGCTGCCCGCGCACCGGGGAGGCTGCGCAGCACGGCGCGGGCGATCGCGTCGTTGTAGCGCAGGCTCTGCGCGTTCATGCCGGGCCGGGTGAAGGCGCCCGCCACCTTCACCGACGTGTGCGGGCCGACGGCGAACCGGCGCGGGTGCACGGCACCGGTGGCGTCGACCAGCGCGCCGTCGGCCGGCCGGACGCGGATCAGACCGGTGTTGCGCAGGAACGTGCCGTCGGTGTCGTGCAGCACCTCCTCGCTCACGGCGCCCCGGGAGAGGAGGGCAGCGAGCAGCGGGTCGGTCGTGCGCGCCACGCTCGGGTCCGGCAGCCGCGCGTCGACGAGCACCCGCGCGGTGACCGGCGGGCCACCCACCACGCTGGTGCTCCCGGCCCGGAACGCGCCGTCGGCGACGTCGACCCACATCCCCTCGCCGAGGAACTCGACGAACCCGGCGCGGGACAGCGCGAGCAGCTCGCGGACCCGGAAGCCGGGAGGTCCGCTCGCGGCGGAGTTGAAGAAGCTCTGCCACCGGGGCAGGTCGCGCGCCCGGGACCGCGCGAGAGGACTCGTGCTCCGGCGAGGCGGGTGACCTCGCCGTACACCGACAGCATCGCGACGAACGCGCCGAGGTGGGGGGTGTGCGCCGGGTCCACGTGCTGGCGCAGGTCCTCGGCGATCCGGTCGCGCACGATCGGCTGCAGCGCGGCGAGATCGGGGGCGCGCACGCCGTCGAGGGGCCGGTCGAGGGCGGTGAGGTCGAGGCGGTCCACCGGGTCCGGCACGGCCGCGGTGACCAGCTCGTGCATCGCGGGGGAGTCCCAGTCGAGATCGGCGAACCGCGGGGCGAACCGCGCCCACGGCAGCCGGACCCGCCCGGGGTGGCCGGCGAACAGCTCGTGGTACCAGCCCCAGGCGATCTCCTTCGCCATCAGCGGCCACGCGTGCGACCCGAGGTCGACCGGACCGCCCGAGCCGATCAGCGCGTCGACAGCGGCCGGTCCGAAGAAGCGGGGCAGCGGCGGGCGGCCCGCACGCAGCCCGTAGTGCGGCTTCGTGTGGTACGGCATCCCCCGTGGCGAGCCTGCCACCAGCCGCGGCTCCGCCCCGGACGGCACGTACCGCAGGTCGCCGTCGGGGCCGTCCGGCTCGAACCGGCCGCCGCGACCTTCGAACAGCAGCACCACGAGGTCGACGAACGCCAGGCCCAGCCCGCGGACGAGAACGGTGGCGCCGGGCGGGATCACCGACAGGTCCGAGTCGGTGGTCTGCTCCGGTGGCAGGTAGGTCAGGCCGTCCGCGGCGGCCCGGATGGCCAGCTGCTGCTCCTCCTCGGCGGGGGTCGCGTCGAGGTGGCCGGACGCGAGCACCACGGCGTCGACGCGCAGCGCGTGGCCGTTCTCCAGCGACACGATCTGGATGTCCCCGTCGTCGGTGATGTCGGCGGCGCGGGTGCGGTGCAGCCGCACCCGCATGCCCGGCGGGAGACCGGCGACCACCTCGCGCAGCACCCACGCCAGGTAGGCGCTCTGCAGCCTGCGGCTCGGGAAGGTGGCCGCGGTGACGGCCCGCAGCTGCGCCGCGAGCTCCGGGCCGAGCGCGTCGGGATCGCCGCGTTCGCGCAGCTCCTGCGCCCAGTCCCAGAACGACGGGCCGGGCACGATCGGGCCGTCGCACACCACCGACTCGTCGGTGAACATCGTGACGTCGGCTGCCATCGAGTTCATCGCGAGCAGCGGCGACTGCGCGTGGCGCCAGATCCGGCCCGCGCCCGGCGGGTACGGGTCGACCAGGTGCACGGTGAGCCCGTCCGGCCCGAGCTCGGGCGCACTGGCGGCCAACCGCTCGAGGACCCCGACGCCGCGCGGACCCGCACCGACGATCGCGATCGCTCTGCTCACAGGTTTCCTCCGGGCGGTGGGCGAGCCGCGCCCCGTCGCGCGGAGGGCGGGCGGCGCCGCCGGCTCCTCGACTGTAGGTCGCGATCCGGGCGTCGGCCAGCCACTCGTCGACCGGCCCACTCGTTGACGGGCGCCGCGGCAGGTGCTGGAGTGGAGGTCGTGGCCGTCCGCGTTCCGCTGGTGATCCGCCGCCACGTCGACCTCGGTCGCGTGTGGTCGGCGGCGTGTCCGGGCTCTTGAGCCCGCCACCGCCCCGTCACCGGAAGAAGGAGCACGACATGCCCGTGGAGTTCCTCGGCATGGGAGCCACCAACGACGGCACCGAGACCCACCCCCGATCCGGGCCCGCGTTCGACCCGGAGTACACCGTGGCGCTGGCCCGCGCCCACGAGGAGACCGGCTGGGACCGGGTGCTCACCGCCTACGGCAGCGGCAGCCCCGACCCCGCCCAGGGGGCCACGCTGATCGCGTGCCGCACCGAGCGGCTGCAGGTGCTCGTCGCGCACCGCCCGAACGTCTCCTACCCCACGTTCGCGGCGAAGACGATCGCCACCCTCGACGTGATCAGCGGCGGCCGCACCACCGTGCACGTCATCACCGGCGGCAACGACCACGAGCAGCAGCGCGAGGGCGACACGCTGCCCAAGGACCAGCGCTACGACCGCACGCGCGAGGCGATCCAGATCTTCAAGAAGGCGTGGACGTCGCGCGAGCCCTTCGACTTCCACGGCGAGCACTACCGGTTCAGCGACTTCGTCCTCGACGTCGAGCCGGTGCAGCAGCCGCGCCCCGGATCTCCTTCGGCGGCTCGTCGCCCGCCGCGTACCGGGTGGGGGCCGAGGAGGCCGACATCTACGCGCTGTGGGGCGAACCGCTCGCCGGCACGGCCGAGCAGATCGCCACGATCACCGAGCTGGCCGCGGCCGCGGGCCGTCCCGCGCCGACGTTCCAGGTGGCCTTCCGCCCGATCCTCGGCCGCACGGAGGAAGAGGCGTGGGAGAAGGCCTACGCCACGGTGGCCCGCATCCAGGACCGCACGAAGGGCGGGGCCCAGCTCACCCGCCGCCACAAGCTCACCGACCCGGAGAACGCCGGATCGCAGCGGCTGCTGGCCGTGGCGGATCAGGGGGAGCGGCACGACCGGGCGCTGTGGACGGTCACCGCGGCGGCCACGGGCGGCGCCGGGAACTCCACGGCGCTCGTGGGCACCCCGGAGACCGTCGCCGCCGCGCTGATGGACTACTACGACCTGGGCGTGCGGATCCTCTCGGCCCGCGGCTACGACCTGCTGGAGGACGCTCGCGAGTTCGGCCGCGAGGTGATCCCGCTCGTGCGGGCCGAGGTGGCCCGGCGGGACGCCGAGCGGCCGACGTCGGTCCCGGCCTGAGCCCGACCCGTTCGCGAGCGAACCGCGTGGCCGTGAGTGGATACGAGTGCGTGAGCACTCGTATCCACTCACGACCGCCTGGTCGCGTCAGCGGAGGGCGTCGCGCCAGGCGACCCAGTCCTTGACCAGCCCGAGGTCGTAGTCGGGGCCGCTGACGCCCACCGTGAACAGGCTCGCGCCTGCGGCCACCAACTCGTCGGCCACGTGCTGCGGTGGCGCCTTCACACCGACCGACCGCTCGATCTCGCCCGGGTCGCGGCCGATGTCGGCGCAGTGGCGGTCGAGGATCCCGCTCTTGCGCGTGAACGTGTCGAGGTCGCCGAACCCGTGCCAGATGGTGGCGTGCTCCGCGGTGTAGCGCAGGGTCTTGCGCTCCCCGCCGCCCCCGATGAGCACGGGGATGTCGCGGGTGGGTGCGGGGTTGAGCTTCGCCCAGCGGTCGCGGATGCGGGGGAGGGCCTGTGCGAGGTCGGCGAGCCGCGCCCCGGCGGTGGCGAAGTCGTAGCCGTACTCGTCGTAGTCGCGCTGGAACCAGCCCGCGCGATCCCGAGGATGAGCCGGCCGTCGCAGATGTGGTCGACGGTGCGCGCCATGTCCGCGAGCAGTTCGGGGTTGCGGTAGCTGTTGCAGCTGACGAGGGCGCCGATCTCGACCCGGCTCGTGGCCTCGGCCCAGGCGCCGAGCATCGTCCAGCACTCGAAGTGCTTTCCGTCGGGATCCCCGGTGAGCGGGAAGAAGTGGTCCCAGTTGAACACGATGTCGACGCCCGCGTCCTCGGCCGCCGCGACCGCGGTGCGGATCTGCGCGTAGTCGGCGTGCTGGGGCTGTAGCTGGACACCGATCCGGATGGGGTGCGTCATGCGCGTGATCCTTCCACCCGGTGATCCGTCGTCGACCCCACTCACTTCACGTGATCGAATGATCACGAAACGTCATGACGGCGGAACGGTGGAGTAACAGGATCGTAACGCACCGTCGACATCGTGGTCGCACTTCCAGGCATGGGGAGGCCGCGAAGTGGACACCGAGGACGATCCCGGGCCCGTGATCGGTATGACAGGCGCGCGGTTCGGCGGCGCGCCGCGGCGGAAGCGGGCCGCGCGCAAGAAGAAGGCGGACCCGCCTGCGGGCGCGCCGCCCGCCGCCCCGGTCGAGGGCGCAGCCGATCCGCCGGAGCCGGACACCGTGGACCTCCCGGCGGTGGCGCCTGCCCTGCCCCTGCGGTCGGGGGCACGCCAGCACGGCGCCCCCGCTCCGGACGATCCCGGGCCGCCCGCCACGCAGGTCCCCGTGGCGGAGGGGCCCGCGGTCGGGCTGACGGGTGCCCGCTTCGGCGGATCCCGCACGCGGCGGCAGGAGAAGGAGGCCGTCGATCGCGAGCGCCCGCAGCCCGCCGTGCAGCAGCCCGCGGTGGAGCGGCCCGCGATCCCGTGGCCGGAGTTGCCGCCCGTACCGGACGTGGACGGCCCGGACGTCGGCAATTCGGCGTTCGTGCGGCCCTACGTCTACACCCGCGGGCGCACCCGCTCGACGTTCGAGCTGTCGATCGAGACGCTCGTGTCCGCCGTCCCCGACGCCGCGACGGCCGGCCTGGCAGGCGGGCACGACGCCGTGCTGGGCCTGTGCCGGGAGCCGCGGTCGGTGGCCGAGGTCGCGGTGCACGTGGGGGTGCCGCTCGGGGTCGCGCGCGTCCTCGTCGGCGACCTCGCCGCGGCGGGTGCGGTGGCCGTCCACGGCGGCGCCGGCGCGGACGGCCCGGACCTGGCGTTGATGCAGCGGGTGCTCAGCGGCCTGCGGAAGCTGTGACGCCGGGTGGGGAGCTCAGCTCGCGGACCAGGGCGGGCCGACCGGGCCGCGCAGCAGGTCCGGCACCGCCGGGGCGGGTACGGCGCGTGAGAAGTACCAGCCCTGCCCGGTGTCGCATCCGAGCTTGCGCAGCCGTTCCAGCTGCACCGACGTCTCCACGACCTCGGCCGTGACCGACAGGCCCAGCGTGTGGGCCAGCTCGATGAGCAGTGCGAGCACCTCGAGGTCGACCTCGTCGTACGCCTCCTCCCCGTCGGTGTCGGGGTCTGCGGCGGCGAAGGGTCTCGTGACGAACGGTCCCGCCAGCTTCAGGGCGTGGACGGGCAGGGTGCGCAGGTAGGCGAGGTTGGAGTAGCCGGTGCCGAAGTCGTCGATGGCGATCCGCACCCCCATCGCGGCGAGGGCCCGCAGCGCGTCGAGCGGCTCCTCGGTGCTGCCCATGAGGGCGCTCTCGGTGAGCTCGAGCTGCAGCGCGTGTGCGGGCCAGCCGGTGTCGGCGAGGATGCGGGCGACGTCGTCGACGAGCCCGGGCTCGCGCACCTGCCGGGCGGCGAGGTTGACGCTCACGAACAACGGTGTGTGCGTCTCCTCCTGCCAGCGCACGGCCTGACGGCACGCCTCGGTGAGCACCCACCGTCCGAGCGGGACGATCAGCCCGGTCTCCTCGGCGATGGGGATGAACGCGTCCGGCCCGATGCGGTCGCCACCGGGGAGCTGCCAGCGCACGAGCGCCTCGAGCCCGACGGTCTGCTGGTCGGCGAGGCGCACGAGGGCTGGTAGTCCACGACGAACTCGCCGGCGTCGAGGGCGACGGGCATGCGGGCCGACAGCTCGTACCGGGCGACGGCCGCGCGGTGGCGCTCCGCGTCGAACCGCGCGACCCGGTTGCGGCCGTCGGCCTTCGCCCACTGGAGCGTGGTGTCGGCCGCCTTCATCAGGTCGGCCGCTGTCGGGAGATCGGCGCTCCCGGCGACGCCGGTGCTCTCGACGACGCCGACGCTCGCGGAGACGAGGACCCGGTGCGGCCCCGAGTGGACCGGCCTGCGCACCACGTCCAGGGCGCGGCGGGCCACGTCGTCGGCCCCCCCGACGTCGGCCACCCCGACGTCGACGGCGCCCTCGACGAGGACGACGAACTCGTCTCCCGCCAGCCGGGCGACCAGGTGACCGGGCCCCGCGTCCGTGGCGCCGATCTCGGTTCGGAGCCGGTGGGCGACGGTCTGCAGGACGTGGTCGCCGACGTCGTGGCCGAGGGTGTCGTTGACGGCCTTGAGGTCGTCGAGGTCCAGGTAGCAGATGCCGACGTCGCGGCCGCCGTCGAGGGCGGCGTCGAGCCGCTCGAAGAACAGGGTGCGGTTGGGCAGGCCGGTGAGCGGGTCGTGGTAGGCCTGGTGGCGCAGGGAGGTCTCGAGGCGGCGCCGCTCGGTGACGTCGGCGATCATGGCGACGATGAAGCGGGGCGCCCCGTCGGGTGCCCGGACGAGGGACAGCACGATGTCGGTCCAGATCGTGGTGCCGTCGTCGTGCGGGTAGGGCCGCTCGAGCCGGGCGGTCTCCAGCTCGCCCGCCTCCATGGAACGCAGCGCCTGCCAGTGCTCGTGGTCGTCCGGGGGGATGTAGTGGCCCGGCGTGTTGCCGATGATGTCCTCGGCCGGGAAGCCGAACATCTCGCACAGCGTCCGGTTGACCTCCACGATCTCGCCGCCCGCGGTGGCGATCGCGATGCCGATCGCGGCGTCGGCGAACAGGGCGCCGAAGCGGGCCTCGCTGGCCCAGCGCGCCTGCTCGGCGGCGGCCCGGGCGGCGAACGCGGCCGTGCTGACCCGTTCCTGCTCCCCACGGGTGCGCTCCTGCAGCGCGGTGGCGTAGGCGCCGGCCAGCGCGGCGAGCACCGCGATGCCGCGGTCGGGATCGGTGCGGGCCAGCGCCGGGCCGAGCACGGCGACCGTGCGGGTCAGGGTGTCCGGGTGGGTGAAGCGGGCCTCGACCAGCCAGCGCCCGACGGCCGCAGCCGCGACCGGCTCGCCGTCGCCGCCTGCGGCCCGCAGCAGCGCGCCGGCGTGCTCGACGAGCGCGGTGTGGAGTTCGCGCCGCGGGAGCGGCATGAACCCGACGGCCTCCACCGACGTGGCCCATGCCGCTCCGAGCGCCTGCGCGTCGTCGCTCATGGCCGCGCCCCCGCTCGTGACCTGACCGCCCGGTCACGGGCGATCTTGGCGGGCAGCCTACCCTTCCGCGCCGGTCAGGGCGCTGGATCAGGGCTCTGCCGCGGACGCCCACCGCGGCGCATGTCGCCGGTGGTGGTGCGCCTGCCGGGGTCCAGCAGCCGCTTCCACTTGGCCTGGGCGGCCTGCCGGCTCGACAGCTGGGCCTGCACGGCGTCGGCCACTTGGGCCCAGGTGAGCCCGTCGGCGCGCAGCCTGCGGATCAGGTCGCGCTCGTAGTAGTCGGCGAGGCGGCGCATCTCGCCGACCAGGGCGTACCAGGCCGCGGCGGCGTCGCGGGTGAGCCCGCCGTCGGCGGACACCTCCTTGAGCCGGTCCAGGCGTCCCGTGATCGATCGGTCGGGGCGGGCGATCATCGGGTCGACCCGGTCGAGCCATCGCACGGCGTCCTCGTACTTCATGTCGTCAATCATTCATTGACGCGGTCGAAACGTCAACCGATCATGGACTCGGGCGTCGGCGTGTCGTGGAGGGCCGCGATCGAGGTCGGGTCTGTGCCCGGGTGCGTCGACGGGGGGGTGGGGGGAGAGCCGCGGCGGTCGGTGGGGTCGGGTCGTGGCGTGGCTCGTCGGGTTCGGCTGCTTCCGGGCGGGTGTGTGGCGCTACCGGGCGCATCGCGGGCGGGTCATGGCCTGCGCTGCTGGTGGTGTGCGCCGCGAGCACGGGAGCGGGGTGTCGGCATGCGCCGGGGCGCGCTGGTGGCGCCGCGCAGCGTGCGGGGCAGATGCGGGCAGGCCACGGGGCCTGCCCTCTTGGGCGCGCGGCGCCACCAGCGGCAGGTGTCGCCTGCATGATCAGGGGTTCGGTGCGAAAAAGACCCAGGAACGCGCCCAACCGACGATCATGCGTCCGCCCGGCCGCACAGGAGGCCGATCGGCCGATCTGGCGGCGAGCAAGGGCTGAGGGTGGCTGCCGAAGATCGTTCGACCGCCTTCTCGCCTTGATCGCGGTTGTGGTCCTCGGGCCGTCAGCCGCCGAGTGGTTCGACGCCGGTCACCCAGACGGCGGGGGTGCCCTGTTCGTCGGAGGTGGCCAGGTCGATCTCCGCGGTGATGGCCCAGTCGCGGTCGCCCGCCGGGTCCTCCAGGACCTGCCGGACGAGCCAACGCTCGGGCTCCGCGGTGACGAAGAAGAGCTGCGGGCCCCGCGCGTCCGGGCCGGTGCCGATGCCGTCGTGGCCGTGTTCGGCGAAGTACGGCGTGAGCGCCTCCCGCCAGGCGTCGGCGTCCCAGCCGGCATCGGCGTCGAGCTCGCCCAGCTCGTGGAAGCGGTGCAGGGCGGCGAGCTCGACCCGGCGGAACAGCGCGTTGCGCACCAGCACGCGGAAGGCGCGCGGATTGGCGGTGACCGCGGTGGGGGTGGCGTCGAGGGAGGGACGCTCCGGTTCGTCGCCCGCGCCTGCCCCGGCCGCGAGCGCCTCCCACTCGTCGAGCAGGCTCGAGTCGACCTGGCGCACCAGCTCTCCCAGCCACTCCTCGACGTCGACGAGCTCCTCGGTCTTCGCCTCGTCGGGCACGGTCTGGCGCAGGGCGCGGTAGGCGTCGGCGAGGTAGCGCAGGACCAGGCCCTCCGAGCGGGCGAGGCCGTAGTGCCCGACGTACTCCACGAACGTCATCGACTTCTCGAACATGTCGCGCGCCACCGACTTCGGCGACAGCGGCGCGTCCTCCACCCACGGGTGGCCGCGCCGGTAGGTCTCCAGGGCGGCGTGCAGCAGCTCGTCGAGGGGCTTGGGGTAGGTGACGTCCTCGAGCAGCGTCATCCGCTCCTCGTACTCGATGCCCTCGGCCTTCATCGCGGCGACGGCCTCCCCGCGCGCCTTCTTCTGCTGCGCCTGCAGCACCGGGCGGGGGTCGTCGAGCGTGGCCTCGAGCACCGAGAGGACGTCCATGGGGTACTGCGGCGCCTCCTTGTCCAGCAGGTCGACCGCCGCCAGCGCGAACGGCGAGAGCGGCTGGTTGAGCGCGAAGTCCAGCTGCAGGTCGCCGACCACCCGGACCCGGCGGCCCTCGGCGTCGGGTTCCGGCAGCTCCTCCACGACGCCCGCGGTGCGCAGTGCCCGGTAGATGGCGATCGCCCGGCGGATGTGGCGGAGCTGGCGGGCCCGCGGCTCGTGGTTGTCCTCCAGCAGGTGGCGCATCGCGGTGAAGGCGTCGCCCGGCCGCGAGATGACGTTCAGCAGCATCGCGTGCGTCACCTTGAAATGGCTGGTCAGCGGCTCGGGCTGGGCATTCTGCAGCTTCTCGTAGCCGGTCTGCGACCAGCCGACGAACCCCTCGGGCGGCTGCGTGCGCACCACGCGGCGGCGCTTCTTGGGTCGTCGCCCGCCTTGGCGAGCCGCCGGGCGTTCTCCACCTCGTGGTCGGGCGCCTCGGCGACGACCGTGCCGATCGTGTCGTAGCCCGCGCGGCCTGCCCGCCCGGCGATCTGGTGGAACTCACGCGCCTTGAGCGGTCGGGTGCGCTGCCCGTCGTACTTCGACAGCGCGGTGAACAGCACGGTGCGGATCGGCACGTTGATCCCGACGCGAGGGTGTCGGTGCCACAGATGACCTTCAGCAGGCCGGCCTGCGCGAGGGTCTCCACGAGGCGGCGGTAGCGGGGGAGCATGCCGGCGTGGTGCACGCCGATGCCGTGGCGCACCAGCCGCGAGAGCGTCCGGCCGAAGCCGGCGGTGAACCGGAACCGCCCGATCAGCTCGGCGATCGCCTGCTTGTCCTCCTTGGACGTGACGTTCACGCTCATCAGGGCCTGCGCCCGCTCGATCGCCGACTGCTGGGTGAAGTGCACGACGTAGACGGGGGCCTCGTGGGTCTGCAGGAGCTCGCCGATCGTCTCGTGCAGCGGGGTGAGGACGTAGCGGAAGTGCAGCGGCACCGGCCGCTCCACCGACGTGATCACGGCGGTGTCGCGGCCCGTGCGGCGGGTCAGGTCGTCGCGGAAGAACGACACGTCCCCGAGCGTGGCGCTCATCAGCAGGAACTGCGCCTGCGGCAGCTCGACCAGCGGCACCTGCCACGCCCAGCCCCGGTCCGGTCGGCGTAGAAGTGGAACTCGTCCATCACCACGGACCCGATGTCGGCACCCGCGCCGGAGCGCAGCGCGATGTTGGCGAGGATCTCCGCGGTGCAGCAGATGATCGGCGCCTTCTCGTTCACCGCGGCGTCCCCGGTGAGCATCCCGACCTTGTCGCGCCGAAGGTGTCGATCAGCTGGAAGAACTTCTCGCTGACCAGCGCCTTGATCGGCGCGGTGTAGAAGGTGCGCTCACCGCGGGCGAGTGCCGCCGCGTGCGCGCCCACCGCGACGAGGCTCTTCCCGGACCCCGTGGGCGTCGAGAGGATCACGTTGCCGCCGGTGACGAGCTCCAGCAGCGCTTCCTCCTGCGCCGGGTAGAGCGAGAGCCCCCGCTCCTCGAACGCCCAGTCGGTGAACGCCTCGACGAGCGTGTCGGGGTCGGGGACGGGAGGAAGCCGGTCGGTGAGCGTCATGATGCCCCCGATCGTCCCCCACGGACCGTGGCGGCGTGACGCGGGCCAGCTACGGTGGGCGTCGTGACGGAGCGGCAGACCCGAGGTGGTGTGCCCGCACTCGTCCGGCCGATGCAGCCCGGCACGGTCACCGGCGATCCGCCGACCGGTCCCGACTGGGTGGTGGAGGTGGCGTGGACCGGGCACCGCTGCGTCGCCTACGTCGAACCGGGGCGACGGGTACGGCTGCTGTCGGGCGCCGACAACTCGATGAGCGCCGCCTACCCGGAGCTCGCCGAGCCGCTGCTGCGCCGCTCACCCGAAGGCGGCATGGTGCTCGACGGCACCCTCGTCGCCCGCGGTGAGGAGCACGCGGTGCGGCCGCGGCTGATCGCCCGCCGCAGCGCCCGGCACCGCCCGACGGACGCCACGATCCGGCGGATCCCCGTCGACTTCCAGGTGGCCGACCTGCTGTGGCTCGACGGCCACAGCACCACCGAGCTGCCCTACGCCGACCGGCGTGCGCTGCTGGACGGGCTGGGGTTCTCCAGCCCGCCGGTGTGGACCACGTCGCCGCTGCCCGCCACCGAGATCGGCACGATGCTCGCGATCGCCGAGCAGAAGGGTGCAGACGGGTTGCACGCCCGCCACCTGCGCGGTCGCTACCACCCGGGCGGCCGGTCGCGGTTCTGGCTGCGCGTGCCGGTCACCCGCACCCGGCAGGTGCTCGTGGGCGGCTGGACGCCCGCCGACCCGCACCGCCCCGAGACCGTCGGCACCCTGCTGCTGGGTTCCCCGGTGGCGGACGCGCCGGACCGGCTGCACTACGTGGGGCGCGTCGGGGTGTCGCTGGGGGAGCGGCGCAGGCTCGCCGCGGAGCTCGCCGGCCGTGAGCAGGACGCGCCGTCGTTCCTCGACGCGGTGCCTGCCGCCGCCGCGCGCCACGCCCGCTGGGCCCGCCCCGGGCTGGCCGGGCTGGTCGAGTTCTCCGGCTGGATCGGCGGCGGCCGGATGCGCCGCCCGTACTGGCGGGGCCTGCTCGACCCCGTCGACGTCCAGGACGACAGGTGGGCCCGCCCACCGGAACCGGTGCCCGCCGGGGAGCCGCCCGAACCGGTCCCGGAGCCCGCCGGCGCCGAGTCGCCGCCGCCGCTCGCGCCGCCGCAGCCACCTGCTGCACCGCCACCGGCTGCGCCCGCCACCGAGGTGCGGCGCCTGGAACAGCACTTCGTCTACAACGCGCTGAACACGATCGCCGCGCTGATCCGCACCGACCCGGGCCGCGCCCGGGACCTGCTCATGGGCTTCGCCGACCTGAACCGGGCCGCCGACCAGGTGGGCGGGAGCACCCTGGGCGACGAGCTCGCCGCCGTGCAGGGGTACCTGCAGCTCGAGCAGGCGCGGTTCGGGCCGAGGCTGCGCGTCGCGGTGGACGTCGCTCCCATCCTGCACCCGATACCCGTCACCCCCATGCAGGTCCTCGCCGCCGTGCGCGAGGCGGTGCAGCACGAGATCGAGCCCCGGCCGGAGGGTGGCCTGCTCACCCTCGACGCCCGGCCGGTCGAGGGGGGCTGCGAGGTGCGGGTCACGGGCGGTTCGTCCGCGGTGCGGACGATCCACCTTCCCGCGTAGCGCTTCCGCCTGGTCATGGTCGTGAGTGGATACGAGTGCCCGAGCACTCGTATCCACTCACGGCAGCTGTTGCGGGGGTAATCCCTCAATCGGCGACTCCGGCTCCGCAGGTGATCGACGGCTCGGTACCGTGCGGTCATGCTGGGCCTCCCCGACGGCACGCGCGCGTGCCTCTTCGACCTCGACGGCGTCCTGACCGACACGGCCAGCGTGCACGCCGCCGCATGGAAGCAGATGTTCGACGAGTACCTGCGGGGCCGTGCCGAGCGTGAGGGCACCGAGTTCCGGCCGTTCGACGTCACGGACGACTACGGGCCTTACGTCGACGGCAAGCCACGCCTCGCGGGCACCGACTCGTTCCTGCGCTCGCGCGGGATCGAGCTGCCCGCGGGCGGGCCGGACGACGCGCCGGACGCGGAGACCGTGTACGCGCTGGCCACGCGCAAGAACGCGCTCGTGCAGGAGAAGATCGTGACGGTCGGGGTGGAGGTCTACCCGGGCTCGGTGCGCTACCTGCGGGCCGTGAAGGAGGCCGGGCTCGCCACGGCCGTCGTGTCGTCGTCGGCCAACGCCGCCCAGGTGCTCGAGGTCGCGGGCCTCGCCGACCTCATCGACCACCGCGTCGACGGGGTCACCGCGAAGGAGCGCGGACTGCCGGGCAAGCCCGCGCCGGACACCTTCCTCGCCGCGGCCGCCGACCTCGGCGTCGGGAAGGACGAGGCCGTCGTGTTCGAGGACGCTCTCGCCGGGGTCGCGTCGGGCAAGGCGGGCGGGTTCGGCTTCGTGGTCGGCGTGGACCGGCTGGGGCAGGCGGAGGCGCTGCGGGAGCACGGCGCCGACATCGTCGTCACCGACCTCGCCGACCTCATGGCGGGCACCCCGTGAGTCCCGATCCGGGCCGCGCGTTCGCGGTGGAGCCGTGGGTGGTGCGGGAGCCGCGGTTGGATCTGGACCGGATGGGCCAGGTCGAGTCGGTGTTCGCGTTGTCCAACGGTCACATCGGG
>MKJV01000136.1 GCA_001942185.1 Pseudonocardia sp. CNS-004
CGGTAGGCCCCCGGTCGCCCGAGCCTCCGCCCGCCTCGGCGGCGGCGATCCGCGACGCCGCGCGACGTGCCCCTGATGCTGGAGCCCGGCCGGGCCCTCGTCGCCGAGGCCGGGGTGCTCCGCGCGACGGTGCTGCGCGTCTCCCGGCGGCCCGGCGTCGACGACCGGCGCTGGGCTCTACCTGGATGTCGGCCGCTACTCGGGGCTCGCCGAGACGGAGAACGAGGCCATCGCCTACCGGCTGCGCGTCGACCGGCGCTGGGCTCTACCTGGATGTCGGCCGCTACTCGGGGCTCGCCGAGACGGAGAACGAGGCCATCGCCTACCGGCTGCGCGTCCCCGGCCGACCGGCCCGGACGAGCCGGTGGTGCTGGCCGGTCCGACCTGCGACGGCGACGACGTCCTGTACCGGCGCACACCGTGCCCGCTGCCGCTGTCCCTCGCCGCGGGCGACACGGTCGACCTGCTCGCGGCAGGCGCCTACACCGCTTCCTACGCGTCGGGCGGGTTCAACGGCGTCCCCCCGCTCCCGGTGCACGTCGTCCGATGACCGAGCGCGAGGTGGTGGAGGTGATCGGTGCCGGGCTCACCCGGCACTGGCGGGTGGACGCCGTGCGCCACGAGACGCACACCCCGTTCCAGCACGTGCTCATCGCCGAGACGGCCCACGGCACCGCCCTCTTCTGCGACGACGAACGGCAGAGCGCCGACTCCACGCAGCTCGTCTACCACGAGGCGCTGTTCCTGCCGCCCGCGCTACTGGCCGCGCGCCGCGAGCGCGTGCTGGTGGTCGGGTCGAGCGAGGGCGTCGTCTCGCAGCTCGCGGTGGCTGCCGGGGCGAGCGTGGTCGACCACGTCGATATCGACCCGGACTGCGTGCGCGCCTGCGCCGAGCACCTGCCCTACGGCTACACGCCCGGAGAGCTGGCCGCCGCCGAACGGCACGACGGCCCCGTGCGGGTGCACTACGGCGACGGGGCGGAGTTCGTCGCGCGGGCGGCCGACCGCTACGACGTCGTGGTGGTCGACCTGCCCGACGAGCGTCCCGACGACCCGGACGCGCAGCTCAACCGCCTCTACAGCGTGGAGTTCCTGCGCCGCTGCGCGCAGCTGCTCACCGACGGCGGCGTGGTCGTGTCCCAGGCCGGCAGCCCGGCGCAGTGGCGCAACGCCACGCTCCGCGCGGCGCTCGACCGGTTCCGCGAGGTGTTCGCCCAGGTCGTGCCGTACGTCAGCGACGAGCACGAGTGGGCGTTCCTCAGCGGCCGGCTCGTCGCGGGGCCGGACCCGGTGGCGGAGATGGTGACCCGGCTGCCGCAACTCCCCGTCGCGCCGGCCACCCTCGACGCCGACGCCCTGCGCGCCCGATCGGTGCTGCCGTTCGGGATCCGCCGCAGCTGATGCGGCCGCCGGCTCCCGCGCTCGGCGGGTGCTCGAAGGATGCCGCTCACTCGATGCAGGAGTAGTCCTTGGCGCGCATCGAGTCGTACAGCCGCAGGCCCTTGTTGTTGGCCTTGGCAATCACCCGGCTCATCGGGGTGGGCAGGGCGGACAGCAGGCGCGCGCCGGCCACCAGCGTCCGGACGCCAGTGCGGAGGTCGGGATCAGCGTCCTGGCAACACCGCGGGCGAACGCGCGGCTGCGCTGGACGAGCACTCTCATCTCCTCTTCGTAGGCGGGATAGGCACGCCGGTGGTCGCCGCCGGCCGCGGCCAGCTCGCCTGCGAGGACGTAGGCGCCCAGGACCGCGAGGCTGGTGCTGCCCCCAACGGCAGGTCCGGGGCAGTAGCCGGCATCGCCGACGAGCGCCACGCGGCCCCGTGACCAGGAGTCGAGCTGGAGCTGGGTGATGGCGTCGAAGTAGAACGCCGTGGTGCGCTCCAGCTCGTCGAGCCACCGGTCCACCTCCGGGTGCATCCCGGCGAAGGTTTCGCGCAACAGCTCCTTCTGCCGCGGCACGTCGCGATGGTGGTAGTCGAGTTCGCGGCCGGGGCGGAACAGGAACCCCGCTCGGGCGTCGGGCAGATGCCGCGCGCCCTGGATCGCGGCCTCGCGTCCGATCCCCATGTGCATGCGCATCTCCCCGTCGTGCCCGAGCTCCTTCGGAACCGACGCAACGGCGATGTAGGCGCCGGCGAGGTGGACGTGGCGGGCCTCGCCGCCGAAGACGAGCTCGCGGACGCGGAGTGCAGACCGTCGGCGCCGATCACGAGGTCGAAGCGGCGCGGCGCGGCCCGCTCGAATTTCACTTCGCCGGAAGGTGAGATCGCAGTGATCCAGTCGCCGAACACGTACTCCACGTCGTCCCGGGCCGCGTCGTGATAGATCTCGCTGAGATCGTCACGCATGATCTCGACGTGGCGGTCCGAGGCCGCGCCGAACACCTTGGTGAGGTCGATCCCGACCGGCCTCGTGGCGCCTTCCCGGATCACGATCAGCCGGTTCGTGCCAGTGGCGAGCTCCTCGATGCGGCCGAGCACCCCCATCCGCTCGGAGATCTCCATCGCGGGGCGGAACAGGTCGACCGGATGACCCCCGGTCTTGCGGAGCGCAGGGCGCGCTCGACCACCGTCACCGTGTGCCCGAAGCGACTGAGCCAGTAGGCGAGGACCGGTCCGGCGATGCTCGCCCCTGACACCAGGATGCGCACGGACCGGACCGTACCCCTCTCCTCTGCTCGCCCGGCCGAGCCACGGTCAGCCGAAGGCTCCGGCACCGTAGAGGCCGACCGTTGTGCCGGCCACGGCCAACCACAACAGGACGAAGAACACCGCTGGAGAGACCGGTGCCGTCCGTCCGTGTCGGACCCGCCCGCGTGTCATGCCACCAGCCTGGTCGCACAACACCGCGGGTCCCGTCAACGTTGACGACTCCTTAACGCGTGCGAGATGTCAGTGCTCGGGTCCGCCGCTACCGCGGTCGACGCGGGTCACCTCCACCCGGCAGTCGCCGAGCTTCGCCGCGAACTTCTCCACCACGGGAAGGGGCGACACCGGCCCGCAGGTGAAGGCGTCGATCAGCATCGTCCGCCGCTCCGGCCACGTGTGCAGCGAGGCGTGCGACTCGGCCAGCACCACCATGACGCTCGTGCCGTGCGGGGTGAACTCCTCCACCAGCGTGCGCCGGACCGTCGTACCCGCCTCGCGCAGGGCGTCGTGGAACGCGTCGACGAGGAAGGCGGGGTCGAAGCACGCGGGGTCGGCCACGTCGGTGACGTCGGCGAGGACGTGCACGCCGAGCCGCGGGGCGGCGGTCGCCTGTGGGGTCACGTGGACAGTGTCCCTGCCGGGCGGCGACGACCGTCGCGCGGATCCTGGAGTACCGCGTTGCCTCCGGACCGGCCGTGCTGTGATGGTGGCCGGATGGCTGACGGCTTCAACCCGCAGGGGATGTGGCAACCGAACGGGCGCGCCTTCTCGCAGGGCGTGATCCAGGGTCCGGGCGAGGTCGTGCACGTCACGGGCCAGGTGGCCTGGGACGCGCACGACCGGGTCGTCGGGATCGGCGACGCCGAGGCGCAGATGGAGCAGTCGATCCGCAACGTCCGGGCGGTGCTCGCCGAGGTCGGCGGCGTGCTCGACGACATCGTGTCGATGACCGTCTACTTCGTCGACCGCGCCGACCTGCCCGCCATCCAGCGGGTCCGCTCCCGGTACTTCACGGTGGGCACCGCCCCGGCGAGCATCCTGATCCAGGTCGCGGGGCTCGTCGCGCCGGACCTACGCGTGGAGCTGGTGCCGGTCGCGGTGGTCCCGCATGACCGGTTCCACCGCCCGTGACCTGATCAGACACGACCCTCGGCTGCCGGCGGAGCCGAGCCCGCCAGCGGCGTGGTGTCCTCGTACCGGACCTCGTACACGCGCTCGGTGAACCTCCAACCTTCGGCGGTGCGCCGGTAGCGGTCGTGGTAGACGGCGAAGTTCAGCCCCTGGCGGCCGTCGACGGCACGGCCGATCTCCTGGATGTAGGCGCGGCCGGTCGCGGTGTCGCCGTCGAGCTGGATCGTGCCCGGGTGGGTCGTCTGCACGAAGAACTCGTGGAGGGCCTGCAGCCGCTCGCCGCCTGCACGGATCTCCTCGCGCCCCACCTGCTCGACGGGGACGTTGGGCATCCGCAGCACGCCGTCCTCCGTGAACAGCGATGCGAGGCGGGCGCGGTCGCGCATCATGGCCGCGTCGGTGAACTCGCCGCGCAGCGCCTCGATCTCGACGCGGTCCGCGATGGTCTGGTAGTCGGTCATGTGCGGTACGACGATCCGGGCGTCCCGATCGTGAGGTGCCGGCGTCACGAAACGCCGTCCCGTCTCGTCGGAGGGGTGAGGCAGCAGAAGGGGGCTCACCATCGTGACGGATCCGGAGGACGGCGTGCTCATGAGCGAGCGCCGGCAGCTGATCAACCTGGGGTATCGGATGCTGGGTTCGCTGTCGGAGGCCGAGGACGTGGTGCAGGAGACCTACGCGCGCTGGTACGCGATGTCCGGGCCGGAGCGGGCCACGATCGAGGTCCCCGGTGCCTGGTTGACGCGCGTGGCGGGCCGGATCTGCCTCGACGTGCTGCGGTCGGCGCGGGCGCGGCGGGAGCGCTACGTGGGGGAGTGGGTCCCGGAGCCGCTGCCCGACGACGCGGACGACCCCGCCGACCGGGTCACGCTCGACGAGTCGGTGAGCATGGCGTTCCTCGTGGTGCTGGAGTCGATGACGCCCGCCGAGCGCGTGGCGTTCGTCCTGCACGACGTGTTCCGGTACCCGTTCGCGGAGGTGGCTGCGGTGGTGGGCCGCTCGCCCGCGGCGTGCCGCCAGCTGGCCTCGTCGGCGCGTCGGCGGATCAGCGCGTCCCCGGCCCCGGTGGCGCCGTCCGCCCAGCAGGCGGGCGTCGTCCGGAGTTTCAAGCAGGCGTGGGAGGCCAGGGACGTCCGTGCCCTCGTCGACCTGCTCGACCCCGAAGCCGTCGCGGTGGCCGACAGTGGCGGCCTCGCCAGCGCCTCGCTCCACCCGGCCCGGGGCGGCGAGCTCATCGCGCACGGCGCCATCGAGATCGCCGACCGGACGCCCGGCATGACGCTCCTGGAGCGCACTGTCAACGGCCAGCCGGGCCTGGTCGCGCAGCAGGACGGCATCACCGTCACGGTGTTCGCCTTCGCCGTCGCCGACGGGCGGGTCACGCGGATCTGGGCGATCCGCAACCCCGAGAAGCTGCGTCCGTGGATGGCGTGACCCGTCAGGTGCCGGTGCGCGCCATGGCGGGGCGGGAGCGGCGGGTGTTGGTGATCGCCACCGTGGCGACGTCGTTCGTGACCGAGCTGGTCGCCGCGTACGCCGCCGCCCCGCCGAAGCCGCTGCCCGGGGTGCCCGAGGCGCTCGCCGCGCGGCGGGCCGCCGGCGTGCACGTCGCCCTGACCACGGGATTCGACCGCCAGGTGACGGAACCGCTGCTCGCCGCCGTCGGCTGGGACGTGCCCGGCACGCTCGACGCCCGTCGTCTGCGTCGACGAGGTGACCGCAGGCCGCCCGGCACCGGACATGATCCGCGCGGCGATGGCCCGGCTCGCCGTGACCGACCCGGCCCGCTCGTCGCGGGGGACACGGTGCTCGACGTCCGGGCCGGCCGGGCCGCGGGCGCCGGGCTGGTGATCGGGGTGCTGACCGGGGCGCAGGGACCCGAGGAGCTGGGTGCCGAGGCGCCCACCCGGGTGCTGGACGGGGTGGCGGAGCTGCCCGTGTTCCTCGGCCTCACCCGTTCGCTCGCCTGATCTTCGTGGTCCCGACCTCCGGGGCGAGGGGCGGGGCGGCGTTCGGCCGAGCACGGCGTTTCCCTCCAACGAGCCGTCGACCGATGGATTCCGGCGCATCCCCGGATCTCCATCTACAACGACGCAACCGGAGGAGCGAGACATGCTGGGTTCTACTCGGATCGAAGGATCGGTGGCGCTGGTGACCGGTGCCAACAGGGGCATCGGCCGCGCGATCACCGAGGCGCTGCTGGAGCGCGGTGCGGCGAAGGTCTACGCCACGGCGCGCGACCCGAAGACGCTCGTGGCGTTGCAGGAGCGCCACGGCTCCCGCGTGGCCGTGTTGCGGCTGGACGTCACCGACGCCGACCAGGTCGCCGAGGCCGCACGCGCGGCCACGGACGTGGATCTGCTGTTCAACAACGCGGGCGCGTTCGAGCCGACGGAGCTGTCCGACGAGGGGATCGTCGACGTGGCTCGGCGGGAGATGGAAGTCAACTACTTCGGGACCTTGCGGATGCTCCGGGGCTTCGGGGACACGCTGGTGCGCCGCGGCGGCGCCATCGTCAACGTCGGTTCGGCAGCCGGCCTGAGCAACGTGCCGCTGCAACCCACGTACAGCGCGTCGAAGGCCGCGCTGCACTCGCTGACCCAGGCCTCGCGCGCGCTGTTGGCGGGTCGGGGCGTCACCGTGCACGGCGTCTACCCGGGACCCGTCGACACCGACATGACCAAGGACCTCCCGCCCCAGTTCGAGAAGACCGCGCCCGACGCGGTCGCGAACGCGGTCCTCGACGGCGTCGAGGCGGGTGACGAGGACATCTTCCCGGACCCGTTCGCCGTGGCCTTCGGTGAGCAGTTCCACGCCTCGCCCAAGACCGCGGAGCGGCAGCTGGCGGCGATCGTCGCGATCCCTGCGTAGGGCCGTTCGTGAACCGGCTCGTGCACCTGGAGCTGCACACCCGCGATCTCGGCGGCGCGAGCGCGTTCTACGACGAGCTGCTGCGGTGGCGCACGGAGCGGATCGACGTTCCCCGCGGTTCGTACCACGCGCTCGCGCTCGGCGGTCCGCTCGACGGCGGGATCGTCGAGTGCGGGACGGCGCACCCGACGTGGCTACCGTACGTGGAGGTCGAGGAGATCGAGGCGATCACCGAGCGGGCCCGCCGGCTCGGCGCGTCGGTGCTGCGCCGGCCACGGGAGGGGCCGGCGGGATGGAGCAGCGTGCTGCGGTCGAGCGTGGGTGGCGAGATCGCGCTCTGGCAGCCGAAGCAGCCTCTCGTGAGGGGAATGGGATGACCGAGTCGGAGCTGCTCGACGCCGCCGTCGCGGGGAACGAGGGCGCCTACGCGGAGCTCGTCGAGCCGCACCGCCGTCCGCTGCACGCGCACTGCTACCGGATGCTCGGTTCGGTCCACGATGCCGAGGACGCGGTGCAGGAGACGCTGTTGCGGGCGTGGCGCAGCCTGTCGTCGTTCCAGGGCCGGAGCTCGTTGCGTTCGTGGCTGTACACGATCGCGACCAACGTCTGCCTGAGGGCGATCGAACGTCGACCGGGACGGGTGCTGCCGATCGGATACGGCCCGCCGGCCGATCCACACGGGCCGCTCGGTGAGCCGCTCGTCGAATCGACCTGGATCGAGCCGTATCCCGACGAGCGGCTCGGTCTCGACGACGGGCCGGCCGGTCCGGAAGCCCGGTACGAGCAGCGCGAGAGCATCGAGCTGGCGTTCATCGCAGCGCTCCAGCACCTACCGGCCCGCCAACGGGCGGTGCTGATCCTGCGCGACGTGCTCGGCTTCTCCGGCGCGGAGGTCGCCGCAGCGCTCGAGACGACGCCGGCGTCGGTGTACAGCACGCTGCAGCGTGCCCACCGGACCGTCGAGCAGCGCATCCCCGAACCCAGTCAGCAGGCGACCCTGCGATCGCTCGGAGACGAGGGGCTGCGAGCGATCGTGGACCGCTACGTCCGCGCGTGGGCGCGCAACGACGTCGAGGCGATCGCGTCGATGCTGACCGAGAGCGCGACGATCGCGATGCCGCCGACCGCGACGTGGTACCGCGGCCGGTGCGCGGTGGTCACCGGCCTCGGAGAACTGGCGCTCAGCGGCCGGATGACGTGGCGGGTGACCCCCACCCGCGCGAACGGTCAGCTCGCGGTCATGGCCTACAGCCGGGACCCGGGCGGCACCTTCGTGCCGAACCACCTGGCCGTGCTCACACTCCGCGGCTCGCTGATCGACGAGATCAACTTCTTCCTCATCACGAGCCGTTAGCGAGAAGGGCTCCCACAGCAGCACGGTCCCCTGGGGTGTGCCCGCCCGCTACCGGGTGCAACGGAGCTCTCGTGGATCTCGGTGGCCGGCGACGGCACGGTCGCCGGGTACGCGCTGCTGACCCGGTGCCACGTGGGCGGTGCCCCGGCGCTCGCGTTGGGACCGTGCGCCGTGCGGCCGGAGCACCGGTCAAGGGGCGCGGGGTCGGCTGCGATCCGCGCCGGTCTCGAGCGGGCGCGGAGGCTCGGGGAGAACCTCGTGGTGGTGCTCGCGCTGACCGGACGGGCCGTGCGGCAGCCGGCCGCACGGCCGTCCGGGTCCGGGCCATCCGTGGGCGCGGTGCGCCGAGCGTCAGGGGAGGCGGTAGCCGATGTCGGCCGGCAGCTGCGCCGTGTCCATCTGCGCCTTCTGGAGCTTGCCGGCGTAGTCCCAGTTCATCGACTGCCACCGCGTGAACTGGTCGAGGACCCAGATGCCCGACTGCCGGCTCCCGTTGCCGGAGCGGCCGTTCCCGCCGAACGGCAGGTGCGCCTCGGCCCCCGACGTCGAGTTGTTCACGCTCACCATGCCGGCGCTCACCCGCTCCCGGAACCGGAACGCGTGCACCGGGGCGGAGGTGTAGATCGACGCGGAGAGGCCGTAGCCGTGCCCGTTCGCCAGCGCGATCGCCTCGTCGAACGTCTCGAAGCGCGCGACGCCGACGATCGGGCCGAACGTCTCGGTGCGGTACAGCGCGTCGTCGGCCACCACACCGTCGACGATCGTGGGGTGCGAGTAGATCCCGGGCTCGCCGGTGAAGTCGCCGCGCGGGTTGGCGGGCGTGATCCGGCCGGTGCCGGTGGAGCCGTGCAGGGTGTGGTGGGCTGCACCAGGTCCAGGTGCCGCTCGAAGCCCGCCTGGAACCGCGCGGAGATCATCGGCCCGTAGAGGACGTCGGTGCGGGTCGGGTCGCCGATCGCGGCGGCGCGGACGGCCGCGTCGAAGCGGCCCAGGAACTCGTCGTGCACCGACGCGTGGACGATCACCGTGCCCAGCGACGTGCAGCGCTGACCGGCCGTGCCGAACCCGGAGAACAGCGCGCCCTCCACGGCGAGGTCGAGGTCGGCATCGGGCATGACGACCAGCGGGTTCTTGCCGCCCAGCTCCAGGCACGGGTGCTGCAGGTTCCGCCCGGCGAGCTCGCCGATCCGCACACCCACCGCGGACGAGCCGGTGAACCCGATCTTGTCGACGACCCCGGCGTCCAGTGCGGCGGACAGGCCGTCGAAGGTGGTGGCACCGTCCGCGAGCACGGTGTTCAGCACCCCGGCGGGCAACCCGCCACGCACGAACAGCTCGGTGAACGCCTCAGCGATCGCGGGCGTGTACTCGGCCGGCTTCCACACCACCGCGTTGCCGCACAGCAGCGCGGGCACCAGGTACCAGGACGGCACGGCCACCGGGAAGTTCCCGGCCGTGACGATCGCGGCCACCCCGACCGGCACGCGGAAGGTGAACAGCTGCTTGTCCGGCATCTCGCTGGGCACGGTCTGGCCGTACAGCCGCCTGCCCTCGCCCGCGAAGAACGCGCAGGTGTCGATGACCTCCTGCACCTCGCCGCGGGCCTCGGCGATCGGCTTCCCGATCTCGCGGGTGACGACCGCGGCGAGGGCGTCGGCGTTGGCCTCGACGAGCCTGCCGATCTGCTCGACCACCCGCCCGCGCACCGGAGCGGGCACGGCGGCCCAGCCGCGCTGCGCGTCGCGGGCGGTGTGGCAGGCGTCGACGAACAGTGCCGCGTCGGCGAGCAACGCCTCGGCGACCGGCTCCTCGCGGGCCGGGTCGACGGAGGTGAGCCGGCCTCCGGGCGCGTCGTCGCGCCACTTCCCGCCCACGAAGCTCCCGACGGCCCCAACCGGGTCGTGAGTGGATACGGGTGCTCCAGCACTCGTATCCACGCACGGGTCCGGGGCGCTCACGCCCGCACCGTCCGCGCCAGCGCGGCGACGGCGAGGTCGAGCTCGTCCTCGGCGATCGTCAGAGCGGGGCGGAACCGGATCGAGCGCTCACCACCGCCGAGGACCAGGACCTTCTCGTCGCGGTGCAACCGCTGCAGCGCCGCATCCCGTGCCTCGGTCGTGGGTAGGTCGACCGCGACGAACAAGCCACGACCCCGCACGTTGTCGATCTCCGGTATCGCCGCCAGCCCGTCGAGCAGCCGTTTGCCGAGCAGCCCGGCCCGCTCGATCAGCGCCTCGGACTCGATGACCTCCAGGTACCGGCGCGACCGGACCATGTCGGTCAACCCGCCGCCCCACGTCGAGTTGATCCGCGAGGGCACCCGGAACACGTTGTCGGGCACCTCGTCCACCCGGCCGCCCACCATGATGCCGCAGACCTGCAGCTTCTTGCCGAAGGCGACGATGTCGGGCGCCACGCCCAGCTGCTGGTACGCCCACGGCGTGCCGGTCATGCCGCCGCCGGTCTGCACCTCGTCGAGCACGAACAGGGCGTCGTGCTCGCGGCACAGCTCCTGCACCGCCTGCAGGAACTCGGCGCGCATGTGGTTGTCCCCGCCCTCGCCCTGGATCGGCTCCGCGATGAAACACGCGATGTCGTGCGGGTGTGCGGCGAACGCCTCGCGGGCCTGCGCCAGCGCCCGTTGCTCCGCATCGCCGACCGCGGCGGGATCGAGCGGGAAGCGGATCGCCGGTACGTCGATGCGCGGCCAGTCGAACGTCGGGAAGAGCGCCGTCTTGCGCGGATCGGTGTTGGTGAGCGACATCGTGTAGCCGCTGCGGCCGTGGAACGCCTTGCGCAGGTGCAGCACCTTCGTGCCGAGGTGCCCGGGCCGCCCGTGCAGCGCGTTGTGCCGCCGCTTCCAGTCGAACGCGGTCTTGAGGGCGTTCTCGACGGCGAGTGCGCCGCCCTCGACGAGGAACAGGTGGGGCAGCGCCGGGTCGCCGAGCACCCGTTCGAACGTCTCGACGAACTCCGCCATCTGCGTGGTGCAGATGTCGGAGTTGGACGGCTTGTTGACCGCCACCGCGGTGAGCTCCGCGAGGAACGCGGCGTCACCGGTGAGCGCCGGGTGGTTCATGCCCAGCGGTGCCGAGGCGAAGAAGCTGAACACGTCGAGCCAGCGCGTGCCGTCGCGGGCATCGACCAGCCAGGACCCGCGGCTGGCCGTCGTATCGAGCACGAGGTCGAAGCCGTCGACGAGCATGTGCCGGCGCAGCGTCTCGTGGACGCGATCTGCGGTGACGGTCATGGTCGAAGTGTCCGTTCGGTGATCGTCGGCGCACAGCGCGCCGACCGTCGGTATCGGCGACGAAGTGCCACGATGTGCGCCGTGCCTCCGACGGATCGTCAGCTCGACGACCTCGACCGCCGGGTGCTCGCCCACCTGACGGCCGACGGCCGCGCATCGATGGCCGAGCTCGGGCGGGCGGTGGGGCTCTCCCGCACCGCGGTGCTCGCCCGGGTGCAGCGCCTCGAGCGGGCCGGCGTGATCCGCGGGTACCGGGCCGACGTCGAGGTGCCCGGCGAGGCCGCGGCCCACCGCGCCCGCGTCGGGATCGTGGTGCGCACCGCCGACGTGGCCGGCTACGTGCGCAGGCTCTCCACCATGCCCGGCGTGACCGAGATCGAGTCGGTGACGGGCGATTACGACCTGATGGTGCTGGTCACGGCCCCGAGCGCCCACGAGCTGGACGCGGTGCTGGACGGCATTCAGGGGTGGCGGGAGACCGTGCGGACGACGACGTGGGTGGTGCTGACGCGCTACCGCTGACCCGGCGAGCGGAGGAGCTGGGCGAACTCTGCGACCGTCGGCAGCCGGTGCGGCGGCAGGGGAAGGGCGGTCATGACACGGAGTGTGGCGCGCGACACCGACAGGACCGGGGGCGTCGCTCGGAGAGTGTCGGTCACCGGACCGGGGGTCACTCCCCGATAACCTCGGACGCATGGCAGGACGGACGACCGCCGGCGGCGGCAGGAGCACCGCTGCGACGTCCGGGGCGTCGTCGGGCCGGTCGTCCCGGCGCAAGCCGGCGTCCCGGTCCACCCGGGGACGGTCCGGCGCCACCCGCCGCGCGCCGGCACGGAGGCAGCCCGACCTGATCGACCGCGGGATCGACGGCGTCGGGCGGGGCATCGCCCGGTTCGGGCGCTCGGTGGGCCGCGCCGTGGGACGCACCCGCGAGCTCGACCCCGCCCACCGTCGCGACGGGCTCGGCGTCGCGCTGCTCGTGCTGGGTGTGGTGGCGGCGGCGGGGATCTGGTGGGGCGCGGGCGGCCGGTCGGGAGCTGGCTCTCCGGCGCGGTGGCCGCGGTCGTCGGGCTCGGCGCGGTCGTGCTGCCCGTGGTCGTCGTGGCTGCCGGGGTGCTGCTGATGGCCTCCACGCCGCACCCGGAATCGCGGCCGCGGATCGCCGTGGGCTCGCTGCTGTTCGCGCTCGGTTCGCTCGGGCTCGTGCACATCGCCGCCGGCCGGCCGGACGAGCCCGCCCAGTGGTCGCAGGGCGGCGGCGCGATCGGCTACGTCGCCGCCACGCCGCTGGCCACCGGCCTGACGGCGTGGGTGGCGGTGCCGGTGCTCGTGCTGCTCACCGGGTACGCGTTCCTGGTCCTCACCGGCACCCCGGTGCGCGAGGTGCCCAACCGGTTGCGGCGGCTCACCGGGCAGGCCGTCGAGGAGCCCGCCCCGGCCACCGAGGAGCCCGCGGAGCAGGACGCCGAACCGCCATCGGTCGCGCTGCGGCGCCCCTCGCGCCGCAGGCAGGCCTCCCGGGTGGCCGACGTCTACAAGGACGACCCGGACGAGAGCCCGGACGCGCTCGACCCGCCCGCCGCGGAGCGCCCGCCCCGCCCAAGCGCAAGCCCGCCGCCGTGCAGGCCACCCCGCCCGCGGAACCCGAGCCCGAGGGCGCGGTGGGGGAGCAGCTGCGGCTCACGGTGCAGCCGACGGAGGGTGCGGTCCCCTACAAGCTGCCGCCCAGCGACCTGCTGCCCAACGGCCCCGTGCCGAAGACGCGCAGCCGCGCCAACGACGCGATGATCGAGTCGATCAGCGGCGTGCTGGAGCAGTTCAACGTCGATGCGCAGGTCACCGGGTTCACCCGCGGCCCGACCGTCACGCGGTACGAGATCGAGCTCGGCCCGGCCGTGAAGGTCGAGAAGATCACCCAGCTGCAGCGCAACATCTCCTACGCCGTCGCCACCGACAACGTCCGGCTGCTGGCACCGATCCCCGGCAAGTCGGCCGTCGGGATCGAGGTGCCCAACACCGACCGCGAGATGGTGCGCCTGGGCGACGTGCTGCGGTCGGGCGCCGCCCGCTCCGAGCAACACCCGCTCGGCATCGGGCTGGGCAAGGACATCGAGGGCCACTTCCTCGTCGCGAACCTCGCGAAGATGCCCCACCTGTTGGTGGCCGGGTCCACGGGCTCCGGCAAGTCGAGCTTCGTGAACTCGATGCTCGTCTCGCTGCTGTCGCGGGCCACCCCCGACGAGGTCCGGATGATCCTCATCGACCCCAAGATGGTGGAGCTCACCCCGTACGAGGGCATCCCGCACCTGATCACACCCATCATCACCCAGCCGAAGAAGGCCGCGTCCGCGCTGGCCTGGCTGGTGGAGGAGATGGAGCAGCGCTACCAGGACATGCAGGCCAACAAGGTCCGCCACGTCGACGACTTCAACAAGAAGGTCCGCTCCGGCGAGATCACCGCGCAGCTCGGCAGCGAGCGGGAGTACCGGCCCTACCCGTACATCCTCTGCATCGTCGACGAGCTGGCCGACCTCATGATGACCGCCCCGCGCGACGTCGAGGACGCGGTCGTGCGGATCACGCAGAGGCCCGCGCCGCGGGCATCCACCTGGTGCTCGCCACGCAGCGCCCGTCCGTCGACGTGGTCACGGGCCTGATCAAGACGAACGTGCCGTCCCGCCTCGCGTTCGCCACGTCCTCGCTCACCGACTCCCGGGTCATCCTCGACCAGCCCGGCGCCGAGAAGCTCATCGGTATGGGCGACGGGCTCTACCTGCCCATGGGGGCGGGCAAGCCGGTGCGCATGCAGGGCGCGTTCGTGGGCGACGAGGAGATCTCCTCGGTGGTCGCGTTCACCAAGGAGCAGGCCGAGCCCACCTACCTCGAGGGCGTCACCGCGCAGAAGGCGGGCGAGGCCAAGGAGATCGACCCGGACATCGGCGACGACCTCGACGTGCTGATCCAGGCCGCCGAACTGATCGTCACCTCGCAGTTCGGGTCGACGTCGATGCTGCAGCGCAAGCTGCGCGTCGGTTTCGCGAAGGCCGGGCGCCTGATGGACCTGCTGGAGACCCGCGGCATCGTCGGCCCCTCGGAGGGGTCGAAGGCGCGCGAGGTGCTGATCAAGCCGGACGAGCTGGACGGCGCCCTGTTCCTGATCCGCGGTGGCGGCGGCCCGGCACCGGACGACGAGGACGACGTGTGAGCCACACCCGGCCCGCCACACCAGGTGATCACCACGCGATCGTGGAGCGCGTGCAGAGCTGGTGGGGGGACTCCCGCACCCCCGAGGAGGCCCGGGAACTCTCGCTGCTCCTGCCGAGGTTGTTCCTGCAGCACTTCGCCCGGACCAGCCTGGTGGTCGAGGACGAATCCGGGATCCGGGCCTTCCTCGTGGGGTTCCACTCCGCCGACGTCCCGGACGAGGCGTACATCCACTTCGTGGGCGTCGACCCGCGTTACCGCGGGACCGGTGCGGCGCGCGAGCTGTACGGAAGGTTCTTCGCGCACGCCGCGGCGGCGGGCAGGCGGACGGTGCGGGCGATCACCTCGCCGGCGAACACGGGGTCCATCGCGTTCCACCGCGCGATGGGATTCGAGGTCGAGCCCGGTGACCGCGAGGTCGACGGTGTGGCGGTGCACGGCGACTACGACGGCCCCGGGCAGCACCGCGTGTGCTTCCGGCGGCGGCTCGGCCCGGCCTGACCGCCGCGCTCAGTAGGAGGGGCGCAGCGCGGCGAACCCGCGGTCCAGCAGCTCCGCGCGGTCGGCGCGACCGTCCGTGCGCACCCACTCCTGCCCTGCGCTGTCGAGGATCGCGGTCGCGGCGTTCGTGAGCAGGTCGGCGGTGAAGTCGTCGAGCCCACCTCGGGACAGGAGCGCGTCGCGGGCGGCGTCGCGCCAGATCTCGCGCTTGCGGTACAGGTGGGCGCGCAGGGCGGGGGTCGTCCGGACGAGCCGCTCGCCCGCCGCGGAGTGGATCTGCTCCTGCCAGCGGCGCAGCACAGCGTGCAGGCTGTCCCAGGGGTGCTCGTCCGCGGGGCGCGCCTCGAGGTCGGCGACGACCTGCTCGACGAGCACCTCGGTGCCGGCGAAGGCGGCGTCCTCCTTCGTCGGGAAGTAGCGGAAGAAGCTGCGCTTCGTCATCCCGACCGCCCGGGCGATGTCCTCGACCGTGGTCTCGTCGAACCCGCGTTCGGTGAACAGCGAGACGGCCGCCGCCGAGATCTCGGCCCGGACCGCTCTCCGGGTGCGTTCCCGCAGCGTGTCGGTCACCACCGAAGGCTACTTCTCGACCCTTGCTGTCGAGACTGTCACTTGGTGACATACTGAGACTGCTGCTCAACTCTCGAGGAGGGGTCATGCAGGACCGGATCGTGTTGATCACCGGGAGCACCGGCGGGATCGGGAAGGAGACCGCACGGGGGCTCGCGCAACTCGGAGCCCACGTCGTGCTCGTGGGCCGCGACGCCCGGCGCGCGGCGGCAGCGGCCGACGAGCTCCGCCGGACCACCGGCAGCGCGGCCGTCGACGCCCTGACGGCGGACGTCACGCGGCAGGCCGACCTGCACCGGCTCGCCGCCGATGTGGGGGAGCGGTACGGCCGCCTCGACGTGCTGATCAACAACGCCGCGATCGTGCGGGAGCGGCGAGAGCTCACCGAGGACGGCGTGGAGGCGATGTTCGCCGCGAACGTCCTCGCGCCCTACCTGCTCACCCACCTGCTGCTGCCACAGCTGCGCGCGGCGGCGCCCGCACGGGTCGTGAACGTCACCGGTGCGGTCCCGAACGGGAGGCTCGACCTGGACAACCTCCAGGGCGAGCTGCGCCACACCCTGTTCATCAACCAGACGAAGCGCGCGTTGATGGCGATGAGCCACGAGTTCGCGACGCGCTGCCCCGCAGGCGAGGTGACGATCAACGTCGCATATCCCGGCCATGCCCACACCGCCATGAACCGCGACCTCTCGGCGCGCACGTTCCCGCTGGTGACCCGCCCGCTCGTCCCGGTGCTGCGGCTCCTGCTGCCGATCCTCTACGGCGGTGACGCGGCCGAGAAGGCCTCGCGGTCGAGCGTGTTGCTGGCGTCGGACCCCGCGCTGACCGGCGTGAGCGGTACCTACGTCGGTACCGGAGGGCGGCCCGCGACGTGGCCGGCGTGCGCCCTCGACGAGCGCAACCGCGAGGCGGTGTGGGCGCTGTGCGAGCGGCTCAGCGGCGCTCCGCGAGCCACGCCGTAGCGGGGATTCCGGCGAGGTCGCGGAAGTCGCGCGACAGGTGGGCCTGGTCGACGTAGCCGGTATCGGCCGCCACGTCGGCGAGCGCGGGCCGGCCCGGCGCGAGCAGCCGGTCGCACGCGCCCTCGAAGCGGATCACGCGCGCGGCGGCCTTGGGCGCGAGCCCGGTCTCGGTGCGGAACCTCCCCGCCAGGTGGCGCCTGCTCCACCCCACCTCGCGCGCCAGCTCCTCGATGCGCAGGTTGCCGCCGGTCTCGGCCAGCCGGTCCCAGGCGTACCCGACCTCGGGGAGCGCGCCGCGCTCCCCACGCCCGCGGCGCAGCAGTGCGGTGAGCTCGGCGTCGAGCAGCGCGAACCGCTCCGCCCAGCCCTCTGCGCAGGCCAGCCGGTCGAGCAGCGCGGAACTGCGGCCGGGCAGCAGGTGGGCGAGGTCGACGGTGTCGCCCGCCAGCTCGCCGGCCGGCACGCCGAGCAACGCGCGGGCGCCGCGCCAGGTGAGCCGCAGCTGCAGGCCCGTCTGGCGCTCGCCCTGGGCGATCCGGGCCGGGCTGTCGTGCAGCCCGCCGACGGCGGCGGTGAAGACACCCGGCGGCTTGGTGAGGTCGGCGTTGTCGAGCATCTCGACCCGACCGTCGAGGCAGAACAGGAACGTGAGGTGGGCCGACGCCACCCCCTGGTGCACCGACGGCGGCCCCGCCTCCTGGTGGTAGCCGGTGTAGGCGCTGACGTACGGGCGCAGCCACGCCGCGGGGGCGCGCCCGCACATGCGGAACGCGGCCTCCACAGCGGGTGCGCTCACGTGCCGGAGCTACGCCGCAGATCCGACAGCGACAGCTACAGCTGCAGCAGCATCCGGACGTTGCCCAGCGTGTTCGGCTTGACGTGCGCCAGGTCCAGGAACTCCGCCACACCGGCGTCGTAGGAGCGCAGCATCGCGGCGAACACGTCCTGGTCGACGGGCGTGCCGTCGATCTCGACGAACCCGTGGCGGGAGAAGAACTGCTTCTCGAACGTGAGCACGAACAGCCGCTGCAGACCCAGCTCGCGCGCGCCCGCGATCAGCTGCCCGACGATGGCGTGCCCGACGCCGTGCCCCACCGTGCGCGGGTGCACCGCCACCGTGCGGATCTCGCCGAGGTCCTCCCACAGCACGTGCAGGGCGCCGCAGCCGACCACCTCGCCGTCGAGCTCGGCCACCAGGAACTCGGGCACCGACTCGTAGAGCGTGACCGTCTCCTTGGCGAGCAGCACGCGCCCGGCGTACACGTCGACGAGCTCTCGGATCTTCCGGACGTCGGCGGTGCGGGCCCGCCGCACGAGTGGAGTGGCCACGACCCGACAGACTAGAGAAGCGCTCCGGATATCCTGGTGCCCGTGCCAGAACCGGACGCTCCGCGGCGTGCTGCCCTGCTCACCCTCGGGTGTGCCCGCAACGAGGTCGACTCCGAGGAGCTCGCCGGCCGTCTCACCGGCAGCGGGTGGGAGCTGGTCGACGCCGACGCCGGCACCGCCGACGTCATCGTCGTGAACACCTGCGGGTTCGTCGAGCAGGCCAAGAAGGACTCCATCGACACCCTGCTCGCCGCATCCGACGCCGCCGCGCCGCGCGGGGCGAAGGTCGTCGCCGTCGGCTGCCTCGCCGAGCGCTACGGCGCCGAGCTGGCCGAGAACCTGCCGGAGGCCGACGCCGTGCTCGGCTTCGACGCCTACCCCGAGCTGGCGCAACGGCTCGGCGACGTGCTGGGCGGCCACGCCCCGGCCCCGCACGTCCCGGTCGACCGGCGCACCCTGCTGCCGATCTCCCCCGTCGAGCGGCCCGCGGCGGCGGGCGACGTCGCCGTCCCCGGCCATGCGTGGGTGCCGAACCTCGCGCGCACCCGCCTGTCCGATGCGCCCGTCGCCCCGCTGAAGCTCGCCTCCGGCTGCGACCGCCGGTGCGCGTTCTGCGCCATCCCGTCCTTCCGCGGCGCGTTCGTCTCGCGGCCACCGGACGACGTCGTCGCCGAGGCCGCATGGCTGGGCATGCACGGCGTGCGCGAGCTCGTGCTCGTCAGCGAGAACTCCACGTCCTACGGCAAGGACCTGCCCGGCGGCACCACCGCGCTCGCGCGGCTGCTGCCGCGGCTCACCCACGTGCCGGGCATCGACCGCGTGCGCGTGTCGTACCTGCAGCCCGCCGAGCTGCGCCCGGACCTCCTCGAGATCATCGCCACCACGCCGGGCGTCGCCCCGTACTTCGACCTGTCGTTCCAGCACGCGAGCCCCGCCGTCCTGCGCCGCATGCGCCGCTTCGGCTCCCGCGAGGACTTCCTCGGTCTGTGCGAGCGGATCCGCGCGCTGGCCCCCGAGGCCGGGATCCGCAGCAACGTCATCGTCGGGTTCCCCGGCGAGACCGAGGCCGACCTCGCCGAGCTGGAGGCGTTCCTGACGGGGGCGCGGCTCGACGCCGTCGGCGTGTTCGGCTACTCCGACGAGGACGGCACCGAGGCTGCGGGCTACGACGGCAAGCTGCCGTCCGAGGAGATCGCCCGCCGCGTCGAGCACATCACCTCGCTCGTCGACGAGCTCATGTCCCAGCGCGCCGAGGACCGCGTCGGCACCGAGGTCACCGTGCTCGTCGAGGCCGCGGAGGACGAAGACTTCGAGTGCACCGGGCGCGCCGACCACCAGGCACCCGAGGTCGACGGCGAGTGCGTGCTCGAGCGCGGCTCCGGGCTCGAGGTGGGTGATCTGGTGCGCGCCGTCGTCGTGGGCACGGAGGGCACCGACCTGATCGTCTCGCCCCGCGAGACGGTCGCGCGCAGTGAGCTCGCCGCCGCGGGTGCCGGGGTCGGGGTGAGGCCAGCACCGGCGAACCCACCGCCGCTGCTGAACATCGCGAACGTCCTCACGGGTGTCCGGCTGCTACTGGTACCGGTCTTCCTCGTCGTGCTCTTCGTCGAGGACGGCACCGACGTCGGCTGGCGGCTGGCCGCCACCGGCGTCTTCGCGCTCGCCGCGATCACCGACCGGTTCGACGGCGAGCTGGCCCGCAGCCGCGGCCTCGTCACCGCGTTCGGCACGATCGCCGACCCGATCGCCGACAAGGCGCTCACCGGCTCGGCGCTCGTCGGCCTGTCCCTGCTCGGGCAGGTGCCGTGGTGGGTCACGATCGTGATCATGGGGCGGGAGCTGGGCATCACCCTGCTGCGGTTCTCGGTGCTTCGCCACGGCATCATCCCGGCCAGCCGCGGTGGCAAGCTGAAGACGCTGTGCCAGGCCATCGCGATCGGGCTGTTCCTGCTGCCGCTTCCCGAGCTGGTCGGGGCGGTGGCCGTGGTCTGGGTGCTGCGCTGGGCCGTGCTCGGGCTCGCGCTCGCGCTCACCGTCGGCACCGGTGTCGACTACGTGCTGCGCGCCGTGCGGTTGCGATCGGCGGCCACGGCCGCCGGGTGAGTCGCCCGTGTTCGCCGTGGGCGGACGCGACGGGCCGGTCACGCGGCGACGTGCCGGCTCGCGAGTCGGTACGGTGATCTCACCGGGTGTGGTGGCGGAATCGCCCGGCGGACGACGAGGAGGGTCGCATGGCGGTGCTGATGCGAGAGGCGATCGGCGGCAGCCTGCGGCGCGTGCGCACCGCACGCCGACGCACGTTGCGGGACGTGTCCCGGCGCGCGCGGGTGAGCCTCGGCTACCTCTCCGAGGTCGAACGCGGCCGCAAGGAGCCTCCAGCGAGCTGCTCGCCGCCATCTGCGACGCCCTCGACATCGCGCTGCACGAGCTGCTCGCCGAGGCCGCCGAGGCCATCGCCGCCGAGACCGTGGCGGCCGAGGCGCCCGCCTGCGCCGTCCGATCGGGCTGCGCCACATGGACCTCCGGCTGGCCACGGCCGACGACGGCCCGCCCGTGCCGATGTCGCCCATCGCGCCCGTGGCCCCGCAGCCGGTGCGCCCCAGCCGACACCTCGGCCCGCCTCGCCCCAGCCGGTCGCGCTGGCGGCGGTGCGCGCCGCCTGAACCCGTCCGTCCGACCCGAACCGGCGTCCGCCATCGTCGCGGGGCCCGTTCGGGTGTCGGCCGGGAGCGGGGAGTCCGCGCACCCCGCTCCGGCCCGGTAGCCTGAGATCCGGGTTGCCCCGACGACGGACTCCGGATCATCCCCGATATCGTCGCCGATCGGTGGAAGCCGGACGCGTCCGGTGCCACGATGGGGCCCAGCGCACCCGGCAGGCATGCCGGGTGGACGAACGGACGGACAGGCAGCGGCGAGCGCGCCGCACTCGGAGGGCGGAGCAGATGGCCAACGGTTTCACGAAGGCCTGGAAGTACCTGATGGCGCTGTTCTCGTCCAAGGTCGACGAGTACGCCGACCCGAAGGTCCAGATCCAGCAGGCCATCGAGGAGGCTCAGCGGCAGCACCAGGCGCTGTCCCAGCAGGCCGCCTCGGTGATCGGCAACCAGCGGCAGCTGGAGATGAAGCTGAACCGCCAGCTCGGCGAGATCGAGAAGCTGCAGGCATCGGCACGGCAGGCGCTCGTACTGGCCGACCAGGCCAGGGCCGCGGGCGACGAGACCACCGCCCAGCAGCGCGAGCAGGCCGCGCAGGCGTTCGCCACGCAGCTGGTCACCGCCGAGCAGTCGGTCGAGGACCTCAAGACGCTGCACGACCAGTCGATCCAGGCCGCGGCCCAGGCCAAGCAGGCCGTCGAGCGCAACTCGATGATGCTGCAGCAGAAGATCGCCGAGCGCACCAAGCTGCTCAGCCAGCTCGAGCAGGCCAAGATGCAGGAGCAGGCCGCCAAGTCGCTGCAGCAGATGACGGAGCTCGCCGCGCCGGGGAGCACCCCGTCGCTGGAGGAGGTCCGCGACAAGATCGAGCGCCGTTACGCCAACGCGCTCGGCCAGGCCGACCTCGCGGCCAACTCGGTGCAGGGCCGGATGCTGGAGGTCCAGCAGTCCACTACCGACATGGCCGGTGCGAGCAGGCTGGAGCAGATCCGCGCCTCCCTGCACGGCGCCCCCGTGGCGGGCGAGGTCACGGCGGGCGACGCGGCCGCCGCGCCCACCCAGGTCAACAAGCAGCAGCAGCCCGGCACCGCCTGAGCAACACTCCCGCCGACGCCGCCCGCCCCGCCAGGACCGGGCGGCGTCGCCGTTCGCAGACCGCGACTCGCGTGCACCCAGACCGCGACTCGCGTGCACCCAGACCGCGACTCGCGTGCACCCAGACCGCGACTCGCGTGCACCGATAGCGCGACTCGCGGAACTGGGGGCTCCGATCCCCGCGAGTCGGGGTCCCAGAGCGCGCGAGTCGCGGTCTCAGCGCGGGTGAGTCGGGGTGGGGGAGGGCCGGGCTGGCAGGCGGGGCACCACCAGGCCATCCGGGAGTGGACGTCGGCGCCTGGTGCCCCGTGCGGATCCGGGTGCCGCAGCGGCGGCACCGGCGGCCGCCGCGGTCGTAGACCCAGTGCTGCCGGCCGCGGGCCAGCTCGCCGGTGGTGGACTGTTGCGGGCGGTCCTTGTTGCGCAGCAGCAGTGTGCGGGCGAGGTCGATCACGGCGGCGGGGTCGGGGACGTCGCGCACGAGCGTCCACGGGGAGAGGCCCGCGAGGAAGCACACCTCGGTCTTGTAGAGGTTGCCGACGCCCGCCACCACGCGCTGCTCGAGCAGCACCAGCCCCAGCTCGGACGCCCCGCGCGCGGTGAACCGGCGCAGCGCCTCGGCGGCGTGCCCGTCGCTCCAGGCGGGGTCGAGCAGGTCGGGGCCCAGGTGCCCGACGAGCCGGTCCTCCTCGGCGGTGGGCAGGAGCTCCAGGTCGTGCAGGTTGAACCCGACGGCCGCGCGCTCTGCCGTCTCCAGGACGCGCGGGCCTGGTGGGCGGGCCGCTGCCACGGCATGCCCGGCCGGTAGAGGTGCCACGAGCCGTCCAGGCGCAGGTGGCTGTGCAGGCTGTGGCCGTCGTCGAACCGCGTGAACAGGTGCTTGCCGACGGACCCGACGTCGAGCACGGTGCGCCCGGCCAGGTCGTGCTCGACCCACCGCGGGTGGCGCAGCTCGCCCCGCACCAGGACGTTCCCCGCCAGCGCCGCGCGCAGCCGCGTCGCGGTGAGGTGGACGGTGTCGCCTTCCGGCACGCCGGCGACGGTAGCGCTCCGCCGTCCCGGCATCCATCGATCGGTGGATCGCCCCCCGCGCTCCGGTCGATCTCGCGGCGGCGCGGCGCGCAGGATGGAGGGCGTGCGAGGGATCTGGTGGTGGGCGCATCGCGGGGTTGTGCCCGTCCCCAGGGCCCGCGGATACCGTGGTCCGGTGGGAGTGGGGCGGTGAGCGGGTCCGGGCGGGCGGCGCTGCCCGGTGCGCGGGAGCGTGAGCTCGACGCGGTCGAGCACCGCATCGACACCGCGATCGACCGCTACGCCCCCTACGTCGGGCTGGCGATCGGTCTCGCACTCACCCCACCGTTCCTCGCGGGCGGCCCGCTCTGGCCGTGGCTGGTGATCGGCGTGCTGGTCCCGGTGTCGGTGGCGTGGAGCGTGGTGTTCACGTGGGGCGAGCGGCAGCTCGCGGCGGGCCCGGTCGCCGGGCCGATCTACCTCGCCGGGGTGCTCGGGTTGATGGCGGTGCTGGTCCACGCCTCGCCGCTGTTCGCGTTCCAGGTGATCGGCGTCTACGTGCACTCGTTCGCGTACCTGCGCGGGGGTTGGCGTTTCGTGCCGGTCGTCCTCGGCGCGGTGATCGTGTCCTATTCGCAGGTCGGGGGCCGGTTCAGCGAGATCACGCCCGGTCTCGCGGTGGCGGTGGCCGTGCTCACGGTCGCCAATGCGCTCCTCGGGGGTGGGGGCACGTACTTCGGCGTGTTCATGTCGGAGCAGAGCAGGCGGCGCCGGGAGATCATCGCCGAGCTGGGTGCGGCCAACCGGCGCCTGTCGGAGGCGCTCGACGAGAACGCGAGCCTGCACGCCCAGCTGCTCGCCCACGCCCGGGAGGCCGGTGTGCTCGACGAGCGGGCGCGGCTCGCACGGGAGATCCACGACACCATCGCCCAGGGCCTCACCGGCATCGTGACCCAGCTCGAGGCGGCCGCGGTGGCCGACGACGACCCGGTGGTGCGCGCCAGGCACCTCGACACCGCCCGTGGGCTCGCCCGCGAGGGCCTGACGGAGGCCCGCCGGTCGGTGGACGCGCTCGGGCCGCGGCAGCTCGCCGAGGCGCAACTGCCCGACGCGATCGCCGACATGGCGAAGCGGTGGGCGGAGTCGGGCGCCGTGGAACTCGTCCTCGACACCACCGGCGACCCGCGCCCCCTGCTGCCGGAGCTGGAGGTCGTGCTGTTCCGGGTGGCGCAGGAGGCGCTCGTCAACGTCGGAAAGCACTCGGCGGCGTGTCGTGTGGGGCTCACCTTGTCCTACATGGACGACGTGGTGGTGCTCGACGTCCGCGACGACGGCTGTGGGTTCGTGCCCGCAGCGACAGCCGGCGCGGTCGACGGCTCCGGGTTCGGGCTCGTGGCGATGGAGCAGCGGGTGCGGCGGGTGGCGGGCACCTTCAGCGTGGAGAGCGCGCCGGGCGAGGGCACCGCGCTCTCCGCGAGCGTGCCGGCGATCCCGGCGGAGGTCAGGTGATGGAACCGATCCGGGTGCTGATCGTCGACGACCACCCCGTCGTCCGCGACGGCCTGCGCGGGGTGCTGGAGGGGGAGCCGGACATGCGGGTGGTCGGCGAGGCCGGCCACGGCGCGGAGGCACTCGCACGGGCGCGGACCACGACCGTCGACGTCGTGCTGATGGATCTGCGGATGCCGGTGATGGGTGGCGTCGAGGCGATCGGGGAGCTGCGGCGCGCCGTGCCGGACACCCGGGTGCTGGTGCTCACGACCTACGACACCGACCGCGACGTGCTCCCCGCGATCGAGGCGGGCGCACCGGCTACCTGCTCAAGGACACCCCGCGCGAGGAGCTGCTGCGGGCGGTGCGGGCAGCCCACCGCGGGGAGGCGGTGCTGTCGCCCGCGGTGGCCGGACGGCTGATGGGCCAGGTCCGCACGCCGACGCAGGAGGCGCTGTCGGCGCGGGAGCTGGAGGTGCTGCGGCTGGTGGCCGCGGGGTCCACCAACCGGGAGACGGCGCGGCAGCTGTTCATCAGCGAGGCCACGGTGAAGACGCACCTGCTGCACATCTACGCCAAGCTCGAGGTGCGTGACCGCGCGTCCGCCGTGGCGGCCGGGTACCAGCGCGGCCTGCTGACGCCGTAGACGGGGAACGTCCGTGTCGATCATTGGTCGGGGCGATCAGGGTGCCCGGCTGCGGTACGAGAGGCGCACGTGATCGGTCCGGCAGCCGCCTCAGCGCCCTCGCGACGGCGGGAGACGTGATCTCGTCACGATCACGACGCTCGGGTGCCCGGCGAGGCCGCAGTGCTTCCCAGGCCCGCCTGGGCACCGGCATGCGAGGCGTGATCACCGGAAGTGGGCCAGGAGCGCCAAATGTGACGCCCCGGCGCCACTTCGGCCGATCATGTGCACGTCGATCGTCGACAGTGGTGGCGAGACGACAGATCGGTCGTCCAGGCACCATTTCCGGCGATCACGAGCCACCGGCCGGCCCTCACCCCGGCCCCGATCTCCCACCCACCGGCCGAGCTCGGCCACTCGCTAGGGGATCGAGGTGCGCAGCGCGTAGAGGACGTCCTCGCGCTCATGCACGAAACCCAGCCGGGTCGCGACGCCGCGGCTGCCGAGGTTGTCCGGCGATGTCGACCAGGTGGGCAGGTGTCCGCGCGCCCGGATGTCGCCGATCAGCGCGCCGGCGCACGCGGTGGACAGCCCTCGTCTGCGGTGCTCGGCCTCGGTGACCACACCGATGTCCTCGTAGCGGCCGCCCAGGTAGAACGGCACCGCGAGCGCCGCCACCCGCCCGTCCAGCAGCACCCCGCGCGCCACACCCGCCGCGAGCAGCCCAGGAACACCGCCCCAGGTCGAGGCGATCCACGCGCTGCCGGCACCGAGCCCGGCGAACGCGGGTGCGTCGGCCGTGGTGAGCAGCCGGACGTCCGGGGCGGGTGGGGGCGTGGCCGCGGTGGCGGGAAGCACGGCGATGAGCCGGTGCCACGACGCGACCCGGGGGTCCGACGCGCGCAGCGCGGGCAGCCATTCGGGCGGGGCGTCGACGAAGCCGGTGAGCTCGGCCAGGTCGGCGGGAGGCAGGTGCTCCGGGTCGCCGCGCATCGAGAGGTTGCCGGGCAGCTCGGCGACCACCGCCCGCGGATCGGGCCAGCGGTCCACCCGCACCCGGCCGTGGCCGGTGCGCGCGACGTGCTCGAAGACCAGCGGGCCCGGGCGTTCGGGCGTGAACCAGGAGTGCAGCGCGTCGGGCGCGACGGTGAGCACGCCGTGGAGAGTGCCGCGATGCACGGCGGGGCGCCATCGATTACCGGTACCGTCGAGTGCATGGCCCCGATCACGCGACTCGTCGCACTCGTCGGGGCTGTTCTCTGGGCCCAGTTCGCGGTGCTGGCGGGCACCGCCGCCGAGCCGGCCGTCGTGGTCGGGGTGCTCGGCACGCTGGTCGTCGCGTGGGCCATCGCGTCCGAGGTCGCCACGGTCCTGCCCGCGCTGAGCGGCTCCGGCCCGGTCGTCGCCGCGCGTGACCACCACCGGGCCCTCGCCCGCAGGCCGGTGCCCCGCCACCGCGACCCGGACGCCCCCGGGCACATCCGTTCCCGAGCGCCGTCGGAGCTCCTCCCGGCGGCGTGAGCGCAGCTCTCCACGCCGCCGGTCGAGATGTCCCCGACCCGGCTCCCGTGGAGTGTGCCCGATGCTCGATCCCCTCTATTTCGCCGTCTCCGGTGTCATGTGGTGCTGGCACCAACTGTTCGGACTCGTTCTCGGCCCGGCGAGCGGCGCCGCGTGGGCGCTGTCCGTCGTGTTCCTCGTGCTCACGTTGCGCGCGCTGCTGATCCGGCCGTTCCTGGCGCAGGTGCGGTCCGGCCGCGCGATGCGCGAGCTGGCGCCGCAGCTCACCGAGCTGCGCGCCCGCCACGCCGGCGACCCGGCCCGGTTGGTGCAGGAGACCGGCGCCCTGCAACGCGAGCACGGTGTGGGCGTGGCGAGCACGCTCCTCCCGGTGCTGCTGCAGGTGCCGGTGTTCTTCGGGCTGCTGCACGTGCTGACCGGGTTCCACACGGGCCTGGCCAACTACGCGTTCGGCCCCGACGAGGTCGGATCCTTCCTCGACGCCCGGCTGTTCGACGTGCCGCTGTCGGCCTACCTGAGCATGCCGCTCGACGCCGCGAGCGGGCTCGCCGACCGCTGGGACATCGCGGTCGTCACCGTGCCGTTGGTCCTGCTCGCAGCCCTCGCCACGCACCTCACGGCCCGGCTGTCGCTGCGCCAGCAGCCCGACGGCCCGCTCGCCGGGATCATGCGGTGGACGCCGTGGGTCTTCCCGCTCGGGGTGCTGGCCGGCGGGCTGTTCTTCCCGTTCCCGGTGGCGATCCTGCTGTACTGGCTCACGAACAGCGCGTGGACGCTCGCGCAGCAGTGGCTGGTGCTCGGGGCTACACCCCCAGCGCCCGCCGCAGCACCCCCAGCTCCTCGTCGGCCTGGCGGCGGCTCACCGCGGCCTGCTCGATCATCGAGGAGCCGTGGAACGTCCCGGGGAACGCGTGCAGCTCGACGGAGACGCCGGCCTGCATGAGCCGCTGGGCGTAGGCGATGCCTTCGTCGCGCAGCGGGTCGAACTCCATCACCGACACGTACGCGGGCGGCAGCCCGGTGAGGTCGGTGGCCCGGGCCGGGGCGGCGTAGACCGGGACGTCCGGGCCGCCCCGCTGCCCGGCTCCGAGGTAGGAGTCCCAGCTGACGACGGCGTTCGGCCGGTTCCAGATGGGGGTGTCGGTGAAGGCCTGCATGCTGGGGGTGTCGAGGCGGTCGTCCAGCTCCGGCACACCGAGGTACTGGAACGCGATCCGGGGGCCGCCCCGGTCGCGGGCGAGTAGCGCCAGCCCGGCACACAGCCCGCCGCCCGCGCTCTCGCCGTGGATCACGATGCGGTCCGGGTCGACGCCCAGCGCGTCGGCGTTCTTCGCGGTCCACACGAGCCCGGCGTAGCAGTCCTCGAGCGGGGCGGGGTAGGGGTGCTCGGGGGCGAGCCGGTACTCCACGGTGACGACCACGACACCGAGCTCGCGGGCGAGCCGCGCGTTGAGGGTGTCGAAGATGTCGATCGTCCCGACGATGAAGCCGCCGCCGTGGACGTCGTAGATCGCGGCCGGCGCGGCCACCCGGTCCGGCGTGAAGATCCGCAGCCGGACGTCCGGTGCGCCGTCCGGGCCGGGGACGAGCTCGTCGCGGACCTGCACGCCGGAGCGGTCCGGCTCGCCGAACACGGCCGCGAAGGTCTCGGCCATCTGCACGCGGGCGTTCGGGATGTCGCCCATCTCCGTGGGTGGCATCGCCGCCGCGGCCTCGGCGAGCTCGGGGTCGAACGGGTAGGTCATCGGTTCCTCCGCTGCGAGGGTGATCACGGCTGCGTGACAGCGATCTTCCTCGGCTGCCGGTGGTTCGTCACCCCGCGCGGCCACCACCAGTTCCAGCGCCCGAGGAGCGCGATCGATGCGGGCACCAGCACGGCCCGGACCAGCGTGGCGTCGATCAGCACACCCAGCGCCACCCCCGAGGCGAAGATCGCGACGTCCAGCTCGCCGCCGCTCGCCATCGCGGCGAACGAGAAGAACAGGATCATCCCGGCCCCGGTGACCAGGCGCCCCGAGCGGGCGAGCCCGCGCACGACCGCCTCGCGGGTGCTCCCGCTGCGTTCGTACTCCTCGCGGACGCGGGCCAGGATGATCATCTGGTAGTCCGTCGTGAGGCCGTACAGGAACGCGAAGACGGTCACCGGGACGAACGTGCCGATCGCGCCGTCGGGCCGGATGCCCAGCAGCGCCTCGGTGCCCCACCCCCACTGCCACAGCACCACCAGGCGCCGAGCACCGCGCCGAGCGACAGCAGGTTGACCAGCACCGCCTTCACCGCCAGCAGCGGGGAACGGAACGCGATCGCGAGCGTGACCAGCGTCACGAGCCCCACCAGTGCGAGGACCAGCGGGAACGTGGCGTACGTCGCGTCGAGGTACTCGAGCTGCTGGGTGACGTTGCCGCCCACGAGCACCCCGTCAGGGGCCGCGTCGAGCACCCGCTCGACCGTCGCACGGCCGGGCGCGGTGCCCCCTTCGTCCTGCGGCACCACGGTGACCACCGCGCCGTTCGGTCCGGTCACGGCCGGGCCGGCCAGCGCGACACCCGCCACGCCCGCGAGGGTCGCGGCCACCGCGGCGGGCGACGTCCCGGGCGGGACGAACACGTCGAACGCGGTCAGCAGCCCCGCCGGGACGCCGCCGTCGCGCAGCGCGACGAGGCCGGTGTGCCCTGGCCCGGACGCCGCGAGGTCCGCGCTCGCGGCACGTGCAGGTTGATGCCGAGCGCGACCGCCGACAGCGCCACGAGCACGCCTGCGGAGCCGAGCGCGGCGAGCCGGCGGAACCGCACGACCGTGCGGGCCCAGCCGGTCCACCACGTGCCGGCGGTGCCCTCTTCGGGACCGCACGACCGTGCGGGCCCAGCCGGTCCACCACGTGCCGGCGGTGCCTCTTCGCGCGAGCGCGCCGCCGAGGCGGGACAGCAGCAGTGGCAGCAGCACCAGCGCGACGACGGCGCTCGTGGCCGTCACGACGGCCGCACCGACGCCGAGGCTGCGCAGCAGCGGGATCGGGAGGACGATCAGTGCGGTGAGCCCGGCCCCGACCGCGGCGGCGGAGAACATGACGGTGTGCCCGGCCGTCGCCATGGCCCGGTGCACGGCGTCGTCGCCCACTCGCCCGGCCGCGCGTTCCTCCCGCCAGCGCGCCACGACGATCAGCGCGTAGTCGACCGCGATCGCCAGCCCGAACAGCGGCAGCATGATCACGGTCGTCTCGTGGACGGTGATCAACGGGCTCACGGCGAGCAGACCGAGGAACGCCGACGGGATCGCCACGAACGCGGTGAGGAGCGGCACGGCGGCGAGCCGGGAACGGAACATCCAGACCAGCACCGCGAGCGCCGCCACCGCCGTGACGCCCAGCTTGACCGGGACGTCGAGACCGCCCGTGTCCGTTCCGGTCGCCAGCGCGTCCAGGCCGGTGACGTGCACGGTCGCGCCGGCCGGGAGGTGCGGGCGCATGGCGGCGGCCGCGGCGGGTTCGATGCCGGCGCCTCGCCGAGGGCGCTGCCGGGTATCCCGCCCTCCTCCCGGGGCGGGCCGAACAGCAGCCCGGCGCTGACCCGGCCGTCCGGCGAACGCAGCGCCGGGTCGGGCACGTCCGCGTAGGACAGCGCGCGACCGCCGGTCGCCGCCGCGGCGGCGCCGAAGGCCGCGGCGAGCGCGTCCCGGGTGGCGGGGGAGTCGACGCCCGCGCCGGGCGGCAGGGTCACCACCGGCACGATCGGCCGCTCGTAGCCGCCGGTGCCGGCGACCTCGAGGATCATCTGGTTGGCCCGGTAGCTCGTGAGCGCCGGGTACTCGTTGCGTTCGGAGACCACGGGCAGCAGCAGCGCCAGCGCACCCGCGCCCGCGACGAACAGCAGCGCGATCGCGGCGGCGGCACGGCGGCGGTGGGCCAGCACGGCACGGGAGAGTCGTTCCACGCCCTGAAGCCCACCGCCGCGCCCTTCCACGGCCGTGCGGAAGTTCTGGGAGATCTCTGTGTATCCCGGCTCGCGCCGGTGCCACCGGGGAAGATGGCGGCGTGCCGCCACCCGCCCGGATCCTGGTCGTCGACGACGAGCGCTACCTGGCCGACCTCGTGGCCACGGCGCTGCGCTACGAGGGGTTCGACACCACCGTCGCCGGCACCGGGAGGCAGGCGCTCGCGCTCGTCGAGTCCTACGCCCCGCACCTCGTCGTCCTCGACGTCGTCCTGCCCGATCTGTCCGGCGTGGCGGTCTGCGCCCGGCTGCGGCAGCGCGGCGCCGAGGTTCCCGTGCTGTTCCTGACGGCCCGTGACTCCACCGAGGACAAGGTCGCCGGCCTGCGCACCGGTGGGGACGACTACGTGACGAAGCCGTTCAGCCTGGAGGAGCTCGTCGCCAGGGTGCACGCGCTGCTGCGCAGGGCGGGCACGGCGACGGGCAGCCGGCTGGCCATCGCCGACCTGGAGATCGACGAGGACGCCTACGAGGTGCGCCGCCACGGCACCCGCATCGCGCTCACGCCCACCGAGTTCGCCCTGCTGCGCTTCCTCGTCGCGAACGCCGGGCGCGTGCTGTCGAAACGGCAGATCCTCGACCACGTCTGGGAGTACGACTTCGGCGGCAACGACGGCGTCGTCCAGACCTACATCTCCTACCTGCGGCGCAAGGTCGACGCGTTCGACCCGCCACTGATCCACACCGTGCCGCGCGTCGGCTACGTCGTGCGCGACACGCGGTGAGGGCGCCGGTGTCACTCCGGACGCGGCTCGTCCTGACCACCGTCGGGCTGCTCGTGGCGGGCCTCGTGCTCAGCGTGGGCGCCACGTTCGGAGCGCTGCAGGACTGGCGGGCGCGCCAGAGCGACGACCTGCTCGCGGTCGCCGCCGACCAGGTCGATGCGGTGCTGACGACCGGCGCCACGGACCTGGACGCGGCCGTCGGCGCGGTGTCACCGGTGTGGCAGGTGCTCGCCGAGCACGGCGACGTGCCGGCGTTCTTCCAGCTCCGCGACGCCGACGGCCGGACGCGGGAGACGGTGGTGTTCGGCCCCGGCCCGGTGCTCGCCGAGCCGTTGCCCGCCGACCTGCTCGCTGACCTGGACCCGTCGGCCGCCCGGGTCGTGCGGGTCCCGGGTACGGCGCCGGCCGGCGGCGGTCCGCCGGAGCACTGGCGGGTGCGCGTCGCCCCGGCGGCCGGCGGCCTGCTGCTCGTCGGGCAGCGTGCCACCGTCGCCGACGAGCTGTTCGACCGCACCGCGGGCGTGGCGATCGGCACCAGCGCCGCCGTGCTCGCCGCGCTCGCCGTGCTGTCCGCGGTGCTCGTCCGGAGAGGGCTGCGCCCGCTGGACGCCATCGCCGCCACCGCAACCGCCATCCGCGCCGGGGACCTGACGCAGCGGATCGACGACACGTCCGAGCGCACCGAGGTGGGACGGCTCGGCCGCGCCCTCAACGCGATGCTCGCCCGGCTCGAGGAGGCGTTCCGGGCCAGGGCGGCATCCGAGGAGCGGTTGCGCCGGTTCGTCGCCGACGCCTCGCACGAGCTGCGCACCCCGGTCGCCACCGTGCGCGGGTACGCCGAGCTGTTCCGGCGCGGCGCCGCGCGGCGGCCCGCCGACCTCGCCGACGCCATGCACCGCATCGAGGCCGAGGCCACCCGCATGGGCGAGCTGGTCGACGAGCTCCTGCTGCTCGCCCGGCTCGACCAGGGCCGCCCCCTGGAGAGCGAACCGGTGGACCTGGCCGAGGTCGCCCGCGAGGCGGTGCACGCCGCCCGCGCGATCGAACCCGACCGGCCGCTCGAGCTGACCGTCGACGGGGACGCCGTCGTGCTCGGGGACGCACCACGCCTGCGGCAGGTCGTCGCGAACCTGCTCGCCAACGTGCGCACCCACACGCCTGCCGGGGCGCCGGCGTCGGTGCGGGTCACCGGGGCGGGGGAGCGCGTCGTGCTGGAGGTCGCCGACCGTGGCCCCGGCCTGGCCGACCACGACCGGGAGCACGTCTTCGAGCGCTTCTACCAGGCGCGGGCACCAGCGGGGGGCACGGTGACGGCCTGCGCGGCAGCGGCCTCGGGCTCGCGATCGTCGCCGCGGTGGCCGCCGCGCACGGCGGCACCGCCGCCGCGCCGCCGAGCCCGACCGGTGCGCGGTTCGTGGTGGACCTCCCGCGCGCCGGGCTCACGCCCGCAGCCGCAGCCCCTTCGGGGTGACGCGGAACCCGGCCTCGGTGAGCACCTCGGCGAGGTCGGAGCCGAGCGAACCGACCCCGTCGGCGCGCTCCACCGCGAGACTCCCGAGCCACCCCTCGTGCACGGCGCCCGCGAGGGCGTGGGCAGCCGCCACGAGCTCCTCCCGCTCGGTGGAGAACGACAGCAGCGACCGGCCGCCACGCTCGACGTACAGCACCGGGGCGCTTCCACCAGCACGACCAGCGCGCCCGCCTTGCGGCCGGGACGGTGCTTGCTCTCGCCCACCGTGGCGGGCCACGCCAGCGCCGCCCCGTACGGCTGTGCCGGGTCGGCGGCGGCGAGCACCACGCCGGAACGCTCGCCCGTCGCCGCGCCCTCGGGACGTGACAGCGCCCGGAGCCGGTCGATCGCGCCCGGCACCGCGAACTGCGCCGCCCCGAGCCCTTCGACGACGTAGCCGCGGCGGGCGCGGCCGGAGTCCTCCATGGCGCGCAGCACCTTGTACACGCCGGCGAAACCGCCGCTGACGCGTTCCGTGCCGAGTGCGCCCCGGGTGAGCACGCCGTGGCGCTCCAGGAACGCCTCGGCACGGGCGTGGGCGCGGCGGGTGGGGTCGGGCTCGCGGGTGACGGCGAGCGACCAGCGCCCCCCGACCGACGGTGGGCCGGTGCGGCTCGGCACGGCCGGCGCCGGCGCGCAGCGTGGGCGTACCGGCCCCGGCCCGCGGTGCGCCGCGG
>MKJV01000137.1 GCA_001942185.1 Pseudonocardia sp. CNS-004
CCCCACCCGGCGCCGCCGGGCCGCCTCGCGGCCGGCGGGCGCGCCGTCCACCACCTCCACGGTGAACGGCACCGCGGTCGCCGATGGGGCTCCCGCCGCGGCCGCCCCGGCGCCTGCCGCCGAGCCCGCCGCGGACAACGCCGACAAGGCGGAGAAGCCGCGGAGAAGCCGGCGGAGAAGCCGCGGAGAAGCCCGCCGACCAGCCCGAGAAGGCTGCGGAGAAGCCGGCCGACAACCTGGAGAAGGGCGCGGAGCAGGCCGCCGAGAAGGCTGCCGACAACGGTTCCGGCGCCGCGGTCGCCGACACGGCACCGCCCACCCGCCGCTCCCGGCAGAGCCGCGCAACCGCGCCGAACAGCAGGCCGAGCAGGCACAGCAGCCGCAGGCCGAGGCCACCAGCGCCGCCCCTGCCGACTCGCGTGACGGCGGCGAGCGCCCCGACAGCCGCAAGGACGGCGGCCGGGCCGATCGCGACGCCGCCCGCGGCGGGCGGGACGGCAACCGGGACCGGGACCGCGACAACCGTGATCGCGACAACCGTGACCGGGACCGCGACAACCGTGATCGCGACAACCGTGATCGCGACCGCGACAACCGCGATCGCGACAACCGTGGCGACCGCCCGGACAACCGTGGCGACCGCGGTGACCGCCCGGACAACCGCGGCGACAACCGCTCCGACTCCCGCGGCCCGCGCGACAACCGGCCCGATGACGACGACGGCGACGACGGCGAGGGCAGGGGCAGGCGTGGCCGCCGGTTCCGCGACCGCCGGCGGGGCCGGGACCGCGAGCGCACCAGCGGTGGTGGCGGCCAGGGCAACGTCGACACCGAGGTGCGCGACGGCGACGTGCTGCTGCCGGTCGCCGGCATCGTCGACATCCTCGACAACTACGCGTTCGTCCGGACCACCGGCTACCTCTCCGGGCCAACGGACGTCTACGTGTCGCTGTCGATGGTCCGCAAGTACGGCCTGCGCCGCGGCGACGCGATCACCGGTGCCGTGCGCGAGCCCCGCGAGGGCGAGCAGTCGCGGCAGAAGTTCAACCCGCTCGTCCGCGTCGACTCGATCAACGGGCAGGACCCGGAGACGTCGAAGCAGCGGCCCGAGTTCACCAAGCTCACCCCGCTCTACCCCAACGAGCGGCTGCGCCTGGAGACCGAACCGCACAAGCTGACCACCCGCGTCATCGACCTGGTGATGCCGGTCGCAAGGGCCAGCGCGCGCTGATCGTGTCGCCGCCGAAGGCGGGCAAGACCACGATCATGCAGAACATCGCCAACGCGATCACCACGAACAACCCCGAATGCCACCTCATGGTCGTCCTCGTCGACGAGCGGCCGGAGGAGGTCACCGACATGCAGCGGTCGGTGAAGGGCGAGGTCATCGCCTCCACGTTCGACCGGCCGCCGACAGACCACACCACGGTCGCGGAGCTGTCGATCGAGCGGGCGAAGCGCCTCGTCGAGCTGGGCCACGACGTGGTCGTGCTGCTCGACAACATCACGCGCCTGGGCCGGGCCTACAACCTGGCGGCGCCGGCATCCGGCCGGATCCTGTCCGGTGGTGTCGACTCCACCGCGCTGTACCCGCCGAAGCGGTTCCTCGGTGCCGCGCGCAACATCGAGGACGGCGGCTCGCTGACGATCTTCGCGACGGCGCTCGTCGAGACCGGGTCCACGATGGACACCGTGATCTTCGAGGAGTTCAAGGGCACCGGCAACGCCGAGCTCAAGCTCGACCGCAAGATCGCCGACAAGCGCGTGTTCCCGGCCATCGACGTGGGCGACTCCAGCACCCGCAAGGACGAGCTGCTGATGTCGCCCGACGAGTACGGGGTGATGGTCAAGCTCCGCCGGGTGCTCGCCGCGCTGGACGACCAGCAGGCCATCGACCTGCTGCTCACCCAGCTGCGCAAGACGCGCACCAACATCGAGTTCCTGATGCAGGTCGCGAAGAGCACCCCGGGCGCCGACAACGACTGACGCCACCACCAACCACCTGGGCCGCCCGCGGGAATCCGCGAGCGGCCCAGGTGGTTGAATGGGACGTCACGCTCCGGCTCCGGTTCACCCCGTCACCTGGGGACCCGGCGCCACTTCGAGAGGAACCACCGTGCGTTCAGGCATCCACCCCGAGTACGTCGAGACCCAGGTCACCTGCGGTTGCGGCAACTCGTTCACCACCCGCAGCACCAAGACCAGCGGCAAGATGACGGTCGAGACGTGCTCGGCGTGCCACCCCTTCTACACCGGCAAGCAGCGGATCCTCGACTCCGGTGGGCGCGTCGCCCGCTTCGAGGCGCGCTACGGCAAGCGGGCTGGCAAGAAGTAGTTCCATCGACGGGCCACCGAGTCGCGGTGGGCGCCGTCGGCATGTCCGGACCGTGGAAGGAGGAGCCATGACAGCACCGGCCGTCGAGGCGGTGCTCGCCGAGCACGCCGAGCTGGAGCTGCGGCTCGCCGACCCGTCCGTGCACGCCGACCCCGCCACCGCCCGCAAGCTGGGCAGGCGGTACTCCGAGATCGGGCCGATCGTCGCGGTCGCGCAGGAGCTCTCCTCCGCCCGCGCCGACCTGGGCACCGCGCGTGAGCTCGCGGCGGAGGACCCGTCGTTCGCCGCGGAGGCCGACGAGCTCGCGGAGCGGATCCCCGCGCTGGAGCGGCGGCTCTCCGAGCTGCTCGTGCCCCGCGACCCGCACGACGGCGACGACGTCATCCTCGAGATCAAGTCGGGGGAGGGGGGCGAGGAGTCGGCCCTCTTCGCCGGCGATCTCGCGCGCATGTACCTGCGTTACGCGGAACGTCGCGGCTGGTCCACCCAGATCATGGACTCGGTGCCGTCCGACCTCGGCGGCTACAAGGACCTCACCGTCTCGGTGCGGTCGCGCGAACCCGTCGCCGACGGCGTCTGGTCGGCGCTGAAGTTCGAGGGCGGGGTGCACCGGGTGCAGCGGGTGCCGGTCACCGAGTCGCAGGGCCGCATCCACACTTCCGCCGCGGGTGTGCTCGTCTACCCCGACACCGGCGAGGACGCCGAGGTCGAGATCGACGAGAACGACCTGCGCGTCGACGTGTTCCGCTCCTCCGGCCACGGCGGGCAGAGCGTCAACACCACCGACTCGGCCGTGCGCATCACGCACCTGCCCACCGGCATCGTCGTGAGCTGCCAGAACGAGCGGTCTCAGCTGCAGAACCGCGCCCGTGCCATGGAGGTGCTCCGGTCGCGCCTGCAGGCGCTCGCGGAGGAGGAGGCCGCGGCGAAGGCGTCCGACCAGCGGCGCTCCCAGGTACGCACGGTCGACCGCTCCGAGCGCATCCGCACCTACAACTTCCCGGAGAACCGCATCTCCGACCACCGGGTGGGCTACAAGTCCCACAACCTGTCGTCGGTGCTGGACGGCGACCTGGACGCGGTGGTGGGGGCCCTGCAGTCAGCGGAACGCACGGAGACCGTGGGCAAGTGAGACCGACACCCGGGGACCTGTCGTGAGTCGCACGCCGTTGCGGCTGGCCATCCTGGAGGCCACGCGGGTGCTCGGGGGCGCCGGGATCGAGTCGGCGCGTGCCGACGCGGAACTGCTCGCGGCGCACGTCGTCGGCGTCGACCGGGGGAAGCTCATGATGCACCCCCTCGTCGACACGCCCGCCAAGGACGCACTGCGCAAGCTCGTCGACCGCCGGGCCGCCCGGGAGCCGCTGCAGCACCTGCTCGGCACGGCGGTGCTCGGGCCGGCGGAGGTCGCGGTCGGCCCGGGCGTGTTCACCCCGCGCCCCGAGACCGAGCTGCTGCTCGAGTGGGGGCTGCGGGAGGTCGCCGATGTCGCCGCGCCGGTCGTCGTCGACCTCTGCACGGGCACCGGCGCGCTGGCCATCGCCGTCGCGAGGAGCAGGCCGGACGCGTGGTGCACGCGGTCGAGCTCGCGCCCGCCGCGCTGACCTGGACGCACCGCAACGTCGCCGACCACATCGCGGCGGGCGGCACGCCCGTCGCCGTGCACGCCGCCGACGTGCGTGCCCCCGACCTGCTCGTCGAGCTCGAGACCCACGTCGACCTCGTGCTCTGCAACCCGCCGTACGTGCCCGACGGCACGCCGTTGCCGCCGGAGGTCACCGGCTGGGACCCGCCGACGGCGCTCTACGGTGGCGCGGACGGGCTGGACGTCATCCGGTCGGTGATCTCCGCCTCCGCCGCGTTGCTGCGCTACGGCGGCGCGCTCGCCATCGAGCACGACGACACCCACGGCGAGAGCGTCCCCGCGCTCCTGCGTCGCCGCCGCGTGCTCACCGACGTCGAGGAGCACCGCGACCTGGCCGGCCGCCCCCGCTTCGCCACGGCCCGTCACGCCCCCTCCCTCCCGGACGCGTGATCGTTGCCCGCGCCGGGAACCGTGGGCGGCGACGGGGTGCGTGAGCGGGCGGAATAGGCTTCGCCCGTGGCTTCCACCTACGACTGCGCGGTCCCCGACCAGCGCACGGAGGGTCTTGCGGCGGCGGCGCGGGCGGTGAAGGCCGGGCGGCTCGTGGTGCTGCCCACCGACACCGTCTACGGCATCGGCTGCGATGCGTTCAGCGGCCCGGGCGTGCGCAGCCTGCTCGCGGCGAAGCAGCGCGGGCCGGACATGCCGGTGCCGGTGCTCGTCGGCTCGTGGAGCACGATCGACGGCCTCGTGCTCGGCGTGCCCAAGTCGGCTCGCGACCTGATCGAGGCGTTCTGGCCGGGCGGGCTGTCGCTGGTCCTGCGGCACGCTCCGTCGCTGAAGTGGGAGCTGGGCGAGACCAAGGGCACCGTGATGCTGCGGATGCCGCTGCACCCGGTGGCGCTGGAGCTGCTGCGTGACGTCGGCCCGATGGCGGTCTCCAGCGCGAACGTCTCCGGGCAGCCGCCCGCGGCGTCGGCGGCAGACGCCCTGGAGCAGCTCGGTGAGAAGGTCGGGGTCTACCTCGACGGTGGGCCGTCCGGCGAGCCGGTGGCCTCCACGGTGGTCGATCTGACCGGCGACGACCCGCGCGTGCTCCGCGAGGGCGCGGTCAAGACGGCCGAGGTGGCCGAGGTGCTGGGCCGTGAGGTGCTCCCCGCCTGACGGGATGGGGACGGGCTCAGGGGAGTCGGGCGAGGTCCGCGAGGCGCTCGATCGCGGCGTCGAAGTAGGCGGCGTGGTCGGCCACCACGCCGTGGGTCTGCCCGAACACCTCGAACCCGATCGCGCCGTAGAGGCCGCTCCACGCGGTGACGACGCGCGGGGCCAGCGCGGGGGGCAGCCCGAGCCGCTCGGCGAGACCCGGGGCGAGGACGTCGTCCGGGTCCCGGCCGTCGGGTTCGGGGGCGACGGTGCCGGCCGCGACCCCGTCGGCCACCACCCGGCACAGCAGCAGCGCGGCCCGGGCGGCCGGCTCGATCGTCGTCTCGGGGGCGGCGTAGCCCGGCACCGGCGATCCGTAGACCAGTGCGTACTCGTGCGGGTGTGCCAGCGCCCACTCCCGGACGGCCCGGCAGGTGGCCCGCCAGCGGCCGCGCAGCTCGGCACGCGGGACGGCGGCCTCGGCCTCCTCGGCGGCCGCTCCGATCGCGTCGTACGCGTCGACGATGAGGGCCGTGAGCAGCTCGTCGCGGCTCGCGAAGTAGCGGTACACCGCGGAGGAGGCCATGCCCAGCTCTCGGGCGACGGCGCGCAGCGAGAGCCCGGCGGCGCCGTCGGTGGCGAGCTGGCGTCGGGCGGCCTCGACGATCTCGCGGGTGAGTTCGGCGCGCACGCGGGCGCGGGCTCCGGCGGCGGTCATCGGAGCAGTGTGGCACGCGTCGAGAGCAGTGGCAACAAACGAGATCGATGCTCCGACAACGCCCGGACGGGCGGCGACGCCGTAGCGGGTACCGTTCAACCGTGAGCGAGCAGAGCACGCCCTTCTGGGGCCCGGACTTCGACGCGCTGCAGCACCAGGACCCGGAGATCGCGGGAGTGGTGCTCGACGAGCTGGACCGGCTGCGCGGCGGACTCCAGCTCATCGCCAGCGAGAACCTCACCAGCCCTGCGGTGCTGGCGGCGCTGGGGTCCACGCTCTCGAACAAGTACGCGGAGGGCTACCCCGGCAGGCGCTACTACGGCGGCTGCGAGGTCGTCGACCGGGCCGAGGAGATCGGCAACGCCCGGACGCGGGAGCTGTTCGGCGCCGACCACGTCAACCTGCAGCCACACTCGGGCGCGTCGGCCAACTTCGCCGTCTACGCCGCGTTCACGAAGCCCGGTGACACGGTGCTCGCGATGGACCTCAAGCAGGGCGGGCACCTCACCCACGGCAGCAAGGTCAGCTTCTCCGGCAAGTGGTTCAACGCCGTGTCCTACACGGTGCGCGAGGACAGCGAGCTGATCGACTACGACCAGGTGCGCGACCTCGCGCTCGAACACCGCCCCAAGCTCATCATCGCCGGCGCCACGGCGTACCCGCGGTTGATCGACTTCGCCGCGTTCCGGCAGATCGCCGACGAGGTCGACGCCAAGCTCATGGTCGACGCGGCCCACTTCATCGGCCTGGTCGCGGGCGAGGCGATCCCGTCGCCGGTGCCGTTCGCCGACGTCGTCACGGCCACCACGCACAAGGTGCTGCGCGGCCCGCGCGGCGGCATGATCCTCGCGAAGGCCGAGCACGCGAAGGCCGTCGACAAGGCGGTGTTCCCGTTCTCGCAGGGCGGCCCGCTGATGCACTCCGTCGCCGCGAAGGCCGTCGCGATGCGGGAGGCGGCGCAGCCGGAGTACCAGGCCTACGCCGCCCAGGTGATCGCCAACGCGCAGGCGCTCGCGAAGTCGCTGGAGGCCGAGGGGATGCGGGCCGTCTCCGGCGGCACCGACACCCACCTGGCGCTCGTCGACCTGCGCCCGATCGGCGTCACCGGTGACCAGGCCGAGACCAGGTGCGACGCGGCGCGCATCACCCTCAACAAGAACGCCATCCCGTACGACCCCGCGCCCCCGCTCAAGCCGTCCGGGCTGCGGGTCGGCTCGCCGAGCGTCACGACGCAGGGGATGACCGAGTCCGACATGGCCGAGGTCGGCAGCCTGCTGGGCCGCGCCGTGCGGGCCGAGCACGGCACCGCGGCGGGCGACGCGGAGCTGGCCGAGGTGGCGGGCGCGGTGTCGGCGCTCGTCGCCCGCGCCCCGGCGTACCCGCGCGGGTAAGCGCCGGCCGTGGTGGTCCCCACGCTCGTCCTACCGATCCGCGAGTTCCTGCTCGCGGGTCTGACCGCCACGGTCGTGACGTTCCTGCTGGTCGGCCCGGTGCGGGTGCTCGCCCTGCGGCTGGGCGCGGTGGCGTGGCCCCGCAAGCGGGACGTCCACGTCACCCCCACCCCGCGCTGGGGTGGGCTGGCCATGCTCGGCGGCGTGCTCGCCGGAGTCGGGATGGCCTACCAGCTCCCGGCGCTGCGGCTGGCGTTCGACAACAACGCCTCCGAGGTCGGCGGCGTGCTGCTGGCGGCGCTGTTGCTCGCGGCGGTGGCGCGCTGGACGACCGCTACGACCTCGACGCGCTCACCAAGTTCGCGGGCCAGACCACGGCCGCCGGCATCCTGGTGATCTTCGGGGTGCAGTGGACGGTGTTCTTCGTGCCGTGGGGCGGCGCCGACTCCGGCGAGTCCGGCTCGCTGCTCGTGCTCGGCCCAGGAGCAGGGCGTGCTGCTCACGGTGCTGCTCACGGTGGCGCTGGTCAACGCCATGAACTTCGTCGACGGGCTGGACGGGCTCGCCGCGGGCGTCGGGATGATCGCGGCCGCGGCGGTGGGGCTCTTCGCGATCGGGCTCGTCGGCCGGGTCGGCAACGACCCGTCGGTGTACTCGCCCGCCCTGATCGCGGCGGTGCTGGCCGGGGCGTGCCTCGGCTTCCTCCCGCACAACTTCAACCCCGCCCGCATCTTCATGGGCGACTCCGGCTCGATGCTCATCGGACTGCTGCTGGCCGCCGCCACCACCAGCGCATCGGGCAAGATCTCGATCATCGGCGCGGGCCCGAGGGACGTGCTGGCGCTGTTCGCGCCACTCATCGTGCTGGCGGCCGTGGTGTTCGTGCCGCTACTGGACCTGCTCATGGCGGTGGTGCGGCGCACCCGCAAGGGGATGAGCCCGTTCGCCCCGGACAAGATGCACCTGCACCACCGGCTGCTCGAGATCGGGCACAGCCAGCGGCGCGCGGTGCTGCTGATCTACCTGTGGGCCGGCGTGCTGGCGTTCGGCGCGGTGGCGCTGGCGCTGATCGACGACCCGTTCATCGTGCTGTGGGCGGTGGGGATCGGCCTGGTCGTGGCCGTGCTCGCCTCCGCCATCCCGAGAGTGAGGGCCCCCAGATGACCGATCCCGAACCGCCGTCGAATGCACAGCAGGACGCCCCGCACGTCGCCACGGTGCTCCGGCTCGCGTACGCGATGCAGCGCAACGCCGTGGTCATCACGGCGATCGTCACCGTGCTCGCACTCGTCGTCGGGTTCGTGGTGCGCGGCGTCCCCGGCCTGGTCGGCGCGCTCGTCGGCGCGGCGATCGCGGCCGGCCTCGGCTGGCTGGGCACGTGGGTCATGACGCGCACGGCACGGGCCACCCCGGCAGGCGTCATGATCGGCGCGATGACGGCCTTCGGTGCGAAGCTGCTGTTCATGCTGGTGTTCCTGCTGCTGTTCCAGGGCACCACCCTGTTCGACAACCGGTCGTTCGCGTTCTCCATGCTGGCGGTCACCGCGGCGTGGATCATCGGCGAGGTCGTGGGCTTCGTGCGCACGCGGATACCCTCCGTGGACGTCTGACGCGACCCCCGATCGGGTGTACCAGGCGGGTGTGATCGGCGTCTCCATGGGACCCGCGTCACGCGCCGACGGGTGTTCTACATGCGATAGAGCCAAGTGGGGGCCGTTCCGGGGCCCCTGGAGGGGGCGTCGCGGCCCGATCCGCCGTCCGCCGAGGTCATCCCTGGTAAAGAGCTGCTAACCCGCCTGATATGGTCCGTCCTGATGGAGCCGGACCAATCGCCCGGCGGCGGGGCCAAGTCGCCACCACCGCCGAGCGACGCGTGGACCGCTCTGTCCTACCTGCTGTCCGGTTTCTTCCTCTTCGGGGGGATCGGCTGGGGGTTGGACGCACTGCTGGGCACGGGGGTGCTCACGCCGATTGGCTTGCTGTTCGGCGGGGCTGCCTCGTTGTACTTGATCTACATCAGGTACGTTAAGTCCTGATCGTTACGATTCTGCCGGTTCGGCTCCCCCGAACGGTGGAACCGGAAGGAGCACTGGGTGACCATCCTGGCCACCGCCCCCGCCCCGGGCTTCGAAGCACCGGGCACCGAGGACTTCCAGCTGCCGCCCATCGCCGGCATCGAGGGGCTCACGAAGCCGGTTCTGCAGCTGGTGCTCGCCGCCGTCATCATCTACGCCTTCTTCGCGTGGACGGTGCGGCGCCCGGCCCTGGTCCCGAGCAAGGGGCAGTTCCTCGGAGAGTCCTTCCACGGGATGGTGCGCAACTCGATCGCCCGGGACAACATCGGGCCCGAGTTCCTCAAGTACGTCCCGTTCCTGACCACGCTGTTCGCCTTCATCCTGGTGAACAACATCTTCGGGATCATTCCGCTCATCCAGTTCCCGACGTTCTCGCACCCCGGCGTGCCCTATGCGCTCGCGATCATGGTGTGGGTGATCTACAACGTCGTCGGGATCCGGCGCCACGGGTTCGTCGGCTACCTGAAGGTGTCCACCTGGCCGCCGGACGTGCCCTGGTGGGTGCGGATCATCCTCACCCCGATCGAGTTCATCTCGAACATCCTGCTGCGGCCGGTCACGCTGTCGCTGCGACTGTTCGGCAACATGTTCGCCGGCCACCTGCTGTTGCTGGTGTTCATCCTCGGCGGCGAGTACATGCTGCTGCACTCCCACTCGATCCTGCTCGGCATCCTTTCGCCGTTCGCGTTCGGGTTCGGGATCGTCTTCACATTCTTCGAGGCGTTCGTGCAGGCCGTGCAGGCCTACATCTTCACGATCCTGACCGCCTCCTACCTCGGCGCAGTGCTCGCCGAGGACCACTAGGTCCGCCCCACCCCCACGACCTGACGGGTCCGCCGGAGGTCCGCGGACCGAAGGAAAGGAAAAGCGTAGAAATGATCACCGGCAACCTGAACGTCATCGGCTACGGCCTGTCCGCGATCGGCCCCGGAATCGGCGTGGGCATCGTGTTCGCGGCGTTCATCAACGGTGTCGCCCGCCAGCCGGAGGCCCGCGGCCAGCTGCAGGGCATCGCGTTCATCGGGTTCGCGCTCTCCGAGGCCCTCGCCATCCTGGGCCTCGTCATGGCGTTCGCGCTCTGACCACCACTGGCCGTACGCCGGGTAGGCGGAGGAGACGACAATGACCACCACCCTTCTCGCGGCCGAGGAGCTCAACCCTCTCGTCCCGCACACCGTCGAGATCATCGTCGGTCTGATCGCTTTCGCGCTGCTGTTCCTGCTGCTGCGCCGGACGGTCTTCCCGCAGTTCGAGAAGATCTACGCGGAGCGCACGGACAAGATCGAGGGCGGGCTGGCACGGGCCGCGGAGGCCGAGGAGCAGGCAGGCGAGCTCAAGCGGCAGTACGAGGAGCAGCTCGCCGGTCTGCGGGCCGAGGCCGCTCGCATCCGCGACGACGCCCGTGCCGAGGGCCAGCAGATCAAGGCAGAGCTGCGGGCCCAGGCCGAGGAGGAGGCCGCGCGGATCAGGCAGCGCGGCGACGAGCAGCTGGCCGCAGCCCGTGAGCAGGCCGTGCGCCAGCTGCGCGGCGAGGTCAGCGGGCTGTCCGTGCAGCTCGCCGAGCGGCTGATCGGCGACTCGCTCGCCGACGACACGCGCCGTTCGGCCACCGTCGACGCGTTCCTCGCCGAGCTGGACGGCCTGGCTCCGCGCGCGGCGGCACCGGCCGGCGGGGCGAGCTGATGGCGGAGGTCCTGCAGGCGGCCAGCCGGGAGTCGATGGCCTCGGCCGCGGCCCGGCTGGACGCCTACGCCGACTCCGCCACGGCCGCCGACCTGCGCCGGCTCGGCGACGAGCTGTTCTCGGTCACGCGCCTGCTCGACGGGGAACGGTCGCTCCGGCGGCTACTCGCCGACCCGTCGTCGCCGGAGGAGGCCCGGGCAGGCCTGGTCGAGCGGCTGTTCGGGCAGCAGCTCGCCCCCGCCACGCTCGACGTCGCGAAGGGCATCGTGGCCGCACGCTGGTCGCGGCCCGGTGACCTGGTCAGCGCGTTCGAGGCGGTCGCGCGGCAGGCGCTGCTCGCCGTCGCCGAGAAGGAGGGCTCGCTCGACGACGTCGAGGACGAGCTGTTCCGCTTCGGCCGTGTGCTCGACCGCGAGCCGGAGCTCTCCACGCTGCTCACCGACGCCGCCCGTCCGGCCGACGGGCGCGTCGCACTCCTCGACCAGCTGGTCAGGAACAAGGTCTCGCCGGTCGCCGCCGCGCTGCTGCAGCAGAGCGTCCGGCTCCCGCGGGCCCGGCACCTCGACGTCGTGAGCGAGGAGCTCGCCGAGCTCGCGGCGGCGCGCCGGGACCGGTCGGTCGCGCGCGTCACCACGCCGGTCGTGCTCTCGCCGGAGCAGGAGCAGAAGCTCACCGACTCGCTGGCCCGCCTCTACGGGCGTCCGATGTCGCTGCAGATCGAGCTGGACCCCGGCCTGCTGGGCGGTCTGGTCGTGCAGGTCGGCGGCGAGGTCATCGACGGCAGTGTGGCGAGCAAGCTCGCAGCCGCGCGCCGTTCCCTTCCCCGCTGACCACCGAACGTTTCGAAGAAGAAGGACTCCACGACTGTCATGACAGAGTTGACGATCTCCGCAGAAGAGATCCGGAGTGCGATCTCCAGCTACGTCTCGTCGCTGGAGACCGACACTTCGCGTGAGGAAGTCGGCATCGTCTCCGACACCGGTGACGGCATCGCCCACGTCGAGGGCCTGCCCTCGGCGATGACCAACGAGCTCCTCGAGTTCCCCGGTGGCGTGCGGGGTGTCGCGCTGAACCTGGATGTGCACGAGATCGGTGCGGTCATCCTGGGCGACTACGCCCACATCGAGGAGGGCCAGCAGGTCAAGCGCACCGGCGAGATCCTCTCGGTGCCGGTCGGCGACAACTTCCTCGGCCGGGTCATCGACCCGCTGGGCAAGCCGATCGACGGGCTCGGCGACATCGAGGCCGAGACCAACCGCGTGCTGGAGCTGCAGGCGGCGTCGGTGGTGCAGCGCCAGGAGGTCCGCGAGCCGCTGCAGACCGGCATCAAGGCCATCGACGCGATGACGCCGATCGGCCGCGGCCAGCGCCAGCTGGTCATCGGCGACCGCAAGACCGGCAAGACCGCGGTCTGCGTCGACACGATCATCAACCAGAAGCAGAACTGGGCCACTGGCGACCCGAAGCAGCAGGTGCGCTGCATCTACGTCGCGATCGGTCAGAAGGGCTCCACGATCGCCGGTATCCGGCAGTCGCTGGAGGACGCGGGCGCGCTGGAGTACACGACCATCGTCGCAGCCCCGGCATCCGACCCGGCCGGCTACAAGTGGCTGGCGCCCTACACCGGCTCCGCGCTCGGCCAGCACTGGATGTACCAGGGCAAGCACGTCCTGATCGTCTTCGACGACCTGTCCAAGCAGGCCGAGGCCTACCGCGCGATCTCGCTGCTGCTGCGCCGCCCGCCGGGCCGCGAGGCCTACCCCGGCGACGTCTTCTACTTGCACTCGCGGCTGCTGGAGCGTTGCGCGAAGCTGTCGGACGAGCTCGGCGCGGGCTCGATGACCGGCCTGCCGATCATCGAGACGAAGGCCAACGACGTGTCGGCCTACATCCCGACGAACGTCATCTCGATCACCGACGGCCAGTGCTTCCTCGAGTCCGACCTGTTCAACCAGGGCGTGCGCCCGGCGATCAACGTCGGTATCTCGGTGTCCCGCGTCGGTGGCTCCGCCCAGGTGCGCGCGATGCGCTCGGTGTCCGGCTCGCTGCGCCTGGACCTGTCGCAGTACCGCGAGCTGGAGGCGTTCGCCGCGTTCGGTTCCGACCTGGACGCCGCGTCCGCCGCTGCTCTCGGTCGCGGTGCGCGGCTCGTCGAGCTGCTCAAGCAGGCCCAGTACCAGCCGCAGCCGGTCGACGAGCAGGTCGTCTCGATCTTCCTCGGCACCCGCGGGCACCTCGACTCGGTGCCGGTGGCCGACGTCCGGCGCTTCGAGTCGGAGTTCCTCGACCACGTGCGGCGCAACCACGAGGGGATCCTCGGCGAGATCCGCGACACCGGGAAGCTCTCCGACGAGCTCGCCGACCGGATCGCCGCGGTCGTGAAGGACTTCAAGCAGGAGTTCACCGCGTCCGACGGCTCGTCGGTCGCCCCGAAGGAAGCCGCCGCCGAAGCGCTCGAAGAGGACGAGGTCGACCGCGAGACCGTCAAGGTCAACAAGCCGGCTCCGGCCTCGAGCTAGTCGGCCGGAGCTGAGGGAGTAGCGCATGGCGGCACAGATTCGCGTGCTGCGGAGGCGGATCCGGTCGACGCAGTCCATCAAGAAGATCACGCGCGCGATGGAGCTCATCGCGACGTCGCGGATCATGAAGGCGCGAGCCAGGGTCGACGCGGCACGGCCGTACGCCGAGCAGATCACGGCGGTCCTCACCGAGCTGGCCAACAACTCGGCGCTGGACCACCCGCTGCTCGTCGAGCGCGAGCAGCCCAAGCGGGCCGCGGTGCTGGTGGTCACCAGCGACCGTGGCCAGTGCGGTGGCTACAACGTCAACGTCCTGAAGGAAGCCGAGCAGCTCCAGCAGCTGCTGCGCGAGCAGGGCAAGCAGCCGGTGCTCTTCGTCATCGGCCGCAAGGGCGTGAGCTACTACAAGTTCCGGCGTCGCGCCGTCGAGCAGTCCTGGACGGGCTTCTCCGAGCAGCCGACCTACGCCGACGCCGCCGAGGCGGCGCGGGTGCTGGTCGAGGCGTTCATGGAGGGCACCAGCGAGGACGGCTCGCAGGGCGTCGACGAGCTGCACCTCGTGTACACGCAGTTCAAGAACATGGTCACCCAGGTGCCGCAGGCGCGGCGCATGGCCCCGCTCGAGGTCGAGTACGAGGCCGACACGGTCGCGGCCCCCGGCGGGGAGATCGAGGAGCGGCGCGAGGCCGCGCAGCAGTCGACGGGCGCGGTCAAGCCGCTCTACGAGTTCGAGCCGAGCCCCGACTCGCTGTTCGACGCGCTGCTGCCCAAGTACATCGGGGCGCGGCTGTTCGCCGCGCTGCTCGAGGCCGCTGCCTCGGAGTCGGCCAACCGCCAGCGGGCGATGAAGGCCGCAACCGACAACGCCAACGAGCTGATCCGTACCCTGACACTGGAGGCCAACCAGGCCCGTCAGGCGCAGATCACCCAGGAGATCAGTGAGATCGTCGGTGGGGCCGACGCTCTCGTCAGCGCAGGGAGTGAGAGCTGAGATGACCGCCACCGCAGATACCCAGACCACGACCGGCCGGGTCGTCCGCGTCACCGGCCCGGTCGTCGACGTCGAGTTCCCCCGCAACGCGGTGCCGGAGCTCTACACGGCCCTCACCGTCGACGTGGAGTTCGGCGACCTGGCCAAGACGCTGACCCTCGAGATCGCGCAGCACCTCGGTGACAACCTGGTGCGCACCATCTCCATGCAGCCCACCGACGGCCTGGTGCGTGGCCAGACGGTCACCTCCCTCGGCGCCCGATCTCGGTGCCCGTCGGTGACCAGGTCAAGGGCCACGTGTTCAACGCGCTCGGCGACTGCCTGGACGACCCGGAGTTCACGCCCACCGGCGACCTGTGGGGCATCCACCGGCAGGCCCCGTCGTTCGACCAGCTCGAGGGTCGCACCGAGATGCTGGAGACCGGCATCAAGGTCATCGACCTGCTCACCCCGTACGTGCAGGGCGGCAAGATCGGCCTGTTCGGCGGTGCGGGCGTCGGCAAGACGGTGCTCATCCAGGAGATGATCACCCGTGTCGCCAAGAACTTCGGTGGCACCTCGGTGTTCGCCGGCGTCGGTGAGCGCACCCGTGAGGGCAACGACCTCATCACCGAGATGACCGAGTCCGGCGTCATCAACGACACCGCGCTCGTCTTCGGCCAGATGGACGAGCCGCCCGGCACGCGTATGCGCGTCGCCCTGTCGGCGCTGACGATGGCGGAGTACTTCCGCGACGAGCAGAACCAGGACGTGCTGCTCTTCATCGACAACATCTTCCGGTTCACCCAGGCCGGGTCCGAGGTCTCCACGCTGCTCGGCCGCATGCCGTCCGCGGTGGGTTACCAGCCCACCCTGGCCGACGAGATGGGCGAGCTGCAGGAGCGCATCACCTCGACCCGCGGTCGTTCGATCACCTCGATGCAGGCGATCTACGTGCCGGCGGACGACTACACCGACCCCGCGCCGGCCACCACGTTCGCCCACCTCGACGCCACCACGGAGCTCTCCCGCCCGATCTCCCAGAAGGGGATCTACCCGGCGGTGGACCCGCTGACGTCGACGTCGCGGATCCTCGACCCGCAGTACATCGGCGACGAGCACTTCCGCGTCGCCAACGAGGTCAAGCGCATCCTGCAGAAGTACAACGACCTGCAGGACATCATCGCGATCCTCGGTATCGACGAGCTCTCCGAGGAGGACCGCCAGCTGGTGGGCCGCGCGCGGCGCATCGAGCGGTTCCTCTCGCAGAACCTGCTGGTCGCCGAGCAGTTCACCGGCCAGCCGGGCTCCACGGTTCCGCTCAAGGAGACCATCGAGGCGTTCGACAAGATCGCCAAGGGCGAGTTCGACGACGTGCCCGAGCAGGCGTTCTTCCTCTGCGGCGGCCTCGAGGACCTCGACAAGAACCGCAAGAAGCTCGAGGCCTGATCGCCGTGGCAGAGATGACGGTGGAGCTGGTCGCGGTCGAGCGGCGGATCTGGTCGGGTTCGGCCAGCTTCGTCCTCGCCCGCACCACGGTGGGCGAGATCGGGGTGCTTCCCGGCCACGAGTCCACGCTCGCGCAGCTGGAGGACACCGCGGTCGTCCGGGTCGACGGCACCGACGGCACGTCCACCACGCTGGCCGTGCACGGCGGGTTCCTGTCCATCACCCCGGAGAACGTCACGGTGCTGGCGGAGTACGCCGAGCTCGCCGACGAGATCGACGTGTCGCGGGCCCGCAACGCGCTCCAGCGGGCCGACGCGACGGACCCATCCGGTGCCGCCGCGGCGGCTCGAGCGAACGTGCGGTTGAAAGCCGCCGGCGCCTCCGAGTAGCCACGGTGGGGGCGACAGCGCTGCTCGTCAGCATTCTGTTGCTGCTCGCCTGTCTGTGTCTCGGATACCTCGCCATTCGGCGAGTACGCCTCATGCGGGGCGGTGGAGTGGACGTCTGTCTGCGCCGCCGCCCCGCTCGTCTTTCCCGGTTCCGCGTGCAGGACGGCACTGCCGGATGGCATTTCGGTGTCGGCCGGTACCGCGGAGACCAGCTGGCCTGGTTCCGCCTCACGTCGCTGCGGCCGGGTCCCACGGTCGTCGTCGACCGCACCGAGCTGGAGATCGTCGACCGGCGCACACCGGTCAACCCGGAGGCCTACGTCATCCCGCAGCGCCTCCGTGCTGCTGTGCCGCATCCACGGCATGGATCTGGAGCTCGCGATGTCCCCGGGCGTCCTGACGGGCTTCCTGTCGTGGGTGGAGGCCACCCCACCCGGCCGCACCGGCTACCGCCAGGCCTCCTGACCCGACTCGCGTGCACTGACAGCGCGACTCGCGTGCACTGAGACCCCGACTCGCGGAACGGGGGGGCTCCGCCCCCTCCCGCGAGTCGCGCTATGAGTGCACGTGAGTCGTGCTCAGGGGGTGTTTGGACCGCCGGGGTGCCACAGGACGTCGCCGTCGGGGTTGGCCACGCGGCCGAGGATGAACAGCAGGTCGGAGAGGCGGTTGAGGTACTTCGCGGTGAGCGGGTTGGTGCGCTCGGCGTCGACCTCCAGCAGCGCCCACACCGAGCGCTCCGCCCTCCGCGCCACGGTGCGGGCCACGTGCAGGTAGGCCGCCCCGGGAGTGCCGCCGGGCAGGATGAACGAGTCGAGCTTGGGCAGGCCCTCGTTGAACTCGTCGCACCAGCCTCCAGCCGGGTGACGTAGTCCTCGGTGATCCGCAGTGGCGGGTACTGCGGGTTCTCGACGATCGGCGAGCACAGGTCGGCGCCGACGTCGAACAGGTCGTTCTGCACCTGCCGGAGCGGACCGACCAGCTCCGGGGCCAGGCCGCCGACCGTGACCGCGACACCGAGCGCCGCGTTGCACTCGTCGGTGTCGGCGTAGGCCGCGAGCCGGGGATCGGTCTTGGCGACGCGGCTGAAATCGCCCAGCGCCGTGGTGCCGTCGTCGCCGGTCCTGGTGTAGATCCTGGTCAAGTGCACGGCCATGGGCGCCAGCCTATGTCGGCCCTGCGGTCTGCCGCCTGCGCCGCACCACCGTCACCGTCACGGCCGCGGCGACGGCCGCACCGAGCAGGACCCAACTGCCGACCCCGACCGCCTTCTCGACCCGCCGGGCCGCCTCGCCCGCCGCCGCGCCGATCCCGATGTGCAGCGCGCACCAAGTGGCCGCGGCGGGAACGACGGCGGGCAGGAACCGCCGCAGTGGCAGGGGGGCCGCACCGGCGGCTGCGGGCACGAGCGTGCGGACCACCGGCAGGAAGATGGCGATGAAGACGGCGAAGGCTCCGTATCGGCGCAGGAGGTCGGTGGCGCGGTCCCACCCGTGCGCGCCGTACCGCGCCACCACTCTGGTCCGGCGCAGTCGCGGGCCGTACCGCCGTCCGATCGCGTAGCCGACGGTGTCACCCGCGACGGCGCCGACCGTCGTGACGAGCCACATCACGAGGAACGTCGGCAGGTCGTCGGCGGTGGTTCCCAGGACGAGCAGTCCCGACTCCCCCGGGGCGACGTATCCGAGGCCCAGTGCGGTCTCGCAGAAGACGAGCAGACCGGCGGCCGCTGTCACACCTGCGGGCGGGAGGCTCTGCAGCCAGTCGAGCAGCTGGGTGACGAGGCTCGTCGTCGGTGTCATCGCACGATCCGCACGTCGGGGTGCTCCGCGGAGCCGTCGTCGAAGAGCGCGGTGGGCTGCTCGCGCAGGTGCAGGTCGAAGAATGCGGTGAGGTGGGCGCGCTGGGCGGCGATGCTGCGCTCGGGGTCGACGCTGCCGACGAGCTGCTCGAGCAGGCCGTCCGGGAGCGGGAGCGCCTGGTCGATCCGCGGGAGCAGCACCTGCTGGTCGGCGAAGGACATGTGCTCGGCCGCGGGCAGGTACACGTCGCGCTTCCAGCCCGTGGAGTGCTCCCAGAATGCGTTCCAGTCGGGAGCGGTCAGGTGGTGGTGGGGGTGCTCGTCGTCGCCGCTGGTGCCACCGCCCATCAGGAGGAACGGCCGGTCGACGCCTCTGGTCGACGCCTGTCCATAGCCGGGGTCCATGCTCCCGTCGAGGTTCGCGCCCGCGTCGATCCGGTCGTCGGCGAGCATGGTCTCGGCCGTGGTGAAGCCGCCCGCGGAGTGGCCGAACATCCCGATCCGGGACAGGTCGAGCGCCGCCGGCAGGCCTCCGGGAGCCCGCGCCGCTGCGCGTCCGGGTCGGTGCCTGCGGCGACGAGCGCGAGCCGGTCGAGCACGAATCGGACGTCGCGGACCTGCTCCTGCAGCATCCGCGCCTTGTCCAGGTCCCGGGCCGGGAGCTCCATGCGACCGGGGAACGTGGACCGGACCGGCGAACGTGTGGTCGACCGTGACGACGACGTACCCCCTGCTGGCGAGCTCCTCGACGAGGGTGGTGCCCATCGCGCGCGACAGGCCGCCGCCCGGCGAGTACAGCACCACCGGGAGACCGACGGCGTCCGCGGCGACGGCGGCGCGCTCCGCCGCCTGGGTGCGGGCACCGGCGAAGTCGACGGTGCCGGGCCGGATGCCGAACGCACCGGACGTCCGGTCGTAGTGGGTCGCCACGCCGGGCGGGAACCATGGCGCCCGCGGCGTCTCCGGCTCGGGGCGGGCCGGGTACCAGAGCGACACCATCAGCTCCCGTGGCTGTGCCGACCACGGATCGGTGCGGTCGTGGTCGACGAGGTGCAGCTCGAGCGTGCCGAGCGGGTGCGAGCCCGTCGGCGCGGGGAGCGAGAGCGGGACGGGGGGTGGAGCCGGGGTCGACCGGCTCGCGGGGCCCGCGCAGGCCGCGCCGGCCAGCATGACGGCGCCCGTGAGCAGGGCGAGCGCGGCCGGAAGGATTTCCATGGCATGTCGACCACGGTGGTCGCGGCGCGGGTCTGCGACATCGGTCGATCGCTGCGGATCGCGCCAACGAAAGTGATAGGCGCGGGTCAGTCCCGCTCGACCAGCCCCGCCTCGTACGCGACGATCGCGGCCTGAACCCGGTTGCGAACCTCGAGGCGGCGCAGGACGGCGCTCACGAAGACCTTCACGGTGCCCTCCGCCACGTGCAGCCTGCGTCCGATCTCCGCGTTCGACAGCCCGCCGCCCACGAGCGTGAGCACCTCCCGTTCCCGCGGGGTCAGGTCCGCGATCTGGGCGCGGGCCCGCGCCGCGCCCGCCATCCGCTCGGCACCGCTGCCGCCGAGCCGGCCGATGACCCGCTTGGCCACCGTCGGGGAGAGGAACGCCGCGCCCGCGGCGACGGCCCGGACGCCGCCGATGAGCTCGTGCGGGTCCCCGGACTTGACCAGGAACCCGCTGGCCCCGCCGGCGAGGGCACGGGCGATGTGTTCGTCCTCGGAGAACGTCGTCAGCACCAGAACGCCGGTTTCGGGGGCGGTCCGGCGGATCTCCTCGGTCGCCGAGAGCCCGTCCAGCTCGGGCATGACGATGTCGAGCAGCGCGACGTCGGGTCGGTGGGCGTGCACCAGCTCCACCGCCGCACGCCCCTCCGGGGCCTCTGCCACGACGTCGATGTCCGGGGCCGCGGCGAGCACTGCGCGGATGCCGGCCCGCGTGAGCGGCTCGTCGTCGGCCAGCACGACCCGGATCACGATGCTCCTTCCCGCGGTACGGGGCCGGACAGCGCGGCACGGGGGACCGCTTCCTTCGTCAGGAGCCGGTCGCCCGCGAAGCACAGCCGGAAGATCAGCTGCTCGTCGGTGGGCCGGCTCGACCAGTAGTACTCGCACCGGCCTCCCGGCGGCGGGGCGAGGGTTCGGCCGGGATCGCCCACCACCTGGAACGGGGGCAGCACGGCCGTTGCGGTGGCGCGGTCGATGCCCGTGGGCAGGCGGTCGAATGCCGCAGGGTCGAGCCGGTTGCCCGTGCCTGCGAGGAGGAACAGCGCGAGCGTGAGGGCGGCGACGGTGGCCGTGGCGAGCAACGGCACGCGGACCCCCGCGGTCACGCTCCGGCGAACCTCCCCGCGGGCGCGCTCCAGCGCGGGCGCGCGACGTCGGGGGCCGTCGGCGGCTCGGTCGGTGTCCCCTCGTGCGGGATGACGGCGGTGACGGCGAATCCCGCTCTGTCGGGCCCGGCCTGCAGGGTGCCTCCGACCGCCCGGACCCGTTCGTCCAGGGCGGGCAGGCCGATCCCACCGGTGCGGTGTCCGGGCGCTGTGGACGTCGTGCGGGCCTGACCGTTCGTGATCGTGACCGAGGTGGTGTCGTCGACGTGCTCGACTCGCACGGTGACCGGAGCCCCTCGCGCGTGCTTCGCTGCGTTCGTCAGGCCCTCCTGCACGACGCGGTGTGCTGCCTGCCGGACGGGCAGGGGCAGGCCGGGTGGCTCCGCGTCGGCCACCAGTTCCACCGGCATCCCGGCTGCTGCGGCGCGTTCGACGAGGGCGGTGATGTCCGTGCGTTCGCCTGCGCCGGCCCGCAGCACGGTGATGACGTCGTGCAGGTGCTCGGTGGCGGTGGCGACCCCGGCCCGTAGATCCCTCGCGGTGGCCCGGGATTCGTCGTCGAGGTGCGGTGACACCTCGAGTGCCGCCGCCCGAAGCGCGATCAGGGTCCACTCGTGGCCGAGCGAGTCGTGCATGTCCTGCGCGATCCGCGCGCGCTCGGCCATGCGGGCCCGTTCGGCTTCGAGTAGTTGCTGCCGCTCCAGCAGCGCGGCCCGCTCCCATCCCGCCGCGACGAGCGCGGCGCGCTGGTGCAGGTAGCGGCCGAGCAGCCACGCCGGGGTGGCCGTGAGCAGGAGGACGAGCACGAGCGAGAACCAGTCGTAGGCCGCGAGCAGCAGACCGAAGCGGCCTGCGGAGACCAGGCCGATGAGCGGGGTGACCAGCAGGCCGGCTGCGGTGACCGCGGTCAGCAGCGCCGGCCGTCCCCTGCTGGCGCGACGGCCCGCCAGGTAGGCGAACACGGTGGTCGCGACGAGGGGCCACAGCCGTGCCGACCCGGACGTCGCGGGGGCGAGCAGTTCGACGACCTGCGCCGTCGCCACGGCGGCGCCGAGCACACCGAGCGGGGCGCGTCGGCGCAATGCGACGAGCGCCGCGAGCAGCGCGCCGCCCCCCGTGAGCTCGGCGACGTCCGGCCAGTTCCACGGACCGGTTGCCGTCTCGATGACCAGCGGGACGACCAGGAGCCCCCACAGTGCAGCGGCTGCCGCGGGTCGAGACCCTTGCCGCGTCCGCACCCGGCGATGCTATCCGCCGCCTGTTCACCCGCGAGACGGATGATCAGAAGCACGGCTTCGCCCCGGCGCCCACGCTTCCGTGCTTCTCGTGACGATCATTGCGTGTGCGCAGTGCGCCGGCGCTGTCGGCGGAGCCTGATGTGCTTCTCACGAGCGGCCGGTCGCACGCCTCAGGCGTTCGTGCCGGCGTCCACCAGCAGGGACGCCCCGGTGATCGTGCGTCCGCCCGGGCCCGCCAGGTGGGCGACGGTGGCGGCCAGCTCGTCGGCGGTCTGGTAGCGGCCCAGGGCGGTGAGCGAGCGCTGGTGGTCGGCGTTGCCGGCGTCGGCGGGGTTCATGTCGGTGTCGGTCGAGCCCGGCTGCACCACGTTGACGGTGATGCCCCGCGGACCCAGCTCCCGGGCGAGCGCGCGGGTGTAGCCGAGCAGAGCCGATTTCGTCATCGCGTAGAGCGCGATGCCGGGGAAGGGCACGCGTTCGGCGAGGTTGCTGCCGATGCTGATGATCCGCCCGCCCGCGCCGAGGTGCGGAGAGGCCGCCTGGGCCGCCACGAAGGCGGCCCGGACGTGGATCGCGAGGGTGCGGTCGAGCTCCTCGAGCGTCACCTCCTCGAACGGCCCGTAGGGGAACACGCCTGCGTTGTTGACGAGGACGTCGAGCCCGCCCAGCTCGGCGACGGCGGTGTCGACTGCGGCGCGGACGGCGACCGGGTCGGCGCTGTCGGCCTGCACGGCGAGCCCGCGGCGTCCGAGCGCCTCGATCTCCTTCACGACCTGGGCGGCCCGGTCGGCGGCGGACCGGTAGGTGATCGCCACGTCGGCGCCGTCCCGGGCCAGTCGGAGGGCGACTGCGGCGCCGATCCCCCTGCTGCCTCCGGTCACGAGCGCTGCGCGGCCGTCGAGGCTCATTTCTGTAGTGGTCACTATTGAAGTCTCGCGGCTGTCGACCGCGACTGTCAAGGAGTATCTTGAGGGAGCGCTACAGAAAGGCGGGCTCATGGCCGAGCGGGGACGACCACGCGCGTTCGACCGCGCCGCCGCGCTGAGGCTGGCGATGGAGTCTTTCTGGGAGCACGGCTACGAAGGCACGTCCATCGGTGACCTCACCGCCCGGATGGGCATTCGCCCGCCCAGCCTCTACGCGGCCTTCGGGAGCAAGGAGGAGCTGTTCCGCGAGGCCGTGGCCCTCTACGAGGGCATGGAGGGCGCTCCGGCGCTGCAGGCGCTGCGGGACGCGCCCACCGCGGTGGGGGGCATCGAGGCGATGCTGCGGGCGAACGTCCGCTCCTACACCGAGATCGGGCGGCCCACCGGCTGCATGGTCGTGCTGGCCGCCACGACGTACACGCCGAGCACCGAGGGCATCCGCGACTTCCTCGCCGAGGAACGCCGCGGAGGCACCGCCGCCGTGCGGGAGCGGCTCGTGCGCGGGCAGGCCGACGGTGACGTGCCGCCGGGCGCCGACACCGGTGCGTTGGCCGCGTACGTCATGTCCGTGCAGTACGGCCTCTCGCTGCAGGCGCGCGACGGAGCCACCCGCGAGGAGTTGGACACGGTGGTGGACTGCCTGCTCGCGGGATGGGACGGGGTGGTGGCCGCCCGCGTCACCGCCACCGGCACTCCGATAGCGTCGCCTCCGTGGCGGAGCACTTCGCGGTGAACGGTGGCGCCCGGCTCGTCGGCGCCGTCGACGTGGTCGGGGCGAAGAACAGCGTCCTGAAGCTGATGGCGGCGGCGCTGCTCGCCGAGGGCACGACGACGATCACCAACTGCCCGGAGATCCTGGACGTCCCGCTGATGGCCGACGTGCTGCGCAGCCTCGGCTGCACGGTCGAGGTCGACCACGACACGGTCACGATCGACGTTCCGGCGGAGCCGGGGGCGCAGGCCGACTACGCGTCGGTGTCCCGGCTGAGGGCGTCGGTGTGCGTGCTCGGGCCGCTCGTCGCCCGCTGCCGCCGCGCCGTCGTGCCGTTGCCCGGCGGCGACGCGATCGGCTCCCGCCCGCTCGACATGCACCAGGCAGGCCTGCGCAAGCTCGGCGCGACCACCGAGATCGAACACGGACGGGTGGTCGCCCACGCCGAGGAGCTGCGCGGGGCGCAGATCTGGCTCGACTTCCCCAGCGTCGGCGCCACCGAGAACATCCTGATGGCCGCCGTGCTCGCCGACGGCACCACGGTGATCGACAACGCCGCGCGGGAGCCCGAGATCGTCGACATCTGCACGATGCTGCAGCAGATGGGCGCCAAGATCGACGGAGTCGGGAGCTCGACGCTGACCGTGCACGGCGTCCCGTCGCTGCAGCCCACCCAGCACAGCGTGATCGGGACCGGATCGTCGGTGCCACCTGGCGTTCGCCGCCGCGATGACCCGTGGCGAGGTCACCGTGCGCGGCGTCGACCCGCACCACATCGACCTCGTCCTCGACAAGCTGCGCACGGCGGGTGCCGAGACGGAGATCGGCACGCGGGAGTTCACGGTGCGGATGGACCGGCGCCCCCTGGCCGTCGACTTCGTCACGCTGCCGTACCCGGGGTTCGCCACCGACCTGCAGCCGATGGCGATCGCGCTGTCGGCCGTGTCCGACGGCACGTCGATGATCACGGAGAACGTGTTCGAGGCTCGGTTCCGGTTCGTCGACGAGATGGTCCGGCTCGGCGCCGACGCGCGCACCGACGGCCACCACGCCGTCGTCCGGGGTGTGGACCGGCTGTCCAGCGCCCCGGTGTGGGCGAGCGACATCCGCGCGGGCGCAGGCCTCGTGCTGGCCGGGCTCTGCGCCGACGGCCAGACCGAGGTGTGGGACGTCGAGCACATCGACCGCGGCTACCCGCGGTTCGTGGAGAACCTCTGCGCGCTCGGGGCCGACGTCGCGCGGGTACGCAGCGAGCCGCAGCGCTGAACCGGCCTTGACCTTGACACCGGTGTCAAGGCTTAGCCTCGCGCCATGACGTCGGTGGTCGTGATCGGGGCAGGCCCGGGGATCGGACGCGCCGTGGCGGCGCGGTTCGCGAAGGAAGGCGCGGCCGTGGCGCTGATCGCGCGCACGGCCGCCACGCTGGAGGGCGTCGCACGCTCGCTCCCGGACGCGTTGGCACTGACCGCCGACGTGGCGGACGAGGCGGCACTGCGTGCCGCGCTGGACCGCGCGGCGGACGTGCTCGGACCGCCCGACGTGGTCGTGCACAACGCCGCGGTGATCCGCCCGGACACGGTGGGCGAGCTGTCGGCGGCGCCGCTGATGGACACGTTCGCCGTCAACGTCGCGAGCGTGCTCACGGCGGCGGCCCACGTCGCGCCCGGCATGGCCGCGCGCGGCGGCGGCACCTTCCTCGTGACGGGCGGGATGCCCGAGGCGGTGCCCGGGTACGTGAGCCTGTCGATCGGCAAGGCCGCCGTGCGCACGGTGGTCGACCTGCTCGACGGCACCTACGGGCCGTCGGGCGTGCACGCGGCGTCCATCACGGTCGGTGGGCACGTCGCACCCGGCACCGCCTACGACCCCGACGACATCGCCGAGCACTACTGGCGGCTGCACACCCAACCCCGGGGGAGCTGGGAGCGCGAGGTCCGGCACGGCTGAGCCGGGCGGCGGCGGTGCCTCCTACGCCTGCCCGCCGAGCTGCATGTAGACCTGCGCGGCGTTGTCCGCGGTGACCTGCTGGGTCTCCAGGGTGGTGGTCTTCGGTACCTCCGCGCAGTCGACGAGGATCTTCTCGGCCAGGTCGATCGCCTCCCGGCCGCCCGTCGGGTAGACGTAGGTGGCCTTCAGCCTGCCCTGCTCCACGGCCTTGATCCCGCCGGACGGGATCGGCAGGGCGTCGATGCCGGTGAAGATCAGGTCGCCGGCACGGCCCGCGGCGTCGGCGGCGAGGTAGGCGCCCTCGGCCATCGGGTCGTTGTGCGAGTAGATCGCGTTGGCGTCCGGGTGCGCCTTGAGCAGCGCGTCCGCGACGGACTGGCCCTTCTCCCGCAGCCACTCGCCCGACTGGGTCGCGACGATCTCGATCGCCGGGTTCGACGCGATGCCCTCCCGGAAGCCTGCCGCCCGCTCGGCGGCGGGGGTGGAGCCGGGGAGACCCGCGATCTCCAGCACCTTGCCGCCCTGGGGGAGCAGGGTCGTGGCGTAGTACTCGCCGACCTGGCGGCCGATCTCGGTGTTGTCGGCGCCGATGAACGCCGTGTACTTGTCGCCGTCCACCTTGCGGTCCAGCACGATCACCGGGATGCCCGCGTCGAAGGCCTTCGCCACCGCTGCGGTCAGCGGCGCCGCCTCGTTCGGCGAGATGATCAGCAGGTCGACCTGCTGGGTGATGAAGTTCTCGACGTCGGCCACCTGCTTGCTGTTGTCCTGGGCGGCGTCGGCGACGTTCACCTCGAAGCGTCGACGGCCGCGGCGGCGGTCTCGACGTCGGTGTTCATCACCTCCCGGTAGGGCTCGGCGTTGTTGGCCTGCGACATGCCGATCAGGTAGTCGCGGCCCGGCCCGCACTCGGCCGCGGCGGCGTCACCCGGCGGCGCGCTCTCGGGCTGCTCGACGCTGCACGCCGCGAGCGCGAGAGCGGTGACGGCCAGCAGTGCCGGCCTGCTGAAACGATGCATCGTTCAGATCCCCCTTGATCTCCAGCTGTTCGATCTTCAGCCGTCAGGTGACGGTGCGGCGGAGCTTCTGCAGACCGGCGGCGGCGACGATCACCAGGCCGGTGATCAGCAGCTGGATGTTGGCGTCGATGTTGTTGAGGCCGAGGATGTTGGTGAGGATCCCGAGCAGCAGCGCGCCTGCCAGCGTGCCGCTCATGGTGCCGACGCCGCCCGCGAGGCTGGTGCCACCGATCACCACGGCGGCGATCGCGTTCAGCTCGTAGCCGATCCCGTCGTTCGGGCTGCCCTGGCTCAGCTGGCCCGCGTGGATGATCCCGGCCACCGCGGTCAGCAGCCCGGCGATCGTGAAGACGGCGATCTTCACCCGCGTCACCGGGACACCCGCCAGCCGCGCGGCCTTCTCGTTGCCGCCGATCGCGTACACGTGCCGGGCGAACGCGGTGGTCCGCAGCACGACCACCGCGATCGCGCCGATCACCAGGAAGATCACCGCGGGGACCGGGAGCACGCCGTTGATGGAGCCGCGCAGGATCTCGAACGACGGCGGCGCCTGCTGCGGCCCGTCGCCGTACGCGATCGGCACACCGACCCCGCCGGACCAGATCCGGGCGAGTCCCCGCGCCACCTGGAGCCCGGCGAGCGTCACGATGAACGCCTGGATGCCGATCACGGCCGTCGCGACTCCCTGCAACGCGCCGAACGCCGCGCCGATCAGCAGCACGACCAGCACGGTGGGGAGCACACCCCACCCGTTGTCGACCATGAGGATCGCGGTGCCGACGGCCGAGAGGCCCAGCACGGCACCGACCGAGAGGTCGATCCCACCGATCAGGATCACGAACGTCATCCCGATCGCGATGATCCCGATCTCGGAGACCGCGCGGACGACGTTGCCCAGGTTGGACAGCGACAGGAAGATGAGCTCCCCGTTGCGTTGCGGTGAGGCGAGCACGGCCACGACGAACACGACCACCAGCCGAACAGGCTCTGGAACCGGAACAGCGTGTCTGTGTTCAGTTGCCGTCGCTTCGCGCCGGCGGGCTCGCGGGCCCCCGGTGACGCCGTCCCGCTCCTCCGGTGCTCGGTCGCTCGTTCCTCGCTCCCTGCGCGCCTTCCCCGCGGGACGGCGTCGGCCCGCTCGCTGTCCGTCATGCCCCCGCCCCCTGAGCCGAGCCCATCGCGGCGGCCAGCACGGTCGCCTGGTCCGCGCGGTGCCGCGGCAGGTCGGCGACGACCCGGCCGCCGCGCAGCACCACGATCCGGTCGCACACGCCGAGCAGCTCCGGCAGCTCCGACGAGGCGAACAGGATGCCGATGCCCTCGCCCGCCAGGCGTTGCAGCAGCCGGTACAGCTCGGCCTTGGCACCGATGTCGATCCCGCGCGTCGGCTCGTCCAGCAGCAGGAGCCGGGGCCGGGCGAGCAGCTGGCGGGCGAACACGACCTTCTGCTGGTTGCCGCCCGAGAGCGTGCCCACCGCGACGGTCGCCGACGCCGCGCGGATCGCCAGCGCCTCGATCTGCTCCCGCACCGACCGCCGCTCCCGCCGGGCCCGGACGACACCGGCCGTGCACAGCGACCGCAATGCGGTGAGCGCGATGTTGTGCCCGACCGAGTGGTCCAGCTGCAGCCCGCTCCCGCGCCGGTCCTCCGGCACGAACCCGACGCCACGGGCCAGCGCGGCGCGCGGCCCGGACGGCGCGTACGGGCGGCCCTCGAGGCGCACCGACCCGGTGAGTCTGCCGACCGGGGCGGCTCCGTAGAGCGTCTCGAGCAGCTCGGTGCGGCCTGCGCCCATCAGCCCGGCGAGCCCGACGATCTCACCCGCGCCGACGGTGAGGTCGATGCCCGCCGGGTCGGTACGCCCGGGCCGGGGCCGGCCCGCGTGCACCGCGAGGTCACGCACCTCCAGCAGCACCTGCCCGTGATCGGTGGTGGCGGCGTGACCGAACTGCTCGTCCTCGGCCCGGCCGACCATCAGCTCGATCACCTCCCGGCGGGTGGCGGTGCGCGGGTCGACGGTGCCCGCCACCCGGCCGTTGCGCATCACGGTGGCGCGGTCGGCGATCTCCTCGATCTCCTCCATGCGGTGGGAGATGTAGATGATTGCCACCCCGCGTTCGCGCAGCCGCGTGATCGTGGCGAAGAGCAGCCGCACCTCGGCGTCGGCGAGCGCGGCCGTCGGCTCGTCCATCACGAGCACGCGCGCGGCCGTCGACAACGCATTCGACAACAACGCCTTCGCGATCTCCACCAGCTGCTGCTCGCCGACGCGCAGCGACCCGACCGCCCGGCTCGGGTCGAGGTCGACGCCGAGCTCGGCGAGCTGGGCCCTGGCCGCGGCGGCCATCTTCCGGGTGTCGACGGTGCGGAGGCGGGTGCGGGGCTCCCGGCCGAGGAAGATGTTCTCGGCCACGGACAGGCCCGGCACGAGATCCAGCTCCTGGTGGATCATCGCGATGCCGGCGGCCTGCGCGTCGGCCGGGCCGCGGAACCGGCACGGACGGCCGGCAACGGTGATGCCGCCCTCGTGGTCGGTGATCACCCCCGCCAGGACGTTCATCAGCGTGGACTTGCCCGCGCCGTTCTCCCCGAGCAGCGCACGGACCTCGCCGGCCCGGACGGACAGCTCGGCGTCGTCGCAGGCGAGCACACCCCCGAACCGCTTCGTGATGCCCCTCATGGAGACCAGTGCACCGGCGCTGTCGGGCACGAGCCCGCCTCCGTCCCCCCGTTGCACGAAATCGATTGCAGCCGCGGTGTGAACGTAGGGAACATCACACCCGGGGTGCAAGCCCTGAGCGGATACGGGGGAGATCCCCACCCCGGTTCAGGGGCTGCCCCGATGGGCCCGGAGCCCCGATCACGACATGGTTGACGGGTGATCGGCGACTGGCTCGGCTCCTTCTTCGCGATGATCGACGCGATCCCGACGTGGCAGCTCTACGCCGTCGTCGGCGCGCTGTTGGTGCTCGAGACCACCGTGCTGATCGGGCTGGTGACACCGGGTGAGGTCGTCCTGCTCGCCGCGGCGACGACGGTGGGCACCGCGGGGGAGTACCTGGCCCTGGCCGCCGTCGCGGCGGCGGCCAGCATCGCGGGCCAGAACGGGGGGTACCTGCTCGGCCGGACGTTCGGGGGCCGGATCCGGGCGAGCTGGGGCGGTCGCAAGATCGGCGAGGACAACTGGGTGCGTGCCGAGCGCGTCCTGCGCGGGGGACGGGACGCACCATCGTCGCGTCCCGGTTCCTCGCCGTCGCCCACTCGCTGGTGCCCGTGATCGCCGGCACGCTGCGCATGCCGTGGGGGCGGTACGCGCGCTACACCGCGATCGGCGCGGTGGTGTGGGGCCTGGTGTACGTCGGGCTCGGCAGCACCGCGTCGATCGCGATCCGGCACTCCGCGCACCTGCTGGGGCCGACGGTCACGACCGTGGTGGTCGTGGCGGTCGTCGTAGCGCTGATCGTGCGGGCGGTGCGCAAGCGCAGGCGGGTGGCTGGGGAGCCCACCGCCGTGCAGGCGCCGACCGCCGCGGTCGCGAGGGGGGAAGCGCCCGGGGGGCGCTGAAGCTGCCGGGCGGACGTGGGGACGGCCGCCCGGCAGCGCACGAGGGGGGAACGAGGTGGTCGTGCTCCGTCGACACGGGGGCGGCCACCTCGTTCGCTACTCCCGGTGGACCACGACCTTCGCATCGACGAGGTCCGCCGGGAACACGAGCAGGCGGAACGCGCCGTCGGCGCGGCCGATGGTGGCCCGGATCCCGGCGTCGGCGAGCCGTGTGCGCAGCACCTGCGCCGCCGCCTCCGTGGGCACCCGGGAGACCTCGGTGAGCAGGCCGTCCCCGGTGGGGTCGTCCGGATCGGGGAGGTGCGGGGCGGGCTGGTCCCGCCCGGTGCCGAACGTCCAGCGGAGTGCGAGCAGCACGATCCCGAGCATCAGGCGGCGCCGATGAGCATGGTCAGCCGGGCGTCGGGCACCTGTCGATTGTCCGTCCTGACCCGCGGATCCGCGCAACCGGCTGGATCGATCCGACGGTGTGACGCCGCTCGTGATCGGGGGTTCCGGGGGGCTACGCGCCAGTAGCATCGTCGTCCTGCCCATCTCGACGCGGAGGTGCCCCGGTGCCCTACCCCACCGACGGCGAGCGTGACCGCCCCTGGGTGATCCGCACGTACGCGGGCCACTCGTCCGCCGCGAAGTCGAACGCGCTGTACCGGCGCAACCTGGCGAAGGGCCAAACCGGCCTGTCCGTGGCGTTCGACCTGCCCACGCAGACCGGCTACGACCCCGACGACGAGCTCGCGAAGGGCGAGGTCGGCAAGGTGGGGGTGCCGGTGAGCCACATCGGCGACATGCGCGCGCTCTTCGACGGCATCCCGATGTCCGAGGCCAACACCTCGATGACGATCAACGCCCCGGCGATGTGGTTGCTCGCGCTGTACGTGGCGGTGGCCGACGAGCACGGCGCCGACCGCGCGACGCTTGCGGGCACCACGCAGAACGACATCGTCAAGGAGTACCTGTCGCGGGGCACCTACGTGTTCCCTCCCGCGCCGAGCATGCGCCTGATCTCGGACATGATCGCGTGGTCGGTGCCGAACCTCCCGAAGTGGAACCCGATCAACATCTGCAGCTACCACCTGCAGGAGGCCGGGGCCACCCCTCCGCAGGAGCTGGCGTACGCGCTGTCCACGGCGATCGCCGTGCTGGACTCGGTGCGCGACGCGGGGCAGGTCCCGCCGGAGCGGTTCGGCGACGTCGTCGGGCGCATCTCCTTCTTCGTGAACGCGGGGCTGCGGTTCGTCGAGGAGATGTGCAAGCTGCGTGCCCTCGCGCGGCTCTGGGACGAGATCACCCGCGAGCGCTACGGGGTGCAGAACCCCAAGCAGCGGCGGTTGCGCTACGGCGTGCAGGTCAACTCGCTCGGGCTCACGGAGGCGCAGCCGGAGAACAACGTGCAGCGCATCGTCCTGGAGATGCTCGCCGTCACGCTCTCGCGCGACGCCAGGGCCCGGGCGATCCAGCTGCCCGCGTGGAACGAGGCGCTCGGCCTGCCCCGGCCGTGGGACCAGCAGTGGGCGCTGCGCATGCAGCAGGTGCTCGCCTACGAGACCGACCTGCTGGAGTACGAGGACCTCTTCGAGGGCAGCCGGGTCGTCGAGGCCAAGGTGGCCGAGCTCGTCGACGGCGCGCGCGCCGAGATCGACCGGGTCCAGGAGATGGGCGGCGTCGTACCCGCCGTGGAGTCCGGGTACATCAAGGGCAGGCTCGTGAGCTCCCTCGCCGAGCGGCGCAGGCGCATCGAGGCAGGCGAGGACGTCGTGGTCGGCGTCAACCGGTTCCAGACCACCGAGCCGAGCCCGCTGCAGGCCGAGGGGGCCGCGGCGATCGAGACGGTCGACCCGGCCACCGAGGCCGCCGCCATCGAGGAGATCCGGGCCTGGCGGGCCGGGCGCGACGGTGCCGCCGCCGAGGCCGCGCTGCACGCGCTGCGCGACGCGGCGAAGACGGACGTCAACCTGATGGACGCGTCGATCGCCTGCGCCAAGGCGGGCGTCACCACCGGTGAGTGGGCCGGGGTGCTGCGCGAGGTGTTCGGCGAGTTCCGCGCCCCCACCGGGGTGTCCGCCGTCGCGGTCGGTGGAGCGGCGGCGGCCGAGGTCGCCGAGGTGCGCGAGCGCGTGCGCGCCGCGGGCGAGACGATCGGGTCCGGCTGCGGATGCTGGTCGGCAAGCCGGGGCTCGACGGGCACTCCAACGGTGCCGAGCAGGTGGCGGTGCGGGCCCGCGACGTCGGGTTCGAGGTCGTCTACCAGGCATCCGGTTGACGCCGGCCCAGATCGTGGCCGCCGCCGTGCAGGAAGGTGTGCACGTGGTCGGCCTCTCGATCCTCTCCGGATCGCACCTGGAGGTCGTGCCCGCCGTGGTCGACGGACTGCGCGCCGCGGGGCCGACGACGTGCCGGTGGTGGTCGGCGGGATCATCCCGGCGGAGGACGCCGCCGCGCTGCGCGAGCGCGGGGTCGCCGCCGTGTTCACGCCGAAGGACTACCAGCTCACGGCGATGATGGACGAGATCGTCTCGCTGGTGCTGGCCGCACACGCGTGAACGCCCCGGAGCCGGCGGGCTCCGGGGCGCGACGAGGGGTGCGTCACCGGCGCAGCTGAGCCACCAGCCGGCGGGTGCTGTCGCGGCGGCCCCAGGCGACCACGGCCGCCACGACACCGACGGTCGCGGGGAACGCGACGATCGCGCGCCGCCCGCGGCCAGGGTGGCGATCACCGCACCCACCATGAGCGCGACGAAGCAGGCGGCGGCGAGCCCGGTCAGGCGTGGGACGAACATCGCGATCGCGCCGGCGAGCTCCAGCGCGCCGATGATGTACACGCTGACGGCGCCGATGCCCATGGCCGCGAACCCGGCCATGACCGCGGGGTCGCTGCTGAGCTTGCCGGCGGCCGCGAACGCGTAGGTGGCGGCGAGCAGGACCTGCACCGCCCAGAGGGCGACGTTCGCGATGCGGCCGGTGGCGGGGCGGCGGTGCGGGGTGGGTGGCGGCGGGGCGGTGGCGGCGATCGGCGGGTCGG
>MKJV01000138.1 GCA_001942185.1 Pseudonocardia sp. CNS-004
TCACGGCGGCCGCGGCGCCGCGCGCCCGGGAGCTGGCCGCCGAGGCGACGTCGTGCTCGTCGAGGGAGCGGGCGGTCTGCTCGTGCGGTTCACCGACGACGGCGACACCCTCGCCGACGTCGCCACCCGGCTGAGCGCCCCGGTCCTCGTCGTCACGGCAGCGGGTCTCGGCACGCTGAACGCGTCCGAGCTGACCGCGGAGGCACTGGCCCGGCGCGGGCTGGGCTGCCTCGGGTTCGTCGTCGGCAGCTGGCCTGCCGAGCCCGACCTCGCGGCGCGGTGCAACCTGCACGACCTGCCCGCCGTCACCGGCTGCCGGCTGCTGGGCGCCGTGCCGAAGGGTCCGGCGGCCTCCCGCCCGGCGAGTTCGCCGCGGTCGCACGTCACAGTCTGGCGCCCGATCTGGGTGGCGGGTGGCAGACTCCCGACGCGTGACGACGACGCAGCTCGCCATCCTCGACACCGCCCGGTCCCAGGTCCTGGAGGAGGGGGTCGGCCTCACGCAGGCGCAGACCCTCGACGTCCTGCGGCTGCCCGACGAGGCGCTCGAACCGCTGCTGGAGCTCGCCCACGAGGTGCGGATGCGCTGGTGCGGCCCGGAGGTCGAGGTCGAGGGCATCATCTCGCTGAAGACCGGCGGGTGCCCCGAGGACTGCCACTTCTGCTCGCAGTCGGGCCTGTTCGACTCGCCGGTGCGTTCGGCGTGGCTGGACGTGCCCTCGCTGGTGGAGGCGGCGAAGCAGACGGCGAAGACCGGGGCCACCGAGTTCTGCATCGTCGCGGCCGTCCGCGGGCCGAACGAGCGCCTGATGGCGCAGGTGGCCGCCGGGATCGCGGCGATCAAGGACGAGGTCGACATCAACATCGCCTGCTCGCTGGGCATGCTCACCCCCGCGCAGGTCGGTGAGCTCGCCGCGATGGGCGTGCACCGCTACAACCACAACCTGGAGACCGCCCGGTCGCACTTCCCGAACGTCGTCACGACGCACACCTGGGAGGAGCGGTGGGAGACGCTCTCGCTGGTGCGCGAGGCCGGGATGGAGGTCTGCTGCGGCGGGATCCTGGGAATGGGGGAGTCGGTCGAGCAGCGGGCCGAGTTCGCCGCTCAGCTGGCCTCGCTCACCCCGGACGAGGTGCCGCTGAACTTCCTGAACCCGCGCCCGGGCACCCCCTTCGGTGACCTGGAGCCGCTCGACGCGCGCGACGCGTTGCGCGCGGTGGCCGCGTTCCGGCTGGCGCTGCCGCGCACGGTGCTGCGGTTCGCGGGCGGGCGGGAGATCACGCTCGGCGACCTCGGCGCGCGGCAGGGCCTGCTCGGCGGGATCAACGCGGTGATCGTCGGGAACTACCTGACCACGCTCGGCCGGCCCGCGGAGTCGGACATCGACCTGCTCGGCGAGCTGCAGATGCCGATCAAGGCCCTGAACGAGACGATCTAGCGGTGTTCTGCGACCAGTGTGGCGAGCCGACCGCGGAGGGCGTGCACGCGCGGTGCGCCGCGCGGCGCACGCTGGAGCCGCCGCGGTTCTGTCCGGACTGCGCGCGCCGCATGGTCGTGCAGGTGACGCCGACGGGCTGGACGGCGCGCTGCAGCCGCCACGGCGAGCGGGTCAGCGATGGGGTCCGGGCGTAGCGGATCCGTAGCACCGAGCTGCTACGGTTTGAGGCGTGCCTGAGACCATCGCCCAACGGCAGCTGCGCAACGACAGCGGCGAGATCATGCGCCGGGTCGAGGCGGGGGAGAGCTTCGTCATCACCCGCAACGGCAAGCCGGTCGCCGACCTGGTGCCGCACGGCGACAATCCGCGAAAGCGGCGGCACACGGGTCGGGAGCTGCAGGAGATGGCCCGCAACCTGCCACCGATCGACGTCGAGCAGTGGCGCCGCGACCGCGAGGCGGACGATCTGATCTTCGGCGACGACCGCATCGACTACTGACGTGCACGCACTGGTCGACACCTGTGTTCTCGTCGACCTGGCGAGCGTCGATCTGGGGGACCACCGGGACTCGGTACTGGTCGCGAGCGCGATCAGCGTAGGAGAGCTCGCGTTCGGCGCAGACTCCGGGCCGGATCCGGCGGCCCGGCAGGTCCGGCTGCGCCACGTCCTCGACACCTACGAGATCCTCCCGTTCGGCGTCGAGGAGGCGAAGCTCTACGGCGTCCTCGCCACGCTCGTGCGGGCCGCCGGCCGCAACCCGCGGCCCCGTCGCCTCGACCTGCAGATCGCGGCCACCGCGGCGGCGGCCAGGGTGCCGCTGCTCACCGCGAACCCGGCCGACTTCCTCGGCGCCGACCGGCTGGTCGACGTCGTACCGGTGAAGCGCTCCGGCTGACGATCGGATCAGCGGGCGCGGCGGCGCCTGCGGTGGTCGGCGACGTGGGCCTGGTTGGCGCACCGGGTGGTGCAGAAGCGGCGCCTGCCGTTGCGGGAGGTGTCGATGAAGACCGTCTCGCAGCCGGGGCGGTCGCAGCGGCCGATCCGGTGGGGGTCGTCGCAGAGGGCGTGGGCGAGGCCGCCCGCCGTGTAGGCCTTGACGCGGTGCACGAGCGGGGCGTCGTGCTCGGCGTAGTGGAAGTGCGGGGCCCGGCCGTCGTGCTGGGAGATGTGGGGTGGGGCGGCGACGTCGGCGAGGAGCTCGTTGACCAGCCGGACGCGCCGGGTCACGTCGGACTCGACGAACACGGCGCGCAGGCGGTCGCCCACCGCGCCAGTTCGCGCGCGGGCGCGGGGTCGACGTCGCAGGCGGGCCGGTACGTGGACAGGACGTCGTCGAGGGCGAGCGGGTTGAGGTCGGGCCCGGCGTGACGAGCGCGACCGCGATCTGGGCTGCCGTGCCGCCGTAAGGGTTGAACTGCACTAGGGCATTACAGCACGGTGGGTGCATGACCGCCGCGCAGCGTTCGGCAGGCCGAATCGCCGGTCTCTGGTTGGCCGTCGGCGCCGCGCTGGCGATGGGGAGCGCCGCGGCGGCGATGAAGGTGCTGGGGTCCACCGGGCTGCCGGCCGTGAACGTGGTTCAGGCACGCCTGCTGGTCGCCTGCGCGGCGCTGATGGCCGTGGCGCTGGTGGTGCGCCGGGGCCGGATGTGGGTCGCAATGCGCGACTGGTGGCTGGTCGGGGCCTACGGCGTGGTCGGCCTGGCGGCCAACCAGGTGGTGTTCATGATGTCGTTGTCCCGGCTGTCGGTCGGGGTGGCGCTGCTGCTGGAGTACCTGGCACCGGTGCTGGTGGCGCTGTGGGTGCGGTGCGTGCGGCGCGAGCCGGTGTCGGGCCTGGTGTGGGCCGGGATCACGGCCACGCTGCTGGGGCTCGGGATGGTCGGGCGGGTCTGGGCGGGGTTCGCGCTGGACGGGGCCGGGTTCGTGCTGGGGCTGCTCGCGGCGGCCACTATGGCCGCCAGGATCCTGCTGGCCGATCGCGCCTGCGGCGCCACGACCCGCTGGTGCTGGCGGCGTGGGGCACGACCGTGAGCGCCGCCGCCCTGCTCCTGACCGGGGTGGCCGCGCCGTTCCCGCTCGACGCGCTCGCGCGGGCCGTGGACCTCGACGGCGTCGCCGTGCCGGTCGTGCTGCTGGTGGCGTGGGTCGGGCTGGTCGGCACCGCCGGCGGGGGCCTGCTCGCGGTGGTCGTGCAGCGGCTGCTGCCACCGACCGCGGCGAGCCTGGTGCTGACGCTGGAGGTGGTGGTGGGCGCCGGGCTGGCCTACCTGGTCCTCGGGGAGGCGCCGCTGGGGATCCAGCTCGTCGGCGGAGCGCTGATGCTCGGCGGGGTGGCGCTGGCGCAGGTCGCGATCGCCCGGCGGGACGGCTCAGTTGACGCTGTGGTCCACCGCGTAGGTGGTGATCGGCGCGGGCACGGCCCCGAGCTCGGAGAGCAGGCTGGTCTCGCGGGCGAGGAGCCGGCGCAGCAGGCGTAGCCGTTCCGCGGGCGAGGTGAGTTCCAGCAGGCGCTGGCGGTCGCCGATCGGGAGCAGGCAGTCGGCGGCGAGGATGTGCGGGAGCGTGCCCGGCGCGACGTCGGCGGCCGGCTCGGTCCACTCGCCGTCCTTCCATGCGTGGTGCAGTAGCGCTGGTGGGCGGCCCGGGCCGCGGCGGCGAGGATGCGGGTGAGCTCGTCGGAGTCGGCGTCCGCCGGCTCGTCGGGCACGGGTTCGATCGAGCCCACCAGGTAGGGCTTCGACTCGGCGTCCAGGTCGATCAGCCGGAACCGGCGCGCACCCTCGGTGGCCAGGTCGAACCGGCCGTCGGGCAGCCGCTGGACGTCGCGCAGCACTGCGGTGCAGCCGATCGTGTGCAGGCCCGCGATGCCGTCGTCGTCGGGCGCCCAGCCCTCCCGGACCGCGACGACGCCGAACTCGCGGTCGGGCACCGTGCCCGTGACGAGGTCGACGGTGAGCTGGCGGTAGCGCGGCTCGAAGACGTGCAGCGGCAGCGTCGCCCCGGGCAGCAGCACCGTGCCCAGGGGAAACAGCGGGAGCGTCTCGGCCACCCCGTTACGGTACGGCGCCGCGGTTTCCGCCGCCGGGTGGTCCGCCGGGCGCGCGCAGCACGGCGGACGCGTCGGTCACCTGCAGGGTGCGGCCGGTGAAGCGGAAGAGCGCGGCCGGACGGCCGCCCGCAGGTCCCGGCGGGGCGACGTCGCCGGTGGGCTCGAGGACCTGGCGCCTGGTCAGCACGCGTTGCAGGTTCGTGGCCGAGACCGGGTGGCCGAGCGCGGCGACGTAGAGGTCGCGCAGGGCGGAGATCGTGAACTCGCGGGGGGCGAGCGCGAAGCCGAGATTGGTGTAGGAGAGCTTGGCGCGCAGCCGGTCGCGTGCGTCGTCGACGATCGCGGCGTGGTCGAACGCCGTGGGCGGGAGCGCGGCCAGCGGGTGCCACTGCGTGTCGGCGGGCACGGCGGGGTCGGCGTCGGCGGGCACGATGCCGAGGAACGCGGTGGCGATGCGGCGCACGCCGGGCACGCGGTCGGGCCGGCTGAACACCCCGAGCTGCTCGACGTGCGTGACCTCGCGCAGGTCGACCTTCTCCGCGAGCTGGCGGCGGACCGACCGCTCGACGTCCTCGTCGTCGCCGAGGAGGCCGCCGGGGAGGGCCCAGCGCCCGAGGTCGGGGGGCAGCGCCCGCTGCCAGGCGAGCACCTGCAGCGACCCGCAGCGGATCTGGAGCACCGCGGCGAGCACCTCGTGCTCGGTCGGGCTCACCATGATTCGGATCGTAGGGTGCCCGCTCCCGTACCCGGCGTGAACACCGGGTTGCGTCGCGGTGAGGTCCCGGTCACGAGGAGGGGGTGCCCCGGCGCTCCCGCTGTTAGTATCCACCTGTTTCCGACTGAGAGTCGAAAACCAGGAGGGGTCATGACCACAAGCCCGACGCTCGCCGGGGCCCGGCCCGGCGGGACGCTCGAACCCGGGTGGGCCGACGAGGTGCGTGAGCTGGCCCGCCGCCGCGACGCCGTGCTGCTGGCGCACAACTACCAGCTGCCGGAGATCCAGGACATCGCCGACCACACCGGCGACTCGCTCGCGCTCTCCCGGATCGCGGCCGAGTCGCAGGCGTCGACGATCGTGTTCTGCGGCGTGCACTTCATGGCCGAGACCGCGAAGATCCTCAGCCCGGGCAAGACGGTGCTGATCCCGGACGCGGCCGCCGGCTGCTCCCTCGCCGATTCGATCACGGTCGACCAGCTGCGGGAATGGAAGGCGGAACACCCCGGCGCCGTCGTGGTCTCGTACGTCAACACGACGGCCGCGGTGAAGGCCGAGACCGACATCTGCTGCACCTCGTCCAACGCCGTCGAGGTCGTCGCGTCGATCCCGGCCGACCGCGAGGTGCTGTTCCTGCCCGACCAGTTCCTCGGCGCGCACGTCCGCCGCGTGCTGTCGCGGGAGAACATGCACGTCTGGGCGGGGGAGTGCCACGTGCACGCCGGCATCAACGGCGCCACGCTCACCGCGCAGGCCGAGGCGAACCCGGACGCGGAGCTCTTCGTGCACCCGGAGTGCGGCTGCGCCACGTCGGCGCTCTACCTCGCGGGCACGGGCGCGGTGCCCGCCGAGCGGGTCAAGATCCTCTCGACGGGCGGGATGCTCGACGCCGCACGCACGTCCCGCGCGTCGTCGGTGCTCGTGGCCACCGAGGTCGGCATGCTGCACCAGCTGCGCCGGGCCGCACCCGAGATCGACTTTCGCGCCGTGAACGACCGCGCGTCCTGCCGCTACATGAAGATGATCACCCCGGAGAAGCTGCTGCGCGCGCTGCGCGAGGGCCGCGACGAGGTGCACGTCGACCCCGAGCTCGCCGCCCGCGGCCGCGCCGCCGTCCAGCGGATGATCGAGATCGGCCGGCCTGGCGGCGGCGAATGACGGCGCCGATCCGTGGATCAGCAGGCGGATCCACGGTGCGCTGGGAGGCGGAGGCCGATCTCGTGGTCGTCGGGTCCGGGGTCGCCGGGCTCACCGCCGCGCTGGACGCCGCCGAGCTCGGCCTGCGCGTCGTCGTCGTCACGAAGGACGCCGTCGACGCCGGTTCCACCCGCTACGCGCAGGGGGGCGTCGCCGTGGTGCTGGGCGACGTGGCGGGCGACAGCATCGACGCGCACGTCGCCGACACCCTCACCGCGGGCGCCGGGCTCTCCGACGCCGCGGCCGTCGCGGAGATCCTCGCCGACGGGCCCGCCGCGGTCGCGCGGCTGCGGCGCGTGGGGCCGTGTTCGACCCCGGCCCGGACGGCCGTCCCGCCCGAGCCCGGGAGGGCGGGCACTCGGCGTTCCGCGTGGTGCACGCAGGCGGCGACGCCACCGGAGCCGAGGTGGAACGCGCACTGCTGGCGGCCACGACCGACCGGCGGCTGCCGCTCCTCGCGGGCCACGTCGCCGTCGACGCGCTGCGCGACGACCGCGGCGCGGTGGCCGGGCTCGCGGTGCTCGACGACGCGGGCCGACCCGGGGCGCTGCGCTCGCCCGCGGTGCTGCTGGCGAGCGGCGGCTACGGCCAGCTGTACGCGAGCACGACCAACCCGGCCACGGCCACCGGCGACGGCGTGGCGCTCGCGCTGCGGGCCGGCGCCGCGGCGGCGGACCTGGAGTTCGTGCAGTTCCACCCCACCGTCCTCTACACCGGGCCTGCCGTGGGCCGCAGACCGCTGGTCACCGAGGCCGTGCGCGGCGAGGGCGCGGTGCTGCTCGACCGCGCCGGCCGCCGGTTCATGACCGGCGTGCACCCGCTCGCCGACCTCGCCCCGCGCGACGTCGTGGCGGCGGCGATCACCCGCACGCTCGCCGCCACCGGCGCCGACTGCGTGCACCTGGACGCCACGGCGCTCCCGGACTTCTCCCGCCGCTTCCCCACCGTGTACGCCGCGTGCCGGGAGGCCGGGATCGACCCGGTGCGCGAACCCATCCCGGTCACACCCGCCGCGCACTACGCGTGCGGCGGCGTGGTCAGCGACCTGCACGGGCGCACGACCGTCCGCGGGCTCTACGCCGCGGGCGAGGTGGCCCGCACCGGCCTGCACGGCGCCAACCGGCTCGCGTCCAACTCGCTGCTCGAGGGCCTCGTGGTCGGGGCACGGGCGGCGCGGGCGGTGGCCGCCGACCGGGAGACCCTGCGGCCGACGGCGGCCGAGTGCCTGGCCGCGTCGCCCGCGGTACCGATCGCGCCCCGCGACGTCGTCCAGCAGGCCATGACGGCGGCGGCCGGCATCGGCCGCGACGCCGCGGGCCTCGCCGCCGCGTCCGACCGGGTCGAGGCCGTCACCTCGGTGGCCGTGCCCGCCGGCCGGGCGGGCGTGGAGGAGGCCGCGCTCACCCTGCTCGCCCAGGCCGTGCTCGCCGCCGCCGGCACCCGTACGGAGAGCCGGGGCTGCCACGTGCGCACCGACTTCCCCGATCGCGACGACCGGTGGCAGCGCGCGAGCCTCGAAATCACCCTCGACACGACCGGCCGACCGGTCGTGCGGACCGGAACGGCGGTGGCGGCATGACCGGGATCGTGGTCGGACCCGATCTGGACGACCTGAGGCGCGTGGTGGCCACGGCCCTCGCCGAGGACCTGCGCTACGGCCCGGACGCCACGACCGCGGCCACGGTGCCGGCCGACGCCGTGGCCGAAGCGGTGTTCGCCGCGCGCGAGCCGGGCGTCCTCGCCGGGCTGCCCGCCGTCCTCGCGGTGCTCGACGAGGTCGTGGGCGACCACGACGTGCTGGACACCCGTGCCGACGGCGACCGGCTCGCGGCGGGCGACGCGGCACTGACCGTCCGGGCACCGGTGCGGGGGCTGCTCACCGCCGAGCGCACCGCGCTCAACCTCCTGTGCCACCTCTCCGGTGTCGCGACGGCCACCGCCGCATGGGTGGACGCCGTGGCCGGCACCGCGCCCGCATCCGCGACACCCGCAAGACCCTGCCCGGGCTGCGGCTGCTGGAGAAGTACGCGGTGCGCTGCGGCGGCGGCGTCAACCACCGGCTCGGGCTCGGCGACGCGATCCTCATCAAGGACAACCACGTCGCCGCCGCGGGCTCGGTGGGCGCCGCGCTGGCCGCGGCCCGCGCGGCGGCACCCGACCTCCCCTACGAGGTGGAGGTCGACACCCTCGACCAGTTCGACGAGGTGCTCGCCCTCGGCGCCGAGCTGGTGCTGCTCGACAACTTCGACGTCGAGCGCACCCGGGAGGCGGTGCGGCGGCGCGGCACGCGGTCGACGCTGCTGGAGTCGTCCGGCGGGCTGGTGCTGGCGGGCGCCCGCGCGTACGCCGAGACCGGGGTGGACTACCTGTCGGTGGGCGGGCTCACCCACTCCGTGCGTGCTCTCGACCTGGGGTTGGACCTGCGGCCCTCGTGAGTGGATACGTGTGCGCGAGCACTCGTTTCCACTCACGGGTCAGCGCAGCCGCACCACGCTGCCGTTGACGAGCCGGGCCTCCTCCGACACGAGCCAGGCCATCACCTGGGCCACCTCGTCGGGAGCGGCGACGTGGGTGTGTTCGGTGCCGGCCGCGACGGCGGCGCGGACCTCGTCGTTGACCCAGCCGGTGTCGGTGACCGGCGGGTGGACGATGTTCGCGGTGACACCGTGCGGCGCCAGCTCCACGGATGCGGACATCGTGTAGTTCTCCTGCGCCGCCTTGGCCGCGCCGTAGGACACCTCGTCGGGGAAGCCGTGCTGCCGCCCGAGGTGAGCCCGACGATCCGGCCCCAGGACCCACCGCGGTCCCGCAGCCGCCGCGCGAACTCGGCGATCAGCAGCGCGGGTGCCATCGCGTCGACGGCGAACTGCCGGTGGACGGTGTCCGCGGTGACTGCTGCCATCGGCCGCCCGAACCGGTCCACCTGCGCCGGCCGGAACGTGTCCTGCACCCAGCCGCTCGCGTGTTGACGAGGATGTCCACCGGCCCGAGGTGCTCCTCGGCGGCGTCGAACAGCCGGGCGGGGGCCGCGGGGTCGCGCAGGTCCGCCTCCACGGCGTGGGCCCGGCCCCCGGACCGTGTGATCTCCTCGACGACGTCGGTGGCGTCACCGCGCCGCAGGCGGTTGTACGGGGCCGGCTGGCCGTCGTCGTCACCGGGGCGGAAGAACGCCACGAGCACCGCGTCGCCCCGGCGGCCGAGCGCACGGGCGGTGGCGGCGCCGATGCCCTGGTTGGCGCCGGTGACGACGGCGACGTGTGGAGAGCCGGTGGTAGTCATGACCGCACGGTGGCAGACCGCTACGTCGGTCGCGTCCGATTTGGCGGGCCCGCGCGGACAACCACGACTGATAGCAGATGCCTCCTAGACTGCTATCATCGTGGCGGTGAAGCAGCTGATCGCACGGATCGACGACGATCTGCACCGCAGGCTGAAGGAGCGCGCCGCCGAGCAGGATCGCTCCCTGAACGAGCTGGTCACCACCGTGCTCGCCGCCGCGGTGCAGGACGACACGGAGTCCGTGCGCCGCCGGATCGACCGGTCGGGGCTGCGGGTCGTGCCGCGTCGGCCCGCTGCGGTGCGCTCCCGGGACGACGTGATCCGCCGTCTGGCCGGGCTGGGTACGCCGGTGAGCGATGCGCTCACGGCCGACCGCGACGGCCGCTGACACGGCCGCCCCGTCGGATGCTGCGCTATGTCGACACGTCGGCGCTCGTGCGCTGCTACTTCGCTGACGAACCGGACCACGGGGAGCTGCGCAGCCTGCTGCTCGACGGGGCCGAACCGGTCGTGACGAGCGAGCTGACGCGGCTGGAGCTGGCGAGCGCGGCGCATGCTGCGCATCGGGCGGGTCGGCTGCCGGATCCTGCGGAGCTGCTCGCCGTGGTCGACGCGGACTGCGGCGAGGACGGTCCGATCGCGTTGCTGCGTCTGCAGCCCGAGGTCGTGTTCGAGCTCGCCGCCGCTCTCGTGGCGCAGCACCCGCTGCGCAGCCTCGATGCGCTGCACCTGGCCGTGGCCCGCAGCACCGCGGCCGACCTCGCAGCAGGCGAGCCGGTGGTGCTCGTGACCAGGGACCATCGGCAGGCCGCCGCTGCCGCGGCACTGGGGATGGCGGTCGAGTAGCCGACGGGCGGGCCCGGCCGGGTTGCGACGCCGGGACCGGACACGTGATGCTCCCCACCACCAGGCCAGGTACCGCCGCACGGCTGCGGGGTGCGGGATCGGAGGCGGATTACGCTGGTCCCCATGCTTCGGCGACTCGACCTGCGTGGTGCACCCCTGCCCCGTACCGCCTCGCTGCGCTCGCTGCTCCCGCGGGCCGAGCAGGACGTCGACGCCGCGCTGCACCAGGTGCGCCCGATCGTCGACGCGGTGCGTGAGCGCGGCGCGGAGGCGGCGCTGGAGTTCGCGGAGCGGTTCGAGCGGGTGCGCCCGAGCGCGGTGCGGGTACCGGTGCAGACGTTGCACGGCGCGCTGGCCGCCCTCGACCCGGCCGTGCGCACTTCGCTTCAGACCTCCATCGAGCGGGCCCGCCTGGTCCACGCCGACCAGCGCCGCACCGACGTCGTCACCCAGGTCGTGGCCGGCGGCACCGTCACCGAGCGGTTCCTGCCGGTGCAGCGGGTGGGTCTCTACGCACCGGGCGGGCTGGCCGTCTACCCGTCCAGCGTCGTGATGAACGTGGTGCCGGCGCAGGCCGCGGGCGTCGAGTCGATCGTGCTGGCCTCGCCGCCGCAGGCCGAGCACGGCGGCCTGCCCCACCCCACCGTGCTGGCCGCGGCCGCGCTGCTGGGCGCGAGGAGGTGTGGGCGGTCGGGGGCGCGGCAGGCCGTCGCGCTGCTGGCGTACGGCGGCACGACACCGACGGCGCCGAGCTGGAGCCGGTCGACATGGTCACCGGCCCGGGCAACATCTACGTCACCGCCGCCAAGCGCTGCTGCGCGGCCTGATCGGGATCGACGCGGAGGCCGGCACCACCGAGATCGCCGTGCTCGCCGACGACACCGCCGACCCGGTGCACGTCGCCGCCGACCTGATCAGCCAGGCCGAGCACGACCCGGCCGCGGCGTCGGTGCTGGTCACGCCGTCCGAGGCGCTCGTCGAGGCGGTCGACCGCGAGCTGGAGCTGCGGGTGGCGGCCACCAAGCACGGCGAGCGCATCCGCACCGCGCTCACCGGCCCGCAGTCGGGCGTCGTGCTGGTGGAGGACCTCGACGCCGGGCTCGGCGTCGTCGACGCCTACGCCGCCGAGCACCTGGAGATCCAGACCCGCGACGCGCGCGACGTCGCGCTCCGGGTCCGCAACGCGGGCGCGATCTTCGTCGGGCCGTACGCGCCGGTGTCGCTCGGCGACTACTGCGCGGGCTCCAACCACGTGCTCCCCACCGGCGGGTGCGCCCGGCATTCGTCGGGCCTGTCGGTGCAGACGTTCCTGAAGGGCGTGCACGTGGTCGAGTACACCGAGGACGCGCTGCGGGACGTGGCCGACCAGGTCGTCACGCTCGCCGGCGCGGAAGACCTGCCGGCGCACGGGGAAGCGGTCACGGCGAGGTTCGCCCGATGACGGCAGTGCACGACACCGTCGGGGCCGGCGTCACCCTCGACGACCTACCGCTGCGCGAGGACCTGCGCGGGCGCAGCCCCTACGGTGCCCCGCAGCTGGACGTCGCGATCCGGCTCAACACCAACGAGAACCCCTACCCGCCGCCGCCCGAGCTGGTGGCCGACGTCACGAAGGCCGTGCACACGGCCGCGGAGGAGCTGCACCGCTACCCGGACCGCAATGCGGTGGGGCTGCGCACCGACCTGGCCGACTACCTCACCGCGTCCACCGGCGTGCCGCTGACCTGCGCCAACGTGTGGGCGGCCAACGGGTCCAACGAGGTGCTGCAGCAGATCATGCAGGCGTTCGGCGGGCCGGGGCGAATGGCCGTCGGGTTCGAGCCGTCGTACTCGATGCACCCGATCATCGCCTCGGGCACGCGCACCGAGTGGCTGCCCGCGCCGCGCCGGTCGGACTTCTCGCTCGACGTGCGCGAGGCCGCGTCGGTGCTGCGTGAGCACGCCCCCGACCTCACGTTCCTGACCAGCCCGAACAACCCCACCGGCCAGAGCATCGACGCGGACGAACTCGCGGTGCTGGTCGACGCCGCCCCCGGCGTCGTGGTGGTCGACGAGGCGTACGCGGAGTTCTCCGACCGGCCCAGCGCGATCAGCCTGCTGCGCACCCACGGCCACAAGCTGATCGTGTGCCGCACCATGAGCAAGGCGTTCGCGTTCGCCGGCGGCCGCCTCGGCTACCTCGCCGCGGCACCCGCCGTGGTCGACGCACTGCAGCTGGTGCGGCTGCCCTACCACCTGTCGGCGCTCACCCAGGCCGCCGCCCGCGCGTCGCTGCGCCACGCCGACGCCACCCTCGGCTCCGTGGCGCTCCTGCGGGCCGAGCGGGAACGGGTGGTGCCCGCCCTCGCCGCCGCCGGCTACGACGTCGTGCCCAGCGACGCCAACTTCGTGCTGTTCGGCCGGTTCGCCGACGCGCCGCGCGCGTGGCGGGCCTTCCTCGACCGCGGGGTGCTGATCCGCGACGTCGGGATCCCGGAGCACCTGCGTGTCACGATCGGCACGCCGGAGGAGAACGACGTGTTCCTGGCGGTCGCCCAGGAGATCGTCACGGAGTACGTGGTTGACCAGGAGATGAGTCGATGACCCGAGTCGGCGCGTGGAGCGGACCACCAAGGAGTCGAAGGTGCTCGTCGAGATCGACCTCGACGGCACCGGCACCACCGAGATCGCCACCGGGGTGCCGTTCTACGACCACATGCTCGACTCCTTCGGCAAGCACGGCGCGTTCGACCTCACGGTCCGCGCGTCCGGCGACGTCCACATCGACGTGCACCACACGGTCGAGGACGTGGCGATCGTGCTCGGGCAGGCGATCCGGCAGGCCCTGGGCGACAAGACGGGCATCCGCCGCTTCGGCGACGCCTGGATCCCGATGGACGAGGCGCTCGCGCAGGCCGTCGTCGACGTCTCCGGCAGGCCGTACACCGTGCACACCGGCGAGCCGGACGTGATGCAGGGCTTCGTCGTCGGCGGGCACTACCCGACCGTGCTCAACCGGCACGTGTTCGAGTCGCTCGCCTTCCACGGCCACCTCGCGCTGCACGTCCGCGTGGCGGGCGGGCGCGACCCGCACCACGTCACCGAGGCCGAGTTCAAGGCGATCGCCAGGGCGCTGCGGGCCGCGGTGGAGCCGGACGCGCGGATCACCGGGATCGCCTCGACGAAGGGCACGCTCTGAGGTTCCGACGCGAGTCGCTCCCGGGCGACAACCACGTCCACACCGAGTGGTCGTGGGACGCGGTCCAGGGGGCGATGGAGGCGACCTGCGAGCGGGCGGCGACGCTGCGGCTGCCGTCGGTGGCGTTCACCGAGCACGCGGACCTCACGCCGTGGGTGGTGCGGGCAGGCGACCCGATGTCCGACGTGCTGCGCCGGTGGTTGCGCCCCGACGGCCGGATCGCCCCGCGCGACCTGGACGTCGAGGGCTACCTCGACTGCGTGCAGCGGTGCCGGGAGCGGTTCCCGGGGCTGCGGGTGCTGACCGGGGTCGAGCTGTCGGAACCGCACTGGCACCCGGAGTCCACGGCCGCGCTGCTGTCGGGCGGGCGGTTCGAGCGCGTGCTGGGGTCGGTGCACTCGGTGGGCGGGCGGGACGAGCCGCGGCTGGTGGACCACGCGATGCGGGTCCGGCCCGCCGACGTCGTCGTGCGGGACTACCTGGCGGAGGCAGGCCGGATGGCCGCCTCCGACGCGCCGTTCGAGGTGCTCGCCCACATCGACTACCCGGTGCGGCACTGGCCCGCCGACGGGCAGCCCTTCCGGCCCGGTGACTTCTCCGGCGAGTTCCGCGAGGTGCTCACCGCGCTCGCCGCGAGCGGGCGCGCGCTGGAGATCAACACGAAGGTGCCGCTCGCCCTGGAGCTGGTGCGGTGGTGGGCGGACGCCGGCGGCGCCGCGGTCTCGTTCGGCAGCGACGCCCACCGGCCCCGCGACCTCGCCAACGGGTTCGCCGCCGCCGCGGAGATGGCTCTGAGCTGCGGGTTCCGGCCCGGGGACGATCCGGTGGAGCTCTGGCGGCAGCCGCATCGCACCCGGCCAGGTGGAGCGTAGGAAGCCGACCGGCTGTAGCGTAGGAGCCCGACCAGCTGTAGCGTTTACCCGTGGACCAGTACATTCGGCGCACGGTTGACGATGTGCTGGACGCTCTGCTTCCGGAGTTGCCGGCGATCGCGCTGGAGGGGCCCAAAGGCGTAGGCAAGACGGCGACGGCGTCCCGCCGAGCTGCCACCGTCCACCGCCTCGACGATCCCGCGGTCCGGGCGGTGATCGAGGCCGATCCCGGACGGCTCGTCGCCGGCCCCGGCCCGGTTCTCGTGGACGAATGGCAGCGGTTCCCGTCGGCCTGGGACGTGGTACGGCGTGCGGTGGACGATCCTCCAGGAGGAGGCCCGTACCTGCTCACGGGTTCGGCCGCACCGCTCGAGCAGCCGACTCATTCCGGCGCGGGGCGGATCGTCACGATCCGGATGCGGCCGCTCGACCTCAGCGAGCGTCGGCTGGTCCCGCCCACGGTCAGCCTCGCGGAGCTGTTGACGGGTACCCGCCCTGCTGTGGAGGGTGTGTCCCCGCTGCGGCTCGCCGACTATGCGGAGGAGATCGTCGCATCCGGGCTACCCGGACTACGTGGCGTCTCGGGTCGGGCACGGCGAGCCCAGCTGGACGGCTACCTGGGCCGGATCATCGAGCGCGACTTCGCCGAGCAGGACCGGCCCGTGCGGGACCGGGCGGGGCTGCGGCGGTGGCTCGCGGCGTACGCCGCCGCCACCGCCACCACGACGAGCTTCGAGTCCATCCGGGACGCCGCGGTCGGCGGCAACAGCCCTGCGCCGGCGCGCTCCACCACCACCGCGTACCGCCACGTGCTCGAGCAGCTGTGGATCCTCGATCCGGTCGAAGCGTGGTTGCCGAGTCGCAACCACCTCGCGCGCCTCGCGGCACCGGCCAAGCACTACCTGGCGGATCCGGCACTGGCAGCTCGGCTGCTCGGGGCGGACGTCGGTGCTCTGCTGGATGCCGTCCCGGTCGGTCCGCCGGTACCCAGGAACGGGCCCTTGCTGGGACACCTGTTCGAGGCGTTGGTGGTGCTCGGGGTGCGGGTACAGGCTCAGGCGGCCGAGGCCGTGGTGCGGCACCTGCGGACCAAGGGCGGCGAGCGGGAGATCGACATCATCGTGGAGCGCGCCGACCATCGTGTCGTGGCGATCGAGGCGAAGCTCGGCGCGGTGGTGGATGACAAGGATGTCCGGCACCTCCGCTGGCTGCAGGAGGCACTCGGTTCCGACCTGCTCGATGCCGTGGTCGTGACGACGGGCACGGAGGCGTACCGGCGGGCGGACGGTATCGCCGTCGTCCCGGCCGCTCTGCTCGGTCCCTGATCCGGGGCCCGGCATATCCTTGACGGCGTGTCGAGGATCGTCGTGCTGGACTACGGATCGGGCAACCTGCGTTCCGCGGAACGTGCGCTGGAGCGCGTGGGTGCCGACGTCACGGTCACGGCCGACCCGCACGCCGCGCTGGAGGCCGACGGGCTCGTCGTACCGGGCGTGGGTGCCTTCGCCGCCTGCATGGCCGGGCTGGCGGGCGTCGACGGCCCGCGGATCATCGACCAGCGGCTCGCCGGGGGGCGCCCGGTGCTCGGCATCTGCGTCGGCATGCAGGTGCTGTTCGAGCTGGGCGTGGAGTGGGGCGAGCGCACGCAAGGGTGCGGGCAGTGGCCAGGCACCGTCGAGCAGATCAAGGCCGACGTGCTCCCGCACATGGGCTGGAACACCGTGCGCGCGCCGGCCGGGTCCACCCTGTTCGCGGGCCTCGACGCCGACACCCGCTTCTACTTCGTGCACTCCTTCGGCGTGCGGCGCTGGGAGCTGGCGGAGTCGGACGTGCTCAAGCCGCCGCTCGTGACGTGGGCCCACCACGGCGAGGACTTCGTCGCGGCGGTGGAGAACGGCGCGCTGGCGGCCACCCAGTTCCACCCGGAGAAGTCCGGCGACGCCGGCGCCACGGTGCTGCGCAACTGGCTCCGCGACGTCGTCGGATAGCTGGCAGGCACGCTCTGTAGGCTCCACCTGTGAGTTTCACGCTCCTTCCCGCCGTCGACGTCGCCGACGGTCAGGCCGTCCGATTGGTCCAGGGCGAGGCCGGCACCGAGACCGGCTACGGCGCCCCCTGCGAGGCGGCGCTGCAGTGGCAGCGCGACGGCGCCGAGTGGATCCACCTCGTCGACCTCGATGCCGCGTTCGGGCGGGGCTCCAACGCGGAGCTGCTGGCCGGGGTCGTCGGCGAGCTGGACGTGGCCGTGGAGCTGTCCGGTGGCATCCGCGACGACGCGTCGCTCGAGCGCGCCCTGTCCACCGGGTGCGCCCGGGTGAACCTGGGCACCGCCGCGCTGGAGGACCCGCAGTGGTGCGCGCGGGCCATCGCGAAGCACGGCGACCGCATCGCCGTCGGCCTGGACGTGCGGATCGTCGACGGTGAGCACCGGCTCGCCGCCCGCGGCTGGACCCGCGACGGCGGCGACCTCTGGGAGGTCCTGGAGCGGCTCGACCGCGACGGCTGCGCCCGCTACGTCGTCACCGACGTGAGCAAGGACGGCACCCTGCGCGGGCCCAACCTCGACCTGCTGCGGTCGGTCGCCGCGGCCACGAAGGCCCCGGTGATCGCGTCCGGCGGCATCGCGGAGGTGTCCGACCTGGTGGCGCTGGCCGAGCTGGCCGCGTCCGGGGTGGGCATCGAGGCTCGATCGTCGGGAAGGCGCTCTACGCCGGCCGGTTCACCCTGCCCGAGGCGCTCGACGCGGTGCGTGCGGTGCGGCCCGCCGACCGGGCGGCGGGTTGATGGGGGTCGCGGTTCGGGTGATCCCGTGCCTGGACGTCGACGCCGGGCGGGTGGTGAAGGGCGTCAACTTCGTCGACCTGCGCGACGCGGGCGACCCGGTGGAGATGGCCCGCGTCTACGACTCCGAGGGCGCGGACGAGCTGACGTTCCTCGACGTCACGGCGTCCTCGGGCGGGCGTGCCACCATGCTGGACGTCGTGCGGCGCACCGCGGAGCAGGTGTTCATCCCGCTCACGGTGGGCGGGGGTGTGCGCACCACGGAGGACGTCGACACGCTGCTGCGCGCCGGTGCCGACAAGGTCGGCATCAACACCGCCGCGATCCAGCGCCCCGAGCTGCTGCACGAGGCGAGCCGCCGGTTCGGAGCGCAGTGCATCGTGCTGTCGGTGGACGCCCGGAAGGTGGCCGACGGCGGCGTGCCCACGCCGTCGGGGTGGGAGGTCACCACCCACGGCGGGCGGCGCGGCACCGGGATCGACGCCGTCGAGTGGGCGGCGCGCGGCCAGGAGCTCGGGGTGGGGGAGATCCTGCTCAACTCGATGGACGCCGACGGCACGCGGGCGGGCTTCGACCTGGAGATGATCGAGGCGGTGCGGGCCGTCGTGGACGTCCCGGTGATCGCGAGCGGCGGCGCGGGTGCGGTGGCGCACTTCCCGCCCGCGATCGGCGCCGGGGCCGACGCGGTGCTCGCCGCGAGCGTCTTCCACTTCGGGCAGCTGCGGATCAAGGACGTCAAGGACGGTCTGCGGGCCGCGCACGTGGAGGTCAGGTGACACGCGTGGCGGAGTCGGCGCTGGACCCGGCGATCGCCGCCCGGCTCAAGCGCACCCCGGACGGGCTGGTCTGCGCGGTGGTGCAGGAGCGCGCCACCGGCGACGTCCTGATGGTGGCGTGGATGGACGACGAGGCGCTGCACCGCACGCTCACCACCGGCCGCGCGACGTACTGGTCGCGGTCGCGGGAGGCGTACTGGGTGAAGGGCGAGACGTCGGGCCACGTCCAGCAGGTGCACGAGGTGCGGCTGGACTGCGACGGCGACGCGCTGCTCGTGGTGGTCGACCAGACCGGCCCGGCCTGCCACACGGGCACCCACAGCTGCTTCGACGCCGACGTCCTGCTCGCCGGCGGCTGACGAGCACCTCCTCGTGATCGGTCCGAGAGGTGCCGCATCGTCCTGCCGGGGGCGCTGATGCGCTGTTCGGAATGATCATGCGACCGTCCGCCGCGGGTCATGGCGGTTGCTGTGATCGACCCGAGCAGCACCAGGGCGTGGCCGGCGGTGCAGCTGCGTGCTCCTCGCGGCGATCATGTGGTGGGCAGCCCGGAAGCGAGGTCGGCCGCCGGCGTCCTACTGTCTGGCTCGTGACTGAGGAGCTCTTCGCCACCGACGCCTACCTCCGCTCCTTCGAGGCCGAGATCGCCGAGGTCGACCGGGACGGCGGCCGCGTGGCGCTCGCGCGCACCGCGTTCTACCCCGGGGGCGGCGGCCAGCCGCACGACCTCGGCTCGCTCGACTGGGGCGGCGGGCCCGTCGCCGTCACGAAGGTGAAGCGGGAGGCGGGGACGATCTGGCACTGGGTCGACACCCCCGAGCTGCCGGGCGGGGGCACCGGCCTCGCGGGCGAGATCGACTGGTCGCGCCGCCACCTGCTGATGCGCACCCACACGGCGTTGCACGTGCTGTGCGGGGTGGTCTGGTCGGAGTTCGCGATCCCGGTCACCGGCGGCAACATGGAGCCCGGTGCGGGGAGGCTGGACTTCCCGCTCGAGTCGATCTCCGCGGAGCTGGGCAAGCGCCTCGAGACGCGGATCAACGAGGAGCTGGCGGCGGCCCGGTCCGTGGTCGTCGAGTTCCTCGGCCGCGACGCCGCCGACGCGACCCGGCGTTGATCCGCACGGCCGCCAACCTCATCCCGCGGGAGATCGACCCGCTGCGCGTGATCGACATCGTGGGGCTGGACAAGCAGGCCGACGGCGGCACGCACGTGGCGAGCACCGCCGAGGTCGGCGCGGTGCGGGTGACGGGCACGGAGTCGAAGGGCAAGGGGAACAAGCGGGTGCGCATCCAGGTGGTCGACGCGCCCGCCTGACGACCCCGACTCGCCTGCACCCAGAGCGCGACTCGCGCTCTCGGTGCGCGCCCCGGCCGACCCACACCGGCCGGGACGCGCACCGTCACCCCCGCCGGGTCTCCCCGGCACCGACGAGGGCGAGCAGCCCGGCCACGGCGAGGGCGAACCCGCCGAGCAGGCCGGTGACCTGGGCCGCGCCGGCGGCGGCTGCCATGCCACCGCCGCCGAGCATGGTGGTCGTCATCCCGATCGTGACCGTGTACAGGCCCCACGAGAACAGGACGGCGCTGCCCGTCCAGGCCGCCGCGACGGCCCCCCGGCGCGCGTCGGGCGGGCCCGCACGAGCGCGAGCACGCCGGCGGCGCCCGCGACGGCGAACGCGGCGTTCACGGTCTCGACGCCGACGCCCACCGGCGACCCGGCGGTGATCCCGGCGACCAGGTGGAAGACGGCGCCGGCCGCGGCCATGGCACAGCCACCGCCCGTCACGACCCGCAGGAGCGGCGCGAGGCCCGCCGCGGGGCGTGCGACCGTGGTGATCAGGCCCGACCACCGGCGGACCGCGTGCGCGACGAACGCGGCGCCGAGGAACACGCCCTGCCAGGCGAACCCGCCGTAGACGACCGGTTGCAGCCACGGCTCGAACACGGCGGTGCGCGGCCCGCCCGTGAGGGTCTCCACCGCGATCGCCGGCACGATCGACACGACCATCGGGGCGAGGAACCCGGTACCCACCCACATCGGGAGCAGCACCAGCCATGCGGGGAGCCGGTCGCCCCAGCGGTGCGTCAGTGCGAGTGCGAGGCCGATCACGACGAGGTCCAGCGCGAACGTGATGGCGTTGCCGACGACGATCGCCGGCTCGGAGAGGAACGCCGGTTCGGTCATCCCGACGGTGCTCCCGGTGAGCCAGAGGAGCTTGATCCCCAGGTACGGCAGCGTGCCGGCGGCGGCGAGCCAGCCGAGCGCCCGCACACCCGGCGGCGTCGTCCCCGGTGCCGGGGTGGTCGCCGGAGCGGTGGTCGAGAACGTCATGGCCCTCACGATGTCGGCGACGGCGGCGCGCGGAATCCCGCGCCGGAACGAGTTCGGTCCCTCCTGCGGGGGAGGGGAGGGTGGCGGGCCTTCTGCGACGATCGTCGGGTGTTCCGGCGCCTGTGCACCCCGCTCGTCTCGGGGCTGACCTACCGCCGGTACGTGCACCTCCTGCTGGGTGCGGTGATCCTCCTGCCGTACGTGGCCCTCGGCGTGCTGATCGTCTCGACGGTGGAGACCGGTGGGCTCGACCTGCTCGGGCTGGTCCTGATCGTGGTGCCGGCAACGGGCATCGCCGTGGGCGTCACGCTCGTGCCGGGTGTGCGGTCGCTGGCGATCACCGCGGCTCGCGCGCTGCTCGGTGCCGACGTGCCCGAGCCGGACCCGGCCACGGTCGACTCCTGGCCGGGCCGCCGCCGCGCCGCGCTCTGGCTGCTGGTCAACGCCGCGGCCGGCGGCATCGCGGCGCTCGCCACGTTGATCGTCTTCCCCACCACGATCGGGTTCCTGATCGCGCCGTGGCGGGTGCTGCTGCCGTTCCCGACCGGCGGGCGGGCGTGGTGGCTGCCGCTGGTGGGGGTGCTGCTGCCGGTGGTGCTGCTGTACGCATCGGCGGCGGCGGGGGCGGCGCTCGCGCGGCTCGCGCCGCGGCTGCTCGGCCCGACGCCCACGGAGCGGATGGCGGCCGAGCTCGCCGCCGCGCACGTCGCGGAGCGGGCGCTGGCGGAACGCAACCGGCTCGCCCGGGAGCTGCACGACTCGGTGGGCCACGCCCTCACCGTCACGACGCTGCAGGCGGGAGCGGCGGCGCGGGTGCTGGACAGCGACCCGGCGTTCGTGGCGAAGGCGCTCGACGCCATCGCCGACGCGGGACGCACCGCCCTGGCCGACCTCGACCACGTCCTCGGGCTGCTGCGGGACGGCGAGAACGGCGACCGGAGCCCGCAGCCCGACCTCGGTGACCTGGACGCGCTGGTGGACGGCGCCCGGTCGGCGGGGGTGGCGGTGGCGTTGCACCGCGACGGCGCACCGGCGGCCGTGCCGCGGGCGGTGTCCCGGGAGGCCTACCGGATCGTGCAGGAGGGGCTCACCAACGCCCTGCGGCACGCCGGGCCGGTGCCGGTGGCCGTCCGCGTCTCGGTACGGGAGGACGCGGTGGAGCTCGAGCTCACCAACCGCTGAGCCCCGCCCCCACGCGCGACGGAGGTGGGCGCGGGATCGCGGGAATGCGCGAGCGGGTGGGTGTGCTGCGCGGGGCGCTCACCGCGGGCCCGGACGGCGGCCGCTGGCGCGTCGCCGCGCGTCTCCCGTTCGGACCCGAGAGAATCCCGTCGTGATCCGCGTGGTGCTGGTGGACGACGAGGAGCTGGTGCGGGCCGGGCTGCGGGCGATCCTCGACGCCGAGCGGGACATCGAGGTGCTCGGCGAGGCCTCCGACGGGTCGGAGGTGCCCGGGTTGGTGCGCGAGCTCGCGCCGGACGTCGTGCTGATGGACGTGCGGATGCCCGCGGTCGACGGGATCACGGCCACCCGGCACCTGGTCTCGATGCGGGAGGCCCGCCCGCGGGTGCTGATGCTCACGACGTTCGGCAACGACGGGTACGTCTACGACGCCCTGCAGGCCGGCGCCACCGGCTTCCTGCTCAAGCGGGCGCGGCCCGCCGAGATCGTGCAGGCGGTGCGCACCGTTGCCGAGGGCGACTCGCTGCTGTTCCCGGCCGCCGTGCGCGATCTGGTCGCCACCCAGGGCCGGTCCCGCGGCGACGCGCTGCGCGGCGCCGGGCTCACCGAGCGGGAGGGCGAGGTGCTGCGGCTCGTGGCGCGCGGGCTGTCCAACGCCGAGATCGCCCGCGAGCTGGTGGTGGGCGTCGAGACGGTGAAGACGCACGTGGGCAACGTGCTGGCCAAGCTCGGCGCCCGCGACCGCACCCAGGCCGTGGTGGCCGCGTACGAGTCGGGCTTCATCGACCCGCGCCGTCCCGTGTGAGGCCACCCTTCCACCGCGCCCGGTGATCAGGTTAGCCTCACCTCATGAGTGCGTTGGCGACCACGGTCGAGCGGTTGCGCGGGCTGCGGCCGGCGTACCCGGACGTCTACGCGCCGCGCATCGGCGTGCCGGCCGAGCCGGGCTGGCGCTCGTTCGCCGACCTGGAGCCGCACGTGGGGCAGCTGTGCGCGCAGGCGCGGGAGGAGGACAACCCGGGCCGGCTGGCGTCCGTCGCCGCGGCCGCGGTCGGCGGCACGCTCTCCCACGCCGTGCTGGGCCGGGTCACCGCGGCGCTGGTGCTCGAGCGCCGCGCCTGGACCGTGGCGGCGGGCCACCTGGCCGTGCACGGGGACGACGACCAGGTCGCGCTGCGCGACACGTCGGTGCTGGTGCTGCCCGACGACCCCGCGGCGGGCCACCCGGACGCCGAGGTGGTGCCCGACCTGCCCACGCTGCTCGACCGGGTGGCCGCCGACGCCGTGGCGACGCTGCGCCCGTTGCTCGACGCCGTGCGCGCCGCCACCCGCTACGGGCTCGTGCCGCTCTGGAACGGCGCGGCCGACGCCGTGCGCGGCGCGGCCCACTACGCGCCGCTCTACGCGGGCGCGACCGGGAGCGGGCACACGCGGTGGGCGCCGCCCTCGTCGACGCGCTGGCCGCGCACGGCGCGCGCCTGCGCGGGCGGGGAAGGCCCCAGGTCGTGGAGTGGGGTGCCGAGACCTACCGGGTGCCGGTGCGGGCCGCCTGCTGCCTCTACTACAGGACCGACCCGCAGGTGGAGCGGCCGTCCGACGCGCACTGCATGACCTGCCCGTTCCTGTGCTCGTCCGACCGCAGGCAGCGGTTCGGCGCGTTCGTCGACGCGCTCACCGCCGAGGCGAAGGTCACGGCAGCGGCCCCGTGAGGTAGCGCTGCAGGTTCGGCGCCACCGCGGCGATCACCGTGGCGTGGTCGGCCGACGCGAGCGGCTCCACCTTCAGGACGTAGCGCACGAACGCCAGCCCGAACACCTGCGTGCCGCAGAGGCTCGCCCGCAGCTCCGGGCGGTCGGGCGCGACGGTGGACAGGACCTTGCCCACCAGCACGCGCCCGATGAACTCGCGCAGCAGCCCGGCCGCGACATCGTGGCTGGCGATGCTCTGCAACAGCGTGGCGAGCTGGGCCCCGCCGGTCTCGTCCCAGACCTGCAGGAGCCTGCCGAGCATCCGCTCGGCGAGCTGCTCGGGATCACCGGGGAGGGCGCCCCCGAGGATGCTGGCGGGATCGGCCGGCAGGTTCAGCGCCGCGACGAAGAGGGGTTCCTTGCCTCCGAACCAGTGGTTGACCATCGCCGGGTCCACCCCGGCGCGCTCGGCGATCGCCCGCACCGTGGCGCCGTCGTAGCCGCGTTCGGCGAACACGGCCCGGGCGGCGACGAGCAGCTCCGCCCGGGTGTCGCCGCCGCCGGGTCGCGTCCGCGGCGGCGGGGCGCGCTGGTGTCGTCGGGAACTGCCACGTGACCATTTTCCCGCGCGCCACCTGAGAACTCCTGCCAGGGATGTCGAGACCGCCGCCGCGGTGTCGACGTCCCGGGTGAACAGCCCCGGATCGAGGAGGAAGACATGGCAGCCACCCGCATCACCGACGTCACCACGGTGGGGGTCCCGGTGCGCGACCAGGACGCCGCGCTCGCGTTCTACGTCGGCACGCTCGGCTTCGAGAAGCGCCTCGACGGCCCGTTCGGCGGCGGGCGGTGGTTGACCGTCGCACCGGCCGGGGCGAGCACCTCGATCGCACTGGTCACGGGCGAGGACGTCGGCGTGGACACGGCATCCGCCTCGGCACTGCCGACGCGGCGGCCGACCACCAGCACCTGCGCGCCGCGGGTGTCGACACCGACCCGGAGGTCCTGCGCCTCCCGGGGGTGCCGCCGATGTTCACCTTCCGCGACGCCGACGGGAACACGCTGGTGGTGGTCGAGATAATGGAGCCATGACCGTCACACAGCCGACAGGCGCCTCCGGCGCAGCGCCGGCAGGCGCCCTCGGCACGGTCACCCCCAGCCGCGAGGAGTTCCGCGCGCTGGCCGCGGGTCACCGGGTGATCCCGGTGACCCGGCGGCTGCTCGCCGACGACGAGACCCCGCTCGGGGTCTACCGCAAGCTGGCCGGTGACCGGCCCGGCACGTTCCTGTTCGAGTCCGCGGAGAACGGGCGGTCGTGGTCGCGATGGTCGTTCGTCGGGGCCCGCAGCCGGGCCACGCTCACGGCCGTCGACGGCGAGCTGGTGTGGACCGGTGAGGTGCCGGTGGGCCTGCCCACGTCGGGCGACCCGCTCGCCGCGCTGCGTACGGTGGTGGAGGAGCTTTCCAGCGAGCGGCTGCCGGGGCTGCCGCCGCTCACCGGCGGGATGGTCGGCTACCTCGGCTACGACGTGGTGCGGCGGCTGGAGCGGCTGCCCGAGCTGGCCGTCGACGACCTGCGGGTCCCCGAACTGGTGATGCTCCTGGCCACCGACCTCGCCGCGGTCGACCACCACGAGGGCACGGTCACCCTGATCGCCAACGCGATCAACTGGGACGCCACGGACGAGCGGGTGGACGAGGCCTACGACGACGCCGTCGCCCGGCTGGACCGCATGACGGCCGACCTGGCCGCGCCCGCCCCGTCCACGGTGGCGGTGTTCCGGCCGGTGGAGCCGCGGTTCACCCGCCGCCGTTCGGCGCCGGAGCACCACGCGGCCGTCGAGGAGGCGAAGGAGCAGATCCGCGCGGGCGAGGCGTTCCAGGTGGTGGTGTCGCAGCGGTTCGAGACCGACTGCAGCGCCGACCCGCTCGACGTCTACCGGGTGCTGCGGGCCACCAACCCGAGCCCGTACATGTACCTGCTGCGGCTGGAGTCGGCGGCCGGTGAACGCTTCGACATCGTCGGTTCCAGTCCGGAGGCGCTGGTCACGGTGCGGGACGGCGTGGCCACCACGCACCCGATCGCCGGCACCCGCTGGCGGGGCGCCGACGAGGAGGAGGACCTGCTGCTGGAGAAGGAGCTGCGCACCGACGAGAAGGAGCGTGCCGAGCACGTCATGCTCGTCGACCTCGGGCGCAACGACTTGGGCCGGGTCTGCGAGCCCGGCACGGTGAAGGTCCACAGCTTCTTCGCCGTGGAGCGCTACAGCCACGTCATGCACCTGGTGTCGACGGTCACCGGGCAGCTGCGCGAGGACCGGATCGCGTTCGACGCGGTCACGGCCTGCTTCCCGGCGGGCACGCTGTCCGGGGCGCCGAAGCCGCGGGCCATGGAGATCATCGAGGAGCTGGAGCCCACGCGGCGCGGGCTCTACGGCGGGATCGTCGGCTACCTCGACTTCGCGGGCGACGCCGACACGGCGATCGCGATCCGCACGGCGCTGGTCCGCGACGGGGTGGCGTACGTGCAGGCGGGCGGGGGGATCGTGGCCGACTCCGACCCGGTCGCCGAGGACGCGGAGTGCCTAAACAAGGCGCGGGCGGTGCTGTCGGCGGTGGCGACGGCGGCGACGCTCGCGGAGCCTGGCGTGGACACACCCGCGGAGGCGGCCCCTCCGGCGCCGCAGCCGGTCGCGGCACCCGGGCCGGGGTCGGCGTCCACCACTCCGAGGTGACCACTCGAGGGCCCGCAAGCCCGCCGGAGCGAAGCGGAGGCCGATCAGCACGATCGGTGGGGGTGACGTGTGCGGGTCTGGCCCTGTCGGCCGTGCTGTTGTGGGCGGGGTCGGCCGCGGTCTGGTACCGGGGTGGGCCGGACGTGTCCGGTGCGCCGCCCGTGGAGCTGACGGGTGCGCAGGCGGCGCCATGGCTGGGCGGCACGGCGTTGCTGGCGCTGGCCGGGGTGGCGGGTGTGGTGGCCACCGGTGGTGTGCTGCGCAGGCTCGTGGGGGTGTTGCTCGGGCTGGTCGGGCTCGGGGTGGCCGGGTTCGGGCTGCGTGCGCAGTTCGGGGGCCCGCCCGGTGAGCTGCGCGGACCCGCGGAGGTGACGGTTGCGCCGCTGCTCGCGGTGGCCGGTGGGCTCGTGCTGCTCGCGGTGGGGATCGTCGTGGTACTGCGGGAACGGGGGCTGGCGCGGCTCGGGGCCCGTTACGCCGCGCCGGGGGAGCGGCGGGTGCAGCGCGACCCGGACCGGACCGCGTGGGACGAGCTCGACGAGGGCCGGGACCCGACGGCCGACCCCCCTGCCGTGCCGCCGGGCGACCCGGGGGACGATCCTGGCGACGGGCCGCGAAGTGCGGCTGTCTAGCATGATTCGCGCCCGACCCTATCCGGAGAGGAGGACAGCTGCGATGACGAACGGCGGCGCCAGTGTCCTCGATTCCATCGTGGACGGTGTCAGGGCCGATCTCGCGGTGCGCGAGGCGCAGGTCGACTTCGCGGAGATCAAGCGGCGCGCGGCCGCGGCCGCGCCCCCGCGGGACGTGATGGCCGCGTTCCGCGCACCGGGGATCGGTGTGATCGCCGAGGTGAAGCGGCGGAGCCCGTCGAAGGGCGACCTGGCCGACATCGCCGACCCGGCGGAGCTGGCCGCGTCCTACGCCGACAACGGTGCGCGGGTGATCAGCGTGCTGACGGAGGGGCGGCGCTTCGGCGGGTCCCTCGCCGATCTCGCGGCGGTGCGCGCGGTGGTCGACGTGCCGGTGCTGCGCAAGGACTTCGTGGTGAGCCCGTACCAGGTGCACGAGGCGAGGGCCTTCGGAGCCGACCTGGTGCTGCTGATCGTCGCCGCGCTGGAGCAGAACGCGCTCGACGCGCTGCTCGATCGCGTCGAGTCGCTCGGGATGACCGCGCTGGTCGAGGTGCACACCGAGGAGGAGGCCGACCGCGCGCTGGAGGCGGGCGCAAGGTGATCGGGGTGAACGCGCGCAACCTGCACACGCTCGAGGTCGACCGCACCATCTTCGGGCGGATCGCGCCCGGCCTGCCCATCGACGTGATGCGGGTGGCGGAGTCGGGGGTGCGCGGTCCCGGCGACCTGCTCACCTACGCCGGGTGGGGCGCCGATGCGGTGCTCGTCGGCGAGGGCCTCGTCACCAGTGGCGACCCGGGTGGCGCGGTGCGCGGCCTGGTGGCTGCAGGCTTCCACCCGTCGTGTTCGAGAATGGTCCGGTGAGTACGAAAAGCAGGGCGAGCGACGGGATCGCGCACCCGTCGGACCACGAGCCGGACGAGCGGGGCCACTTCGGCCGCTACGGTGGCCGGTTCGTGCCCGAGGCGTTGATCGCGGCCCTCGACGAGCTCACCACCGTGTACGACAAGGCGCGCGGCGACCGGGAGTTCCTCGACGAGCTCGACCGCCTGCACCGCGACTACACCGGCAGGCCGTCGCCGTTGACCGATGCGCCGCGGCTGGGTGAGCACGCGGGCGGTGCGCGGATCCTGCTCAAGCGCGAGGACCTCAACCACACCGGCTCACACAAGATCAACAACGTGCTGGGCCAGGCGCTGCTCACCAAGCGGATGGGCAAGAAGCGCGTGATCGCCGAGACGGGTGCGGGCCAGCACGGCGTGGCCACCGCCACGGCCTGCGCGCTGCTGGGCCTGGAGTGCGTCGTCTACATGGGCGAGGTCGACACCGAGCGCCAGGCGCTCAACGTCGCCCGGATGCGGCTGCTCGGCGCGAAGGTGGTGCCGGTCAAGTCGGGTTCCCGCACGCTCAAGGACGCGATCAACGAGGCGCTGCGCGACTGGGTCACCAACGTCGACGAGACGCACTACCTGCTCGGCACGGCGGCGGGCCCGCACCCGTTCCCCACGATGGTGCGCGACCTGCACCGCATCATCGGGCTGGAGGCCCGCGAGCAGGTGCTGGAGCGGGTCGGCAGGCTGCCCGACGTGGTGGCCGCGTGCGTCGGGGGCGGCTCCAACGCGATCGGGATCTTCCACGCGTTCATCGACGACCCCGGGGTGCGGCTCGTCGGCTTCGAGCCGGGCGGCGACGGCGTGTCCACCGGCAGGCACGGCGCCACCCTCACGGCGGGTTCGCCGGGCGCGCTGCACGGCGCGCTGTCCTACCTGCTGCAGGACGACGACGGGCAGACCATCGAGTCGCACTCGATCTCCGCGGGGCTGGACTACCCGGCGTCGGGCCCGAGCACGCGCTGCTCAAGGACCTGGGGCGCGCCGAGTACCGCCCGATCACCGATGCCGAGGCGATGGACGCGTTCGCGCTGCTCTCGCGCACCGAGGGGATCATCCCGGCCATCGAGTCGGCCCACGCCGTCGCGGGTGCGTTGCGCCTGGGCCAGGAGCTCGGGCCCGACGCGGTGATCCTCGTGAACCTGTCCGGGCGCGGGGACAAGGACGTCGACACGGCCGCCAAGTGGTTCGGCATGATCGCCGACGAGGAGAGTGCCGAGGAGGCGAGCGGCACCGCGATCGCGGAAGCCAGCCTGACGGAGGGGCCCCCGCGATGAGTGGCGTTCAACAGATCTTCGAGGGTGCGCGCGCCGAGGGCCGGGGTGCCCTCGTCGGCTACCTGCCGGCCGGCTACCCCACCGTCGACGGTTCGGTCGAGCTGCTCTCCGCGATGGTCGAGGGTGGCTGCGACCTGCTCGAGGTCGGGATCCCGTACTCGGACCCGGTGATGGACGGCCCCACGATCCAGGCCGCGGCCGACACCGCGCTGCGCGCCGGTTTCCGGCTGCGCGACGTGCTGTCGGTCGTGGAGCGGGTCTCCGCGGCGGGCGGGCGCGCGGTCGTGATGACCTACTACAACCCGGTGCTGCGCTACGGCGTCGACGCGTTCGCCCGCGACCTGGCCGCGGCGGGCGGGCTCGGTGTGATCACCCCCGACCTGATCCCCGACGAGGCCGACGAGTGGCTCGCCGCCTCCGACGCCCACGGCCTCGACCGGATCTTCCTGGTCGCCCCGTCGTCCACCGAGGAGCGGATCGCCACCACCGCGGCCGCCACCCGCGGGTTCCTCTACGCCACCTCCACGATGGGCGTCACGGGCGCGCGGGACGCCGTCGCGACCGCCGCCCCGGGGCTCGTGGCCCGCTGCCGCGCCCACACGGCGCTGCCCATCGGGGTCGGCCTGGGCGTGCGCTCCGCCGACCAGGCCGCGGAGGTCGCCGGATTCGCCGACGGTGTGATCGTCGGCTCGGCGTTCGTCACGGCCGCGGAGACGGGCGGGGCCGGCGGGGTCCGCGCACTCGCCGCAGAGCTCGCGGGCGGCGTCCGCCGCGCCCCGGCCCCGGCCTGACCCCCGCGACCCCGCGTATCCGGACCGCGACTCACACGCACCCACGGCGCGACTCGCGGAACGTGGGGCTCACCACCCCCGCGAGTCGCGGTCTACGTGTACGCGAGTCGCGGTGTGAGTGCGCGTGAGTCGGGGCGATACCGTGGCAGCGTGAGTCCTGCTGTCGTCAGTCCCGTCGTTAGCGCAGTGCTGGCGAACATCCCGAGTCCCGACCGCGGTGTCTGGATGCTCGGTCCGATCCCGATCCGGGCGTACGCGCTGTGCATCATCGCGGGCATCGTGCTGGCGGTGCTGTGGGGCGAGCGCCGGTTCGTGGCGCGCGGCGGGCAGCAGGGCGTGGTCACCGACGTCGCGGTGTTCGCGGTGCCGTTCGGGCTCGTCGGCGGCCGGCTCTACCACGTGATGACCGACTGGCAGACCTACTTCGGCCCGGGCGGGGATCCGTGGGGTGCTCCGCATCTGGGAGGGCGGCCTGGGCATCTGGGGTGCGGTCGCGCTCGGTGCCGTCGGTGCCCTCATCGGGTGCCGGCAGCGCGGTGTGCCGCTGGGGTTCTTCGCCGACGCGGTGGCGCCCGGCATCGTGGCCGCCCAGGCGGTCGGCAGGCTGGGCAACTGGTTCAACCAGGAGCTCTACGGCGCGCCCACCACGGTGCCGTGGGCCCTGGAGATCTACGACCGGGTCGATCCCACCACCGGCCTGCCGACGCGCTCGGTGGCGTCGCGGTGGACCACACACCGGTGGCGGTCGTGCACCCGACGTTCCTGTACGAGCTGCTGTGGAACCTCGCCGTCGCCGGCCTCGTGGTGTGGGCCGATCGCCGGTTCCGGCTGGGCCACGGCCGCGCGTTCGCGGTGTACGTCGCGGGCTACACGGCCGGCCGGTTCTGGATCGAGCAGATGCGCACCGACCACGCCACCCGCGTGTTCGGCGACATCCGGATCAACGTCGTGGTCTCCGTCGTCGTGTTCGTCGGGGCGGTGCTCTACCTCGCGCTGGTCCGCAAGCCGCGGGAGGTCCTGGAGGGCCCGGCGGCCGCCGATCAGGCGCCCGACGGGGGCGCCGCGGAGTCCGAACCCGCCGCTGAGCCGGCCGAGGACGCCGATACCCACGAGACCGACACCCACGAGACCGGGAAGCCGGACGCCGGGGAGCCGGACGCCGAGGAGCCGGACGCCGAGGAGCCGGACGGCGAGAAGAAGGAAGCCGGGGATCAGGAGAAGGACCCGGCCGAGGCGGGAGACCGCTCGTCATGACGTTCACGGGTTTCGGCGACGGCGCTGTCGAGTTCTACGACGGTCTCATCGCCGACAACTCGAAGGCCTACTGGACCGACCAGCGGGCCGTGTACGAGGCCGACGTCCGCGCCCCGATGCAGGCCCTGCTCGCCGCGCTGGAACCGGAGTTCGGCCCGGGCAAGATCTTCCGGCCGTACCGGGACGTGCGCTTCTCGCACGACAAGACCCCCTACAAGACCCACTGCGGCGCCACCGTCGGCCCGTTCTACGTGCAGGTCGGCAGCGACGGCCTGCTCGTCGCGGGCGGCTACTACCGGATGGCGCCCGACCAGGTCACCCGCTACCGCGCGGCCGTGGCCGAGGACCGCCGCGGCGGCGACCTCGAGAAGCGGATCGCCGCCTTCGCCGGGCTGACGCTGGCGGGGGAGACGCTCAAGACCCGCCCCCGCGGGTACGACCCGGACCACCCGCGCATCGACCTGCTGCGGCACAAGGGCCTCTACGCCTGGCGTGCCTGGGAGCCCGACGACGTGCTGCACGAGCCGGGCACCCTCGACCGGGTGGCCGCCACGTGGCGGGAGCTGCAGCCGCTCACCGACTGGCTCGCCGACCACGTGGGGCCCAGCGAACTGCCCCGGCGGTAGGGCGTCACCCGATGCCCACCACGGTGCCCGTGGTGGCGTCGAACCGCTCCGAGCCGAGCACGACCGTCCCCCCGGCGAGTGCGATGGACGCGGTGTAGCCGGTGTCGAGGGCGAGGTCGACCGACCAGCGCTCCTCGCCGGTGTCGGTGGCGTGGGCGAACAGCGTGAAGGCCGGTGTGGCCTCCAGCCCGCCGATCCGGATGCCGCCGATGTAGCAGGTGTCTCCGGCCACGACGGGCGCGGTGCCGTACATGGCCTTCGTGAACGGCGTGTCCCGCCCCAGCTCCCAGCGGGGCTCGCCGGTGTCCGCGTCCAGTGCCGAGAGGCCTGCGCCGTGGCCCGCATCGACGTACACGGTGCCGTCGTGGACCGTGATCTCGCCGTACCGGTCCTCGACGGTGCGGCGCCACCGCTCGCGCCCGGTGGTCGCGTCGAACGCCACGAGGGTGGACTCTGCGGTGGCCGCGCCGCCCGTGGCGTACACCGTCGCACCGGCGACGGTCACGGTCCTCAGGTCGGCGAGCGGCTGCTCCCACAGCGTGGTGCCGCCTGCGGTGTCGAGCGTGCGCACGGCGTGCTCCAGCCCGACGTGCGCGCGTCCGTCTGCCACGGCGCCCGGGTTGTCGAGGGCGAAGCCGCCGCCGAGCGCGCCGTCGACGGGGGCGTTCCAGCGCACCTCGCCGGTGGCGGCGTCGTAGGCGGTGACCTGGTCGCGGGTCGCGTCCGACGTGGCGGCGAGCACGGTCGCGGTGTCGGCGGCGATGAGCCGTCCCTGCGCCTCCCAGCGCAGCCCGCCTGCGGGGTCGAGCGCGTAGACGGTCAGGCGGTTGTCGTCGAGGTAGACGGTGCCGTCGACGACCGCGGGGGTGTGGCTGCTGCCGGGCCCGCGCAGCAGGTAGGTCCAGCGGGCCCGGCCGGTGCCGACGTCGATCGCGTGCGCCGTCGCGTCCGCCCCGGCGACGTACACGACGTCGTCACCCGCGGCCATGCAGCTGACCGGGCCACCGGTGGGGTAGGTCCAGCGGGCCGCGCCGGGTGGGGGCGGCGGCGCGGCGGCGGGTGCGGCGCGCGGAACAGGCCGGCGGCGGACGCCCGCTCGTG
>MKJV01000139.1 GCA_001942185.1 Pseudonocardia sp. CNS-004
CGAGATGTCGCTGCCCAGCAGGTGCACGTCGCCGTCGCGCAGCACGAAGTCGTTGGACGCCGTCTCGGAGTAGGTGAGGAAGAAGTCCTTGATGTGGTGTGCCCCGTAGCCCAGGCACAACACGAAGTCGGTGTGACCGAAATGCGCGTAGTAGCGCATCACGTGCCAGATCAGCGGTCGCGGCCCCACCGGGTGCATCGGCTTGGGCAGGTCGGACACGCCGTCGCGCATCCGCATCCCGTACCCACCGCAGAACAGCACGACCTTCACGAGACCACCTCGAGCTCGGGGATCGGGAACACGAGCCTGCCGCCCCACTCGCGTACGTAGGACAGCTGTTCGACCAGCTCGTCACGGAGGTTCCACGGCAGCACCAGCACGTAGTCGGGGCGGTCGGCGGCGATCCGCTCCGGCTCCAGCACGGGGATGCGCATCCCGGGGTGAACCTGCCGTGCTTGTACGGGTTGCGGTCGACGGTGTAGGCGAGCAGGTCGGGCCGGATACCGCAGTAGTTCAGCAGCGTGTTGCCCTTGCCGGGGGCGCCGTAGCCGACGACCTTCTTGCCCGCGCGCCGCGCGTCCACGAGGAACGCGACGAGGTCGTCACGCACCCGCGACACGGCCTCGGCGAAGCCGTCGTGGCCCTCCGCGGTGTGCAACCCGGCGGCTTCCTCCGCGGCGAGCACCTCACGCACCCGCTCCGACGGCGCGCCTGCCCCCTCGCTGGGCCGCGCCCACATCCGGATCGACCCGCCGTGGGTGTCCAGCAGCTCCACGTCCACGAGCGTGAGGCCACCGGCGGCGAGCGCCCGCTGGCCGGTGAGCAGCGTGTAGTACTGGAAGTGCTCGTGGTAGATCGTGTCGAACTGGGTGCGCTGCACCAGCGTGAGCAGGTGCTGCACCTCGATCGACACCCATCCGTCATCGGCCACCATCGACCGCAGCCCCCGGGTGAACCCGATGACGTCCGGGATGTGCGCGTAGACGTTGTTGAGGCAGACCAGGTCGGCGGGGCCGTGCTCGGCGCGCACCCGCTCGCCGGTCTCCGGTGTGAGGAACGCCGTGAACGTGGGCACGCCCTTCTCCCGCGCCGCGTCGCCAACGTTCACCGACGGCTCCACGCCGAGGCAGCGGATGCCCCGCTCGACCACGTGCTGCAGCAGGTAGCCGTCGTTGCTCGCCACCTCGACGACGAACGACCCCGGCCCGAGCTCCAGCCGCGCGGCGGCCTCGTCGACGAACCGCCGGGCGTGCTCCACCCAGGACGTCGAGAAGGACGAGAAGTAGGCGTACTCGGTGAACGTGTCCTCTGGCGTGATCAGCGGCGGCAGCTGGGCGAGCAGGCAACGGCTGCACACCCGCACGTGCAACGGGTAGGTGACCTCCGGGTCCTCGGTCTCCGCCGCCGTGAGGATCCGCTCGCAGGGCGGGGTGGCGCCGAGATCGAGGAAGCTCCGCAGCTGCGCGGACCCGCAGAGCCGGCACGTCAGGACCGGCGAGTCGGCCGGCCCACGGGCGTGAGTGCCTGCCTCAACCGCGTTGTCGGTCAGCACCGCGTCGACCCCCCGGATGTCGCGACGATGCGCATTGTGTCCTCGCGCACGGCAGCCAGTGTTCCACGCTCCGCACGGTGTCCTGTCCCGGGTGGGGCACCGGCGCCGGCATCGGCTGCGCGCAATCGCAGCGGACACCCGTCCGATCCGGCCTGGTCAGACCGGTCGGGAAGGGGTCAGCCCGTGGTGAGACGGGCCAGTCTGCGGGTGGTCGGCCAGCGCACGTCGTACGCCCATCCGAGGCGCTCGAACACCCAGATGAGTCGCGCCGAGATGTCGATCTGGCCCCGCAGCACCCGTGGCGCGCGCACGTCGGGTCGGCGTGGTGGAGGTTGTGCCACGACTCGCCCATCGACAGGATCGCGAGCGGCCAGAAGTTGCGCGAGCGGTCGCGGGAGCGGAACGGGCGCTCGCCCACCATGTGGCAGATCGAGTTGATCGACCACGTGACGTGGTTGGAGACCGCGAGCCGCACCAGGCCGCCCCAGAAGAAGCCGGTGATCGCGCCTTCCCACGACCACGACAGCAGCGCGCCCAGCGCGGCCGGCAGCAGCAGGCTGACCGCCACCCACACCCCGAACGTCCTGCTGACCCGCACGATCGCGCGATCGGCGAGCAGGTCGGGGATGAAGCGGCGGTGGTTGGTCTCGTCCCGGTCGAAGAACCACGTCATGTGCGCGTGCAGGAAGCCACGCGCCACCGCGAGCGGCGACGTGCCGAACAGCCACGGGGAGTGCGGGTCGCCCTCCCGGTCGGAGTACGCGTGGTGGCGCCGGTGGTCGGCCACCCAGTTGAGGACGTTGCCCTGCACGGCGAGCGAACCGGTGATGGCCATCGCCACCCGCAGCCACGGCTTCGCCTTGAACGACTTGTGCGTGAAGTGCCGGTGGAACCCGACGGTGACGCCCAGCACCGCGATCACGTAGAACACGGCGAGGAGCACGAGGTCGTGCCAGTCGACACCCCAGCCCCAGACCAGCGGCACGGCCAGCGCCAGCGCGATCATCGGCACGGCGACGAACACGTAGATCATCGCGTGCTGGAACGGCGTGCGCCGCCCGCGATCACCGGGTTGGGGCCGGACCGGAGCGGGTCCTCTGCCGTGACGGTCATCTGACTCCTCGGGCTAGCGGACGGACCACGCGGTCCGACACCAGGTCTCGCAGCGAGGTTAGAGGATCACCGTGTCCTGCACCGGCCTCGAATGCGAACTCCCGGCGAACCGCCCGAAGCTCCCGACGTCGCCGCTCCCCCGACCCAACGCGACACCGTGCAGTCCGGTTCCCGGCCCGTGCCAGGATGAAGGCCTGTCCGCCGTGGTGTAACGGCAGCACCTCGGATTTTGGTTCCGATGGTCCAGGTTCGAATCCTGGCGGCGGAGCAGACGACCCACCCGGTCACTTCCGGAACAACAGGTACAGCACCAGCAGGATGATGAGCAGCGCGAAGAGCCCGCCGCTGCCCTCACCGTGGCCGCCGTCGGCCAGAACCATTCCCGCTGCACCTGTCACGGCCGCACCTCCGACGTGTGTCCGCGCACGTGCCGAGCGTGGCACCGCGGCGCACTCGATCGGGTGAACGACACGCGGGGGGCGGGCCGGTTCCCGGGGCGCAACGACGAACGGCACCCCGCCGGCCGGTCAGCGGCGGGGTGCCGTGTCGTAGCTGGGTTCAGCGGCCGCCAGGACGCGGCGGCGGCTCGGGCGGACGCCCGTTCCCCGTGCACCTCATGTCCAACTCCTCACCCCTCGAGACCCCCGGGCGTCGCTACTGCTCGAGCGCGGCGTCCAGCGTGATCGTGGTGCCGGACAGCGCCTTGCTGACCGGGCAACCGTCTTTTGCCGCTCGAGCGGCACCTTCAAACCTCTCCGCGTCGAGCCCGTCGACCTCGGCACGCACCGTGAGCGCGATCTCCGAGATGCGGAACCCGCCTGCGGGGTCCGGGCCGAGCGTGACGGCCGCCGTGACGTCGAGCGCCTGCGGGGTGCCCCCCGCGCGGGCGATCTCCGCGGACAGCGCCATCGAGTAGCACGCCGAATGGGCGGCGGCGATGAGCTCCTCGGGGCTGGTCGTGCCGTCGGCGTCGTCGGCAGCCCGCTTCGGGAAGCTGACGTCGTAGGTCCCGACGCCACTGCTGGCGAGCTCGACCTGGCCGGACCGTCCTCCAGGCCACCGTTCCAGGCCGTGCGGGCGGTACGCGTCGGCATCCCTGCCACCTCCTCGTCGTGAGCTCTCACCCTGACAACTGTTGAGTCGCCACGAACGACGTGGATGACACACCCGATGAGCCGACCGGTGGGTGATCGACGGCGAATGGTCGTCGACACCCGAAGACCACCCGAACGTGACTCAACGCACCTCAACGGCGTCGCCGACATCGAGGAAGTCGTAGAACTCGATCGCGTCCTCGTGCCCGAGGCGCACGCACCCCTTCGACGGCCGCCCGACCTCGCCCTCGTGGAACGCGATGCCACCCTCGGCGAAGAAGACCGCGAACGGCATCGGCGCGCCGTCGTACTCGACACTGCGGTGGTTCGTGTCCTTCCACTCCACCACGAAGTCGCCCTTCGGCGTCTCGTGCCCCTGGCCACCGATCCCGACCGGCAGCGGCCCGCGCACGACCGTTCCGTCCTCGACGAGCCACGCGCGCTTCCCTGCGAGATCGACGCAGGCGCGCACGTCCTCGGTGCACGGGGTGCCTTCGACGAGCGCGTCGTCCGCCTGGGCGGTGCCGGCCAGGCCGGCCCCGCCGAGAACGACCAGCGCGGCCACCGCCACCAGCGAACGTGCGCGCAGGCCCGCCGCCCTGCTGTGCTTGCCCATCGGAGCCTTCCGAGTCAGTACGCAGTCAATCCGTCACCGGGCGAGCACGGAGCGTGCCCGGCCCGGACAACGACCGGCGACCGGTGCGGTTACGAGGGCTGCCCGGGCGGCGGCGCACCGTCGGGTGACGCCGTACGATCGGCCGGTCCCGACCGCCGGCACCGGCGCGTCGAGCCGCGCCCGGCGCGGCGTCGCCGTCCCGCCTGCCGCGCTGGTCCCGGCCAGAACCAGGAGTGGGCTCCATGCTCGACCCGCACGGGCGAGGATCGTCCGACGCCACCCCGTCCCGGCCCGCAGCGGCGATCGTGCTGGCCGCGGGTGAGGGCACCCGGATGCGATCCGCCGTTCCGAAGGTCCTGCACCACATCGGCGGCCGCAGCCTGCTCGGTCACGCCGTCCACGCCGTCGCCGCACTGGAACCCGAGCACCTCGTCGTGGTCGTCGCGCCGGCGGCGAGCAGGTGCGTGAGGCGCTGGCCGGGATGGCCGACGAACTCGCCCGCCCGGTGCTCGCCGCCGAGCAACACCAGCGGCTCGGCACGGGCCACGCCGTCCGCTGCGCCCTCGACGCCCTGCCCGACGACCTGAGCGGCCCCGTCCTCGTCACCTACGGCGACGTGCCGCTCCTCGCGTCCGACACGCTCAGCGCGCTCCTGCACGACCACGCCTCGTCCGGCGCCCCGCTGACCGTCCTCACCAGTGCGGTCGACGACCCCACCGGGTACGGACGGGTCCTGCACGCCACGGACGGCACGGTTTCCCGCATCGTCGAGGAACGCGATGCGTCGCTGGAGGAACGAGCCGTCCAGGAGATCAACTCCGGGGTCTACGCGTTCGACGCGGCGTTCCTCCTCTCGGCGATCGGCCGGCTGCGCACCGACAACAACCAGGGTGAGCTCTACCTCACCGACCTCGTCACCATCGCCCGCGCCGACGGGGCCGACGCCCGTGGCGTGCGCTGCCCCGACGCGTGGCAGGTGCGCGGGATCAACGACCGCGTGCAGCTGGCCTCGATGCGCGGCGAGCTCAACCGGCGCCTGCTCGAGGGATGGATGCGCGCCGGTGTCACGGTCGTCGACCCCGCGACGACCTGGGTGGACGTCCAGGTGCGGCTCGAACCGGATGTCGTGCTGCACCCCGGCACCCAGCTGCACGGCGCCACCTCGGTGGCGGGCGGCGCCGAGATCGGCCCCGACACCACGCTCACCGACTGCGAGGTCGGGGCAGGCGCCGTGGTGGTGCGCACCCACGGGAGCAGCGCAGCGATCGGCCCCGGCGCCTCCGTCGGACCGTTCGCCTACCTGCGACCCGGCGCCCGCCTCGGGGAGCGCGGCAAGATCGGCACGTTCGTCGAGGTGAAGAACTCCGAGATCGGGGCGGGCACCAAGGTGCCGCACCTGACCTACGTCGGCGACGCCACGATCGGGGAGCACAGCAACATCGGGGCGTCCTCGGTGTTCGTCAACTACGACGGCGTGCAGAAGCGGCACACGGTCGTCGGCTCGCACGTGCGCACCGGGTCGGACAACACCTTCGTCGCCCCGGTGCACATCGGCGACGGCGCCTACACGGGCGCCGGCGCGGTGATCCGCGAGGACGTCCCACCGGGGGCGCTGGCCGTGTCGGCCGGGTCACAGCGCACCATCGAGGGGTGGGTCGCCCGCAAGCGGCCCGGCACCCCGGCCGCCGAGGCCGCCGCCAACGCGGCCGACCCGGCCATCGACGTCCACGGAGGCACAGCACGGTGAGCGTGATGTCGGCGACCCCCAAGAAGAACCTCATGCTCTTCTCCGGGCGGGCGCACCCGGAGCTGGCCGAGCAGGTGGCGAAGCACCTCGACGTGACGATCACGCCGCAGTCGGCGTACTCGTTCGCCAACGGGGAGATCTTCGTCCGGTTCGAGGAGTCGGTGCGCGGCTGCGACGCCTTCGTGCTGCAGTCCCACTCCGCACCGATCAACGACCAGATCATGGAACAGCTGATCATGGTCGACGCGCTGAAACGGGCCTCGGCCAAGCGGATCACCGTCGTGATGCCGTTCTGGGGCTACGCCCGCCAGGACAAGAAGCACCGCGGCCGGGAGCCGATCTCGGCCCGCCTGATCGCCGACATGTTCAAGGTCGCAGGCGCCGACCGCATCATGACCGTCGACCTGCACACCGCCCAGATCCAGGGCTTCTTCGACGGCCCCGTCGACCACCTGTTCGCGCTCCCGGTGCTCGCCGACCACGTCAAGCGCACCTACGCCGACGAGCAGCTCGCCGTCGTCTCCCCCGACTCCGGCCGGGTGCGGCTGGCCGAGCGCTGGGCGGAGACGCTGGGCGGCACACCGCTGGCGTTCATCCACAAGACCCGCGACCCGCGCCGCCCCAACGAGGCCGTGGCCAACCGCGTCGTCGGCGAGGTCGAGGGCAGGCTCTGCGTGGTGATCGACGACATGATCGACACCGGTGGCACGGTGGCGAAGACCGCAGAGGTGCTGCTCGCGTCGGGTGCGAAGGACGTGGTGGTCGCGGCCACGCACGGCGTGCTCTCCGGGCCGGCCCCGGAACGGCTCGCCGCCTGCGGGGCCCGCGAGGTGATCTTCACCGACACCCTGCCCATCCCGGAGGAGAAGCGCTTCCCGGCGATGACGGTGCTCGCCATCGCCCCGCTGCTCGCCGAGGCCATCCACCAGGTCTTCGACGACGGCTCGGTCACCAGCCTGTTCGACGGCAACGCCTGACACCCGCAACCCCGTGCATTCATAACGCGACTCGCGTGCACGGAGACCCCGACTCGCGGGAGTGGGCTTCCCCTTACTCCGCGAGTCGCGTTTTCGCTGCATGCGAGTCGCGTTCTCGCTGCACGTGAGTCGCGCTCTGGGCGGGACCCGGCGACGGGGTGGCACGGGGCCGTCGCGTATCGTTGTAGGCCGTTCCGCGGCGAGGGTGGGTGCACGCTGGCCCGCCGTGATCGACGCAGTCCCGGCCCGACCGGTCTGCCTCGTCGCGCGCGTCCACCGCAGCAGTACCGATCGAGGAGAACCACCGTGGCCGAGGCCCGTATCGACGCCGAGACCCGCACGGAGTTCGGCAAGGGCGCCGCCCGCCGCACCCGTCGCGACGGCAAGATCCCCGCTGTGCTCTACGGGCACGGCACCGACCCGAAGCACCTCTCGCTCCCGCAGCTGGAGTTCGCCCGCGTGGTCCGCGAGCAGGGCCGCAACGCGGTGCTCACCCTCAACATCGACGGCAAGCCGCAGCTCGCGCTGACGAAGACCGTCGTCACGCACCCGATCCGGCCCTACATCGAGCACGTCGACCTGCTGGTGATCAGCCGCGGCGAGAAGGTCTCGGTGGAGGTGCAGCTCGTCGTCACCGGCGACGCCGCCCCCGGCACCATGATCAGCCAGGAGCTCAACACGCTCGAGGTCGAGGCCGACGTGTCGAGCATCCCCGAGCAGATCGAGGTCTCCGTGGAGGGCCTCGAGGTCGGCGCCCAGATCCACGCCTCCGACGTGCAGCTCCCCGAGGGCACCGAGCTGAGGGCCGACGCGGAGCTGCTCGTCGTCAACGTCGTGGCATCGCCCACCGAGTCGCAGCTCGAGGGCGAGTCCGCAGAGGCCGACGAGGCGCCTGCCGCCGCGGATTCCGCTGCCTCGGAGAGCTGACGGATGCCGCCGGGCCCCGCGCTCGTCGTCGGGCTCGGCAACCCGGGCCCCGACTACGCCGACACCCGCCACAACGTGGGGTTCGGCGTCGTCGAGCTGCTCGCCGCGCGCGCGGGCGGCGGCCGGTTCTCCAAGCACCGCAGCAACGCCGACGTGCTCGAGGGCCGGCTCGCGGGACGCCGGGTGGTGTTCGCGAAGCCCCGCACCTACATGAACGTGTCGGGAGGGCCCGTCGCGGGCCTCTGCCGGTACTTCTCCGTGCCCGCCGAGGACCTCATCGTGATCCACGACGACCTGGACCTCGGTTTCGGGGTGATCCGGCTCAAGCGCGGCGGCGGTGAGGGCGGCCACAACGGGCTCCGCTCGATCAGCTCGTCGCTCGGCACCAAGGACTACCTGCGCGTCCGGTTCGGCATCGGCCGCCCGCCGGGCCGCCAGGACCCGGCCGACTTCGTGCTCAAGCGGTTCTCGGGCACGGAGCGCAAGGAGCTGGAGTTCGCGCTCGACCTGGCAGCGGACGCGGCGGAAGCGCTGCTCTCCGACGGCCTGGAACCCGCCCAGAACCGCTTCCACGCACTGAGCGGTTGATGATCGATCTGACATGCGGGAAATCGCCCTCGCGAGGGCGCTGACCGCGGCCTCGCAACGATCATGCCCAGGCGCCGGTACGCGTTCTGACGGGAACGCCGTTCACTCCGGGCGTGACCGCCCGCGCAGCAGCTCGCCTGTCGCTGCGCGGCGCAGCTTGCCCGACGGCGTCTTCGGCAACGTGCCCGGTGCGAGCACCGCGACCTCGGCGGGGCGCACGCCCACCGCGGACACCACGCGGCCGATCACGTCCTTGCGGATCAGCTGCTCGGCCTCGTGGTCGCCCGCCTTGCGCGACTCCACGGCCACGGTGAAGGACTCGCGGTGGCGCCCGCCCTCGACACCCGCGAGGACGCGCACGGCGACGGCGTTGCCCGCCCGCACGTCGGCGGCGGTGGCGGCGGCGCGTTCGATGTCGGTCGGGTAGATGTTGCGGCCGCCCATGATGATCACGTCCTTGCGGCGGCCGCAGACGACGACGTCGCCGTCGGCGAGGTACCCCTCGTCGCCGGTGTCGAGCCAGCCGTCGGCGTCCTGGGTGGCGACCGGGCCGTTCACCGTCAGGTACCCGGGCGTCACCGAGTCGCCGCGCAGCTGCAGGACGCCCACCTCGCGCTCGCCGAGCACGCGGCCCTCGTCGTCCACGACGCGGGCCTCGATGCCGGGCAGCGGCGGGCCCAGCCGCGGGAACCGTCGCGCGGGTGCGTCACCCGCGGGGACCGCGCGGCGGTGCGACTCCAGCTGGTCGGCGTCGATGGCATCGACCTGCAGGCCGGTCTCGACGGGCGCGAAGGACACCCCGAGCGCCGTCTCCGCCATCCCGTACGCCGCGAGCACCGACTCCGGGCGCAGTCCCGACTTCGCCCCCGCGCTGGTGAAGGATTCCACCGCGTCCGGGTCGATGGGCTCGGCCCCGTTGAGCGCGATGCGCAGCGTCGACAGGTCGAGCGACCCCTCCGTGGCCCGTGCGAGCTGCCGGCCGAGCACCGCGTAGGCGAAGTTCGGCGCCGCGGTGACGGTGCCCCCGTACTTCGAGATCAGCTCGGCCCACAGCAGCGGGCGGGTGAGGAAGTCGACGGGGGTGACCGACACGAGCTCCAGCCCCGTGGTCATCGGAACGGTGAGGAACCCGACCATCCCCATGTCGTGGAAGAGCGGCAGCCAGGACACCATCACGTCCCGCTCGACGTCGAGCCGCGACGCCTCGACCATGCCGTTGATGTTCGCGTGCAGGTTCCGGTGGGTGATCCGCACCGCCTTGGGCTCCGCGGTGGACCCGCTCGTGAGCTGCAGGAGCGCGGTGTCGTCCTCGGTGGCGACGTCGGCGTCCGGCTCGATCTCCCGGTCGCCGTCGGCGAGGCCCTCCAGGGTGCGGAACGGGATGCCGCGTTCGGCCAGCACGGGAGCGAGCGCGTCGAACGGGGCGCCGAGCAGGACGAGGCCGGCGTCGATCATGCGCAGCACCGACACCGTGTCCTCGGCCCATGCGGCGAGGTCGGTGCGTGCGGTGGGCTGGTGCAGCATCGTGACGCTGCCGCCGCACAGCCACACCGCCTGCGCGGCGGGCGCGATCGACACCGGCTCACCCGCGAGCACCCCGACCGCCGAGCCGCGCGCGAGCCCGGGGAGACCGTCGGCACCCTCCTGCAGCGCCGCCGCCATGCGCCGGGCCGTGGCGTGCACCTGCGGCCAGGTGTGGCGAACCGGCTCCTTCGGCTCGCCGGTCGTCATCCCGCGGGGCGAACGCGCGGCGGAGTCCAGCAACAGGGCGAGGAACCGGGACATGGTCACCAACCTACGGGCTTTTCGGACACCAGCACCGGACTAGGATCCGGCCACATGTCTGAGCAGTCCGTCGCTGCGTCCGTGGCCGCCGCCCTCCCGGACGCCCGCGCCGACCTCGAACGCCTGGTGCGCATCCCCAGCATCTGGGCCGATCCGGCCCATGCCGACGACACCCGCCGCAGCGCGGAGGCCGTCGCCGAGCTCGCGCGGGGTGCCGGCGCCGCCGACGTCACGACCATCGCGGCGGACGGCGGCGCACCCGCCGTCGTCGCACGCTTCCCCGGCCCGCCCGGCACACCCACCGTGCTGCTCTACGCGCACCACGACGTGCAGCCCACGGGTGGCGACGAGCACTGGACGAGCCCGCCGTTCGAGCCCGCCGAGCGCGACGGCAGGCTGTACGGCCGCGGCGCCGCCGACGACAAGGCCGGGGTGATGACCCACCTGGCGGTGCTGCGCGCGTTCGGCGGCCGCCCGCCCGTGGGGGTGACGCTGTTCGTCGAGGGCGAGGAGGAGTCCGGCTCGCCCACGCTGCCCGCACTGCTGCGCGAGCACCGGGACCTGCTGACCTGCGACGTCATCGTGATCGCCGACGCGGCCAACCCGGCCGTCGACGTGCCGGCGCTCACCACCAGCCTGCGCGGGCTCGTCGACGTCACGGTCGAGGTCGCGATGCTGGAGCGGCCCGTGCACTCCGGGGTGTACGGCGGCCCGGTCGGCGACGCCCTCACCGCGCTGTGCCGTGCCCTCGCCACGCTGCACGACGCCGACGGGGAGGTGGCCGTGGCCGGTCTCGTCCACGGTACGTCCGACGCCCCGGACCTCGACGAGTCCGTCTTCCGCTCCGACGTCGGCATGCTCGACGGCGTGCAGCTGCTCGGCAGCGGCACGATCCCGGCCCGCGCGTGGGCGAAGCCCGCGGTCGCCGTGCTCGGGATCGACGCCCCGCGGGTGGAGGAGTCGTCGAACGTGCTGCTGCCGCGGGCCCGCGCCCGCGTGGGCATGCGGCTCGCGCCAGGTGACGACGCCGCGAAGGCGCAGCGCGCGCTGGCCGACCACCTCGAGGCGAACGTGCCGTGGGGCGCGCGGGTGGCGGTCACGCTCGAGCCGGGCACCGCCGAGCCGTTCACGATCGAGGCCACCGGCACCGCCTACGACGCCGCGCGGCGGGCGTTCGCGGAGGCCTACGGGAACCCGGTGGTGGAGACCGGTATCGGGGGCTCGATCCCGTTCATCGCGGAGTTCGCGCGCCGGTTCCCGGGCGCCGCGGTGCTGGTGACCGGCGTCGGCGACCCGGCGAGCCGCTGGCACGGCATCGACGAGAGCCTCGACCTCGCGATGTTCGGCCGGGCCGTGCTGGCCGAGGCGCTGATGCTCACCGAGCTGGCCCGCGGGGCAGGCGGCGGTCAGGTGTCGTCGAGCGGGCTGTGATCGGCGGATCCGTGACATCGGCCGCACGTCGGCTGCGGCTCATGTCACGATCGCGGTGATCACGGCGTTGTGTGCGGTGGCAGCTCAGGACGCTCTCGGGCGCGTCAGCCGCGGATCCGGCGGGTGAGTTCGGCGCAGCCGGCGCCCGCGAGCTCGCTCGCCACGCCGGGGCGGCCGGAGATCGCCATGAGCAGTGCTTCCGCGGGGCCCGTGACCTCGGGCCCCGCGCCGATGGTCCAGTCGACGTCGGTCGCGGTGAGCCTGAGGCCGCGGATGCGGGAACGCGCGCCCAGCGGTGGCGCGGTGACGGCGAAGCGCAGTACGGCGGTGAGTCGTTCCGGCGGGATGTCGCGCGGCAGGCCGAGCGGCCGCCGGATGTCCTGGTGGTGGATCAGCGCGTCGGTGAGCGCCACCCGGCAGCCGAACGCGGTGGTCGGCCCGCTGGGCGTCAGGTGGTTCGCGGCGAGCGCGACGAGCTCGTCGGTGCTGCGTCCGGAGTGGGCCGCGACCCCGAGCGCGTTGGCCCGCCCCAGTGTGAGGCCGCTGCGCAGGAGGCGGCCGACGAGCGCGGGCAGCGGGAGCCTTCGTAGCTGAACATGTGGGCGACCACGTCCCGCACGCGCCACCCGGCGCACAGGCTCGGCGTCTCCCACTGCTCGGGGGTGAGCGTCCGGAGCAGGTCGACGAGCTCTGCTCGCTCGTCGCGGGCCATCGGCTTCGCGTCCACGGGCACGATCTTCCCAGCCGGGCCCGACGTGCCGACCGGCCCACTGCCGTCCCGTCGGTCGGCAGGGGCCGGTCGCGCTGCGCGGGTCTCCCCTCCCGGGTCCCCCAACCCGGCCCGCGCACTGATCACGTTATGCCGGTGGCACCGTTCACCGGATCGGTCGAAAGGTTGATCCTGACCCCTACTTCGGACGGAGCCCGTCGCGGATCACCGCGAGGATCCGCTTCGGGACCTCCGGGTCGGGGTCGCTGCGCACCGCGTGCAGCAGGCCCTTCAGCAGCGCGACCAGGTCGCTGACGGACACGTCGCTGCGCACGGCACCCGCCTCCTGCGCCTTCGTGAGGAGGAGCCGCAGCGCGTCGTGCATGTCGGCCACCGCCGCGGCGAGCGCCGCCGTGCCGACGCCTTCCAGCGCGTCGGGGAGGTCACGCTTGGCCAGCGCCCGCTCGGCCAGCAGGTCGAGGAACCCCGCGAAGGCGACCTCCAGGTCGGCGGATTCGGCACGGGCACGGGCGTCGGCCGCGAGCTCCTCGACGTTCGCCGCCGACACGGCCTCGAACAGGGCTTCCTTCGTGGGGAAGTGCCGGTAGACCGTGCCGGGCCCGACCCCGGCCGCCGCCGCGATCTCGTCCAGCGGCACCGCGTAGCCCTGCTCGGCGAAGGCGCGGGCGGCGGCCTCGAGCACGCGTTCGCGGTTGCGGCGGGCGTCGGCGCGCAGCGGCCGCTCAGCCATGGCGGTTGCTAACCGGGGCAAGCGTTCCGTATCCTTCAAGCGGGGTCACCGTTCCGATTCTAGGAGGGTCCTGAACAACTGGGGCCGTAGCGAGCGGCGTCCAGGTGGTGGCCTCGCAAGGCGCGCGGATGCGGCGATACCGCTGTTGTATCGGCGTATCCGCGCAACGCCGCGAGGGCGCCGCCTGGGCGTCGCGCAGTAGGTCCCAGTTGTTCAGGGCGCTCCTAATTCCGCTCGTGGAGGACCAGATGAGCCGCAGCCCGCGGGATGTCATGCAGGACGTACGCCGGATGGTCGCAGGGGAGGGAGTCCTCTTCGGCGACCTCTTCGCCGAGGACGGCGTGCTGCGCTACCCGTTCGCCCCGCCCGGGATGCCCAGGGAGCTGAAGGGCCGCGACACGATCCGCGACTTCCACGCCGCCGCGGCCGCCGCGCGGTCGATGCTCGAGATGGCGGGCGTCGACATGATCGTCCGGGACACCGACGACCCCGAGGTCGTCGTCGTCGAGATCGAGCACCACGGCACTCGCACGGCATCGGCGGGCCGTACCGCTTCCGCGCGATCGGGGTCGTCCGCGTCCACGACGGGGAGATCGCCGAGTACGACGACTACATGGACCCGATCGCCCAGGCGGCGATCCTCGGCCGCACCCGGGACCTGGCCGCCGCGCTCACCGCCGCCTGAACCCACGCACCCGCGGTCACAGCCGCTTCGCCGACCGGAACGACCGCGCGTAGTACCCCCCGTCGTCGAGCAGGGAGGTGCCGCCGAGGTCGCCGAGGGTCGGGCCGTCGGCGCGCACCCGGCTCGAGACGAACCTGTGCCCGCCGGCCTCGTCGCGTCCCAGGTAGATCGCCACGTGGTCGGTGCGGCCGTCGGCCGTCTTGTCCAGGTCGAAGAAGAGCAGGTCGCCTGCCTGCAGCACGCCCAGGTCGGCCGGGATCCCGCCGGTGTCGGGCAGCAGGGTGACGCCCGGCCCGTTCTCCGACATGGCCCGCGCCCGCCGCGGCAGCCCCGGTCCGCGCTCGTTGGTGGGGATCAGCGGGTAACCGGCCCGGAAGCCGTAGACGAGCCGGACGAAACCGGAGCAGTCGACGGTGCCGTAGCGCACCGGATCGGGCTCGCGCTGTGCACCGTCCGCGAAGCGCCAGTCGACGCCGAGGTAGTCGTAGAAGTCGTTGTTCTCGATGGGCGGGCTCCCCGGCGGCGGAGGCGGGCCGAAGGCCGCGTCGCCCTTGAACCGCACCTCCTGGGCATCCCGTTCCACCGGCGCCCCGTCCAGGTAGTCCCGCGCGAAGGCCAGCACGTCGGGGTCGGTGCTGCCGAGGTTCGTACGCAACCAGTCACGCACCCAGGGCGCGTTCTCCTCCTCCGGGCGCCACTCCTGGGGCAGCAGCCGCACCCACACCCGGGTGGTCACCGCCCGGCCGGGGAACTGGGGCTCGGCGAACGTGCGCTCCGGCCCGTCGAGGGTGGCCGTGCGCGCGCCGTCGGTGAAGGTGACGAGCACCGTGCCCGCCGCGTCGACCACCGTCGTGCGAGCGGGGCCGTCGCGGCGGACGAAACGCAGCTCGGCGGCCGCCGGGGCGGGCGCCGACGGCGATGCCGCGATCGGGGCCACCTGCGCGTCCTGTCGCTGCGCTCCGATGACGATCCCACCGACGCCCACCGCCACGGCCAGCACGCCCATGAGGCTGCGGCGGAGCAGCAGCCTGGTCCGGCCGTTCACTGCGCGGCCACCACCCCGAGCACCAGCCCGCTCGCGAGCACCCCGTAGCTGGCGAGGCTCACCGCCGACGTCGCGAGCACGGTGGCCAGCGGTGGCTGCCGCACCAGCTGGTAGGCGACGAGGCCCGGGATCACGAAGCCGAGGGTCTCGTGCGCGAACAGCAGCGGGTAGTCCCGCTGGACCAGCAGGAACAACCCGGTCGAGAGCAGCACCGACAGCATCATCACGGCCGCGAAGAGGCGCTTGCCGTAGAGGATCACGAGCCGTTGCAGGACCCGCACCCCGGCGTAGGTGACCACCGTGACACCGGCGATCACCGCGACCTTCAGGGTGTCCTCCACGAGCGTGAGGGCCAGCCAACCGGGCGTGATCATCCCGCCGGGCGAGAGGTTGGTGGTGAGGTAGCAGATCAGCGCGAACAGCAGCCCGATCGCGAGAGCGAGGGTCGCCGCCTGCGGCGCGAGGACAGCAGCGAACATCACGCCGCCTCGGCGGCCACGGCGCGGGGCAGCGCGGCGACCCGGGAGAGCAGCACCTCACCCTGACCGTGGATGTTGCCGATCGTGACCACGCACGCGTGTCCTCCGGGCCCGAACGCGACGGTGTCCAGGAACGCGTCCACGTCGAGGTCGCCGCCGAGGTCGACGACGCGGTCGGCGAGCTCGCGCGGCACCTTGGCCCGGGCGCTGTGGGTCTGCTCCCCGATCAGCACGATCCGGTCCGGGAGGATCCGGCCGGTCAGCTCGCCCATCTGCCCGTTGCGCTCGATGCGGTCCGGGCGGCAGTTGATCACGACCGTGAGCGGGTCGTACAGCAGCCCGCGGTCCTCGAGGAGGTGGATGTTCATCAGCGTCGACTCGGGGTCGTTCGCGGCGAACACGTTCGCGAACGCGAGGCGGCCCCGCGCGGTGACGTAGCTGTCGACGGTGACCGTGCCGGGGTCGGGGCGCGCCGCCACCATGCCCGCCATCGCCTCCCCCCGGCCGACGCCGCACAGCTGCGCGACGGCCAGCGCGACGGCCACGTTCTCCTTGAACGTGATCCAGCCGAAGCGCTCCATCTCGTCGTCCCGGACGGACTCGGGGTCGACGACGACGAGCTCGCAGCCCCGCTTGCCGGCCTCCTCCCGCAGGATGTGCAGCCGGTCGCGCTCCGCGGTGACGCAGATCCCGCCCTTCGGCATCGACCGCGACAGCGAGCGCGCCACGTCGTCGAGGGTCGGCCCATCTCGTCGAGGTGGTCCTCCCGGACGTTGCAGATCACGCAGATCGTCGACCGCACCAGCTTCTTCTCGTTGATCTCCTGCAGGTCCGGCAGCACCGCCATGCACTCGATCACCAGCGCGTCCGGTCCGCAGGCCGCGGCCCGGCGGATGATCCCGATCTGCTCGACGACGTTCGCGATCCCGAACTTGCGGTGCACCGGCTCCTCGGAGCCGTCGGGGAGCACGAAGCGGGCGGCCGTGCCGGTGGTCTTCGCGACCGTCCGCAGGCCTCCGCCGCGCAGCGCCCCGGCGCACAGCCGGGTGATGGAACTCTTGCCGCGGATCCCGTTGACGACCACTCGCTCCGGGATCGAGGCAGGCGCCGGTGGTGGCCGCGCTGCTCGAGCAGCCCCGCAACCAGGAGGAACACGCAGCCTGCGACGTACACACCGAAGAGGAACGTCACCGGCCGGCCTCCCCGGAACGGACCACGACGAACTGGTTGGTCGCCGCGACCGCGGTCCCGAGCTCGTCGAGGCGCTGCGGCGCGAGCGGCGGTACCTCGTCGCCTGCGGCCAGCCGCTCGACGTGCCGCGCCAGCCTGCGGGCCGGCAGCACGACCGTGACCGTCGTCCACGCGAGCGCCCCGAGGGCGAGGCTCGCCGTCACCGCGATCACGACGAGGGTGGCGCGCCTGCTGCCGTCGTCGGCCAGCGCCGCGACCGCGACGCCCCGCTCCTCGACGAGCACCCATCCGAGATCGGTGGGCGCGCCCGGGGCGCTCACGAGCCGGGTCGCGGCGCCCCGCCCGTCCACCGGCCGCTCGGCGCGAGGGGCCTGCGGGGACAGGCTCGCGACGAGCTCCCCGAGCGCGGGGTCGTCCAGCGGTTCGAACGCGGTGTACCCGCCGCTGTCGAGCACGGTGGCCCGCTGTGGGTCGACCACCCGGGTGTTGCCACCGGCGGCGCGGATCACGTCGTTCAGCGCGCGGGGGTCGAACTCCGCCACGAGCGCGGTGGCGCCGTCCCCCATCGGGGCGGACGCCCGGACGAGCGGCTCGCTCCCCGAGGTGTTGGCCTGCACGACCCGCGGCACGGCCGGCAGGATCGCGAGCGGTTCGTCGAACGCGGGCCCCGCGGTCACGATCGGCCGGCCCGCCCGGTCGACGACCGCGACCGACCGGAACAGCCGTTCCGCCGCGAGGACCCCGTTGACGGTGGTGGCGGGGTCGGCGACGACGCCGCCGGTCGGCGGGTCGGCCGCCCGTTCGAGGGCGGTGAGCCCGCGACCCAGCGCGGCGTCCAGTTCCGCGGCCCGTTCGTCGGCCCGCACGCCCGCGGCGCGGACGACCTCCTCGACGGGCAGCGCAGCACCGCCGACGGTCGCGACCGCCGACGGCACCACCCAGCCGAGGACGAGCAGTGCGACCAGGACCGGGGCGGCCGCGAGCCGGACCACCAGGCGACGGGGCCGGGAACTGCGCCTGCTGACCCCGCCGGGGTGGAACCGGTACAGCCCGAGCGCGACGCGGTCCAGCTCGGCGATCCGCCCACGGGGAACCAGGTCGACGCGCGCATGGGCGGCCATCCGCGCCGTCGCGGCCGCGAATCGCCGGACCGGCACCACGAGCCCACCCCACAGCAGGACGTGCCCGAGCGCGGCGATGAGCACCAGTACCCCGGGGATCCGCAGGTCCGGCCACCTGCCGCCACCGGCGACCGCGATGGCGCTGAGCGCCGCCGCGCCCGCCTGCATCGCGAACAACGCGACGAGCGGCCCGCCACTCACCCCGCCGAGGAAGCCCGGCTGCGGGAACGGCGTGAACGGCGGAGCGGAGATCACCCGCATGGGGAGCGGCATCGTGGACGGGCCGGCGATCATCTCCAGGTGGGGCGGGATCGTCCGCGGGGGGCAGGGCGTGCTCAACGAGCGTGTCCCTTCACATCGTTCTGGGCGCCGGTGGGCGCGCCCCCGCGTCCGCACCCGACCGACCCGATTCGGTCACAAGATCGATCTGACGAATCACGATATCGTGACGATGTACCGCGGAACGTGCACTGCCGGTCACCGAGCGGCGACCGGGAGGCCGGGAACCGGCGAGCGGGAACCGCTCGATTCACTCGAAAGTGTGACGCCGAGGCGAATCGGTGAGCGGTCTCTCCAGGACGGTCCTGAGCGCCGGGGGATGTAACAGGCCCTGGGTCAGGGGCCGGATCCGCTCACAGGTTGCGCGCCGCCTCCCACAGCTGCGCCCACGGCAGCCGCCTGCCGTCGAGCACGTGGACGGGGGTGCCCTGCGCGAGGTTGGCGACGCCTTCGTCGTTGTCGAGCTCCCCGGCCCGGGTCACGGTCGTGAACGCGGAGGCGATCGCCGACGGGTCGCCGACGAACACGACCGTCCCGGACTCCTCCGGCGGGGTGCCGAACCACGCCGCACCGCGGCTGAAGCTGAAGGTGCGCAGCTCGGGGGCGTACATCCGGACCGCCGAGTAGCTCCAGTAGTCCCCCGTGACGACCACGGCGTCGCGGGCCTCACCGGGGGGCAACGCCCGGTGCACGGCCTGCACGTCGGCCACCATCGCGGGCCAGCCGATCTCGTCACGCTGGAAGTTGCCGATCTGCAGGGGCTGGTGGGCGTGCACCGACGCCGGCTGGATCGGCAGCACGTTCCCGAGCAGGAGCGCGGCCGCCGTCACGGCGTACACCGGCCACGTCGGGACCCAGCGCCACCACGCCGCGGGCCGCTGCCGCTCCACGTGTGCCGCTCCGGCCGCCCACAGCAGCGGCAGCACGCCCGCGATGTAGTACGGCCTGCCACCCACCAGCATGAACAGCAGTGCCACACCCAGCGCCGTGACGCCGAGGAACCGGTGCTGCGGGGTGCGCACGAGCCGGACGAGACCGACCACGCCGAGCACCGAACCGACGAGCAGCCCGGCGGCGAAGAACCCCAACGGCAGGAAGCCCGCCATCCCGCCCGCGTAGCCGCTCTCCCCGGCCACGACCCGGCCCATCTCCAGCTGCGGCCAGCCGTTGCTCGCCTGCCAGACGACGGTCGGGATCGTGGGGAGCAGCGAGATCGCACCCGCCGCCCACAGCGCGGGACGGCGCAGCAGCTCCCGCGGCCCGCACACCAGCACGGCGAGGATCGCGACGGCCCAGAACCCGACGATCAGGAACTTCGCCTGCAACCCGATCGCCGTCACCATCCCGGCGGCGAGCAGTACCCCGTCCGAGCGGGTGCGGACCCAGCGCACCAGCAGGAACGTGACCGCGATCCAGGCGGGCGGGTCGAGCGTGGACGTGGCGAGGAGGTGGCCGGTGCCCAGGAAGCCGGGCGAGACGGCCACCGCACCGGCCGCCAGCAGCTGCGCCCGCCCGCCGCCGCCGAACTCCCGCGCGATGAGCGCCGCGAGCACCACCGCGGCGACGGTCGCGAGGGTCGCGGGGATGCGCAGCACCGCCACGGACCCGGGCGCGATCGTGTCCATCAGCAGCGCGAGCAGCGGCACCAGCGGCGGCTGGTCGGCGTAACCCCAGTCCAGGTGGTGCCCGGCGGCGACGAAGTAGAGCTCGTCGCCGAAGTAGCCGTATCGGCCGCTCACGGCGGTCAGCACCACCGCCACCGCGGCGGCCACGGCGAGCACCGGCCCACGACTGAACGCGGGGATCTCCCGCACCGGCACCTCGTGCTCGACCGTCGTCATGACGCACCCCCCTCGATGCCCGCCCGACGTTAGGGGTGGGCGGGGCCGTCGCGAGTCGGTCGATCGGTTGACCCGGCATCCACCGCCGAGCGCGGGGAAATCGATTGCAGCCGTGGCCGCGGTAGCGCCGTAGACTGCTGGCCACCCGTCCGGGACGGCCGGGTCCGATCCTGACCTGCGTTGGGGGCCATGGCGACGATCTACGACGTTGCCGCCCGGGCAGGCGTCTCGGCGGCCACCGTGTCACGGGTCTTCAACGGGTCGAACGTGTCTCCGGAGAAGGCCCGCCAGGTGCTGCAGGTGGCACGGGAACTGGGGTACACGCCCAACCGCACGGCGCGAGCGCTGCGCATGCAGACCTCCAGCGTGATCGGGCTGATCGTCGCCGACATCGAGAACCCGTTCTTCACGGGCCTCGCCCGCGGCGTGGAGGACGTCGCGGGCGAGGCCGGCTGCTCCGTGGTGCTGTGCAACAGCGACGAGGACCCGCTGCGGGAGGCGCGGCACCTGCAGATCGCGGTGTCCGAGCACCTCGCCGGGGTGATCCTGGTGCCGGCGGGCGGGCACAGCGACGTGTCGGCGCTGATCGAACGGGGGCGGCCGGTGGTGAGCGTCGACCGGGCGCTGCACGGGGCCCCCGTCGACTCGGTGGTGGTGGACAACCTGGCAGGCGGGCGGGCGGCCACCAGCCGCCTGTACGAGCGCGGAGCCCGCCGCGTGGCGTGCGTGACCGGCCCGGAGGCGGCGGAGACCGCCCAGCTGCGCAGCGCCGGCTGGCAGGAGGTGTTCGCCCAGCGGACGCCGGGCGCCGACCCTCGGCACTACCTCGTGCACGCCGACTACCGCGTGAGCGGCGGCCGGGCGGCGATGGAACGGCTGCTGGCCCGGCCGGACCCGCCGGACGCCGTGTTCGTCGCCAACAACCTCATGGCGGTCGGTGCGCTGCGCGCGCTGGAGGAACGGGGGCTGCGCCCACCCGCCTTCGGGATGGCCGCCTTCGGGGACCTGCCCTACTTCCCGCTCGGCCCGGTGGGCGTGGACGTCGTCCCGCTGCCGGCCCGCCGGATCGGCGCCACCGCGGCCACGGTGCTGCTGGAGCGGATCCGGGGCAGCACCGAGCCGCACCGGACGATCATGCTCGGCACCGAGCCGGACTGACTCACGAACCGAGGGTGGCGAGCGCATGCGCCACCTTCTCCGGGTCGGACCGGGTCGACACGCTCATCTCGACGTGCGCGAACGGCAGGTCGAGCAGCGCGGCCGCCCGGCCCTGCACGTTCGTGCGGCCCTCCAGCTCGCTGCACGCGCCGTCCCACGCGGTGCAGACGTCCAGTCCCGCGTCCTCCAGCCGGTCGGCGAGCGCCCGGACCGGTGGCGCCGGGTCGTCCGGCCCACCGCCGAGCACGATGTCGGCGTCGAGGTCGTCGCGCTCGCCGAAGCCGTGCAGCTGCAGCTGCGGGAGCCGCAGCCGGCTGCTCAGGTGCACGGCGAGCGCGTGGAACAGCGAGTCCTCCTGGTGCGCGACGTCGGCCCGCTCGTCGTCCGCCCTCCGGTGGGCCCCGGCCTGCAGGTAGATCGAGTCGGGGGCGGCCGCGAGCACCGCGAGCCCCACGTTCTCGGTGTCGTAGTCGGCGTTCGGGTGCGGCACCTCGACGATCAGGCGCGGCGCCCGGCCGATCGGCACGGCGATCAGCCCCCAGGACCGCGGCGACGCCGGGTCGCTGCGCGCCACGAGGTACTCGACGCCCACCGCGCTCCGGGTGACCCCGACCGTGAACCCGGCAGACTCCAGCACCCCGCGCGCTGCCGCGTCCGACCCGGAGCCCACCAGCGTCGACACCGCGCCGACCAGCGCGTCACGTTCCCCGGCGTCCGGGGGGCGGTAGGGCCCGCGCGGGTCGAGCCGAGGGGTGAACTCCCGGACCTGTTCCTCCAGCGACGGCGGCGGTTCCGGCGGCGCCGCGCGGGAGAGGGCCGCGACGAGCGTCGCCACCGCGGCGAGGGCGAGCACGACGAACACCGCCACCATGATCCGCGCCCGGCTCACAGCCGCTTCGCCGCCCGGAACGAGCGTGAGTAGTGCCCGCCGTCGTCCAGCACGGACGTGCCACCGAGGTCACCGAGCGTCGGGCCGTCGGCGCGTCGCCTGCTCGACACGAAACGGTGCTGGCCCGCCTCGTCCCGGCCCAGGTAGATCGCGACGTGGTCGGCGCGACGGTCCGGCGCCTGGTCGAGATCGAAGAACAACAGGTCACCGGCCTGCAGCGCCGCGGCGTTCGTCGGCGGGGCGCCGGTGTCGGGGAGGATGACGGTGCCCGGCCCGGTCTCGGCCATCGCCCTGGCCCTCCGCGGCAGCCCCGGCCCCGGCTCCTCGGTGGCGAGCAGCGGATATCCCACGCGGTAGCCGTACACGAGCCGGACGAACCCGGAACAGTCGACCGCCCGTACCGCTCGGTTTCCGGCCTGCGGGACTCGCGGTCGGCGAAGCGGAAGTCGATCCCGAGGTAGTCGTAGAAGTCGGAGTTCTCCGGCGACGGGCCGCCGTTCGGGCCGGGCGGGCCGAACCGCGCGTCGCCGCCGACGCGCACGCCCTCCGCGTCCCGCTCCTCGGGTGCCCCGTCCAGGTACGAGGCGGCCACGGCCAGCACGTCGGGCTCCCGGCTGTCCAGCTGCTCCTGCAGCCACGGCCGGAACCACGGCTCCGCCTCCGCGCCGGCCCGCCACTCGTGGGGCATCAGTCGTACCCAGACCCGGGTGGTCACCGGCACGCCACCGAACTGCGGCTCGGCGAACGTGCGCTCCGGCCCGTCGAGCGTGGCCGTGCGCGCGCCGTCGGTCAGCGTGGCGAGCACCGAGCCCGCCCGGTCGACCACTGTGGTGCCCGGGGGCGCGTCCCGGCGCAGGAAACGCAGATCGGCCGACGCGGCCGCCACCCGCGACGGCGCCTCTCCCGCGCGGGCGGCGCGTCCTGCAGCCTGCCGATGACGATCCCGGTGGCCCCGATGACCACCGCCAGCGCACCCATGAGGACGCGCCGAGCCCGCAGAGTGCTCACAACGCCGTCACCGCTCCCAGCACGAGCCCGCTCGCCAGCACGCCGTAGCTCGCGAGGCTCACCGCCGACGTCGCCAGTACCGTGGCGACGAGCGGCTGCCGCACCAGCTGGTAGGCCACCAGCCCCGGGATGACGAACCCGAGCGTCTCGTGGGCGAAGATCAGTGGGTAGTCGCGCTGGACCAGCAGGAACAGCCCGGTCGAGAACAGCACGGACATCATCATCACGGCGGCGAACAGCCGCTTGCCGTAGAGGATCACGGCCCGTTGCAGACCACGCAGGCAGAAGTAGGTGACGACCGTGACGGCGGCGATCACCGCCACCTTGCGGGCGTCCTCGACCAGGGTGAGCGCGAGCCAGCCAGGGGTGATCATGCCGCCGGGCGAGAGGTTCGTGGTGAGGTAGCAGACGAGCGCGAACAGCAGGCCGATCGCGAGCGCGATGGTGGCGGCCTGCGGTGCGAGGGAGCCCGCCAGCATCAGCCGGACCCCACCCTGACCGGCGGCCGCGGCAGCTCGGCGATCCGGTGCAGCAGCACCTCACCCTGGCCGTGGATGTTGCCCACCGTCACCACGGAGCCCACGCCCGCGGGGCCGATCGCGACCGCGCCGAGGAACGCGTCGAGGTCGAGGGCACCACCGAGGTCGACCACCCGGTCGGCGATGTCGCGCGGCACCCGGGCGCGCGCCGTGTGGGTCTGCTCCCCGATCAGCACGATCCGCTCCGGACGGACCTTCCCGGTGAGCTCCCCCATCTGGCCGTTGCGCTCGACGCGGTCCGGCCGGCAGTTGATCACGATCGTGAGCGGCGCCGAGATCAGGCCGCGGCCGCGCAGCAGACCGATGTTCATCAGCGTGGACTCGGGGTCGTTCGCGGCGAACACGTTGGCGAACGCGATCCTCCCCGCGGCGTGGCGTACGTCTCCACGGTGACCGTTCCCGGGTCGGGACGCGCTGCCACCATGCCCGCCATCGCCTCGCCGCGGCCGATACCGGCCAGCTGCGCGACGGCCAACGCGATCGCCACGTTCTCCTTGAACGTGATCCAGCGGAACCGCTCCATCTCGTCGTCCCGCACCGAGTCCGGGTCGACCGCCACGAGCCGGCAGTCCCGCTTGTCGGCCTCCTCCTGCAGGATGTGCAGCCGGTCGCGCTCCGCGGTGACGCAGATCCCGCCCTTCGGCATCGACCGCGACAGCGAGCGCGCGACGTCGTCGAGCGTGGGGCCCATCTCGTCGAGGTGGTCCTCACGGACGTTGCAGATCACGCAGATCGTCGACCGGATCAGCTTCTTCTCGTTGATCTCCTGCAGGTCCGGCAGCACGGCCATGCACTCGATCACCAGCGCGTCCGGCTTCCAGGACGCCGCCCGGCGCACGATGCCGATCTGCTCGACGACGTTGGCGATCCCGAACTTGCGGTGCACCGGCTCCTCGGAGCCGTCGGGGAGGATGAAGCGCGCCGCCGTACCGGTGGTCTTCGCGACGATCCGGAAGCCGCCCCCGCGCATCGCACCCGCGCAGAGCCGGGTGATCGAACTCTTGCCGCGGATCCCGTTCACCACGATCCGCTGCGGGATCGAGTACAGCCGCCGGTGGTGGTTGCGCTGCTCGACGACACCCGCGAGCAGCAGCACCAGGCAACCCGCGATGTACACGCCGAACAGGAACGTCACGCGCGGGCCACCGCCCTCGGCGCGCGCATCGCCCCGACCGTGCGGGTGGCGGCCAGCCGGTTCACCGCCTCGACGGAGGTGCCGATCTCGTCGAGGCGCTGCGGGGCGAGCGGCGCCACCTCCTCACCGGTCGCCAGCAGTTCCGCGTGCCGGACGAGCCTGCGGGCAGGCGCCACCACCGTGACCGCCGTCCAGCAGAGTGCCGCGCAGGCGATGCTCGCGGCCACGACGATCGCCACCAGGGCGGCGCGCCGGTTGCCGTCGCCCGCGAACGCGGCCGCGACGACGTTCTGGTCCTCGACGAGCACCCAGCCCAGATCGGTGGCCGTGCCGGGCGAGCCCACCCGCTGCGCCGCGGCCACCCGCCCGTCCTCCGGGGTGTCCACCACCGGGGTGCCCGCGGACGCGCTGGCGGCCAGCGCCCCGAGCGCCGGGTCGTCCAGCGGCTCGAACGCCGTGTAGCCGCCGCTGTCGAGCACCGTGGCCCGCCGAGCGTCGACGACCCGGGTGTGCCCACCGGACCCGCGGATCACCGCGTTCAGCGCCCGCGGGTCGAACTCGGCCACCAGTGTGCTCGCGCCGTCCCACATCGGGGCCGCCGCGCGAACCAGCGGCTCGCTGCCCACGTCGTTGGCCTGCACGACCCGCGGCTCGGCCTGCGGGGTCTCGAACACCGCGGTCGCGGGCGCACCGGCCGTCACGACCGGCTGCCCCGCCGCATCCACCACCGTGACCGACCGGAAGAGCGGTTCGGCCTCCAGCACCTGTGCCGCGGTGGTGGCCGGGTCGGTGATCTCGCCGCCGGTCCGCAGGCCTGCCGCCCGCTCGACCGTCTCCAGCCCGCCGGACAACGCGCCGTGCAGGTCCTGCGCCTCGGCCGCGGCGCTCGCGCCCGCATCCCGCACGACCGCCTCGGTCTGCGGTTGGACACCGCCGACCGTGGCGATCACGGCCGGGACCGCCCAGCCCAGCACGAGCGCGGCCACCATGCACAACGCGGTGGCGAGCGGGAACTGCTGCCGGACGCGGGAGCCACGACGGCCGGGCCGGACCCGCCGGAACCGGTACAACGCCATCGCGATGCGGTCGAGCTCCGCGGTGCGGGCCCGCGGCACCAGGTCGACCCGGTCCTCGGCCGCCATCCGGGCCATCGCCACGGCGAAACGCCGTACCGGCCGGACCACACCGCCCCACAGCAGCGCGTACGCGGCGACCACGACCGCGGCGAGCCCACCCGGGAGCCACCATTCCGGCCAGCCGTTCCCGAGTACGGCGATCACCACGAGAACGATCACGCCGGCCAGCAGCGCGGCCAGCGCGACGAGCGGGCCACCGCTCACGCCGGACGACGACCGCGGCTCCGGGAATGCCGGGAACCGCATGTCGGGCATCGTCTGCGCGGGCAACGGGACCGTCGGTGGGGAGCAGGGCGTGCTCAACGAGCTGTCCCTTCGAACGTTCCTCGGGCACCGGCGGGGGAAGGCGGACGCCTCTGTCCGCCCACCGGGCCACGTCATGTCACGGGCACAGGTCCAAGCCGTCACGATAGCGTGACGGTGTAGCCCGAATGACGCAGCGTCCACTCATCGAGCGGCGACACACGGTCCTGCTGGTCAAGCGCTTCACCCGACCGGGTAATGATCAGGCCTCGGCGAGCTCCGCGGCCGCGAGCCACTCCAGCTCCACGGCCTCGCGCTCGGCGACCACGGCCTTGAGCTCGCGGTCGAGCGCCATCAGCCGCTCCGGGTCGGTGGCCGCCTCCACCAGCTGCGCGTGCAGGCGCTCCTCGGTGGCGGCGAGCGCCTCCATCCGCCGCTCCAGCCGGGCCGCCTCCTTGCGCGCCGCGCGCTGCTGGGCAGCGTTCGACACGGGCTTCGCCTGCGGAGCCGCCGGGGCCTGCGGGGCCCCGGCGCCGCGCGCCTCGGCGCGGCGACGCAGGTACTCGTCGATCCCGCCGGGCAGATGGGTGATCTTCCCGTCGCCGAGCAGTGCGACCACCGTGTCGCAGGCCCGTTCCACCAGGTACCGGTCGTGGCTGACCACGACCAACGTGCCCGGCCAGCCGTCGAGGAGGTCCTCCAGCTGGGCGAGCGTGTCGACGTCGAGGTCGTTGGTGGGCTCGTCGAGCAGCAGGACGTTCGGCTCGGCCATCAGCAGCCGGGTGAGCTGCAGACGGCGGCGCTCGCCACCGGACAGGTCACCGACCGGCGTCCACTGCCGCGACGCCGGGAAACCCAGCCGCTCCAGCACCGAGGACGCGCTCAACTCCTGCTTGCCGAGGCGCACGAACTTCGACACCTGCTCGGTGGCCTCCAGCACCCTCATGTCCGCAGGCAGGTCCACCAGCTCCTGAGTGAGCTGCGCGAGCTGCACGGTGCTCCCGCGCACCAGCCGGCCACCGTCGAGCGGGCGCTCGCCGCTCAGGCTGCGCAACAAGGTGGTCTTCCCCGACCCGTTGATCCCGACGATCCCGACCCGGTCCCCCGGGCCCACTCGCCAGGTGACGTCGTCGAGCAGCGTGCGGCCGGCCACGACCGCGGTGGCGTCCTCCAGCTCCAGCACCGTGCGGCCGAGCCGGTTGGTGGCGAACCCGAGCAGCTCCACCGAGTTGCGGGGCGGCGGCAGGTCGGCGATCAACGCCTCGGCGGCCTCGATGCGGAACCGCGGCTTGGACGTGCGAGCCGGCGCGCCGCGGCGCAGCCACGCCAACTCCTTGCGGGCGAGGTTCTGGCGGCGCGCCTCCGCGGCGTCGGCCTGCCGGGCCCGCTCGGCCCGCGCGTAGACCCAGTCGGCGTAGCCGCCGAGATAGCTCTCCACCCGGCCGTTCGCAACCTCCCACGTGCGGGTGCACACCGCGTCGAGGAACCAGCGGTCGTGCGTGACGACGACCACCCCGCAGCGCCGGGCGATCAGGTGGTCGGCGAGCCAGGTGATGCCCTCGACGTCGAGGTGGTTCGTCGGCTCGTCGAGCACGACCAGGTCCGGGTCGCCGACGAGCGTGGCGGCCAGCGCGACCCGCCGCTTCTCCCCGCCGGACAGCCCCTCGACGCCACGCTCCAGGTCGGTGAGGCCCAGCCCGTCGAGGACGTCACGGACCTTCGGGTCGCCCGCCCACTCGTGCTCGGCCGCGCCGGCCCACGCCGCCAGCACCACGTCCCGCACCCGCGCCCCGGGGGGCAGCACGTCGGCCTGCGCGAGATGGGCGAGGTTCAGGCCACCGAGCCTGCTCACCCGCCCGCCGTTCGGCTGCCGCTCCCCGGTGATGATGTCGAGCAGCGTGGACTTGCCCCCGCCGTTCAGCCCGACGACACCGATCCGCTCCCCCTGCTCCACGCCCAACGACACGGCGTTCAGCAGGACCCGCGAGGCATCGCCCGGAACGTGAGCGGTGACGGCCTCCAGGTTCACCAGGTTCTGCGCCATCAGGCACGCACCGGGGGCCACGAGGTGGGCGGCGGGCCGGCCGGTGGCTCGTAGTCGACCACGCGGGCGCCGGGCACCGGGCCGTGCGCGATCCGGACCGTGCGGCACACCCCCACCCCGGCCAGCTCGGTGGCGACGTCCAGCGCGGACTCGCCGCTCGCGCACAGGAAGGCGCAGGTCGGCCCGGAGCCCGAGACCAGCCCGGCGAGGCACCCGCGGCCACCCCCGCACGCAGCGTGCGCCGCAGGTCGGGCGCCATGCTCACGGCGGCGGCCTGCAGATCGTTGCCGAGGCTCAGCGCGAGCTGGCGCGGGTCGCCGCCCGCGAGCGCCTCGAGCACGGGCTCCACCGGCCGGTCCGCGGGCGAGGTGTCGCCGCGCAGCCGGTCCAGCTCGCGGAACACCGCCGGCGTGGACAGACCGCCGCGGTGCAGCGCGATCACCCAGTGCTGCGGGTGCCGCGACAGCACCGGGACGATCTGCTCACCACGCCCCGTGCCCACGGCCGTGCCGCCGTAGAGCGCGAACGTGACGTCACTGCCGAGGTCGGCGGCGAGCACCGACAGCTCGTCGCGGCTGAGGTCCAGCTTCCACAGCGCCGACAGCCCCACGAGCGCCGCCGCGGCGTCGGCGCTGCCGCCCGCCATCCCGCCGGATACCGGGATCCCCTTGCGCAGGACCAGCCGGACGTCCGGCTCGCGGTCGGCCTTTTCGGCGAGCACCTGGACGGCCCGCCAGGCGAGGTTCGTCTCGTCGGCGGGCACCTCGGACACGCCCTCGCCGTGCACCTCGATGCCCGGGGCCTCGCTCGCCGCCACCGTGACCTCGTCGAAGAGGCTCACCGCGTGGAAGACGGTGACCAGGTCGTGGAAGCCATCGGCACGCAGCTGCCCGACCGCAAGATGCAGGTTGATCTTGGCGGGCACGCGCACGGTGACCGGTGGCGGGACGGCGGCGAGCACTGGTCAACCCTACGTGCGTCGGCCGGGCACGCGCCGCGCCCCGCCTCACCGCGCGCTCCCACCCCGACTCACGCGCACCCACGCCGCGACTCGCGTGCACCTGGAGCGCGACTCGCGGGTGGGGGGCGCTCCACCCCCTTCCGCGAGTCGGGGTCTCAATGCACGCGAGTCGCGCTCTCGATGGGTGCGAGTCGCGCTCTCGGTGCAGGTGGGTCCGGGTCTCAGGGACGGGCAGCGGCGAGGCGGGCGAAGTCGGTGATCGAGAGGGTCTCGGCGCGGGCGAGCGGGTCGATGCCGGCGGCGCGCAGCGCTGCCTCGGCGGCGGCCGGGGAACCCGCCCAGCCGGAGAGTCCCGAGCGCAGGGCCTTGCGGCGCTGGGCGAACGCCGCGTCGATGAGGCGGAACACGGTCTCGCGGTCGCCGGGCGGTGGGTCGCGGCGGTCGAACGCGAGCAGCCCCGAGTCGACGCCCGGCACCGGCCAGAACACCGCCCGCGGCACGGGCCCGGCCCGGCGGGCCGCCGCGAACCAGGCCAGCTTCGCGCTCGGCACCCCGTACGCACGGCTGCCCGGCGCGGCGGCGAGCCGCTCGGCCACCTCGGACTGCACCATCACCAGCCCGCGTCGCAGCTGCGGGAGCTCGGCGAGCAGGTGCAGCACGACCGGGACCCCGACGTTGTAGGGCAGGTTCGCCACCAGCGCCGTCGGCACGGGTGTCGGCAGGTCCGCCGCGCGCACGCGGAGCGCGTCGGCGGCGGTCACGGTGAGCCGGTCGGCGAGCGCGGGTGCGCGGTCGGCGGCCGTGACGGGCAGGCGCGCCGCGAGTACCGGGTCGATCTCCACGGCGTGCACGGCCCGCACCGCGGGCAGCAATGCGAGCGTGAGCGACCCGAGCCCGGGCCCGACCTCGACGACGACGTCGTCCGGTTCCAGCTCGGCCGCTCTGACGATGCGCCGCACGGTGTTCGGGTCGTGCACGAAGTTCTGGCCGAGCCGCTTCGTGGGGCGGATGCCGAGGTCGGCGGCGAGCGCACGCACCTCGGCCGGTCCCAGCAGCCGGGACTGCGTGTCGTTCACCCGCGAATGATGCCGGTCAGCGCGGGAGGCCCAACCGGCGGGAGCACGCGGGCCACGCACCGAAGCCGCCGCGGTCGTCGCGCACCTTCGATGCGACGGCGATCTGCTCCTCACGGGAGGCTGGTGCGGCAGCGGCGCGTAGTCGGTGCCGCCGTAGCGCGCCAGGTGCCGGCGTCGAACTGGAGGCCGCCGTAGTAGCCGTTGCCGGAGTTGACCGACCAGTTCCCGGTGGCCTCGCACTGGGCGAGCCGGTCCCACACGCTGCCGTCGGCGACGAGGGGAGCACGGAGGCTGTCGTTCGTGCCCAGGCGCACGACCCGCTGTTGCGGCTGGGTCACGCTCCCGGCCCGGACCTGCTCGCGGCGGACCTCCTGCCCGTTCTGCACGTAGACGCGCATGATCGCGGTGCGCTCGCCGGCCACTCCCGGCTCGACGACCACGCGCTTGCCCCGCGGCAGCTCCGGGTCCTCGATGATCTGCTCGGGCGGCGGGATCGGCCGGACCTCGACCACCTCACCCTCACCGTTGCGCACGATGTGCACGTCGAGGTCCTCGGTCAGCGCGGTGTCCGCCGACGGGACCGAGACGTCGTCGGGCCCCAGCTCGATGCCCTTCTCGGCCAGAAGGCCCGCGACCGTGCCCGACGTCGTGGTGACCGGAGCGGGCGCACCGGTGCCGTCGGTGAACGTCACGGTGCGCGGCACGCGCAGCTCGAGCCGGAGCCCGGCCATCGGGATCGGCTCGGACGGCGCGGCGGACATCTGGATGGGGGTGGCCTCCAGGCCGAGGATCTGCATCGCCTCTTCGACGGTGGTGGCGGGGACGGTCAGGTCGCGCTGCGAGCTGCCCTCCACCAGCGTCAACCTGCGGGCGTGGGTGAAGATCACCTCATCGCCGCTCGCCAGTTCGGTGGTGGGCGCCGGCTCCACCCGGTCCCGCGGGGTGACCTCGATCCCGGCGGCCTCCAGCGCGGTGGCGACGGTGCCGGCGAAGGTGTGCACGATCCGTTCCTGACCGTCGACGGTGACGGTGATGGTCTTGTCCATCGCGAGCGCTGCGGCCGCACCGCCGATCATCGCGAGCACGGTGACGACGACCGTGAACCGCAGCAGCCCGCTGCGCTTGGATTCCTCCTCGGCCACGCGCCGGTCCCGGCGGGAGCGCCGTGGCGCAGTGGCGGGCGCGAAGCGGCGGCGGGGCCGGGGCGGCGGGCCGGCGGACGCG
>MKJV01000140.1 GCA_001942185.1 Pseudonocardia sp. CNS-004
GGCGCGGCCGGTCGGCGGGCTGGTCGTGCGCGGGTCGCTCGCCCGCAGCGCGGTGATCAAGCGCTCGGCGGCCGACCCGGCGCTGTTCGAGACCACCGGCCGGGCCGTCGTGTTCACCTCGCTCGCGGACCTCGCCGCGCGGATCGACGACCCCGACCTCGACGTCGAGCCCGACGACGTCCTGGTCCTGCAGAACGCGGGCCCGCGTGGCGCCGGCATGCCGGAGGCCGGTTACCTGCCGATCCCGGGCAAGCTCGCCCGGGCCGGGGTGAAGGACATGGTGCGCGTCTCCGATGCCCGGATGAGCGGCACCGCGTTCGGCACGATCGTCCTGCACGTCACGCCCGAGGCGGCGGTGGGTGGCCCCCTCGCGCTGGTGCGCACGGGTGACCGGATCCGTCTGTCGGTGCGGGAGGCCTGCCTCGACCTCGAGGTGGACGAGGCGGAGCTGGCCCGCCGCCGCGGCGAGCTGCCGGCGCCACCGCCGGGCCCGTCCACGGGCTACGGCCGTCTCTTCCACGAGCACGTCCTGGGCGCCGACCAGGGCTGCGACCTGGACTTCTGCGTGCCGTCCCCGCCGGGGCGCTAGCCCGTCGCCGGGGCCTGCGTGACGGTGGCCAGCTGCGGGACCGCGAGGTCGAGGGCGTAGGGGAGGCTGAGCGGGCTGCCGTAACCGAGGGCCCCGTTGAACTCGGAGGTGAAGGCGCCGGTGTAGAACGTGCGGCCCTCGCGCACGACGGGGACCTGCGCGAACACCGGGCTGCTCTCCATGCTCGCCTGCTCGGCGCCGAGAACGACGAGGACGTCCTCGTCGAGCAGGCCGTACTGCTCGGGGGAGATCGGGCCGGTGTGGGCGGAGTTGACGAAGCCCAGGTCGGTGAAGAACTGGGCGCGCAGGTCGGTGGGCTCGAGGACGTAGGTGTTGGCCGCGTCCTGCACGAGCGCCACGGCGATCGTCCGGCCCGCGAACGCCGGGTGGGCCGCCGAGGCGTCGGCGAACCGCTGCTCGACCGAGGTGACCAGCGCCTCGGCCTCGCCGGTCCGGCCCAGCGCCCGCCCGGTGGTGCGGGTCTGCTCCTGCCACGTCGTCGTGGTCTCCGCCGACGGGGCCGCCACCGTGGGGGCGATCCGGGTCAGCTTGTCGTAGTCGGACCGCTCCATGAACGAGTAGACGCCCATGATCAGGTCGGGCTGCAGCCCGGCGATCTTCTCGAAGTCGATCTGCTCACCGCCCACCTTCTCCGGGGGCGGACCGGTCATCAGCTCGCGCGCCCAGGCGCGGTTGTCCTCGTCGAACGAGCCGATGAAGTCGCGTACGCCGACCGGTTGGACGCCGAGCGCGAGCACGAAGTCGGCCTCGTTGAAGCCGAGCGCGACGATCCGTCGGGGCGGCGCTTCGATCGTGGTGCTGCCGAAGGCGTGGTCGATCGTCACGGGGAAGCCGGGGGTGGGGCCGGCGGGCGGTGCGGCGGGGTCCGTGGTGCCGGCGCGCACGCGGCCAGTGTGGCGGCGATCGCCGCGGCGGCGACCGCGGCGGAGGCGGTCCGGATCCGGCCGCGCCACCTGGGCCACCCGGGGAGGGTCGTCCCGGGAAAGGTCATCGTCGTCTCGGCTTTCGGCTGGGCTGCCGGGCGGGGCCCGGCGGGGAGCAGGTCAAGTGAGGCTTACTTGGCAACGGGGGGCCCGTCAAGCCGGGCCGGCCTCGTGCCCCGACCGTCACAGCGGCCGGGTCGACCCGCCGACGTCAGGAGATCGTCAGATCGGGGCGGCCTGTCGGTTGCCGCCGCGTTCCGGGTTCCATGGGAGGCTCGCACGGGTGCAGGCCCTTGCTGTCGTCCCCGGCCAGGCCGACCTCGTCGAGCTGAGGGAGGTCCCGGAGCCACCCGCAGCCGACGGCGCGCTGCTCGTCGAGGCGCTGGCCGTCGGGATCTGCGGCACCGATCGCGAGATCGTCGCGGGGGAGTACGGCGAGGCACCACCGGGAGCCGACCACCTGGTGATCGGGCACGAGTCGCTCGGCCGCGTCGTGGAGGCGCCGCAGGACACGGGGTTCGCGCCGGGTGACCTGGTGGTGGGGATCGTGCGCCGCCCCGACCCCGAGCCGTGCGCGAACTGCGCGGTGGGGGAGTGGGACATGTGCCGCAACGGCCGGTACACCGAGCGCGGGATCAAGGGCCTGCACGGCTTCGCGAGCGAGCGGTTCCGGCTGGAACCCGGGTTCGCCGTACGCCTGGACCCGGGGCTGCGCCGGACCGGGGTGCTGATGGAGCCGACCACGGTCGTGGCGAAGGCGTGGGAGCACCTCGAACGCATCGGCCGGCGCGCGGCGTGGTCGCCGCGGCGCGTGCTGGTGACGGGGGCCGGTCCGATCGGGTTGCTGGCGGCGATGCTCGGCGTGCAGCGGGGCCTGGACGTGCAGGTGCTCGACCGCGTGGAAAACGGACCGAAGCCGCAGCTGGTGGCCGATCTGGGAGCCCGCTACTGCACCGACCTCGCCGACGTGGACACCGACGCCGACATCGTCGTCGAGTGCACGGGCGCACCGAGCCTGGTGGTGGAGGTGATGGAGCGCAACGCCCACAACGCCGTCGTGTGCCTCACCGGGGTGTCGGCCCTCGGCCGCTCGGTCGAGGTCGACGTCGGAGCATTCAACCGTGGGATGGTGCTGCAGAACGACGTGGTGTTCGGCTCGGTGAACGCCAACCGGCGCCACTACGAGCAGGCGGCGGCCGCGCTCGCGCGGGCGGACGCGTCCTGGCTGGAACGGCTCGTCACCCGCCGGGTCCCGCTCGCCGAGTTCCGCGACGCGCTGGAGCACCGGGACGACGACGTCAAGGTCGTGCTGGACGTGGAGGCCTGACATGGTGGGGCGCATCGAGGACTACGCGCTGATCGGCGACCTCCAGACCGCGGCGCTCGTCGGCCGGGATGGCTCGATCGACTGGTTGTGCCTCCCCCGTTTCGACTCGCCCGCCTGCTTCGCGGCACTCCTGCACGACGAGTCGGCGGGGCGGTGGCAGCTCGCACCGGCGTCCGGCGGAGCCGCGACCCGGCGGGCGTACCGGGGCGACACCCTGGTCCTGGACACCGAGTGGGACACCCCGGACGGCACCGTGCGGATCACCGACTGCATGCCGGTGCGGGGCGAGGCCGCCGACGTCGTCCGGGTGGTCGAGGGGCTCTCCGGCGCGGTGCCGATGCGGATGGATATGCGGCTGCGGTTCGACTACGGCCACGTCGCCCCGTGGGTCCGGCGGGTCGGCCACCAGCTCGCGGCCGTCGCCGGCCCGGACGCGCCTGGTTGCGCACCCCGGTGGACCTGCACGGCCACGACATGACGACCACGGCGGAGTTCACCGTGCGGGCCGGGGAGAGCGTGCCGTTCGTGCTCACCCACGCACCCTCGCACCATCCCCGGCCGCGTCCGGTGGAGGCCGCGGCGGCGGTGGAGGACACCGTGGACTGGTGGGAGGAGTGGATCTCCCGCTGCACCTACCGGGGCCCGTACGGCGCCGCGGTGCGCCGTTCCCTGCTGACCCTGAAGGCCCTCACCTACGCGCCGACCGGCGGGATCGTGGCCGCGGCGACGACGTCGCTGCCCGAGCAGCTGGGTGGGCCGCGCAACTGGGACTACCGGTACTGCTGGCTGCGCGACGCCACCCTCACGCTGCAGGCGCTGATCGCCACCGGCTACGTGGCCGAGGCGACCGCGTGGCGGGACTGGTTGCTGCGCGCCGTGGCCGGTGACCCGGGTGACCTGCAGATCATGTACGGGCTCGACGGCACCCGCAGGCTGCCCGAGTACGAGCTGGACTGGCTCGACGGGTACGAGGCTCCACGCCGGTGCGGGTCGGCAACGCGGCGGCGGGCCAGTTCCAGCTCGACGTCTGGGGCGAGGTGCTCGACGGCCTCCACGCCGCCCGCGTCGCGGGTGTGGCGCGCCTCGACGCCGCGTGGGACCTGCAGCGCGCTTTCCTCGACTTCCTCGAGGGGCACTGGCGTGACCCCGACGAGGGCCTCTGGGAGGTGCGTGGCGAGCGCAGGCACTTCGTGCACTCGAAGGTGATGGCGTGGGCCGGGGTCGACCGCGGCGTGCAGGCGGTGGAGCGGTTCGGGCTGCCCGGCCCGGCCGACCGCTGGAAGGCGCTGCGCCAGGAGATCGCCGACGACGTGCTCGACCGCGGGTTCGACGCGGAGCGGGGCACGTTCACCCAGTACTACGGCAGCCGCGGCCTGGACGCCGCGCTGCTGTTGATCCCGCGCGTCGGTTTCCTGCCGTGGGACGACCCGCGCGTCGTCGGCACCGTCGACGCGATCGTCGACGAGCTGGGCCAGGACGGCCTCCTGCTGCGCTACCGCCCGGAGACCGAGGGTGTCGACGGGCTGCCCGGCGGGGAGGGGGCGTTCCTGGTCTGCTCGTTCTGGCTGGTCGACGCGCTCGTCGGGATGGGCAGGCACGCCGAGGCCCGGCGTCGGTTCGAGCAGCTGCTCGGCCTGCGCAACGACGTCGGCCTGCTCGCCGAGGAGTACGACGTCGCCGCGGGGCGGCAGGTCGGGAACGTCCCGCAGGCGTTCAGCCACGTGGGGCTCGTCGCGAGCGCGGTGGACCTCGCGGGCGCGGCCCAGAGCGGGGCCGTTCCGCAGTGATCGTCAGAAGTGGTGTGAGGGCGACAGGTCTGTCGCCCTCACACCACTCCCGCCGATCGCCGCAACACGCACCCGGCGAGATCGCCAGGAATGGCGACGACGCGACAGATCTGTCGCCGCGACACCACCTCCGGTGATCACAGTCCCCGCCCGACGCAAGATCGCCACGAGTGGACCGGGCGTTCCAGATCCGTCGCCCCACCGGGCGAACCGATCGGGACCGCGGCCGTGCGGTTGACGTCGGCCCGGGCGGGAGTACCGTGATCGTCGGTGTGCCGGGAAGTCTGGTCGGCGATTCTGTCCGGCCGTCCCAAAGGGAGCGCACCTGTGAACTCTCCTTCCACAGATCGGTTCGCGCGTGTGCGACGCGCGGTTTTCGCCCGGCACGCGAATCCGTGGAGCGCGTGGACCCGATGGGCGACCGCGCCGCTGGTACTGGTTCCGGTCTGGACCCGCAGCTGGACCCACACGGCGGCCGTTGCCGCGTGGTTCGCGATCAATCCGGTGGTGTTTCCGGAACCGGCCGATGATCGGGCGTGGGCGTCCAGGGCGATGCTCGGTGAGGAGCTGTGGCTCATCGACCGGCCTCGGGACATCGGTCTGCTGGTGAACGCCGCCGCCTCGGCGGCGGGCGTCGCCGGGGTCGTCGCCGCGCGGCGCCGCCGGTTGCTGCCTGCGGCAGCGGCGAGCGCTGCGCAGATGGCCCTGTTGCTCGTCTACTGGGAGCTGATGGCGCGCTACTTCGACCGCCATCGACACGCGTCCGTCGCGGACCCGGGTGGTCAGCGGTGAGCGGAGCGGATCGCATGGCCGTGGTCGACGACCTCATCGCCGGCATCGGGAGGTACCGCTCAGCGGGCGCCGACCATTCGTAGGGCCATGTCGGCGTAATGGTCGCCGATGTCCTCGGGGCTCCAGCGGCCCTCCTCGCGGTACCAGCGCGCGATGTCGATGCCCAGCGAGAGCAGGGCGACGCCTGCCATGCGGGGGTCGGGGGTGTCGAAGACGCCTGCGGCGACGCCACGTTCGACGAGCTCGCGGATCGCGCCCTCGATCCGGCGGCGCAGGTCGCGGATCTCCGTGAAGTGCTCGGGGGTGAGCGCCGCGAGCTCGTAGTTGACGATCCGGGCGCTGGTGTGGTCGCGCGCGTGGTGGACGACGAAGTCGTGGATCACCGTGCGCAGCGCGGTGGCCGGGTCGTGGGAGGAGGCGATCGCGTCCTGCACCATGGCGAGTGTGTGCTCGTGTCCCGACCGCGAGATGAGGTAGAGCAGCTCCTCCTTGGAGCGGTGGTGCACGTAGAGGGCGGCGGGGCTCATGCCGGCCGCCGCGGCGACGTCCCGGGTGGTGGTGCCGTGGAAGCCCTTCTCGGCGAACGCGGCGATCGCTGCGTCGAAGAGGCGCGCGCGCGTGGCGTCGGCGCGGGTGAGGTCGGAGGTGTCGGTCATCGCGCGCCGATTATCCCTCGCGGCCGCGTGACGCGGGTAACGCGGACCGGTCGGGCGTGCCTGTTGACGGAGGTCTCGACCATCCAGCACCCTTCGGATAAGCAAGCGCTTAGTCAGCGTAACTCACCGAGGCGTAACTCACCGAGGAGTGCCGGATGCCCGAAGCCGTCATCGTCGCCACCGCCCGTTCGCCCATCGGCCGGGCCGGCAAGGGCTCGCTGATCCAGATGCGTCCGGACGACCTGACCGTGCAGATGGTGCGCGCGGCGCTGGCGCAGGTGCCGCAGCTCGACACCACGGAGATCGACGACCTGGTGCTGGGGTGCGGGCAGCCCGCGGGCGAGTCCGGCTTCAACATGGCCCGGGTCGTGGCGGTGCTGGCCGGGCTGGACACGGTGCCGGGCACCACGGTCAACCGCTACTGCTCGTCGAGCCTGCAGAGCACCCGGATGGCGCTGCACGCGATCAAGGCGGGGGAGGGCGACGTCTTCGTCTCCGCGGGCGTCGAGACGGTGAGTCGCTACGTCAAGGGCAACTCCGACGGGCAGCCGGACACCACGAACCCGCTCTTCTCCGACGCGCAGGCCCGCACCGACGAGCTCGCCGCGGGCGGTGGGACCTGGGTGGACCCGCGCACCGGCGGCTCGCTGCCCGACGTGTACATCGCGATGGGCCAGACCGCGGAGAACGTCGCCCAGTTCATGAAGGTGAGCCGCGCGGAGCAGGATGCCTTCGGAGTGCGGTCGCAGAACCTCGCCGAGAAGGCGATCGCCGACGGTTTCTGGGCGCGCGACATCACGCCGGTGACGCTGCCCGACGGCACCGTCGTCGACTCCGACGACGGTCCGCGCGCGGGCGTCACGATGGAGGCGGTCGCCGCGCTGAAGCCGGTCTTCCGGCCCGACGGCACGGTTACGGCGGGCAACTGCTGCCCGCTCAACGACGGCGCCGCGGCGGTCGTGATCATGTCTGACACGAAGGCCGAGCAGCTGGGGATCACGCCGCTGGCCCGGATCGTCAGCACCGGAGTCACCGGCCTGTCCCCGGAGATCATGGGCCTCGGCCCGGTCGAGGCGTCGCGCCAGGCCCTCGCCCGGGCCGGTCTCACCATCGACGACATCGACCTCGTGGAGATCAACGAGGCCTTCGCGGCGCAGGTCGTGCCGTCGGCCCGCGAGCTGGGCATCGACATCGACAAGCTGAACGTCAACGGCGGCGCGATCGCCGTGGGGCACCCGTTCGGGATGACCGGCGCCCGGATCACCAGCACCCTGATCAACTCGCTGCGCCACCACGACAAGCAGTTCGGGCTCGAGACCATGTGCGTCGGCGGCGGGCAGGGCATGGCCATGGTGCTGGAGCGGCTGTCGTGACCGGGCGCTTCGCGGCCCGCACCGCCATCGTCACCGGCGCCAGCCGCGGGATCGGCCTGGCCATCGCCGAACGGCTGGTCGCCGACGGCGCCAGGGTCGTCATCACCGCCCGCAAGCAGGAGGCCCTCGACGAGGCCGTCGCGCAGCTGGGCGGCCCGGAGCACGCGATCGGCGTGGCCGGCCGCGCCGATGACGTCGACCACCAGGCCGAGGCCGTGAAGCACGCGGTCGAGACGTTCGGCAGCGCCGACCTGCTGGTCAACAACACCGGCATCAACCCGGTGTACGGCCCGATGATCGAGCTGGACCTCGGCGCCGCCCGCAAGATCGTCGAGGTCAACTGCCTCGCCGCGCTGTCGTGGACCCAGCACGTGCACCGGGCGTGGATGGGCGAGCACGGCGGCGCCGTCGTCAACGTGTCGTCGATCGCCGGGATCCGGCCCGCCCCGGGCATCGGCTTCTACGGCGCCAGCAAGGCGATGCTCACCCACATCACCCAGGAGCTCGCCGTCGAGCTCGGCCCGGACATCCGGGTCAACGCCGTCGCCCGGCCGTGGTGAAGACGAGGTTCGCCACGAAGCTCTACGAGGGCCGCGAGGACGAGGCCGCCGCGGCTACCCGCTGGGGCGCCGCGGCGTGCCCGAGGACATCGGCAGCGTGGTGGCGTTCCTGCTCTCCGACGACGCCGCCTGGATCACCGGCCAGCTCATGGTCGTCGACGGCGGCGTGACCCTGACCGGCGGCGCCTGATGCCCCGCCCCCAACCCCCTGCCCAGAATCCATCGAGGAGTCGACCAGCATGACCACCACCCGCACCGCCATCGTCACCGGTGCCGCCCGCGGAATCGGCGCGGGCGTCGCGAAGAGGCTGGCCGCCGACGGCTTCGCCGTGGCCGTGCTCGACCTGGACGAGGCCGCAGGCAAGCCGGTCGTCGAGGCCATCGAGCGCGACGGCGGGCGTGCGCTCGCCGTCGGCGTCGACGTGAGCGACGAGCCGGGCGTGCAGGCCGCCGTGGAACGGGTTGCCGAGCAGCTGGGTGAGCCGTCCGTGCTGGTGAACAACGCCGGGATCATCCGGGACAACCTGCTGTTCCGGATGTCCGCCGACGACTGGGACGCGGTGATGAACGTGCACCTGCGCGGCTCGTTCCTGATGTCGCGCGCCGTGCAGGGCTACCTGACCAAGGCGGGCTGGGGGCGGATCGTGAACCTGTCCAGCACGTCGGCGCTGGGCAACCGGGGACAGGCCAACTACTCGGCGGCCAAGGCCGGGCTGCAGGGGTTCACCAAGACCCTGGCGATCGAGCTGGGCAAGTTCGGCGTCACCGCGAACGCGATCGCACCCGGTTTCATCGAGACCGAGATGACCGCCGCCACCGCGGAGCGGATCGGCGTGCCGTTCGAGGAGTTCACGAAGGGCGCTGCGGCGCAGATCCCGGTGGGCCGCACCGGCCTGCCGCAGGACATCGCCCACGCCGTGTCCTTCTTCGTCAGCGAGGGCGCCGGGTTCGTCTCGGGCCAGGTGCTCTACGTCGCGGGAGGGCCGAAGGCGTGACGTCGCCGCCCGGTCTCGAGCTCGACCGGCTCGGCGCGTGGTGGGGCACGGCGGTGCCGGGTGCGAGCGGCAGGCTGTCGGCCGAGCTGGTCGCGGGTGGCAAGTCGAACCTGACCTACGTCGTGACCGACGGGACCGGCCGCTGGATCGTGCGGCGCCCGCCGCTGGGGCACGTGCTGGCCACCGCGCACGACATGGCGCGGGAGTACCGCGTGATCTCCGCGCTGCGTGACACCGCCGTGCCGGTGCCTGCGACGTACGCGCTGTGCCGGGACGACGACGTGCTGGGCGCACCCTTCTACGTGATGGAGTGGGTCGCGGGAACGCCGTACCGGCGAGCCGCCGAGCTGCAGGAGCTCGGCACGCAGCGGACCCGGGCCATCGCCGAAGGCCTCGTCGACACCCTCGCCGTGCTGCACGCGGTCGACCCGGCCGCCGTCGGGCTGGCCGACTTCGGGCGACCGGCAGGGTTCCTGGAACGGCAGGTGCGGCGCTGGAAGAAACAGCTCGACGCCTCCCGCAGCCGGGACCTGCCGGCCGCGGACGAGCTGTACGCGTTGCTCGCCGCGGACGTCCCGGCGGAGTCGGCGACGGGCATCGTGCACGGCGACTTCCGGCTCGACAACGTGTTGGTGGACGACTCCGACGCGATGACGGCCGTGCTCGACTGGGAGATGGCCACGCTGGGCGACCCGCTCACCGACCTGGCGCTGATGCTGATCTACCACCGGCTGGGCGAGGCCGTCACCGACGTCGCATCCGCGCCCGGGTTCCTGTCGGAGGACGAGATCATCGCCCGCTACACCGCGCACAGCGACCGGGACCTGTCGCGGTTCGGCTTCCACCTGGGGCTCGCGGCGTTCAAGCTGGCCACGATCCTGGAGGGCATCCACTACCGGCACCTGCACGGCCAGACCGTCGGCCCGGGCTTCGAGCGGATCGGCGACGCCATCCACGACATGCTCGAGGCCGGGCTCACCGCGTTGAAGGAGTACCGCTGAGGGACGCCTCGGCGTACGCGCAGGTCACCCACAGCCGGCGGTGAGGTCCGGGGCCGGCGCGCCGTCGCCGTAGTCGCCGCTGTCGTTGACGAAGACCATCGTCTGCGTCGTCACCACGTTGCCGCACATCGGCCCCGGGGGCGCCAGTGAGTTGAACAGCAGGGCGGCGGGTGCGCCGGACATGCGGTTGTCCTGGATCGTGTTGCCGCCCTTGTCGTACTCCTGCGCGTCGCTCTTGATCTTCACGTGCACGCCGGCGCTGTGGGAGATCTCGTTGTCGCGGACGATGTTGGAGTGGCCGCGCAGCTCGATGTTGCTGCCCTGGAACTCGGTCGACTCGGTGTTGTCCGAACAAATGTTGTCCTCGAACACGTTGTCGTGCGCGTTCTCCTTGACGTTGAAGCACTCGGAGCCGAACGTGCGGATGGTGTTGCGGGTGACGACGTTGTGTGAGCTGCCGTCGTTCGCGTGCATCGGTTGCGTGTCGGACTTCGGGCTGGTGCCGATGTAGACGCCCTCACCATTGTGGTAAAGGGCCCGCTCCACCCCGTCGTCCTTCTTCTTGCCGAACATCCCGCAGTACTCGATGACCGAATCGATGATGGTGTTGTCGTGCGCGTTGTTCCGCAGCCGCACGCACTCGGTTCCCGCGCGGGCCAGGAACATGTTGGTGATCCGCACGCCGGTCACGTCACGGGTGGTCTCGCCGGCCCCGATGTAGATGAGCTTGCTGTCCTGGACCAGCTCCTTCACGCTGTCCTTGAACGCGTCGACGGCGGCGATGTCGGTCGGGAGCTCCGTGGTTCTGGGCAGCTTCTCCTGCCCGTCGATGGTGAAACCGTCGAGGATGTAGTGGCTGTGGTCGACACTGAAGATCCGCCCGGTGCCGTACAGCGTGGCCTGGTAGCGGCCGCTCCTGTCCTTGCCCGACTCCGGACCTGTGATCCAGATCGGCGCGTCGGGCTCCCCGGCGATCTTGGTCTGCAGCTTCTCGTGGTACTCGCCGGGGGCGAGGTTGATCTGCGTTCCCGGTGCGGCCCGGTCGAGCGCGGCCTGGATGGTCCGCAGCGGTGCACCCGTGGAGCCGTCACTGGTGTCGTCGCCGGTGGGGGCGACGTAGAGGTGGGCCGTCGGCCTCGGGGGCAGCCACCAGACGACGGCCACCACGAGCGCTGCGAGGACGACTGCGCCGATCACTGCCGCGAGGACACGCTTCACCTGAGTCGACCTCCACGTCGCATCTCGGTCTGCTGCAGCGTTGATCGCGGCGACCGAGAGACTACACAGACCGTAGCGACGTCGTTGCGGTTCGTCGGGCCGTGTCCGCCGCGTTGACGGGCGGCTCGGCGTGTAGGAGGCTTGAGCTAAGCAAGCGCTTATTAACCTGGGATCGCTCGAGGAGATGCGGCCGGACGACTCCCCGTCGTGCTCGACGCCGGACCCGCCAGTGAAGGAGCACCGCTGATGGACTTCGCCTTCGACCAGCACACCGAGGAACTGCGCGCCCGCCTGCTGGACTTCATGGACAACCATGTGCACCCGGCGGAGCCGGTGTTCCACGAGCAGCTGCGGGCGCTTCCGGACAGGTGGGCGTGGGACTCGGTACCGGTGCTCGCCGAGCTGCGGGCCGAGGCCCGGCACCGCGGGCTGTGGAACCTGTTCCTGCCCGGCGAGCACGGTGCGGGGCTGACCAACCTCCAGTACGCACCCCTGGCCGAGATCACCGGCCGCAGTGGTCACCTCGCGCCCGCCGCGCTGAACTGCTCGGCCCCGGACACCGGCAACATGGAAGTGCTGTCGATGTTCGGCACGGAGGCGCAGCGCAAGGAGTGGCTGGAGCCGCTGCTCGACGGCGAGATCCGCTCGTCGTTCGCGATGACCGAACCCGAGGTGGCCTCGTCGGACGCCACCAACATCGCCACGCGGATCGAGCGCGACGGGGACCACTACGTCCTCAACGGGCGCAAGTGGTGGATCACCGGGGCGATGAACCCGAACGCCCGGATCCTCATCGTGATGGGCAAGACCGATCCGAGCGCCGACCGGCACCGGCAGCAGTCGATGGTCCTCGTGCCGCGCGACACGCCCGGCGTGGAGGTCGTGCGGGGCATGGAGGTGTTCGGCTACGACGACCACGATCACGGCGGCCACGCCGAGCTGGTCTTCACCGACGTGCGGTGCCCGTCGAGAACCTCGTCGGCGGCGAGGGCGACGGGTTCGCGGTCGCGCAGGCCCGCCTCGGGCCGGGGCGGATCCACCACTGCATGCGGTCCATCGGGGTGGCCGAACGGGCGATCGAGCTGATGTGCGCCCGAGCTGACGAGCGGGTCGCGTTCGGCAAGCCGCTGGCCGACCAGGGCGTGATCCGGGACTGGATCGCCGAGTCCCGGGTGCGGGTCGAGCAGCTGCGGCTCCTCGTGCTCAAGACCGCATGGCTGATGGACACCGTCGGCAACAAGGGCGCCCACACCGAGATCCAGGCCATCAAGATCGCCACCCCGGCCACCGTGCAGTGGATCCTCGACAAGGCCATCCAGGTGCACGGCGGGGGCGGCCTGTCGCAGGACTTCCCGCTGGCGCGCGCCTACGCCGGCATCCGCACCCTGCGGTTCGCCGACGGCCCCGACGAGACCCACAAGAACGCGCTGGCCCGTGCCGAGCTGCGCCGCCAATCCACCGCACGGAACGAGGTGCGATGACTCTCGAGGATCTGCGGCAGCGGGTGGAGGAGTTCCTCGCCACCCACGACCCCGCCACCACCGAGCGGCTCGAGTTCCTCCGTGCCCGCTACGACGCCGGGCTGGCCTGGGTGCACTTCCCCGAGGGCCACGGCGGGCTCGGCCTGCCGCAGGCGTGGCAGCCGGAGGCGGACGGCCTGTTCGCGGCGGCGGGCGCACCCGACAACAACCCGAACTCCAACGTCATCGGCCTGGGGATGGCGGCCCCGACGATCCTGGCGTTCGGCACCGAGGAGCAGAAGCGGCGGTTCCTGCGGCCGCTGTGGACCGGTGAGGAGATCTGGTGCCAGCTGTTCAGCGAGCCCGGCGCCGGCTCGGACCTCGCCGCGCTCGGCACCCGCGCCGAGCGGGACGGCGACGAGTGGGTGGTCAACGGCCAGAAGGTGTGGACGTCCAGCGCCCACCTCGCCCGGTTCGCCATCCTGGTGGCCCGCACCGACCCCGACGTGCCCAAGCACCGCGGCATGACCTACTTCCTGTGCGACATGACCGACCCGGGCGTGGACGTCCGGCCGCTGCGCCAGATCACCGGTGAGGCGGAGTTCAACGAGGTCTTCCTCAGCGACGTGCGGATCCCGGACACCCAGCGGCTCGGCGAGGTGGGCCAGGGATGGGCGGTGGCGACCGCCACGCTGAACACCGAACGCGTGGCCATCGGCGGCCGGGCCACCCCACGCGAGGGCGGCATGATCGGCCTGGTCGCGCAGGCCTGGCGCGACCACCCCGAGCGGCGCACCCCGGAGCTGCACGACCGGCTGCTGCGGCTGTGGGTCGAGGCGGAGGTCGCCCGGCTCACCGGGACGCGGCTGCGCCAGAAGCTCGCCCAGGGCCGGCCCGGGCCGGAGGGCGCGGCGATGAAGCTGACCTTCGCCCGGCTGAACCAGCAGCTGTCCGGGCTGGAGCTGGAACTGCTCGGTGAGGAGGCACTGCGCTACTCGGACTGGACGATGGTCCGCCCCGAGCGGGTCGACTTCACCAGCCGCGACGCCGGCTACCGGTACCTGCGGGCCAAGGGCAACTCCATCGAGGGCGGCACCTCGGAGATCCTGCGCAACATCGTCGCCGAGCGCGTCCTCGGCCTCCCGCCCGAGCCCCGCGTCGACAAGGACGTCCCCTGGAAGGACCAGGAGAAGTGAGCGAGCTGAACCTGCTCTACACCGACGTCGAGGACGACCTGCGATCCTCGGTGCGCGACCTGCTCACCGACCGCTGCGACCCGCAGGCGGTCATCGCCCTCTGCGACGGGGACCGGTCGATGGTGGCGCCCCTGTGGAAGGCGCTGGCCACCGAGCTCGGTCTGGCCGGCCTGCTGGTGCCCGAGGACCGCGGCGGGGCGGGCGCGTCGGCCCGGGAGGCCGCCGTCGTGCTGGAGGAGCTGGGTCGCGCGATGGCGCCGGTGCCGTTCCTGACCAGCGCGGTCATGGCCACCACGGCGCTCGCCGCCACCGAGGGCGACCTGATCGCCGGGCTCGCCGCGGGGGAGCGGACCGCCGCGCTCGCCGTGCCGCTGTCCACCACCCCGTACGGCGCCATCCCCGCCGTGCCCGCGACCGACGGCCGGCTGACCGGCACCGTCACCAGCGTCGCGGGGGCCTTGGAGGCCGACGTCCTGCTCGTACCCGCCGTCACCGGGGACGGCCTCGCGCTCCACGCCGTCGCCGCCACGGACGCCGTTCGGGTCCCGGTCGTCTCCCTCGACATGACCCGGCAACTGGCCGACGTGACCCTGGACGGCGCCGCCGCGACGCTCGTCGTCGCGGACGCCGAGCCCGCCCTCCGCCGGGCGCTGGGGGTGGGGGCGGCCCTGCTGGCCTCCGAGCAGCTCGGCGTCGCCCGCTGGTGCCTGGACGAGACCGTCGGCTACCTCAAGCAGCGCCGCCAGTTCGGCCGGGTCGTCGGCGGCTTCCAGGCCCTCAAGCACCGCCTCGCCGACCTCTCCACCGGGGTGGATTCGGCGAACGCCGCCGCCCGCCACGCCGCAGCCGTGCTGGCGGCCGACGATCCCGACGTCGAGCTGGCGACCGCCGTTGCGCAGGCCTACTGCAGCGACCTCGCGGTGACGGCCGCCGAGGAGGCCGTGCAGCTGCACGGCGGCATCGGCATGACCTGGGAGCACCCGGCGCACCTGTACCTCAAGCGCGCGAAGGCCGACCAGATCGCGTTCGGCACGGCAGGCGCCCACCGAGCGCGGCTGGCCGGCCTGGTCGACCTGCCGGTAGCCCCGTGACTTCGGGACATCCCGGACCGACGAGAGCTGGAGACGACCCGCACTTCGCACATCCAGCACCCACGTCGCACAGGGCGGGAAATGTGCGAAGTCGGTACCGGGTGTGCGAAGTCGCCGTGATTCCTGCGGCTGCGCCTCCGAGAGGACGCGGTCGGGCATGACGGCCGGCAGCGGTGTCGGGTCAGTGGCCCGGAGCGTTCGGACGGCGGCGCGCATGACCTCACCCCAGACCTGGCGGGTCAACGGCGTCGACCTCGCCGTGCAGATGCGCGGCGAAGGTCCGCTGGTCGTGCTCGCGCACGGCTTCCCCGATCTCTCGATCACCTGGCGGCACCAGGTGCCCGCACTGGTCGACGCGGGTTTCCGGGTCGTCGCCGTCGACATGCGCGGCTACGGCCGAAGCTCACGTCCTGCTGCACGCTCGGCGTACGCCCTGCGCGAGATCGCCCTCGACCTGGTCGGTCTGCTGGCGCTTCGGGTGGGGATGTGGTCGGCGGAGCCGGCCGGTGGCTCGTGATCGCCGGAAATGGTGCTGGGACGTCAGATCCGGCGCTCTCGAACCACTTCCGGTGATCATGCCGCCTGGGCCCGGCCCGATCCCGAGGTCGACGATCAGGGGGTCGGGCCGTCCGGCGAGCTCCTCGACGACGTCGGCGATCACCGCGAACCGCTCCTCGCGATCCGGCATGTAGTGCTCCTGCTGCCGGTCCCAGCGGTCGAGCCAGTACAGCGCCCGCTCGCGGGTCAGTACCCCGTCCGGTTCGTGGGTGCCGGCGTGCCGCTCGTCGATCACAGCTCTCCAGGGGTCGGGACGGGTCGCGGGGTCGTCCGGGCGTGGACGTACCGCCTTATTGCACATTACTGGCAATGCTGCCTCCACGTGGCCCGTCGGCGGGTCGAGATGCCACAGGAGGGTGCGCGGGCGGCGGTGGTCGTTCCGAGGTGCGCCCCGCGGCCTGTGCGAGGGCGCCGAGGCGCATCTCGCACCGATCATGGTCGCCGGCGCCGGGCCTGCCGACCCGTGATCACCGGTTGGGCGCGTTCTGGTGTCGTTTTCGCCGGTTTTCGCGCCGAAGTCTCGACCATGCCCGTGCGGAGCGGATCGGCAGGCGATTTTCGGGTCGACACCCCGGCACGGTGCTGGAAGCGTCCAGCGCGTGGATCTCGTCGCCGCACTGCCCGCGTTCGGGGTCGCCGTCCTGCTCATCTCCGCGTCGCCGGGGCCCGCGATGGCACTGATCCTGCGCCGGGCTGCGCTGCGGGGGTTCCGGGGCGCCGTGCCCACCGTGCTCGGGTTGGAGGCCGGGCTGTACGTGTGGGCGTTGCTGGCTGCCGCGGGGTTCGCCGCGCTGGTGGCGGCATCGGAGGTCGCCTACCTGGTCCTGCGGGTCGCCGGCGGCGCGTTCCTGATCTTCCTCGGGATGCGGGCGTGGTGGACGGCGTGGCGGCAGTGCGGTTCGGTCGAGGTGTCGGAGCCCGCGCCGATCTCACGGGCCGGGGGATGGGCGGCGTTCGGCGAGGGGTTCGTCGTCATGCTCGCCAACCCGAAGGCGGCCGTGTTCATGATCGCGTTCTACCCGCAGTTCGTGCCGGCCGACATGCCGCTCTTCGTCACCACGGCCGCGCTCGCCGTGCTGCAGGTGGTGCTGGAAACCGCCTTCTACCTGGCCCTGGCCGCCGGTGTGGCGCGTGCGGGCACCTGGTTGCGCCGCCCGCGGATCCGGGCCCGGATCGAGGCGGTGAGCGGCACCGTGCTCATCGGCCTCGGGCTGCGAGTGGCTGTCGCGTCACGCTGAGCGGAACCCCGTTGGAGTGTTGGCGCTCCGGCACGCCGACGCCGGTGCCGCCCAGTCCTGCCGCTGCAGCTGGTCCAGCAACGCGGTCTCCGCCCGGCCCGTGCGCGGCGCACGCCGCGATCACCGGCTCCGACAGGGCCGGCTGCAGCGGGCGGGTCAGGTGTTCGAGGCCGTCGGGTACCGCGGAGGACGGCACGACGGTGACGCCGGCGCCTTCCGCGACGAGGCGTACCGCGGTCGAGATCTGCGAGGCCCGGCCGACCGTCCGCGGGGCGAGGCCGCGGTCGGCGAGCAGACGCGCCAGGTAGTCGTCGAGTTTGCTGCCGCGGCGGAAGCGCACCCACCCTTCGGCCGCAAGATCGTCGAGGGGGAACGGCTCGTCTCGGCGCAGGAGCGGATGACCCTGCGGCAGCACGGCGACGTGCGACTCCTCGCCCAGTGGATGAAAGCGCTCTCGAGGGTCTGGTCGAGACCATCAGGAGCGAAAGCGGGCGCCTCGACGTGCTCGTCGCCAACGCGGCATGATCGAGCTGGCCGACTTCGGCGAGGTGACCGAAGACCAGTTCGACCGGACGTCGACATCAACGCGCGCGGCACGCTGTTCACCGTCCAGGCGGCGCTGCCGCTCATGCCGGCCGGCGGCTCGATCGTCTTGGTGGGCTCGATCCAGGCGATCAAGGGACTTCCCGGATCCACCGCCTACAGCGCGACGAAGGCAGCGGTGCGCTCCTACGCGCGGGTGTGGGCCGCCGAGTTCAGCGGCCGGGGGCTTCGGGTCAACGTGCTGTCCTCGGGCCCGTTCGACACCCCCATCATCGACGACCAGGCCGAGTACTACGGGCAGGACCCGACAGCGCTGCGCGCCCACATGGCCACGCTCGTCCCCATGGGCCGCATGGCGCCCCGAGGAGCTCGCGAGCGCGGCGTTGTTCCTGGCCTCCGACGACAGCAGCTTCATGACCGGTGCGGAACTCTGCGTGGACGGCGGTATGGCCCAGATCTAGACCAGCAAGTCCGAATTGATCAGTGGTCGTGGTTCGAGAGCTCCGGATGCGACGCCCTGGCACCACTTCCGCCGACGAAGTGCACGTCGATCGCCGACAGTTGCGGCACGGCGACAGACCAGTCGTCGCGGCACCATTTCCGGCGATCACGAGCCACCGGCCGGCTCATCACCCCGGCCCTGATCGCCGACCGCCACCGGCGAGCTCGTCGTGGCCGGTGGCCGACCCGCTCCACTGCTCCACATCGCAGAACCCGCGCTCGACGACGTTGCGGCCGCGGTGGTCGACCCGCTCGAAGGTCGGTGGCCGGCCACCGCGGGAACCGCTGACGCCGGCATTGCCGTGACGCCCCCGCTAGAGAGAGGCCCCATGAAGTTCGTCCACAGCCCGTCGCTCATCGACGCGCGCCACCAGATCCCGCTCGCCCTCGCGGCCGAGGCCGCCGGGTACGACGCGGTCTCCGTCACCGACACCGTGATCTACCCTCGCGAGTCGGACACCGACTACCCCTACACGAGCACGGGCGACCGCAGCTTCATCGACGACAAGGACTGCGTCGAGACCATGGTGCAGGCCGCGCAGCTGCTCGCGGTCACCCGCACCCTGCGCGTCGCGCCCTACGTGCTCAAGCTGCCGGTCCGACCTCCGGTGTTGGTCGCCAAGCAGGCGGGCTCGCTCGCCGCGGTCTCGGGGAACCGGCTGGACCTCGGCGTCGGGCTGTCCCCGTGGCCGGAGGACTTCGACGCCCTCGACGTTCCCTGGGCGGCCCGCGGCAAGCGGATGGACGAGTGCATGGACATCGTGCGTGGCCTCACCGATCCCGACGGTGAGGAGTTCTTCTCCTACTCCGGCAAGTTCTACGACCTGGCCGCGGTCAAGCAGACCCCGCGGCCCACCGCGCCGCTGCCGCTGATCGTCGGCGGGCACGCCGACGCATCAATGCGCCGGGCTGCTCGCCGGGGTGACGGCTGGATGCATGGCAGCGGCACCGTCGAGCAGCTCGACGAGCTCCTCCCGCGGCTGGCGCGCATCCGCTCCGAGGAGGGCGACACCCGCGACGACTTCTCGATCTGGGTCGCCGTCCCCGACGCCATGACCCTCGACGGTGTCCGACGCCTCGAGGACCGGGGCGTCACGCACTGCGTCGTCGCCTTCGTCGACCCGTACACGACGACGGGCCCCGACCGGGTCCCCCTCGACGACAAGCTCAAGGCTCTCGAGACTTACGCCAAGCAGGTCATCAGCGCGTACCGGTAGGCGACCGCCGCGGTCGGCGCACCGCGGTGTGGAGGGCCTGTGGGGCTTGATCGAGAAGTCGCCCTCCCGCCCGCCGCGCATTGCCGACCCTTCGCCGCGCCGAGATCCACACGCAGTTTCCGAGGGCGGCCGGATCGGCATCCTGGGTCCCCCGCAGGCTCGCCCACTCCTCGTGAGGAACGTCGTGTTCCACAACGCCAGAGCAATCGCTGTGCTGACCTGTTGTGCCGTGGCCGGGATCGTGTCGGCCGGTTGCGATGCGCCATCGGAGGTGGACCGGTCACTGGAGGTGGAGGGCTTGCTGGACGGCCCCATGACGGTCGACGTCGACGGCAGGTCGGTGCACGTGACCTGTTCGGGTGGTCCGGCGATCCTCGGGCCGACCGTCGTGCTGATGGCCGGGCTGGGTGATCCGGCGGAGAAGCTCGCCGGCATCCAAGAGGCCCTGAGCGAGGAGGGCCGGGTGTGTTCCTACGACCGGCTCGGCGAAGGCGCGAGTGACCAGCCCGACGGCCCGCAGACCTTCGACGACACGGGCGAGGTCCTGACCGCGGTGCTCGCCCGGGCTGCCGGGGACGGGCCGGTCGTGCTGGCCGGGCACTCGTTGGGCGGGGCGATCGCTGCCCGGTACGCCCCCGATCACCAGGATCGGGTGAAGGGCTGGTCCTGATGGACGCCACGCCGCCCACGACGGTCGCCGATACCTCGAACCTGATCCCCGAGGCCGCGGCCGGTCCGGCCGCCGAGGTGCGTGCGCAGATCCTCGCGGTGAACCAGGGCGAGAACCCGGAACGGCTCCTGGTCGCCGACGGGGAGGTCCGTCCCGCGGGGGACATCCCGGTCGAGGTGATCCAGCACGGGCAGCAGTACCTGGCGGCCGTCCCCGAGTACGGGCCCGGCCTGGAGCGGTTGTGGGCCGAGGGCCAGCGCAAATGGCTCGCGCTGTCCAGCCGGGGCACGCTGAGCACCGCCACGAACAGCGGCCACCACATCTACGTCGACGAGCCCGATCTCGCGGTCGAGGCCATCCGGCGCGTCGCCTCGCAGGTCACGGACTGAACGGCGGTGCCCGTGGCGGCGCAGGCATGATCAGGCGTTCGGCGCGAAAGTGGGCGACATCGACACGGGAACGCGCCGAATCGCCGATCAAGGGTGCTGCGCGGGCTCCTTCGGGGCGGCTGTCGTGCGGCCGGCGAGCACGAGCCGTACCAGGGGGAGGAGGGCCACCACCACGAACGCGGCGAGCAGGGTGCCGGAGATCGGGCGGGTGACGAACCCGGCGAGGTCGCCCTCGAAGATGATCAGCGAGCGGCGCAGGGAGTCCTCGAGGAGCGAGCCGAGCACGAACGCGAGCACGAGCGGGCCGGGCTCGAACCCGAGCTTCTTCATCAGGTAGCCCAGCGCCCCGAAGGCGATGACGAGCACGATGTCGAACACGTCGTTGCCGACCGTGTAGACGCCGATGAGCGTGATCAGCACGGTGATCGGCGCGAGGATCGTCGCGGGCACGCGCAGGATCCGGACGAACACGCCGACCAGCGGGATGCTCATGATCAGCAGCAGGATGTTGCCGACGTACATCGAGTTGATGACGCCCCAGAACAGCTCCGGCTGCTCGCTCACCAGCTGCGGTCCCGGGCTCACGCCCTGGATGAGCAGCGCCCCGAAGATCACGGCCATGGTCGCGTTCGCCGGGATGCCCAGCGTCAGCAGGGGGATGAACGAGGAGGTGGCGGCCGCGTTGTTGGCGTCTCCGGCGCCGCGACGCCCTCGACGGCCCCCTGCCCGAACCGCTCCGGGTGCTTCGAGCGGCGCTTCTCGATCGCGTAGCCGGCGAGCGAGGCGATCGTCGCGCCGCCACCGGGCAGGATCCCGAGCACGAACCCGATCACCGAGCCGCGCCCGATCGCGCCGGACGAGGCCCGCAGGTCGGCGCGCGACGGCCAGACGTCGGTGACCCGTGCCGGGGCCTGTACCGCGCGGTGGCGTTCCTCCAGGTTGTAGAGGATCTCCCCGAGCCCGAACAGGCCCATCGCGATCGGCACGAAGTCGATGCCGTCGGCGAGCGACAGGTTCTCGAAGGTGAAGCGGGCGGCGCCGGTGAAGCTGTCGCGCCCGACCGTGGCGAGCAGCAGCCCGACGCAGGCGGCGACGAGCGCCTTGAGCCGGTGGCCGCTCGAGACCGTGGCCACCAGCAGGATGCCCAGCAGCGCGAGCGCGGTGTACTCCGGCGGGCCGAAGTCGAGCGCGAAGCCCGCGACCACCGGGGCGAGCAGCGACAACGCCACGATCGACACGGTGCCGCCGACGAACGAACCGATCGCCGCGATCCCCAGCGCCGTGCCGGCCCGGCCCTGGCGGGCCAGCGCGTACCCGTCGAACACGGTGACCACCGACGACGCCTCGCCCGGCAGCCGCAGCAGCACCGAGGTGATCGTGCCGCCGTACTGGGCGCCGTAGAAGATCCCGGCGAGCATGATGATGGCCGTCACCGGTTCCAGGCCGAACGTGATCGGCAGCAGGATCGCGATCGTGGCCGAGGGGCCGAGCCCGGGCAGCACCCCGACCAGCATGCCGACGAGCACGCCGATCAGGCAGAACAGCAGGTTGGTCGGCTCCAGCACGACGCCGAAGCCCTCGATGACCGGTGTCAGGTCCATGAGGCCCCTCAGAACATGTGCGGGATCGGGACCGCGAGCAGCCCGACGAACACGACGTAGAACGCGACGACGGTGGCGAGGCTCGTGATGATCGACCTCCGCCAGGGCTCGCGGCCCAGCACCTTCAGCCACCCGAACATCAGCAGTGCCGCCGGGATCTCGAAGCCGATCACCTCGATGAGCACGACGAACACGATCATCGTGGCGAGCGCCGCGAGCACCAGCCACGAGGCACGGGTGAACCGCTCGGCGTCGCGGGTGCGCCCGGTGAGCGCGAGCAACCCGAGCCCCAGCACGACGAGGACGGTGCTGACGAGCAGCGGCCAGGTGCCGGTGCCGGGGCCGGCGAGGCTGCCCGCCCCGAGCGCGAGCGAGCCCAGCAGGGCGGCGATGCCCAGACCCACGACCACGAGCCCGACGACGACGTCGGTCACCCGCCCCGCGACCGGCGGCCGGTACTCGTGCTCGGTCTCCTCCACCTCGTGCAGGGCGTCGGAGAACCGCACCGCCGACCGCGTTCCCGGCTCACGGCTCATCGCCCACCACCCAGCGTGATGCCGTACTGCTCGGTGACCCGGCGGTAGTCCTCGAGGCTGCCGGTCCACTGCCTGCGCAGCTCCTCGCCGCTCACCTCGTTGGGCGTGAGCTGGTTGTCGGCGTTGAACTGCTGGTAGCGTCGGTGCCGAACGCGTGCCGGAATGCGGTACGCAGCCGGTCCAGCACGGCGGGCGGGGTGCCCTTCGGTGCGGCGACCGAGCGCGACTGCTGCACCGGCACGTCGTAGCCCGCTTCCACGGCGGTGGGTGTGTCGGACAGGTAGGAGGGCCGCTCGCGGGCGAACGTCACGATGGGCGTGAGCGCGCCCGCCTCGATCTGCTCGACGGCCTCACCGAGCTGGATCGAGCCGACGTCGACCTGGCCGCCGAGCACGGCGGTGAGCGTGGGGGAGCCGCCGTCGAAGGGCACGGCGGCCGCCGGGATGCCGGCCTGGTGGAAGAGCAGGGCCTGGGACAGCTCGCTCCCGGTGCCGACGCCCGTGGTGCCGTAGGTGATCTGGCGGCCGGCGTCCACCAGGTCCTGGACGGTGCGCAGGCCGGAGGAGGCCGCGGACACGAGGACGTAGTCGTCCTGGGACACCCCGGTGATGATCTCGAAGTCGGCCATGTCGACGGCCTCGGCGGGCGAGACCGCCAGTGGGGTGATGTACGCCAGGCTGCCGTTGAAGATCATCAGCTCGTGCCCGTCGGGTGCGGCGCCGGTCAGCTCCTGCGCGGCGAGGGCCCCATTGGCGCCGGGCCGGTTCTCCACCACGACCGGGACTCCGAGGTCGGCGGACGCCCCCTCGGCGAGCGCCCGGGCGATCAGGTCGGTGCTGCCGCCGGGGTCGGCGCCGACGAGGATCGTGACGGGATCGCCGCCCGGGAACTCGGCGGCGTCCGAGCCGCCCGGACCTTCCGATCCGAGGTTGCCGCCACAGGCCGTGAGCGCCATCGCGACCCCGACCCCGAGCCCGATCGCGAGCCGGCGGTGACCGGCGAAGGTCCAGGTCATGTGCATCTCCCCTTCGAGAAACCGCGGCGCTCCTGCCGGGGCAGCCTAGGAACGCCGGTCATGCCTGTCCAAATCCAATGCGGCATGGATTGATACCGCCAGGGCATGATGGGGCGCATGGCGTACACCCTCGAGCAGCTGCGCGGTTTCGTGGCCGTCGCCGACGAGCTGCACTTCGGCCGCGCCGCCGCCCGGCTGAAGATGACGCAGCCGCCGCTCTCCCGGCAGATCCAGAAGCTGGAGCGGGCCGTCGGCGCGCAGCTGCTCGTGCGGGACAACCGGCGGGTGAACCTCACGGCGGCGGGCCGGGTGTTCCTCACCGAGGCACGGCGCCTGCTGGCGCTCGCCGACGCCGCCCCCGACCTCGCACGCCGCGTCTCGTCGGGCACGAGCGGGGTGGTGCGCATCGGGTTCACCGCCGCGTCGACGTACGGGATCCTCGGCCAGCTGCTCAACGAGCTCGGCAGGCAGCTGCCCGACGTCGACGTCGACCTCGCCGAGATGGTCACCCGCGAGCAGGTGGCGGCGCTGGCCAACCGGGAGATCGACCTCGGACTCGCGCGTCCGCCGTTCGACCGCGACACCTTCGAGTCGCGGCTGCTGCACCGCGAGCCGCTGCTCGTGGCGGCGCCCACCGGGCACCGGCTGCTCGAACTGGACCGCGACGTCACGGCCGACGACCTCGTCGGCGAGCCGGTCGTGATGCACTCGCCCACGAAGGCGCGCTACTTCTACGACCTGATCGCCGGGGTCGTGCCGATCCCGGCGGAGGACATCGTCCACAGCGTGAGCCAGATCCTCACGATGCTGTGGCTGGTGGAGGCGGGCCGCGGCGTCGCGTTCGTGCCGGCATCGGCGACGCGGCTGCCGATCGCGGGCGTCGGGTTCGTCCGGTTGGAGACGCCCGTGCCCGAGCCCGCGGAGCTGCACCTGCTGTGGGTGCGAGAGCCGGGCAACCCGGCGTTGCGGCGGGTCCTGGATGTCCTGGACGGCTACGCGGTCACATCCTGATGCCGAACAGGTATCGCGCCATGCGGAACCGCTCTTGGACATGCATCGTCGGTCTTCTTACGGTGACCGCGTGACGCTGCTTCCCCCGGATGTGCTCGCCGACCGGCTCCGGTCCGGCCTGTTGTCGTTCCCGGTGACCCACTTCGACGCCGACCTCCAGTTCGACGAGCCCCGCTACCGGGAGCACCTGGCCTGGCAGGCCGGCTTCGACGTCGCGGGCCTGTTCGCCGCAGGTGGCACGGGGGAGGGCTTCTCGCTCACCCCGCCCGAGGTCGACCACGTCGTGCGCACGGCCGTCGACGAGGTGGGCGGACGGGTGCCCGTCATCGCGCCGGCGACCGGTGGCACCGCGCTCGCCGTGGCGCAGGCGAAGGCCGCGCAGGACGCAGGCGCGTCCGGGGTGCTGCTGTTCCCGCCCTACCTCACCGAGGCGGGCCAGCGCGGCCTCGCCGAGCACGTCAGCGCGGTGTGCCGGGCCACCGACCTCGGCGTCATCGTCTACAGCCGCGCCAACGCCGTGCTGCAGGACGCCACCGTGGCCGAGCTCGCCGACCGCAACCCGAACCTGGTCGGGTTCAAGGACGCGTCGGCGACATCGAGCGGCTCACCCGCATCTACGCCCGCCTCGGCGAACGGTTGGCCTACATCGGCGGCCTGCCCACCGCCGAGACGTTCGCGCTGCCGCTGCTGCAGCTGGGCGTGAGCACCTACTCCTCGGCGCTCTACAACTTCCTGCCCGAGTTCGCGCTGCGCTTCTACGCTGCGGTGCGCCGCCAGGACCGCGAGACGGTCTACCGGCTGCTGTCGGAGTTCGTGATCCCCTACCTCGACATCCGCGACCGCGGGAAGGGCTACGCGGTGTCGATCATCAAGCCGGTCTCACCGCGGTCGGGCGGGACGGCGGCCGGGTGCGCCCGCCGCTCACCGACCTCACCGACGACGAGCGCGCCGAGTTGGCGACGCTGGTGCAGAAGGTCTCCTGAGATGGGCTCACCGACCGTCGCGCGGGTGGAGGTCGTGCCCGTCGCGGGCCACGACAGCATGCTGCTCAACCTGAGCGGCGCGCACGGCCCGTTCTTCACCCGCACGATCGCGATCGTCACCGATAGCGCCGGACGCACCGGCGTCGGCGAGGTGCCCGGTGGCGAGGCGATCCGGCGGACGATCGGCGACGCCGCCGAGCTGCTCGTCGGCAGGCCGGTGGCCAGGGCCGGGTCGCTGCTGCGGCAGGTGGCCGAGTCCTTCGCCGACCGCGACGCGGGCGGGCGCGGCCTGCAGACCTTCGACCAGCGCACCACGATCCACGCCGTGACGGCGCTCGAGTCGGCCCTGCTCGACCTGCTGGGGCAGCACCTGGGCGTTCCGGTGGCCGAGCTGCTCGGCGAGGGGCAGCAGCGCGACGAGGTGCCCGTCCTCGGCTACCTGTTCTACGTCGGCGACCGGCGGGCCACCGACCTGCCGTACGTGGCGGAGGAGCACCCGGCCGACGACTGGGGGCGACTGCGCCGCGAGCCGGCGCTCACGCCGGAGGACGTGGTGGCGCTCGCCGAGGCCGCGCACGCCGGTACGGGTTCGCCGACTTCAAGCTGAAGGGCGGCGTGCTGGCGGGGGAGGAGGAGATCGCCGCGGTGCGAGCGCTGGCGGCCCGCTTCCCGGACGCGCGCATCACCCTCGACCCCAACGGCGCCTGGTCCCTCGCCGAGGCGATCGAGCTCTGCCGGGACCTCGACGGGGTGCTCGCCTACGCCGAGGACCCGGTCGGCGCCGAGGGCGTGTTCTCCGGCCGGGAGACCATGGCCGAGTTCCGCCGCGCCACCGGCCTGCCCACCGCCACCAACATGATCGCGACCGACTGGCGGCAGCTCGCCCACGCCGTCCGCGCCGACGCCGTCGACATCCCGCTCGCCGACCCCCACTTCTGGACCATGCGCGGCTCCGTGCGCGTCGCGCAGCTGTGCTCCGGCTTCGGCCTGACCTGGGGCTCGCACTCCAACAACCACTTCGACGTGTCGCTCGCGATGTTCACCCACGTCGGCGCGGCCGCGCCCGGCCCGATCACCGCGCTCGACACGCACTGGATCTGGCAGGACGGGCAGGCGCTCACCCGCTCGCCGCTGGAGATCCGCGACGGTGCGATCGCGGTGCCGGACATGCCCGGTCTCGGCGTCGAGCTCGACCGCGAGGCCCTCGTTGCCGCCCACGAGCTCCACCTCGAACACGGGCTGGGCGCGCGCGACGACGGGGTGGCGATGCAGTACCTCGTGCCGGGCTGGGAGTTCGACCCCAAGCGCCCTGTCTCGTCCGATGACGCTGTCTCGTCCGATGACGCTGCCTCGTTCGCTGACCTGCAAGAGGAGCAGCATGACCCCCGTTCTCGACCGGATCGACTCCGTCACGCTGTCGTCGGTGACGCTGCCGCTGCCGACCGGCATCAGCGACGCGAAGGTGCTCACCGGCCGGCAGCGGCCGATGACCGAGGTCGCCTTCCTCTTCGCCGAGATCACCACCGAGGCCGGTCTCGACGGCGTCGGGTTCAGCTACTCGAAGCGGGCCGGGGGTCCGGCGCAGTTCGCCCACGCCCGCGAGGTCGCGCCGGACCTGATCGGGGAGGACCCCAGCGACATCGGCCGGCTGTGGACCAAGCTCGTGTGGGCGGGCGCTCCGTCGGGCGCAGCGGCGCGGCCACCCAGGCGCTCGCCGCGATCGACGTGGCGCTGTGGGACCTCAAGGCCAAGCGCGCCGGCCTGCCGCTGGCCAAGCTGCTGGGCGCTCACCGCGACTCCGTGCGCTGCTACAACACCTCCGGCGGCTTCCTGCACGAGCCGATCGAGCAGGTCCTCGACAACGCCACCGCGACCCTGGCGTCCGGTGTCGGCGGGATCAAGATCAAGGTCGGTCAGCCCGGCCGCGCCGAGGACCTGCGCCGCGTCCGCGCCGTCCGCGAGCACATCGGCGACGCGCCGCTCATGGTCGACGCCAACCAGCAGTGGGACCGGCCCACCGCGATGCGCGTCGGACGGGCGCTGGAGGAGTTCGACCTCGTCTGGATCGAGGAGCCCCTCGACGCCTACGACGCCGAGGCCACGCCGCGCTCGCCTGCGCCCTGGACACCGCGATCGCGTCCGGCGAGATGCTCACGAGCGTCGCGGAGCACGCCGAGCTGATCCGCCACGGCGCCGTCGACATCCTGCAGCCCGACGCCCCGCGCATCGGCGGGATCACCCAGTTCCTCAAGCTCGCCGCCCTGGCCGAGCACCGGAACCTGCAGATCGCGCCGCACTTCGCGATGGAGATCCACGTCCACCTCGCGGCCGCCTACCCGATCGAGCCGTGGGTGGAGCACTTCGACTGGCTCCACCCGCTCTTCCCCGAACGCCTCGAGATCCGCGACGGCCGCATGCACCTCTCGGACCGCCCCGGCCTCGGCGTCACCATGAGCGAGCAGGCGCGCGCGTGGACGGTGGCCCAGGAGAAGATCAGTAGCCCACCGGCGCGGTGAGTCGGGCGTTTCGCCCTGCCGGATCGGACGTCGCGGCCTTACGCTCCGCGGCATGGCGCGGTACTTCGACGTCCACCCGGTCGACCCCCAACGGCGCGCGATCGGCCAGGTGGCCGACATCGTGCGGAACGGCGGCCTGATCGCCTACCCCACCGACTCGTGCTTCGCGCTGGGCTGCCAGCTCGGAGACGCGGCGGGGCTCGACCGCATCCGCAAGATCCGCAAGCTCGACGACAAGCACCACTTCACGCTCGTGTGCAGCGACTTCGCCCAGCTCGGGCAGTTCGTGCACATCGACAACAGGGTGTTCAGGGCCGTCAAGGCGGCGACACCGGGGAGCTACACGTTCATCCTGCCGGCGTCCAAGGAGGTGCCGCGGCGGATGATGCACCCGAAGAAGAAGACGGTGGGCGTCCGCATCCCCGAGCACGCCGTGGCCCAGGCCCTGCTGGCCGAGCTGGGCGAGCCCCTGTTGTCCTCCACCCTGCTGCTGCCCGATGAGCCCGACCCGCTCACCCAGGGCTGGGAGATCAAGGAACGCCTCGACGGCGTGCTCGACGCGGTGCTGGACTCGGGCGAGTGCGGCACCGAGCCCACCACGGTGGTCGACTTCTCGGGTGACGAACCGGAGATCATCCGCCGCGGCGCGGGCGACCCGGCCCGCTTCGAGTAGCCCGTTCCGCGGGGCCTCAGCCGCCCGCCATCGCGCCCACCACCAGGAAGGGTTCCTCTCCCGCGACCACCTCTGCCGGGAGGGGCGCGTCGGGCTCGTCGTGGGAGAGGTCCTGCTCGCAGGCGAAGAAGCGGACGAACGCGCGGCGCCGCAGGGTGCCATGATCGCGGATGGTGCCGCGCAGCACCGGGTGGCGGGCCTCCAGGGCGTCGAGCACGGACCGCTGGGTGACCGGCGCCGGCACGTCGAGCCGCACCTCGCCGTCGACCCGGGCCAGCTTCCGCAGGTGTGCGGGCAGCTTCACACGCACGGTCGTGGCGGTGCCGGTCATGGCAGCGTCTGGACCTGGACCGACAGCACCGCGGGCAGGTCCCGGACGATCGGGGCCCACGTGTCGCCGGCGTCGGCCGAGGCGTACACCTGCCCACCGGTCGTGCCGAAGTAGACGCCGCACGTGTCCAGGGAATCGACCGCCATCGCGTCGCGCAGCACGTTGACGTAGCAGTGCTCCTGCGGCAGGCCTTCGGTGAGCGGCTCCCACTCGTTGCCGCCGGTGCGGCTGCGGTACACCCGCAGCCGGCCGTCGGGCGGGACGTGGAGGGAGTCGCTGGTGATCGGCACGACGTAGACGGTGTCCGGGTCGTGCGCGTGCACGTCGATCGGGAACCCGAAGTCGCTGGGCAGGCCCTCGCCGATGTCGTACCAGTGCGCGCCGCCGTCGTCGCTGCGCATCACGTCCCAGTGCTTCTGCATGTAGAGGGTGTCGGGCGCTGCGGGTGCATCGCGAGGTTGTGCACGCAGTGGCCGACCTCGGCATCCTCGTCGGGGATACCGTCCGAGCGCAGGCCGCGGTTGGCGGGCTCCCAGGACGCGCCGCCGTCCTCGGTGCGGAAGACGCCTGCCGCCGAGATCGCGACGTGCATCCGTGCCGGGTCCCGCGGGTCGACGACGATCGTGTGCAGGCACATGCCACCCGCCCCCGGCTGCCAGCGGGGGCCGGAGCCGTGCTCACGCAGGCCGGCGAGCTCCTGCCAGGTGGCCCCGCCGTCGGTGCTGCGGAAGAGCGCGGCGTCCTCGACGCCCGCGAGCACCGTGTCCGGATCGGTGGCCGACGGCTCGAAGTGCCACACCCTCGCGAACTCCCACGGGTGCGGTGTGCCGTCGTACCACTGGTGGGTGCCGGGCACCCCGGCGTAGGTGAACTCGTTGCCGACGGGCGCCCAGGTGAGGCCGCCGTCGTCGGAACGCTGCACGATCTGCCCGAACCAGCCGCTCGACTGGGAGGCGTAGAGCCGATCGGGGTCGGCGGGCGAGCCCGCCACGTGATAGATCTCCCACCCCGCGAAGTGCGGCCCGCTCACGTCCCACTTCTCGCGCGTGCCGTCCGCGGTGAGCACGAACCCGCCCTTGCGCGTGCCCACCAACACCCGCACTCCGGTCATGGCCATTCCTCCTCGCACAGAAGTCGTCACGCCGCGTGTTCGTCACGTCCGGCGCAGTTGAGACCTTCTGAGGCTGCCGAATTCATCGGTGGGGTGCGCTTGTACCACTCGACCGCGAGAAGCTGGCCGCTCGCCACCCACCCGTAGGCGAAACGCACCCGAATGGGCTACGGTGCGTGCCGTCCGACGCAGGTCACGGGCCGTCCAGGCCGCCCGTCGCATAGATCCGCGCCCTGAGCGCACTCTCCGCGATGACGGTCAGTGAGAGCCCGCTGCGGGGTAGCGTGCGGTCGCCAAGCAACCGGCGACGTTGCCCGGCGTGACACCTGTCACGCCGTTCGGACGTTGGGCCGGCACGACGACCCTTTGGAGAGGACCGGCTGGTGGACAGGGGTTACGGGGGAGACTCGGGCTACCTCGCGCACCTCGGATCCGCCACGGGCACCGACCGGTGGGATCTCGGCGCGGCCGGCCACACCGACGACCACGGTGCCGTCGATCGGGACGCAGTCGATCATAGTGCGGTCGATCGGGGCGGGGACGACGCGGCTGCCGGTGTCGCGCGGCGCCTGCAGGCCCGGCTCGATCGGCACATCTGGCTACTGGAGCGGTTGCAGGCCGAGCAGCTCTATCCCGAGCCGCCCGGCCTGCCGGAGCTGCAGGACACCGCCCAGCGGATGCGGCGCGACGCCGAGAGCCTGCTGCTGCTGGCCGGCCACGATCCCGGCGTGCGGTCCGATGCCCCGCGCCCGCTCGAGGAGCTCCTCGCCGACGGCGCGGCCGTGGCCGAGGAGCCCCGCCGGATCGACGTGCTCACCGTCCCGGAGGCGCTCGTCGCGCCCGCGGCCGCGGTGGAGTTCGTGCACGTGCTCGCCGAGCTCGTCGACCACGTCACCGCGGTGTACCCCGGCGCCCGGGTCGAGCTCGTGAGCAGCATCGACCCGCACTCGGGCCAGGGCAGCGGGCACCGGGGGGTCACCGTCGACGCGTACGTCGACGGTGCGGCGCGCCACGATCCCGACGGACTCGGCGGCCACCGCGCCGTCGCCGCCGCCGAGCAGCTCGCCCGCTCCTCCCGCTACGGGATCACCCTGCGCCACCCCGCGGGCGGGCCACCACCCACCGGGTACGGGCTCGTCGCGAGCGTGCATTGCCCACCGTCGGTCGTCGAGGTGGAGGAGCCCCC
>MKJV01000141.1 GCA_001942185.1 Pseudonocardia sp. CNS-004
GCCCCACCTTGGGTGACGGCGGCGCAGCTCGCAGACCAGCGCTTCGACCTCGGCGGCGATGCGAGTCGGGCTGTGGTGCGGGCGATGAGAACGGTCGACAAGACCGGGCATGCCCTCCGCCCGGAAACGCCGCCTCCAGTTGTCCACCGACTGCCGCGACGTCCCGAACCTGGCCGCCACCTCGCCGATCGGTGATCCACCGAGCACCTCGCTCACCGCCCGGTAGCGGTACTCGGCCAGAGCCTCTTGATCCACAAGTGAAGGCGATCATGACGCTTGCGGCGGGTCAATGATCAGTTGAGGACGTTCGGTCAAGCATCTCCTGAGGCCTCACAGTTGACAGCCGCTAGCTGAGCGCTGCAGCGGCCACGTACGTCATGACCGTCCGACGACGTCCCGGCCTGTACCCAATGGATCGGACACGCTCACAAGGATCGGCCCGACCTCTAGTGTCGGCCACCCAGAGGTGCACGACGGCGATGGCCACCACCCAAACCACTACGACGCCGGCTGCGCGCGGTCACGTCATCCTGGGAAGCGGCATGGCGTCAGCACGAGTCCGAGAATAGCCACGGCCGGTGGACACCACGTGAGGGGAACTGCGGACCGACAGCCGTCACGATGCGCGGCATGCCCAGTGACCTGTGAAGACGGCGATGTGACGTAACGGTTGGCCTTCGCGAGGCGAGCGATCAGCCGTCGGGCTAGCAGTCGATCGGGCGCCCCGACGGCGCCGAGGAGAACGTGGCATGTCACCACCAGGTGGGCTCCAGAGCCTCCAGTACCGGATCCGGCGCGCACACCCCGCCGGCCCCGCGATGCGCCGGTCGCTGGCGGCGACGGACCACGCCCCCGCCGACCGGATCCGCCGCTACCAGGAGCGCAGGCTGCGCCTGCTCGTACGCCTCGTCGCTGCCCGTTCGCCGTTCTACCGGCGGTGGTTCGTGGGGGCCGGGGTGGACCCGGCGTCGATCCGGACGCTCGAGGACCTGCCACGCCTTCCCCTGCTCGACCGGCGGGCCGTCATGGACGCGCCCGCCGACTTCGCGGTGCAGCCGCTGCGGCTCATGTGGCCCTCGCGTTCCAGCGGGACGTCCGGGCGGCCCGTCACCGTGTACCGGACGCCGGGCTCGTCCGCCTTCGAGCAGGCGGCCCTGCAGCGGCAGTGGGGGTGGTTCGGGCTGCCCCGGAACGCGCGCCGCGTCGTGCTGCGCGGCAGCTCGATCGCCGCGGACCGGGGCGTGCTGACCCACGAGATCCCCGGCGACCACCAACTGCTCGTCTCCAGCTTCCACCTCACACCGGAGGCGCTGCCGGAGATCCTCCGCACGATCCGCGCGTTCCGGCCGCACGCCCTCGAGGGGTGGACGTCGAGCCTCACGCTGCTCGCCGCACGGATCCGGGACGCGGGCGAACGGCTGCCGGTGCAAGCGGTGATCACGTCGTCGGAGACGATCAGCGCGCGGCAGATGGAGCTCATGCGCTCGGTGTTCGAGGCTCCGGTCGTCGACCACTACGGGCAGACCGAGCGGGTGGCGCTGGCAGGTACCTGCGAGGCGCTCGGCTACCACGTGTTCCCCGACTACGGGATCGTGGAGCTGCTGCCGGCCGAGGGCGGCCGGGCGGAGATCGTCGGCACGCCGCTGCACAACTGGGGGTTCCCGCTGCTGCGCTACCGCACCGGCGACCTGGTCGATCCCGCCCCGGCGGCCCGTGTCCGTGCGGACGGTCGTTCCCCCGCCTCGGGGCGATCGCGGGCCGCAGCGAGGACGCCTTCGTCGCGGCCGACGGGCGGGTGATCCCGTTGCCGTCCACGGTCATCGACGACCTCGTGGGCATCGACGAGGCGCAGATCGCCCAGCTCGCGCCGGGCCGGTTCGAGGTCCGCGTCGTGCCGGGCCGCGGGTTCGACGCCGACGCGAACCGCGCCCATGTCCTCCGCAACATCGAGCGGCTGGTCGGCCCGGGCCAGGACGTCACGATCCGCCTGATGGACCGGATCCCGCGCTCCGCAGCCGGGAAGCTGCGCACCGCAGTCGTCCTCCCCGGAGGGATGCCGGACGGTGCGGGCACACTGATCAGGTGAAGGTGGGTGGCGCGACGGCGCCGATCGCGTTCCTGGCCGTCCTCGCCGCGCTCCTCGTCTCGTGCGCGGGCACCACGGCCACCGCCTCCGTCACCCCGCTCGCCTTCCCGCGCACGGCCACCTACTGGTTGGAACAGAACGAGATCCCGGCCGTCGAGGAGCTGGCGCGCTACGACCTCGTGGTGATCGACAGCGAGTGGGGCCACCGGCTCGAGCGATCCGATTTCGAGCGGCTGCGCGCGCTCAACCCGGACATCGTGCTGCTGGCCTACGTGAACCTCGTCGACTACCGGCCCGAGCTCGGCTCGGCGGGCTACTACGCCGACCGCTACGCCCTGTGGCAGTTCCGCGACTCGACGACCAGCACCTTCCCCGAGGAATGGCTGGCGAGGACGGCGCGCGGGGCCCGGGTGAGCGAGTGGCCGGACACCGTCATGGCCAACCTCGCGGACACCGCGCCCCGGATCGACGGGCGGACCTACGCCGAGTACGCCGCCAGGTGGGTGGTGGACCAGGTGTGGTCGACCGGGCTGTGGGACGGGGTCTTCCTCGACGTGTGGGGGGACCGGATCTACGGCGCGAGCCACACCCGCTGGGACGTCGACGCAGACGGCGACGACGACCCGGAGGTCCGCATCTATGGCCCCGACAGCCCGTGGGAACGCGGCGTGACGAGCGCGGAACGGATCATGCGGCAGGCGATGCCCGACGCGATCCTCGTCGCAACGGCGACCGCACGCTCCGCGACGGCCTGCTCGACGGCCGCGTCTTCGAGAGCTTCGCCGATCCCGGGGCCGGGCGGGACCCCGCCGCCGACATCGGCGGTTACGTCCGCGCGGCCGCGGGCGAGGGTCACCGGCGGCCCGGCGTCGCGTTGAACATCAACGTGCGGCGCGCGCCCGCCGGCTCGCCGGAGGAGTACCGCAACGCGCGGTTCTTCCTCACCGCCACCCTGCTGCAGGACGGGTTCTGGGCGCCGATGGGCCGACACTACGGCGAGCTCGCCCACTACGACGAGCTGGACGGCGGCGGGCTCGGACCCGGTTACCTGGGCGCGCCGGTCGTGGCCGACCCCGCGCCCGAGCGGCTCGACGAGCCGTTCGCGGACGGCATCGGCGCCGTGGCCCCGGGCGTCGTGCGCCGCGACTTCGAGCACGGGATCGTGCTGAACAATGCGGGCCCCACCGCGCAGACCGTCGATCTCGGCGGCACGTTCCGCCACCTCACCGGCCGTCAGGACCCGGCGACGAACGACGGCTCCCCCGTCACGTCGGTCACTGTGCCGCCCCGCGACGGGCTGGTGCTGCTGCGTTAGTTCCGGCGCTTCAGGAGGGGCAGTACGACCGTCCGGAGCGTCCCCCGCGCCACCACCGCCAGCGCCGCGGCGTAGACGACCAGGAACGCGAGCACGTCGACGACGAGCAGCAGGAAGCCGACCAGCAGCCCGTGGGTGTCGGAGTGCAGGACGTGGTGTTCGAGCGCGAAGACGGCCGCGACCGCGAAGACGCCCGCCGCGAGCGGCGGCATGATCACCCCGACCATGTCCCTCGCGGTGACGCCTGCCGCGGACCGCGAGAGGTACAGCCCGACCAGGCCCGCGGTGAGTGCGGTGGTCGAGATCGCCAGGCCGACGCCGAGCAGGCCGAACGGGATGATCAGAACCAGGCTGGCCACGCCGACGACGAACTCGGTGCCGGTCAGCCGGTTGAGCAACCGGGTCCGGCCCGAGCCCTTGATGGCCTCCTCGCTCACGGACACGAACGCCTTGCCCAGACCGAGCCCGGCCATCGCGACCACCGCCGCCCCCGCGGCGCGCCACGGCTCGCCCAGCAGCACGACGACCGCGGCCTCGCCCGCCGCGATGAGCAACCCGGACACGACGACCGCGAAGACCGTGACCGCGCCGAGCGCCCGCAGGTAGCTCGCCCGCAGGCGCTGCTCGTCCTCAGCGATCCGGGCGAAGGCGGGGAACAGGGCGTTCGCGACGATGTCCACGATCGCGTTGACCGGCAGCCGCGAGATCCGGGTAGCGTAGCGGTAGAAGCCGAGGTCGGTGGTGGAGAGCCCGCGCCCGACGGCCACGGCCTCGATGGCCTGCTGGGTGCGGGCCCCGACGAAGTTGACCGTCACCGGGAAGCCGTAGCGGACCAGCTCGCGCCACATCCGCCAGGTCGCGCGGCCGCGGCCCGGCCGCCAGTCGGTGATCGCCCACAGGCCCACGAGCCACACCACGTAGGACACGTAGCTGCCGGCCACCAGGCTCCACACGCCGTAGTCGAGGAGCGCGAGGGTGACCGCGGTGACGGCGAAGCTGATCGAGACGAGCGGCCCGACGACGAGCTGGCGCTTGATGCTGAACTGCCGCTGGAGCATCGCCTCCGGCACGTTCGTGAGCGCATGCAGGAAGAGCGCTCCCGAACACACGGCGGCGACGGCGCCGGCCGCCGCGTCGGCGAAGGCCAGGCCGACGAGCGGCGCGGCGGCGAACGCGCAGAGCGACATCACCAGGCCCGTGACGATCGTGCCCCGGAAGACGGTCTCCGCCGCGTCGGGCACGTCGCGCTCGCGCTGCACGAGTCCGGCTCGCAGGCCGCTCTCGGACATGTCCGAGAGGAACATGGTGAGGACCGTGCCCGCGGCGAACAAGCCGACCTCGGCCGGCGTGAGCAGCCGCGCCAGCACGATCGTCTGCACGAGCGAGACCGCCTCGCCGACGAACATCGCCGCCGCCGACGCCGCGGCGACCCGTTTGATCTTGCCTCCGAGCGCGGGCGCGCCGGGAGTCGTTCCTGCGCTCACGCTCAGTGCGCCGCCGCGCTCAGGGCCGGCGATGCGGACGGCAGATCCGTCCGCCACGGCATCCACGGCGTGTTCCCCGCCTGGTACATCGCTTCGAGCGCGATCCGCTCCTTCAGGGTGTCGGCGGGCTGCCAGAAGCCGCTGTACGGGTATGCCGCGAGCCGGCCCTCCTTGGCGAGCACCGCGCACGCGTCGGCCACCAGGTCGCTGTTCTCCGGCAGGTAGTCGAACACCTCCTGGCGCAGCACCAGGTACCCACCGTTCTCCTGCAACCGCATGTCCTTCAACGCGGTGATCGCCTCGATGCGGTTGCCGTCGTTCACCTCCACCACGTGGAACGCCGCCTGCGGCGGCACCGCGAGCAGCTGCCCCACCGCATCCGGCGTGGCCGCGAACTGGTCGACCATCACGTCGATCGGGGCGTCGGTGAGCACATCGGCGTAGTTCGCCAGGAACATCTCCTCACCATCGAGCAACCGCCGCACCCGACGCAGCCGCTCCCCGATCGGCGACTCCAGACCGGTGTCCACGAACGTGATCGTCCAGTCCGCGATGTCACTGCCGAGCAGCCGCACCTCCCCACCCTGGAGCACGAAGTCGTTGGACCCGGTCTCCTGGTAGTCCAGGAAGTACTGCTTGATGTGGTGCCCCCCATAACCGAGGCACAGGATGAAGTCCTTGTGCCCGAAATGGGCGTAGTAGCGCATCACGTGCCACAGCAGCGGCCGCGGCCCCACCGGCACCATCGGCTTCGGCCTGTCCGAACTCCCGTCCCGCATGCGCATCCCGTAGCCGCCACAGAAGAGCACAACCTTCACCCGCAGGCACCCCCCTCGACGCCGGGACCGAGCGGTCCGCGTCCCGAGGCTCTATTCGGCCCGCCGAGCGGCCCCGTTACGCACGGCCGTTCCGCCGTAACGACGCGCGGCATCGGGCCGAGTCCCGCTGCGGTCGTCGACCACGCCGGGTCCGTCCCGTCCCCATCGAGGAGCCATCTGTTGAACGCCGCGTGCCGCCTGTGCGCCGCCCCGCTGACGCGCACGTTCGTCGACCTCGGGATGTCCCCTCCCTGCGAGAGCTACCTGCGTCCCGACCAGCTCGACGAACCCGAGAGCTTCTACGCGCTGCACGTGCGGATCTGCGAACGGTGCCTGCTCGTGCAGCTGCCGGCCCTCGTCGCGGCCGAGGAGATCTTCACGGCCGACTACGCCTACTTCTCGTCCTACTCCGACAGCTGGGTCGCGCACGCCGGTCGCTTCGTCGACGACATGGCGGCGCGGCTGGGACTCGGCGCGGCGAGCTTCGTCGTCGAGGCGGCGAGCAACGACGGCTACCTCCTGCAACACGCCGTCGCGCGCGGGATCAGGGTGCTCGGCGTCGAGCCGTGCGGGGGCGTCGCCGACGCGGCGCGGGCGCGCGGCGTGCCGACCGAGTCGGTGTTCCTCGGCGAACGAACCGGCACCGACATCGCCGAGCGCCACGGGCCCGCCGATCTCGTGGTGGCCAACAACGTGCTCGCGCACGTGCCCGACCTGCTCGACTTCGTCCGCGGGCTGCGGGCGCTCGTCGCCGACGGTGGGACGGTCTCGCTCGAGTTCCCGCACCTGCTGCGGCTCATCGAGGGCCGTCAGTACGACACGATCTACCACGAGCACTACTCGTACTTCACGCTGCGCACGGCCGCGGCCGCCCTCGCGACGGCCGACCTCGGGGTCGTCGACGTCGAGGAGCTGTCCACCCACGGCGGCTCCCTGCGCGTGCTCGCCCGGCCCGGCGAGCACCGGCCGTCGGAGATGGTGGAGAAGGTCCTCGCCGACGAGCGGACCGCCGGGCTCCACACCGTGGAGGGCCACGCCGGGTTCGCCCGCGAGGTGTTCGCGGTGAAGGCAGGCCTGCTCGAGTTCCTGCTGACGGCGGCGCGCGAGGGCCGGTCCGTGGCCGGGTACGGCGCCCCGGGCAAGGGCAACACCCTGTTGAACACTGCGGGGTGCGGGAGGACCTGCTGCCGTTCACCGTGGACCGCAACCCGCACAAGCACGGGATGCACCTGCCCGGCACGCACATCCCGGTCCACCCGCCCGAGCGGCTCGCCGAGGTGCGGCCCGACTACATCCTGATCCTGCCCTGGAACCTGCGCGCCGAGATCGCCCAGCAGATCGCCTACACCCGCGAGTGGGCGCCCGCCTGGTGGTACCGATCCCCCGTCTGGAGTTCGTGTGATGGCGCTCCCCCGGTCCGCCGCACTGAACGAGCGCCTGCACGCCGCGGTCCCCGGTGGCGCCCACACCTACGCCAAGGGCGACGACCAGTACCCCGAGAACCTCGCGCCGATCATCAGCCGCGGCCGCGGCGCCCACGTCTGGGACGTCGACGGCAACCAGTACATCGAGTACGGCTCCGGGCTCCGTGCGGTCAGCCTCGGGCACGCCCACCCCCGCGTCATCGAGGCCATCCGCGGGGAGCTGGACAAAGGCAGCAACTTCGTCCGCCCCGCCGCCATCGAGGTCGAGGCCGCAGAACGGTTCCTCGCCACCGTGCCCACGGCAGAGATGGTCAAGTTCACCAAGAACGGCTCCGACGCCACCACCGCCGCCGTCCGCCTCGCCCGCGCCCACACCGGACGCACCACCATCGCGCTGTGCCGCGACCAGCCCTTCTTCTCCACCGACGACTGGTTCATCGCCGGCACCCCGATGTCGACGGGCATCCCGCAACAGGATGTCGTCACCTTTCCCTACGGCGACCTCCACGCCCTGTCATCAGTGCTGGAGCAGCACGAGGTCGCCTGCGTGATCCTCGAGGCCGCCACCCAGACCGAACCCCCCGCCGGCTACCTCGAAGGCGTCCGTGAACTGGCCACCCGCCACGGCGCAGTCCTCGTCCTCGACGAGATGATCACCGGGTTCCGCTGGTCCGAGCACGGCGCCCAGGGCGTCTACGACGTGACCCCGGACCTCTCGACGTTCGGCAAGGCGCTCGGCAACGGCTTCGCGATCTCCGCGCTCGCCGGCACACGCGAGCTCATGGAACGGGGAGGCCTGCGCAGCCCGCACGAACGCGTCTTCCTCCTGTCGACGACGCACGGCGCCGAGACGCACTCCCTCGCCGCCGCCATGGCCGTCATGGACACCTACGCCGAAGAAGGCATCACCGAGCGGCTGCACGCCCTGGGCGACCGCCTCGCCGCAGGCGTGCGCGACGTCGCCGCCGGGATCGGCGTGGCCGACCACGTCCAGGTCCGCGGGCGCGCCTCCAACCTCGTCTTCGCCACCCTCGACGCCGACGGCACACCCTCCCAGCCCTACCGCACCCTCTTCCTGCGCCAACTCCTCAACGGCGGGGTCATCGGCCCCTCCTTCGTGGTCAGCGCAGCACTCACCGACGACGACATCGACCGCACCATCGACGTCGTCGCGGGAGCCTGCACCGTCTACCGCAAAGCACTCGACGCAGGCGACCCCACACCCTGGATGGGCGGGCGACCCGTCAAGCCCGTCTTCCGCCGCTACGCCTGAGCGCCCGGAACGGCCGGCTCGGAGACACTCACCGGCGGAGGGCCGGCCGTGTACCGGCAGCAACCCGCTGTGCAGCGGCAGCCAGGTCATAGACGTTGCACGGCCAGTGGTCGGCAGACCGGGTCTGCCACCGGCACGCCATGCACCGCCCTTCCCGGTCGGGAACGTGCTCGGCGAGCAACGCGCTCCAGACCCGCACCATCGGTGCGAGGGCAACGGCGATCGTGCTCGGGGGAGCCATCGCCCCGGCAACCGATGGTGGAACAGGCGCGACCGCCACTGCGTCTCCCGAAGACTAGGCGTCTGACTAGATCTTCGGGAGCGTATTGCCGCATCAAATACTCGAGCGAGCAGATTTCTCGACATTTCTCACGTCTTTGCAGCCGACGCCGATGCCCAGAAATCAGACGCTATCGTCACCGACCTCGCGCGCGAGGTCGTCCATCACGCGTGTGAGGATCGCTCGCGCCGAGCGACCATAGCTGGCAACGGCTGCCAGCTGGTCGAAAGCCTCGCTGTACAGCTCGATCTCCTGTGGCTGGCGAAGATCTAGCGCCGCCGACATCGTCTCGATCAGGACCTTCTTGTCATCGTATAGCCAGAACCCGTGCCACGGAGAGGTGGCGTACTGTGTTTCGAAGCCGATGATGCCGAGTTTCACGTTGGGCAACTGAGACAGCGAAACCAGCCTGTCCAGTTGGCCGAGCAGCACCGCCGGCGAGCATAGCCGGAACCGCAACGCGGCCTCGGTGAGCACGAAGTGGAACCTCTTGCCCGGCCGATACAGGATCTCCTGCCGCTGGACCCGTGCTTGCACGGCGTCGTTGATGTCGTTGTGCAGCTTGAGCCGCAGGACGCCTTCGGCGAAGCGCGCTCGCGCGTACTCGGCTGTCTGCAACAGGCCCGGAATTACCGTCGCTTCGAATGCGCGGAACAGCCGGGTCTTCTGGTCCAGCTCCGCGAGCGCTCTCTGGCGCGGGCGAAGGCCACCACGAAGGAGCCGCTGCCAGTCGGCGTGCTGGACCTCGAGTGTGTGCAGCGATGCCAGCAGACCCGCCGTTTCGCCCTCGCTGGCGGTGGCGCGGGTCCACGCCCGTACATCTTCGTCCGTCGGCGTCTGTCGGCCGTTTTCCAGCTTGGACACCTTCGAGGGCGGCCAGGACAACAACTCCGCGAGCTGCTTGCCACTGAAATCAGCATGTTGGCGGAGCTCGCGGAGTCGTCTACCGAGCGCCTGGCGCGCCTCGAGGACGTTAGATACGTCCGATGCCCTGCTGTGCGGCAAAGTCGTCCCGTCTTACTGCGTGATGCCACGCGGCATCACGCCAGTAGTTGTGCTGCACGATCACCGCCGCTTCGTCGACGACTTCTCCACCAAGAAAGACGTTGGAGTTATCGAAGTGCATACGCACCAGCTTGCACGAGTCGAACAGCCAGTAGTCATGTCTTGCTAGATCTTGATGGTCCGCCTGGTCGCGTGGGAGGTAGCGAATATCCTCACCGGCAGCGTTGGTGAACTGTGCACACCACACCCCGAAGCGGCTGTAGTCGGTGAGCGGCATGCTCACCACGCGGACGCGGGCGAAGCGTCGCCCCGCAGCCGTTGCCTCGCGCAGCATGTCCAACCAGCTCTGCATCCACGGGAGATCGTCCGGTTCTCCTGCGAGGAACCTCCGCAACGACTCGCTCTCGTACGTCACGTCATAGGTATCACGCGCCTCCAAGCGAAACGCCGTGTGCTCGAAGGTGTGGAAGAGCTTCCGGAACTCCGGACCAGGCGGGATCAGGCTCAGCGCCCCTCCTCGAGATAGCGGCGTGCATAGAACCTCAACACGTCCTCAGGAATCTCGATCAACCCTTCGTGATCAGGGACCGGGCCGATGTCAGCCAGTGCCTGCGCATCGGTGACCTTCCAGCCTTGCGCGATGTAGGTCACGCGGTCCGTGCGGTCCGTCGCGTACAGGGTGGGCGAGTTGTCCACCTGCGAGTTGGGATCTTTTCCCAGGAACAACGCTCGCACGGCGCCTCCATGCTAGAAATTGAGAGAAAGTTCTCCATCATCGTCGCGCAGGCCTGTCGGCAGGTCAAGAGGGCAGACGGCAACGGCGGGCAATCCTGGACGGCTGGTCGAGCCGATCTTCCGCCGCTACTGCTCTAGCCGGAGCACGAGCAGCCAGTCCTCACCACCCGCCGCGTTCCGGCCAGGAGTGGTGAGCGAACCTGAGGGGTCGACGGCGACCTCCTCCGGAGGAGCGGTCGCGTCCGCCGGATCGACCCAGCGGGCCGTGGGGTGCGCGAGCTTCGCCGGGTCCACGGTGATCGTGCGTGCGGTCGGGACGTAGGCCACCAGCGCGCCGCCGGTCCGGGCGGCGGTGACGTGGTCGCTGCCCATGATCCCGACCTCGACGCCCGCGGCGACCGGTTCGCCGCGCCCGCGGACGAGGATCTCGTCGGACTCGTCCGGCACGAGCGTCCACCACTCGATCGACGCGAAGAACTCCCGCATCCGGGCCAGCTGGGCCACGGCCGGGGTGTCGAGGCGTCCCTCCCAGCCGGGGAGGAGCTCCCAGTCGTCGGAGCCGTAGAAGTAGCCGGGTGAGCCCGACGTCAGGGCCCACGCCATCTGCCTGCGCAGCACCTCGTCGCCGGTGACCGGGGTGCCGGGCAGGTTGTTCTCGCCCTCGTAGTTCGCCTCCGACAGCAGGGCGGGCCGCCGGTCGCGCCGGTACGCGTCGAGCACCGCCCGATACGTGGGCAGGTAGGAGTAGACGAAGTTGAAGTCGGCGTGCGGTGCCCACATCGGGCTGTCCGTCGACTGCGACGTCGGGTAGCCGAGCTGGATCGAGAACGGCCGGGTGTCCCCGGTCGAGCGGATCCCCTGCAGCACCTGCTGGAACTTCGCGTCGTGCTCGGGTGGCGAGTCGTGGCGGCCGGGGAGGTCGTTCGGGAAGTGGTCGCCGCCGGTCATCCAGACGATGTTCGGGAAGCGGGCGTACCGCTCGGCCACCATCGCGCCGTATCGGTGCGTGTCGTCGAGCGTCGCGCGTCCGAAGACGTTGCCGGCGTTCCAGCCGTCGATCGGGTAGAGGAACAGGGTGTTGCCGTGGGCGCACGCCGCCCGCACGTACTCGTCGACGCGCTGCCAGTAGAGCTCGTTCCACCGCGTGACGTCCCCGCCGTCGAACGGCAGGATCCCGTCGACGTCCGGCCGTCCTCGTCCACGCCGCCGTTGTCGGGGGCGCCGATCAACGAGACGATCGAGGCGTTGAACCCGTGCGCCTCCCGGTTGGCGAAGTACAGCTCCGCCTGCGCGGGCGACCACCGGACCATCCCCGCCCACGGGGAGTCCCCGAACACGAGCAGCGGGGCGCCGTGCTGGTCCTCGAAGTACCGGCCGCTCGCGGCGATCGCGCTGACGTACCTGTGCTCGTCCATGCTCACCTCGTCGCATGCCGCTGGTGGTTGCGCATCCCGGGCTACGGGCCCGGGTGCGGCCGGAGTGCACGACACCCCGAGCAGCAGCACGATGGCCGTGAGAGCGAGGTTCCCGCGCACTCCCACTACGCCAGCTGCTTGAGGATCTTCGCCGCGAACCGGGTGGCGCCGGTCGAGGTCGACACCATCGTCCGGGTGATCTCGTACGGCGGTGCACCCGCCGAGACCGGGCCGCCCCACGCCGTCACCGCGTGCGAGTAGCCGGCCTCGCGGGCCGCCGCGAACGTCGCGTCGTCGTAGTCGGCGCGCGTGCCGTTGGGGTAGGCGAGCGTCGCGACCTCGACCGACAGCTCCCGCTGCAGCAGCCGCCGGGACTCCCGCAGGTCGACGCGCTGGTCGGCGGCGGTCTCGCGGCCGAGGATCGCGTGGGCCAGCGTGTGGGACCCGACGGTCATCCCGGCCGCGGCGAGCCCGCGGGCCTCGTCCCAGTCCAGGAAGAGCTCGTCCGCGCGGTACTCCCCGCTGGGGTGCAGGTCGTCGACGATCTGCTCGACCGCGTTCATGCGCTCATCGTGCGTCATCCGCTTCACGGCGGCCTCGACGGCACGCAGGCGTTCCCGTCCTCGCCCAGCTCCAGCTCGTGCCCGTTCAGCCGCAGTCTGCGTGCACGGGCCCCGCCGACCGCCCACCCGAGGCGCTCCCACCACGCGTGCTGCTCCCCCGACAGGAAGCCAGGCACGAGGTAGATCGTGGCCGGCATCCCGTACCCGCGCAGCACCGGCGCGGCGAGCTCGAGGTTGTCGCGGTAGCCGTCGTCGAAGGTGAGGGCGACCGCGCGCGGCGGGAGTGGCCTGCCCGCGGCGAGGGCGTCCAGCGCGTCGTCGAGGGGCACGACGTTGGCGATGCGGTCGAGCACCCGCATCTGCCGCGCGAACGTCGCGATGCCGGCGCCGGGCCGGTTCGGCCAGAACCAGGTCGACTCGACGTTGTGGTAGCCGAGGATCAACAGCCGCTCAGGTCTTGTTCTCACGTCTCCCCCATGCCCGTGCCCGTCCCCCACGGTACGGGCGAGGCCGGGGGCCACCACGTGCAGCGCGGCGAGGTAGATCCCGCCGAGGAGCAGTGTCTCCGCGGCGACGAGGCCGAGCCCTACCGGCACGGACCAGGTGTCGGCGTGCACGACGGCGCGTTCCAGGAACCCGACCGCCAGCAACGCCACGACGGCCGCGGCCGCGGCCGGCAGCATCCGGCCGGTGAGCTCGCGGCCGGAGACGCCGACGACCGTGCGGACCATGGCGAGCCCGGTCAGCGCGACCACGAGCGCGCCGCCCGATACGGCGAGGCCGACCCCCGGCAGGCCCCACGGCACCAGCACGACGAGCAGGCCGACCCCGCTGACGAGGCCTGCGCCGGTCATCCAGTTGATCCGGGCGGACCTCCCGACGCCCTTCAGGACCTCGGTGGTGACCGCGGTGACGGCCTGCCCCAGCCCGAACCCCGCCATCGCGGTGAGCACCACGCCCGCGCCCCGCCACGGCTCGCCGAGCAGCAGCACGGCGAGCGGCTCGCCGCACGCCACGAGGACGGCGGCCACCGGGAGGGCCAGGAACCAGATCCAGGTCAGCGCCTGGAGGAACGCGGCGCGGATGCGTTCCGGGTCGCCTGCGAGCCGCGCGAAGGCCGGGAACAGCACGAACCCCCCGGCCTCCACGACGACCGTGGCCGGGAGGACCGCGATCCGGCGCCCGTAGCGGTAGTTGCCGACGGCGCTCGCGTCGAGGGCGCGGCCGACCACCGCGATCTCCAGCGCGTCCCGGCCGCGCTCGACGAACGACCCGAGGACGAGCGGGAATCCATAGCGGGCCAGCGCCCACCACAGCCGCACCGAGGGCCGACCGCGCCCTGGCCGCCAGCCGGAGAGCACCCAGCCGGCGAGCACGCACGCGGTGACCATGGCGTACTGGGCTACCACCAGCGCCCACACGCCCCAGCCCGCCGCCGCCATGGCCACGGCGACCCCCGCGAACACCACGGCTCCGATGGGGTCCACGACGATCCGTCGGCGGAAGTCGAGGCGCCGCTGCATCAGCGCCTCCGGCACGTGCGTGAGCGAGTGGAGCACGAGGGCCCCGGCCGACGCCGCCGCGACGGCCCCTGCCGCCGGGTCGCCGAACAGGTCCGCGACCAGCGGGGCGGCCGCGAGCACCGCGAGGGCCGCCAGCACGGCGCCGGCGAGCGTCGCCCAGAACACGGTGTCGGCGGCATCGCGCACGTCCCCGTCGCGCTGGATCAGCGCCTGCGTGAGCGCCCCCTCGGCGAAGACCATCAGGACCAGCCCGAGGGACGTGCCCGCGGCGAACGCGCCGACCTCGGCGGGCGTGAGCAGGCGCGCGAGCACGAGCGTCTGCCCGAGCGTGATCGCCTGGACCGCGCCGAGGGCCAGCACGGACAGTGCTGCGCCCCGCCGCAGCACGGACCCGAGCGCGGGGACCCGGGCCGTCACGTGGACGGGCGCAGCAGCGCTCTCCCACGCCGCGCGAGCGTGGCCGCGGTGCCGCTGAGCCACTGCTTCGCCGGGTGCACGTTGCGGAGGATGCCCGGCGCCAGCACGACGCCCGCGTACACCACCGCGGGGCGCAGCGAGCGGCGCTGCCCGAACGCCCGGCGCGCCTGTCGCCGCGCGGTCGGGATGTCGGACTCCAGCAGCGCGTTCCGCGCGCGCCGCATCGCCTGGTCGAAACGCAGCTTGCGCAGGCTGCGGTCCAGCGCCTGCTGCACCTCGGGCGCGTCCGTGAGCGACTGGGCGTTGAGGAACGCCCGCTCGAGGCTGGTCTCGACGCGTCGACCTGCGCCGGGTCACGGGAGAACGAGTCGGCGCGCAGCCGGTAGCGGGCGAGCCGCTCGGGCAGGCACCGGACGTCACAGCCGGCAGCGATCAGCCGCAGGAACATCGCGAGGTCCTCGACCTTGGGGGTGTCGCAGCTGTACCCGCCGCCCTTGGCCCACGCCTCGGCGCGGATGCCCGCGGTGTAGTAGAGGACGTTCCCGCCGATCATCTCGACGAGCCCGATGGGGTGTTCGAGGTCGGCCGGGGTCTTGATCCCCACCGACTGCCGGTAGCTGCGGATCTGGTCCTGCCCGTCCTCGTCCTCGAAGAGGTGCGCGTCGATGCCGACCACGTCGATCTCGGGGCGCGCATCGAGGATCGCCGCGGTGCGCTCGCAGAACGTGGGCATCAGCAGGTCGTCGCTGTCGAGCACCGCGTAGTAGCGCCCGCGCGCCACCGCGGCCGCCGCGTCGATCCCGCCGCCGAGGCCGCGGTTCTCCTGGCGCACCAGCCGGATGCGGGGGTCGTCGGAGTACTTCTCGACGATGCGCACGACCTCGTCGGACATGCCGTTGTCGACGACGATGAACTCCCAGTCCTGCAGCGTCTGGGCTCGGACGGACTCGATCGTCTCGGGGAAGTAGGCCTCGGTGCGGTAGACCGAGGTCAGGATGCTGTACACGGGCTGGGTCACGTGCGCTCCTTCTGTCGTCGAGGCGGAGGCACCAGGAGCGCGATCTTCTCCGGGTTGACGTCGACACCGATCACGGTGTGCCCCCTCGCAGCGAGGCAGGCCGCAGACACGCAGCCGACGTGGCCGAGCCCGAAGAGACGCTGAGCCGGGCACGCGGGTCACCCGTGCCGGGGAGCGATGGGATCACGACCAGTTGCTCGGCCCACCGCTGCCCGGCGTTAGCAGGCGGTAACGAAGCGCTCTCCCGGTGCGAAACCAGGCTCGTCCCCGCCCCGAGGAGGAGTGAGTGGTGTCCGGGCCCGACTCCTCGCTGTGGCAGCTCCCCGGCGTGCTCCGGGCGGCGACGCGGTTCTACCTCCGCCCGGTGCGGCGGGCGTTCGAGGACACCCGCGACGGCGCGGCGCGGCGCACCTGGGCCGTGCGCCTCGGCCCGCAACCCGTCCTCGCACACCGGATCGTCCTGCGAACCCCCCGGATCGGCGACGCCGAGCCGTGGCGGGAGGTGCGGACGCGCGAGCGGGAGCGCATCGAACCGTGGTGGGCGTCGTCGCAGCTCACCTGGGAACGGCGCCACTGCGCCTCCCAGTGAGTCAGCGACCTGCTGCAGGCCCGGCAGGAGGCGCGGGCCGGGCGCGCGCTCCCGCTCGTCGTCGAGATCGACGGTCGGTTCGCCGGCCAGTGCAACCTCGAGTGGATCGCCCCGCACACGCGCAGCGCGGAGATGGGCATCTGGATGGACTCCCGCTGGGCGCGCCAGGGGCTGTCCGCCGTGGCGGCGGCGATGATGGTCGACTACGCGCTCACCGACCTCGGCCTCCACCGCCTGATCGCGCCGATCGGCGTGGGGAACGTGGCCGCGAGGGCCGGGGCGCGACGGCTGGGCATGCGGCTCGAGGGCACGATGTCCGGGTTCCTCGACGTCGGCGGGGTCCGCCGCGACCACGAGCTGTGGGCCCTCACCTCCGACGGCATCCCGGCGGGCGGGCTCACCGCGGCCATGCTGCGCGCGGCGCTGGAGCCACGGTCCACCCGGCCGACCCCACCCGACCTGTGATCGTCGTCTCGCCGCCCGACGTCACGTTTTCCGGGATGCCCGCGACTAGTACGCCGTGACGAGCTCGGGGGCCGGTATGCGGGTCGTGGTTCAGAACGGCGAGTACTGGCTGTCCAACAAGGGCGATCTCGCGATGCTCGACGTCAGCGTGCGGCGGCTGCGGCAGCGCTGGCCGGCGGGCCGGATCGGCGTTCTGACGAGCGCCCCGCTGCTGCTGCGGGCGTTCGAGCCGACCGCGGAGCCCATCACCGCCACGGGCGCGGGCACGTGGCCACGGGAGGGGCTCGCCGCGCGGCTCGCACCCCGCCTGGGTCCCGCCGTGGTCGGGCCCCCGTCGATCGCCTGGCTCTCCGCTCACGATCGCGCACGCGCCCTCCGGGAGCGCCTCGCGGCGCGCATGGGGCTGCGGCGGTCGTCCGGCGGGGACCGCTGGACCCCCGCCGCCGTCCGGGACGCCTCGCTCGTACTGGCGATCGGTGGCGGCTACTTCACCGACGTCGACCCCGACCAGGTGCACCGCACGCTCGACCTCCTCGAACACGCCGCCGACCGCGGCATCCCCACCGCCATGGTCGGGCAGGGCCTCGGTCCGCTCGACGACCCGCAGCTGCTGGACCGGGCCCGCACGGTGCTCCCCCGCGTCGACCTGATCGCGCTGCGCGAGGGACGTACGGGCCCGGCGCTGCTCGCCTCCATGGGGGTCGCACCCGAACGGATCCTCGTCACCGGCGACGACGCGGTGGAGCTGGGCCACGACGCCCGCCGCGACGAACCGGGCACCGACCTCGGCGTGTGCCTCCGGGTGGCGGGGTACTCGCCGGTGGCGCGGGCCGCCCGCACCGCCGTCGCCCGCGCCGTCACGGCGCTCGCGTCCGAGACCGGGAGCGCCCTCCGGCCGTTGATCATCTCCGAGTTCCGGTCCGAGGACCGGCGCTCCACCCTGCCCCTCGTCAGGGGGTTCCCCCGCGTCGCGCCGGTGCAGGGCCGCTACGTCACCCCGCGGGAGCTCGCCGGTCGCGTCTCGCAGTGCCGCGTGCTCGTCACCGGGGCCTACCACCTCGCGGTGTTCGCGCTGTCACAGGGCATCCCCGTGGTCGGACTGAGCTCGTCCCGCTACTACGACGACAAGCTGGGCGGCCTGCGCGACATGTTCGGCGGCGGCCTGGAGCCGCTCCGCCTCGATGACCCGGAGCTGGAGCACCGCCTCGGCCAGGCCGTGCGGACGGCATGGGGCCGGGCGGCCGAGCTCCGCGAGCCGCTGCGCGCCCGGGCGGGCGAGCAGATCACCGCGAGCCGGCAGGCCTTCGAGCGCGTCTTCGCCCTGGCCGAACGCACCGACCGAGTGCCCGACCCCAGCTGACCGGACACCCGGCCCGACTCGCGCACACCCACGCCGCGACTCGCGCACATTCAGACCCCGACTCGCGTGCACCCAGACCCCGACTCGCGAGGCGGGTGCGCACTACTTCCGCGAGTCGCGCTCTCCATGCGCGCGAGTCGCGGCCTCCGTGCGCGCGAGTCGCGGCCTCCGTGCGCGCGAGTCGGAGGCTCCGTGCGGGTGCCTGGTCAGCGGGTTGCAGGCATCCGGACCGTCACGGCGCCCGGGGTGCGCGGGTCGAGGGTGACGGACCGAGGCATCCGCACGTCGCCGTCCCGCTCGGTCCAGGTCACCTCGATCACGTCCGTGCGGCGGACCGCGAGCCCCTCGACGACCGGGTCGGCCAGGTCGGAGACCGTCAGCACCGTCGCCACGACCACCGGCGGGCGCGCAGCTTCGAGGACGGCTCCGACCAGCCAGGCCGGCTCCCACGCCTCGAACCGGGGCGACCACCACCCGAGGCGGGTCTCGTCGTCCCCGCGGAGCGCCCACGGAGTGCCGGCCGAGCTCGCGATCTGCAGCACGGGCCTGCCGTTGCGGGTGACGAGGTGGGTGCCGCCCGCGGTCCGCGCCTCCAGCTCCGGGTGCAACGGCCACGCCGTGCGGACCCGGTGCTCACCCTCGCCGGTGAGCAGGTCGACGACCAGGACGGACACCTGGTCCCGGGGCGCCACGAGGTACCGGCGGTGCGTGACGGGTGTGGCGAGCCGGGTGTAGCCGTCGTGCTCGGCCTCGATGATCCCGTGTGCCAGATCGACCGACCGCGCCGTGGTGTTCGCGTGGCGCACCCAGAGGAACGCCCCGCCCGGCACCGACTGGTCCTCGTCGTCGACGGCGACGGTGGCGTGGGCCCGGGTGCCGCGGAAGGCGCGCCGCCACGCCGGTTCGGCGTAGTAGCTGCCGGTGCCCGGATCCCCGACGAGGTCGCGCCCGTCCGCGGTCAGCGTGACGGACAGGCGTCGGCGTGGCCGTGCGCCGCGATCGACAGGTAGCCGAGCGGCCCGACGTCCATGGTGATCCGGCGGTCCTCCCGCCGCATCACCACGAGCCCGCCGTCGGGCGCGTACAGCTCGCGCGGGACCGGGTCGGGCGCGACGTCCCGCCCGTCCGCCGGTCCGGCCAGCCAGGCGGAGGCGAGGTCGCCGGGGCCCTCACCGAGCACGGCGGAGACCGCGGCGAGGTGGCGGTGCACGTCGGGGACCTGGTCCGGGAGCAGCCGCAGCGCGATGCCGCCGTCGTCGTCGCCGTAGCGGGGCAGCGGGTCGCCGTCCCCGAGCAGCGTGCGCAGGTAGCGGGCGCCGCGCCGCAGCCCGTCGAGGATCGGCTCGGGAACCCGGTCCCCGCGCAGCCGCAGCAGCGCCGCGGGCACGAGGAACAGGTCGGAGCAGAACAGCTGGTACACGGTGGTCTGCTCCGCGCCGGCGCCGTCGGGCAGGATCTGCCGCTCGGCCTCCCGGGACAGCACGCCAACGGCCCTGCGCTCCCATCGCCGCGCCCCGGGGATCTCGGGGTGCAGGATCGCGATGGCGGCGAGCCCGGCCATCTCGCCCACGAGGTGGTTGTTCGCCGAGCTGAACCGCGAGCGCTGCCTCCAGAGCAGCGGCGCGGACTCGCTCAGCATGGCGACGGCCCGGGCGTACCGCTCGCGCGTCAGCGAGGGCGCGTCGCGGAGCCCCTGCAGGGCGGCGGTGATCGACAAGGCCCGCACGCCGACCTCGAACGCCCCCCGCCACGCGATGCCGTGGCCGACCGGGTTCTGCTCCAGCCACCCGTCGAGCTGGTCCAGCGCCGCGTGGGCGTAGCCCTCGTCGCCGGTGAAGAGCCACGCCTGCGCGAGCCACGGCAGGTGCTGGAGCCGGTTGAGCTCCCAGATCCACTTCGGGTCCGCGGGCACCGTGCGGTGGTCGATCCGCGCGGCCGGCACGGCGGGCCAGCGGAAGCCGGTGCGCGGGTCGAGCTGCCAGTCGATCGGCCCCGGGCCGAGCTCGACGGGTTCCTGCCCGAAGAACGCGAACCGGCCGGAGCGGCACGAGTCGGCCGCCGCGACCACCGCAGCGGCCTCGGCCGGGAACCGGCGGGCGAGGTCGGCGGCCCGGGTGCGGTCGAGGAGCACGGGCCGGCCGATGCCGTCGCGGAACCCCGCGAACGTGGCTTCCCAGTCGACGTCACGCGGTCGTCGCGCACGCTGGAGCACGGGCGCGGCCGCCTCGGAGGCGAGGCGTCCGACCCGCCAGGCCACCTCCGGCGGGCTCATGGCCCGTGCGCGTGACCAGTACCAGCCGAGCCGGTTCATCGCACCGTCACCTGCGTCCTCGGCCGCTCCAGCAGGCGTTCGTAGAAGCCGAGCAGGTTGCGCTCGGAGACCTCCCAGGACAGCCGGTCCGCCACCCGGGCCCGGCCGATCGCGCCCATCCGCTCGCGACGGCCGGGGTCGTCGAGCAGCTCGTCGAGCAGCGCCGCGAAGGCCGGCTCGTCACCGGCCGGGGCGTACCCGGCCGCGTCGCCCGCCGAGACCCTGGCCTCCCGCAGCTCGAACGAGACCAGCGGCCGGCCCATCGCCATGTACTCGACGACCTTGTTCATCGTGGAGAGGTCGTTGAGCGGGTTCTTCGGGTCCGGCGACAGGCAGACGTCCGCGGTGGACAGGCAGCGCTGCACGAACTCGTCGGGCACCCGCCCGGTGAACTCCACGCAGTCGGACAGGCCGAGGTCCCGCGCGAGCGCGACCAGGTCGTCGAGGGCGTCCCCGCCGCCCATGAGCACGGTGTGCAGGTCGTCGCGGCCCCGCTCGTGCCGGAGGTGGGCGAGCGCGCGCAGTGCCCCGTCGACCCCGTCCTGCGGCCCCATCACGCCGAGGTAGGCGGCGAGGTACCGCTTCCCGCGGCGCAGCGACGGATCGGGCTCGCGGGGCCGGAACCGGGTCAGGTCGGGAGCGCTGCGGACGACCTGCACGGCGGCGGGCGCCTTGCGGCCGCGGGTGAGCGCGACCTGCCGGTAGCTCTCGTTGGTGCTGATCACGCCGTCGGCGAGCGCGAACGTGATGCGTTCGAGCAGCCGCGCCACCCACAGGAGCGCCCGGCCGCCGCCGAAGCGGGAGCGGAAGAGCTCCGGGACGAGGTCGTGGTGGTCGAACACGAACCGCGCGCCCGCCGCCATGAGCGGCAGCGCTGCGAGGAAGAGCAGGTCGGGCGGGTTGCACGCCTGCACGACGTCGACCGGGCCCTCCCGCCGCACCCGCAGGGCCAGGCGCAGCGTGTGCCACAGTGCGACCGCGTACTCCCGCACGTACCCGGCCGGCCCGCCGCTCGCGGCCCGCAGCGGGTAGCGCAGGATCCGCACGCCCTCGAGCACGACCTCGGGCTCGGTGTCCATCGACCCGCCCATCGGGCAGATGACGACCACCTCGTACCCGGCGCGGACGAGCGCGCGGCTCTCCTGCCACACGCGGCGGTCCATCGGCACCGAGAGGTTCTCGACCAGGATCACACCCGCGGCGAGCTCGTCATCGGCTCGCCAACCCGGTGACGAGCTCCTGGAACCGGGCCGTCGTCCGCTCGATCGAGTACTCGGCCTCCGCGCGCCGCCGTGCCCGTTCGCCCATGTCGGCGCGCATCCGCGGATCGTCGAGCAGCGTGCCGAGGCGCGCGGCGAGGGCGGCCGGGTCCCCGACCGGCACGACGCAACCCTCCCGGCCGTCGGCGACCAGGTCGCGCACCGCCCCGCAGTCCGTCGCGACGACGGGCACGCCCGCGGCCATCGACTCCAGCACCACCAGCGGCGCGCTTCGTGCACGGACGACAGGCAGGTGACGTCGCAGCCCGGCAGGAGCTCCCTGACGTCGTCGCGCACGCCGGTGAACACCACGTGCCCGGCGATCCCCAGCTCGGCGACCAAGGCCCGCAGGGCGGGTTCCTCCGCACCACCGCCGATCACGACGAGGCGCAGCCGCGGCCGGTCCGCGCGCAACAGAGCCACGGCCCGCAGCAGCACGGGGTGCGCCTTCTGCCTGCTCAACCGGGCGGCGATGCCGATCACGAGGTCCGCGTCGGCCAGCCCGAGCCTGCGGCGGGCCTCGGCCCGCTCTGCCGCGCCGGGCCGCGGCCCGACGACGATCCCGTTCGGGATCACCACCTCGGGCGCGCCGCCACGGGAACCGGCCGACTCCCTCCTCGTCGTGCAGGTAGCGGCCCTGGCTGGGGGCCAGCAGCACGAGCGCCTCGGACAGGAACAGCGTCTCGACGACGTGGCGCGGGAGCACCCGGCCACCGACGCGGGTGAGGTCCATGTCGTGCGCGGCGACCACGTTCGCCGCCCCGGCGACGCGGGCCGCGACCCGGCCGAGGGCGAGCGCCGCCCGGTTGTGGTGCGCGACGAGCACGACGTCGATGCGCGCGGCCCGCAGCGATCGGACGAGCCGCGGGAGCGTCCGCATGTCGAACCGGCCCGTGCGTTCGAGCACCTCGACCGGCACCACCTCGCGGAACGCGTCGCCCAGCGGGCCCTCGGCGCGCAGGCACACGAGCCTCGGCTCGACGAGCGTCCGGTCGAACTGCCGGCACAGGTCGAGCAGCAGCCGCTCCGCACCGCCCACCGCGGTCTGGTCGAGCACGATGGCGAGCCGCGCGGGCTCGCGTCCGGCCGTGCGCGCGAGCGCCTCGCCCGCGCGGGCGACGGACCGGTCGAGCGTGAACTCCGCGAGGACCCGGTCCCGGGCGGCGCGGCCCATCGCGTCGCGGGCCGGGTCGCGCAGGACCTTCACGAGCGCGTCGGCCATCGCGCGCGGGTGCTGGGGCGGCACGAGGTGTCCGGTGACCCCGTCCTCGATCATCTCCGGCACGCCGCCCACCGCGGTGCCGACGACCGGCACCCCGGACGCATCGCCTCGAGCACCGCGATGGGGAAGCACTCGGTGGTGGAGCTGAGGACGGCGACGTCCAGGGCGGGCAGCAGCGCGGCGACGTCGGACCGCGATCCGGCGAACGTGACGTTGCCGGTGATGCCGAGCCGCCGCGCGAGCTCCTCCAGCCCCGGCCGCAACGGTCCGTCGCCGATCACGAGCAGGTGCGCCTCCGGGACCTCGTCGACCACCAACCGCATCGCCCGCAGGAGCGTCGCGTGGTCCTTCTCCTCGCGCAGCACGGCGACGATCCCGATCGTCATGGCCCCGGCAGCCGCCCCGGGGTGAAGAGCGTCGGGTCGACGCCGTTGTGGATGATCTCGACCTTCTCCGCGGGGTGTCCGAGGTGATCGACCAGGTAGGGGCGTTGGGCGTGGGCCACCCCGTAGTAGGCGCTCGTCACCGGTTCGAGCAGCCGGTCGACCACTGGCCGGACCCGCCCGCGCGGCGTGATGTCGGTGGCGTTGTGCACCCAGACGACCGCGCGCGGCACCCGGGTGAGCGCCGCGGCGATCCGCCCGAGCGCCTCGGCGTTGTAGCCGCGGGTGACCACGACGTCCGGCCGCTCCGCGCGCATGGCGCGGACGAGCGCGACGAGCGCGCGCACCGGGCGCTCCGGGCGTGCAAGGCGTGGGCGGGTACGCCGCTGTCACGCAGCTCGTCGAACAGCTCGCCCTCCTCGCCGACACAGACGACGCTCACGCGGAACGCGGCCGCGTCGAGTGCGGGCGCCAGCGTCACGACGTGTCGCTCGGCCCCGCCCACACCCAGGTCGGGCACGACGAACATGACGCGCAACGGGCCCTCCCGCCGCGTAGCCCTCCGCCACCACGTCGCACTCATCGCGCCGCCACCTCCGAGTAGATTGCGTCGATCCGGCGCCACACGACGTCCACGTCGAACTCCTCCAGCGCCCGCTGCCGGGCGGCGGCACCGAGCGCGCCGCGCAGCGCGTCGTCGGTGAGCACCTTCCGCAGCGCGGCGACCAGCGCCTCCACGTCGTCCGGCGGGACCAGGAACCCGCACCGGCCGTCCTCGACCAGCTCGGGGATGCCTCCCACGTCGCTCGCGAGACGCACAGCCCGTGCGCCATCGCCTCCAGCACGGCCATCGGCTGGCCCTCGTTGCGGGAGGGGAGCACGAGCAGGTCGGCATCGGCGAGCAGCTCGCCCACCTCACCCGCCTGCAGCCAGCTCCGCACCTGCACCGAGTCGTCGAGCCCGTGTTCCGCGATCACGCGCCGGGCCCGGTCCACCGCGCCGTCGCCCGCGAGCGCAGGCGGGCATCGGGCGCCAGCCGGGCCCACGCCTCGAGCAGCACGAAGGCCCCTTTGCGGTCGCCGATCTCACCGAGGAAGACGGCGTGCGGCGCGGCCGCCTGCGGGCGTGCCGCCACCGTGGGCACCCGTACGGCGTTGGGCACGGGCACCACGCGGGCAGCGGGGGCGATCGCGGCGAGCTGCCTCGCCCAGCGGTCACCGAGCGCCACCACCACGGCGGCCCGCGTGAGGGTGGCGCGCACGATCCCACGGAGCGGCCGGGGCAGCCGGGCGTGGAAGAGGTGGAACTCCGCCCCGTGCAGGTGCACCACGGCCGGCACGCGCAGTACCCACGCGATCCAGAACAGGGTGGCCTTGCGCACGAAGCTGCCGCCCGAGGCCATGTGCAGGTGCACGAGGTCGGGCCGGCGCAGTAGCAGCGCGGCGAGGTAGTGCGCCACGGCCAGGGCGAAGGCGACCGCCTTCACTGCGCGGCCGCCGTCGCGGTGGGACGCGACGTGCTCCACCTGCCACGTCTCCCACAGCGGGGTGCCGCGCAGCATGCGCACGTAGCTGGCGACGCCGCCGCGCGTCCGCGTGCTCGTCGAGACCATGAGCGCCCTCACGGCACCGCCACCCGATGCCGTTCGGAGTCGCTCCCTACCGACTCGGCGGCCCCGATCGCGGCGCCGATCAGCAAGAACACCAGGAGGTTCGCGAAGTCGAAGTAACGGAGGTCGACGGTGAGACCGCTGACGATCCACGTTCCGAGCACGGTCAGGGCGATCAGACCGAGGCGGCGCCCCGCGAGGCCCTCGACCGGCATCCGGCGCAGCAGCGACACCAGCTTCCCGATCACCCCGAGCAGCACGGCGAGCCACAGCACCAGCCCGACGAGGCCGAGCTCGGCGGCGATCCCGAGCTCGTTCTCGTGCGAGGCGATCGCGTAGCCGCGCCGGAAGTCGACGTCGGCGCCCAGACCTGGTGGTAGTAGGTGTTCAGCGCGGCGAACCGGCCGATCCCCCAGCCCAGGAGCGGATTCTGCTCGATCCCCCACAGCGCGGTGGACATCGCGTTCAGCCGGTCGTCCACCTCGCTCGTGGAGCCGATCCCACCCGCGGCCCGGTCGCTGCTCGTGAACGTCGTCCAGGTGAGCGCGATGAACGCGACCGCTCCGGCGAGGGTCAGGACGAACCCGGCGCGCGCGCCGGCGGCGAAGACCGCGCACATCACCACGGCGATGCCGAAGACGAGCCACACCGCGCGGGTGTGGGTCAGGTAGATGCCCGGCACGCACATCACCGCGACGACGAGCGCCGCGATCCGGGCCGTCGGCCGCAGCGATCGCTCGCGCGCGAGGAACATCGCGGTGACGAAGCCGGCGATCATCATCAGGCCGTTGACGACCGGCTGGTTGAAGATGCCGACCGCCCGGCCCTCCCAGGTCTGCGACTCCAGGATGTACTGCGGCCAGACCAGCGCGGTCGGCCCGGTGAACTGCACGATGCTGACCGCCGCGGAGTACGCGGCGAGCACCGTGATCAGGAACAACACCGGCCGGATCGTCCGCTCCGTCCGGAACGCGACCCGGGCCACGACGTAGGCGACGAACGGCATGAGCGTGCCGGTCATGATGAAGCGCAGCACCGGCACGACGGCCCCGGTTCCCGGCTCGACCGGGGGGAGCTCGTGCGGCCACACCGTCGAGAGGAGGTTCCACAGCAGGTAGGCCACCATCGCCGCCTCGATGAGCCCGAACCGCAACGTCAGCGTGCCCCGGAGCGCCGCCACGCCCGTCGCGATCATCAGCGCCAGCAGCGCGAACACCATCGGCTCCGACGGGAGCGCGGGAACCTCGACCGCGAGCCGGGTGAAGCTCGCGACGAGCAGCACCAGCATGGCCGCGGTGGGCGAGCCCAGCACGAGTGCGGCCAGCGCGAGCCCCACGGCCACGAGCAGCAGCCCGGAAGGGCCGTCGACCGGCCCGGCGAACAGCACGCCCACGATCACCAGCGCTCCGGCGCCGACCGCGGCGCGCACGGGGAAGGTGGGTGAGGAGACGATCGCGTGCAGGACCGCGGCGCACCGCCGGGCGAGACCCGTCCGCGCCGTCACCTCACTCATGATCCGGAGCACCCGGCCGTGGCACCTGGTGGTTCTCCGACGGGGCACCGGCCGGCACGGCGGACAGCCGCGGGCGGGGCGACGGGGTGGGGTTCTCCGCGGATTCGTCGTCGTCCGGCAGGTCGAGCTCCGTCGTGCGCAGCGCGACACCGTCGTCGCCGTACGGTTCCGGGACGATCGGGTCCCCGACGCCGGCGGTGTCCACGACATCCGCGACGTCCGCGGTCAGCGGGCGCAGCGGGTCCGGCGGCCCGTCGAACTGCGGCTCGTCGATCACGATCCCGGCGATCGGGGCGTGCACGTCCGCGAGCAGCCGGACCGCTTCCCGGGCGTCGCTCCAGCGCGACCTGTCCCGCTCGAGCACGAGGATCACCCGGTCGGCCGCCGCGCAGACGACCTGGCTCTCCGGGGCCTCGAGCAGCGGCGGCGCCGCGAGCACCGCGAGGCGGCAGTCCACCGCGATCTCGTCGACGATCTCGGTCACCTGGTCCGGCGCGACGAGCGACCACGAGCGGCGGGCGACACCGCCACCGCGGTCGTCGAAGCGGCCGGACGGGAGCACCAGCAGGCCATCCGGTGCGGCCATGAGGGAGGCGCGCGCGTCCGCCTGACCGGCCAGCGCGTCCAGGAAGCCCGGCCACGCCTCGTCGGGCGCCGTCACGTCGGCACGCACCAGCACCGCGTGGGTCCGGCGGGACGCCCCGGCCGCGGCCAGCTCGCGTGCGAGCCTGCGCGCCGCCGCGCTGTCGCGAGGCGCCACGACGGCCACCACCGTGCGCTCGGACGGACCGCCGAGCCGCAGCGCGTTGGCGAGGTTGCGCACCAGGCGGGCCCGCTCGGCGGGGGCGACGTCGGCGAGCTCGGCGACGGCGTCCTCGCCGAGCCGCGCCCGGACGTCCGTGCGATTGCGGACGCGGGAGTCCGTCACGGCGAGCAGCAGCGCGACGAGCACGCCGAGCAGCGCTCCCCCGACCGCGCCCGTCACCGTCGCGACGAGCGGGTTCTCGGTGGAGCTCGCCATGCCCGGCTCCGACTGCAGCGGCTTGAGGTGGTTCGTGTTGTCGGCGAGGACGTCGGTGAGCCGTCCCTGCAGCGACCGGATCTGGTCGAGCACGATGTTGACCTGGACGTCCTGGAGCACCTCGGGCCCGGTGAGCTCGGCCGTGTTCCGGTCGATCTCCGCCTGGATGTCCTCGGCGGTGCGGCGGCGGTCCGCGATCAGGTTCTCGCGCACGTCGTTGCGGAAGGTGTCGGTGGCGACGGTCGCCGCGCTGCGCACCGCCTGCTCGTCGGCGCCGGTGGCCGAGATGTAGAGGATCGGGCTGGTCGCGCCGGTCATCGCCTCGAGGGTGATGTTCGCCGGGATCCCCGCGTCGCGGCGCAGCAGCTCCTGGTAGCTGTCCTGGTTGAAGTAGTCGACGTAGCCGAGCGCCAGCACCGCATCCTGCTCGGGCCCGCGCTCGGAGGACTGGGTGGAAAGCGCTGCCGTCGCGGTGTACGAGGTCGTGGCCGTGGTGAAGAACCACGCGACCGACGACGCCGCTCCGACCAGCGCAAGCACGACGATCACCGGCCAACGCCGGAGAACGCGCACGGTGTACTGCTGCAGCGGGCTCATTCGCCGCCCTTCTCGCCGATGTGTGTGGAAAGTGCTTCCCCTGCGCGTGGGCGCGGGGGTTCCGGATGGACTGCTCGGGTGGTGATCGCCGGGCCTCGCCCCGCCCGGCCAGGGCCGTCAGTAGGCACCGCGGGTGCCCACGACGGCACCGAACGTCCGCCAGAGGATCAAGGCGTCGAGCGCGAGGTTCCAGTTCTCGACGTACCGCAGGTCGAGCCGCACGGACTCCTCCCACGACAGGTCGCTGCGCCCGCTGATCTGCCACAGCCCGGTGAGCCCTGGCCTGACCAGCAACCGCCGCTCGGCGTCGCGGCCGTAGGTGGCGACCTCACTCGGCAGCGGCGGCCGCGGGCCCACGAGAGACATAGCGCCCGTCAGGACGTTGGCCAGCTGCGGCAGCTCGTCGAGCGAGTAGCGGCGCAGGAACGCCCCGACCCGGGTGACCCGTGGGTCGCACTTCAGCTTGAACAGCGGTCCGGCGCCCTCGTTGCCGGTGCGCAGGTCGCCGAGGTGCCGCTCGGCATCGACCACCATCGTGCGGAACTTGAGCATCGAGAACTGCCGCCCGTGCCGCCCCACCCGCGTCTGGCGGAACAGGACGGGGCCGCCCTCGAGCCTGATCGCGATCGCGATGGCGACCAGCAGCGGCGCGACGATGATCAGGAGCAGTGCGGCGCCGAACCGGTCGACGACGTGCTTGGTGACCCACGAGACGCCGGTGACGTCGGCCTCGTCAACCGCAGCAACGGCAGGCCGTCCACCGGGTCGACGTGCAGGCGAGGGCCGGCCACCTCCATCAGACCGGGGTCGACGACCAGCTCGGCCGCCGCCATGTCCTCGAGGTTCCACGCCAGCTGGTGGAGCCGGCGCGAGGTCCACCCCGGTGTCGGGCACACGGCCACCACCCGGTGGCCGCCATCCCGCGCGGCGTCGGACACGCCGTCGAGATCGCCCACGACCGGGACGCCGAGGACGCTGTCGGTGCCGTCGGGCCCCGCGCCCGTCGGGGTGCAGACCCCCGACACCGCCCAGCCCCGGTTGGTGTCCCGCCGCGTCCGGGTGATCAGGTCGGTGACCGCCTCGATCGTGCCGACCGCGAGCACCGGCATCGTGCACCGGCCCTGCTTGCGGAGGTGGTAGAGCCGCAGCCGGAGGGCGAGGCGCCCGCCTGCCGCCAGCGCGCCGGCCATCGGCATCAGGCCGAAGACCCACGGGCGGGGGGCGGTCGCCTCGAGCGCGAGCCCCAGCAGACCGAGTGTGACGGCGCTGGTGACGACCGCGCGGATCAGCCGGCTGAACTCCTCCGAACCGTGGCCGAGGATGCGCGCGTCCCATGCCCTGGTGGCCACCAGCCCGCAGACCATCAGCGTGCCGGCGACGACCCCGACGCCCGGAGAGACGTCGCCGAACTCGGGCACGTTCGTCCCGAGTCCCAGTTGGTGACCGACGAGCACCGCGATCGTGATGGCGACGAGGTCGCAGACGATCGTCGCCGCCCGGAACCGCCGACCCCACCGGCTCGTCGCGGCCGCGGACTCGCGAGCGGCTCCGGAAACCGGATTCCGCGCACTCGTCGTCGCCGATGCGGCCGTTCTGTCAGTGCCGAGATGAGAGCTCACGCAGTCGATCCCCCCTCGTTGCACGGCTCGCGTGCGTCTCGATCACACGCTCGTCGCTGTGCTCCCCGACGGGAAAAGATCACGAATGCCGTCCGGAAGCGCGCCCAGCGATCACAGTCGTCCTGGCGGCGAGCCCTGTTACTAGCCGATCTCATGACGCGCTCAGCTGGGCGCCTCGCACGCCCTCCGGTAACGGCATTCATCCGTCCGTCGAAATGCATCGTGGAGCTCCCCAGCCCCCGGCCGGCCCCGGCCGCCCCTGACGTCGAGGGGCGACCACCTTGCGCAGCATCTCCATCAGGCAGTGCGGCCTGACGCACCTCGGCCGCGCGCTCGCTGTCGATCTACTCGTCCTCGTGGCGCTGTTCGCGGGCGCAGCGCTGCTGGGTTTCCTCATCCACGGCCGGCACGCGGTGGCCCACGAGGCCGTCGGGGTGTTGGCGCTCGCGGCCGGGCTCGCCGCCACGATCCTGCTCGCCGCCGTGGCAGCGTTGACCGGCAGCGCGCGCACCGGCCGGATCGCCGGGGCCGTCGCGCTCTACGCGGGCGTGGCACTGCTCGTGCGGGCGGCCGGCCTTGAGGACTCGATGAACGTCTGGGTGCTCGCCGGTTCCGTCGGGGTGCTCGGCGCGCTCGGGCTGCTCGTGCTGGCCGTCCGCGGGCCGGTCACGGGGCGGGCCGGGCGGTGGGCGGCAGGCGCCGTCGGCGGGGTCACCGTCGCGGTCGTCGCGGTGGTCGCCGCGGTCGCGGTCGTGCTGCCGGGGTGGATGCCGCCCGGGTTGGTGGTGGCCGTGCTCGACGTCGTCGCCTGGTCGGGTGCCGGCGCGGCGGGGCTGATCGCACTGGGGGCGGGTACGCGCTCCGGGCGTGCCTTGATCCGCCGCACCGGGATCGCGTTCGTCACCCTGTCGGCCGCGCACGCCGTGCGGATCGTCTCCGGCCGCCCGCCCGGTTCCGACCACGGCGCGGTCGCGCCGCGCTCGAGCTCGCCGCGGGTCGGGATGCTGCCTTGATCCGCCGCACCGGGATCGCGTTCGTCACCCTGTCGGCCGCGCACGCCGTGCGGATCGTCTCCGGCCGCCCGCCCGGTTCCGACCACGGCGC
>MKJV01000142.1 GCA_001942185.1 Pseudonocardia sp. CNS-004
CCCTACAATTGCGCCGAGGACGGGGCCTCGACGACTTATTGTTCAAACTGGCACAAAACCAATTCATGAACAAGCTCGACACACTGTTGAGTTCTCAAGGGACACCCGCACACCATCGTCAGCCGTTAGGCTTCCTTCTGGGGCTGTTCCCTCACTGTACACCTCCCGATCCGAGTGGATCCGGGGGGTCCCTGTGAGGGGGGCGGTCAGCGGGCCCTGTTGACCGAGGCTCTTAGGCCTTCGTTCTGTCCGGTGTCTCGCTGACGAAGAGAAAGTTACGCGACGGCTTCCGGGCCAGTCAAATCGCCCCCCTCGTAACGCGCTGACCTGCGGAAACGAGCCTCCAGACGTCACTCACCGTGCGCGCCGGCCGCCTCGTGCGCGACGAACGGTCAGTCGTCGCGGGCTGCTCCTGGCGCCTCCGCGGGACCCTCCGGATCCCTCCGACCTGCGGAAACGATCTCGGGACCGGCCGCCGACCGGGCCACATCCGCCGTCGGACCCGCCGGAGTGACCTCTTTCGTGTGACCTGGCTCATGGGCGTCTTTTTCGCTTTGCGCGACGAGCGGCGGTTCTCCCGTGGCCAGGCGGCGGAGCATCGCGTTGTAGGCATCGAGTTCCGCGTTCCCGTGTACATCCGCTTGTCGATCAGCGCGTTTCGCCGACCGTTCGTCCTGGCGTGACCACTGGATCAACAACGAGATCACCACGATGAGCAGCGGAATCTCCCCCGCTGCCCAGGCGATTCCGCCGCCGAGCTGCTGGTCGCGCAGCACGTCAGGCACCCAGGGGAGGGCCAGGCTGCGGTAGTAGTCCCCGCCGAGCGCGCTGTTGGCGCCCATGACCGCCACCCCGAAGAAGGCGTGGAACGGGACCGACGCGAAGACGAGGCCCATGCGCGCCGCGGGTGGCAGCCGACGCGGCGCCGGGTCGATGCCGACGATGGGCCAGAAGAACAGCGCCCCCACCAGCACGAAGTGCACGTTCATGAGCTTGTGAGCCCAGTGCTCGGGCAGCGCGGCCGGGAAGAGCGCGGAGAAGTACAGGACGTAGTAGCTGCCGACGAACAGGGCGAGCGCCACCAGCGGGTGTGTGAACAGTCGCGCGGCGGGCGAGTGCACGGCGGCCAGCAACCACTCCCGCGGCCCGGGCGGCCCGGCGCGGCCACCGGGCGGCAACGCCCGCAGTGCCAGCGTCACCGGAGCACCGAGCACCAGCAGGATCGGGACGAGCATCCCGAGGATCATGTGCTGGCCCATGTGCACGCTGAACATGGCGGGCCCGTACCGCCCCAGGCCGGAGCTCGTGGCCACGAGCAGCGCCGCGCACCCGCAGAGCCACGCGACGGTGCGTCCCGTGACCCAGCGGTCGCCGCGGCGGTGCAGCCTGCGCACGCCCAGCAGGTAGCACGCCGCCATGACGAGCGCCGCGGTCCCGAGTACCAGGTCGAAGCGCCAGTCGAGTGCGAGCCTGGCGAGCGTCGGCGGCCCGGCGAGGTCGTAGCCGATCAGCACCTCGATGCGCGACGGCACCCCGGCGCCGGTGTCCGGTGGTGCGGTGCGCCCGAGCGCCACGGCGAGCCCGACCGTGGCGAGCATCAGCAGCACCTCGACCCCACCGAGCCGCAGCAGCGCCGCCGGCTCGCCGCGTGCCGCCGCGCCGACCGACGCCCGGCGGTGGAGCGCTCCCAGCCCTCCGAGCACTATCAGCGAGCCGGCCTTGACCAGCACCAACGTGCCGTAGGTCGACCCGACGAGCGTGGTGAGCGGGATCCGGACGAGCGCGTTGACCACGCCGGTGAGCGCGACGACGCACCAGCAGGCGAGGGCCAGCCGCGAGTAGCGCGGCACCGCTGTGGCCAGCGCCGGGACGCGGTCGGCAGCCCGGCTGGTGGCGAGCAGCAGCACGGCGACGAGCCCGCCCACCCACAGGCCGGCCGCGAGCACGTGCAGCACCATGCTGTCGGTGGCCACGTCGTGGGCGCCGCCGGTGGCCGAATGCCCGGTGAACGTGACAGGCAACGGCCCGAACAGGGCGATGCCGAACAGCACGGCCGTCCAGCCCCACGTCAGCACCGTGCGGCAGCCGACGAGAGCGAGCACGGCGACGAGCGTCGTGATCGCCCAGGTGGTGGCCGCCTCGAGGCGGGGCAGCAGGTCCAGGATCGTGGCCGCGTCGAGCAGCTGGTCGACCGGTCTGCCGAGCGCGTCGCCGATGCTCAGCGGCACCATGAGGAACGCGGCGACGGTCCAGCCCGCCGCCGTCCAGGACCCGATCCGCAGCGCCCGGTACCCGGCGGCGTCCAGGTACCCGGACCGCTGCGGGGGCACGAGGAACGCCGCGAGCAGCACGGCGCCGATCGTCAGGACCATGCAGACCTCGGCCACCGTCCGCATCGCCGGCAGCCCGACCACCGTGAGCGTGCCCGGGTCCGGCAGCCGAGCGCAGCCGCCGGGCGGGACCCGGACAGCGCGGTGAGGCCTGCCGCGACCAGCACGGCGATCATCCCGCCGACGCCACGAGCCCCGCCACCTCGGTGGCCGGGCGCGTGGGTGGCTGTGGTCCGGCGGGCTCGACGGACACGTGCGCCATACCCCCAGGCTATGCCGTGCCGGGTACGAGCCGGGTGGGGCGCCGCTGACAGACTGCGCCCGTGCTGACATCCCCGGACGACGTGGCTGCGCGGCTCTTCGGCACCGCGACCGACCGGAGCGGCACGGGGCCGCTCGCGTGGACGGCGAGCCCGCTCGAGAGCGCCACCCGGGTGCTGGACGTCTGCTGCGGGTCCGGGCTGCTGGCCGCGGAGCTCACCGGACGGTGGGTGGGCGTCGACCCGGCTCCGCGGCCGGGCGGAGGCCCGGTGGTCGCCGGGCGGGCCGACGCGCTGCCGCTGTGCGACAACGCCGTGGACGGCGCCGTGCTGCTGCTGGCACTTCCCCGGCTGTCCGGACTGGACGCCGTCTTCGCCGAGCTGCGTCGGGTGTTGCGGCCGGCGGGCACGCTGGTTGTCGTCGTGCCGTCGGCGAGCGCCCGCTCGCTCGCGGAGCTGCGCACGGCGGCGTGCACCGCACGGGCTGGACCAACCGCTCCGCGCTCGACCGCGCAGGCTGGCTGCTCGCGGCCGCCGACTTCGCCGTGATGGGCGACGACCGGAACACGTTCACCCTCCCGCTGCCCGACGCCGCGGCAGCACGGGAGCTGGTGGCCGACCTGCCGAAGGCCGGATGGTGGCCGCCCGAGCTGCCCGCGGACGTCCGGGAGAAGGTCGCGGCTACCCTGGCCCGCCGGGCCGCCCGGGGAGGGTGCTCCCGGTCCCGATGCGGAGGCTCGTGGCACGCCGCTGACGAGCGGTCAGAAGGAGATCGTGGCCGCGGATCCCACGACGACCGGGGCGTCGTCGCCCGGGCCGGGACCGTCGAAGAGGTCGGCGACGATGCACGTGATGTTGTCGGGGCCACCGCCCGCGTTCGCCCGGGCGATCAGCTCCGCCACGGCGGCGTCGGGCTCGGCGACGGTGGCGAGGACGTCGTGCAGCTGCTGGTCCTCCAGCACGGCGGTGACGCCGTCGGAGCAGATCAGGTAGCGGTCGCCCGGCCTGCCGTCGAGCTCGAGCAGGTCCGGTTCCGGGGTACTGCCGTCCTGGAGCGTCTTGACCAGCCACGACCGCCGCGGGTGCGACGCCGCCTCCTCCTCGGAGATGCGTCCCTCGTCGACGAGGGACTGGACGAGCGTGTGGTCGTGCGTGAGCCGGTGCAGCTCACCGTCGCGCAGGCGGTAGCGCGCGAGTCGCCGAGGTGCAGGGCGCCGATCCGGGCGCCGTCGACCAGCAACGCGACGACGGTGGTGCCGGTGCCGCGCAGATCGGGATTCTCCTCGGCGAGCTCGGTGAGCCGCGTCGCCGCCTCCTCGATCGCCTCGCGCAGGGCCCCGAGCAGATCCACCTCGGCAAGCTCCACGCCGCGCAGCCGGGCGTCCAGGTCGCGCAGGGAGGAGATCGCCACCGCGCTCGCGATCTCGCCGTGAGCGTGCCCGCCCATCCCGTCCGCCACGGCCAGCATCCGCGGGCTCGTGACTGCCGAGTCCTGGTTGATCTCTCTGCGACGGCCCACGTCGGAGCCCGCCGCGGAGCGCAGCGTCGGTGGCATGGCGCCACCCTCTCATGACGTGAACGCGGTGGTCGCGGCGCAACGGCGAGCGCCTCAGAAGTAGGTGCGCACCGCGCCCACCACCGCGTCGGCGTCGTCGAGCAGCGGGATGAGCGACCACTTGTCGAACACGGTGCACGGGTGGGACAGACCGAGGACGACGACGTCGCCCACGGTGAGCCCGCCGTCGTGCCGGACGAAGGCGTGCTGGTCGTTGAGCTTCACGACGGTGGCGTGCAGCGGATCGCCGGTGCCGAGCCTGCGGAGCGGGACCGGCAGGTCGACGTCGTACGAGGCGTCGCGCTTCCCGAACCCGCAGATCGCGAGGCCGGGCTCCGGCGAGGACAGCACGTACGCCCACAGCTCCAACGCCGGGCGCAGCGTCCCCGACGGGTTCTGCGCGCCGGTCGCGAACGGCGAGCTGCGCTCGTACATCCCGTGGTCGTGGGTGAGGTAGCCACCGGAGCGGACCACCTTGCGCACCGGCCGCGACAGCGCCGGGAGCTCCCGCCACGCGGCGACCACCCGGTCCGGGTACGCCGACCCGCCCGCCGTGAGGACGAGTTCGGCCCGCTCACCCGCGAGGCCGTCGAGGTCGGCGACCAACGCGGCGAGGTCGGCGGCGAACCGGTCGACACCCGCCAGCGACTCCGCAGCCCGGTCCTGCCGGTAGACGCCCTCGAAGCACTCGGCCCCGGCCAGCTCGAGACCCGGCGACGCGGCGACGCGCCGGGCCACCGCGAGCGCCTCGTCGCGGGACCGGGCGCCGGCCCGCCCACCGGGCACCCCCAGCTCGACGAGCACCGACACCGGCGTCGGCCGGTCGCCGAGCGCCGCCGCCATCCGGTCCACGCCCTCGACGCTGTCGGCGAGCACGTACACCTCCAGCTCCGGATCAGCGGTGGCGAGCCAGCGCAGCCCCGGCGGGTCGACCACCTCGTTGGCGATCAACACCCGCGGCACGCCCCAGTCGTGCATGATCCGCGCCTGCGCGACCGTCGCGGCCGTGATCCCCCACGCGCCCGCGTCCAGCTGGCCCGCGACGAGCTGCGGGCTCATCGTCGTCTTGCCGTGCGGCGCGTGGTCCACACCGGACTCCGCACACCAGCGGGTGAACAGCGCCGTGTTGTGCGCGAGCGCCGACGCGCGCAGCGTCACCGTCGGCAGCAACAGATCCGTCACCTGCCAGCCGGCATCCCCGATCGACGCGACGGTGCCGTCGTGGTCGGGCAGATTGCGGAACTGCGGGCCGAGCGGTTCGGCGGCGCTGCGCGCGAGCACGGGAAGGGTCACGGCCCGAGTATCGGTCGCGGATCGTCGTCACCACGACCGCGACCACCCGAAACTCCGGATCTTGCCGGGTGTCGTCGCCGCCTCGCCGACCGCTAGGCTTGGCATGCGGTTTCCCGCGGAACCGCCCGACGCCTCGTAGCTCAGCTGGATAGAGCAAGAGCCTTCTAATCTCTAGGTCGCAGGTTCGAGTCCTGCCGGGGGCACGTAGGTCGAGGGCTTGATCGACATCTCTGAGTCACTCGTGTGGAGCTCCGCGGCGAAGCCCCGCAAGCGCGCACGACGTGAGATCGAAGCCCTGCCGAGCGGCTCCTACCGAGTCCGCGTCTACGCGGGGCTCGACCCGCTCACGAAGAAGCGGCACTACCTCACCGAGGTCGTCCCTGCGGGGACTTCTGCGGCGAAGCAAGCCGAGAAGGTACGGACCCGCCTGCTCTCCGAGGTGGACGACCAGCGCAGCGCCCGAACGAAAGCCACGGTCAGCCAGCTCCTCGACCGCCACCTTGACGTACTGAAGATCGAGGACACGACCCGGGCCGGCTACGAACGCCTGATCCGCCTGCACATCCGCCCGTCCTCGGCTCGCTGTCGATCGGCCGGGTCAACGGCGAGACCGTGGACTCGTTCTACGCCCAACTCCGTGCCTGCCGCACCCGGTGCGGCGGACGCCCTCCGTCGACCACCGACGACGGCCGACCACGAGTGCAACGACCTCTGCGAGCCGCACCAGTGCCGACCGCTCGGCGAGGCGTCAATTCGGCAGATCCACAACATCCTCAACGGCGCGTTCTCACGCGCGGTGAAGTGGCGGTGGATCGGCGTCAACCCGATGAAGCAGGCACAGCCGCCCACTCCCCCGACTCCCGACCCACAGCCACCTACGCCCGCCCAGGCTGCCCGCATCTCGGCTGAGGCGTGGAAGGACCCGGACTGGGGCATGTTCGTGTGGCTCGCGATGACCACCGGGGCCCGGCGGGGTGAGCTGTGCGCGCTGCGGTGGAACCGGATCGACTTCACCGCCGGTGTCCTCGACATCCGGTCGAGCATCGCGCAGACCCAGCGGCCGGACCCGGGAGAAGGACACCAACACCCACCAGCGCCGGCGGATCGTCCTCGACGGCCGAACGCTGGCGTTGCTTCGCGCCCATCTGCAGCACTGCGCCGAGCGCGCCGCAGCACTCGGGGCGGAGCTGCGCGACGACGCGTTCGTGTTCTCGCCGGATCCGGACGGGAGTGTGTGGCCGAAGCCGGACTCCGCGACACAGCGCTACACGCGCATGTGCGCGCGGCTCGGGTGGGACATGCACCTGCACCAACTCCGCCACTACTCGGCGACCGAGCTCTCGCCGCCGGGGTCGACATCCGCACCGTTGCCGGGCGGCTCGGACCCGGCGGAGGTGGGGCGACGACTCTTCGCACTCCTCCTCGTCCCAGCATCCTGCCCAACCCCGCGGCAGAGGAGATCGGCCGGCAACTCTCCCACCGGTTCCGCGCCCTGTGCCGGACGGTCGAGGTCGGTGCGGCCCAGCCCGACGACATCGTCGGGAGCGGCGACGAGGCCTACGGCCGTACCTCGATTTCTGCCAGCCGATCTTCGGCCGTCGCACGTGTGTTGCGCACGACGCCGTGGCGATGGCAATCGCAGTGGATCCCGGCCTGGCCATCTATCGCCACCGGCGGGTGTTCGTCGAGACGGGCCCGGGCCGCACCCGTGGATCCGTGATAGCGGATCTCGCGTCGAACGCATCCCCGGTTCCGCTCGACCCTGCGGCCGGCGGCGTCATGGGGATGGTCGACGCGTTCGACATCGACGCCTTCCACGCCCGACTGCTCGAGGCGGTCGGCGCGTGAGTAGCCCTGCCCGCCGGCAGCTGGTTGGTCCTTGCCCGGGTCTCCTGTGCCCAGCAGACCGATGAACCTCGCTCCCGCCGCGGCACGGTCAGCGTCGCGGAGGCCGCCGCCGTTAGCACTCCGGCACACCGGTCTTGACAGCGCCCCCGTGGCCCCCGTATTTTCAATCCGTAGGCGTAGCAAACCGATTTGCTTCCCTCCGACGAAGGAAGTGGCCCGGATGCCACAGAGGAGAGCGCGCAGCAGTATCCAGAGCGTCGCAGCTGCGGCCGGTGTCAGCCCTACCACCGTCTCACACGCTCTGAGCGGCAAGCGTGCCGTCTCCGCAGAGACGCGCGAGCGGATCCTCAAGGCCATCGAGGAGCAGAATTACCGCCCCAACATGGTGGCGCAGAGCCTCCGTAGCCAGCGGACCCGGTCAGTGGCCCTGCTGCTCGTCGACATCGCGAACCCGTACTACCCCGCGGTCGCACGTGCGGTCCACGACGCGCTCCAGGCCGAGGGCTACGTCTCCTTCATCGGCAACACCGACGGCGACGCCGACACGGAGCGCCGACTCCTCACGGAGATGGTCGCACGCGGCGTCGACGGCCTCGTCATGCAACCCATGGCGCTGTCGGCCGCGGAGGTCCGGGAGCTCGTGGGACCAGCCACCCCGCTGGTCATCACCACGACCGAAGCGGGCGACGTGCCCGCCGACTCGGTGCTGACCGACGACGTCATCGGTCTCGGCGAGGCCGTTGACCATCTCCTGCAAAAGGGCATCCACGAGTTCGGTTTCATCGGCGGTCTCGAAGGCGCCTCGGCCGGGCCGCTGCGGGTCGACGTGTTCGAGGCGGCTATCGCCGCCGCCGGCGCGCAGGCGCGGGACCCATGGATCGAGCATGCGCCGTTCACGAGGGAAGGCGGCGCGGCCGCGGCAGCCCGCCTGCTGGCTCGAGCCGATCGCCCGAGGGCGATCCTGTGCGCCAACGACCTCATCGCGATCGGTGCGATGCAGGCCGCACACGGCGCGGGCCTGCTCGTACCCGAGGACGTCGCGATCGTCGGGTTCGATGACATCGACACGGCCAGCCTCGTCACGCCGCCGCTCACCACGGTGATCAATCCCGCTTCCGCCGTGGGCGAGGCCTGCGCGCGAACCATCCTGTGGCGCGTGGACAGCGGCCCGGAAGCACCGTACCGGCGGATCGTCCTCCCCACACGGCTGGTCGTCAGAGAGTCGGCCTGACCGGCGTTCTGGGCGCCGCGCCGAACAAGCGGGTGCAAAACGATTTGTACGCACACAGCGAGAGGCGTAGCCCATGGCCCAGGCCGTTACCCACCCCGCAGTCGCGCTCGACGGCGCCTATCGGGAGAGCACTTTCGACGCGCGGATGCCGAAGGACCTCCTCGCCGACGAGGTGGCACAGCGTCGGGAGAGCGGGTACCAGGTCGACGACGTGGTGCGCGAGGCGAACGCCACCGATCCGGAGGATCGCAGCGCGGTACTCGCGCTCGTCGACGGAATGGTCGACAGCACGCGCGCGCCGGGCTGGGCGTACGACGAGCCCGAATCCCTGGCCGACATCCGCGCCTGCGTGGCGCCTGCAGCCGCCGTCCCCGTCGAGGAGGACGACTACCGCGACAAGGTGCACAGCGCGTGGCTGGGACGCATCGCCGGCTGCAATCTCGGCAAGCCGGTGGAGTCGGGGGACGACTGGACCGTGGCTCGCATCCGGGAGTACCTGACCCTCACCGACTCGTACCCGCTCACCGACTACTTCTCGGTGCTCGAGCCCATGCCGGACGGCTTCGAGTTCCGCGAGAACTGGCCGGAGACCACGCGAGGGCGCGTCGACGGATCCGCGCGCGACGACGACATCGACTACTCCATCCTCGCGCTCCACCTCTTGGAGACCCACGGCCGCGCCCTGCGTCCCGAACAGGTCGGCGAGGCATGGACCCAACTGTTCCCCGTCGAGCAGGTGTTCACGGCAGAGCGGGCGGCCTACATCAACCTCGTCAACGGCCTCCGGCCTCCGCAGGTCGCTCGGTTCCGCAACCCGTACCGCGAGTGGATCGGCGCACAGATCCGTGGAGACGTCTTCGGTTACGTGAACCCCGGCGACCCTGGGCGGCCGCCGCGCTCTCCTACCAGGACGCCACGCTGTCGCACACCGGCAACGGGGTCTACGGCGAGATGTGGGCCGCAGCCCTCGTCGCGAGCGCCTTCACCGCCTCGGACGCTGCGGAAGCCGTGGATGCGTCGCTGACCGTCGTTCCTCCCGCATCTCGCCTGCACGAAGCGATCAGCCACGTGCTCCGGCTCCGCTCCGACGGGCTGACCTGGGAGGCAGCTCTCACCGAGATCCACTCCGCGTACGGCCACTACGCGTGGATCCACACCGTCAACAACGCTGCTGCCGTCGCGGCGGCCCTGCTGTGGTCCGAGGGCGACTACACGAGCGCCGTCGGCAAGGTCGTCATGAGTGGCTGGGACACCGACTCCAACGGCGCCACCGTCGGCTCGGTCGCTGGCATCCTCGCCGGCACCGCCGCCCTCCCGGCCACGCTGATCGAGCCGCTGCACGACCGGACCCGCTCGGCACTGTTCGGATTCGACAACTCCGTCATCTCCGACCTCGCGACTCGCACCGTGCGTTTCGCCCGGTCCAGCTGACCACCCGCCACTGGAGGCGAGGATGGCTACGATCACCCGTCGCCGGTTCCTGGGAGCCGGCGCGGCACTCGGGGTGGCGGCGTCGCTCACCGCCTGCGGAGCGCGACCCGCTGACTCCCCCGACGCCATCACGATCTGGAACAACCTGGACAACGCGCAGCAGAACGACTACTTCCGCGCACACTACGCGGAGGGGTATCGCGGCAAGTTCCCCGTCCAGTTCACCCCGAAGTCCGGCGGCACGATCGACCGCCTGATCCAGACCGCGCTGGCCGCCGGGTCCGGGCCGTCGATCATCGTCACCCCCGGCCCCTCCAGCTTCGTGTCCGCGTACTGGTCGGCCGGCTACCTCGCCGATCTCGGCCCGTACGAGGAGCGTTACGGGTGGGGCAGCACCTTCGCGGACTGGGCGCTCGCTGCCTCCCGCGTCGACGGCAAGCTCGTGACCCTGCCCACCTCGTACGAGACCATGGTGCTCTACTCCAACCCGGCCACCCTCGAGCGGCTCGGCCTGGACGTACCCACCACACGCGAGGAGTTCGAGAACTTCTGCACGGAGGCGAAGGCCAAGGGGCACGTCCCCGTCTCCGCGGGCAACGCCGACTACAAGGGCGCCAATGAGTGGTTCGTGGGGGTGGCCCTGAACCACGGAGCCGGGCCCGACGCGGTGTACTCCGCCCTCACCGGTGAGACCAGGTGGACCGATCCGGTCTTCGTGGGGGCGATCGACCGCATGGCCTCGTACTTCAAGAAGGGGTGGTTCGGGGGCGATGTCGGCCTGTACTTCACCAACAGCTTTCCGACCATCTACGACGAGCTGGCGACGGGGAAGGCTGCCTCGATGCTGTCCGGCACGTGGGAGTTCGCCAACCTGGCACCGTATTTCGGCAGCGCCGCGGGGAACGACGAGACCTGGCGGTGGGCGACCGTTCCCTCGCTGGGCGACGGGGTGCCGGAGGTCGTGTGGGATCTCGCGGTGGGGCAGTCCGCCGGCGTCAACACGAACTTCGCGGACACGGCTGCCGCAGCCGATTACCTCAACTTCCTGACCACCGACCTGCCGACCATCGTCGCCGGTATCGAGCAGATGAACTTCGCGCCGCCCCCGGTCCACATCGAGGCCACGGATTTCTCGACACGCGCCGATCCACGGATCGTGCAGCTCTATTCCGAACTCGCCGCCGCGACATCGGTCGGCTACACGACATGGACGTTCTTCCCCCAGCAGACCGAGACCTACATGATCGACTACTTCGAGAACGTCATCACCGGGCAGCTGACCGCCGCGGAGTACTGCAAGGGGATCGACTCCCGGTTCGCGATGGAACGGGCCAAGGGTCGGGTGCCCACCGCACCTGCGCCAGGAGGCGGGATCTGATGACGATGAGCGTTCCGGCCCCCTCGCGGGCGACGTTCCCCGCCGACGGAGCGGGCCGCTCCGGACCCCGGCCGCGGCCCCGACGCCAGCCGCGGGCCACGTGGCGCGATCGCACGGTGTCGGGCTGGCTGTTCCTCGTGCCGCTGATCGTCGTCAACCTGTTCGTCGTCCTCATCCCGAGCGTCTTCTCCGTCTGGTACTCCTTCACCGACCTGGACCGGCATCAGCGCCGAGGCGTCGTTCGTGGGCTTCGCCAACTACGCGAGCCTGGCCCAGGACCCCGAGTTCGTCCAGGGCCTGCTGCACAACCTCCTCTGGACCGCGTTCTTCCTGGTCGTGCCCATGATCATGGGTCTCTTCGGGGCGTACGTGCTCTCGCGGATCGTGCGCTTCCGCCTGCTCTTCCGAACGGTGTACTTCATCCCCTACATCGTTGCCAGTGTGGTGAACGCGGCCATCTGGAGGAGCATCCTGGACCCTCAGACCGGCGTGGGCGACCTGCTCGACGTGAACCCGCTCGGCGACCCGAGCCTGGCGCTGTGGACGGTGGCGTTCGTCAACAACTGGGCCTGGTGGGGATTTCTCGTGGTCGTGTTCTTCGCGGCCATGCAGGGAGTCGACCCCGCACTGCACGAAGCCGCCACGATGGACGGCGCCAACGTGCTCAGACAGTTCGTCTCGGTGACCTTACCCAGCATCGCCCCGACCTTCGCATTCCTCGGGCTCATGACGATCATCTGGTCATTCCTCGCCTTCGACTACGTCTTCATCCTCACCCAAGGAGGCCCGGCGGGGTCGACGGACTTGCTTTCCACGGTGGCCTACCGGGATGCCTTCACCAACTTGCAAGCCGGCTACGCGTGCGCCGTGGGCGTCGTCACGGCGCTCATCAGCGGCGTGGTCGTCGCCACCTACCTGGTTATCCGCAGAGCGAGGAAGTGGGACACATGAGCGTCTCCGCACCACCGCGCCTGCCCCTCCAGAAGGCGTCCAGTCCGCAAGCGCGCTGGTGGGGGCACCGCAGCCGGTTCGTGCTCGGCCGCACCACCGTCTACGTCGTGCTGACAGCGCTGGCGATCTTCGCCATCGGGCCCATCGTGCTGTTCGTCTTCAACGCGTTGAAGACGAACAGCCAGTACGCGTCCGATCCGCTCGGCCCGCCGCAGACCTGGGAGTGGAGCAATTTCACGCAGGCGTGGACGCAGGCCAACATGGGCGCGGGCCTGCTGAACTCAGTGCTCATCGTGATCGGCACGATCGCGCTCACCTGCGTCGTCGCCGCCTGCGCGGCCTACGCCCTCGCGCGCCTCCGGGTGCGCGGAGCCTCGGCGTTCATGACCTACCTGCTCGTCGCGAGCGCGCTGCCCGCCCAGATGTTCCTGGTCCCGCTGTTCTACATGTGGGCACAGGCCGGCCTCTACGACACGCGGGTCGGGCTCATCGTCATCTACTGCGGCCTGTTCTCCCCCTTCGCCACCCTCCTGCTGCGCGCCTTCATGCTCGGCCTCCCGCCCGAGCTGGAGGAGGCAGCCAGGATCGACGGCGCAGGCGAGTTGCGCGTCTTCGCCAGGATCGTGCTCCCGAACATGCTTCCCGGACTTCTCACGGTGGCGCTCACCACGGGCCTGTCGGCCTACAACGAGTTCCTGTTCGCGGTGACGATGATCCAATCGGAATCGTTGATGCCCTTGTCGACGACGTTCTTCACCTTCCAGCAGGGGTTCACGCAGAACTACACGTTGATCAGCGCCGCCGGATTCATCATGATCGCGCCGATGCTCGTCCTGTTCCTGATGCTGCAACGCCGGTTCATCAGCGGAGTCGCGAGCTCTGGAATGGGGGGCATGTGACAACTGCCTCACGCGCCGCGGCGGGTCCCGCCCCTACCAGTCGCCACCTGGTGGCCGTGAGCTGCCGCGACGTCCCCACGCCGCCCACCCGGTCGCGCCGCACCATGGCGCTCCGCCGCTTCTGGGCAGGGACCGCGAACGCAAGGTGTTCGACCGCCTCGTCGCGGAGGTGAGCGCCGGCAAGAGCCGGGCCGTTCTGTTGTCGGGAGACGCGGGCATCGGCAAGACCGCGCTGCTCGATCACCTGGCCGGGCAGGTCGAGGGCTGGCGAGTGATCCGAGCGGCCGGCGTCCAGCCCGAGAGGGAGCTGGCCTTCGCCGCCTTGCACCAGGTATGCGCACCGGTGCTGGACGAGCTGACGTGCCTGCCGGAACCACAACAGGAGACATTGATCGTCGCGTTCGGGCGGCGCGCGGGAAGTTCGCCGGATCGGTTCATGGCCGGCCTGGCGGTACTGGGCCTGCTGGCCGAGGCTGCGCGCGAGCAGCCGCTGCTCTGCCTGATCGACGACGCGCAGTGGTTGGACCGCGAGTCGGCACAGGTGCTCGGGTTCGCGGCGCGGCGGCTGCGATCCGAGTCGGTTGCCATGATCTTCGCCTTGCGCCAGAACCGTGAACATTCCGCGGTGCCGGAGCTGGCCGGTCTGTTCGAGGTGAACGTGACCGGGCTGCCCGATGAGGACGCCCGCACGCTGCTCGCGGTGGCGCATCCCGGGCGGGTCGACAACCGGGTGCGCGACCGGATCATCGCCGAGAGCCGGGGCAACCCGCTGGCCTTGTTGGAGCTGCCTCGTGGGTTCTCGCCCGATGAGCTGGCAGGCGGGTTCGGGCTGCACGACTCCAACGCGGCGCCCACCCGGATCGAGGAGTGTTTCCGCCGTCAGATCGCCACGCTGCCGTCGACGGCGCGGCAGCTGTTGCTGGTCGCCGCCGCCGAACCGGTCGGCGACCCCGTGCTGGTCAGGCGCGCTGTCGATCATCTCGCATCGTCGTGGACACCGGTCCGGCATCGTCAGAAGTCACCGGCGGGTTCGTGGAGTTCGGTTCCCGGGTGACGTTCCGGCATCCATTGCTGCGGTCCGCGATCTACCGTGCCGCTCATCCTGAGGAGCGGCGGAAGGCGCACTGGGCGCTGGCACAGGGGACGGACCCGGTGGCGACCCGGACCGGCTGGCCTGGCACCGCGCCCAGGCCGCCGACAAGCCAGACGAGGCGATCGCGGCAGAGCTGGAGCACTCCGCAGGGCGCGCACAGGCCAGAGGAGGCCTCACCGCTGCGGCCGCGTTCCTCGAGCGAGGAGCAGAACTGACCCCGGACACCGCCGAGCGCGGGCGGCGGCTGCTCGCCGGCGCATGGGCGAGGTACCAGGCAGGCATGACCGACGCGGCGCTGCGGCTGCTCGCCCAGGCCGAGGCGGGCGAGTTGGTCGAGCTCGAGCGCGCCAAGGCGCGTCTCCTGCGCGCCCGCATCGCGCTCGCCGTCCACCACGGCCGGGACGCTGCGCCGCGGCTGCTCGAGGCAGCCGTGCGACTGCAACCCCTCGACCCCCACCTGGCGCGCGACACCTACCTGGACGTACTGGGCGCGGCCCGGTACGCGGCCGACGCGAACAGTGACGCGGACGTGGAGGCGGTGGCCGCGGCGGCCGGAGCAACGCCTGTGCAGGAAGTGCCGCCACGTCCTCAAGATCTCCTGCTCGCCGGATTCGCCTCCCGGTACACCGCCGGCCACGCCGCGGGAACGCCGATGCTCAGGCAGGCGTTGCGCGCCTGCCCGAGCCCGGACCTCGCCGACGCCGAGGGACTGCGCTGGCTGTGCTTCGCCGGCACCACTGCCATGGACCTGTGCGACGACGAGGCCGCCGACTCACTCACGTGCGGTTGCGTCCGACGCGCCCGCGATATCGGGGCACTGGCGGTACTCCCGCTGGCCCTGACCCCACGCATCGTGCTGGAGATCTTCGCCGGGAACCTGGCCTCGGCCGCCGCGCTGGTGGAAGAGCTCCGCGCCGTCGGCGAGGCAACCGGCATTCCCGTATTGCCCTACCCCTCCCAGCTGCTCACCGCGTGGCAAGGTCGGGAAGCAGGCACCGCCACGCTCATCGCGGCCACTACTACTGCCGAGGCGGATCGGCGCGGCGAGGGGATCGGCGCGATCACCGGCGGGTGGGTGCTGGCGATCCTGCACAACAGCCTCGGCGACTTCGAGCGGGCCTTCGCCGCGGCGCAGCAAGCGACCGCCCCTGCGCACGAGATGGGCGTGCTGACCTGGTCGCCGCTCCTCGAGCTCATCACGGCAGCTGTCCGCACCGGTCGACGCGGTATCGCCGCGGACGCGCTCGATCGGCTGGCCCCGCCGGCCCAGGCGAACGGCACCGACTGGGCGCTGGGCATGGAAGCGACCTGTCGCGCGCTCGTGACCGAGGGGCGGCGAGCAGAGAGTTCCTACCGGGAGGCGATCGAGCGCCTGTCCCGCACCCGGATCCGCGGTGAACACGCCCGAGCTCACCTGCGCTACGGCGAATGGTTGAGCAGGCGCGACCGCCCCGACGACGCCGCCCGTCAGCTGCACACCGCGCACGACATGTTCACCACGATGGGCATGGCGGCCTTCGCCGCATTGGCCGCGCAGGAGCTCACCGCCATCGGGCACCCCGTTCCCCAGCGCGACGACAGTGGTGCCGGCCCGCTCACCGCGCAGGAAGCGCAGGTCGCCCGCCTGACCCGCGATGGTCTGTCGAATGCGGAGATCGGGGCGCGACTGTTCATCAGCCCACGTACCGTCGAGTGGCACCTCGGCAACATCTTCGCCAAGCTCGGCATCACGTCCCGCCGCCAACTACGCGCCGAGATCGTCACACCGGTGGGCGGGTGGGCACCCCACCGGCGTGGGTGAACCCAGCGCCTTTCCCGGGCCGTATTACTGCTCCGCTGCTGGATGCGCTGCCGCCAATGGCAGTCGCACCCTGAATCGAGTATCCCCGGGCGACGATTCGAAAGACAGGCCGCCACGGTGCTTCTCGGTGACGATGCGCCACGACACGTCCAGGCCGAGGCCGGTGCCCGAGCCCACCGGCTTCGTCGTGAAGAACGGTTCGAAGATGCGGCTCTTGATCTCCTCCGGCACGCCCGCTCCGGTGTCACAGATTTCCACCAGCAGCCGGTCGTCGTCCCGCGACGTGCGAACGGTCAATGTGCCGTGGCCGTCCATCGCGTCGACGGCGTTGCTGATGAGGTTCGTCCACACCTGGTTCAGCTCCGCCGCATGCACCGGGATCGGCGGCAGGTCCCGGTCGTACTCCTCGACCACCACGATGCCGTCGCCGATCCTGCGGTTGAGCATCAGCAACGTGCTGTCCAGCAACTCGTGCACGTCGACATCCCGGTACGCGCGCGGTCCAGTTGCGAGTACTCCTGGGCCGCCGCCACAAGCGCCGCGATCCGCGCCGTGGAGCCGTCCATCTCGTCCATCAACAGCTCGATGTCGATCGTCCGGTTCAGCCAACCCAACACGCCCCCGAGGGTCGACCTGTCCCCCAGCGTGTCAACGACCGTGTCGAGCCTTTCGACGGTGAGCCCCGCCCGCACGAAAGTCGGCGCGAAGCGCCAGCCGTCTGCAATGCCGTACGTGTCGAACCAGTCGACCAGTTCGTCCTCACGGTCGGATGCTTCCAACGGACTCAACGGTTGCGCTCGCTTCAGCTGATCGAGCGAATGCCGACGGAGGTCGATCAGGTAGGCGCGCTGTTCGCGCTCGAAGGTCGCGGACGGGGGGCAACCGAGCGGGTGCTGAGATCCGGCGAGCAGCTCGCGAAGTGCCGCGGTCGCGCGCATCGCGGCCGCAGCCGGGTTGTTCAGCTCGTGCGTGAGACCGGCCGCCAGCCCGCCCAGCGCCAGCAGCCGTTCCCGTTGGCTGATCGCATGCTGCGTGTTCTTCAGGCCGAGGAACAGGCCCTCGAGCAGGTGCGCAGGCATCGGGAACCATTCGCGCATGATCTCTGCGAACTTGTCCGCCGCAAGCACGTACATCCGGGAGGGCTGCGTCGTGCGCAGCGTGTTGTCCAGCGTATGGCTCACTCGATCGCCGAAGAACGATCTCCAGGCGCCGGCGTACGCGCCGACGTGACTGGTCCTGTTGATTTCGACGTCATCGTGGCCGACCCGGCGCGAGATCACGAGCTCACCCTCGAGCAGCACGTAGAACGACGTCGCCAGGTCGTCTTCCCGATAGACGTAGCCCGGTTCGAACCACTCCACGCGCCCGTTGCGGCACAACCAGGCCAGTTGGTCGTCATCCAGCTTCTCGAACAGGAACAGCGTCCGGAGCTCGGCTGCGTGACACGGGAGGGTTCGGCCGCTCACCGATAACGCCCGTCGAAGACAGACCCCCGGCCGCGTTCGGTGAATCGGAGGCCGGCAGCCCGGCCGTTCTCCACAACCCAGTGAAGGTCGTAGCAGGCACGGTAGTCCGGCGGCCAGAACGAGCAGAATCGTCCTTCGCCGTCTACGTACCACTCCCCCTGGGTACGGCGCCCGTGCTCCACGTACGTCGTCGCACCGCCAGGTTCGAAAGTCTGGGTGCTGCCGTCAGCGTAGGCGATCTCCCCTGCCGTGACGGCCGTTGCGATCTGCTCTGGCGGCACCGGGCCGCCGTCGGCGACATCGAGGTTCTGGAGCGACCGGACCATCTTTTTCGCCTCCGCGCATTCTCTGGTTCGTTCGGGACAGGCCGACGTTCTGACCTGGCCGTTTGCCAGCATCCGACCTTCGGTTCGATGCCCATCGACAGTGCCGCCGAAGCCCGCCTGATCGCATCAGTGGCCACCCGAGCCCGACGCCCCGGTGCCCGTCGCCGAACACGCTGCCGCGACGCGCCCGCAGCAGCGGTTCCCAGCCGTCATGCGGAGTGCTCACGCGCATAGCGGATGAGCCCGACGACGTCCTCGGGGACGAGCCGCCCGATCGCCCCGCTCGAGTAGACGGACACGATCACCGATCCGGTGGGGTCCAGCACGAAGCCGGTGGACTGCAGGTGCACCGGGTTCTCGTTGACGAACGCGCCGGTGGCGTCGGCGATGGCGTGGGCGTCGGCGCTGTGGCCGACCGGGAACGGCAGGCGGAGCTTGTCGATGTTGGCCTGGGTGGTGGCCTCGTCGTCGACCGACAGTGCGACGACGCGCGCGTCGACCTCGGCGAGGCTGCCCGCGGCGCGCTGGAACGCGCGCAACTGGCCGTTGCAGTAGGGGCACCACGATCCCCGGTAGATCAGCACGACGCCGTAGTGGCCCGCCAGCGTCCGGGAGGTGGAGCGTGCTGCCGCCGGGCAGGTCCAGCGAGATCGCGGGGAACGTGGAACCGGGTGCGAGCAGGGACATGGTGGTCTCCTTCGTGATCGGGGAATCGGGGTCTACGACGCAGGCGCTTGTGGCCCGAGTGGCCTCACCGCGCAGATCTCGTACGTATGGCGCCAAGGCCGCAGGCGCTCGAAAGCTGCGCTGGCCGCCAGCACGTCGACATCCGCGCCGCGTCGACCGATGATCTGCATCCCGACCGGGAGGCCGTCCAACAGACCTGCGGGGATGGACGCCGCCGGGTGGCCGGTGAAGTTGACGAAGTACGTCAGGCACCAGCCGATCAGGGACCGAGGACTTCCAGTTGAACCCTGCGCGCGGTTCATGATCGTCTCCTTCGGGATGCACGCTCGACCATCCACGTGGCCGGGATTCGAGATCGTCGCGGCACGCCGGTCCACGGGGGTCCCGCCCTGCCGTGGACGGCGTGGCTCCGGTTCCTCAGTTGCGGCCGGCCATCACGCCGCCGTCGACGTTGAGGACAGCGCCGGTGACCCAGCCCGCGTCGTCCGAGAGCAGGAACGTGATCGCCGAGGAGATGTCCTGCGCGCTGCCGACACGGCCGAGGGGATGCAGGCCGCTGAAACCCTGCAGCGCCTCGTCGACCTGCTCCTTCGGGATGAAGGCCTCGTAGATGGGTGTGGCGACGACAGCGGGCGCCACGGCGTTGACCCGGATCTGCCGGCCGCCGAGCTCGATGGCCAGGTTGTGGGTGAAGGCGTGCAGGCCGGCCTTGGCCATCGAGTAGGCGCTCGACGGGGTGGCGCCGATCGCCTGGTGGGCCCACATGCTGCCGATGTTGACGATCGAGCCGCCGCGGCCGGCGTCGACCATGCCGCGTACCACGGTCTGGGTCAGGAAGTAGGTGGCGCGGTTGAGCTCCATGTAGGAGTCGTACGCGGCGCCGTCGTGCTCGAGGAAGGGCGTCGGGACGAAGATGCCGGCCGCGTTGACCAGGAGGGTGGCGTCCGCGTGTTCGGCAGCCAGCTGCTCCTGCACCCGGGCGACCTGACCGCGGTCGGTGAGATCGGCGGTGATACCCCACGCCTTGCCTGCGGCCGACAGCATGGTCACCGTCTCGTCGACCCGTTCGCGGTTGCGGCCGACGATCACCGCGCTCCCGCCGCCGGCGACGACGTCGGCGGCCGTCTGCCGGCCCATTCCGCTGCTGCCTCCCACCACGATCAGCTTGTGACCCTCGAAGTCCTGACTCATTGCGATCTCCGCTCCATCGGCTCAGCCGACCCTCGGCAATGCGCCACCAGGTGTGGGCGCGGTAAGCAGCGTCACGCGCGCACCTCGGCGTCGCCTCGGGGATCTCCCCAGTCGGACACCCGGTACCCGCGCCGGGCGCGGCAGCGGTCGGCTCCGTGGTCCCCCCGGCGAGGTGCGTCGAGGCCCGGGCGCCACTTGCTCAGCCCTTGCGCAGATCGGGAGCCGGGACGCCGAGCAGGACGGTGCGCGCCCGGTTCCACACTGCGTGCATCGCCGCCTGGACCGCTCTGGACGTGTGCCCGAGCATGCGGACGGCAGCCCCGCAGCCGGCAGGCAGCTCGCTGGCCCCGGCGAGCACGTCCGGTACCTCGGCGAGCACCTCGCGGAGCAACGCGACGAGGTCGGGCGGTGCCATCCGGGAGCACACCACGTACAGGGTGGCCACGACGTCGTAGCCGCCGAGCACGCCCGGCGACCTCGGGTCACCGATGTGCCCGGGACGCAGGCGCATCGAATCGGCGAAGAGCAGCGTTCCGTCGAGGCCGTGCGCCTCGGTCTCGGCCCAGAACAGGTCGTACGCGTGCACCTCGTCGTGCGCGACCCTGCCGGGCAGGAGGACCTCACCGAGGATGACCGTCGCGTCCTCGGCCACGGAGAGGCACGTCCGCTGGAACAGGCGCGAGCCGCGGAACGGTACGACGGGATCCGGCAGGTACTCCAGCACGGCGCCGGCACCGACGCGGAGGTTGACCAGCTGCGTCGCGAAGTTGTCCCGCGCGGCGAAGACCTTGGTCGAGGCCTGGGTCGTGAGGTGGACAGCGGAGCCGGGCGCGCAGTCGACGTCCACCCGGTACCGGTCGCCCTGGACGATCCCGTCGCCTTGCTGCTGGAGGAAGACGAACGCCATGTCGGGCCGGACGGGGTCCAGGTAGATCGGCCGGTAGATGTGCAGCGGCGCCCGCTGGTACTGGCGGATCACCCTGGTGCTCCCTGCGCGCGGAGCCAGCTCGAGATCGAGCACCCCGGTCTTCCCCGGGGCCCCGACCGCCAGGCCGTCCTGGACCGTGCCGCCGAACGTGAGGAGCTCTTCTGGCAGCTCGGTGGGTGTGCACCACGCCGGGTCGTCCCGTTGGTTCATCTCGAACCGATGGCAGGAGCGAACCGGCCGATCACCTCACCGATCCGGTCCCCGACCTCGGCGAGCCCGTCGCCGGTGAAGCAGTTGGTGAAGACGAAGGGCCGTCCGGCACGCACGACGCGGGCGTCCCGGTCCATCACCGACAGATCGGATCGGACGAGTTCGGCCAGATCCACCTTGTTGATCACGAGCAGATCGGAGTGGGTCACCCCGGGCCCGCGCTTGCGCGGAATCTTGTCACCCTGCGCAACGTCGATCACGAAGATGAAGTAGTCGGCGAGAGCCGAGCTGAACGTCAGCGTCAGGTTGTCGCCGCCCGACTCCACGAGCACGACGTCCGCTTCGGGGAAGCGACGGGTCAGTTCGGTGACCGCGTCGAGGTTCATGGTCGGGTCGTCCCGTACCGCGGTGTGCGGGCAGGAGCCGGTCTCCACCCCGACGACCCGCTCCGGCGCGAGCACACCGGCGAGCGTGCGTCGCACGTGCAGGGCGTCCTCGCTCGTGAAGATGTCGTTGGTGACGACCAGCGGGGTGTGCCCCGCGGCGATGAGCAGCGGGACCAGCTCCTCGATCAGCGCCGTCTTACCCGAACCGACCGGCCCTCCGATGCCGATCCGGGCGATGCCCGGGGCGCGGACGCCGGAGAACCGGGACATCGGGCTGTGGTCGTGCGTGTGGGTGTGCGGCTCCATGTCGCGTGTCTCATTCCTCAGCTGGCGAACAGCCGGAGTTCGGATTCCTCGTGCAGCATCGCCATGACGTCCAGCAATGGCGTGCAACTGGTGATATCGGGAACGTCCTGGTCGACGGCGTGCAACGCCGCCTCGGCCATCACAGCGCGCGCGTCGTGCAGCACCGCCTGCGCGGTGCGGTGGTCGGTCACGGCCAGCCGCACAGCGGCCGCCACCCAGTTGGCGGAGAACGCGAACAGCTCGCCGGCCACCGACTCCAGCCGTGGCACTCCGAGGGACGCGCTCACGACTCCGAGGGCCACGGCGTGGTTGCCCGGTGAGCGCCCGCTCTCGACCTGCCTCGCGTAGTCCGACACCGCCCCGTGACCGAAGGCCGACGTCGCGACGCGCAGCAGGGCACGCCCCGTGCGCGTGGACGTGTCCCTGGCCTCTCGCGAGAGTTTCACCGCGGTGAGCCGCTCGTCGGCGCGCGTGACCAGTTCCAGATCGGTGGAGTCCGGGGTGCTCGTCGCACGGTGCGCACACGCCAGCCCGATACCGTCCGACGGCGCCACCGCGAGCTGCAGGTGGTCACGCAGCATGGCCGAGAGCAGCGCGGGGTCTCCGGGCGTGGTCAGCCGGCCGGTCTGCGCCAGCGTCTCCAACCCGGAGGACAGGGTGTAGCGGCCGCTGGGGAACGCCGAGTCGCTCAGCTGCAGCACGGAGAGGAACCCCGTCAGCTTCCGGGACCGCGAACGAGCCGCTGAGGGACTCGGCATCAGACGATGTAGTACAGCTGCGACATCGGCACCTCGGTGGCCGCGGGCACGACGGCCGGCCGGCCGTCGACCTCGACCTGGTGGAGTTCTCCGGGTCCACGGAGATCTCAGAGGTCAGGTCGTTGCGCACCATCTGCGCCTTGCCGACCGTGCGGCACCCGCGCACCGCTTCGGTCCACCTGTCGATTCCGAGCCGCTCCATGACCCGGGCCTCCGCGGCCGCTTGCGACACGAACGTCACCGACGTGCGCCCCACCGCCTTTCCCATCCCGCCGAACATCGGTTGGAGCAACACGGGCTCCGGGGTCGGGATGGACGCATTGGCGTCGCCCATCACCGACCAGGCGATGAAGCCACCCTTGATCACGCACTTCGGTTTGACCCCGAACATGTTCGTCGGCCACAACACGATGTCGGCGAGCTTGCCCGGCTCCAGCGAGCCGACGAGGTGGCCGATGCCGTGCGTCAGCGCCGGGTTGATCGTCAGCTTCGCCAGATACCGCAGGATCCGCTGGTTGTCGTCGCCTTCCGTGTCGCCGGGCAGGCTCCCGGTCAGCTTCTTCATCTTGTCCGCAGTGCGCCAACAGGTCGCCACGCTGTCCCCGACGCGACCCATCGCCTGCGAGTCCGACGAGTACATGCTCAGCACGCCCATGTCGTGCAGCACGTCCTCGGCCGCCTCGGTCTCGGCACGGATGCGGGACTGGGCGAACGCGACGTCCTCCGGGTTGTCCGGGTTCAGGTGGTGCGTCACGATCGTCATGTAGAACAGGTTGTCGGTCGTGTCCGTGGTGTACGGACGCGTGGGATTGGTCGAGGACGGGAGCACGTTCGGCAACGACGCGATGGCCATCATGTCCGGGGCGTGCCCGCCTCCGGCGCCCTCTGTGTGGTAGCTGTGGATCGTCCGCCCGTCGATGGCGTCGAGCGTGTCCGCCAGGTACCCGCTCTCGTTGAGGGTGTCCGCGTGCAGCGCCACCTGCACGTCGTACTCGTCGGCCACCGCGAGCGCGCAGTCGAGCGTCGCCGGTGTCGCGCCCCAGTCCTCGTGGACCTTCAGCCCGCACGCGCCGGCCTCCACCTGCTCACGCAAGCTCTCCGGCCGGCTGCTGTTGCCCTTGGCCATCAGGCCGACGTTGACCGGGAGGGTCGCGGTCGCCTCCAGCATCCTCGCCATGTTCCACGGCCCGGGTGTGCACGTCGTGCCCTTGGAGCCGTCGGCGGGACCGGTGCCCCCGCCCAGCAGGGTCGTCACCCCGCTGGAGAGGGCGTGCGGAACCTGGGCGGGCGTCAGGAAGTGCACGTGGGAGTCGATCGCACCGGCGGTGGCGACGAGACCCTCCCCGGAGATCACCTCCGTGCCGGGCCCGATGACCAGGTTCGGGGACACACCGTCCTGCACGTACGGGTTGCCGGCCTGGCCGACACCGACGATGAGTCCGTCCTTCACGCCGATGTCGGCCTTGAGGATCCCCACCACCGCGTCCATGACGATCACCGAGGTGATCACCAGGTCCAGCACGCCGTCGGCGTTGCGCATCCCGGGCACTTGCGCCATGCCGTCGCGGATGGACTTGCCGCCGCCGTAGACCGCCTCCTCGCCGGGGAGGATGCGGCTGCTTTCGACCCGGGCGATCAACTCGGTGTCGGCCAGCCGGAACCGATCGCCCTCCGTGGGACCGTAGAGCGACGCGTACTGCCTTCTCGAGATCGTGCTCATGACCGCTCATCCATTCCGGAGAAACCCAGTTCAGCGGCCCGGGCCAAGGCTCGACCGGAGGTCCACCGGGCCGACGTGCCACCGTCGAGCAGCCCGTTGAACCCGATCACCCGACCGGCGCCGCCGAACTCGACCAGGTCGACGTCGCGCTCGTCGCCGGGCTCGAAACGGATCGACTGCCCCGACGGCACGTTCAGGCGCATGCCCAACGTGGCCGCGCGGTGGAAGTCCAGCACCCGGTTCACCTCGAAGAAGTGGAAGTGGGAGCCGACCTGGATCGGCCGGTCACCGGTGTTGCGCACCGAGATGCGCAAGGTGCGCGCCCGCTGTTGATCTCGATCGGGTCTTCCTCGAGCAGCCACTCACCCGGAATCATTCTCAGCCCCTACGGAATCGGGTTGGCCACGGCCACGAGTTGGGTGCCCGTGCGGAAAGTGGCTTCGACCTGCACCACGTTCACGATCTCGGGCACACCCGGCATCACGTCGTCGCGGCTCAGCACCTGCTTGCCGAGCTCGGTCACCTCGGCCACCGACCTTCCGTCCCGAGCCGCCTCCAGCAACGCCTCGACGATCAGAGCGATCGACTCGGGAACGTTCAGCTTGAGACCGCGGCCTCTCCGCCTGCGCGCCAGTTCGGCCACCTGGTAGATCACCAGCTTCTCGGACTCCCGAGGGCTGAGCATCAAGGACGACAGCGATGTCTCGATGCGTGGTTCCCCGGCACCGCTCTGATCCGCCATCTCAGAATCCCGCGAGCCCCTGCGGGCTGTTGTAGGGGATCTCCGCGCTGGTGATCTCGGTGAGCGAGCCGTCCGACTGGACCTCGTACCCGATGAGCTTCGAGGCGTTGGCGTAGATCTGGTACAGGTAACTGCCGTCCGGGCTGATCCAGTTGTCGCTCGGGCCGCTGCTGACCGTCCCGTTGAGCGCCCGGAAGGTCCCGTCACCAGGCACCCTCGGGCACGCGGAATCGTGGGCCAGCGAGACCACGTCACCGTCGATGCGGAAGCTGCTGATGTTGCTGTAGCCGAAGTTCGTGGCGAAGACCCACTGGTCGTCCGGCGACACGGCCAGCCAGCACAGCTCCGACGGCAGCCCGGCGCTGGTGTCGATCTTCACGACCGGGCCGGTGCCGAGCTCACCCCGTTCGTCGAACGTCGCCAGTGCGATGCCGTCGGAGACGGCGTAGCCGATGACGAGGCGGTCCGGCCGGTGGTGCAGGAAGGCGGGGTAGAACGGGGATGCCCCACCACCGTCCTGGAACAGTCCGTCTCCCAGCGAGCCGTTCGGCTGCACCGGGAAGACGACGATGCCGTCCGGATCGGGCGCGTTGGACGCTACCGACTTCTTCGTACCGTCCGGCTGGTCCGCCCAGAGGATCGGCGAGCCGTCCGGGTTGGCCTCGGCCGGCTGGTCGAACGTGGTGCCGACGACCAGGAACTTCTCGTCCGGGGAGAGCACCACCATCGTGGACACGCGCAACGGCTTGTCCGGGGTGTTCACGGTGTAGCCCTCGGGCCGAGCGGTGAGCTTGCCTTCGCCGTCCACCGACATCAGACGGACGTGGTCGGGGCCGAAGGAGTGCAACACGAACAGCGTGCCGCTCGCCGCCGAGTACGCCAGCGACTTCGCGGTGCCGCTCCTGCCGGGGACGATGTTCCCGGTCCGCTTGACGTCCAGCAGCGTCAGTTTGCCGTCTTCGCCGACGCCGAAGCTCGAGACCGAGTTGTCACCACCGTTGGTGGCGAACAGGAACCGCTTGTCCGCCGTGACGATCACGCTGCCGGCCGCCTCGAAGGCGTTGGGCGCGCTCTCCTGCCCGCTGATCGGCTTGTACACCCCGGAACCAGCACCCCCGGTGGGAATGCGCTCCACCTCGGCGATCGTGCCATCGCTCGCACGTGCGTAGTGGATGACGACGTTCTTGAGCTCGTTGGTCTGGATGTACACGTGGCCGGTGGCACTCATGCCGTGCTCCATACGTCTCTCCCGTTCTCGTTGTTCCCGGTCCGACCATCCCGCGACCTCCACGTCCTCGAGTCCGGGGACACCCGAGCCGCATGGCCTAGTCATGCCCCAGTCCGAGGACGCGCGCTCGCGCCGTCATCGACGTCGTGGGCACGATGGACGGGACGTTCCGGCCGCCTCGATGGAGGAGCGGAGATGCAGATCAGGACCATTCGGCGTTGTGGGGTCGGACCGACGCTCGGACAACACGTCGGCGAGAGCCGCGTGGACCCGGACGGGCCCGCGCACGGTCGCGCACTCGCCGCGGTCGGAGACGTCCAGGTGAGCGGCGAGACGAGAGCACGATGACCGCGACGGGAGCCGGGCGCCGCGCCGCCCGCGCCCTCCGGCGAACACCATGAACAGCCACGACGACCGACGGACGCCTGAGGCCCGCCTCACCCCGGGCCTCGGACTGCTGCCGTCCATCTACGTGCCCGAGTACCGCCTCACAGGTCACAGCGAGGCGGTTTCCGGGCAGCTTCGCCCTCTTGCCCACCGCGTACTGGACCTGATCACGAGCCGAGCAAGGACAGGGGCCGGCGACACCGACGAGCATCGAGAGGCACCCATGATCCGCGAGGAACTGCACTACACCGCCGAACACGAATGGGTCCTGGCCGCCGGTGCCGACCTCGTGCGCATCGGCATCACCGACTACGCCCAGAACCAGCTCGGGGATGTGGTCTTCGTCGAACTCCCTGACGTCGGAACCGCGGTCAAGGCGGGCGACGCGTTCGGCGAGGTCGAATCGACGAAGTCACGGTCGGACCTCGTCGCCCCCGTGACCGGCGAGGTGGTCGCCGTGAACGCCGATCTGGCAGAGCAACCGGAGTTGGTCAACTCCGACCCCTACGGCACCGGATGGATGCTCGAACTGCGCGTCGACGGCCGCAGCGAGGACGCCGTGGTCGAGCTGCTCGATGCGGCGGGCTACGCGAAGACGATCGCCTGACGCGCCCTGTGATCCGCTGGGCTACTCGCGCCGAGTAGACCGACCTCCCGCTGCGTGGCGAGCGCGTTCGTAGTGGCGGCGCGCTTTGAGCCGGTTCCCGCAAGCCTTCATCGAGCACCACCGCGCCGTGTTCGGCCTACTGCGATCCAGCAGGAAGAGGCGGCACTCCTCGTTGGCACAGGCCCGCAGCCGACCCGGCATCCGCTCCTGCACCTGCCCCCAGGCCAGCAGCACCCGTGAAGACAGGCGATCGACGTCCTCGACGCCGAGCTTCCAACGCAGTCCCGTCTCGGCCGCCTCGGGGAACACGTGCACGTCGACGAGGAACGGCGCCAGAACAGTAGGCGACTCCACACCACGGACGACTGCCTGCAGCCGGTCACGAACCTCACGCAGGCTGCCGACCTCGAGTGCAGCCCCCACGCCCCCGCGCGCCCGCACCCACGACAGCGACTCGGCGCCGACATCCAGCAGATCCCGCTGTACTCCGTCGACTACCGGGGTGCTGTTCAACAGATCGAGCAGGAGAGCCTCGTCCTCACGCGTGGCCAGATCAGGCATGACAGGCAGTCTAACCAGTAAGCCAGTGTTGACAAGTTAGCGCCCTTCGGGTCTGATGATTCCAGCTTAACCGCCAAAGCCATCGAAGGCGGTTAGACACGGTCGAGGCTCAGCACCGCTCGCCCCGTGATCACCCTCCGCCGCACGACCATCGACCACACGTCCGGGGAGAACGCCATGACCGGTGCCACACCCCTACTCGACCGCACCGTCCTCGTCATCGGCAGAGGCAGCCCTCGCCGTCGAGCTGGCCCCGATCCGGGTGAACGCCATCTCACCGGGCGTCATCGACACCGGCGCCTGGGATGCCCTCGGCGAGCAGGGCAAGGCCGACCTCTTCGCCGCGCAGGGCGAACGCAATCCCGCCCGGCGAATCGGGAACGGCGGCGACATCGCCGACGCGGTGCTGTTCGCGCTCACCAACAGCTTCGTCACCGGCGTCACCCTCGCCGTCGACGGCGGCGAAGCCCTCACCTGACCAACGCCCTCACTGCACGAAAGGTCGAAGTCATGGGTCTGTCCTGGCAACAAGGACCACTCGCCGCATCGGCGATCGGGCGGTTCCTCGTGCCCGAGCCGCTGCCGCAACGCCTGCTGTTCGCCGAGCCGCTGCGCCGGCGGATGCGAGTTCGCTTCGAAGGGGAGTGGATCGCCGACAGCGAGGACGTGGTGCTGCTGCACGAGCCTGCCCGCTACCCCGTTGCCTACTTCCCGCGCGCGGCCGTCGCCCCTGACGTCCTCCAGCCACTCGACACCGTCACCCGGCACCGCGACCTGGGCGCCACCTCCTGGTTCGCCGTCCACGTCGGCGACCGGACGGTGCAGCGCGCGGCGTGGCAGCACACCTCCCTGCCGCCCTACGCGGGCGAGCTGGAGGACCGGATCGCATTCGCGTGGCGGGCGATGGACGCCTTCTACGAGGAGGACGAACGCATCGTCGGCCACGCAGCCGATGCCTACCACCGCAACGACATCCGCAGCACCTCGCGCCACCTCGTCGTGCGCGTCGGCGACCGCGTGATCGCCGACTCCGTCGAGCCGCTGGTGCTCTACGAGTCCGGGTTCGCGCCGCGCTGGTACGTCCCACGCGCCGACATCGACGAGTCCGCCCTGACCCCGGTCGACGGCCAGACCTTCTGCCCCTACAAGGGGCTGGCCAGCTATTACGACATCGGTGATGTCAAGGGCGCGGCCTGGTCCTATCGGGAGGCCTGGCCCGAGGTCGCGCGGGTGCGGGACATGGTGTCGTTCGAACCGGACAAGGTCTCGGTGCTCCTGGACGACAAGGTCCTCAGCCTCGAACCCGGCCAGAAGGTCACCCCGCACGGCATCGACCGCGGGCTCACCGCAGACGAGATCACCAACGAGCCGGCCGCCTGATCGCTGCTCGCACTTCCCACGTTCACCCCCACGTCCACCAATGACATCCGCGCCCCGCGCGAGAAGGGAGCACCTCGTGCCGACTCTGGTCTCGGTCAACGTCGGTCTGCCCCGCGACGTCGCCTGGAACGGCGTCACCGTCCGTACGGGCGCATGGAAGGACCCCGT
>MKJV01000143.1 GCA_001942185.1 Pseudonocardia sp. CNS-004
TCGCGGCCGCAGGCGGTCGGCGGGGCTGGTCGGCTCCCGGTGCGGCTGCCCGAGTCACCATCGCCCACCGGGCTCGTCGCTGTGGCCGCCCCGGCGTTGCGCCGGGCGCGGCACCGGAGCCGCTGGTGCCGCTGTACCTGCGCCGTCCCGACGCTGTGGAGCCCGGCGCCCGCAAGCGGGTGAGCGCCTGATGTCCGCCCCGGCACCCAGGAGCGCGGTGCAGATCGACGCGCTGCGCGAGTCGGACGCGGCGCGCTGCGCCGAGCTGGAGCGGCTGTTGTTCCCCGGCGACGACCCGTGGACCGAGCGCGCGTTCCGCGACGAGTTGCGGGCCGGCCACCCGTACCTGGCCGCGCGGGACGGTGAGCAGCTCGTCGGGTACGCGGGGCTCGGGTTCGTCGCGGGGCCGCCGCAGGCGGAGGCGGAGATCCACACGATCGGCGTCGACCCGGCCCACCAGCGGCGCGGGATCGGCCGCGCGCTGCTGCGCGGGCTGCTCAGGGTGGCCGACGAGCTGGGTGCCGTCGTCTTCCTCGAGGTCCGCACCGACAACGAGGCGGCGAGGGTGCTCTACGAGACGGAGGGCTTCGCCGTGGTGGGGGTGCGCAAGCGCTACTACCGGCCCAGCGGTGCCGACGCGTACACGATGCGGCGGGAGTCGACGGCATGATCGTCCTGGGGATCGAGACGTCCTGCGACGAGACCGGTGTGGGCGTCGTGCGTCTCGCCGACGACGGTGGCGTCACGCTGCTGGCGAACGAGGTGGCGTCGTCGGTGGAGGAGCACGCCCGCTTCGGCGGCGTGGTGCCGGAGGTGGCGTCGCGGGCGCACCTGCAGGCGATGGTGCCCGCCGTGCAGCGCGCGCTCGCCACCGCGGGCGCCACCGGCCGGGACGTGGCGGCGGTGGCGGTCACCGCCGGGCCGGGGCTCACCGGCGCCTGCTGGTCGGGGTCGCGGCCGCGAAGGCCTACGCGTCCGCGTGGGACGTGCCGCTGTACGGCGTGAACCACCTCGCCGCGCACGTCGCCGTCGACACCCTGCAGCACGGCCCGCTGCCCCCGGCGCTCGCGCTGCTCGTCTCCGGCGGGCACTCGAGCCTGCTGGACGTACCGGATCTGGCCGGGCCGGTCACCCCGCTCGGCGCCACGATCGACGACGCGGCCGGGGAGGCGTTCGACAAGGTCGCGCGCCTGCTCGGGCTGCCGTTCCCCGGTGGGCCGCACATCGACCGGGTGGCGCGTGACGGCGACCCGGCCGCGGTCGCGTTCCCCCGCGGCCTCACCGGCCCCCGCGACGCCCCGTTCGACTTCTCCTTCTCGGGCCTCAAGACGGCCGTCGCCCGCCACGTCGAGGCGCTCGAACGCGCGGGCACCCCGGTCCCGGTGGCGGACGTGGCGGCGAGCTTCCAGGAGGCGGTGGTCGACGTGCTCACGGCGAAGGCCGTGCGTGCCGCCCGGGAGCGGGGGATGGAGACGCTGCTGCTCGGCGGGGGTGTGGCCGCCAACTCCCGGCTCCGCGCGCTGGCCGAGGAGCGCTGCGGCGCGGCAGGCATCCGCCTGCGGGTGCCCCGCCCAGGGCTGTGCACGGACAACGGGGCGATGGTGGCCGCGCTCGGCGCCCACCTCCTCGCGGCGGGCGCGAAACCCAGCCCGGCCGACCTGCCGGCAGACTCCTCGCTCCCGGTCACCGAGGTCCTCGTCAGCTGAGGTGCCGCCCCAGAACGTGCGGGCGGCGGGTGTGGACGGCTGCTGCCGCCGCGACGGCAGCGCCTCCGGCCAGCACGACCAGGGGCACCGGCCAGTGCGGCACCGGCTGCAGCGCAACCACGCAGCCCGCGGCCGCTGCCGGCGGATGCAGGGCGTCGAATCGCGTCATGAGTGCGACGGCCAGGCCGGCGCCGGCGGACCCCGACGGCCCCGCACACGCGGTGGCCGACGAGCACAGGCGCCGGCTCACCGGCTATCTGGCGGGCCTGCTCGCCGGGGCGGGCCACGCCGAACCGGAGGCGTTGGCCGCCCGGCTGGTCCTGCTCGTCGATGGCGCCATCGTCACGGCGATGCGGGAGCGCTCCCCGGCCGCGGCCCGGGTGGCCAGGGGGATCGCCGAGATGCTGCTCGCCGCGTAGGAGATCCGGATCGGTGACCGCGTCCGGGCGCAATGCTCGAGCGTGTTCAACCGCGGGTCGCGCGGGACCGGGCGCGGTGGGCTCGCACCCGCGCGCGTACGCCGCAGCGTTCCGGTGCGCACCAGCGCCTGCGGCCACCGGGGTCGAGGAAGGCCATGCGGCAGTCGTCGGCCGCGCAGGCGTGGAGCTGCTCCGCGTGTGGTCCGCCGAGGTGTTCGAGGGCCTGGCGGGCCACCCGGGCGAGCGCGGCGGCCGGCGTGGGCGGCGGGGCGGGCGCCGGACGGCCGTCCCGCTCGATCGCGTGGAGCGCGACGTCGGCGTCGAGCCAGTGCTGGAGCGCCTGCAACGGCTCGGTGGGCACCGGCGCGCCGTCCAGCACGGCGAGGGTGAGGGGGCGCAGCGTCTCGCGGAGGGCGCGGGCGCTCGCGACGTCGGCGTCGGTCGGTGGTCGCCCGGCGGCCAGGTCGTGGTGGTCGAGCCAGTGCTGCAGGACCGGCGGGTCGGTGAGCCGCTCGACGGGCTCGGCGCCGTAGGCGCCGCCGACGGTGGCGAGCAGATCCAGCCATGCGGCTCCGGTGTCGAAGCGCAGATCCGGCGATGCGGCCACGGTCGCAGTGTAACGCCTTGACGCGTTACGGCGCGATCCTCAAGATGTAACGGGTGGAGTCGTTACAGAATGGGGATCGGCATGGGCCGGGTGCTCGGACCGCTGTTCGTCCTGTTGTGGAGCTCCGGCTACCTGGCGGGAGGCCTCGGGACACGGGAGGTGCCCGCACTGTCGCTGACGACGTGGCGGCTCCTGCTCGCCGGCGCGCTGCTGGTGCTGGTCGCGGTAGCCACCCGCGCCCCGTGGCCGCGGGGCCGGCGGGAGTGGCGCGACCTGGTCGTCGCCGGTGTGCTGATGCAGGCCGTGCAGTTCGGGGCCGGCTACTCCGCGATCGGTCTCGGGGTCCCGGCGGGCCTGGCCGCGCTCGTGCTCTGCCTGAGCCCGGTGGTGGTCGCGGTGCTCGGTGGACCGCTGCTCGGCGAGCGGCTGGGGCCGCTCGGATGGTTCGGGTCGGCCCTCGCCGTGGCCGGCGCCTCGTCGCCGGGTTCGAACACCTCAGCGGGGGCGGCAACGCCGCCGGACTCGCACTGCTCGCCCTCGGGCTCGCCGGATTCGCGTGCGGGACCGTCCACCAGAAGCGGGTCGGCGCCGCGATGGACCTGCGCACGGGCTCGGCGGTGCAGGTGCTGGTCGGCGCGGCCGTACTGGCGCCGCTCGCCGTCGGGGCCGACGGCGGCCTCGTCCTCCCGTACACCGCGACCGGAGCCGGCGTGCTCGCCTGGCTCGTCGTCGTCAACTCCGTCGCGGGCGTCGTGGTGCTGTTCGTGCTGCTGCGCCGCGGAACGGCCGCCGGGGTCAGCGGGCTGTTCTACCTCGTGCCGCCGGTGACAGCTGTGCTCGCCGTCCCCGTGCTCGGCCTGCCCCTCGAGCCGCAGACGCTGGCGGGACTCGCGGTCACGCTGGCGGGCGTGCTCCTCGTGCAGCGGGCACCCGGCGCAACGGACGGCGGCGCCGGCGCTACGCCGACACGTGGGACAGGAGCCTCAGCTCGTCGTTCGTCAGCTGCAGCGTCAGCGCCGGCAGCAGGGCTTCCAGCTGCTCGGGCGTGCGGGCGCTCGCGATCGGGGCGGTGACGGTGGGCTGTCCGGTCAGCCAGGCCAGTGCCACGGACGCCACCGGGACCTGGTGGCCGGCCGCGATCTCGTCGAGGATCATGAGCACGGTGGCGCCGCGGTCGTCGAGGTAGGCGAGGGCGCCCTCGGCCCGCTCGCTCTCGACGTGGGTGCCGGCCCGGTACTTGCCGGTGAGGAAGCCCTTCGCGAGCGCGTAGTACGGCATGCAGGCCAGGCCCTCGCTCTCGAGGAGCGGCGCGAGCGTGGTCTCGTACTCCGTGCGTTCCACGAGGTTGTAGTGCGGCTGCAGCGCCACGTAGGAGGCCAGGCCGGCGCGTGAGGAGACCTCCAGCGCCGAACGCAGCCGGTCGGCGGTGAAGTTGGAGGCGGCGATCGCGCGGACCTTGCCCGCCCGCACGAGCGCGTCGAACGCTCGGCGGTCTCCTCCTGCGCGGTGTCCGGGTCGTCGCGGTGGGCGTAGTAGAGGTCGATGTGGTCGGTGCGCAGCCGTCGCAGCGAGTCGTCGACCGCTTCGGCGATGTTCTTCGCGGAGAGCCCCTTGCGCTGCGGCCACGAGCCCACCTTGGTGGCGACGACGACGGAGTCGCGGTTGCCGCGGGACGCCATCCACTCCCCGATGATCGTCTCGGACTCGCCGCCGGAGTTGCCGGGAGCACGCCAGAAGTAGGAGTCGGCGGTGTCGACGAAGTTCCCGCCCGCCGCGGCGTACGCGTCGAGCACGGCGAAGGACGTATCGCGGTCGGCCGTCCAGCCGAAGACATTGCCGCCGAGGCACAGCCGGGTGACGTCGAGGTCGCTCGAGCCGATCTTCACCATGGTTCGCAAGCCTACGAGCAGCTGTGACGGGCCGCATACGCGGCGGGGGTGCCGCCGTTGAGCGTTGGCACTCTCATGGGTAGAGTGCCAACGGAACGGCCCGGGCGGTCCGGCACCCGCGACGACGGGGCGCCCGCGCGCTGTCCACCCAGAACCCATTCAGCGAGTGCACGCACCCCAGGAAGGGGAGGTCATCAAGTGGCGAACATCAAGCCGCTCGAGGACAAGATCGTCGTCCAGGCCAGCGAGGCCGAGACCACCACGGCCTCCGGCATCGTCATCCCGGACACCGCCAAGGAGAAGCCCCAGGAGGGCAAGGTCCTCGCGGTGGGCCCGGGTCGCGTCGACGACAACGGCAACCGGATCCCGCTCGACGTGGCCGTCGGCGACGTGCATCTACTCGAAGTACGGCGGCACCGAGGTCAAGTACAACGGCGAGGAGTACCTGATCCTCTCCGCCCGCGACGTGCTCGCGGTCGTCAACTGACCCACCCCGTATCGCCGCCGCCCCGGTGGTCCCTCGACCGAGTGGGCCGCCGGGGCGGTGGCGTGTTCAGCTGAAAGAGAGAGGCAGGCATGCCGAAGCAGATCAGCTTCGACGAGACGGCGCGCCGCGCGCTGGAGCGCGGGGTGAACCAGCTGGCCGACGCGGTCAAGGTCACCCTGGGCCCGCGCGGTCGCCACGTCGTGCTGGACAAGAAGTTCGGTGGTCCGACCGTCACCAACGACGGCGTCACCATCGCCCGCGAGATCGACCTGGAAGACCCGTTCGAGAACCTGGGTGCCCAGCTCGCGAAGACCGTCGCCACCAAGACCAACGACGTGGCGGGTGACGGCACCACCACCGCCACCGTGCTCGCCCAGGCGATGGTGGCCGCCGGCCTGCGCAACGTCGCGGCCGGCGCCAACCCCACCGCGCTCGGCAAGGGCATCTCGCTCGCCGCCGAGAAGGTGGCCGAGTTCCTCACGGAGAAGGCCATCCCCGTCGAGGGGAAGGCCATCGCGCAGGTCGGCACCATCGCCTCCCGTGAGGAGGAGATCGGCGCGCTGATCAGCGAGGCGCTCGAGAAGGTCGGCACCGACGGCGTCATCACCGTCGAGGAGGGCTCCACGCTCGCCACCGAGCTGGAGATCACCGAGGGCCTGCAGTTCGACAAGGGCTACCTCTCGCCGTACTTCGTCACCGACGCCGAGTCGATGGAGGCCGTCCTCGAGGACGCCTACGTCCTGCTGCACCAGGAGAAGATCGGCGCGATCGCCGACCTGCTCCCGCTGCTGGAGAAGGTGCTCGGCGAGGGCAGGCCGCTGCTGATCGTCGCCGAGGACGTCGAGGGCGAGGCCCTGTCCACGCTGGTGGTCAACTCGATCCGCAAGACCGTCAAGGTCGCCGCGGTCAAGTCGCCGTTCTTCGGTGACCGGCGCAAGGCGTTCATGGACGACCTCGCGATCGCCACCGGCGGCACGGTCATCAAGCCCGAGGTCGGCCTCAAGCTGTCCGAGTCCGGGCTGGACCTGCTGGGTCGGGTCCGGCGCGTCGTGGTCACCAAGGACACCACCACCCTCGTCGAGGGTGCGGGTGCCAAGGACGCCATCGAGGGGCGCATCGCGCAGCTCAAGGCCGAGATCGAGAACACCGACTCGGACTGGGACCGCGAGAAGCTGCAGGAGCGGCTCGCGAAGCTGTCCGGGGGTGTCGCCGTCATCAAGGCGGGCGCCGCCACCGAGACGGCCCTCAAGGAGCGCAAGCACCGCATCGAGGACGCCGTCTCGGCCACGCGTGCCGCGGTCGAGGAGGGCATCGTCCCCGGCGGTGGCTCGGCGCTGGTGCAGGCCGCCAAGTCGCTGGACGGCGGACTCGACCTCACCGGTGACGAGGCCACCGGCGTTGCCATCGTGCGGCGCGCGCTCTCGGCGCCGCTCTTCTGGATCGCCGCGAACGGCGGCCAGGAGGGTGCGGTCGTGGTCGGCAAGGTCGCGGCCCAGGAGTGGGGCCAGGGCTTCAACGCCGCCAGCCTCACCTACGGCGACCTGCTGGCCGACGGCGTGATCGACCCGGTCAAGGTCACCCGGTCCGCGCTGGTGAACGCCGCGTCGATCGCCCGGATGGTGCTCACCACCGAGAGCTCCGTCGTCGACAAGCCGGAGCCGCCCGCCCCCGCGGCCGGTGGCCACGGCCACGGCCACGGGCACGGCCACTGAGCAACACCCCCGGCGAACGGCACCCCTGACCACAGGGGTGCCGTTCGTCGGTATAGGGCAGGGTTGCCTCGGCGCCGAAGGGGCGTCGACGATGGTGCGGTGGTCACCACCGCGCACGCGCCGGGTCTCACCGTGGCGGCAACGGCGCGCAGGATCGGGGTGGCCCCCGGCACGCTCCGCACCTGGGACCGCCGCTACGGGATGGGCCCGAGCGATCACGCACCCGGCCGCCACCGCCGCTACTCCACAGCCGACGTCGCCCGCCTCGAGCTGATGCAGCGTGCGCTCGTGCGCGGGGTGTCCCCGGCCGACGCCGCGCGGTACGCGCTGTCCGTGCGCGAGCCGGAGTGCTCCCCGGCCCCGCCCCGTCCGGGGGAGCAGCGGGCCGGGGTCGGCTGCGTGGTGCCGGGGCTGCCGGGAGCCGCGGGAGCCGATGGCCTCGCCCGGGGTGTGGGCCGCGCGGCGCTGGCGCTCGACTCCGCGACGGTGTGCGAGCTGCTCGCCGAGTCGGTGACCCGGGACGGCGTCGAGAACACGTGGGACGAGGTCGTGCGGCCCGTTCTGGAGGCGATCGGGGCGCGGTGGGCGCACACGGCGGCCGGTGTGGAGATCGAGCACCTCGTCACCGGGTGCGTGAGCGCCGTGTTCGGTGCGTCGCTCGGCGGCCGGGGGCAGACCGCCCGCGACGTCCGCCCGGTCCTGCTGGCCGCGGTGCCGGGCGAGCAGCACACGCTGCCGCTCCTCGCGCTGGCCGCCGCGCTGCGCCGGCACGGGGTCGCCCACCGCTACCTGGGAGCGGACCTGCCTGCCGACGCACTCGTGGCCGCGGCGCGGCGCACGGCGCCGGTCGCCGTGGTGCTCTGGTCGTTGCTGCCGGAGACCGCCGATCCGAAGCTGATCGCCACCATGCCCCGCACCCGCCCCCGCTTCCGCACGTTCCTCGCGGGCCCCGGGTGGGACGGTGCGGCGCTCCCGCGGCGTGCCGGACGGCTGACGTCGCTGCGCTCGGCCGTCGCGACGATCAGCGAGGCGGTGCTCGTGTGAGCCTCGATCTCCGTGCCGCTGTCACCCTGGCGGCGCACCGCAGCGTCGGACATCACTGAAGACGACCCGAACGGAGTCTCGACGCAAACGACATGGTCGCCCGATCGGCGCAGCGGTCGGTGAGCGGTCTGCTGAGCGACGCGCCACGCCGACGACACGCCGGGACGGCCACGATGAGCGTCATCCTGGGCCGATGTGACCCGGTTGGGAGGCACCCGATGAGGGAGGGCCGGGTGTACGTGCTCGGCTCCCGGTAATCTGATTGCTCCGTTCGGACCTACGTCACCCACATGACGAGTGCCACTTGGCGCAACACTCCCGAATGGAGGGCACAAACCGGCCCTGATCGTGTCAAGGTGAGCTTGTCACCCGCCGATGAGGGGGGTGACACATCACCCGGCTGCAGGAAGCTGCAGGAAGGAATCGTCGTGACGACGGTACTCATCTGCGACGATCGTCGCAGCGTCCGCGAAGGCCTGACCCGCGTGATGTCCGCGGTGCCGGGGGTGCACCGGATCGATTGCGTTGCGCATGGGGACGAGTTGCTGGCGAGGTTCTCGCGCCAGCCGGTGGACGTGGTTCTGGTCGGCACCCAGCGTGCGGTGCCCACCGGGGTCGAGGCCACCAGGCGCCTGGTCGCCGCCCACCCGCAGGCCAACGTCATCGTCTTCGGCGCCCCCGACGACGCGGGCAGCATCGCTGCCGCGATCGCCGGTGGTGCGCGCGGCTACCTGCGCTGGGACGCATCGCGTCCCGAGCTGGTGGCCGCCCTCGCGCACACGCTGGCGAGCACGGCCGTGCCGACGCCCCGTGCACCAACGGATCCCGGCGTGCAGCTCACCGAGCGCGAGCTCCAGGTGCTGCGCGGCATGAGCCAGGGCAAGAGCAACGGCCAGATCGGCCGCGAGCTCTACCTGTCGGAGGACACGGTCAAGACCCACGCCCGGCGGCTGTTCCGCAAGCTCGGCGTGCGTGACCGGGCCCAGGCGGTGGCCCACGGCTTCCGCCGCGGCCTCGTCTCCTGACAGAGGTGCAGAAGAGCAGATGAGCGCGGGGGGCGGCTCCCGGTGCCGCCCCCGCTCGCGCTCTGCACGTGTGCGTCCTCGCTCGCCCCGGCGAGCACCCTGAACCACCTCGCAGTACCTGCCGGTCGTTCCGCAGTGCGCGGCGACGCGGCTCTCCCGCGGTGTACATCTCCCGCGGTGACTCGAGCACCGATCGGGTGGACATCGTTCGGATTCGGCAACCGAGAGCGTGCGTCGCGCGTCTAGACCTGCAGACGAAGTAGCCCATCCAGGTCTGCCGGACAGCTTCGCTACGGTGGTCCGTGATGAGGCACGGTTGAACACTCTCCGTGGTCAGCCTCACGAACGGATGATGCCGAACATGTCCCGTAACGCGCGTACCGCGGTCCGCGATGAGTGAGCAGACAGAGGTACCCGACGAACTGGTGGCCCGTGCCATGACGGGCGACCCCCAGGCCGTCGGTGCCTTGATCGCACTCATCCGGCCCATGGTCGTGCGCTACTGCAGGGCACGTCTCGGCCGGGTGGACCGATCGTCGGTCTCGGCCGACGACGTCGCACAGGAGGTGTGTTTGGCCGTGCTCACGGCCTTGCCCGGATACCGCGTGCAGGGACGCCGTTCCTCGCGTCGTGTACGGGATCGCCTCGCACAAGGTGATCGACGCACACCGGGCAGCCACCCGTAACCGGTCGGAGCCGGTGGCCGATGTCCCCGACGCGGTCGAGTCTCCGACGGGCCCGAGCAACGCGCACTGCGGATCGAACTGTCGAGCGAGATGGGAAAGCTCCTCGACACGCTCCCCGAGAAGCAGCGAGAGATCCTCGTGCTGCGCGTGGTCGTCGGGCTGTCCGCCGAGGAGACGGCCGAGGCGGTCGGATCCACACCGGGAGCGGTCCGGGTGGCACAGCACAGGGCGCTCGCGCGCCTACGCAAGTCGATGCCCGAGGAGGAGGTGGTCTGAGTGCCCGACGATGACACGCGCCACCCCTTCGGCGGCGCAGGCGGCCACAACGGCCACAACGGCCACAACGGGTCTCGGCCCCCCGACATGCGGGCCCGGCCCGTCGCCTTCGACGACGTCGCCGAACCGGTCGACCTGGTCGCCGTCCAGGCCGATGACGAGCTCATCAACGCACTCGCCGCAGGCATGACGGTGTCGGCGCCCGGGGTCGGCGGTTACGACGCGGACGATCGCGTCGCCGCCATCCTCGCCGCCTGGAAGTCCGACGTCGACGCCGATCCGATCCCGGACCTCGTCGACACCGACACGGCCGTGTCCACCGTGCTGGCCGCGCGTCAGCCGTCCGGACGCATCCGGTACCTGGTGCCGGTCGCCGCGGCCGCCGCGTTCGTCGTGCTCGCGATCGGCGGTGTGTCCGTCTCGTCCTACAACGCCCAGCCGGAAGACGCGCTGTGGGGCGTCTCGAAGGTGCTCTACAGCGAGCGGGCCGAGTCGGTCGAGGCCGCCGCCCGCGTCGAGGAGCGGATCGACAACGCCAAGCAGGCCCTGTCGCAGGGGCAGCCGGTGCTCGCGGCGCAGGAGCTCGCGCAAGCCCAGCAGGATCTCGAGGTCGTGCGTCCCCAGGAGGGGCAGGACGAGCTCGCGGAAGCTCAGGACTTCCTGCGGGCGAAGGCCGCCGAGACCCCCGAGGGGCAGAAGGTGAACCCGGCGTCGCCACTCGCCACGCAGCCCTCCCGGCGGGTGCCGGAGAGCGTGCGGGAGTCGCAGCCGTCGGAGTCCGAGGAGTCCGACAGCACCACCCGCGAGCCGGACTCGTCGTCCACCTCCGAGGGGAACGCGGGTCCGGAGGTCGCCAGCACGCCGGAGGGCAGCACCGGCAACCCGACCAGCCGGCCCACCTCCGACCCGCGGCGCGCCGTGGCGCCCGAGAGCACGGCGCCGCCCAGCAGCACCGCGCCGGCGCCCGGCAGCGGCAACGGCGAGGGCAAGCCGGACGAGCCCACGGGCGGGAGCAGCCCGTCGGCCACCTCGGAGGGGCGTCCTGACGCCACCACGTCCCCGGCGCCGCCGCCGTCGCCCCAGGGCGACGAGGGTGGCGAGGGCGACCCGCCGCCCGAGACCGGCGGCCCGAGCGCGTCCGGCGGCGAGGCCCCCGCCACGAGCAACTGACGTCCGACACGCGGAAGCCCGATCTCGAGGAGATCGGGGGCTTCCGCGTGAACGCAGGCGTGCCGTCAGGAGTCGGACAGGACCGCGTCGGCGTAGCCGCGGCAGTACTCCCAGGTGACGTAGTTGGTGGGGTCGGGGTCGAAGGCGGCTCGTGCGGCCGCATCTGCCCCTCCTCGAGCAGCTGCTGCAGGCTGGACCGCAACAGGCTCCACTCGTGGAAGTGCTGCTCGCCGCAGTCGCCGCAGTCGACGACGATGCCACGCACGCCCCGCGCCTCCAGGAGAGCCTGGTAGACCGCGAGGTCGGCGAGGTCGGCCACCACTTCGTCGCGCTCGGCGTCGCTCAGCGAGTCCTGCTCGACCGTCTCCGGGCGGTCGAGCGACAGCGCGGGGTCGTGCGGATCTCCGGCGAACGGGTCCGGTGGCAACGCATCACGTGACACGAACCTCACGATACCCGCACGTGAGACGCCGCGATCCGGCCGCACGGACGTCGCAGCTGCCAGCGGATGATCACGAGCGGGCAACGGTGCCGGCATGGTGTGGGCACGGCCTCGTCACGACCCTGGCGATCGGAGGCGGAGCCGTCGATACGATGGACACGAGGGGTCGTGACGGCGAGACGGGATGGTGGCAATGACGACCGAGGCCGTGAGCCAGGAACTGCCCCCCAAGTTCGCCATGCTCGGACTGACGTTCGACGACGTGCTGCTGTTGCCGGCGGAGTCGGACGTGATCCCGAGCGCGGTCGACACGAGCACGCAGGTCACCCGGAACGTCCGGTTGAAGGTGCCGATCGTGTCGTCCCCGATGGACACGGTCACCGAGTCCCGGATGGCGATCGCGATGGCCCGCGCGGGCGGGCTGGGCGTGCTGCACCGCAACCTGTCGCCCGCGGAGCAGGCCGCGCAGGTGGAGGTCGTGAAGCGGTCGGAGGCAGGATGGTGACCGACCCGGTCACCTGCTCCCCGGACGACACCCTGGCCGACGTGGATGCCCTGTGCGCGAAGTTCCGGATCTCCGGGGTCCCGGTCACCGATGCCGGGGGGCGTCTGGTCGGGATCATCACCAACCGGGACATGCGGTTCGAGATGGACCACTCCCGGCCGGTGCACGAGGTCATGACGCACGCGCCGCTGATCACCGCGCGGGTGGGGGTCACCGCGGAGGCGGCGCTCGGCCTGCTGCGCCGCCACAAGCTGGAGAAGCTGCCGATCATCGACGGTGACGGCATCCTGCGCGGCCTCATCACGATCAAGGACTTCAACAAGACCGAGAAGTACCCGCTCGCCACGAAGGACCCGGACGGGCGGCTGGTCGTCGCGGCCGCGGTGGGCGTCGGCGACGACGGGTACGCCCGCGCCATGAACCTGGTCGACGCCGGGGTGGACGTGCTGATCGTCGACACCGCCCACGGCCATTCCCGCCGCGTGCTGGAGACCGTCGCCAAGCTCAAGGCCGAGGTCGGCCACAACGTCGACGTGGTCGGCGGCAACGTCGCCACCCGCGCGGCCGCCGCGGCGCTCGTCGAGGCGGGCGCCGACGCGGTGAAGGTCGGGGTCGGCCCGGGGTCGATCTGCACCACCCGGGTGGTGGCCGGGGTCGGCGCGCCGCAGATCACCGCGATCTACGAGGCGGTGCAGGCGTGCGCCCCGGCGGGGGTGCCGGTGATCGGCGACGGCGGCATCCAGTACTCGGGCGACATCACCAAGGCGATCGTCGCCGGCGCGTCCACCGTGATGCTGGGCAGCCTGCTCGCCGGCACGGCGGAGTCGCCGGGCGAGCTGATCCTCGTCGGCGGCAAGCAGTTCAAGATCTACCGCGGCATGGGGTCGCTCGGTGCGATGCGGTCGCGCGGCGACGCCAAGTCGTACTCCAAGGACCGCTACGCGCAGGACGACGTGCTCAGCGAGGACAAGCTCGTGCCCGAGGGCATCGAGGGTCGCATCCCGTTCCGCGGGCCGCTGGCGCAGGTGGTGCACCAGCTCGTCGGCGGGCTCCGGTCCGGCATGGGGTACGCCGGTGCGCAGACGATCGAGCAGCTCCAGCAGGCGCAGCTCGTGCGGATCACCGCGGCGGGGCTGAAGGAGAGCCACCCGCACGACATCACGATGACGGTCGAGGCGCCCAACTACTCGGCCCGATAGCGGGCCTTCTACTGTGGTCACCCGTGCGTGACCTCGTGGAGATCGGGATGGGCCGAGAGGCCCGTCGCAGCTACGACCTGACCCAGGTCGAGATCGTGCCGTCCCGGCGGACGCGCAGCTCCCAGGAGGTATCCACCTCCTGGCAGCTGGACGCGTACCAGTTCGGGATCCCGCTCGTCACCCATCCCACCGACGCGATCGTGTCGCCGGCCACGGCCGCGCGCATCGGCGCGCTCGGTGGGCTCGCGGTGCTCAACGCGGAGGGTCTGTGGGCGCGGCACGCCGACGCGGAGAGCGCGCTGGAGCGCGTCGCCGCCGCGGTGGAGGACGACGACCCGCTCGCCGCGGTCCGGCTGCTGCAGGAGCTGCACGCGGCCCCCATCCAGCCTGCGCTGCTCACCGAGGCGCTGAAGACCGTCCGGGAGGCCGGGGTCACCGTCGCGGCCCGGGTGAGCCCCCAGCGGGCCCGCGAGCTCACTCCCGACCTGCTCGCGGCCGGCGTCGAGATCCTCGTCGTGCAGGGCACGATCATCTCCGCGGAGCACGTGTCCGGCGGCGAGCCGCTGAACCTCAAGGAGTTCATCAACTCCCTCGACGTCCCGGTGGTCGCGGGCGGGGTCGGCGACTACCGCACGGCCATGCACCTCATGCGCACCGGCGCGGCAGGCGTGATCGTGGGGTACGGCGAGTCGTCGGCCACCACCACCGACGACGTGCTCGGCATCGGCGTGCCGATGGCCACGGCCATCGTCGACGCGGCCGCCGCGCGCCGCGACTACCTCGACGAGACCGGCGGCCGGTACGTCCACGTGATCGCCGACGGCGGCATGGCGGGCTCCGGCGACATCGCCAGGGCGATCGCCTGCGGGGCCGACGCCGTGATGCTGGGCGAGCAGCTCGCCGGTTCGGCCGAGAGCCCGGGGCGCGGCCTGTACTGGACGTCGGCGGTCGCGCACCCGTCGCTGCCGCGCTCGGAGATCAGCGGCTTCCTCCAGGGCGAGATCGACCTGGAGACCCTGCTCTTCGGCCCGGCCCGCAGCCCGTACGGCACGGTGAACCTCTTCGGCGCCCTGCGCCGGGCGATGGCGAAGACGGGCTACTCGGACCTGAAGGAGTTCCAGCGGGTCGGGCTGACGGTCCGCGGCTGATCCTCTCGAGCCGTCCATCACCGTCGTCCCCACGGCATTTTGAGCGGCTCGTACGGATCACGGACGCATGATCCGTACGAGCCGCACCCCGGCGTGGGTCGCACAGCGTTGGTGTGCTGGTCGAAGCGATCACGCGCCGATGATCGCGTCGAGTCGCACAGCAGGGTCATGCGGACTTCGGGAGCGTGCGGCCCGCTTCGATCATGCAGCGGCAAGGGACTCCAGCGGTAGCGCTGCCGCGCGGGCGGCGGCGACGAGGCGCACCCGGACTCGGGCCGCCACCAGGTCCGGGCGCCGTCGCACGAGGTAGGCCCCGAAGCGCAGCACGGTCCAGCCCGCCGCCGTGAGGTACGCCTCGCGCTCCAGGTCGTGCAGCGCGCGATCGGGGTCGAGGTGGTGGTGGCCGTTGTACTCGACGGCGATGCGGACCGCGGGGTAGGCGAGGTCCAGCAGGTAGGGGCCCACCGCGTGTTGCAGGTGTGGGAGCGGCAGCCCGGCCGAGTGCAGGGCCAGCCGGATCCGGGTCTCCATCGGCGAGTCGGCGCGACGGTCGGAGAGCGCCACGACCTCCGGCAACTGGGCGCTGCCGCGGGCTCCGAGGTGTCGTCGGGCGATGAGCAGCACGTCGCGGATGTCGAAGTGGTGAACGTGGGCCAGGGCGTCGACGGCCACGACGGCCTCCACGAGCGGAGTGCGCCTGCCCAGGTCGTAGGCGGTGCGAAGCGGTGTCGTGACCACCAGCCCGCCCAGCTCTTGCAGCTCGTCGGACGGGATGTCGTCCTGGCGGGCGATCAGATCCCGACGTGGGCGTACGCGGTGCGGCGAGACGATCTCGGCAGGCACCCCGAGCGGAGCGCAGTCGGCACCGAGCAGCTCGGCGGCGGAGTGCCCGCCCAGCGCGCCGCGTCCGGCGACGAGCAGGTATGCCGCCCGGGAGAGCAGCTCGAGGTCGACCTGGGCGTCGGCGGGCACGTAGATGTCGGGAAACAGGCGATGGAAGCGTGGGCCGCGCAGCGCACCTGGGGTGAGTTGGCGGGCAGCGATCGCGTGGGACCCGCGGAAGGGCTGGGTGAGATCCATGCCCGGCATCGACGGCACCCGGGGGTGCGCGGTTCCACACCGTTCACACCTGCACACGATCCACTCCCGGGAAGCACGCTGCGGCTGCTTCCACGACCCCGACGTGTGCCTCGGAATGATCACCGCGTGCGAGGAGCACGGCAGCGCTGCGGTGGCGACCTCTCGGTGCTGCTCGTAACGATCAGCGCCCGGGGGAGCGGAGCGACGGCCACCGGCTGCCGGTGCGGCTCGGGCCGGCGACGGGTTGGCTGCGGCCCGGCGAGCCGCACGTCGTGGTCGCTGCAAGTGCGCTTCTGTGCGGTTCGCATCGATCAACCGTCAGTGATCGATCCGGCCGGCACGCTGTCGCCGCGCGGACAGCGGTGGTGTGCTTCTCGCCGCGATCCCGGCCGGGCGGGCCGGGGCGGGGAGGCCGGCGATTACGCTGGTGCCGTGCAGCCCCCCACGGTCCTCGTCATCGACTACGGCGCGCAGTACGCCCAGCTCATCGCCCGCCGGGTGCGGGAGGCGCAGGTCTACTCGGAGATCGTCCCCGGCGACACGCCGGTGGCGGAGATCGTCGCACGCAAGCCTGCGGCGCTGATCCTGTCCGGCGGGCCGTCGAGCGTGTACGAGCCGGGCGCGCCGAGCGTCGATCCCGAGCTGTTCCGCACCGGCATCCCGGTGCTCGGCCTGTGCTACGGGTTCCAGGCGATGGCGCGGGCGCTCGGCGGCGAGGTGGCGCCCGACGGCACCCGCGAGTACGGCCGCACCGAGCTCACGCTGTGCGGCGAGAGCGTGCTGCACGACGGGCTGCCGGACCGGCACCCGGTGTGGATGAGCCACGGCGACTCGGTGGTGCGCGCCCCGGAGGGTTTCACGGTCACGGCCTCGTCCGAGCGCGCAGCGGTGGCGGCGTTCGAGGACCCGGTGCGGCGGCTGGCCGGCGTGCAGTACCACCCCGAGGTCGGGCACTCGCCGCACGGGCAGGAGGTGCTGCGCCGGTTCCTGCACGAGGTCGCGGGCATCACGCCGGGCTGGACCACGTCCTCGATCATCGACGACACGATCGAGGCGGTGCGGGCGCAGGTCGGGGAGGGCCGCGCGATCTGCGGCCTGTCCGGCGGGGTCGACTCGGCCGTGGCGGCGGCGCTCGTGCAGCGCGCCATCGGCGACCGGCTGACGTGCGTGTTCGTCGACCACGGCCTGCTGCGCTCCGGGGAGCGCGAGCAGGTGGAGCGCGACTTCGTGGCCGCCACCGGCGCGAAGCTGCACACCGTCGACGCGCGCGACCGTTTCCTCGACGCGCTCGCCGGGGTCAGCGACCCCGAGGAGAAGCGCAAGATCATCGGACGGGAGTTCATCCGGGTCTTCGAGGCAGCCACGGCGGAGGTCGCCGAGAGCGCGCACGTCGGGTTCCTCGTGCAGGGCACGCTGTACCCGGACGTCGTCGAGTCCGGCGGCGGGTCCGGCACGGCTACGATCAAGAGCCACCACAACGTCGGCGGGCTGCCGGACGACCTCGAGTTCGAGCTGGTGGAGCCGTTGCGGGCGCTGTTCAAGGACGAGGTGCGCCGCGTGGGCGCGAGCTCGGCCTGCCCGAGACGATCGTGCACCGCCAGCCGTTCCCCGGGCCCGGCCTCGGCATCCGGATCATCGGCGAGGTCACGGCCGACCGGCTGGCCACGCTGCGGGCCGCCGACGCGATCGCCCGCGAGGAGCTCACCTGCGCGGGCCTCGACCGCGACATCTGGCAGTGCCCGGTGGTGCTGCTGGCCGACGTCCGCAGCGTCGGTGTGCAGGGCGACGGGCGCACCTACGGCCACCCCGTGGTGCTGCGGCCCGTCTCCAGCGAGGACGCGATGACCGCCGACTGGACCCGGCTGCCCTACGACCTGCTCGAGCGCATCTCCACGCGCATCACCAACGAGGTGGCCGAGGTCAACCGGGTCGTCCTGGACGTCACGAGCAAGCCGCCGGGCACCATCGAGTGGGAATAGCCGTGAGCGGATACGAGTGCCCTGGCACTCGTATCCGCTCACGACCTCCTCTCAGCGGCGGCGACCTCGTAGGCTGCCCACCAGCAGCATGAGCCCGATCGCCGCGGCACCCGCCGCGAGCAACCACCTGGCGTCGAACCCGGCGAGCGAGGGCACCTCGCCGACGAACGCGCTGGTCGCCATGCCCAGCGTCAGCAGCCCGACGATCAGGGCCAGCGGGTCCGGCCCGCGCCTGCGGGTCTCCGGCTTCTCCACTCCGGTCGTTCCGGGCTCAGCCACGGCGCACCTCCACATCCGCCAGACCGGCGTCGATATCGATCACGAGGGGACGACCGGTGGGGACCCCGTCCGCGCCGAGGTCGTCGATCACCTGCACGTGCGCGTCCACACCATCGTCCTCGGCAAAGCCGTACCGGACGTCGCCGAACCCGGCACTCGCCGTGAGGGTGAGGTCGGCGTCGGCGGGCAGGCGCACCTGCACGTCGCCCGCGCCCATCGAGATCCGGGTGCGTACGGGGATCGCGTCGCCACCCGGCGGCACGGTGAGGTCCAGGTTGCGCAGGTCGAGGTCGATCTCGCCCGCGCCGCGCTCGTAGCTCGGCAGGAGCGCTGCGACGGTGGTGGGCGCGGCGACCAGTTCGCCGTAGCCGTCGCCCTGCCAGCGGTCCACCGGGGCCGCCACCAGCGCCCAGGTCAGCGCGCCGAGCATCACCGCGAACGGGATGAGGCCCCGGCCGGTCCGCAGGAAGGCCCCGACCACCAGCCCGACGCCGAGCACCGCGAGCACCACCCGCACAGCACCGCGAGGTTCGTGAGCGCCAGCATGCCGCCGAGCAGCATGATCACTGCGGTGGCGCTGCCCGCGATCAGCGCGATTCCGAGCGTGATCGGTGTGACGGGCAGCCTGCGGGGAGGCGGCTCGGCAGGTGGGGGTGAGGGCTCCGGCAGGTCCCACGCGAACGGCGCGGCGCCGAGGGGGTCCCATGCCGGCGGGTTCGCCGGTGCCGGGTCGGTGCCGGCGGCCGCACCGGTGGCGTCCGGTGCGCCCGGCCGGGCGGGCCCGGCCATCGGCGCGGCGACGGTGGTCGCGGCCGCCGCCGTGGTGCGGTCGCCGCGGCTGCGGTGCAGCAGGTACAGCAGCCCCGCCACGACGAGCAGGGGGAGGATCACGTCCTGGCCGCTGCCACCGAACACGCTGCCCATGCAGCAGGTACAGCAGCCCCGCCACGACGAGCAGGGGGAGGATCAGCGTCCTGGCCGCTGCCACCGAACACGCTGCCCATGGTCGCCGCGGCGGCGATGGCCAGCGCGATGACGAGCCACGTGCGGGGCCGGCCCTGCCGCCGGACCGTGGCCCCGGCGGGTTCGTTGGGCAGCAGGATCCAGCCCGCGACGTAGAGCGCCCCTCCGATCCCGGACAACGCCGCCACCACGAACCCGACCCGCACCAGCACCGGATCGATGTCGTAGCGGCGCGCAATGCCCGCCGCCACGCCCGCCACCTGGCGGTCGTCCCTCGGCCGGGCGGGGCGTGTCTCCCACATCTCCCGCAGCGTCTCGCCGACGTCCGTACGACTCATGACGCTCAGAGTGCCCTCCCGGACGGCCAGGAGGATGGGGGATGGCCCCGAGCCGTCCCGGAGGTTTCCCCGATGTCCTTCCTCCTCGCGCGTGTGACCATGGGTGTGTGACGGGAGGGCGTGTGATGGGAGTACCCGCTGCCGGCGCGCCGGCATTGCCGGCCACCGGCCGGCCACCGCTCGTGCGCAGGCGCAGTGCCCGATTCGTGGCCGGGGTCGCCGGCGGGGTGGCCGACCACCTCGGCGTCAAGGTGCTCTGGGTGCGCACCGCGTTCGTCGTGCTCGCTGCGATCAACGGTGCCGGCGTCATCGCCTACGGGCTGTTGTGGATCTTCGTGCGGCAGGAGCCGACGGAGGTCCAGCGCACGTTCTCGCGCGCCGAGCGCCAGCAGGCACTCGGGTTGGCGGCACTCGGCATCGGCGGAGGGCTCGCCGCGGCGGCGCTGGGCAACGCGGTCGTGGGCTGGATCGTCGGCCCGCTCGGCGTCGCCGCCGTCGGCGCCGCGGTGGTGTGGCGGGAGGCCGACGAGTCGCAGCGCAGGCGCTGGACGGCAGGCGCGCGTTCGGGCGTCAGCGGTGTGACCGGCGGTGGCTGGGCCGCGCTGTGGCGGGTGCTGACCGGCACGTTGTTCGTCACTGCCGGGATCGGGGTGTTCCTGTTGGGCAATCTCGACCTGTCCCAGGTGCAGTTCGGGATGCTGGCGGTGCTGGCCACGCTGCTCGGCGTCGGCGTGCTCACCATCCCGTGGTGGCTGCGGTTGATGCGCGAGCTGGGCGAGGAACGCCGCGAACGCATCGTCGAGACCGAGCGCGCCGAGATCGCCGCCCACCTGCACGACTCCGTCCTGCAGACGCTCGCGCTGATCCAGCGCCAGTCGGACCAGCCGCGTGAGGTGCTGCGGCTCGCCCGCGGCCAGGAGCGCGAGCTGCGCCACTGGCTCTACGGACCCACCGGCTACGGCCGGACCGGCCGGGCGTCCGGCGATCCGGCGCTGTCGGAGGGCCTTGCCGACGCGATCACCTCAGCGGCCGCCGAGGTCGAGGACACCTACGCGATCGACGTGCGCCCGGTCGTGGTCGGCGACCGGCCGCTCGACGACGGGCTGCGCGCCTGGTGCTCGCCGCCAGGGAGGCGATGGTCAACGCCGCCAAGCACGCGCAGGTGGGCGAGGTGAGCGTCTACGCCGAGGTCGAGCAGGAGGAGGTCCACGTGTTCGTGCGCGACCGCGGCGTCGGCTTCGACCCGGACGGCGTGCCCCGCGACCGGCACGGCCTCGCCGACTCGGTGCACGGCAGGATGGGACGACACGGCGGTGCCGTACAACTGCGCAGCACACCCGGCGAGGGCACCGAGGTACACCTGACCATGCCGGTCGACGGGCGCACCGCCGAGCAGGACGAACCCGCACCCACGGTGCGGGCGCAGGAGGAAACCCACTCATGACCGAACCGACCGACGCACCGATCCGCGTCTTCCTGGTCGACGACCACGGCCTGTTCCGTTCGGGGGTGCGTGCGGAGCTCGACCGGCACGTCCCGGACGTCACGGTGGTGGGGGAGGCGGGCTCCGTCGACGAGGCGGTGGCCGCGATCCGCCACCTGCGCCCCGACGTGGTGCTGCTCGACGTCCACATGCCCGACGGCGGCGGAGCCGAAGTGCTGCGCCAGCTGCGCCCCGAGCTGCCGGACGTCGTCTTCCTCGCACTGTCGGTGTCCGACGCGGCGGAGGACGTCATCGCGGTCATCCGTGCGGGCGCTCGCGGCTACGTCACCAAGACGATCTCCGGGCGGGAACTGGCCGACGCCGTGCGGCGGGTGAAGTCGGGCGACGCGGTGTTCTCGCCCCGGCTGGCCGGGTTCGTGCTGGACGTCTTTTCCGACCGACCCGGCGCCGCACCGCCCGGCGACCCCGAGCTCGACCTGCTCACCCGTCGCGAGCGCGACGTGCTGCGCCTGCTCGCGCGCGGCTACGCGTACAAGGAGATCGCCGGGGAGCTGTTCATCTCGGTGAAGACCGTGGAGACCCACGTGTCGAGCGTGCTGCGCAAGACGCAGCTGTCGAACCGCTACGAACTCTCGCGGTGGGCGTCGGACCGGCGGCTCGTCTAGACCTCAGGTCCGACGCCCACGACCGCGTCAGCGGAGCAGGCCACCGACCGTGCCGAGCAGGCCGCCGATGAGGCCACCGCCGTCACCGTCGTCGTCGCTGCTGCTGTCGCTGTCGTCCTCGTCGTCCTTGTCGTCGCTGGACTTCGAGTCATCCTCGTCTTGGGGAGCGGACGAGTCTTCTTCATCTTCATCGGACTCGGCGGAGAAGAGGCGCGCGGAGCCGGAGCGCTCGTCGTCCTCGTCGCGGTCGCCGTCGTCGCTGTCGCGGTCGTCGCTGTCGTCGCCGCCGCCGAGGCCGAGGACGCCGCCGACCGTGTCGACGAGATCGCCGACCACGCCCTTGTCGTCGTCCTCGTCCTCGTCGTTGTCGTCGTCCGAGTCGCCGGAGTCGTCGGAGCCGGAGTCGCTGCTCGACCCGCTGTTGCCGGACGAGCGGTTGTCGTCGGAGGACCCGTTCGTCGTGTCCTCGTCCTCGTCCTCGTCGTCGGCCGCGGCCGACGACGAGGAGCCCTCGTCGCTGGTGCTGTCGCTCGACCCGCTGTTGTTCCCGCCGTCGTCGGCTGTCGCGCTGTCGCCGGTGGTCGTGCCGCCGTCGGCGCTGTCGCCGCTGCCGGTGTTGCTGCCGGCCAGCGCGCCGGGGAAGGCCACCGGGACCCAGTCGGTGGGCGCGGCGGTGCCCGGGTCGAGCGGGTCGGTCGCGGCGGCCTGGTCGATCACGACGGGGTCGGCCGGGGCGTCGACCGGGCCTTCGGGGTCGAGCAGACCCTGGCCCGGGTACGCGCCGCCGTCGTCCTCGCCACCGGGGGCGGGCGCTGGTTCACGGTGGGCACGACGTCGGTGAACAACGTGGCCCCGACCACCGAGCCCGCAGCCAGGAGGGTGCCCGCCGCGATGGCGCCGCGACGCACGAGGACGCGCCGGTCCGGCCGGCCGTCGTCGTCGTCGGACGGGGCCTGCTGCTGGCGGGGGCGGGGCTGCACGGGACGGTCGGCGGCGCGGGGAGCGCGCCCCTCGCGGCGGAGGAGGGCCCCGACCGAGATGCCGTCGGTGTCGGGGTCGCCTTCCCGGAGGGGAGCGGGCGCATTGCGGCTCAGCAGGTCGGCGACGGTGATCACTTCCGTCGCGGGTGCGTCTGATCCATCTTGGCGCCGGATCTGAGCCACAGCGGGACGTCCTCCCTTGGAGTGAATGGACGTCCAGATTTCTACCGGATGCCGATGATGTGCACCAAGTGTCATTCATCCGCTCGTCGCATGTCACACGAATGGTCTATTTCCGCTCGGCGACGATTACCGACCGTTCGACCATCCGGGCAACCGTCCGGCGCAGCACCTACCCGCTCGTCCGGCTGATCACGCCGCTCGGCCCGTCGACGACGTGCGCCGGGCGGAACGCGTTGTGATCTTTCCGAGATCGGGGATGCGCGTTTTCGATCAAGGCAGGGAGCGGAACCGCGACCGTGTGGAGTCGAGCGCCTGCTTCGCATAGATGCCGGCGCCGCCACCGAGCAGCAGCCCGACGAGATCGACGGGAACGGAGCTGCCCGCCGTGAACAGGAGGCCGAGCAGCGCGACACCCGCCGTGCCGCCCGCGACCTTCCACCGGCTGTTCACGTAGTCGGTGGTGGTGCCGCCGGAGAGCCCGCGCTTCTTCGCCGCGTTGTTCAGCATCGCCAGGTAGCCGACGTGCCCGAGTGCGACGACCAGCCCGACGAGGGCGATCACTGCTGCGACGATCCCGAACACGGCACCCATGGCACCAGAGTGCCACGGATGGGCACCGGTGTGCCGGACATCGGGCGTGATCTTGATCGGAAGGTGTCTCAGGCTCCGCCGAGGCGGCCCCGCCCGAGCCGCAGCAGGAGCAGCGCGAGGTCGCGACCCTCGCTGCCGAGCTCGCGGAAGCGGGCGAGCACGGCCATCTCCCGGCTGTAGACGATCCGCGGTCCGCCCGCGGCCATGCGGGCCCTGCCGATGGTCTTCGACACCTCGGTGCGGCGTTTGACGAGCCGCAGGATCTCCGCGTCGAGGTGGTCGATCTCGACGCGCAGCGAGTCGATGTCGTCGGCGGTGGGTTCGCCCGCGGTGGGTTCGTCGTCGGTCTGGTCGGTCGTCACGGACACGATCTCCTCCTGCTGTGCCCCGGCCCGGGCCGTGACGCGCGAACGCCCCGGGTCCGATGGACTCCGGGCGTCGTGGGGGCTGATCAGCTGGCCACGGGCACCGGTGTCCGGTACCCGTAGAAAAATCGGTGGCTGATCAGAGGCACGGCCGCAGTCTGCCACACGATGGGCTGTCGGGGGGCGGCGGTACCCTTCCGGGCACGATGAGCGCGCTTTTCGAACTTCCCGTAGACCACCCGGTCCAGCCCCGTACCGAGCGGGGAGCGGCCCTTCTGGAGGGGCTCAACCCGCGCCAGCGCGAGGCGGTGGTCCACGCCGGGGCGCCGCTCCTGATCGTCGCGGGGGCGGGCTCGGGCAAGACGCGCGTGCTCACGCACCGGATCGCGTGGCTGCTCGCCGAGCGCGGGGCCCACCCCGGCGAGATCATGTCGATCACCTTCACCAACAAGGCTGCCGCCGAGATGAAGGAGCGGGTCGACGCGCTGGTCGGCCGGCGCGCGAACGCCATGTGGGTGTCCACGTTCCACTCGATGTGCGTGCGCATCCTGCGGCGCGAGGCCAAGCACCTCGGCGTGCGCAGCGCCTTCTCCGTCTACGACGCCGACGACACGCGCCGGCTCGTCGGGCTGGTGGTCCGCGACCTCGAGCTCGACCCGAAGAAGTTCTCGGCGCGCGGGGTGGCGGCGCAGATCTCCAACCTCAAGAACGAGCTGTGCTCCGCCGACGACGCCGCCGAGCGGGCCGCCAACGACTTCGAGCGCAAGGTCGCCGAGGTCTACGGGGTCTACCAGGCCCGGCTGCACACGGCCAACGCGTTCGACTTCGACGACCTGATCATGGAGACGGTCTCGTTGTTGCAGCGGCTCCCGGCCGTGGCGGAGTACTACCGGCGGCGGTTCCGGCACGTGCTCGTCGACGAGTACCAGGACACCAACCACGCCCAGTACGTGCTGGTGCGCGAGCTGGTGGCGCCCGCGGCCGACGGCGTCGAGCCGGGCGAGCTGTGCGTGGTGGGCGACTCCGACCAGTCGATCTACGCGTTCCGCGGCGCGAGCATCCGCAACATCGTCGAGTTCGAGCAGGACTTCCCGAACGCCCGCACGATCATGCTGGAGCAGAACTACCGCTCCACGCAGCGCATCCTGTCGGCGGCCAACGCGGTCATCGCGCGCAACCCCGACCGGCGCGACAAGCGGCTGTGGTCCGACCAGGGCGACGGCGCGAAGGTCGTCGGGTACGTCGCCGACAACGAGCACGACGAGGCCGCGTTCGTCGCTCAGGAGATCGACCGGCTCGTCGACTCCGGCGAGGTCCGCAACTCCGACGTGGCGGTCTTCTACCGCACCAACTCGCAGTCCCGTGTGTTCGAGGACGTGTTCCTGCGGGTCGGCCTGCCGTACAAGGTCGTCGGCGGGGTGCGCTTCTACGAGCGCAAGGAGGTGCGCGACGCGCTGGCGTACCTGCGGGTGCTGTCCAACCCGGAGGACACCGTCAGCCTGCGCCGCATCCTCAACGTGCCCAAGCGCGGCATCGGCGAGCGAGCCGAGGAGCTGGTGGCCACCTACGCCGACCGGGAGCGCATCTCGTTCGCCGCGGCGCTGCGGATCGCCGCCGAGCAGCCCGACCGCGTCCCCGGCCTGGTCACGCGGTCGCAGCGGTGCATCGCCTCGTTCGTCCGGCTGCTCGACGAGCTCGACGAGCTGGTGGAGCGGGGCGAGGAGACCGCGGAGATCCTCGAGGCCGTCTACGCCCGCACCGGCTACACCGCCGAGCTGGAGGCCAGCGACGACCCGCAGGACGGCTCGCGCCGGGAGAACCTCGCCGAGCTCGTCACGGTGGCCCGTGAGTTCGCGGGCGACGCCGCGGTGGCCGACCTGGACGACTCCGACGTCGAGGCGGGTGCCCCGGCCCCCGGCTCGCTGGCCGCGTTCCTGGAACGGGTGGCCCTCGTCGCCGACGCCGACTCCATCCCGGACAACGACGAGGGCATGGTCACGCTGATGACCCTGCACACCGCGAAGGGCCTGGAGTTCCCGGTCGTGTTCCTCACCGGCTGGGAGGACGGCGTGTTCCCGCACATGCGGGCCATGGGCGACCCCGCGGAGCTGGCCGAGGAGCGGCGCCTGGCCTACGTCGGCATCACGCGTGCCCAGCAACGGCTCTACCTGTCGCGGGCGATGATCCGCTCGTCGTTCGGGCAGCCCAACGCCAACCCGGCGTCGCGGTTCCTCGCCGAGGTGCCCGACGACCTGGTCGAGTGGCGGCGCGCCGAGCCGGAGCGCTCGGCCCCGGTGGGCCGCTTCGGGTTCGGCAAGCGCCCCGGGGCCACCGACCGCGGCTCCTGGAACGTGCCGAAGGCGGCGATGCGGGCGAGCATCTCGCTCGACGTCGGCGACCGCGTCAACCACGACAAGTACGGCCTGGGCACCGTCGTCGAGTCCGACAAGTCCACGCAGCGGGTGCTGATCGACTTCGGCAGCGCGGGCACCGTCCGGCTGATGCTCATCGGCGGGGTGCCGCTCCAGAAGCTGTAGGCCTCGGCTGCGTCCACCTGCTCATGCGGTTGGCCGTGGTGGGAGCGAGCGGGCCGTGACGCCTGCGGGGGAGGCGCGCAGGGAGCGAGGAACGAGCGACCGAGCACCGGAGGAGCAGGGCGTCACCTCGAAGGCCCGCGAGCCCGCCGGAGCGAAGCGGAGGCAATGAGACTCAGACTCAGTAGTCGATGCCGCGTTTGCGGAGCCAGGTCAGCGGGTTGACCTTGCCGCCGTTCGCGCTCCAGATCTCCAGGTGCAGGTGCGGGCCGGTGGAGTAGCCGCGGTTGCCGATCTCGGCGATCTCCTCGCCCGCCTCCACCTCGTCGCCCTCCTTGACGAACGTCCGGTTGACGTGCCCGTAGACGCTCTGGGTGCCGTCGGTGTGGCGCAGCACCACCCAGAGGCCGTAGCCGGTGGCGGGGCCGGACTCCTCGACCACGGCGTCGGTGGGGGCGTAGATCGGGTGCCGATGGGGCCGGCGATGTCGATTCCCTCGTGGGAGCGTCCCCAGCGGCTGCCGAAGAGTGAGGTGAGGTGCCCGAGCGTGGGTTTGACGAACGCGGTCTCGCCGTAGAGGTACGCCTCGGGGGCGCCGTCGGACAGCGCCGCCTCGATCTTCGCCGCCTGCTGGGCGAGCTCGCGGCCGATGTCCACGGCCTTGGCGAGGTTCTGCACGTCCACCTGGGAGGACGGGTCGAGGGCGTCGACGGCGAGGGGGTCGGGCAGCAGCTGGTCACCGCCGATCGCCCCGTCGAAGTCGGAGGTGGTGGAGGCGGCTTCGGCCCCCTTCGTCACCTGTGCGACGGGTTGCAGTGCCGCGACCGCCTCGGAGGCGTCCCCGAAGAACGTCGTGGCGAGGGTCTGGCCCGCTGCCACTGCCGCACCGGTGGCCACCGCCGCGACGGTCGCGCGGCCGCGCGCCGATGCAGCAGGTGGCGCCGGGAGACGGTGCACGCCCGGGACGTCGACGACGCGCAGTGGCGTCGTGCGTCCCGGGTCGTCCGCCTGGGCGCCGCTGGGGGAGCGGTGGCGCGCCAAGACCTGCCCTTCGACTGACCGGGGTGCCGCGCCGCGACCGGGCGGCGCGGGCTGGGGATCCCGCGGTGGCGATCGGGGGTCGCCACCTGTGCCGCCGTGATCGGCCTGTGACACGGACCGGGGGACGGTAGCGAGGCCGGTCGGCAACCGGCAACTCCTCGCTCGGTGTGCCGGGGCGGTCGACGCAGCGTCAGATTCCGGGTGTCCGACAGCTGCGGAGCGTTCCGAGGTGACCCACCAGTAGGGCTGACCTGGTCGAAATGGGTGAGTCCACCGGCTCGTTCGGCCCAGCGAGTTGGTGACCCAGTGCATTGATCGAGTAATGATCAGCGCAGATACGTGACCGACGTCACGTACGCCCGGTCCTCGCTCCCGGGGTCCGAGAGTCCCGCCGCAACGGCGGGATTGCAGGGTGACTGCCGTCACCGGACCAGGTCAGGGCGGGTGCGGGCGGCGTCGCTAGGGTCGGCGAGGCAGCGGATTCGCGGGCCCGGCGCCCGCGACGCACAGCGGAGTGGGCAGGGGAGAACCGAGTGGACCTCTACGAGTACCAGGCGAAGGACCTCTTCGCCGCGCACGGCGTGCCGGTCCTGCCGGGCCGCACGGTCGAGACGGCGGAGGCGGCCGGAGCCGCTGCCGCAGAGCTCGGCACGGCCGTCGTGGTGAAGGCCCAGGTGAAGACCGGTGGGCGAGGCAAGGCCGGCGGCGTGAAGCTGGCGGAGACGCCCGAGGAGGCGGCGGAGAAGGCTTCCGCGATCCTGGGCATGGACATCAAGGGCCACACGGTGCACCAGGTGCTGGTCACCGAGGCCAGCGACATCGCCGAGGAGTACTACTTCTCGTTCCTGCTGGACCGTTCGAACCGCACGTTCCTCGCGATGTGCTCGGCCGAGGGCGGCATGGAGATCGAGCAGCTCGCCGTCGAGCGCCCCGAGGCGCTGGCGCGGGTGCCCGTCGACGCGATCGCGGGCGTCGACCGCGTGAAGGCCGACGAGATCGTGGCCCAGGGCAAGATCCCGGCCGCGGTCGCCGACCAGGCGGCGAGGTGATCGTGAAGCTGTGGGAGACGTTCGTCTCGGAGGACGCCACGCTGGTCGAGGTCAACCCGCTGGTGCGCGACCCGCAGGGCAAGGTCGTCGCGCTCGACGGCAAGGTCACCCTGGACGGCAACGCGGATTTCCGGCACCCGGGCCACGTCGACCTGGTGGACCAGCGCACCGAGGACCCGCTCGAGGCCAAGGCGAAGGCGAAGGACCTCAACTACGTCAAGCTCGACGGTGAGGTCGGGATCATCGGCAACGGTGCGGGGCTCGTGATGAGCACGCTGGACGTGGTCGCGTACGCCGGGGAGCGCCACGGCGGGGTGAAGCCGGCCAACTTCCTGGACATCGGCGGCGGCGCGTCGGCCGAGGTCATGGCCGCGGGCTTGGACGTCATCCTGGGCGACCCGGACGTCAAGAGCGTGTTCGTCAACGTCTTCGGCGGCATCACCGCCTGCGACGCGGTGGCCACCGGCATCGTCGAGGCGCTGAAGATCCTGGGTGACGCGGCCACCAAGCCGCTGGTCGTCCGGCTGGACGGCAACAACGTCGTCGAGGGCCGCCGGATCCTGGACGAGGCGAACCACCCGCTCGTGACCCAGGTGGACACCATGGACAACGCGGCCGACAAGGCCGCCGAGCTCGCAGCGGCAGGTGCCTGATCATGTCGATCTTCCTCAACGAGAACAGCAAGGTCATCGTCCAGGGCATCACGGGTGGTGAGGGCACCAAGCACAGCACCAAGATGCTGGCGGCCGGCACGAACATCGTCGGTGGCGTCAACGCCCGCAAGGCCGGCACCACCGTCACGATCGGCGGCAAGGACCTCACGGTGTTCGGCACCGTCGAGGAGGCCATGAAGGAGACCGGCGCCGACGTGAGCGTCGTGTTCGTGCCGCCGAAGTTCGCCAAGGACGCGGTGATCGAGGCGATCGACGCCGAGATCCCGCTGTGCGTGGTGATCACCGAGGGCATCCCGGTGCACGACTCCGCCTACTTCTGGGCGCACGCGTCCGCGAAGGGCAACAAGACGCGGATCATCGGTCCGAACTGCCCCGGGGTCATCTCCCCCGGCAAGTCCAACGCGGGGATCATCCCGGCCGACATCGCGGGTGCGGGCCCGATCGGGCTGGTGTCGAAGTCGGGCACGTTGACCTACC
>MKJV01000144.1 GCA_001942185.1 Pseudonocardia sp. CNS-004
CGCCCGCTCCTCATCGGTCAGTTCCACCACGGGAGCGACAGGACTCGGCATCCACCAAGCCTATCCAGCTACGGGATAATTAACGACTCGGGACACTAGGGCCTGTCCTGTAGGCCCCGGGCCGCGGGCTTCGTGATCGAGATCGTCCCTGGCAAGGCGCCGGCACGAGCCGTTGTACTGGACGTACCCGGTCGTGCCGGCAACGCCGCCAGGGGCGATCTCGATCACGAAGAGCGTGGTCCTGGGCTTACAGGACAGGCCCTAGGAGACTGCTGAATTAGGCCTGTTCCGGGTCGGGGTGTGGGCGGGCTGGCCCGCGGCGTGGCTGGTGTGGGGGTGTTCGGGCTCGGTCTGGGACCGGTCGAAGGCCGGTCAGGCCAGCGCCCAGGACCCGGTGGTGTGTCGCTGCAGGCCCAGGGCGAGCAGTCGGCGCAGGTTCAGGGCGGCGGCTCGGTGGGAGAGCCAGAGATCGTTGAGCTGGACACCGCGGAAGCGTAGTCGCCGGTTGCCGCGGGTTAGCCAGGCGATGGAGCGTTCGACCATTGGGCGGTGTCGGCGGTAGGTGTGGGTGAAGTCGGGGTCACGGGCGGCGGCGCGGTGGGCTCGCTGCAGTGCGTCGTGCGGGTGCAGACGCAGGTTGCGCCCGGTCTTGGAGGTGGTGCAGCGTGCCGCGAGTGGGCAGCCGCGGCAGCGGGCCCCGAAGATCACCGCCCGGGTCGCGGTGATCCGGGCGGTGAGCCCGTTCGGGCAGGTGACCATGCCTTGTTGCTCGTCGACGGTGAAGTCGTCGAGGGTGAACCCGCCTTCGACCGCGGGCCGCAGCGGCCGGGGTTTGATGATCGCCTGCCGCTTGGTCGCGGCGAGTTCGGCGAGCATGTCCCCGGTGGCATAGGCGGAGTCGGCGAGCACCTCCACCACCGCCTCGCCGGTGGTGGAGGTGGTGGTGTCGCCGGTGGTGTCGGGTAGGGCTTCATCGCGGGTGAGATCGCGGGTGAGATCGCGGGTGAGATCGCGGGTGAGTAGGTCGATTCCGACCGAGGCGTCGGAGTTGTCCGGGCCCGAGGCCGGTGTCAGGGCGGTGGCGGTGATGATCCCGGTGTCGGGTTCGACCACCAGGTGCGCCTTGTAGCCGTCACGTCGCTGGTTGCGGGTCTTATGGGCGTGACGGGTCTCGGGATCCACTGTGGAGATCAGCCGGTCCGGGGCGGTGCGCCGCGCGATGTGCCATCTCCCGTCGGTGCCGTCGGAGTCCTCGACCGGTTCGACGTCCTGCCCGGCCACCAACGCGAGTAGCCCGACCGCTTCGGCCGCTGTGGCGTCGAGTTCCTGGTCGGGTAGATGCCCGAGAACCCTGTGGGCGTCACCGACGAGGGCGTCGACGAGTTCGGCGCGGGCCTGCTGGTCGTCCCAGGCGATCCGCGGCTTCCCGGCCTGGGTGTAGTCGTGTCCGCTCGTCTGCGCCGCGATGACCTCGGCGGCGTCGGGGACCTCCCGGGCCACCCGGCGGATCGCGGCGATGATCTGGGTGACCGTGTCCTGGGTGGCCACGGCGTCATCGAGGATGGTGGAGTCCAACGCCCGCCGATACCGGCCGGTCAACACGCCGGTCTGCGCCACCACCTGCCGCACCGCGTCGAAGATCCGCTCCGGACGCTCCGACCCGGCCAGTCGTCGCCGCCAGTAGGTCAACGTCGTGGGGTGGAATCCGGCATCGGTGACCGCGAGCCCGCACGCGGCCTTCCATCGCAGGTCGAAGGTGAGCGCCTCGACCGCCTCGCGGTCGGACAGGGAGTGCAGGGTCTGCAACACCAGCACCGAGGCGACCACCTCGACCGGGACCGATGGACGACCCCGTCCGGTGGCGAACAGGTCGGCGAACAACTCGTCGGGGAACAACTCGCGGCGGTGCGCGGCCAGGAACGCGAAGATCCCACCCTCAGGCAGCAGATGCCCGGCCACAGACTCGACATCGAGCAGCTCACGCTGCGGATCAGACCTGCCCTGCACCCCGACAGCATCCCAACAGGCCGAGATCAACAGCCGAACCCACGCCGCGGATTTTCAGCAGTCTCCTAGCCCCCAGACCCCCGGCCGGGGGCTCGTCCCCCGGACCCCCGTCTCGTGTTGTCGGGTTTCGTTGTTGGGCGCGTGTGGGGTGGGTGTTCCGTTCGGGTGGCGGGTGTGTGCTCGTCGTTGTCGGGTGTCGCGGGGTCTTCTCGGGGGTCGAGTCCCAGACACCCGGCCGAGCCCGTTGCCTGGGACCGAGTCACAAACGATCCTGACGGATGCTCGGACGGGCGAGTGGCCGCACTCTCGGTCTTTACGACGACGGACCCGGCGCCCCGACCCGTCATCCCGTACCGGATCGGATGCCCGCGGCCGCCGGCCGGCTGATGCGGATTCTCCGGGAACCGAACCCCGTCGCCGCAGGGCCCGTGGCAGAGAACCGAGACCCGGGCTGCGGAGTCGTCGAGGACGTGTTTCACGCGTCGCTGTCGTGCCGCGCGCCGCGCAGCGCTGGAGGGGCGTTCTAGCTTCCGCCGACCGGGATCGCGGGCGGCTTGGGCGGCTTGAGGCCGCCCACCTTGCGTTGCCGGTACGAGTGCACCTGTTCCAGCACGACGGCCAGCAGGATCAGCGGCAGGCCCATGGCGGCCAGCAGGTTGAGCGGCGGGAGGGTGATGTTGTTGATCCCCTCCGGCACGAACACCCCGCGGACCGCCTCCAACGCGTGCACGCTCGAATTGGCGAGGACGAACTCGCTGCCGGGCGACACGTCGAGCCCCAGGTCGGTGGCCTCGACCGCGATGTTCTCGGCCCGCACGAGGTCGGCGGAGCGCACCCGGATGCCCGCGACGGTCCCGTTGATCGCGACCGCGGTGATCGTGGCGGCCGCGGTGATCTGGATACCGGTGGCACCCCCGTTGATCGTGCCGCCGCTGATGACGCGTCCGGGGTGGCCATGCGGATCGCGCCGTCCTCGACGTCGTTCGTGGTGAGGTCGGAGATCGTGACGTCCTGCGCGCCGGGTGAGGAGACGACCCCGTCGCGGCCGCCGTCGAGCGTCACGCCGTTGAGCTGGATGTGCGCGGCGCCGCGCTCGATGCGCACACCGGCCTTGGCGTCGGTGATCTGCGCGCCGTTGACCCGGATCTTCTTGCCGCCGATGTTCACACCGGCCACCCGGGAGCCCTCGATCGTCGAGTTGCGCAGGTCCAGGTCGGTGGTGCTCTTCTCGACCACCACGCCCCGGCGGCCCCCGTTGGTGCGGATGCCGTCCAGCACGATCCCGGTGCTGCCGACGTGGGTGAAGACGCCGATCGGCTGGTCGGTGGCGGAGAAGTCGGTGACGTGGACGTCGACCGCCTGGTTCAGGCGCAGACCGCCGGCCCCGTCGGCGTCGGTGCTGACGCCGCTGACCCGGACGCCCTGCTGCTGGGTCACGACCAGGCCGTAGAGCTTGTTGCCGTGCGTGGTCAGGCTCGTGATCGGGCGGTCGGACACCTCCCCGCTGACGACCATCCCGTTGCCGCCGTTGCCCTCGGCGCGCACGTTGGCCATCCGGGTGCCGTGGTCCTCGTCGAGGACGATGCCGTCCTCCTCCGACCCGGTGACGGTGAGGCCGTCGAGCTGCACGTCCTGCGTGCCGGAGAGCTTGACCCCGATGTTGTTGCGCTGCAGGGTCGTGCGGACCAGTGAGCCGGAGCTGCGACTGCTGAACGAGATCGCGGCCCGCGCGTTCTCCTCGCCGCGCTCGGGGAGACCCATGTCGGTGATGGTGACGTCGGTGGCGTCGAGCTCGCCCCCGCCGGACACGTTGATGAACGGTCGGCCGGCCGTGTCGAACGCCAGCGGCTGCCCGCCGCCGTCGACTCCGGCGAGCGTGGTGTTCCTCAGCGTGAGCCGGCCGGTACCGGTGTAGATCGAGGACGAGTCGGCCGGTTCGGGCCCGCCGGTCAGCCTGACGGTAGGGACGTCGACGATCTCGAGGTTGACGCCGGGGGTCAGGACGATGGAGGTGTTCACGGTGGTCGTGTCGCCGTCGACGGTGATCCAGTCGGGCGGCAGCATCCGGTCGAGCGCTTGGAGGTTCAGCGCACCCGGCCGGCGCGACACGAGGGTGGCGAGCCGCCCGTTGTCGACGACCTCGACGCGGTCGACGCGGACCGTGACCATCCGGCGGGGCTGACCGCGGCCGTCCCACGACGAGCGGGCCTTCGCCGCCCGCTCTGCCCGCCGGGCCCGCTCCTTGCGCGCCCGCTCGATGGCCTTGAGGCGCTTCTCCTCGGCCTTCCTGGCCGCATCCGCGGCGCGCTCGGCCTCCTGCTCGCGCCGTTTCTGCTCCAGCTCCTGCCGGGACGGGCCGCCGGAGTTACCGCCGCCGTCGCGGCCGGGCGGGGTGGACTGGATCATCCCGGCGCCGGCAGGCGCTGCGGTGGCCGGCACGGCCGCCACGGGCAAGGCGAGCGCGGCGGCGGTGAGGCTCACCGCGATGATCCTCGCGAGGGTTCCCCGACCGGTGCCCTGGTACTGCCTCACGCGGCCGTCCCCGGCCGGCCGTCCGCGTGCGGTGCCGGGTCCACGGGCCCGCTCCCGCCGAGCGGAATGAGATCTCCGCGGGCCGCAGCCCGCACGACAGCCGCCGCTCCGACGAGGAGCGTCCTCGACGCCAACACGAATCCCCCCAACACGCGATCGCCCCCGATCGCCTGTACGGGTGATAGTGGCGCATCCGGGTGTCGGCCGAACGGCAGGGGTCGCCACAGGGGTTGCAGGAGCCCGGCTGCGTGGCCCGCGGACGGTTCGGTGGGAACGGCGCCAGGTCCGGCGCGCAGTCACCTTCGATGCCGCTCGCACCTCGCGGGCCCACGTCCCGACGTCCCGCGTATGGCGACGTCCGAGGCCGGCGGCGCCGAGCCGTCGGTGAATCGGACTCGGTCGCATCACCTGCGCGGGTTCCCCGGGCGGTGCCAGTGGTGACGCGACCGCCGCCGTCGTGGTGGGGGAAGCGTGGCCAGTAGCAGCACGATGCAGCCGAGGAGCATCGAGAGGACCACGATCGTGGTGACGACGAACTGGAGCAGCGCCTCAAAAAAACATGATCACCTCCCGGTGGGCGACCCGCGGGAAGCGCGCCGGTTCGCCCGCAGGCTGGCCGCCACGACAACGGCGAGGATCGCGACGATCGCGCCGAGCGATGCCAGGGTGGGGATCTCGGGGACAGCCGGCCACACCCCGTGTGCCCAGTGCAGCACCAGCTTCACGCCGATCAAGGCGAGGATGAGCGCCAGCCCGTGGTTGAGGTACACCAGCTCGCCCAGCGCGGAGTTCAGCACGAAGTACAGCGCCCGGAGGCCGAGCAGCGCGAAGGCGTTGGTGGCGAACACGAGGTAGGGGTCCTCGGTGACGCCGTAGACGGCGGGGATCGAGTCGACCGCGAACACCACGTCGGTGGCGAGCACCGCAACGACGACGACGGTCATCGGGGTGAGCGCGCGGTGGCCGTTCTCGCGGACGGAAAGCCGGGTGCCGCGGTAGCCGTCGGTGACGGGCATCAGCTTGCCCAGGAGCCGGACCGAGCGCATCGTCGACACGTCCGGCTCGCGGGCCGAACCGGTGAGCAGCTCGTGGAGGAGCTTGGCCGCCGTGACGAACAGGATTCCGCCGAACACCAGGAACGCCCAGGTCCCGGCCTGCACCATCGCGGCGCCGACCGCGATGAAGATCCCGCGCAGGATCAGGCGCCGATGATCCCGTACAGCAACACCCGCTGTGCGAGCTCAGCGGGCACCGCGAACGCGGCGAGCAGGAGCACGAACACGAACAAGTTGTCGACCGACAGGGACTTCTCCAGCAGGAAGCCGGTGGCGAACTCCACTGCATGCCCGCCGCCGTGAGCGGCCCACAGGGCAACGCCGAACACGACCGGCAGCGCGAGGTAGAACACCGACCAGGTGACGGCTTCGCGCAACTGCACCGCGTGGGGCCGCCGGATCAGGAGGAAATCGACAGTCAGCAACACAGCCAGGACAGCGATGCTCGTGGCCCACAGGACGGGCGAGCCGAGCGACTGCGATGTCGCTGCATCGGTTGCGGTCGGGCCGGGCATGTGTGCTCCTCGAACGCGGACACGTTCGAGGTCTCCTTCGTCCTGCTGACCACGGCCTGCTGGACGGTGACCCGGGGACGCCCGTGCGGGCGCCCGTCCTGACCGAGCCACCCCGATGGAAGTACTCCCCTCGAGGAGCACACAGGTTAGGGTGAATTGTTCCGAATGTCCAGTTCGGTGCGGGCTACTCCTCGGGGGCGAAGCGTTCCCAGGCCGACTGGCGCGTCATCCCCAGTGCCTCGCCTATCCGGGCCCAGGTGGCGCCCAGCGCGCGGGCACGCAGGACCCAGGCCACCAGGTTGGCCTCCACCTGGGCACCTGCGGCCGCGACCCTCGGCAGGCCGGCCAGCACCTCGTCCACGTCGGTCGCGCGATCCCATGGTGCAACCGGCTCGGTCGGGTCGGGGCCCGACCGTCCGGCGATCACGTCACTGCACAGCTGGACGCAGATGTCGCAGATGAACACTCCGGGGCCTGCGACCAATGTCGCCACGTCGGTGTTCGGTCTCGCGCAGAACGAACACGCCGCCAACGGCGCTTCTACAGCAGGCACGGCGACTCCCTCTGTCAGGCATCACCTTACGGAGTCAGGCCCTACCTGACAATCAGCAGTCGCTGCCGATGCCCAGCTTGCGGTCGGGGATCGACGGGTCGATCGCCCGGATGATGCGGTGGGAGATCTCCCGCAGTTGCCGTGCCTGAACCTTCTTCAGGGGGGCGAAGACGAGGCGGCGGATCGCCTCCGTGTTGCCCGGGAGCGTGTCGAGCAGCTTCGCCAGACCGGCGTCGGTGAGGACGGCCAGCGTGCAGCGGCCGTCGGTGGGGTCGGGGGTGCGGCGCACCCAACCGCGCTTCTCGAGCCGTGAGATCACCTGGGACAGTCGCGACAGCGAGCCGTTGGTGAGCACCGCCAGTTCGCTCATCCGTTTGCGGTGGCCCTCGTTCCGGTACAGGGCCAGCATCGCCAGGTACTCGAAGTGGTTCATCCCGGCATCGCGCTGCAGTTGCTCGTCCAGTGCGGCGGGCAGCTTGATCAGCACGCCGACGAGTGCGAGCCAGGTGGACAGCTCGTCCTCGTGCAGCCCGCAGGCCTCCTGCTCCGTCTCCACCCGCGGGAGTGTAGCTCTCCGATCGGGCGAACTTTGCTTGACGATTTAAGTGACCGGGAGCACATCGGGATCGCCGTAACGCGCGCGGTTACTTCACCGTTGAAGCTACATGCGTCAAGTGGGACCGTGGCGGAATGATCTGATGAGTGGGCGTTCGATAGACTGAGCAAAGCTTCCCCGCTGCGGTGATCATGCACCCGGCCAGCGGTTTCTCGTCGCCTGGACGCATCGGCGCCTCCTGGTCGTGATCGCTGGGGTGCGTCGCAGTTGCCCCCTGTTTCCCCGGACGTGTGCCGGGTGCCGGCTCGTCGAGCCGATCTGAAGCTACATCGAGCTTCAGGCAGCCATTGGAACGAAAGGTATGTCGTGGAGTCTTCGCGGATCTTCATCGTGGGTTCGGGTGTCGTCGGTGCGGCGACGGGCGAGGGCTTCCTCGCGGCCGGCCACAAGGTGACCTTCATCGACGTGTCGGCGCCCCGCGTGGCCGAGCTGGCCGAGCGCGGCCTCGACGTGCGCACGGAGCTCGACCTGTCGGGTGAGCCCGAGTCGTTCATCTTCCTGACCCTCCCCACGCCGAACGACGGGCATCGCTACGACCTGAGCGCGTTCAGCGCCGGTACCGCTTCGGTCGGGAAGGCGCTCGCCGTTGCCACCGCGCGGCACACCGTCGTGGTGCGCTCGACCGTCCCGCCGGGGACGACGGAGGGCCTGGTCAAGTCGACGCTCGAGGAGAACTCGAAGCTCACGGCCGGCAAGGAGTTCGCACTCGGGTCGAACCCGGAGTTCCTGCGTGCGGTCTCGGCGGCCGAGGACTTCGCCAACCCGTGGATGACGATCATCGCGAGCCGGGAGGCGGACACCGTCGAGCGGCTGCGCGCGCTGCTGTCGCCGTTCGGCGGCGAGCTGCGCACCTTCACGAACCCCGCCGAGGCCGAGTTCGTCAAGTCCGCGCACAACATCTTCAACGCCACCAAGATCAGCTTCTGGAACGAGATGTGGCTCGTCGCGCAGAAGCTCGGCGTCGACCTGGACCCGATCGCGGCCACCGTGGCCCGCTCGGCCGAGGGCTCGATCAACCCCGAGTACGGCATCCGCGGTGGCGCCCCCTACGGCGGGGTCTGCCTGCCCAAGGACACTCAGGGCTTCCTGGGCTTCGCCGACACCGTCGGCGTGGAAATGCCGCTGCTGTCGGCCGTCGTCGAGGTCAACGACCGGCTCCAGGCGCTCGTCGGCCACGAGATCGACGCGATCGGCCACGCCACCCACGCCCAGCTGCGCGAGGCGGCGGGCAACGGTGGCCGCACCGAGGAATGAGGACATCCCAGTGAGCAGTGCCCGGACCGGCCGGCGCGCTTCGCGGATCGTCGCGTTCGCGCTGGTCATCGGGGTGGTCCTGGCGTCAGGGGTGGCGACGGCGTGGGCGCTCCTGCGGCCGGTCGCCGGGTCGGCGGAGCCTGCGGTGATCGTCGCCGCCGGACCCGACGAGGACCCCGCCGCAGATGTCCCGCCGGTGCGCGAGGCGCCGTCGGCCGCCCCACAGCGGGGCGGGTCGGCGGCGTGGGTGTCGCGGGGACGCCCGAGCCGGATGGTGACGGTCCGCCGCACGTCGCTCGACGTTCTCGTCGACGGGCGGCTGATCAGGCGGGTGGCGATCGGAGGCGTCGAGGTCACCCTCGCCGAGCTCGACCGCGTCGTCCCGGAGAGCTGGGTGGACGCCGAGGAGGGGATGACGACCCTCCTGGCGACGGTCGTCCTCACCGAGGGGACGACCCTCGCCGTCACCGGCGCCGACACACCCAACTTGCGCCTGGCGGGCGGGGCGACCACGGCCGATGCGGCGTCCCTGCACACCGGCGGGGGCACGCTCACGCTCGCCGGTCTCACCGTCACCTCCGTCGACCCGGCCACCGGGCAGCCGGTTCCGACGACCGCCGCCGGGCGGCCGTACATCGTCGCCTCCTCCGGAGGCCGGCTGGAGGGCGCGGACCTCACCGTCAGCGACCTCGGTGCCCCACCCGTCGGCGAGGAGGACGAGCAGCCCGCGGTGGCGTTCAACCGCGGGAGCACCGGCTCCCTCGTCCGCACGGCGCTGCTGCGCAGCAGCACCGGTCTCGAGCTGCGGCGTTCGGAGGGCGTGCGGCTCGCCGACGTGTCCGTCGCCGAGTCCGGAGGGGACGGCATCGTCCTCTCCGGAGATCGCGCCACGGCGCTGAGCGGCATCAGCGTCGAACGCAACGCCGGCAACGGCGTCCTGGTCACCGGCGAGAGCACGGACCGGCCCGTCACCGGCATCGCCACGGCGAACAACGGTGGTTTCGGGATCGCGGTCAAACGGCAGACCGGGATCCGGATCGGGCCCGTCACGACCGCGGCGGACCAGAGCGGCGGGCTCGAACTGAGTGGCAGCCGCGACGTCGTCGTCACCGACTTCTCCGCGACCGACCAGCGGGTCGGGGTGTTCACGCACGTCGGCAGCGGTGAGATCACCCTCGACCGGATTCGCACGAACGACGGGCGCTGGGGCGTGTCGATGGAGAAGAGCACCGAGGGGCTCCGGATCGTCGACTCCACCTTCGTCGGGGCACAGGTGACCGGCGTGGCCATCGGTGGCAAGCGGACGAGCCTCGAAGGCGTCCAGGTGCGCGGCTCGACCACCGGCGTGCGGATCGAGCGCGGCGCGCACGACGCGACGCTCACCGACCTGACCGTCGCGGGTGGCCGCGACGGTGTCGTCGCGAAGCCCGGCAGCGGCGGTGTCGTCATCACCGGGCTGGTGGCCGACCACGTCGGGTCCGACGCCATCCGCACCGCGGGCGAGGGCACGCGGATCGTCGGCGGGCGGATCACCGGCGGTGGCACCGGCATCGACGCCGAGGCGGCCACCACGATCACATCGACCACGATCGCCGCGGCCGTGGCGGGGATCCGCTCCAGCTCCCCGGACCTCGTGCGGGCCAGCGACGTGACCATCGACACCGAGGACATCGGCGTCAACGCGGCGACCGGTAGCCCGTTCATGCTCGCCGACTCGCAGGTGCATGCCCTCGACTCGGTGCGCGGAGAGATCGACCTCGTCGGCATCAACGACCTGAGCCTGCCGCCGCTCGGCGTGATCAGCGTGATCGGGCTGCCGCTGATCCTGCTGGCCGTCGTGCTGGAGGAGGTCCACACCGTGCGCCAGCGCCGGTTCGAGGGCGGCCGTCGCCGGATCTCGGCCCCCTCCGTGCGCTCGGCGACCTGACTCCGCACGCCGACTCCACCCGCCGGCCGGCCGCACGCGAGCCGGCCGGCGGTGGGTCGGCCGTCGCCGGGGTCTTGACATGAACCCAGCTTCAGGCTCGACGATCGATACATGATCTTCACCGACCGCGAGCTGGCCTACCTGAAGACGCAGGGACTCGGCAGGCTCGCCACCATCGGCCCCACCGGCCCTCAGCTCACCGCGCTCGGCTTCCAGCTGAACGGCGACGGCTCCCTCGACATCGGCGGCGTCGCGCTCGGCAAGAGCCAGAAGTGGTGCAACATCGCGGCGAACCCGGCCGTGGCCTTCGTCGTCGACGACATGACGCCGGACGAGCCGGGTGCGGTCAAGCCCGGTTGGGGCCGGGGCATCGAGATCCGCGGCGTCGCCGAGCTGCTCACCGACCACGAGCCGCCTGCGTACGGGGGTGACTGGTTCGGGCGGGAGGTCATCCGCATCCACCCGCGGCGGATCCGCAGCTGGCACCTCGACCCGGAGCAGGACGAGTTCACCCGCAACGTCGGAAGCGAGGCGGCCCTCTGACCCGACCGCACACACCGACCCGGGACCGCACAGATGCCCCGGCGTGTGTGCCGTCCGCACTCGGCGTGTGCGGTCGCCAGATCTCGGGGAACGGGACGGGCGGTCTCGGGCGGGGACAGGCAGGATGCCCGGGGTGCGGAGACTGCGCAGTGCCCTCGTCCTCGCGGCCTGCGCCGTGCTCGTCGTCGTGCTGGCCGGCGTCGCGCTCGCCGACCCGTTCCACCTCAGGCACGCCGGGTGGTTCACCGCGTCCGCCGTGCTGATCGCCGTGCTCCTCCTCGTCGCGATGTTCGCGGTGCTCGTCCCGCGCGGCGCGTTGCGGGTGGTCGTGCTGGTCCTGGGCGGTGTGGTCGCGCTCGGCTGGGTGGGGATCGTGGCGCTGGCGATGCAGGCGGCGGTCGAGAACCGCACGGTGTCGGAGGTGGAGGACGGCGGGCGGCGGCTCGTCGTCGTCGAGGCCGCGGTGCCGGCCGCCCGCCCCGTGTACGCCGTCGTGGTCCGTTCCGGCGGCGGGGCGTTCGAGCAGGAGACCGTCGTCTACCAGGGCGTCGAGGCCGGGCCGCTGCCGTCCGACACCCGGTTCGTCGACGCCGACACCGTCGAGGTGCACGCCGGACCGTGCGTCTACCGCTCGGAGATCGAGGCCGTCACGCTCGCCGTCGACCCGGTCCACCGCACCCTGCGCGCCGACACCTGTTGACCCGCCACTCGCGCACGGAGACCCCGAATCGCGCGCACGGAGACCCCGACTCGCGGAGAAGGGGGCATCCCGACCCGCGAGTCGGGGTTCGAGTGCGCGCGAGTCGCGGGCTGGGTGCGGGTGAGTCGGGGGCGTCAGGGGAGGGGGAGCTCGGCCTCGGCGATGCTCGTCGGGGGGACGAGGCCGGCGTCGCCGGGCTGGAGTACCACCATGACGAACCGGACGGGGCCGTCGCCGATGCCGGAGTAGCGGTGCGGCGCGTGGGCCTGGAACAGCACGGTATCGCCGGTGTCGAGTTCCTGCTCGGTGGCGCCGACGCGCAGGCCGAGCCGGCCCGACAGGACCGACAGCACCTCCTGGGTGCCCATCGGGTGGGCCTCGCCGTCGAAGCCGTCGCCCGGCTGCAGCGTCCAGTCCCACAGCTCGACGACGTCGGGCGGGTCGGTGCCGATCCGGAACACGGCGTTGCTGCCTGCCGTGCTGCTCCACAGCGAGGCCGCCTCGGCGGCCCGGCGGATCACGACGCGTGGTTCCGCGTCGCCGTCCACGAGGGACGCGACCCCGACGCGCAGTGCGGCGGCGAGCGACACGAGGGTGCCGATGCTCGGGTTGCCGCGCGCGGTCTCGATCTGGATCACGGTGCCGCGGCTGATCCCGGCCGCGGTGGCGAGCGCGTCGATGGTCATCCGCCGCTGCTGGCGCAGTGCGCGCACGTTGCGGCCGACGGCGGTGGCGACGTCCTCCGGGGACTGCATGCGGACAGTCTGCCGGACCCTGGCGGATAGTTGGTTGTACTTCAGCGCGTTCCTCGGTTAGCGTCAACTTCACTGTCCTGCCGAGTTCGATCTGCTGAACCGAGGTTCGATGTCCGTACCGTTCGCCCTGCCCGCCGCCCTCACGTACGGCATCGCCGACTTCGCCGGTGGGCTGGCGGCCCGACGAGCGCCGGTGCTCGTCGTCACGGTCGTGGCGCAGGCAGCCGGGTTGCTGAGCCTGCTGCTGGTGATCGGGCTGGTTGCAGGCCGTCCGTCGCCTGCCGCGTTCGGGCTCGGGGCGCTCGCCGGGATCGCCGGGGCGAGCGGGCTGCTGCTGTACCTGAAGGCGCTCTCCGTCGGGCCGATGGGGGTGGTCGCCCCGCTGTCGGCGGTGGTCGGAGCGGGGCTCCCGCTCGCCGTCGGCCTGCTGGGCGGGGAGCGGCTCGGGCCGGTCGCCGTGCTCGGCGTCGCCGTCGCGCTCGTGGCGATCCTGCTGGCCACGGCAGGCACCCGGAACGACAGGGCCGCAGGCACCGGGGTATTGCTGGGGCTCGCGGCGGGCCTCGGGTTCGGCATGTTCTTCGTCGGGGTGAACGCCGCCCCCGACGACTCCGGGCTCTGGCCGCTCCTCGGCGGCCGGATCGTCTCGGTGGCGCTGCTCACCGGCCTCGTCCTGCGCCACCACCTGCCGTTGCCCACGCGGACCCGCCGGGTGCCGAACCTCGTGCCCGCCGCGGCCGGGCCCGACGTTCAGGCACGCCGGGATGCCCGATCCGGCACGCGGGCCACGATGGCGCTGATGGCGGTGAGCGGTGTGTTCGACACGCTCGCGAACGTGCTGTTCCTCGTGGCCGCCCGCATCGGCGACCTGGGCGTGAGCGCGGTGGTCGTCTCGCTCTACCCGGTTGTGGTGGTGCTGCTCGCCCGCGTGGTGCTCGGCGAACGCCTCACCCGTACCCAGCTGGTGGCCGCCGCACTGGCGCTGACGTCGAGCGGGATGCTCGCCGCCTGAGCGCTACTGGCGCCACGAGGGCAGCCACAGCTGGGTGTCCCACATCTCCGGGGTGACGGGGATGCCGACGAGGATCGGCCACAGCCAGGCGAAGTTGGCCACCACCAGCCCGATCCAGAGCGTGACGACCAGCAGGCCGGTCTGGCGGCGTTCCCGCCCGGCCCGGGCCGGGCCGAGGATGACGCCCATGGTCAACACCGTGGCGAGCACGAGGAACGGCGCCAGCGGTGTCATGTAGAAGTAGTACATCTGGCGGTGCATGTTGGCGAACCACGGCAGGATGCCCGCGGCGTAGGCGAGCAGCACCGAGCCGAAGCGCCAGTCGCACCGGGTGAGCGTGCGCCAGAGGACGAAGCCCAGCACGATCACCGCGGGCCACCACAGAGCGGGCGTGCCGATCAGCATCACCGCGCTGATGCAGTCGCTGCGTCCGCAGCCGGTGACCTGGTCGCCCGACGCGTAGTAGTAGAGCATCGGGCGCAGCCCCATCGGCCACGTCCACGGCTTGGACTCCCACGGGTGCACCCCGCTGCTCTCGGTGGTCAGGCCGGCGTGGAACTCCAGCACCTTGCCGCTGAAGTACCACAACGAGCGCAGGGCGTCGGGGACGAAGGAGAACGGCCCACCGGTGCCCACCTCGATGCCGACGACGTAGCGGTCGGTGCCGGTCTCGCTCCGGAACCACGCCCACCACGCCGACAGGTAGGCCAGCACCGGGACGGCGGCCATCGCCCAGAGCGCGGGCCCGAGGTCGCGGCGCAGCGTGCCGACCCACGGCCTGCTCACGCCTGCGGCCCGGCGGGCGCCGAGGTCGAACAGCATGACCAGCAGGGCGAACGCGGCCACCCAGTACGCGCCGGACCACTTGACCGCGCAGCCCCAGCCGAGCACGGCGCCCGCGAGCAGCCGCCACCAGCGCACTCCCAGCCGCGGCCCCCACGGGGTCTCACCCACGCGGCCCTCGGTGATCACGAGCGCCATCCGGGCGCGCACGTCGTCGCGGTCGCACAGCAGCGCGGCGAACGCGGCGAGCACGAAGAACGCCGAGAAGCTGTCGAGCATCCCCATCCGCGACTGCACGTGCGACAGCCCGTCGCAGATCAGTAGGATCCCGGCCAGTCCGCCGAGCATCGTGGAACGGGTCATCCTGCGCGCGACACGGATCACCAGCAGCACCGTGAGCGTACCGGCCAGCGCCGACGCCGCCCGCCAGCCGAACCCGTCGTAGCCGAACAGGAACTCGCCCACCGCGATCAGCTGCTTGCCCAGCGGCGGGTGCACCACCAGTTCGTAGCCGGGGTTGTCCTCGACACCCCCGTTGCGCAGCATCTGCCACGCCTGCGGCACGTAGTGCTTCTCGTCGAAGACGGGGGTGCCGCCGTCGGTGGGATAGCCGAGGCCCGCGAACCGCACCAGCGCTGCGACCAGCGTGAGGGAGACCGTGACGATCCATCCGCGCAGCCGGTCGGTGGGTGGTGGCGGGCCGAGCAGGGCGGTCGGGTCGAGCGGGCGGGGGGCCGCCTCCGGGCTCACACCCAGCGGCTCGACGCCCCCCGTGGGGTGCTCCCCCGACGCCGCCCGGGTGCGCATCCCGTCGACCACCCGGCTGACCACGCGCCCGATCGTAGGCTGTGGCCCGTGTCCACTGGCTCTGGTCCCGGTCGCCTCGTGCTCGCCGCCACCCCGCTCGGCGACTCCCGCGACGCCTCCCAGCGGTTACGGGACGCGATGGCCACCGCCGACGTCGTCGCGGCGGAGGACACCCGCAGGCTGCGCTCGCTCGCGGCCGCGCTCGGTGTGACAGTCACGGGCCGCGTGATCAGCCATTACGACGCGGTCGAGGCCGCGCGACTGCCGAGGCTGATCGAGGACGTCCGGGCCGGGAAGACCGTGCTCGTCGTGAGCGACGCGGGGATGCCCGCGGTGTCCGACCCCGGATACCGGCTCGTCGCCGCGGCCGCCGCCGAGGACCTCCCGGTCACCTGCCTCCCCGGCCCGTCGGCCGTGACCACGGCACTGGTCCTGTCCGGTGTGCCCGCCGAGCGGTTCTGCTTCGAGGGGTTCGCTCCCCGCCGCGACGGCGAGCGGCGCCGCTGGCTGCTCGGCCTCGCCGCGGAGCCCCGGGCCGTGGTGTTCTTCGAGTCGCCGCACCGGCTCGCGGACACCCTCGCCGCGGCCGTCGACGTGCTGGGCGCCGATCGTGCCGCCGCGGTGTGCCGGGAGCTGACCAAGACCTACGAGGAGGTGGTGCGCGGGCCGCTGGGCGAGCTCGCCGGATGGGCGGCCGATGGCCCGGTCCGCGGTGAGATCACCGTGGTGCTGGCCGGGGCGGCGCCCAGCGCGGCCCCCAGCGTCGAGTCGCTGGTAGGTGCGGTGCAGGAGCGGGTGGCCGACGGCGAACGCATGAAGGACGCGGTGGCCGCCGTGGCGGAAGCGGCGGGTGTGAAGAAGCGGGAGCTGTACGCGGCGACGCTCACCGCCGGCGACTCGTGAGTGGATACGAGTGCTCCAGCACTCGTATCCACTCACGGCAAGGAGATGGATCGCATCAGGGCCGGGTGGGACCTTCCCCCGCGCCCGTGCGCTCGATCGCCGCAGCGATCTCCGTGACGTCCTCCGCGGTCAGAGCGAGATCGGCGGCCGCGATCCAGCCGTCGATCTGCTCCGGCCTGCGGGCGCCCACGATCGCGCCCGTCACGCCCGGCCAGGCGAGCGCCCATGCCACGGCGACGGCGCCGCGCGACACCCCGTGGCGCTGCGCGACCGGCTCGAGCGCGGCGGACAGGGCCAGGTTGCGATCCAGGTGGGTGGTGAACTCCGCGCCGGTACGGCGCCAGTCGTCGGCGGGCAGGGCGGCGACCCGTTCGGCGCTGAACGCGCCGGTCAGCAGGCCGGACTGCATGGGCGAGTACACGATCGTCCCGGTGCCGTTCTCGTGGCACCACGCGAGCTCCCGCGCCGCGGCGCGCTTGATGGCCGAGAACGGCGGCTGCAACGAGTCGACGTGTCCGATCTTCTCGGCGGACTGGAGCTGGTCGACGTCGTGGTTGGACAACCCGACGGCGCGCACCTTGCCCTCGGCGCGCAGGTCGACCATGACCTGCCAGTAGTCCTCGAGCGGGGTGCCGTCCTCGGCGGGCCAATGCACCTGGTAGAGGTCGATGCGCTCCACACCGAGCCTGCGCAGGGACGACTCGACGTCGCGGCGGACGATCGCCGGGTCCCCCACCCTCCGGGGCCGCGTGGCGCGGTCGGCGTCGTCCCAGACGAGCCCGCACTTCGTGAACACGTACGGCCGCTCACCCGCCGGCAGCGATCTCAGCGCACGCCCGACGACCTCCTCGGAGTGCCCGAGACCGTAGACGGCGGCGGTGTCGATCCAGTTGACCCCCGACGCGACGGCGTGGTGGATCGCCGCCACCGACTCGTCGTCGTCCTGCGGGCCCCAGCCGACGGCCCAGTCGCCGCCCCCGATCGCCCATGCCCCGAACCCCACCCGGGTCAATGCCATGCCCGTCGTACCCAGCTCGGCTGTCGTCAGTGCCATGCCCCGATCTTCACCGGCACGCATTCACCTGTCCAACAGATGGATCTGCTCACAGTGAGTGCCTAAGCTTCTGAAGCTGTGGAGCTCCGTCAGCTCGAGTACTTCGTCGCAGTGGCCGAGGAACGGCATTTCACACGCGCCGCCAACCGCGCGATGGTGTCGCAGTCCGGCCTGTCGGCCTCGATCAGGGCGCTCGAACGGGAGCTCGGCGCGCCGCTGTTCGTGCGGTCCACGCGCCACGTCGAGCTCACCGAGGTCGGGCGCGCCGTGCTCGTCGACGCCCGGCGCACGCTGGCGGGCGCGGCCGCGGCGCGCGACGCCGCCGCCGCGGTACAGGGGCTCCTGCGGGGCACCGTCGTCGTGGGCGCCGAGCAGTGCGTCACCGGCGTCGATGTCCCCGCGGTCCTCGCGGCGTTCCGTGCCGAGCACCCGGGGGTGGACGTCCGGCTGCGTCACGACGGCTCCCTCGCCCTGCTCGACCGGATCCCGGCGAGCCGCGTCGACGTCGCGTTCGTCGCCGTCACCGGGCCCGTACCGGACGGGGTGCAGCTGTTCCCGGTGGCACGCAGCCCGATGGTGCTGCTGTGCCACCCCGAGCACCCGACGGCCGTGGGCGACCCGACGTGGGCGGAGCTCGGTGCCCAGGTCTTCGTGGACTTCCCTCCCGACTGGAGCATCCGCCAGCTCGGTGACCGCGCGTTCGCCCAGGCCGGGGAGCGGCGCGACGTCGAGCTCGAGGTCAACGACGTCCACGGACTCATCGACCTCGTCCGCCACGGGCTCGGCATCGCGATCGTGCCGGAGACGGTGGCCCGCAAGAAGAGCGCGGAAGGCCTGGCCGTACGGCCGCTGCCCCGTGGGCCGGCGATCGAGTGGGAGGTGGCGGTGGCGATCGGTGCCGGCGAGCGGGCGGGCCCCGCGGCCCTGGAGCTCTGCCGGATCGCCCGGACCGCCGCGCGGTAGCACCGCAACTCACACGCACGCAGCCCGCGACTCAACTGCACGCAGCCCGCGACTCGCGGGGTGAGGGCCTCCAGATCCCGCGAGTCGCGCTCTCGGGGCGGCCGAGTCGCGGGCGAGTCGCGGGCGACGCGCGGGCGAGTCGAGGGTGCGCGCGAAGTCGGGGCCGGGTGTTCATCGGTCGTTCACCCCGACCGGTGACGATCACGACATGACCGCTCCGGCGGGCCGGCGCTCCGGCAGGCGGGTCCTCAGCTGGTTGCTCGCACTCGTGCTGCTGGGCGTGATCGGGTTCGTGGTGCTCCGCGACGTCGGCGGGCGCGACCCGGATCCCCCTGCGGTCACGGTCGTCACCGGCGTCATCGGGTCCGAGAAGCTCGCGTTCTTCGCCGACGAACGGGTGCGCGCAGTGTTCGCGGCCCACGGCCTCGAGATCCGGGCCGACCCCGCGGGGTCGCGCCAGATCGCCACCACCGTGCCGCTCGACCGCTACGACTTCGCGTTCCCGTCCAGCTCCCCGGCCGCCGACAAGCTGCTCGCGCAGCATCCTGCCGCGCGGACGTACGCCCCGTTCTCCTCCCCGATGGCGGTGGCGACGTTCACCCCGATCGTCGACCTGCTCACGCAGGCGGGCGTCGTCGCGCCCGGCAGCACCACGTTAGACGTGCGGCGCTACCTGGAGCTCGCCACCTCCGGCACGCGGTGGGACCAGCTGCCCGGCAACACCGCGTTCCCGGCGCGCAAGGACGTGCTGCTCTCGACCACCGCACCGTGCCAGTCCAACTCGGCGGCCATGTACCTCGGCATCGCCTCCTACGTGGCGAACGCCGACGGGGTGGTCGCCGACCAGGCCGCCGTCGCGCAGGTGACGCCGTCCGTCCAGCCGCTCTTCCGCGACCAGGGCTACCTGCCGTCCACCACCGAGGTGCTGTTCGAGGACTACCTGTCGGGCGGGATGGGCCGGGTGCCGATGGCGCTGGTCTACGAGGCCCAGTACCTCGCGGAGGCGCTCTCACCTGACCCGCTGCTGCCCGCCGACGGGCAGTTGCTCTACCCGAGCCCGACGATCTTCTCGCGGCACACGCTCGTGCCGCTCCCACCCGGCGCGACCGGATCGGCGAGCTGCTCACGTCCGACCCTCAGCTCGCCACGCTCGCCGCCGAGCACGGCTTCCGGCCCACCGACCCCCGCGCCTTCGCGGCGGCGTTCCGGGACCGCGGCCTGCCGGAACCAGCCGCGCTCGTCGACGTCGTGGAACCGCCGTCGTTCGACACCTTGGAGGGAATGTTGACGCAGCTCGGGTGCACCCCGTGAGGCGGATCGCCACTGCGGCCGTCGCGGTGCTCGCGCTGGTCGCAGGCTGTGGCGGGGACGGTGGGGACACCGGGCCGGGTCTCGGTGTGGGTCCCGAGAACGCCGACGTGACGCTGCGGGTGCTCGCCGGGAGCGAGCTCCTCGACCTCGAACCCGTCCTCGCCGACGCTGCCGCAGCCACCGGCGTGCGGATCGAGCTCGACCCGGTCGGCACGCTGGACGGCGCGGAGGCCGTCGCGTCCGGGGCGGCGGAGACCGACCACGACGCGATCTGGTTCTCCTCCAACCGCTACCTCGCGCTGCAGCCCGAGGCGCAGGCCCGGCTCGGCACGGCCGTCGACATCATGTCCTCGCCGGTGGTGCTCGGTCTGCGCCGGTCGGTGGCCGAGCGGGTCGGCTGGAGCGGACGGCCGGTCACCTGGGCGGAGATCGCGGCCGCGGCGGGCGCGCGGCAGTTCACGTACGGGATGACGGACCCGTCCGCGTCCAACTCGGGCTTCTCCGCGGTGGTCGCCGTGGCGACGGCGCTGGTCGGGTCCGGATCGGCGCTGACGCTGGAACAGGCCGAGTCGACGGCGCCCGCGCTGCGCGACTTCTTCGGCGCCCAGACCCTCTCGGCCGGATCGTCGGGCTTCCTGCAGGACGCCTTCGTGCGCCGGGTCACCGGCGCCGACCCCGGGGAACCGGTCGACGGCCTGATCAACTACGAGTCGGTGCTGCTGGGCATGAACGCGGCGGGCACGTTGCCCGAGCCGCTGGAGCTGATCCGGCCCGCCGATGGGATCGTCACCGCCGAGTACCCGTTCACGGTGCTCGCCGCCGCGTCGCCGGAGGCGCGGGACGCGCACCGCAGGCTCGTCGAGCACCTGCGCACGCCGGACGTCCAGCGCGCGATCGCCGAGCTCACCCACCGGCAGCCCGCGGTGCCCGGCGTGCTCCCCGCCCCGGCCGGGGTGGCCGTCGAGCTGCCGTTCCCGTCGCAGGCCGACGTTGTCGACGCGCTGCTCACCAGCTACTTCGACAAGCTCCGGCGGCCGTCACGCACGATCTACGTGCTGGACACGTCGGGCTCCATGGAGGGGGACGAGCGCATCGGTGCGCTGCGGCGGGCGCTTGCCGGGCTCGCCGGGGCGGACGCGTCGCTCACCGGACAGTTCCGCCGCTTCCGGGGCCGCGAGCAGGTCACGCTGCTGCCGTTCTCCGACTCCCCGTCGTCGCCGCAGACGTTCACGGTGGCAGCGGACGACACGGGGCCCGATCGGCAGGCGATCGCCGACGCGGGTGCCGCACTCCAGCCGCGTGGCGGAACCGCGATCTACGAGAGCCTCGAGGCCGCGTACCGGGTGGCCGAGCAGCAGATCGCGGCCGACCCCGACCGCTTCACCTCCATCGTCCTGATGACCGACGGCGAGAACACCGCGGGCTCCGGGCTCCAGGACTTCCAGGTCTTCGCGGCGACCCGGGCGCCGGCCCTGCGTGGCGTGCCGGTGTTCTGCGTGGTGTTCGGTGAGTCCGACGCGGGGGAGATGGAGGAGGTCGCCGAGCTCACCGGGGGCCGCACGTTCGACGCGCGCACCGCCCCGCTCGCGGAGGTCTTCAAGGAGATCCGCGGGTATGTCTGACCGGGTGCGCCGCTACCTGACCTCGCGGAAGAACATCGCGGGGATGGCAGGCGCGCTGGGTGGTGTCGGGTTGCACGTGGCGGGGGTGATCGGCGACGTCTGGCCGGTGGTCGCGGCCGGGCTGTACGGCGTGGGTGCGCTCGTCGCGCCCGGAGACCCCGCGCCCGACCCGCCAGAGCCCAGCCTGACCGACGCCCTGCGCTCCGAGGCTGCCGACCTGTCGAGCCGGGTGCAGGGGCAGTCCGGCGTGTTGCCGGAGGGCACGGGCGCGGAGGTCGGGCGGATCATCGGCGCGTCCGGCTCGTGCTCGACCGGCTCGAACAGGTCGCCGACCATGAAACCGACCGGATCGCGGCCCCCGAGCGGCTCGCCGACGCCGCCCAGATCGTGCGCGTCGAGCTGCCGGCCTGCCTCGAGACCTACCTCGGCCGCTCCCCGACCACGCCCGAGGAGCCCGCGGCGCGCGAGCTGCTGACCCAGCTGGGGCTGCTCACGGCAGGCGCCGACCGGCTGGTGGCACAGGTCCCGGACATCCACGCGCGTCGCGCGGAGGAGCTGACGCGGGAGATGCGCGAGCGGCACGACCGGCCCTGACCCGGCTGGGTGCGGACGCACCCCCTGTCGTCGGGTGGTGCTCAGCTGTGGCTGATCTCCACCCCGTAGATCACGACCTGGCCGACGTCGGACGGGTCGGCGCCCTTGCTGGGGTTGGAGTTCACGTAGGCGCCGGCCTTGAAGTAGCTGTTCTCGGCGTAGACGGGCAGGTCGGCCTTGAGCTCCCCGTTGTACCAGACCTTCACGTTCCCGTCGGCCGACTGGATCTTCACGCGGAACCGCTCGCCGAGCTCGTACGAGGGGTCGAGCACGGCCTTCTTCTTGCCGTCGTCGTACTTCACGGTGAGCTCGTTGCCGGACAGGTGGATCAGGATGAGGTCGTCGTCGGTGCCGTGGATCTGCCCGGCGATGACGTCCGGCTTGGTGGACGGCGTCTTGGTGATGGCCTCGTCGAGCTCCATCGTGTGCGTGCCGGACCGGCCGTCCCAGCCCGCCTTCTCGCCGTTGATCATCTCCCGCAGCTCGGAGCGCGGGTATTTGCTGTTCTTCGTCGTGGCGCCGCCGGTGTTGGCGGTGAACAGACGCCGTTCTTCGAGTCGTTGAGCTGGAACCACTTGCTGGAGTAGCTCTTGAGGTCCTCGGTCTCGACCGTGTCCGGGCTGCCCTCCGAGCCGGTGGGCAGCGTCAGGTACCAGTTGCTGGAGTCGATGATCTCGGCGGGGAACCGGGCGGCGCGGGCGGTGGCCGCCCCGAGCGGGTTGCCCTCCTCGCCGTCGCCTTCTCCGGCTCCCTCGTCCTTCTTCTCCGCGTCCTCCTCGGCGGGGGCCTCGGAGGTGGGCGGTGCCTCGGTGGTCGGCTCCGGCTCGGGGGTGGGCACGAGCTCGGGGAGGGGCAGCTCGGGGGTGGGGAGGTCCGCGAGGTCGCGGGAGGCGAGGTTGACGTCCTTCGGCGCGGGCGGCCCGAGCGCACCCGCGATGGACAGCATGCTGCCGATGACGGCGATCACCGCGGCGATGGCCACCGCGACGAGGATCGTGCTGTGGTGCGCAACGGAGCGTGCTGGCCTCGTGTCACGCGTGTCGTCGTCCTGCTCCGACCACTGCTCGTGCGGCGGGTACGACGGGGACGCGTGGCGGGAGCCGGGGGAGCGGTGCCGGGCCACGAACCTACCTTCCGGATCGTCGACCGGTCACATGCGAGGACTGCCGGCTCGGGGATGCCGTGGCGGGTGGGGAGTCCCGTGTCCTCGTCGTGACCGATCCGGTCGGCTGAAAGCTATCGGCGGGATCGGCTGTGGTTGCCTGCCCACCGGCGAGAGGAATGATCTATGCGATGAGCGGTTCCCTCGATGGGCCATTCGGGCCAACGGCTCGAGCGGTGATCAATTTCCCGCCGAAGGTGCCGGAGCCGTCGCCGGACGGCGGGTGCGTACCCACCGCGCCGCCGGTTCCACGAGGCGAGCCGCGACCGGACCGATGACGGCCATCAGCAGCACGTAGGTGGTGGCGAGCGCCACCAGCCTGGGATCCAGGGGACGTACCCGACGGCCAGCCCGGCGATGACGATCGAGAACTCGCCGCGCGCGATGAGCGCGGCGCCCGCGCGGCCCGCCCCAGCGGGCCGATGCCCGCCCGGCGCGCCGCCCACCACCCGGTGGCGAGCTTGGTCACCGTGGTCGCGCCGGCCAGCACGACGGCCCAGCCGAGCACCGGTGGGATCGACGCCGGGTCCGTGTTGAGCCCGAACACCACGAAGAACACCGCGGCGAACAGGTCGCGCAGCGGTTCGAGCAGCTTGGCGGCGTTCTCCGCGGTGGAACCGGAGATCGCGATGCCCAGCAGGAACGCCCCGACCGCAGCCGACACCTGCATCGCAGAAGCGAAGCCGGCCACGAGCAGGGCGAGCCCGAGCACCTTGAGCAGGAACACCTCCCGGTCGGGGGAGTCCACCACCGCGGAGACGAACCGCCCGTAGCGCAGCGCCACCACCAGCACGACCGCGAGCACCGCCACCGAGATGCCGACGGCGCCCAGCGCGCCGGTGAGCGTCACCCCGACCAGCACAGCCGTGAGGATCGGCAGGTACAGCGCCATCACGAGGTCCTCGAACACGAGGATCGACAGCACGACCGGCGTCTCGCGGTTGCCGAGCCGTCCCAGGTCGCCGAGGACCTTCGCGACGATGCCGGACGACGAGATGTAGGTGACGCCGCCCATCACGAGCGCCCCGATCGGGCCCCAGCCGAGGATCAGCGCCACGGCCACCCCGGGGGCGGCGTTGAGCACGATGTCGAGCAGGCCTGCCGTCCAGGACCGCCGCATGCCGTCGATCAGCTCGGTTGCCGAGTACTCGAGGCCGAGCAGGAGGAGCAGCAGGATGACGCCGACCTCGCCCGCGATGGTCGTGAACCCCTCGATGCCGTGCAGGGGCACCACGCCGCCGGTGCCGAAGAACAGGCCGCCGAGCAGGTAGAGCGGGATGGGCGACAGGCCGATCCGGCCGGCGAGGCGGCCGAGCAGCCCGAGCGCGAAGAAGACAGCCCCGAGCTCGATGAGCTCCAGTGCGGTGTCGGTCACGCGTCAGCCGCGCTTGAGGATCTTGATCGCGTTGTCGAGACCCTCGGACGTACCGACGGTGACCATGAGGTCGCCCGCGGTCAGGGTGAAGTCGGGGGTGGGGCTGGCGTGCACCTGCCCGGCGCGCATCACGGCGACGACCGACACGCCGGTGCGGGTGCGCAGGGCGGTGTCTCCGAGCGTGCGGCCGTCGAACGGGGTGCCGACCGGGATCTGCCGGGTGTGGATGCCGGGGAGGTCGCGGTGCTCCTCGGACAGCTGTGCGACGAGCTGCGGCGCGCCGAGCAGGTTGGCCAGCGCGCCCGCCTCTTCCGCTGTGAGCGGGAGCTCGGCGAGACAGGCGTCGGGGTCGTCGGACTTCGAGACGATCAGATCGATCTTGCCGTCCCGATGGGTGACGACGCCGATCCGCCTGCCGTTGCGCAGAGCGAAGTCCTTGCGCACGCCGATGCCGGGCAGGGGGGTGACCTCCACGTTCACGTTTCCACACTAGCCACCGATACCCTCTGGCCATGCGGGTCGTGATGTACGAGGCGTCCCCGGATGTCGAGGCGATGCTCGCCGAGCGCCGCCGGTTGGGCCTGGACGTGCGCGACGAGATGTGGGGCGGGGTTCTGCACATGGTTCCGCCGCCGCGGGACGCCCACGGGGAGTTCAGCCTGGAGTTCGTCTTCGTGGTCGGTCCGATCGCCGAGCGGCGCGGGCTCGTTCCGCGGATGGAGACGGGTCTCTTCCGGGCTGCCGACGACTACCGGGTGCCGGACCAGCTCTACCGCCGGCCCGATCAGGGCAGCGATCGCGGTGCGGAGGGCGCCGAGCTCGTCGTCGAGGTCCGGTCGCCGCGCGACGAGACCTACGAGAAGATCGACTTCTATGGCGGGCTGGGTGTCAGCGAGATGATCGTCGCGCACCCGATGGAGCGGCGGGTCGAGCTGTTCCGCGCCGTCGGCGGCCGGCTGATGCCCGTCCAGCCCGGACCCGACGGTGCAGTCGAGTCCGAGGTGATCGGGATCACCCCGCGCACCGTCGACGGCAAGCTCGAGATCACCTGGGACGGCGGCTCCGCCACCGTCTGACCGGGCGCGAAACCGGGATGCGGCCCGGGCATAGGCTGGAGTGCATGAGCTCCCACGTGCTGACCGCCGTGGCCTGGCCCTACGCCAACGGCCCCCGGCACATCGGCCACGTCTCCGGTATCGGTGTGCCCTCCGACGTGTTCTCCCGTTACCAGCGGATGGTCGGCAACCGGGTGCTCATGGTCTCCGGCAGCGACGAGCACGGCACCCCGATCCTGGTGCAGGCCGAGAAGGAGGGCCTCACACCGCAGCAGACCGTGGACAAGTACCACCGCGTGATCGCGGAGGACCTGCGTGGGCTGGGCGTCACCTACGACCTCTACACCCGCACCACCAGCGGCAACCACGCCGACGTCGTGCAGCAGATCTTCCTGGCCCTGCACCGCAACGGCTACGTGGTGCCGAAGACCACCACCGGGGCGATCAGCCCGTCCACCGGCCGCACGCTGCCTGACCGCTACGTCGAGGGCACCTGCCCGATCTGCGGCTACGACGGCGCGCGCGGCGACCAGTGCGACAACTGCGGCAACCAGCTCGACGCCGCCGACCTGATCAACCCCCGGTCGCGGATCAACGGCGAGGTGCCGAAGTTCGTCGAGACCGAGCACCTGTTCCTGGACCTGCCGGCGTTCACGGACACGCTCGGCAAGTGGCTCGCGTCGAAGACCGGCTGGCGGCCGAACGTCGTCAACTTCACCAGGAACCTCGTCGACGACATGCGGCCGCGGCCCATCACCCGCGACCTGGACTGGGGGGTCACGATCCCCCTGGACGGCTGGAGCGACCAGCCGCTCAAGAAGTTCTACGTCTGGTTCGATGCGGTGATCGGCTACTTCTCGGCCAGCGTCGAGTGGGCCCGGCGTACCGGTGACCCCGACGCGTGGAAGGCCTGGTGGAACGACCCGGCGTCCGAGCTCGTGTACTTCATGGGCAAGGACAACATCACCTTCCACGCCCAGATCTGGCCCGCGCTGCTCCTCGGCCACAACGGGAAGGGCGACCACGGCGGCGAGCCCGGGCCGTACGGGGAGCTGAACCTGCCGTCGGAGATCGCGTCGAGCGAGTTCCTCACGATGAGCGGCTCGAAGTTCTCCACCTCGCGCGGCACCGTGATCTACCTGAACGACTTCCTGCGGGAGTTCGGGCCCGACAGCCTGCGGTACTTCATCGCCGCGGCCGGCCCGGAGACGCAGGACGTCGACTTCACGTGGGACGAGTTCGTGCGCCGGATCAACTTCGAGCTGGCCAACGAGTGGGGCAACCTCGTCAACCGGTCGATCTCGATGGCCCACAAGAACAACGGGGCCGTCCCGGCACCCACCGCACCTGCGGCCGCCGACGCCGAGCTGCTGGCGCTGTCGAAGGCGGCGTTCGACACGGTCGGCGCGCACCTTGCGCGGTCGCGGTTCCGGGCCGGGCTCAGCGAGGCGATGAAGGTCGTCTCCGCGGCCAACCGGTACCTGTCGGACCAGGAGCCGTGGAAGCTGAAGGACGACCCGGGCCGCCGCGACGCCGTGCTGCACACGGCGCTGCAGGTCGTCCAGGACGCCAACACGCTGCTCACGCCGTTCCTGCCGCACTCGGCGCAGCAGGTGCACGAGGCGCTCGGCGGCATCGGGGTCTGGGCCGCCCAGCCGGAGCTGCAGGACGTCCCCGACCTGGACATCCCCGGCCGGATCACCCCGATCCTCACCGGTGACTACACCAAGGAGCAGGCGCGCTGGGCGCCACACCGATCGAGGTGGGCCGCCCCTGGCCAAGCCCACGCCGATCTTCCGCAAGCTGGAGCCGGAACTCGGGGAGACGGGCCCGGAGTGGGCCCCGATCGCGAAGTGAACCCCGCCCGTTCCGACGAACGTGCCGTTCGTCGGATGGGTACGCGGCTGTGAGCGGCGCCTACGGGAGGCGGGAACCTCCGCCACCTCCCGAGCCGCTGGCGGCGCCCACCGTCGACTCGCACACCCACCTCGACGCCTGTGGGTGCGTGGACGCGGCCGATGTGCGGGCGGCGATGGACCGGGCCGCGGCCGTGGGCGTCACGCGTGCGGTCACCGTGGCCGACGACCTCGCCTCGGCGCGGTGGGCCGTGCAAGCAGCGCACTGGGACGACCGGGTCGTCGCGGCCGTCGCGCTGCACCCCACCCGCACGGCCTCGCTCACCGAGGACGACCACGCCGAGGTCGAGCGCCTCGCCCGAGACCCCCGTGTGGTGGCGGTCGGGGAGACCGGTCTCGACTACTACTGGGACCACTCGCCCCCGCAGGCCCAGCAGGAGTCCTTCCGCCGGCACATCGACCTCGCCAAACGCATCCGCAAGCCGCTCATGATCCACGACCGGGAGGCCCACGACGACGTCCTGCGCATCCTCCGCGAGGAGGGAGCACCGGACACCGTGGTCTTCCACTGCTTCTCCGGCGACGCCGCGATGGCGCGCGAGTGCGCCGACGCCGGATACGTGCTGTCGTTCGCCGGTCCGGTCACGTTCCGCACGCCCGCGCGCTGAAGGAGGCGGCGGTCGTCGTACCGGAGGACCAGCTGCTCGTCGAGACCGATGCGCCGTTCCTCACACCGCACCCCCACCGTGGGCGAGCCGGTGAGCCCTACTGCATGCCGTGGACCGTGCGCGGCCTCGCGGACCTGCGGGAAGTCTCCGAGGAGCGGCTGGCTGCGAGCGCTGGGCGCAACGCCGAGCGGGTCTTCGGGCTCGCCGAGGCGCCACCCGCCCGCGACGGGGTGCGCTCGGCGTAGGAGGCAGGCCGTTCGGCGCTGCCCGCGTGTCGGGAATCGACTCCGATGCTCACGGTCCGTTACGGTTCCGTGATCGCAAGCCGGGGTGGGGAACGCTCCCCAGCCAGTGCGGTCACGGTGGTCGGGGCGCTCCCCAGATCTCCTGCCTCCGGGCCACCGTGACCGTGATTCCTCCCCTGCCCGGTCCGACGAGGTCTGGAAGCCCGTGGTCGACGTTCCAACGCGTGCTCGGCAGAACGCCGCGGTCCGCGCCCGGTTCGGTCGCTCGGTCTCCCCGCCCTCCGACGAGGAGGCCGCGGAGGAGCAGTACGCGGCCTGGTACGCCGGGGGCGACCCGGAAGCGCCCGAGGCGGTCCCCACGACGGCGCTGGAAGTCGTGCCGCCGGCGACCCCCGCGTCCCGCTCGATGCTGACCCGCTCGCGCGCCCACCGCCGGGCCCCGGCCGAGACCGACCACCGGGACCCGCCCACCGGCCAGTACCGGCCGATCGTCATGCACCCCACCGACGGCTCGGCCGAGGACGCCACCGCCGACCCCGTCACCGGTGAGCTGCCCGTCGCCGCCGACGACCCGACCGGCCCGCTCCCCGTCACCCCCGTCGAGCACACCGGTGCCCGGCCCGCCGTCGAGCGGACGGGATCGCAGGGCGCCGCGGGCGGCACGGGCGGACACCCTGCCGTCGACCTGACCGGGGCGCAGCGCATCGCGGAGGGCACCGGCGGAGCCGCCTTCGAGGGCGGGACCGGCCGGCAGCAGGCGGTCGACCGGACCGGGTCGCAGCGCAGTGCGGGTGGCACCGGCCGGCAGCAGGCCGTCGGGCGGGCCGGGACCGCCGCGCTCCCGGCCGTCGAGCGCACCGGTGGGCACCCGAGCCCGACCGCCGCCGAGATCACCGGCCCGCAGGCCCCGATCACCGGGACGGAGCCGGTCGCCGAGCCCGCCCGCAGCAGCGCCGAAGCCTCGAGCGGGCGGTCGCCCGCGCCGGTCGGCCCCGATCACCGGGACGGAGCCGGTCGCCGAGCCCGCCCGCAGCAGCGCC
>MKJV01000145.1 GCA_001942185.1 Pseudonocardia sp. CNS-004
CGGCAACTGCTGCAGGGCGTGCGCGACCCGGACCCGTTCGGCCGCCGTGCGCAGGCTCATCCCCGCCCGCCACGACAACCAGTGGGCACACGAGCGGATGCCGTCCCCGGCCCACCCCTTGCGATCATCGAACTCGGCCAAGAGCTGGAGGAAGCGGCATTCCGGGCGGCGATGTGCCCGGCCAGGGTCAACAGTTCCGACTCGAGGTCATCGGTGCTCATGCGCTGCAACAGACCCGCCACGGAGCCGGGCAACTCGGGAGGCGGCGGCGTGGGCAACCGCGTGGGCGCCGATGTGGGCAGCGATAGGGGCTTCGGAGTGGGCGGCTGCGTGGGCTGCGGGGCGCGTCGGGAAATCACAGAGATGGACACGGGGGCCTCCTGATAGCGGGCTGGTGTTCGCTTTCAGGATGGCAGTGGGGTCGGACAGTTTCGGGGTTGTTCGGTGCGTTCCGCGGAACGCGGAACGCGGAACCGGTGGTCCACAGTTTCCTCTTGGCGGATGTCCAGGGGGTGGTGGATCGGGACCACCGGATAGTGGCGTGGGCACCCGGCGGTGACGGTCTCGTCGAGATACGGCGTGCCCTCACGTCGGGGACGGCCGCCAACGCCACCACGGTATTCGGTAATGAACCCACCCAGCCACGCCGGCGCGCAAGGGGAGGATGCGAAGGAAGCGACCGCACCCGAGACCCCGGCCCGAAGGCCGGGGGCAGAGCTGCGACGGTGACCAAGGCGCGCCCACGAGAGACGGGCTACGAGGCCGCGCCACCCCCGGGAACAGTGCCACTGCGTTCCGCGGAACGCAGGTCCGGTCTTCTCTTCGCGGGTGTCCGCGAGTCACGAATCGGGATCATCGGACAGTGGCGTAAGCACCCGGCAGCCAACGCCACCACGGTATTCGGCAGTGAACCCCACCCAGCCACACCGACACGCAAGGCGAGGATGAGGAGGAGGCGACCGCACCCGAGACCCCAGCCCGAAGGCCGAGGGCAGAGCTACGACGGTGACCGAGGCGCGCCCACGAGAGCCGCGCTACCCCCGGGAACCGGGCCGCAGCGTTCCGCGGAACGCACCGCGGTCACCGCACCGTCCAGCGGGCGTGCAGTGTCTGCGGTTTGCGGAACACCAGACCGGACGGCGCGGTCGGGTGTCGTTCGTCGGGGGCGAGGTCGGGTAGCTCGCGGATCAGGGTGCGGACGCGATCAGGGTTTCGAGCCTGGCCAGGTCCATCGCGGGGCAGAAGTGGGGGCCGTGGGCGAAGGCGAGGTGCTGGCGGGAGTTGGGGCGGTGGACGTCGAAGGTGTCGGGGTCCGGGAAGATCGCGGGGTCGCGGTTGGCCGCGGCGAGCGACACGGTCACCGGGTCGCCGCGGCGGATCGCCGCGCCCGCCAGTTCGGCGTCGCGGGTCGCGTAGCGGTCGACCACCGCGGCGGCGGGTTCGAGGCGCAGCGACTCCTCGACGGCGTTCGGCAGCAGGTCGGGGTCGGCACGCACGGCGGCGAGCAGGCCTGGGTGGTGCAGCAGGTGCCAGAGCAGGTTGAGGATCATGCCCTCGGTGGTCTCGATGCCGCCGAACAGCAGGACGGCGGCGTTGGACACCACCCGGTCCCTCCCGAGGCCGCGGGCGACGGCGTCGGCGAGCAGGGAGCCGTTGCGGTCGATCGTGGGTAGGACGTGCCCGGCGAGCGACTCGAACGCCGCCGTCGCGGCCGGTGGCAGCGGGCGGCCCGCCGTCACCTCGGAGACGGCCGCGACGAAGGTCGAGTACCAGCGCATGAGGCCGCCGGGTCGACGTCGGGGATGCCGAGGGTCTCGGCCACCACGCGCGCCGCGAGCGGTCCGGCGAAGCCCGCGCGCAGCTCGGCGCTCCCGCCGGGGCGGAGCCCGGCCACCAGTTCGTCCGCGAGCTGTGTGATCCGCGGCGTGAACCGGCGCGCCACGTCGGCGGGCCGGAACGGGCCCGCGAACGGTCGGCGGGCCGCGGCGTGCGCGGGGCCGTCCGACGACAGCATGCTGGGCCCCACCACCCGCGCCGTGGAGAACCGCGGGTCGTCGACGGTGAAGGTGCCGGGGTCGCGCAGCACGCGCCGTGCGGCGTCGTGGCTGGTCACGAGCCATTGGCCCAGCTCGGGGACCCAGGCGACGGGTTCGGTGGCGCGCAGCCGGGCGAGCGCCGGGTGCGGGTTCGCGGTGAGTTCGGCGATGTCCACGCGTCACCCCTTGCGGCGGCGGCGGCCGAAGACGGTGACGAACATGTAGTCCTTGCCGGCCGCGTGCGGGGAGAAGAAGTCGACCACCTCGTCGTCGAACGACGTCGAGCCCACCGCGCCGAGCCCCAGCGCGTGGGTGCCGAGGTGCAGCTTGCCGGCGTGCAGGGCGCCTTCGAGCTGGGCCAGCCGGTAGCCGCGGTCGCCGTACCGGCCGGTGATCGACGGCAGGTGCGCCAGGTAGTAGAGGTTGACGTGCGCGTCGCCCGCGTACTGCTGGCCGGCCGCGATGCGGGAAGCCTGCGCGCGGAACGTGCCGGCCCGCAGGAGCTCGACCGCACCCCGCTGCGGGTGGTGGAGGTAGACGCCCGGGGTGAGGCCCTCCACGGCGTGGACGATCAGGTAGAGGTCGGTGAGCGGCGCGCCCGGTGTCAGCACGTCGGATGCCACGCCGCGCGTCGAGCGGTCCAGCAGGGTGGAGAACGCGTCGAACGGGATCTCGACGCCGGTGTCGTAGTTCCGGGTCGACCGGCGGCGGAAGATGATCTGTTCCACGCCGTGCGGGTCGAGCCCGTCGGCGGGCAGCGGTCGCAGCTCGGTCAGGTCGCCGGACGGTTCCGGTGCCGGCCGGTGCCACCGGGGCGACCGCCACCGCGCGGCGTCGTCGCCCGTGGCCAGCGACGACGCGAGGTGCATGTCGGTGATCGCGTGGAACGTCACCTCGGCGGGGGAGAGCCGGGTCGTCGGGAGGTCGAGCCGGTCGAGCGGTGGCGCGGGCGGTGGTGCGGCGGTGGTGTGGCCGAGCGCGACGAGCGCGACCGTCGACTCGCGCACCCCGTCGACGCCGAGCAGGGCGTCGACGGCGCGTCGGCGTAGCCGAACACGAGCTCGGTGCCGACCCGTGCCGACGCCGCGGCCGCCAGGATGTGCGAGAGCGACGTGCCGGCGTCCCAGAACGCGTGCCGGTAGGCGCGCTCGCGGTAGCGCCACGCGTTGCGCCAGAACGTGCTGGTCAGAGCGAGCACCGCGGGCGCGGCGGCGACCGGCGGCGCGTTCCCGGTGGCGTCCACGAGCGCGGCGCGGAAGTCGCCGGCGCGCAGCAGCCGCAGGCTGTGGTCGATCGCGGAGTAGTGGTAGACGCCTGCGTCGAGATCGGGGAGATCACCGCAGACGAAGTAGAGCTCGAGGTGGTACTGCGCACCCGTGCCGCCCGCCGTCCGGAACCGGTGGACCCGGCCGTCGGCGGTGGTCACGCTGCGGTCGAGAGAGCCGTTCGTCAGCAGGCCGAGCCTGCCGAGCAGCGCCCGGTCCGGCACGGCGGGCGGGGCTTCCGCGCCGGTGGCGGCGAGGGCATCGAGCGCCGGGACACCCGTGTCCGGCAGATCGCGGGCCAGCGCGGTGGGGCGTGCGGTCTCGTAGACCTTGTACAGGCCGGGCCTGATGTCCTGGTCCTTCTGCCAGATTGCCTCGGTGCCGGTGGCCGGATCGCCGATGCCGATGCGCTCGTCGCCCGGCTCGGCGGGGTTGCGCGAGTAGTACTTGGTGAGGTCGTGGAACTCGGCCGCGTGCACCTCTCCCAGTGTGCTCACCGGCGTGGGCGGGCGGCCAGCGCCACCGCGGCGAACGTGACGGCGGTGCCGATCCAGACGGAGACGGTCGGGTCGGGGCCGCTGGTCAGGGCGTCCAGCGCGAGCGCGCCCAGCAGCTGGCCCGCCACGCTCGCCAGGCTGAAGACGAGCACTCCGACCTGGCCGACGACGCGCGCGGCCGTGGCGATCACGGCGATGCCGATGAGCCCCGCCGCGTAGAGCCACGGCTCGGCCGGGAGGCTGCGCACCGCGTCGCCGTGGAGGGCGAGCCCGACCGGCAGCACGGCGGCGAGGGTCAGCTCGGCCACGGCGAAACTGACGAGGGTGGCGGGCCACGGCGACCGCGCGGCGGCTCCGACCCGGCCGTTGAGCGCGGACTGGGTGGCGACCGCGACGCCTGCGACCAGCGGGAGCAGTACGAGCGCCGCCGCGCCGCCTCCGCCGAGACGGTCGGAGACGGCGACCGCGACCGCGGCGACGGCGACCACCGCGCCGCCGAGGCGTGCGGTCGTGACCTGGTGCCGCCCGCCTGGTCCCCAGCCCCACCGGTCCGCGGCGAGGCCGCCGATCGCGCTGCCGGCGACGACGGCGACGGTGAACACGGCGACCCCGAGCGCGTCGACGCTGATGCCCTGGCTCGCCACGAACAGCGCGCCCCCGACCCCGCCGCAGCAGTGCCACCACCGCAGGCGCCGGAGCGGAGCGCAGCGCGGACGAGCCCGAGCCCGCGCCGCCCGGCGGGCACCGCGGGTACGACGACGACCAGCACCAGCAGGCCTGCGGTCGTGGTGACCAGCGACGCCGCGACCCCGTCGCCCAGCCGGGCCCCGAGCTCACCGTTCAACCGGGCCTGCGCGGCCAGTCCGACGCCCGCGGCCGTCGCCGCCGCCACCGCAACGGCCCGCCCGCGGGCGGGCACCGTGCGCGGCGCGCCCCGGTGCGGCCGTCGGTCACCTGCGGACCGTCACCGCTCGTCGCGCAGGTCGAGCCAGGCGACCTGCTCGTGGGTGAGGCGGACGGTCGCCGCGGCGGCCGAGGTGCGGGTCTCCTCGACCGAGCGCGGCCCGATCAGCGCGAACGTGGGGAAGGGCTGCGCCAGCACGTAGGCGAGAGCGATCGCGGTGGGCGCGACACCCAGCTCGGCGCCGAGCGCGCGGGCACGGGCGAGGCGTTCGAAGTTTCCGTCGCTGTAGTAGCAGCGCACGAGCTCGTCGTCGGAGCGGTCCGCTGCGTCCGCCCGCCCGGTGAAGAACCCCCGGGCCTGCGACGACCACGGGAACAGCGGGGTGCCGGTGCGTTCGAACCATCCGCGGTCGGCGTCGTCGGTGGCGTGCTCGCACCCCGCCCACGGCACGTCGAGGGCGCGGGCGAGGCCGAAGTGGTTGCTCACGGCGGTGAAGCCGCGCCTGCCGTGGGCCGCCGCGTAGGCGTTGGCCTCCTCGATCCGCGGGATGGTCCAGTTGGAGCCGCCGAAGACCCCGATGCGGCCTGCGGCGGCGTGCTCGTCGAGGACGTCGACGAACTCGCCGACCGGCACGTCCGGGTTGTCGCGGTGCATGAAGTAGACGTCGACGTGGTCGGTCTGCAGCCGGTCGAGGCTCTCGGACAGCTGGCTGGTGATCGACGGCGGGTCGCAGTGGGGCGTGTGGGCGCCCTTCCCGATGACGACGACCTCGTCGCGGACGCCGCGTGCTGCCATCCACCGGCCGAGCAGCTGCTCCGGCAGCCCGCCCGCGTAGTGGTGGGCGGTGTCGAACGCGTTGCCGCCGCGCGCGGTGAAGTCGTCGAACATCGCGGCCGCGTGCTCGGGGGTGCGTTGGTTGTCGCAGCCCATGACGAGGCGGGAGAGGTCACGGTCGACGCCGGGGACCCGGCCGGTGGGGAGCGGAGTGCCCGGATCGGTCACGAGCCGAGCGCCTGCAGGTCGGCGGCGAGCGCGTCGATGCTGTCGAGGGTGTCGGGGTGGTCGTCGCCGAGCACCCGGCGCTGCGGGCGAGCGTGTCCTCGTCGAGCCGGCGGGCGGCGTCGTACTCGCCGAGCGCCCGCAGGTCGTAGGCGAGGTTGGCGGCGGAGTGCAGGGTGGACGGGTGGTCCTCGCCGAGCTTGCGGCGGCGACGGTCGAGGACCTCCGTGGCGATCGCGCGGGCCTGCTGGTACTCGCCCAGCCTGCGCAGGTCGACGGCGAGGTTGCTGGCGTTCACGAGCGTCTCGGGGTCGTCGTCGCCGAGGATGCGGCGGCGGCGGACCAGCGCGAACTGGTCGATGTCGCGGGCGAGCCGGTACTCGCCGAGCTGACGCAGGTCGACCCCGAGGGAGTGGGCGGACCGCAGCGTGGACGGGTGGTCGTCGCCGAGGGTGCGCCTGCGCCGGTCGAGGGTGTCCTGGTCGATCTCGCGGGCGGCCGCGTACCGGCCGAGCCCGCGCAGGTCGGCCGCGAGGTTGTGGGCGCAGGTGAGCGTGTCGAGGTGGTCGGGTCCGAGCACGCGGTGCCGCCGGTCGAGGGTGTCCTGGTCGAGCTCGCGGGCCTTCTCGAACTCGCCGAGCTCGCGCAGGTCGGTGGCGAGGTTGTTGGCGGTGGCGAGGGTGGCCGGGTGGTCGGGTCCGAGCACGCGGCGGCGCCGGTCGAGGGTGTCCTCGTTCAGTTCGCGGGCCTGCTGGTGCTCTCCCATCGCGGCCAGTTCGACGGCGCGGAAGTGCGCGTTGGCGAGCGCGTCGAGGTCGTCGTCACCGGCGGTGTTGCGGCGGTTGAAGAGCCGGGGCACGGGCGGATCCTCCGGGTGGTCGGGTCGGGCTGGCGCACGGCGGTGTGCAGACCCCCGATCCTGACAGGGTGGCGGCCTCCGTGCGATCCGCCACGCTTGATCATTTTTCAGACAGTGGCGGGAACCCGGATCCTGCCGACCGCGAGCTGGGTGCCGAGCGAGATCACGGACGCGACCACCATCACCACCGCCATCACGAGCGGGCTCGACCCCACGAGCGGGGAGACGAGCGCCCCGAGGGCGAACTGGAGCGCGCCGAGGAGGGCGGATCCGGTGCCGGCGATGTCGCGCACCTCACCGGAGGCCAGTGCGCTCGCGTTGCCCATGATGAAGCCCAGGCTCGTGAGCGCGAGAAAGAGGACCACGAGCACGGGCCATACCGACGGGCCTGCCAGCACGATCCCGAGCAGCGTGACGGAGAGCAGCACCAGCGCGGAGGTGGCGATCGTGAGCACCCGCCGCGGGTCGGCCCGCCCGGCGAGCTGCCCGTTGACGATGCTCGCGCCGATCAGCCCGGCGGCGTTCGCGCCGAACGCGAGCGCGTAGGCCCCGCTGGACAGGCCGAGCGCGTCCTGCAGGACGAACGGGGAGCCCGAGATGTAGGTGAACATCGTGGCGAAGGCGCACCCGAAGGCGAACGTGTAGCCGACGTAGCGCCGCCGGGTCAGGGCCGACCGGACGTCGTGGGCGGTCCTGCGCAGCCCGCCCCGGACGCGGCGTTCCGGCGGGAGAGTCTCGGGCACCGCCACGAGCGCGCCGACGACCATGAGCAGGGTGAGCACGCCGAGCGCCACGAAGATCACGCGCCAGGTGCCGACGCCGAGCAGGCTGCTGCCCACCAGCGGCGCGACCACGGGGGCGATCCCGTTGATCGCCATCATCAGCGAGAACAGGCGCACCGTGCGGTCGCCCGTGGTCCGGTCGACGATCATCGCGCGGCTCAGCACGATGCCCGCGGCGCCGCCGAAGCCCTGCAGGAACCGGGCGACCACCAGCACACCGATCGTCGGCGCCGCGACGCACGCGACGCTCGCGACGAGGCAGAGAACGGTGCCGGCGAGCAGCAGTCTGCGCCGGCCCCACGCGTCGGAGAGCGGGCCGATGACGAGCTGGCCGAGGGCGAGACCGACCAGGAACCCGGTGAGCGTGAGCTGCACGCTCGATGCGGTGGCGCCCAGCTCGGCAGCGACGTCGGGGAGCGCGGGGAGGTACATGTCCGTCGCCAGCGGCGCGATCGCGGTCAAGCAGTGCGAGTACGCAGATCCACACCCCGAAGGGCGCGCGGGTGGCGAGCGACATGGTTATCAACTTATATATAAGTTTGGCAGTTATCCTGCGGATGTGACCAACGTCGACGTTCGGTTCGACCAGCTCGCCGCCGCGGCCCACACCCTGTCGCGCACGCTGCGGCACACCGGCGAGCTCGAGGTGGGCCTGGAGCACCTGCCCGCGTCGGAAGTGGACGTGCTGAGGTTCGTCTCGGCGCATCCCGGCTCCTCCGTGTCCGAGGTGGCGCGAGCGCTGCGGCTGCAGACCAGCAACGTGAGCACGACGGTGCGCGCACTCGTCTCGCGCGGGCTCCTCCTGCGCGAGCCCGACCCGCACGACCAGCGGCGCAGCCTGCTGCGGCCGAGCCCGCTGGCCGACGAGCACCGCAGGCTGCTCAGCCGCGCGTGGTCGAACGCCATCTCCGGCGCACTCGCCGAGCTCGGCGACGACGACGCCGACGCGATCATCGCCGCGATGCCGGCGCTGACCCGGCTGGCCGCGACCCTCGGCAGGCGGACGGAAGCCTGACGCCGGCCGGGGGACCCGCGATCAGACCAGGCCCGACACGTCCGCGCGGAACTGCATCGCCCGGTACGGCCAGCCGGAGGCGGTGTTCCACTGGCTCACCACGAGGTGCAGCTCGCGCTCCGTGGACCCGGGCAGCACGTACCCCCCGTAGAGCTGCGCCACGTGCCCGCACCCGTGGTCCTCGTGGTCCCAGTGGCAGCCGCGCAGCACCGTGGCCATGGGGGCGCGGTGCAGGTCGGCGGTCGGCCCGTGCAGGATCCGCACGTCCATGCGGTACTGGCCGGCGTCGAACGCCACGAGGACCCAACGCTCGCCCTCGTCGGCGGGCACGCGGCGCAGCGACAGCTCGCCGAACCGGCCGGGCAGCACGATCGTGGGTGCGTTGCCCCAGCCCCAGCGGTCGTCGGCGATGCCCCAGGTCTGCCAGGCCGCCGGGTCGGTGAGCCCGCCCTCGGGCACGCGGTGCAGCAGCAGGCCGTGTTCCCGCTGGAAGCCGGTGGTGAACGCGTACACGTAGCCGTCGGTGCCGCGCTCCCAGGTGAGCATCTGGAACAGGCCGTCGTGCAGGTCGGCGGGCCAGCGGGTGCCGGTGGGCCGCCAGGTGCGGCAGCCGTCGCGGGAGCGGTGCAGCTCGGTCCACCGGACGTTGCCCAGCTCGCGGCACACCATGACGTGCAGGAACATGTCCCGCCCGACGGTGATCACGTCGGTGGGCAGCACCGTCGTGACCCGGTGCAGCCGCAGCCCCGAACGCCGCCAGCCGTGGTGGAGGTAGCGCACCAGCTGGCGGGCGTGCTCGCCGCGCCCCGAGGCGCCGGTCCACCGCAGCCCGGTGGGGACGCTCGCCGCGTCGGCGAAGAGCGCGACGGGGGAGCGCCAGCCGGGCCCGCCGACATGCGGCCCGCGGAAGGTGTCGCCGAACACCGAGACGAGGTGCCCGTCCGGGGCGGTGGCGGTGGCACCCAGGTCGGTGCCCCCGATGCCGAACCGGTCGGTGATACCGGGCCCGGTGAGGTCGGCGATCTTGGTGGCGAGCCGCTCGGTCACGCCACCATCCTGCCCGGTCCGCCCCGCCTGCCCTGCCTAGAGTTGCCGCCATGGCAGAGCTCGCCCCGCGCCGCCTCATCCTGACGCTGTACGGCCTGTACGCGCGCGAGGAGCACAACTGGATGTCGGTGGGCTCGGTGGTGCGGCTGATGGGGGACCTCGGCGTCGACTCCGCGGGCGTCCGGTCGTCGATCTCGCGGCTCAAGCGCCGGGGGGTGCTCGAGGCGATGCGGTCGGGCAAGGCCGCGGGCTACGCGCTGTCCGACAGCGCGCTGGAGGTGCTCCGCGAGGGGGACACGCGGATCTTCGACCGGCGGCCGGTCCGCGGGTCGGACGGGTTCGTGCTCGTGGTGTTCTCCATCCCGGAGTCGGAGCGGGAGAAGCGCCACACGCTGCGCACCACGCTGTCGGGCCTCGGGTTCGGTACGGCCGCGCCCGGGGTGTGGGTCGCGCCCGGACACCTGCAGGACGAGGTCGGCCGCACGCTGGAGCGGCGCGGGCTCGCCACGTACGTCGACCTGTTCACGGCGCACCACGAGGGCTTCAGCGCGCTGCGCGACCAGGTGGCGCGCTGGTGGGACCTGGAGGGGATCAACGCCCAGTACGCCGACTTCCTCGACCGGTTCGCCGACGCGCAGTCGCGCTGGGAGCGCTCGGGCGACCGCAGCCGCACCGCGTTCGAGATCTACGTGCCGATGCTCACGGTCTGGCGGCGGCTGCCCTACCTCGACCCGGGCCTGCCGCCCGACCTGCTGCCCGCGGGCTGGAACGGGGGCCGGGCCGCGGACCTCTTCGGCGACCTCGATGGGCTCCTGCGGACCCCGGCCCGTGAGCACGCACTGGCCGCGATCCACGCATGGCCTGCGGCACCTTGAGCCGGTGATCAGGCGCCGGGATCACTCGAGAACCGCGACACCCTGGATCTCGACGAGGGCCGCGGCGTCCCACAGCCGGGCGACGCCGATCCCCGCCATCGCCGGGTACTCGGTGCCGACGAGGCGCCGCCAGACCTTCCCGATCTCGCGGGTGTGGGCCAGGTAGGCGTCCATGTCGACGATGTAGATCGTGACGGAGGCGAGGTCGGCTCCGGAGCCGCCCGCGGCGGCCAGCGCCTCCAGGAGGTTGGTGAGCGCCTGCTCGAACTGCGTGACGATGTCGTCGCCGACGATCGCTCCGGACCGGTCGAGCGCCGTCTGCCCCGCGAGGTACACGGTGCGGGGCCGGTCGCTGACGACGGCGTGGCTGAACCCGCGCGCCGCGGCGAGCTGGGGCGGGTTGATGCGCTCGAACGTCATGACTGCACGGCTCCTCCGTCGACGTTGATGCCCTGGCCGTTGATCGCGCCGTTCTGCACGCAGGAGAGCACGGCGGCGGCGACCTCGTCGGGCCGGACGAGGCGGTGGATCGGCTGGCGCCGTTCGAGCAGGGCGCGGGCCTCGGTGGCGGACGTCCCGGTCCGGGAGGCGATGGCTTCCACGGTCGCGTCGGTCATGGGGGTGTCGACGTAACCGGGGCACACGGCGTTGGCGGTGACGCCGCGGCGGGCCACCTCGTCGGCCACGGCGCGGACCAGCCCGAGCACGCCGTGCTTGCTGGCCGTGTACGCGCTCACCAGGCGCTCGCCCCGCTTGGCCACCACCGAGGCGACCACGACGATGCGCCCGTGGCGGGCCTCGAGCATCGGGGGGAGCACCCGGCGGATGCAGCGGAACGGCGCGGTGAGGTTCGTGTCGATCATCTGCTGCCACTGCGCGTCGGTGGTCTGCGTGACCGGCGCGGCCAGCGAGGTGCCGGCGTTCGCGACGAGCACCTGCGCGGGCCCCCAGGTCGCCTCGACCTCGGTGAACAGCGCCTCGACCTGCTCGGGCACGGTGAGGTCGGCCGCGACGCACAGCGTGGGGCCGGTGATCTCCCGGGCCGCCTCGTCGAGCTTGGCCCGGTCGCGACCGGTGAGCACGGTGCGGTAGCCGGCCTCGGCGAGCCGCCGCGCCGTCGCCAGGCCGATGCCCTGCCCGGCGCCCGTGACGACCGCGACCGGCGTCACCGGCCCTTCCACTCCGGCGCGCGCTTCGCGTTGAACGCCGCGTGGAACTCGGCGTGGTCCTCGGTGGTCATCAGCAGCGCCTGGGTCATCGCGTCGAGCTCCATCGACGCCGAGAGCGGCATGTCGAGCTCGCGGGTGAGCAGCGACTTCGTCTGCGCGTACGCCAGCGTCGGGCCGCCGGCCAGCCGGGCGGCGAGCGTGGCCACCGCGTCGTCGAGCTCCTCGTCGGCCACGAGCTGCGAGACGAGGCCGTAGCGGTCGGCGGTGGTGGCGTCGATCGTGTCGCCGAGCATGAGCAGCTGCGTGGCGCGGCCGAGCCCGACGACGCGGGGGAGCAGGTAGGCCGCGCCCATGTCGCCGCCGGAGAGCCCGACCTTGGTGAAGAGGAACGCGAACCGGCCGGACGCGCCGACGATCCGGAAGTCGGCGGCGAGCGCGATCACCGACCCGGCGCCCGCCGCGATGCCCTGGATCTTCACGATGATCGGGATCGGGCACTCGCGCATCGCCCGGATGACGTCGCCGGTCATCTTCGTGAAGCGCATCAGGTCGGCGGCCTGCATCTTCAGCAGCTCACCGATGATCTCGTTGACGTCGCCGCCGCCGCAGAAGCCGCGGCCCTCGCCCTGGATCACCAGCACCTTGACGCCGTCGTGGTGCGGCAGCTCGCTGAGCAGGTCGCGCAGGTCGGAGTAGGACTCGAAGGTGAGCGGGTTGAGCTTCTCGGGCCGGTTGAGGGTGACGGTGGCGACCGGCCCGTCGACGGCGAAGTCGAAGTGCTGCCAGTCGGTGGTCAGCGGCGCCGAGGCGCGGAAGCGGCTCACCGGTTCGTCCTCCCCAGGATCTCGCGGGCGATGATCGTGCGCTGCACCTCGGAGGCGCCCTCGTAGATCCGGGGTGCCCGGACGTCACGGTAGAGGTGTTCGAGCAGGTGTCCCCGCTGCAGCGCCCGCGCGCCGTGCAGCTGGACGCACCGGTCGACGATGCGCCCCGCTGCCTCGGTGGCGAAGAGCTTCGCCATCGCCGCGGACCGGGTGACGGCCGACCGGTCGCGCCGGCGTCGTACGCGCGCGCCGCCGCGTGGACCAGCAGGCGCGCGGCCTCCAGGTCGGTGGCCATGTCCGCGATCGCGTGGGCCACCGCCTGCTGGGCCGACAACGGCCCGCCGTACGCCTCGCGGCTGCCGACGTGCGCGACCGTGGCGTCGAGCGCGGCCTGTGCCATGCCCACCGCGAACGCGCCGACGCTGGGCCGGAACAGGTCGAGGGTGCGCATGGCCACCCGGAACCCGGAGTCCACCTCGCCGAGGACGTCGGCGCGTTCGACGCGCACCCCGTCGAAGGTGAGGCTCCCGATCGGGTGCGGGGAGATCATGTCGAGGTGCTCGCCGGACAGCCCCGGCGAGCCGCCCGCCACGGCGAATGCGGTGACGCCCCGCGCCCCGGTTCCGGACGTGCGGGCGAACACGGTGTAGACGTCGGCGTCGGGAGCGTTGGAGATCCAGAGCTTCTCACCCGAGAGGCGCCAGCCGTCGCCGTCGGGTTCGGCGCGCAGCGCGAGCGCGGCGGCGTCGGAGCCGGCCCCGGGCTCGGTGAGCGCGAACGCGGCGACGACGTCGCCCGCCGCGACGCCGGGGATCCAGCGGTCGACGGTGGCGGCCGTGCCCGACTGCAGGATCGGGTAGCTGCCCAGCCCCTGCAGGGCCAGCGCGGTCTCGGCCTCGGGGGAGACGGAGGCGATGGTCTCGCGCAGCAGGCACAGCTGCATGGCCGCGGCGTCGCGGGGTGGTTCGTCGGGGCGGCCGCCGTAGAGGTCCCTGAGCAGCCCCAGCTCGCCCATCGTGGCCACGAGTGGGCGGTTGACCCGGCCGTCCTCGCGCGTGAGCGGGACGAGGTGCTCGGTCGCGAGCCTGCGGACGCGATCGGTGTAGGCGACCTGCTCCATACCGTCATCCTATATCGCATTGACAACGGCCGTCAAACAAACAATATACTGTGGCCATGCGCATCGCAGTCATCGGTGGAGGCCCGGGCGGCCTGTACTTCGCGGCGCTGACGCGGCAGCTCGGGCTCGACCAGGGGATCGACCACCGGATCACCGTGTGGGAGCGCAACGCCGCCGACGACACGTTCGGCTTCGGGGTCGTGTTCTCCGACGAGACGCTCGGCGGCATCGAGCACGCCGACCCGGTGGTGCACGCGGCCATGGAGCGCGAGTTCGCCCGCTGGGACGACATCGACGTCCACTTCCGCGGGCAGACGATCACCAGCGGCGGCCACGGCTTCGCCGCGATGGGCCGCAAGCGGCTGCTGGAGATCCTGCAGGAACGCTGCCGGGAGCTCGGCGTCGACGTGCGCTTCTCCACCGAGGCCCCGGACGTGGAGCGGCTACGGGCCGACCACGACCTCGTCGTCGCGAGCGACGGCCTGAACTCGGCCGTGCGCACCAAGTACGCCGACCACTTCGGCCCGAGCCTCGACGTGCGCCGGTGCCGCTACATGTGGCTGGGCACCGACACCGTCTTCGAGGCGTTCACCTTCGACGTCCGCGAGACCGAGCACGGCGTCATGCAGGTGCACGGCTACCCGTTCGACGAGCACGGCAGCACGTTCATCGTCGAGATGCACGACGACGTGTGGCGCCGCGCGGGCTTCGATGCGAGCGAGGCGCTCACCCTTCCCCCCGGCGAGTCCGACGTCCGATCCGTCGAGGCCGTGAGCGAGATCTTCGCCGACGTGCTAGGCGGGGGACGCGTGCTGGCGAACAACTCGCGGTGGATCAGCTTCACCACCGTGCGCAACGAGCGGTGGTGCCACGACAACGTGGTGCTGCTCGGCGACGCCGCCCACACCGCCCACTTCTCGATCGGCTCCGGCACGAAGCTCGCCATGGAGGACGCGCTGGCACTCGCGGCCTGCCTGCACGAGAACGACGAGGTGCCGGCAGCGCTCACCGCCTACGAGGCCGAGCGCAGGCCCGTGGTGGAGTCGACGCAGCGGGCCGCCCAGGCCAGCCTGGAGTGGTTCGAGAACCTCGGGCGCTACGTCCACCAGCCGCCGCTGCAGTTCGCGTTCAACATCCTCACCCGCAGCCGCCGCGTCACCTACGACAACCTGCGGCTGCGCGACCCGCGGTTCGTCGCCGACGTCGACGCCTGGTTCGCCGGTGGGGAGGAGCCGCGGCCGCCGATGTTCCACCCGTTCCGGCTCGGCGAGCTGGAGCTGGTCAACCGGGTCGTCGTCTCGCCGATGGACATGTACGTCGCCGACGAGGGCATGCCCACCGACTTCCACCTCGTCCACCTCGGCGGCAAGGCGCTCGGCGGCGCCGGCCTCGTGATGACGGAGATGGTGTGCGTGTCGCCGCAGGGCCGGATCACCCCCGGCTGCACCGGCCTGTGGAGCGATGAGCAGGCCGCCGCGTGGCGGCGCGTCACCGAGTTCGTCCACTCCTCGTCGGCGGCGAAGATCGGCCTGCAGCTGGGCCACTCCGGCCCCAAGGGCTCCACGAAGCTCATGTGGGAGGGCATCGACCAGCCCCTGGACTCCGGCAACTGGCCCGTCGTCGGCCCGTCCGAACGCCCCTACCGCGAGGGTGTCAACCAGGTGCCGAAGGCCCTCGACCGCGCCGGCATGGACGCCGTCGTCGCCGAGTTCGTCGCCGCCACCGAACGGGGTGCGCGCGCCGGCTTCGACCTCGTGGAGCTGCACTGCGCCCACGGCTACCTGCTGTCGTCGTTCCTGTCCCCGGTCACCAACCGGCGCACCGACGACTACGGCGGGCCGATCGAGAACCGGCTGCGGTTCCCCCTCGAGGTGTTCACCGCGATGCGCGAGGTGTGGCCCGCCGGCAAGCCCATGACCGTCCGGATCTCCGCCACCGACTGGGTGGAGGGCGGCATCACCCTCGAGGACACGTGCGAGGTGGTGCGCGCCTTCGAACGGGCGGGCGCGGCGGCCGTCGACGTGTCCACCGGGCAGGTCACCCCGGACGAGCGCCCGGCGTTCGGCCGCTCGTACCAGACGCCCTTCGCCGACGCGATCCGCAACACCCTGAAGATCCCGACGATCGCGGTGGGCGTGATCTCCTCGGCCGACGACGTCAACACGATCATCCTGTCCGGCCGGGCCGACCTGTGCGCCGTGGGCCGCGCCCACCTCTACGACCCGAACTGGACGCTGCACGCCGCCGTCGAGCAGGACTACGACGGGCCCGGCGCCGTGTGGCCGGACTCGTGGCGGGCCGGGCGGCGCAAGCCGCAGACCGGGCGCAGCGACGGGCCGAAGCCGCGGCTGGAGCTCATCCGGCGGCCGGCCGCCGACGGGCACCTGCGGTGGCGGCCCGGGCAGGGGCTACCGGGCGACGAACACCGTCGCCAGTGAGCCGAGGTCGCCGAAGTCGGCCTCGACGGCATCCCCGGGGCGCACCGGGGTGGGACCGCACAGCGCCCCGCTCAGCACGAGGTCGCCCGCTCGCAGGCCGTCTCCGCGTCGGTGCAGGTCGGCGCACAGCCAGGCCACGGCGCGGGCCGGGTCGCCCATGACGTTGCCCGCGTCCCCGTCGACGCGCACGTCCCCCACGCGCGCGGTGACACGCAGGCCCGTCAGGTCGGTGGCGGGGTCGGCCTCGGGGCCGACGATCACCGCCGCGGCGCTCACGTCGTCCGCGAGCAGCGCGCCGACGCCGGGCGGGCCGCCCGCCCACCTGCTGTCGACGACCTCGAACGCGAGCGCGAGGTGCGCCGTCGCGGCCACGACCTGCGCGGCCGTCACGTCCGGCCCGTCGAGGTCGCGGGCCAGCACGAACGCGATCTCGACCTCGACCCGCGGCGCCACCAGCCCGGCGCAGTCGAACTCCGTCGCCACCGCGCCGATCGTCGACACCGGCAGGTAGCCGCTCACGGGCTCGTGCGCGGACATCGCCTGCTGCGCCGCGCGCGACGTGAGCCCCACCTTCCGGCCGCCGCTGGGGTCGCCCGCGGCCGTGCGCAGCGCCAGACCGGCGGCCTGCACCGCGTGGCCGGCGGCGACGTCGAGGTCCGGCGCGCAGCCGTGGGAGAGCGGGGTCGCCGTCCGTTGCGCCTCCCACAGGAGCCGCGCGAGGGTTCCGTCGGCGGTCGCGCCGTTGATCTGGTCGGGCATGTGTCGACCCTAGACGCGATCACTGGACGCGATCGGTGGCCCTCGCGGACGGCCACGCGGCCGTGCGCACCAGCTCGTGGACCAGCCGGGTGAGCGCCGTCGCGACCGCCTCGACGGGGGCCAGCGGCCTGCTGTGACGTTGCCGTCCCAGCACCACCGAGCGTTCGACGTCCGGTTCGGTGAGCGGGCCACCGGACAGCCGCCCGGCCGCGACGTCGGCCGCGACGCCGGCCGCGGGGAGCACGGTCCAGCCGTGCCCGGCGCGGACCAGGTTCTTCTGCAGGAGCATCGAGTTCGTCTGGGCGACGATGCGGGGTGCTGCGGGCACCGCGGAGCGCGCCCGGTCGATGAGCGCCCGCAGGCCGTGCCCGCTGACCGGCAGGACGAGTGGCCGGGCGAGCACGGCAGCCCACGGGACGGGGGACCCGGCGGCGAGCCCGGCGTCGGGTGGCGCGACCGCCCAGAGCCGTTCCTTCAGCAACGGGACGACCGACAGCGACGGGGTGTCGCTGAGGTCGTAGAGCAGCGAAAGGTCGACCTCGCCGGTGTCGAGCCACTGCTGGAGGTGGCCGGAGTAGCCGGTGAACAGCCGCAGCTCGATGCCGGGGTGGCGGCGCGTCACCGCGTCGGTCAGCGGCTGGGCGAGGACGTCGAGCACGCTCTCCAGCAGGCCGACGCTGACGACGCCGGTGACCTCGCCGGTTTCGGGCGCCAGCTCCGCCCGGGCGCGTTCCAGCTCGTGGAGCGCGCGGCGCGCCCGCTCGATCAACGCCTCGGCCGCGGGCGTCGGGATCATGCCGTGGCGGGTGCGTTCGAACAGCGCCACCCCGAGCTCCTCCTCGAGCAGCCGGATCTGGCGCGTGACCGCGGGCTGCACGACGTGCAGCAGTTTCGCTGCCTTCGTGACGCTGCCCACCTCGGCGACGGTGACGAGCGCGGTGAGCTGCCTGAGCTCCACCGTGGGCGCCTCCTCATGCCGGGGTCGCATCCCCCCATCACGAGTCAGTATTTCACTCGCGACCAGATCACGGCGCATGATGGGCCGATGACTCGCGACGTCGCGCAGGTGTCACTGGCCGATGCGCTGCAGGGCTGGCAGCCGGAACCGGTCGAGATGAGCAGACGCGCCGACCCGTGGTTCGCCGCCGCCTTCGCCGACCTGCTCGACGCTCCGCGGCCCGCTCACCTGCCGCCGCTGTGGCACTGGTTCGTGCTGCTCGACCATCCCGCGGGGTCGAACACGGGCGCCGACGGCCATCCGGCCGACGCGCCGTTCCTGCCGCCGATCCCGGGGCGGCGCCGCATGTTCGCGGGTGGACGGCTGCGCCACGACGCGCCGATCCCGCTCGGGGCGGAGCTGTCCAGCCGCGCCACCGTCTCCGACGTCACGGTCAAGACCGGCCGCAGCGGCGAGATGGCGTTCGTGACGGTCCGGACCGAGCTGTCCGCCGACGCGCCCCGGTCGCGTCGAGGAGCAGGACATCGTCTACCGCTCCGAGCCGCCCGGCACGCCTCCGCGCACGTTGCCGCCGCCGGAGACCGACGGCCCGGACCCCGAGGGGGAGTGGCGGGTGGAGCTCGCCACCGACCCGGTGCTGCTGGCCCGGTTCAGCGCACTCACCTACAACGGGCACCGGATCCACTACGACCACCCCTACGCCACGCAGGTCGAGGGCTATCCCGGCCTCGTCGTCCACGGCCCGCTGCTCGCGCTGCTGGCGCTGGAGCTCCCACGCAGGCACGCTCCGGACCGCGCGGTCCGGTCCTTCTCCTACCGGCTCGTGCGGCCCGCGTTCGTCCCGGCCCGGATCGTGAGCGCCGGACAGGCGCGGGGGACGGAGGTCGACGTGGTCGTCGCCGCCCGGGGCGCGGCGCCGTCGCTGACGGCGAAGGTCGGTCTCGCGTGAACCCGCCGCTGCAGGGGATCACCGTCGTCAGCCTGGAACAGGCGGTGGCCGCCCCGTTCGCCACGCGTCAGCTCGCCGACCTCGGTGCCCGCGTCATCAAGATCGAGCGTCCCGACGGCGGCGACTTCGCCCGCGGCTACGACGAGTCGGTGCACGGCAACTCGAGCTACTTCGTGTGGCTCAACCGGTCGAAGGAGTCGCTGACCCTGGACGTGAAGGCGCCCGAGGGCCGCGCGGTGCTCGGCGAGTTGCTGGACCGGGCAGACGTGTTCGTGCAGAACCTCGGGCCAGGCGCCGCCGGGCGGCTGGGCGTCGACGCGGCGAGCCTGGCCAGGACCCACCCGCGCGTGATCCCGTGCACCGTGTCCGGCTGGGGCACCGACGGCCCGTGGGCCGGCCGCAAGGCCTACGACCTGCTCGTGCAGGCCGAGACCGGGGTGCTGGCGCTCACCGCACGCCGGACCACACGGCGAGGGTCGGCATCTCGATCGCCGATATCGCCGCGGGCATGTACGCCTACTCGGGGATCCTCACGGCGCTGCTGCGGCGCGCCACCACCGGTGAGGTGTCGGCCGTTTCGGTGTCGCTGTTCGAGGCGCTCGCCGAGTGGATGGGCTCCCCGGCCAACTACACCGCCTACGGCGCCCGTCAACCCACGCGCAGCGGCGCCGACCACGCCACGATCGCGCCGTACGGCCCGGTCGCCACCGCCGACGGCGCGGTCGTGCTCGGCGTGCAGAACGACCGGGAGTGGCGCGCGCTGTGCGGCGTCGTGCTCGACGACCCGGGCCTCGCCGACGACCCGCGGTTCGTCACCAACTCCGCCCGGGTCGAGCACCGCGCCGAGCTGAACGCGCTGATCGAGGCCCGGCTGGCCGCCCTGGACATGGATGCCGCATCGGCCCTGCTCGACGAGGCGGGCATCGCCAACGCCCGGCTGAACCAGGTGCGCGACTTCCTCGACCACCCGGTGCTCGAGAAGCGCGAGCGCTGGCGGCCGGTCGACGTGCCCGGCGGAACGATCAGCGCCCTGCGGCCGCCCGCCGACATCGCGGGCGTCGAACCGGTGATGGGGCCGGTGCCCGTGCTCGGCGCCCACACCGACCCGATCCTGCGCGAGCTCGGCCGCACCGACGGCGAGATCGCCGCGCTGCGCGAGCGGCATGTCGTCTGAGAGGAACCCCATGACTGCGCTGAACGCCGAGGAACAGGCCATCGTCGAGGTCGTGCGTGAGTTCGTCGACCAGGACGTGCGGCCGGTGGTCCGCGAGCTGGAGCACACCAACACCTACCCCGAGAAGCTCATCGAGCAGATGAAGGAGCTCGGGATCTACGGCCTCGCCGTGCCCGAGCCGTGGGGCGAGGTGGCGGTGTCGATGCCCTGCTACGCGCTGGTCACGGCCGAGCTCGCCCGCGGCTGGATGAGCCTGGCGGGGGCGATGGGCGGGCACACCGTCGTCGCGAAGCTGCTGGCCGCGTTCGGCACGAAGGAGCAGCAGGATCGCTACCTTCCGCGGATGGCCACCGGCGAGATCCGGGCGACGATGGCGCTCACCGAGCCCGGCGGCGGCTCGGACCTGCAGGCGATGACGACGGTCGCCCGCCCCGACGGCGACGGCTTCGTGGTGAACGGGTCGAAGACTGGATCAGCAACGCGCGGCGCTCCCAGCTGATCGCGCTGCTGTGCAAGACCGACCCGGAGGCCGAGCCGAAGCACCGGGGCGTGTCGGTCCTCCTGGTGGAGCACGGCCCCGGCCTCACCGTCTCGCAGGACCTGCCCAAGCTCGGCTACAAGGGCGTCGAGGCGTGCGAGCTGGTGTTCGATGGCTACCGCGCCCCCGCCGACGCCGTGCTGGGCGGTGTCCCCGGCCGCGGCTTCGCGCAGATGATGAAGGGCCTCGAGACCGGCCGGATCCAGGTGGCCGCCCGTGCGCTCGGCGTCGCGCAGGCGGCGTTCGACGACGCGCTGCGCTACTCCCAGGAGCGGGAGAGCTTCGGCAAGCCGATCTGGCAGCACCAGTCGATCGGCAACTACCTCGCCGACATGGCGACCAAGATCACCGCCGCCCGCCAGCTGATCCTGCACGCCGCCGACCGGTTCGAGGCAGGCGTTCGCAGCGACCTGGAGGCCGGCATGGCGAAGCTCTTCGCCTCGGAGATCGCGATGGAGGTGGCGCTGAACGCCGTGCGCATCCACGGCGGCTACGGCTACTCCACCGAGTACGACGTCGAGCGCTACTTCCGCGACGCCCCGCTGATGATCGTGGGGGAGGGGACGAACGAGATCCAGCGCGGGGTCATCGCCGCCCAGCTGGTCAAGCGGGGTGGGCTGGGGAGGGCGTAGCGGTTGCCGAACGGCGCCCTCGCTCGAACGTTGGGCTTGTGTGGTTGCACGAACGGCACGCCCGTACCGCTCTATCGTACGAACGCGCCGTTCGGGCGGCGGCTACTCGGCGGTGAAGCTCCCTGCCAGCGGTCCGAGCGGCGGCGCCCATTCCCGGATCTCGGCGTTGGCGACCACACCCGCCGTGCTGTACGGGTCCTTGTCCACGATCGCCTGGACCGCTGCCTTGTCCTCGGCGCGGAAGATCAGCAGGCCGCCGGGGGCCTCGCCGGGCACCCAGGCGCCCGCGACGAGCAGGGTGTCGAGGCCGCGCAGGTAGTCGCGGTGCGTGGGGCGGGTGGCCTCCCGAAGGTCGGTGTCGTCGGTGTAGGTGTAGATCACGGCGAAGGTCGAGGACATGGCGTCGATACTTCCATCCGCGGGTTCCCCGGAACCAGAATGAGGCCCATGACGATCTACGCGGTGACCTACCGGTACTCCGACGACGTATCGACGCGGGACCGGGTGCGGCCCGAGCACCGCGAGTACCTGGGCGGCCTCGCCGATCAGGGCCACCTGCTGCTGTCGGGACCGTTCGGGCCCGACGAGCCGGCCGGGGCCCTGCTGATCTTCCGGGCCGCGGACAAGGCCGAGGTCGGTGCGTGGATCGGGAAGGACCCGTTCACGGCCGCCGGTCTGATCGTCTCCAGCGAGATCGCGGAGTGGGATCCGGTGCTCGGCCCGCTGCGGTCGGGCATCGCATGAGGCCCTACGAGTTCGCGGGGCGCACGGCCGTCGTCACCGGGGCGGCAGCGGGATCGGCGAGCAGCTCGCCCGCGGACTCGCCGCCCGCGGCAGCCACCTGGTCCTCCTGGAGCGTGACGCGCAGCGCCTCGAGGCGGTGGCGCGCGCGATCCGCGCCGCCCGTCCGGAGGTCGCGGTGGCGGAGGTGCAGGTCGACCTGGCCGACCGGGCCGCCACCACCGCGGCGGCGGAGCGGATCGTGCGGGAGCACCCGCGCACCGACCTGTTGATCAACAATGCCGGGGTGGCGCTCGCGGGGAGGTTCGACGAGGTCACGCTCGAGGAGTACGAGTGGGTGCTGGAGGTGAACTTCCACGCGCCCGTGCGGCTCACCCACCACCTGCTGCCCACGATGCAGGCGGGTGCCCACCTGGTGAACGTCTCCAGCCTCTACGGGCTGATCTCGCCTCCGGGCCAGTCGGCGTACTCGGCCTCGAAGTTCGCGCTCCGCGGCTTCAGCCAGGTCCTGCGCGGCGAGCTGGCCGAGCGGGGGATCGGGGTGACCACGGTCCACCCCGGTGGGATCAACACCCGGATCGCTGCGGACGCGCGCGTGGGCTCCGGGGTCGACCGCGCGCAGTACGCGGTGGGGCTGGAGCAGTTCTCCCGCCTCCTGACCTACCCGCCCCAGCGGCCGCCGCCGACATCCTGCGCGCCGTCGAGCGGCGGAAGGCCCGGCTGCTCATCGCCACGAGCGCGAAGGTGCCCGACGTGCTGGCCCGGCTGTTCCCGGTCGGCCACATGGCGGCCATCGCGCGGGTACTGGCCCGGTAGGCGGGTCACCGCCGCAGCAGGCGGGCGACCTCCGTCCTGAGGTGCACGAACTCGGGGGCCGCGCGGGTGCCGATCTGGTCGCGGGTGCCGGGCAGGTCCACCGCGAGCACCGCGGCGACCGTGGCCGGTGCGGGGGACAGCACGACGACCCGGTCGGCGAGGTAGACGGCCTCGTCGATGTCGTGGGTGACGAGCAGTGCGGTCATCCCGTGCTCGGCGCGGACGCGCAGCAGCAGGTCCTCCAGGTCGGCGCGGGTCTGCGCGTCCACGGAGGCGAACGGTTCGTCCAGGAGCAGCAGCGTGGGCCGGTGGGCGAGGGCCCGCGCGATCGCCACCCGCTGCTGCATGCCGCCCGAGAGCTGCCGCGGGTAGCGCCCTCCCTGCCCGTCGAGCCCGACGTGCTTCAACGCCTCCTCCGCCCGCTCCTGCCGCTCGGACCGTTCGACGTGCCCGCGCAGCGGCAGTTCGACGTTGCCGCGCACCGTGAGCCAGGGGTAGAGCGAGCGGCTGTAGTCCTGGAACACCATCGCCAACCCGGGGACGACGCCCCGCACCGGCTCGCCGTCGACGCGCACCTCACCAGACGTGGGGGTGAGCAGGCCGGCCACGGCACGCAGCAGCGTCGACTTCCCGCAGCCCGACGGCCCGACGATGCACACCAGCTCGCCGGGCCGGGCGTCCAGCGAGACGTCGACGACGGCCGGGCCTGGCCCGTAGCGGTGGGCGAGGCCCGAGACGTCGAGCGCGACGGACATCCTCACGCCTCCTTCCGCTGCCGGCGCAGCACCCGGGACTCGGCGGCCACGAGGCCCGAGTTGAACGCGTAGCCGAGCACGCCGAGCAGCACCACGACGGCCCACATCGTCAGGAAGTCGAACCGGCGTTGCGCGAGCGCCAGCTGGAAACCGAGCCCGTTGGTGGCGCCGACGAGCTCGGAGATCACCATGAGGATCAGCGCGAGCGACAGGCTCACGCGCAGGCCTGCCAGCACCTTGGGCGCCGCCGCCGGCAGGACGACCCGCAGCCACCAGTCGGTGTGCCGCAGCTGCAGCACGCGCGCCGTCTCCACCTGGACGGGGTGCACCGATGCCGCGCCGTCGATGCTGCTGAGCAGCACCGGCCAGATCACGCCGACGACGATCGTGGCGAGCTGCATGGGCGTGCCGAGGTCGAACAGCACGAGGAACAGCGGCACGAGCAACGGCGGCGGCACCGCTCGTACGAACGCGAAGAGCGGGCTCAGGTACTGCAGGACGACCCCCGAGCGGCCCAGCAGGAGACCGGCGACCACGCCGCAGAGCGCGGCGATCGCCCAGCCCGCGAGCATGCGCCCGACCCCGGGGAGGAGGTGGGCGGCGACGAGGTCGGTGTCCCACAGCCGATCCCGCAGCGCCACGGCGATCGCGGACGGCGGCGGGAAGAACGGGCTGTCGCCCGCCCGGGCGGCCGGCTCCCAGAGCGCGACCGCCACGACCAGCACCGCCCACCGGCGCACGAGTGGTATCACGCGCCGGGCTCCGCGGTGTCCCAGCCCAGGAAGCGGCGCTGGACGTGTTCGAGCCCAGCGTTGACGGCGCAGCCGAGCAGCCCGACGGTGAGCGTGCCGGCCAGCACGAGGTCCATCCGGCCGCCGCCGCTGCCGGCCAGGAACACGAACTGCCCGATCCCGCCGGTCCCGGCGCCGAGCAGCTCGCTGCTGACGACCAGGATGAGCGCGATCCCCGCCGAGACCCGCAGCGCGGTCATGACGAACGGTGCGGCGTGCGGCAGCGCCACCGTGAACAGCCGTCGGGTTGCCGACAGGCCGAACGCGCGGGCGGTGTCGGTCTGCACCGGGTCGATCTCGCCCATGGCGTAGCTCGTCGTCAGCAGCAGCGGCCACACCGCCGCGTAGACGGCCAGGGTGACGGTGGTCTCCGGGCCGCGGCCGAGCAGGACCACCACCAGCGGGATGAGGGCCACCGACGGGACCGGCCGGAGGAACTCGACGAGCGAGCGGGTGGCCGCCCGGATCGGCGCGACGCTGCCGAGCACGAGCCCGGCGGGCACCGCGAGCAGCGCGGCGAGCACGACCGCGGCCGCCCACGACCCGACCGTGGCCAGCACGTCGGAGAGGAAGCCGGGGTCGGTGAGCAGGCCTGCCAGCGCCGTCAGCACGGTCGACGCGGGCGGGAACAGCTCGGGGCGCACGGCCCCCGAATGCCCGAACACCTCCCAGACCAGCAGGAACGCGAGCACACCCGCGAGTCCGCGTGCCGTCACGCCCTTCACCCGAGGACGATCTCGTTCACGTCGATCGGTGCGGTGAGCGCCCCGAACTGCAGCATGAGGTCGGCCACCCGCTGGATCTGCGCGGCGTCCGTGGTGGTCGGGTAGGCGCTCACGCTGATCTGCGCGGCCGTCTCCGCGGAGACCCCGGCGGAGGAGACGAGCAGCGGTTCGAGCACCGCACGCTCGGCGCAGCGGCGCTGGGCCTCCCCGAGCGCGTCCCGGAACGCGCGGACGACGTCGGGGTTCTCCTCGGCGAACCGGCTCGTGACGACGTAGCCGTCGATGGGCAGGTCGGCCGTGGGGCCCGAGCACGGGTCCATGACGGTCCGCACGGTGAGGGTCCGCCGCGCCTCCGACAGGAACGGTTCGGGGAGGAACGCGGCGTCCACCCGGCCGTTGGCGAGCGCGTTCGTCATGTCCGGGAACGGGATCTCGACGAAGGTCAGCCGGTCTGCCGTGACACCCGCCGCCCCCGCCACCGCGCTGACGGTCAGCCCGGCGATGTTGTGGAGCGCGTTGACCCCGATCGTGCGGCCGGACAGGTCGGTGGGCTGCCGGACGGGCGAGTCGGGCAGCACCACCACCGAGAAGTTGTCCGGCCGGGCCCTGCTCGCCTCGGCGATGATCACGACGTCGAGGTTCTGGGAGCGGGCCGCGATCGTCGAGACGTGGTTGCCGAACAGCACGTCCAGGTCGCCGGCGACGAGCGCGGGGAGCGCGACGGCTCCGCTCTGCACCCGCTCCGTCGTGACGGCGAGCCCACCGGCCGTGAACAGGCCCTGCGCGGCGGCCAGCGCGAGCGGTGCCGCCCCGACGATCGGGAGCGTCCCCACGCGCACCTCGGTGGGCCCGGCCGCGGCGGCGCCACCCCCGTCCCCGCCACCGCAGGCTGCGAGAACGGGTGCCGACGCGAGCAGCCCCACCCCCGTGAGGAACCGTCTCCGGTCGAGTGTCGTCGAGCCTTCCACCTTCGCCCCCCAGGAATGATCGGATGCCGAGCTGAACCTGGGCCAGCGCGACGTCGGAGTCAAGGTCACCGACAGGCCAGGCAGCGGCCACCTCCGAAGCGCGCGGCGGATGGGGTCGTCGCAGGGCCCGCGGACAGTGCGAGGGCCTCAGCCGGCGCGCGGACCCAACCCCGCGGCCGCCCGTACGACCACCTCGCCCAACTCGGCGAAACGCTCCGGCGGGACGCGGTCCCGCGGGCCCCATATGGACAGCACCGCGAGCGGGCGGCGGTTGCGGTCGAGCACCGGCGCCGACACCCCGTACAACGAGGACTCCAGCTCACCCGCGCAGACGCCGTAGCCGCGGTCCCGGGTGCGGGCGAGCTCGGCGGCCAGCGCGTCGGGCTCGGTGATCGTGGTGTCGGTGAAGCGGGTCAGCGGACCGGCCAGCACGCGGCGCACCTGCGGCGCGGGCAGGAACGCGAGCAGCGCCTTGCCGGTGGAAGTGGCGTGCAACGCCACCGAGCGGCCGAGCCAGCTCGCGGTGAGCACCGCCGTGGGTGTCACCTCGTCGAGGTAGGTCAACCCGCCCACCCCGGGCACGGCCAGCGACGCGGTCTCGCCGGTCTGCTCGCACATCCGCTCGAGGATCGGGCGCGCCGAGGCGACCAGTGCGTCCGGCCCGGCGGCGTTGCCGAGCTCCATCGTGGTGAGCCCGATCGAGTAGCGCCCGGTCGACTCGTCCACCGCGACCAGCCCGCGTACCTGCAGGGTCTTGAGCAGCCGCCAGGCCGTCGCGCGGTTGAGACCGCACGCCCGCGCAGCGCGGGGGCGGTGGCCGCTTCCGGCTGCGCGGAGGCCACGGCCAGTAGGAGATCCACGGCGCGGTCGACCGACTGGATGCGGACGGATGCCGCGGGCTCACGTGTTGCCACGACGCAACATCCTCATCACCTGGATTGACGGTCCCACGCGCGGTGGCTACGTTTCACATTATTCCGAGGGGGTTCGCATCATGCGACAGACAATGCCGTCCCGTCGAGATGTGTTGAAGTTCGGCCTGGTCACCGGCGCCGCAGCAGTCGGCATGCCCGGCTGCAGCGCGGTGCCCCGCCGACCGGATCCGGGCACGCCGCCCGTCCGCGGCGGGGTGTACAGCCACGGCGCCACCGGCGGCGGGCTCAAGGACACGTTGGAGCCCTACTTCCCGGTGACCAACCCGGACATCAGCCGGTGCCTGCAGCTCTACGAGCCGCTGCTGCGGTGGGACGCGAACTACGAGATCGAGCCCTCGATCGCCGAGTCGGTCACCCCGAACGCCGACAACACGCAGTGGACGGTGCGGATCCGCGACGGTGTGGAGTTCCACCACGGCAAGACCGTCACCGCCGAGGACGTCATGCACAGCCTCGCGACGGTCACCGACCCGGACAACACCGGCTCCGGCGGCACCGAGCTCGCCACCATCCTCGAGCTGAACAACTCCACGGTCGTCGATCCCCGCACGATCGTGCTCCAGCTGAACTCCCCGTACGCGGTGCTCGACCAGCTGCTCGCCGAGTACACCGTCGGGATCATCCCCACCGACTTCGACATCTCCCGCCCGGTCGGCACCGGCCCGTTCGCCTACGAGCACTTCGTCCCGGGCCAGCTCTCCCGGTTCGTCCGGCACGAGAACTACTGGGACGGCCCCGCGTGGGTCGACGAGCTCTACATCTACGACTTCGCCGACGACGCGGCCAAGGTCAACGCGCTGCTCGCGGGCCAGGTGCAGAGCATCGACAACCTGCCCAACTACCTGGCCGGCACGATCGAGCAACAGGGCGCCTCGCCGCTGGTCTCCGAGACCGGCGCCTGGGTGCCGTTCACGATGCGCGTCGACGTCGAGCCGTTCTCCGACGTGCGGGTGCGGCAGGCGCTGCGGCTCGTCGTCGACCGCCAGCAGATGATCGACCAGGCGCTGGGCGGATTCGGCATCCTCGGCAACGACCTGTACGCCCCGTTCGACCCGGCGTACGCGAGCGACCTGCCGCAGCGCGTGCAGGACATCGACCAGGCCAGGTCGCTCCTGCGCCAGGCCGGGCACGAGAACCTCGACGTCGAGCTGGTCACCTCCAGCGCGGTCGGGTCCGGTGGCGTCGAGTCGGCCAACCTGTTCGTCGAGCAGGCCCGCCAGGCGGGCGTCACGGTCCGGCTGAACAAGGCCGACGCCAACGTCTTCTACGGCGACCGGTACCTGTCCTGGAACTTCGCCCAGGACTTCTGGAACACCCGCAACTACATCCCGCAGGTGGCGACGTCGTCGGTGAAGGGAGCCACCTACAACGAGACCCACTTCGAGGACCCGACCTTCACCGCGCTGGTCGAGCAGGCCAAGCGCGAGCCTGATCCGGCGCGCCGCGCGCAGCTGCTGCACGACGCGCAGGTGATCGAGTACGAGACGGGGGGCTACATCATCTGGGGCTTCAAGCGCCAGCTCGACGCCTACTCCAACCTCGTGCAAGGGCTCGAGCCGCACCGGTACCTGCCGTGCTCGAACTTCCGGTTCTCCCGCGCGTCCTTCGTGAGGCAGACATGACCGACGTCGTCACGACCGACCGGCCGACCGGGACGCCGACGGGCTCCCCGGCCCCGCGGGCGGGCTCTGCCTGGCTGAAGTGGTTCGCCCGCCGCATCGGCCTGGCCGTGCTGACGCTGTGGCTCTGCTCGGTGCTCGTCTTCTTCGCCACCGCGGCGCTGGGCGACCCGGTGCGCGCGATCCTCGGCAAGGACTACGCCAGCAGCCCGGAACGCGTCGCCGCCCTGGCGGCAGAGCTGCACCTCGACCGGCCGGTGGTCGCCCGGTACCTCGAGTGGCTGGGGGGGCTGCTCACCGGCGACCTCGGCAACTCCGTCGCCAACGGCTCCCGGTCGGCGAGCTGGTGGGCAGCCGGATCGTCAACTCGGCGGTGCTGGTGATCGTGGCGGCGATCGTGATGATCCCGATCGCCTTCGGGATCGCGATGGTCTCGGCGAACAACCGGGGCAAGCGCGCCGACGGCGTGATCCAGATCGTCATGCTCACGCTCGCCGGGCTGCCCGAGTTCGTGGTGGGCATCCTGCTGGTGGCCCTGTTCTCCACCACGGTGCTGCACGTGCTGCCCGCCGTCACGATCGCGGGCGGCGGCGCGCCTCCCTGGTCCGCCCCGGGATCGATGATCCTCCCGGTGTTCACCCTCGTGATCGCCGTGGCGCCGTACGTGGCCCGGATCGTGCGTTCCAGCCTCCTGGAGGTGCTCGACTCCGACTACGTCGAGCTGGCCCGGCTCAAGGGGGTGCCCGAACGCGTCGTCATGCGCAGGCACGCCCTGCTCAACGCGATCGTCCCGGGCATCCAGGTGATCGCGCTGCAGCTGGCGTGGCTCGCCGGCGGCATCGTGATCGTCGAGTACCTGTTCTCCTACCCCGGGATCGGGGCGAGCCTCGTCGACTCCGTGCGCAACTCCGACTTCCCGATGGTGCAGGTGCTGGCCATGGTGATCGCGGCGGTGTACGTGGGGGTCAACCTGGTCGCCGACGTCCTGTCCATCCTGTTCACCCCGCGAGCGAGGACGGCGATCGCGTCATGAGCCTCATGGGTGTCGCGAGCACGACGCGCCGGCTCGGGCGGCAGCCGCGGCTGGCCACCGGCCTGGTGATCACGCTGGTGATCGCGGTGATCGCGATCGTCGGACCGTGGCTCGCCCCGTACGGTGAGAACGAGATCGTCGGCAAGCCCTTCACGCTGGAGGGGTCCTGGCTGGGCACCGACTACCTCGGCCAGGACGTCTGGAGCCGGGTGCTCGCCGGTGGCGGCTCGATCCTGCTCACCTCGGTGTCCGCCACCGCGCTCGGCATGGTGGTCGGGATCGTGATCGGGGTGGTCGCCGCGTACGCGGGCGGCTGGCTCGACGAGGCGATCATGCGGCTGAACGACGTCGCGCTCGCGTTCCCGCAGATCCTGCTCGCGCTGCTCGTGCTCACCGCGGTCGATCAGCCCGCGGCGTGGATGATCGTGCTGCTGGTCGGTTTCTCCCACGCTCCACGCGTGGCGCGGGTGGCCCGCGGCGTGGCGCTGGGCATCGTGTCCCGTGACTTCGTCCACTCCGCGGAGGCGCTCGGCGAGTCCCGGCTGCGGGTCGTCGTGGCCGAGGTGCTGCCGAACATGAACGCCCCGCTGCTCGCCGAGGCCGGGCTGCGGCTCACGTACTCGATCGGCATGGTCGCCGGCATCGGCTTCCTCGGCTTCGCCACCGACCCCGGTGCCGCGGACTGGGGACAGATGATCAACGAGAACCGGCTGGCGCTGCTCGTGCAGCCGTGGGGAGTGCTGGCCCCCGTGATCGTGATCGGCATCTTCACCGTCGGCACCAACCTGATGGCCGACGGGATCGCGCAGCTCGCGGGTCGGGGGACCGGATGACCACCGTTGCTGGTGCCGGGTGCACCCTCACCGACCTGCGCGTCGCCCTCACCGGCAGCGACGTCGACGTCGTCGACGAGATCGACATCGAGCTGCGGCCCGGTGAGGTCGTCGGTCTGGTCGGGGAGTCCGGTTCGGGGAAGACCACCGCGGGCACGGCCCTCCTCGGCTACGCGCGCCACGGTGCGGTCATCGAACGCGGCAGCCTCGTGTTCGAGGGTCAGGACGTGCTGGCCATGTCCTGGGAGCAGGTCCGCCCGATCCGCGGGATGAAGATCGCCTATGTGCCGCAGGACCCGGGTGCGGCGCTCAACCCGGCGATCCGGATCGGCAGGCAGATCGTGGAGCTCCTGGAGCTGCACGGCATCGGCACCGCCGAGGAGCGCCTCGCGGGTGCCCGGGCCGGCCTGCGCGAGGTCGGCCTGCCCGACGACGACGAGTTCCTGGCCCGGTACCCCCACCAGCTCTCCGGTGGCCAGGTGCAGCGGGTCGCGCTGGCGATGGCGTTCCTGCCCCGCCCCAAGGTGCTCGTGCTCGACGAGCCCACCACCGGCCTCGACGTCACCACCCAGGGCATGGTGCTGCGCACCATGGCCGAGCTGTGCCGCAGCTACCAGGTGGCGGCGCTCTACGTCACCCACGACCTGGCCGTCGTGGCCAACATCGCCGACCGGGTCGCCGTCATGTACGCGGGGCGGATCATCGAGCTCGGCCCGCGCGAGGTGATGTTCTCCCAGCCGGCACACCCGTACACGCGGGCGCTGCTGGACGCCATCCCGCACCTGGCCCGGGCCCGCGCGCTCACCGGCATCCCGGGCAGCACGCCGGGACCGGGCAGGCGCCCGTCCGGCTGCCGGTTCCACGACCGCTGCGAGTACGTCCAGGACCGCTGCCGGGAGACGGAGCCGCGCGACGTCCGGGTCGGCCAGGACCACACCGCGAAGTGCGTGCGCGTCGGCGAGATCGGTTCCTGGGACATCAACCGGGGCAACGTCGCCGACACCGACCCGCACAAGGAGCGGGACATCATCCTGACCGTCGAGGACCTGCACGTGTCCTACGGCCGCACGGAGGTCGTGCACGGCGTCGACTTCGACGTGGCCAGGGCCGAGGTCGTGGCGCTGGTGGGGGAGTCGGGCAGCGGCAAGACCACGATCTCGCGGTGCATCGGCGGCCTGCACGGGGAGTGGACCGGCGCGGTGACGTTCGACGGGCGCGCGCTCGGCAAGGGTGCGCGGGCGCGCAGCGTGGAGGAGCGCAAGCGGATCCAGTACATCTTCCAGAACCCCTACCTGTCGCTGAACCCGCGCCTGACGATCGCCCAGATCGTGGCCCGGCCGATGGAGCTGTTCGGCATCGCCAGGGGCAGGGCGGCCCGGGACAAGGTGGTGGAGCTCCTGGAGGCGGTGGCGCTCGGCCCGACCGTGCTCGACCTGCGCACCGACCGGCTCTCCGGTGGCGAACGGCAGCGGGTGGCGATCGCGCGCGCTCTGGCCGCCGAACCGGACCTGCTGGTCTGCGACGAGATCACCTCGGCGCTGGACGTGTCGGTGCAGGGCTCGATCGTGGCGCTGCTGGAGGACCTCCGGAAGACCCGCGGGATCAGCATGCTGTTCGTCACCCACAACCTCGCGCTGGTCCGCTCGATCGCGGCCCGGGTGCAGGTGCTCAGCGCGGGAGAGCTGGTCGAGTCGGGGTTCGTGGTCGAGGTGCTCGACTCGCCGCGGCACGAGTACACGAGACAGCTGATCGGCAACTCGCCCACGGTCGCCTGAGAGGAGCCCTGGTTGAACCGGAAGGTCATCATCACGTGCGCGCTGACCGGCGCGGGGGACACCGTCGGCAGGTCCGAGCACGTGCCGGTCACGCCGGAGCAGATCGCGGAGTCCGGGATCGCGGCGGCCCGGGCCGGGGCCGCGATCGTGCACGTCCACGTGCGGAACCCGGACACCGGTGCGGGGTCGCGCGACGTGGCGCTCTACCGGGAGGTGGTGGAGCGGCTGCGGAAGAGCGACGTCGACGTGGTGATCAACACGACGGCGGGCATGGGCGGCGACCTGTACCTGGACGCGCAGGACCCGTCCGGGTTCGCCGAGGGCACCGACCTCGTGAGCGGGATCGAGCGGCTCGCGCACGTCGAGGAGCTGCGGCCCGACATCTGCACGCTCGACTGCGGCAGCCTGAACTTCGGCGAGGGCAGCCTCGTCTACGTCAGCACGCCCGACATGCTGCGCGCCGGCGCCAAGCGGATCCAGGAGCTCGGCGTGCGGCCCGAGCTGGAGATCTTCGACACCGGGAACCTCTGGTTCGCCAACAAGCTCGTGGACGAGGGCCTGATCGACCCGCCCGGCATGTACCAGCTGTGCATGGGCATCCCGTACGGCGCGCCGCCCGAGCCCGCCCTGCTCGCGGCCATGGCGGCGCAGATCCCGCCCGGCGTGGTGTGGGCCTCGTTCGCCCTCGGGCGGATGCAGATGCCGTGGGTGGCGCAGTCGGTGCTGCTCGGCGGGCACGTGCGGGTGGGGCTGGAGGACAACCTCCACCTCGGCCGCGGTAACAAGGTCACCAACGCGGCGCTGGTCGCCAACGCCGTCACGATCGTCGAGGCGATGGGTGCCGAGGTGGCCACGCCCGACGAGGCGCGCGAGATCCTCTCCCTGCGGCCCCGCGCATGACCGCGCGAGTCGCTCCCGAGCAGGTGCGCACGGTGGCCTGCGTCGGGGCCGGGGTGATCGGCGGTGGCTGGGTCGCCTATTTCCTGGCCCGCGGGTACCGGGTGCGCGCCTGGGATCCGGCCGCGGACGCCGAGGCCCGGTTGCGGACGCTCGTCGACACGGCATGGCCCGCCCTGACGGAGCTGGGTCTCGCCCCCGGCGCGAACCGCGACAACATGACCGTCACGAGCGAGCTGGCGGACGCCGTGTCGGCCGCCGACTACGTGCAGGAGAGCGCCCCCGAGCAGCTCGACCTCAAGCGCAGGCTGCTCGCCGACATCGACGCGGCCACGCCCGACCACGTCGTCATCGGCTCCTCCACCTCCGGCTACGGCATGACCGAGATGGCGGCCGACGCCGTGGGCGGGCACCGGCTCGTCGTCGCACACCCGTTCAACCCGCCATACCTGATCCCGCTGGTCGAGGTGGTGGGCGGCACGCGCACGGCCGCGGACGTCGTCACGTGGACGGCGGGGTTCCTGCGGCACGTCGGCAAGTCGGTGATCGTCATGGACCAGGAGGTGCCGGGGTTCATCGCGAACCGGCTCCAGGAGGCGCTGTGGCGGGAGGCGCTGCACATGGTGGCCAACGGCGAGGCCACACCCGCCCAGATCGACGCCTCGATCACCGACGGGCCGGGCCTGCGCTGGGCCTTCCACGGACCGATGCTCACGTTCCACCTGGCGGGCGGCCCGGGCGGGATGGCGCACATGCTCGACCACTTCGGACCGTCGCTGCTCTCGCCGTGGACCCGCCTCGACGCACCCGAGCTCACGCCGCAGCTGCGCGGCAGCGTGGTGGCGGGCACGGAGGAGGCGGCGGGCGAGAAGACCATCGCCGACCTCGTGCGCGAGCGCGACCGCCGGCTCGTCGACGTGCTGCGGGTGCTCGGCAAGGTGCCCGGTGGCTCCTGAGCCCGCCACCTGGACCGAGGACGTCCTGCCGGAGTGGATCGACTACAACGGGCACCTGTCCGAGGCCTACTACGTGCTGGTGTTCGGGCACGCCACCGACGCCGTGATCGCCGGGTTGGGCATCGACCCGGCGGTCACCGGTACCTCGCTCTACACGGTCGAGGCGCACGTCCGCTACCTCGACCAGGTGCCGCCGGGGGCCCGGCTCGAGGTGCGGACCTCGGTGATCGGGTGACCGCCAAGCTGCTCTGGCTCTGGCACGAGATGTGGTCCGACGGCCGCCTGCGCGCCACCGAGGAGGTCCTCGCCGTGCACGTCGACGCCGGGGAGGGGCGGTCGAGCCCGTTCCCGGAGGAGCAGCGGCGCCGGGTCGAGGCGATGCGGGTGGAGGTGCCGGAGCACGCGTCACGGAAGATCGCGCTGGGATGACGGCACTCGGAAAGGGGCGATGAGCACGGTGGGACACGGGCACGGGCACGGGCACGGCCATGGGCACGGACACGGCTGCGCGGCGGATCACCACCGCGGGGAGTACACCGATCGTCAGCGGGCCGATCTGGATCTCGTGCTGGCGTTCAACCACCGCCTCGCGCACGCCGTCGAGAGCTGCGTCGACATCACCGCCACGATCGCGGCGCTCGACCCGGACCCGCTGCGCTACATGTGGGTCGACGAGGGCGCCGGGCAGATCCCGGCGCAGCTGGAGCGGGCCGCGGCCGTGCTGGCCGCCGCGCCGCCGCTGCACGGCCACACCCGTGGCACCGCCCGGCCGCTCGCGGACAGCCGCAACGCCGCCCGGCCCACCGTCGCGACGGGAGGCGGCCGCACGCTCGTCGCGTGGCTGGAGTGGGTGCCCGAACGCGGTGACCGGCTCGTCGCCGAACTGGACGGCGAGGCCTCGGTGGTGGTCGCCGGGCCGGAGGACCTGTTCCGCCCCACCGCGGCGATCACCGCGGACGGCACGCCGTGGCTCCTCTTCGGCCGCGCAGAGACCCCAGCCGTGAGTGGAAACGAGGGCTCTGGCACTCGTATCCACTCACGACCTCCTGTGGGGGTGTGGGCCTGCCGGTTCGACGGCACCGCGTGGACCGAGCCGGAGCTGGTGAGCACCACCGACGGGCCGTCGTTCAACCAGGAGGTGCTCGCACATCCCGACGGCAGCCTGCACGTGTGCTGGCAGGGGCGAACGGGCGCCGGTTTCGGCGTGTTCGCCCGCCGGTACTCCGGCGGCTGGGAGCAGCCGCGATGGGTGAGCGAGGGCGCCGCGGGCAACGCGTGGGACCCGACCCTCGCCGCCGTGCCCGACGGGATGGCCTACGCGTGGTCGGAGTACGACGGCGGGAGCTACGCGATCGTGCTGCGCCGGGGTGACGCGGCACGTCGGCTCACCGGCGGCACCGACTACGCACTGCACCCGAGCCTCGCGACCACCATCGACGGCCGCCTGTGGTGCGCCTTCGACGTGATCACCGTGCACGGTCACGGCGGCAGCGGGCCCACGAAGCTGCGCCCGCGGGCGCAGCGGACCGGCCACGTCGACGGCATGCGGGCGCCGGGGGACAGCGTGCCGCCGGAGCTGCTGCCGGAGGTGAGCGCGGGCATCCGGGTCGTGTGCGTGGACGGCGACGAGCTGGTGACGCCGCCGGGCGCGCTCGCCCCGGGCCTGAACGTGGTCCCGTCGGCGCTGCCCCGGCTGCAGGCGACGTCCGACGGCGGTCTCGTCGTCGGCTACCGGGTGCACCGCCAGCTGCCGCTGATGACCTACTACTGGGAGGCCGCGTCGCAGGTGCTCGGCCCGGACGGCTGGCTGCCCCCGACCACGTACACCGGCACCGACGCCACGCTGGAGGAGGTGTCGCTGGCCGACGGGTGGCTCGTCACCCAGTCCGACGGCCGCCTCGACCGCGCGCTCGGCTGGACCGAGGGGTTCGGCGGGCGCGAGTGCCCGTACCTCACCGACCACCACGGCGCCGTGATCTGGCACGGCGTGCACGGCGCGGGTCAGGTGGTGACGGTGCCGATCGGGTCGGCGGGTCCCGCCGCGACGGGCGGCGAGCGCTCCGGCGTCGTCCGCTCCGACGAGCGTCAGGAGGACCGGCGGTGGGTCGCCGGCGCGACCAGGAGCGCTACCGGGTCGGCGAGCACGCGCTGTTCTGGGGCGACCTGCACCGGCACTCGCTGGTCAGCCGCTGCACCTCGGGCGACGAGCCGTCACTGGAGGACTTCTACCGCTACGCCTGGGACGTCAACTCCTACGACTTCTGGGCTGTCACCGACCACGCCGAGAACTCCACCGACTACCAGTGGTGGAGCATCCAGAAGATCGCCGACCTGCTGCACGTGCCGGGCCGGTTCGTGCCGCTGTACGGCTTCGAGTGGACCTCGGCCGACACCGGCCACCAGAACGTGATCTACGGGGACGTGGCGCGCGGCGCCCCGATCTTCTCCGCGTTCGCCGACGGCACCACCACACCCGACGGGCTGTGGCAGGCGCTGGCGGAACACCCGGCGTACCCGGCGGTCACCGTCCCGCACCACCCGGGCTCGGCGATGGTGCACAACGACTGGGACTACCACGACCCCCGCTACAGCCGGCTGGTCGAGGTGTTCCAGGCCTGCCGCGGCAACTACGAGTCGGACAGCTGCTTCCGGCAGTACTCCGACGGCACGGCGGACGGCACGTTCATGCTCGACGGGCTGCGGCGCGGGCACCGGTTCGGCCTGATCGCGTCGTCGGACCACGGCCACGGCGCGAGCTACGTCGGCGTGCTCGCGCGCTCGCTGTCGCGCGCCGACGTCTTCGACGGGCTGTGGTCGCGGCGCACCTGCGCGGCGACGACGCGCGGTGTGATCGCCGACCTGAGGCTGGGCCCGCACCTCATGGGCTCCGAGGTCACCTGGGACGGGCCGCGGCCGCTCACCGTGCACGCCCGCGGGTACGCCGAGCTGGCCAGGGTCGACATCCTGCGTGACGGCGAGGTCGTGCACAGCGTGCGGGGCGAACCGCGGCTGCGCGACGGCCACGTGCGCGTCGACCTGCGGGTGGAATGGGGCAAGGCCGACGTCACGATGTGCTGGGACGGCAGGCTGCGGGTGACGGGCGGGGCGAGGCTGCTGCTCCCGGAGTTCGTCGGCCCCGAGGTGGTGGCGATGGACGAGGACTCGGTCGCCTGGGAGCACGTGACGCACAGCTTCGGCGAGCCGTACGGAGCGCAGCGCGGCGGGGTGGAGGTGAGCGTGTGCGGGCCGCCGGACGCGGTGGTGCACGTCGAGTGCAGGGGCCGCACGGCGGCGTTCGAGCTGACGAAGCTGGCCGCGGGCGCGTCGTGATCGAGGACGGGCTACCCGGTGAGCTGGCGCTGCAGCCGGCGGTCGGCGCGCTGCTGGGGCTCGGCGTGCGCGAGCTGGACGTGCCCCTCGTGGACGACTCCACCGCGCCGGCGTTCTACTACGCCCGCGTGTTCCAGGTGGACGGGGAGATGGCCTGGTCCTCGCCGATCTGGGTCACGTGACCTCAGCCGGCGAAGTCCTGCACCCAGTAGTGGCCGCCGGGTGCGTAGCCGACGCCGACGTGGGTGAACGCGCAGTCCTCGATGTTCCTGCGGTGCCCCGGCGAGTCCATCCACACCGTCATGACCTCGGCGGCGCTGGGGTAGCCGTACGCCAGGTTCTCGCCGGTCACGTCGTGCCCGCCGGTGGTGCGGATGCGTTGGCCCGACGTCCTCCCGTCGGAGTCCTCGTGCTCGAGGTAGCCGTTTCGCGACATGTCCACGGCGTGCTTCTGCGCGACGCTGCGCAGCTGCTCGTCGGCCTTCACCGGCGAGCAGCCGGCCTCCTCGCGGATGGCGTTGGTGCGGGCGATCAGGTCCGCGACACTGCTACGGGCCGTGGCGTCGGCGTGCGCGGCGGGTGCCGCGGCGGCGGAGGCCCCGCCGAGCAGCAGCGCGGCGAACGCGATGACGAGAACGCTGGCGGGTCGGCTCCCGGGCCTGGTCATGCGGGAAAGCTAGCAACGGGGGACCGCCCCGATAGAGAGCTCCGGTAGTCGCCCGGACAGGACCGCCCGCGATCACGCGGAGTGACGGGCGTCGCCGTGCGGAGCGCCTACCGAGGAGTTTCGGCGGCGATGGTGAGCCGCTCGGCGAAGTCGGTGAGCGCGTCGCGGCCGGCGTTGCTGAGGCTGACGCGCAACGTCGCGCGGTCGTCGGGCAGGAAGGCGGTGCCCGGGATGACCAGGGTGTCGAGCTCGACGACCAGCCGGCGCACGACGTCCTCGGTGGACTGCCCGGTGAACGGGTGGCGCACCCAGCCGAAGAGCCCGCCCGCGGACAGCAGCTCGAAGCCGCCGGGCCGGTCGGCCATCACCGTGCGGAACCAGTGCCGCCGGTCGGCGATCTCCCGGGCGCGGTCGCGCCGCCACTCCTGGGCCTGCGTGAGCCCGGCCCACGCGGCCTCCTGGCCGATCCGCGGGGCGCAGATCGCCACGCAGTCGAGCAGCTTCGTGACCTCCCGGCCCAGCTGCGGTGAGCCGACCACGGCGCCCACCCGGTAGCCGGGGATGGCGAGTCCTTGGAGAAGCTGTGCAGGCTCACGACCGTGCGGGCCCACTCCGGGTCGGAGAACAGCGCGTGCGGCGGGTCCTCGGTGTCGCGGAACGACCGGTAGGTCTCGTCGAGGACCAGCGCGACGTCGTGGCGCGCCGCCACCTCGGCCAGCGCCGCGATCCGCTCGGGCGCCACGATCGCACCGCTCGGGTTGCCGGGTGTGACCACGACGATCGCCCTGGTCCGCGGCGTGATCAGGGCCTCGGCGGCCTCCGGGGTGGGGACCAGGTCGGGCCCGGGTTCGAGGTACACCGGCTCGATCCCGGCCATCCGCAGCCACATGTCGTGGTTGAAGTAGTAGGGCAGCGTCAGCACCACCTCGTCGCCCGGCCCGGCGAGCGCCGACACCGCGAGGCAGAACGCCTGGTTGCAGCCCGCCGTGACGACCACGTGCTCGGCCCGCACGTGCCCGCGGTACGCGGCGGACAGGTCCGCGGCGAACGCCTCGCGCAGCTGCGGGAGCCCGGCGATCTCCACGTAGTCCCCGCCGCGCGGTGCCGGGCGGTCGCGACGACGTGCTCGAGCACCTGCGGCGCCGCGGAGTACTGCGGTGCCGCCTGCGACAGGTCGAGCAGTTCGCGCTCCTTCGCCCGGCGGTCGAGCAGGGCGTACGCCGTGCCGATCGGCGAGTCGGTGACCCGTACGGTCCAGGGGTTCAGTCGCACGCGGTCCTTCCTACAGGGTGGCGCCGGGGAATTCGGACGGGATCGTCCGGGTTGCCGGAGGGGTCTCGTTCAGGGGGGATTGTCGGTGGTCGCCGGACGCACAGGGGTCGGGCTCGCGCTCGCGGTGGTCTCCAGCGTCACGTTCGGGCTGTCGGGGCCCTTCGCGAAGGCGCTGACGGACGCCGGCTGGTCGGCCAGCGGCGCCGTGCTCGTCCGGATGGGAGGGGCGGCGGCGATCCTGCTGGTGATCATCGCGCTCACCCGCCCCGGCGTGCTCGCCGCGATCCGGTCGGACGCGCCCGCTCTGGTGCTCTACGGCGTGCTCGCCGTGGCCGGCGTGCAGGTGGCGTTCTTCAACGCACTGCTGTATGTGCCGGTCGCGATCGCCCTGCTGCTGGAGTTCCTCGGCCCGATCCTGGTGCTCGGCTGGGTGTGGCTGGTGCGGCGGCAGCCGCTGGGTGCCCGCACCTGTTCGGCGCGGTGGTGGCGCTGTTCGGGCTGTCGCTGGTGGTGCAGATCTGGACCGGGGTCGAACTACGTTGGGAGGGCCTGGCCTGGGGGCTGGCCGCCGCGGTGTGCCAGGCGTCGTTCTTCCTCGTCGCCGACCGCGCGGGCAACACCACCCCGCCGCTCGTGCTCGCAGGCGTCGGGATGACGCTCGGCACGGTCGTCGTGGCGCTGCTCGGGCTGGCCGGGGTGCTGCCGGTCGTGATCGACACGGCGCGACGGGCGTGCTGCTCGCCGGCGTCGACGTCGGCTGGCCCGTGGTGGCCACGTTGCTGGTGGTCGTCTCGTCGGTGATCGCCTACCTCGCGGGCGTCGCCGCGATCGCGCGCATCGGCGCGCCGCGCGGCTCCCTGGTGGCCCTGCTCGAGGTGGTGGCGTCCGCGGTGGCGTCGTGGCTGCTGCTCGGCCAGGTGCCCACGCTGGTGCAGGCGGTGGGCGGGGCGCTGATCCTGGGCGGCGTCGCGATGACGATCGGCACCCGGCGTGCGAGCGCCGCCGTCGAGCCCGAGGTCACGCCCGCGACGTAGAGCTGTAATACCGTATGCTCCCGCGCGGGGAGGGTGCCATGACGGCAGTGCGCAGGGAGGCCGCGCCGCTGCGGACGCAGGTGGTCGGCCTGCTCCGCGACGCGATCGTCGGAGCCGAGTACACACCGGGGGAGCGGCTCACCGAGCGCGTCCTGTGCGAGCGGTTCGAGGTGAGCCGCACGGTGGTGCGGGAGGCGCTGCGCCAGCTCGAGTCGGAGGGGCTGGTCGAGATGGTGCCCCAGCGCGGGCCGGTGGTCGCCACGCTGACCCCGGCCGGCGCCGTCTCGCTGTACGAGGTCCGCGAGGTGGTGGAGGCGCTGGCCGGGCGGGCGTTCGCCGAGCGCGCCACGGCCGCGCAGCGCACCACGCTCGAGCAGCGGCTGGCGGCGTTCGAGGCGGCGCTGGACCGCGGCGATCTCCGCGCGGTCCTCGCGGCGAAGGACTCCTTCTACGACGCGTTGCTCGACGGCGCGGCCAACCCCGTCGCCCGCGCCACGCTCCGCGGGATCCACGCGCGCACCAGCATGCTGCGCGGGATGACGCTGCAGGCGCCGGGCCGGTCGGCGCACACCCGCCGTGAGCTGGCCGCGATCACCGCGGCGGCGTCTCCGGCGACGCGGACGCGGCATGGGCCGCCTGTGCGGCGCACGTCCGGTCGGCGGCCGCGGTGGCCGTGCAACAGCTGCGCGACCCGGTGGCCGCGGGCACGGCCTGATCCCTTGCCGCGCCTCGGAAGACCGTAATACGGTATGAGCGTTCTGGGCGACGGAAGAGGGTGTGCGTGGCCATGCGGGTGCTGTTCATCGGTCTCGGGGTGATGGGGTTGCCGATGGCGCGCAACCTCGCCGCCGCAGGTGTCTGCGACCTGGTCGTGCACGACGTCGACCCGGCGAGGGCGCACGAGGTCGCTGCCGAGGTCACCGCGCGGGCAGGGGAGCCCGCGGCCGAGGCCGGGCAGGCCGACGTGCTGCTGCTGATGGTCCCGAGCAGCGACGTCGTCGAGCAGCTCCTGCTCGGGGACGGCCTTCTGGAGCGGCTGCGGCCGGGCTCGGTCGTGCTCGACATGAGCTCGTCGCGGCCGGCGAGCACGGTGGAGCTGGCGCGGCGGGCCGCAGAACGCGGCGTCCGCTACGTCGACGCCCCCGTCTCCGGCGGCCAGGCCAAGGCGATCACCGGTGAGCTGTCGATCATGGCCGGGGGTGACGCCGACCCGGTCGAGCGGGTGCGCCCGCTGCTGTCGGCGATGGGGTCGACGATCCACCGGACCGGGCCGGCAGGCTCCGGCCACGCGTTGAAGGCGCTCAACAACCTGCTGTCCGCGATCGGTATCGCGGGCGCCGCCGAGGTCCTCACGGCCGGCACGAAGTTCGGTCTCGACCCGAAGGTCATGCTGGACGTCATCAACAGCTCGACGGGGCGCAACCAGGCCACCCAGGTCAAGTTCGAGCCCTACGTCCTGTCGGGCACGTTCGACTCCGGCTTCGCGCTGTCGCTGATGGTCAAGGACCTGCGCACCGCGCTGCAGATCGCCGACGACACCGGCACCCCCACACCGGTGGCGCGCACCGTGGTCGACGCCGCGGCGCGGGCGCTTCAGGCCACCCCGGAACCGGGTGCCGACCACACGGTCCTGGCGAGGTGGATTGCCGCGAACGCAGGCGTCGACCTCGCCGCAGCAACGCGAGAGCACACCTGACGACGCATTGTTCGACGATATGCGGGCGCTGCGTTCCGCGGCTGTCATATCAGAGGACAAACAATATGTACTCCGTCGAATGCGGAGGGCGGGGCTATCGGTGGCGGAGCCACTTCGCTATTGTGATCCGCGTTATGAAGCAGACAACGACGTTGTCGTGCCAGCTCTTCCTGCTCCTCCATGACCCTTTCACGGGGAAGGGGGAGGTCAGTCAGGAGCTGTTGGAGTGCGGGGTATCCGCTGCCGAGCTCGCCGACCTCGTGATCGGTCGGCGGCTCGGGATCGTCGACGATCACGTGGTGATGGCCGGTCTCGATCGTGCCGGTCCCGGCGACCGGGTCGGTGAGTACGTCCTGGGCTGTCTCGCCGACCAGTCGAAGAGCTATTCCGTGCGCACGTGGGTGGGCTCCCTCGGTGAGGCCGTCACCGATCTCGTGGTGCGGGAGCTGGTCGACGACGGGGTGGTGCGGCACGAACGGGGGTCGCTGGGCCTGCGGGGTCGCAAGCCCGACCGCTTCCCGGCGGTGGACCTGCTGCGGGCCAGCAGCTCGCGCAACCGGCTGCGGCGCATGCTCGCCCATCCCGCCGAGTTCGACCTGGCGGGCGCGACCGTCGCGTCGATGGTCGGCGCATTGGGTGCCGAGCGTGTTCTCGAGGTCCACGACGCGCGGAACGTGATCAAGGAGTTGAGCACGTATCTGCCGTCGCCGGTGCATGCGGTGGTGGACGGATTGGCCGCAGCGGTGGCGTCCGCTTCGGTGGCATTGGGCGGCCGGTGAGTGACTACTGATGACTTCTTCCGGTGGCGGTCTCGACGGAGGCCGGTTCAAGGGTTCGGCATTTCTCGCGCAGAGCGCCGCGCTCGACCGGGCAATCGACGGAGGCCTGCAGGAAGGTGGCGCCGTCGGCTGGCTGGAACTGGCGGAGAGAAATGCGGCCGCGTCGATCTCGTTCATCAGGATCGGGCGGACGAGGCCCTCGAGATCTTCCACGACGTGGTTGCCGATTGTGTGGAAGTGCTCGGGGCCCGGCACCCGGACACGCTCGTCGCCGCCGGGAACCTGGCGGTCGCCCAGGCGTGCGCCGGGCGGCTCGCCGAAGCGGTGGGTCTGCTCGAGGTGAACCTCGGCTCTCGGGTCGCGGTGTTCGGGGATGCGCATCCGCGCACGATGGACGCCCGGGACGCGCTGGGCACCATGCTGCGGCTCGCACAGCGCACGGCCGACGCGGCAGCCTGCACGCGCGGGTCGCGCACCAGCGGGAGCTCGTCCTCGGGCCCGGCCACCCCGACACGGTGGTCTCCCGCATGGCGCTGGCTCTCGACGGCGCGGAAGCGGGCGAACTCGGCCCGGCCTCCGAAGCGCTCGACCAGCTCCTGCACGACGCCGCGACGGCCTTCGGGCCCCAGGACTACATGACCGCCGTCGTCCGGGCGGCAGCCGCGGACATCGCACTCGCGCTCGGCCGGGTCGACCACGCCGTGACCCAGCTGCAGCTGGCCTGCTCGGACACGGAGTCGGTGCGTGGGCCGGCCCACCCCGACACCCTGGCACTGCGTGCGGAACTGGCCGACGCGGTGGCGATCCGGTCGGCCCGGCCCGGCCCGTAGCCGCGCCCCGAACACCTCCGAGCCGGCGAACGACGCGCTGACGACGTGTCCGCCCGCGCCCTCGCCCCGGAGCGGGTGTCCGGTAGGCCGACGGTCACTACTCCTTCGGTCGATGCGGGTCGAGCAGCGCGTCGAGGACCCCGACCCGGATGACACCGACCTGCAGCGGAAGCACGAAGGCGGCACGGACAGGTGTGCGCCGGGCAGCGGCGGTGAAGATCGGCCAGCGGCTGTCGGTGAGCTCCGCCAGGCCGCCACCGCACCCCGGAACCGAGCCGGCAACCTGGTACTCGCCGATTCACCGGAGGCGGCGGTCGGCGTCGGCCCGACGCTCGCCGGATACGTCGTCTGCCGGCGCGGGACCGGTCGAGGCTCGGGTCGTGAGCTCCTGGTGCCGCTCGAGGCCGGGTTCGGCGGGGCCGGTGGCTCCGGGTTCGCTGGTGTGCACGTCCTGGGGACGGGTGTGTCGGTCGGCGTCGCTGCGCAGCGAGCGGATTCCGGAGTTCAGCACGGCGAGCAGCGGCACGGCGAGCAGCGCTCCGGCGATGCCCGCGGTGAGCAGTCCTGCTGCGATGGCGAGGATCACGGCGAGTGGGTGGAGCTTCACGGCCCGGCCGAGCAGCAGGGGCTGCAGGACGTGGCCCTCGAGTTGCATGATCCCGACGATGATGGCCAGCACGATCAGGGCCGATACGGGGCCTTGGGCGACGAGGGCGACGAGTACGGCGACGCCACCGGTGACCACGGCACCGATGATCGGCACGAATGCGCCGAGGAGGACCAACGCGGCCAGCGGGACGGCGAGCGGGACGCGGAGCACGGCCAGCCCGATCCCGATGGCGACGGCGTCGACGACCGCGACGACCGCGGTCGCCCGGATGTAGCTCACGAGTGCGGCGAGGCCGCGGCGTCCGGCAACGTCCACCCGGTTGCGGACTTCTGCCGGTGCCGCGCTCAGGAGGAACTGCCAGATGCCTCGCCCGCCGTGCAGGAAGAAGATGAGGGTGAACACCACGAGCAGGAGCTCGGTGACGATCTGCCCGATCGTCGCCGCGGTGGTGAGGGCCCCGAGAGTGATGGACGACTGGTTGGCGCTGAGCGTCGCCAGCACCTCGTCCTGGACGCCGCGCAACTGTTGCTCGCTGAGCTGCAGCGGGCCCGCGGTCAGCCAGGTCACGAGGGTCTCGACACTGGTGGAGAGCTGGTTGCCCAGCTCGGGAAGACCGCGGACGAAGGTGATGATCACGAACGTGAGCACGCCGCCGAGTCCGGCGAGGCCGCCCACCATCACCAGCGCTGTCGCCAATGCGCGCGGTACGTGGTGGCGCGCGAGCATGCCGACGGCGGGCGACAGCAGCGCGGCGAGGAGCAGGGCGATCGCGACGGGGACGACGATCGCCGCCAGGTAGGCCACCACTGTGCCGATCACGGCCAGCGCGGCCACGACGACGAGCAGGCGCCAGCCCAGGGCCGCGCTGATCCGCAGGGTCCTGGGGACGAATGCTCCGATGTCGTCCGGCGGATCGGATCGGGTGCCTCCGGTTCGGGCCGGCCGGGAGCGCGGCGGTCGAGCGGCAGCGGCCGGGTCTCCCGGAGGAGGTGCCGGCGGGGGTCGTTCGGCGGTCGCCATCGCGCCTCCCCGGGTCGTGCTCGCCGGTGGCGTACCCGCTGTGGGACCAGACACGTCAACCGGCTCGAACCCGGTGCTGTGGCCGGGGCCGATGCCCCGGCGTGGGGACGACGCGCCTGATGACGCGGTTGGGCTCGGCTCGACGAGGGTCGCGGCACGGATGGGTCACCCCAGCGGCGAGATCCGCGGCCAGGTCGGCTGACCCCAGGATTACGCGCCGACTCAGACCCGATTACTCACCGCCGGTGTCGTCCTCCCCGCGGCCCTGGGGGCTCCGCCAGCTCAGGTTGAGAATCGCCAAGGCGAGGCCGCCCCAGATCACCAGGATCGCCAGCAGCATCATCACGATCGCTCCGGTGCCCATCAGCGCACCTCCTCCTCGGTCAGGTCCATCCGGGTCTCGGGCTTCCACGGCGCCAGGGACGCCAGAACGGCCAGCACGATCACGCCGACCGCAACACCCCAGCCGAAGGTGGCGAGCATCCAGGCCGGGTAGCCCTCGTAGGGCGTGGCGATGTCCGCGACCAGCTGCCGGATCAGCACGTAGAGCAGCGCCAGCGGCGCTACCACCCCGATCAGGCTCGCCACACGCCGCCCAGCGGGATCGAGCCGTGGTGGTTGAGGTGCGCGGCGAGCTCTCGCAGCACCCGGATACCCCAGGCCAGCACCAGCATGCTGACGACGGCGACCAGCAGGATGCCGAACTGGTTGATGAAGTGGTCGACGATGTCGAGCACGTACAGCCCGCTGGTGGTGGAGAACAGCACCAGGCTGAGTACGGCGGTCGGGATCACCACGGTGTACGTCGCTGGCTTGCGGGTCATCTCGAACTTGTCCCGCACGGCGGAGATCACGACTTCGATCACGCTGATCAGCGAGGTGAGGCCGGCGATCACCAGCGACCCGAAGAAGAGGAAGCCGAGCAGGGCCCCGGCCGGTGCCTGGTTGATGATCGCCGGGAACGCGATGAACGCCAGGCCGATGCCGTCGGAGGCGACCTCGGAGACCTCGACGCCGGAGGCTGGGCCATGAACCCGAGCGCAGCGAAGACCCCGATGCCGGCGAGCAGTTCGAAGCCGGAGTTGGAGAAGCCGACCACCATCGCCGACCCGGTCATGTCGGTCTTCCGCCTGACGTAGGAGGCGTAGGTGATCATGATCCCGAACCCGATGGAAAGCGAGAAGAAGATTTGCCCGTAGGCCGCCGCCCAGACGCCCGGTTCGGCCAGCGCTGACCAGTTCGGGCTGAACAACGCATCGAGGCCGCCGCCGGCGCCCGGCAGGAACAGCGCCTGCACCACCAGGGCGAGGAACGCGATCACCAGGATCGGGATGAAGATCATCGAGATGCTGCCGATGCCGCGCTGCACACCGAGTGCCATGATCACGATCAACGCCACCCAGACCACGAGCAGCGGCAGCAGCACACCGGGGACGAACTGCGTGTCGACGCCCGGGTCGCCCACCTGCAGGAAGTCCTCGAGGAAGAAGGCTTCCGGATCCTCGCCCCAGGCCTTGTTCAGCGAGAACAACGCGTAGCGCACCGCCCAGGCGAGCACGGCAGCGTAGTAGATCGCGATGATGAAGCAGATCAGCACCTGCCACCAGCCCAGCGCCTCGGTGCTCTTCCGGGCCCGAGCGAACGACAGTGGCGCCGAGCCGCGGAACCGATGCCCGAGTCCGTAGTCGAGCAGCAGGAACGGGATGCCTGCGGTCAGCAGTGCGACCAGGTAGGGGACGATGAACGCACCCCCACCGTTCTCGTAGGCGACGTAGGGGAACCGCCAGATGTTGCCGAGCCCGACGGCGGACCCGATGGCAGCGAGGATGAACACACGTCGACTGGCGAACGCGCCGCGCCGTGCCTCCTCGGTCTGCGTTCCCGGCGTTCCGCCGGCGTTGTCGGTCATGTCTCCTCCTGCAACTCAGCGCCCGTGTCGGACGTCTGCGTCAACAACATCCCGGGGGCGGAACTGTAGCTATTCAGCAGGGCGGATGGCTCGTGGTAGCCAGCGTTTGAACGAGTTCGCCGGGCTCGCGGGCCGCGCCGCGGACCTTGCCGGCGTCGAGCCGCCGTCGCCGTGACGCTCGGCGCGTGCGCACCCTCGTGCTCGCCACGACCGGACGCCGGACCGGTACGCCTCGCCGCACCTGCCTGATCTACGACACGACCTCTGGGAGGTCGATGTCGTAGAAGTCGACGGTCGACGGCGCCTCGACGCGCCAGGCCCGGGTGTCGAGCCCGGCGCCGAGGTCGAGCACCACCGCCTCCGGATGCCGGGCAATGTCATCGGTGCGCTGGAGCGGATGACCGGCCTGGAGGTTGTCGAGGTGAACGTATCGGTCAACGACGTGCACCGGCCCTCTGATGACGACGACGACGTGCGGGCTCCGTCCGGCCCCCCACGCGTGAACACCGGCGAGGTCACCGGCGAGGTCACCGGCGGGCCGGACGAGGTCACATCTCGTCGAGGGCCATCATCGATTCGGGTAGGACCTGACCGCCGTCGACGACGAGGCACTGACCGGTGATGTAGCCGGCCTCCTCGGAGGCGAAGAACAGGGCGGCGTTCCCGATGTCGGCCGGCGTGCCCAGCCTGCGCTGGGGGATCGATCGCGCCATCTGGTCGAGGTAGTCCTGCCCGAGGTCCGCGAGCCCCTCCGTGACGATGTTGCCCGGCAGCACGGCGTTGATGGTGACGCCCCGCGGGCCAGCTCCATCGCCGCCGTCCGGACGAACCCGAGCTGGCCCGACTTGCTGGCGCCGTAGTGGGACCAGCCGGGGTAGCCCGTGATCGGCCCGGTGATCGACGAGGTGACCACGATCCGGCCCCGGCCCGACCCGGTCAGCGCGGGCAGGCAGGCCTGGACCGAGAACACCGTGCCCTTGAGGTTGGTGGCCAGCACGTCGTCCAGGTCCGCGGGCTTCACGTCCTCCAGACGGGCGGAGGGGAAGATCCCCGCATTGGCGCACAGCACGTCGATGCCGCCGTGCCGGGCGAGCGCGGTGCGCGCCATCGCGTCGCACCGCTCGCGGTCGCGGACGCGCACACCACGGCCGACGCCTCACCCCCGGCCGTCGTCAGTGTGTCGACGGTCGAGGCGAGCGCGTCCTCGTCGCGCCCCACGACGAGGACCCGGGCGCGGCGGCGGCGAACACGCCCGCGATGCCGCGGCCGATGCCCCGGCTCGCTCCGGTGACGACGACCGAACGGCCGGCGATCGAGGTGAACATCAGCGTCAACTCCGTGGCGGGGTCAGGGGTGCGGGGGCGGGTGTGTCCGGGTCGAGCGACCGTCCGGCCGACTGCAGGTGACCGAACACCGACTTGTCGGAATCCCAGATGCGCTCGCGCCGGCGCAGATGCATGCGGTGTCGATCCGGCCGCACGAATCCTGTCGGGACTTCCCGCACACTGTCAACCACGACGAATGAAAAGCGTTTCATGAGTGAAAAGCGTTTCAGCGGGCATCGCCTCAGAAATGAGCGGGCTTGGTCCGAACGCGAGGAAGTTGGGCCTTGTGGCCCATCGGGGGATCCGTAATCATGTGCTTCACTCGGCGCGCGTTCCTCAGTGGACATATCACACGAGAGTGGAGACCATGCCTGCAGCGAATTCCGGACCAGTGATTCGGAGCACGCACGCCGGAGTACAACGCCTGAAGCCGAACGCGGTCGGGCTCATGGCCGTCGTCTTCATGGCCGTCGCGACAGCCGCTCCGATCACGGCGATGGTGGGCAACGTGCCGATCGCGGTCGGTTTCGGGAACGGGGCCTACGCGCCGGCCGGCTACCTGGTGGCCACGATCGTCCTGAGCCTGTTCGCGCTGGGCTACTCGGCGATGGCCCGCCACATCACGGCGACCGGAGCGTTCTACGGGTTCATCTCCTACGGGCTCGGCCGCGTGATCGGCATGGGGCCGGCGCGCTCACCACGCTCGCGTACGTGGTGTTCGAGGCCTCGCTGGTGGGGATCTTCTCCTTCTTCGCGAGCAGCTTCGCCTCCGGTCACCTCGGTGTCGAGGTGTCCTGGATCTGGTTCGCGCTGCTCATGCTGGTGATCAACGCGATGGCCACGTACTTCAAGATCAATATGGCGGCCGGCGTCCTCGGGTTCTTCCTCGTGGCCGAGATCGTGATGCTGGCCCTGCTGGTGCTGGGCGTGTTGTTCGCAGGTGGTGGCCCGGAGGGCTGGTCGCTGCAGTCGCTCAACCCGTTCAACGCCTTCCAGAACCTGGAGGGCACCGTTCCGGACCCGAACAACGCAGGCGCGACGCTGGCCGTCGCGGGGTCTGCCGGGATCGGCCTGTTCTTCGCCTTCTGGTCGTGGGTGGGCTTCGAGTCCGCCGCCATGTACGGCGAGGAGTCGCGCAACCCGACGAAGCTCATCCCGCGTGCACGATGCTGTCCGTCGTCGGCATCGGGATCTTCTACGTGATCGTCTCCTGGGCCGCGATCGTCGGCACCGGCCCGGACCGGGCGGTCGCACTCGCGCAGGAGAGCGCCACCGCGGGACAGATCTTCTTCGGCCCGCTGGAGGAGAACCTGGGCACCTGGGCTGCCGTCCCGTTCGAGTTCTTCCTGATGACCGGCTCACTCGCGTGCGGTATGGCGTTCCACAACTGCGCCTCGCGCTACCTCTACGCCATCGGCCGGGAGGACTCCCTGCCCGGACTCGGTCGCACCCTCGGGGCGTCGCACCCCGGCACGGCTCGCCCTACATCGCGGGTTTCGTCCAGTCGGGCATCGCGACGATCATCGTGCTCTGGTTCTTCGCCACCGGTCGGGATCCTACGGGCAGCTCTACGCGCTCATGGCCCTGCTCGGGACCACCGCGATCCTCGCCGTCCAGGCGCTCGCCGCTTTCGCGTGCATCGCCTACTTCCACTTCCACCGCAACCGCCCCGCCGACGGGCACTGGTTCACCACCGGTCTCTCACCGCTGATCGGCGGCGCGGGAATGATCTACGTCATCTGGCTGCTCATCGACAACCGCGACTTCGCGGCGGGTGCGGCGGCCAACGATATCGTGTTCGCACTGTCCCCGTGGATCGTCGCGATCGTCGGAATCGGCGGAGTGGCCTTCGCGCTGGTGATGCGCAAGTACGCCCCGAGTCGCTACGAGATCATAGGTCGGGTGGTCCTGGACGTCAGAGAACGAAACGAGCTCTGACGGGCGAGGCTTGTGATGGCTCCATAGTGCTGTTCTTCTGTCTCAGACACAGCACTATGGAGCCATAACGCTGAGGAAGTGCTGCAAGGTGACTGGTGGCGTGTTCTTCTGCCAGATCGCCGAGAGGGTCAATCGGCTCTTCGGGTGCTCCTGCAGGGGGCGGATGGTCACGCCCTCTCTGCGCAGTGTTGCCGCCGATGAGGGGACCAGTGCCAGGCCGATGCCTGCGGCCACCAGGCCCAGCACGGTCTGGACGAGCCACACGCCGCGTTGCGCGATGCGGGGGGTGATCCCGGCGTCGGCGAACAGGGCCGTGACGGCGGCGTGCAGGCCGGGCACGTCGTGGCGTTCGGGGAGGATGAAGGGCTCTCCGGCGACATCGGCGAGCGTGATTGCGGGCGCGTGGCGAGCGGGTGGGCGTCGGGGAGGGCGAGGAGGAGTTCCTCGGAGGCGAGGCGGCGCTGGGCGAGGTCGGGTTCGCTGATCGGCGGGTAGAGCACCGCGACATCGATTCGGCCGTCGTGCACGGCGCGTACCAGCGCGTCGGGGGCCATCTCGCGCAGGGTCAGTTCGACGTGCGGATGGGTGGTGCGGAACCGGCGCAGCAGATCGGGGAGCACGCCGTTGATCGCCGACGGGACGAACCCCACGGTCAGCCTTCCGGTGGTGCCCTCGCCGACGCCGCGGACCATCCGGACGGTCTCGTCGAGGTCGCCGAGCAGGCGGCGCGCCTCGGGCAGCAGGGCGGCGCCGGCGGCGGTGAGGCGGATGGTGCGCCGCGAGCGGTCGAACAGGGCGTGCCGATCTCCCGCTCGAGGAGCGCGATCTGCTGGCTGAGCGGGGGCTGGGCCATGTGCAGCCGCTGCGCGGCGCGGGTGAAGCTGAGCTCCTCCGCGACCGCGAGGAAGTATCCGAGCCGCCGGTAGCGCACGAGACGCCATCCTATATGCAGAGCATCTGAGTTCAGACGAACCAGATGTTGGACGTATGGATCGTGGGCGTGGTCAGCTCGACGCATGTCCACACTCGTCGAGCGAGGTGCCGTCGGCTCCGCTGTTGTCGATACCGCCGTTGTCGATACCGCTGTTGTCGACGTCGCCGAGGCGGTCTCGCGCGTCCCCGGCGGGGCCACGGTCATGGTCGGCGGCTTCGGCCTCGTCGGCGCACCGCTGACCCTGATCGAGGGTCTGCTGACGCACTCCGCGGCCGGCGATCTCACGATCATCAGCAACAACCTCGGCGAGCCGGGGCGCGGGCTGGGCCGGTTGCTCCTCGAGGGCCGGGTCCGCAAGGCGGTCGGCTCCTACTTCACCAGCAACCCGGACGTCGTGGCCGCCTACCAGGCAGGCCGGTTGGAGATCGATCTGCTTCCCCAGGGCACGCTGTCGGAGGCGATCCGCGCCGGTGGCGCCGGGATCGGCGGCTTCTACACCCGCACCGGGTGGGGCACCGCGCTCGGCGAGGGCCATGAGGAGCGCACGATCCGCGGCGAGCCGCACATCTACCAGGAGAGCCTGCGCGCCGACGTCGCACTCGTGCGCGCCCGCGCCGCCGACGAGCTGGGCAACCTCGTCTACTCCAAGACCGCCCGCAACTTCAACCCGGACATGGCCACCGCGGCCGACCTGGTGATCGCCGAGGTCGACGAGGTGGTGCCGGTCGGCGCACTGGACCCGGAGGCCGTCGTGACCCCGCACCTGTTCGTCGACGTGGTCGTGCTGAGCGGAGCCGCTCGATGACCGACATCCAGAACCGCATCGCCGCGCGCGTCGTGCCGCACATCCGGCCGGGCGCAGTGGTCAACCTGGGTATCGGCATCCCGACCCTGGTCGCGGACCACCTGCCGGACGGTCACGTCGCGCACCTGCAGACCGAGAACGGTCTGCTCGGCGTCGGCCCCACCCCGGCCCCGGACCAGGTCGACCCGGACCTCGTGCACGCGGGCAAGCAGCCGGTGACGGCGCGGCCGGGCGCTCCTACTTCGCCAGCTCGGCGTCGTTCGGGATGATCCGCGGCGGGCACGTCGAGGTCGCGGTCCTGGGCGCCCTGCAGATCGACGCGGCGGGGCGGATCGCGAACTGGGCCATCCCGGGCAAGCCGGTGCTCGGCGTCGGCGGCGCGATGGACCTGCTCGTCGGCGCCGCACCGTCGTGGTGGCCACCGCGCACACCGCGAAGGACGGCTCGCCCAAGCTGGTGCGGGAGTGCACGTTCCCGCTCACGGCGCAGCGCCCGGTCGACGTCGTCGTCACCGAAGCGGCCACGTTCCGCACCGACGCGGGTGGCTGGTGCTCGTCGACCTGGCCCCCGGCGTCACCCTCGACTGGGTCCGCGCGCACACCGGGGCCCCGTTCCGCGTCGACCCGGCCGTCAGCGGCGCAGGGCCTTCCGCGCCAGCCAGTTCCCGATCAGCTGCGCCAGCTGCACGATGAGGACGATGATCACGACGGTGACCAGCGTGACCGTCCAGTCGAACTGCTGGTAGCCGTAGCTGATGGCGAAGTCGCCGAGCCCACCGCCGCCGACGTAGCCCGCCATCGCCGACATGTCCACGACGCCGATGAAGATGAACGTGTAGCCCAGGATCAGCGGTCCGAGCGCCTCCGGGATCAGCACGCTCCAGATGATCCGGAAACGGCTCGCGCCCATCGCGCGGGCCGCCTCGATCACGCCGGGGTCCACGGACACGAGGTTCTGCTCGACGATCCGGCCGATCACGAACGTCGCCATCGCCGACATCGGGAACAGCACCGACTGCGTGCCGATGGTCGTGCCCATCACGAGCAGGGTGAGCGGTCCGATCGCCGTGATGAAGATGATGAACGGGATCGGGCGCACGATGTTCACCAGCACGTTGAGCAGGCCGAACAGCGGCCCGTTCTGGAGCAGGCCGCCGCGGCGGGTCGCGTAGAGCGCCACGCCGAGCACCAGCCCGAGCGCGCCGGCGATGAGCATCGTCCAGAAGACCATGTAGACGGTCTGCTGGAACGACAGCCACAGGACGGGGGAGAGCGTCGCCCAGTCGGTCATGACGGGACCTCCTGCACGAGCTCTTCCACGTGGGTGTGCGTGCGCAGCTCGGCGACCAGCGCGTCGACCGCGGGGTCGTCGCCGGTGAGCTCGAAGGTGATGGAGCCGAAGGGCTTCTCGGCGAGCTCGCGGATGCCGCCGTAGACGATCGTGCCGCGCACGTCGTGGCCGGCGATCACCCGCGACACCGCGCCCCGGACGGCCGGGTCGTCCCGGACCGCCACGGTGACGATCCGGCCCGGGAAGTGCTCGCGCAACCGGGCGAGGGTCTCCTCCGACGGCCGGTCGTGCAGCACGCTGTGCACGAACCGGCGGGTCGCCGGTTCGCGCGGGGCGCTGAACACGTCGTACACCGGGCCGCGTTCGATCACGCGGCCGGATTCCATCACGGCGACGGTGTCGCAGATGGAGCTCACGACGTCCATCTCGTGGGTGATGACGACGATCGTGGTGCCCAACTCGCGGTTGATCCGCTTGAGCAGGGCGAGGACGTCCTTGGTGGTCTCCGGGTCCAACGCGCTGGTGGCCTCGTCGGCGAGCAGGATCCGCGGTGACGTGGCCAGCGCGCGGGCGATGCCGACGCGCTGCTTCTGCCCGCCGGACAGCTGCGCGGGGTACTGGCGGGCCTTCTCGCCGATCCCGACGAAGTCCAGCAGCTCGGCCACCCGCTCCCGGCGCTGCTCGCGCGGCCGGCCCGCCACCCGCAGCGGGTAGCCGACATTGCCGGACACGCTGCGCGAGGAGAACAGGTTGAACTGCTGGAAGATCATCCCGACCTCCCCGCGCAGCTCCCGCAGCTCGCGCTCGCCGAGGGACCCGGTGACCCGGTCGCCCACGGTCACCGTGCCCGTCGTCGGGAGCTCCAGCGCGTTGATCATGCGGACGAGCGTGCTCTTGCCGGCCCCGGAGTGGCCGATGACGCCGATGATCTCCCCGTCCTCGACGTCGAGGTCGACACCGTCGACGGCACGCACGCCTTCACCGCGGCCCGAGGGGAAGACCTTGCCCACTCCCCGGAAGGAGATCAGCGGTGCCATCGCTCAGACGCCCGTCGCGCGGATGTCGTTCTCGATCTGCGTCGTGGTGGCCTGCAGGTCGGCGGCGTCGTTCGTCGTGAACACACCGGTGTCGCCGAGGTCGGCGCGGATGGCAGCCTCGACCTCGGGGTCGTGGTACAGCGCCGCGAGCTGCAGGTACACCGGGTTGTCCTTGTCCTCGGCCCGCGACACGAACGCGTTGATGTAGGGCTTGGACGAGTCGCTGTTCGGGTCGTCGGCGAAGATCCGCTGCTCGTCGGTGAGGTTCGCGGCCGTGGCGTAGTTGTTGTTCACGATCGCCGCGTCGACGCTCTGGATGTTCGTCGCCGTCTGGGCGGCGTCGACCGGCACGACCTCGACCTTCGCCGACTCGATCTCGTTCGGCGTCGACAGCGAGTTGCCGCCGCCCCGCAGCGTGACCAACCCGGCGGCCTGCAGCACCAGCAGCGACCGTGCCTGGTTGGTCGGGTCGTTCGGGATGACGACCTGGCCGCTGCGGGATCTGGTCGACCGAGGTGTGCTTCGTCGAGTACAGCGGCAGCGGGTAGACCGCCGTGGCGCCGATCGGGACGAGGTCGTCGTCGTTCTTGACGTTGTAGTTCGCGAGGTACTGCAGGTGCTGGAACTCGTTGAGCTGCAGCTGGCCCTGCGACAGGGCCGGGTTGGGCTGGTTGTAGTCCGTGAAGTTGACGAAGTTGACCGTGATGCCCGCTTCGGCGGCCTTCTGCTTGTAGACGTTCCAGTAGTTCTCACCGGCGTCGGCGACCCCGATGGAGACGACCTGGCCGGGCTCGCCGCCCGACGACGGTGCGGCACCCGGTGCGGCGCACGCCGCCGCGAACAGGGCGAGGGGGAGCAGCAGCAGGGCAGGGCGGGTCAGGCGCGAGATGCGCGACATGGCGAGGTGGTTCCTTTCCGGGGTGCCCGGGGGGAACGGGCACGGGTGCTTCGGTGCTGGGGTCACGGGCGGGCTCAGGCCTCCGGGGCGCGACCCGGTCGGGCGCGCGGGCTCAGCGGAGGCGAGAGCCCCATGTACAGCACGAAGCACGGCAGGCGTCGCCGGGCGGGCGCGACAGCGCGCAACAGCACCCGAGCGAGCGTGCGGTGCGGGGGAGGACCGAGTCCATCCCACTCCCGACGGGCGCGGCCGTCGGACCGCCGTTGCCCGTCACGGTCGGCAACAGTACACGCCTGATCGGCGGACTTCCGGTCCGGACATTTCCCTCGGCCGGGTGCCGGTCCGAACGCCCGCGAGAACGTGTCGACCGTCGCACCCGGCACCTCACGCAGCTCCGTCCCGGGTGCGCGGGCAGACGGTCCGCGAGCGCCTGGTCGATCCGGGCCGCTGCGCGGATGGGAGCACGTCCGCGGGGTCGGGGTCCGCGTGAGCTCGGCGATGACCAGCAGGCGCGACGTCCTCCAGGGCGGCGCGGTCGTCCTCCCCGCGGTCGAGCTCAGCGCGTCACGGAACGCCGTGATCGTTCCCACCGGCGCGGGATCGTCCTCGGCGGGGCGACCGGCGCCATCTCGAACGATCACGACCCGCATGATCGTTCCGAGTGGCGCCGCAGCGCCCTTGCGGCGGCGGGCTGGGTGATCCCGCAACGGCTGGGGTGGGCTCAGAGCTCGGTGGCGGCCGCGCCTCGGGCCGGGCAGTCGGCGTCGTCGGTGTTCTGCACCGGTCGCAGCTCGGCCGGGCGGCCCTGCTCCACCGAGACGGTGCGGGACGGGCTGCTGCTCGGTGCCGGGTTGGCGGCGAGCGCCACCCCGCCTGCCACCAGCGCGCCGAGCGTGAGGGCGCCGGCGAGGACGATCCGGGCGGTTCGGGACATCGTGACCTCCGGGATACGGGGCCGGCCCGACCGCAGCTGGGGGGCGGTGCGGCCGGGCCGGCCGTCGGTACCGGCGGCTGGGGGCCCACCGGCTGCACCCAGCAGACCAGGCCGGGCCGAAAACGCCGGGAAGCCCGACCGAAAGCGGACCGAAAGCGGGCGCCCCGCAGCCTCCGCAATCGCTAGCGTCGACACCATGCGGCTCTTGGTGGTCGAGGATGCGCACGACCTGGCGAGCGCGCTGCGGGTGGGGCTCGGCCGGGCGGGCTACGCGGTCGACATCGCGCTCACCGGCGCCGACGCCGCGGAGAAGCTCGGGGTGAACGCCTACGACCTGCTCGTGCTCGACCTCAACCTGCCCGACGTGGACGGCTTCTCCCTGTGCCGCGGCGTGCGCGACGGCACCATCGCCGGGCCGAGCGGCTCCGACCTGCGGATCCTCATGCTCACCGCGCGCGGTGAGCTCACCGACCGGGTCCGCGGTCTCGACGAGGGCGCCGACGACTACCTGGTGAAGCCGTTCGCGCTGGCCGAGCTGCTCGCCAGGGCCAGGGCGCTGCTGCGGCGCGACAACGGCGGCGGCACCGCCGTCCTCACGGTCGGCGACCTGGCGCTCGACGACGGGCGCAGCACCGCCACCCGCGGCGACCGCGAGCTGCCGCTCACCCGCAAGGAGTTCGCCGTGCTGCGCTACCTCATGCACCGGCCGGGGCACGTCGTGTCGGCCGAGGAGCTGCTCGAGCACGTGTGGGACGAGAACACCGACCCGTTCACCCAGACCGTGCGCGTCACGGTCGGCACGCTGCGCCGCAAGCTGACCGGCGAGGGTGAGCTGCCGCCGATCGAGACCGTGATCGGGCGTGGCTACCGGCTCAAGGAGTGGTGATGGCACGCCCGGTGTGGACGCAGACGATCCGGTTCCGGCTGGCCGCCACCTACTCGCTCGTGCTGTTCGCGCTGGCGGCGCTCGTGCTCGTGGCCGTGTACACGGTGGTGAAGGAGAGCGTCGACGCGGCGCCGCTCAACCCGATCACGGTGCAGAAGGTGAAGGAGGTCGGTGGGGAGTTGGTGCTGCGCGACGGCGAGCAGTTCCAGGCGGCCGACCTCGCGAGCGTGCAGCAGGCCGTGAACCACAAGGCGCTCGAGCTGCTGCGGGACGTGTCGGTGGTGGCGCTGGGCGGGCTGCTCGTCGTGAGCTTCGGCGTGGGGTGGTGGCTCGCCGGGCGGGTGCTGCGCCCGGTGCAGCGGGTCACCGCCACGGCGCGCGAGATCGGGGCCACCGACCTGTCGCGCCGCATCGCCCTCGACGGGCCGCACGACGAGCTGCGCGACCTCGCCGACACCGTCGACGACATGCTCGCGCGGCTCGACCGGGCCTTCGCCGCACAGCGTCAGATGATCGACGACGCGTCGCACGAGCTGCGCAACCCCCTCGCGATCATCCAGATCAACCTCGACGCCGTGCTGGCGCGCGACGACGTCGACGCGGAGGAGCGTCGGCGCGCCGCCACCGTGACGGCGCGGGCGACGCAGCGCATGGGCAGCCTCATCGAGGACCTCCTCGCCGCCGCCCGGCGCGCCGCGCCCGCGTTCACCGACGCCGACGTCGACATCGCGCACGTCGCCGACGAGGCGGCGGACGCGTTCGCGCTGCTCGCCGACAGCGACGGGCTGCGTGTGGAACGGCGCCTCACCCCCGGGCTCGAGGTGATCGGCGACGCCGAGGCCCTGCGCCGGGCCGTGGACAACCTGCTGTCCAACGCCGTGCGGGTGTCGCCGCCGGGGGAGGGGATCGTCCTCGCCGGCGGGCGGCTGGGCGGCTGGGCGTGGCTCGCCGTCCGCGACCGCGGCCCCGGAATCGCCCCGGAACACCAGGAACGGGTCTTCGACCGGTTCTGGCGAGGTCCCGACGCCACCCGTGGACGCGACCGCGGCACCGGCCTCGGCCTCGCGATCGTCCGGCAGGTGCTGGAGAGCCACGGTGGCACGGTGGCGATCCACAGCGCGCCCGGCGCGGGCGCGACGTTCGTCCTGTGGCTCCCGCTGCGCGACGGAACACCGGAAAGATCCCCGCGCCCCCCGGCACTGGACCCGCTGGTCGCCCCGGTGCCGGGTTGACGGCTCCCAGCGGGACGAACGGCACGTCCGTACCGCTCTATCGGACGACGGTGCCGCTCGTGCGGCGGCGGGCGCGGTGGTTGGCGACGTTGATCCGGTTGCCGCACACCTCGGGCACGCAGTAGCGGCGCCGGCCGGCCCGGCTGGTGTCGACGAACATGCCGTCGCAGGTGGGGGCGGCGCAGTGGCGGAAGCGGTCCGGTCCGAGGGTGCGGAGCACGGACAGCATGGCGGTGCCGGTGAGGAGGGCGAGCCGGTCGGCGAGCGACGCGCCGGGCCGGGCCCGGACCTGCCACCGGGAGCGGCCGTCGGCGTCCCGGGCCAGCTCCAGGCCGCCGGTCGCGGCGGTGAGCTCGGCGATGCCCGCGGTCTCGGGGTGCTCGAGCAGGGCGCGCAGCCTGCGCCGCAGGGCGTGCACGGCGGCGACGTCGGCCTCCGACGCCACGGCGCCGGGGAGCAGGTCGCGGTCGGCGAGGAAACGGGCGAGCGTGGCGGCGTCCGGGAGCATGTCGCCGGTGCGCACCATGACCTCCGGTGCGGTGTTGACGAGGTCGGTGGCGACCGTGGCGCCCACCTGGTAATCGTCGAGAAGGACTTGCACCCCTTACGCTCCCTCTCGTACCGTGTAATGGATGAAATCAGCTTACACCTCTGTACGGATACGTCCGGGGGTGGTGCTGGTCGGGTTGCTGGCGCTCGCGCTGAACCTGCGCACCGCGCTCGCGGCGTACCCGCCGCTCATCGGGACCATCCGGGTCGACCTGGGATTCACGGCTGCGGCCGCCGGATTCGTCCAGACCGGGGCCGTGCTGATGATGGCGGTCGGCTCGCTGGCCGGGCCGGCGGCCGCCCGCCGGGGAGGGCCGGAGCGGGCGCTGGTCGGGGCGGTCGGGCTGGTCGCTCTCGGCAGCCTCGTGCGGGGTGTCCCGGCGGCGGTTCCGCTGGTCGGGGGCAGCCTGGCTGGCCGGGTTCGGCATCGGGTGGCGGGCGTGCTCGGTTCCGCTGGTCGGGGGCAGCCTGCTGGCCGGGTTCGGCATCGGGGTGGCGGGCGTGCTGCTCACCGGGGTGGTGAAGGAGCACCTCGCGGCCCACGCGGGCGCGTCACCGGTGGGTACGTGGTCGCGATGATGATCCCGTCCACGATCGCGAGCGCGGTGGCCGTCCCGCTCGCCGTGGGCGCGGGCGGGTGGTCGCTCGCGCTGGCCGTGTGGGCGGTGCCCGCGGTGCTCGCCGCCGGCGCGTGGGCCCCGGTGGCGTGGCGGGTCGGGAAGCCGGCGGCCGCCCCGCGCACCGGCCTCCCGTGGCGGGACCGTTTCGCGCGGCTCGCCGCCGCCCACCAGTCCGCGGCGTCGCTGCTCGTGTACGGCTGGATGACGTGGCTCGCGCCCTACGTCACGAGCCGCGGGTGGAGCCCGGGCGACGCGGGCGTGGTGCTCGCGGTGTGGGCCGCGGCCCAGGTGCCCGGCGCGCTCGTCATCCCGGCGCTCGCCGAGCGCAGCGGCCGGTGGCGGTTGTGGTCGGGCGCGGCGCTCGCCTGCATCGCGGTCGGCACGGCGGGCCTGCTGATCGCGCCGCTGCCGCCCGTCGTCGGGCCGTGGCCGTGGGCGGTGCTCGTGGGCATCGGGTCCGGTGCGGGTTTCCCGCTGGGGCTCTCCGCCGTTGCGTGGCGCACCCCCGACGCCGCGGCGAGCGCCGCGACCAGCGGCATGGCGCTGGGCGTGGGCTACACCGCGGCCGGCATCGGCCCCTTCGTCATGGGCCTCCTGATCGACCTGAGCGGCGGGTACGCCGCCGCCATCGCCTGCTGCTCGTCGCGGTGGCGGTGCAGGCCGCCGCCATCGTCCGCATCGGCGACACGGCCACGTGAACGTGCCGCTACCGCCGCCTCACCGGCGAGCGGGCCTGATCAGCCCCCGACGGCAGCGCCCAGCCGGCGGGTGAGGTCCGCCCACGGCTGCCCGGCGCGGTCCTTGTCGCTCATCACCGAGACGGGCAGCGGCCAGCCGACGGCGAGATCGGGGTCGTCGTAGCGGACGGTGACGTCCTCGGCCGGGTCGTGCGGGGCGTCAATCCGGTAGCAGGTGTCGGCCTCGGCGAGCGCCTGGAAGCCGTGCAGGCACCCGCGGGGGATGTAGATGCTGGTCATGTTCTCGTCGTCGAGCCGGAACGTCTCGACGCGCCCGAAGGTCGGCGAGCCCGGCCGCGCGTCCACCACCACGTCGAAGATGGCTCCCCGCGCGCAGCGCACCAGCTTCGACTCGCCGCGCCCGACCCGGCCGTGGAGTCCGCGCAGCCCTGCGCGTACCGTGCGCGACTGGGAGTCCTGCAGGAACGCGTGTGGGTCCACGCCAGCACCGCGCGCCACGTCGGCGTCGAAGGTGCGGCTGAACCAGCCGCGTGCGTCGCGGTGCGGCGACGGCTCGAACACCAGGAGGCCGGCGATCCCGGTCTCGCGGACGTGCATGGTGCCTCCATCGTCGGTGCTCGTGTCTCGGTTCGATGTACCTGGGTGACGTCCCGGGCCTGCGGGCCGACCTTACAGCCGTGCCGTACGAGCGCCGGACCGATCCGGGAGACCGATGGTGACCGTCAGCACCACCTGCCGTTCCTGCCATCGCGCCGACGGGGACATCGTCCTCGACCTCGGCGCACAACCGTCCTCCGAGCTGTTCCCCAAGATCGACGATCCCGGGCCGGACGAGCTCTTCCCGCTGCGCATGTGGCTGTGTGCGAGCTGCGGGCTCGCCCAGCTCGCCGACGACGCCGACGTGCCGGAGGAGGTGGTGGGCGCCGAGCCGGCCGCGCTCACCACCCAGCGGGCCGACGCCGTGCGCGAGCTCGCCGCGGCGGGCGCGTTCCCGTCCACCGGCACGGCGGCCGAGTTCCCCAGCCCCCACGGCGGCACGTGGCTGGACCTGCTCGCCGGGCACGGCTTCACCGCGGTGCCGCTCGGTTCCGGCGACGGGGCGGGAGCCGACCTGGTCGTCGACGGCTGCTTCGGGGTGATGCACGAGTCCGACCAGCACGCGGCGCTCGCCGAGCGCACGGCGGCGGTGGGGCCGGGCGGGCGGCTCGTCGTGCAGTTCCACTCGCTGCACGCCATCGTGTCCGGTGCGCAGTGGAACGCGCTGCGGCTGGGCCACTACGCCTACTACTCGACGCCCGCCATGATCGGGATGCTGGGGCGTGCGGGGTTCACCGTCACCACGGCCCGCCGCTTCCCGCTCTACGGCGGCACGGTGGCGCTCGTCGCGGGCCGCACGTCCGAGTCGCCCGCGGTCGACACGGCGGCGGTCGACGCCGTGGTGACGCCGGAGCTCGCCGCGGGCATGCTCCGCTCCGGCAAGGTCGCCGCCCTCCAGCAGTCCGTGCAGCGCACGGCGGGTTCGCTGCGGGAGATGCTGGTGGCGCAGCGGGACGCGGGCCGGCGGGTGTACGGGTACGCCGCGGCGTCGCGCGCGGTGTCGCTGCTGCGCCTCGCCGACCTGGACGCCGGCTTGCTGCGTGGGGTCGCCGACGCGTCACCGGGCAAGCAGGACCGGCGGATGCCCGGCACCGACATCCCGATCGTCACGCCCGAGGACCTGGTGGCGGCCGAGCCGGACGTCGTGCTCGTGTTCGTCTCCGAGCTCGTCGCGGAGGCGCGGGCGGCGCTGCCGGAGATCGAGCGCCGCGGCGGCACCTGGGTGGACGCGGGCGCGGGCCGATAGGGGCTCGTGAGTGGATACGGGTGCCGGAGCACTCGTACCCACTCACGGCCGCCGGGGGCGGGTCCCGTGCAGGGCGGGGGCGAACGGCGCCACCAGGCGTTCGGCGAGGCGGTCGGGCAACGGGCTGTCCCGGTGCCGCATCGCCGGTCGTTCCACGAGGTACCAGGACGCGGCGGCGGGCAGCACGGCGAGCGCGATCGACACGGTCACGAACACCGCGACCGGCGCCGAGCCCAGCGCCGTGAGCACCAGGAGCTGCTGCAGCGGCCAGTGGTAGATGTAGAAGCCGTACGAGAGGTCCGCGCGGGTGCGCCACGAGAAGCTCGTGGCGGCCCACAGGCACAGGTAGGTGAGCGGCACCGCGCCGAGCACCCGGTAGTCGGCGAAGAGCAGCGGGCTCACGAGGAACAGGGCCGCGGCGAGCGCCGCGAGATCGCCGCGCAGGGGCACGCGGTCGGCGTACAGGTAGGCGGTGGCGCCGAGCAGGAACATCAGCACGAGGCGGAGCACGCGGTCGTTGAGCAGCACCGGCAGCCCGGCCTCCTGCAGCACCGTGAGCGCGACGAGCACGGCGGCGGCCACCGGGACGAGCGCCGGGCGGCGGCGCAGCAGGCCGAGTGCGCCGGCCACGCCGACGATCGCGTAGCAGAACGCCTCGAACGCGAGCGTCCACACCGACCCGTTGAAGCTGTCCTGTTTCGGCAGGTCGGCGAGGATGCCGGCGATGTCGAAGTGGACGATCAGCAGGCCCGCGTTCTGGACCACGTAGTCCCAGGCCGACGGGGTGCCGGTGAACGCCTGCAGCGGCGACATGCCCTGCAGTGCCGCGGCGAGCGGCGCCACGACGAAGGCGACCACGACGAGACACACCCAGAACCCGGGCATGATCCGCAGGAACCGGTGCCACGCGAACCGCGGGAACGAGTCGAGCTGCATCCAGCTGCGCGTGACCAGGAAACCGCTGAGGACGAAGAACCCGTCGAGGGCGAAGTCGCCGATCCCGGTGCGGCCCACCTGCAGGTGGGCCCCCGAGTAGGCGGAGACCCCGTGGTCGACGGCCACGAGCAGCGCGAACAGCAGCCGCAGGGCGTCGAAGCCGTTGCGGCGCGGGTCGAAGCGGTCCTGCAGGGACGGCATGTGGCCTTCCGGTCAGTGCGGGGGGCGGTCGACCCACCACTGCGACCGGGTCACTGAACCGACGCTGAGAAATGATCCGGCGAACCGGGTCAGCCGAGGATGCCGACCGCCCACATGAGGGCGAGCAGCGCCATCCAGATCAGCAGCGCCACGAGTACGCGCAGCCACAGCCGTTTGAGCAACGGATCAGCCGCCGAGGTTGTCGAGGACGAGCAGCACCGACAGGAAGCCGAAGAAGAGGAACGAGACGGCCAGCACCGCCAGCCGCACGCCGCCGATCTGCAGTTCCTTCGGCAGTGCCTTCCGGTTGAGCTGGATCAGCAGCCCGGAGTAGATGAACATCTGCACGCCCGCGATGGAGGACGAGATCACGAGCAGCACGAAGGGCTGGCTGACCCCCGAGAGCAGGATCAGCGAGCCCACGATGATCATGAGCCAGACGGTCGTGACGTAGATCCTGCTCTCGGTCCAGGTCTGGCTGTCCTTCAACGCGTTGATCTTGAGCTGGTCGGCGATCAGGCGGCTGGTGTAGTCGAGGATCCCGAGGTTGGTCGAGAACAGGGTGATGACCGCGGTGAACCAGAAGGCGGTGCCGAACCACGGCGCCACGGTTTCCTGCAGGGCCTGCCCTTCGAGACGCAGGAACGCAAGGTTCTGCTCCTCCACCTGGCCGACCGGGAGCGTCGAGTACGCCAGCACCGCCAGGATGACGAGCGAGATGACCCCGACGAGGAAGAAGGTGATGAACTGCTCCCAGTTGGCGACCCTCCACCAGCCTGCCACCGCCGCATGTTCTCGGGGTCGGTGCGGAACATGTACCCGAGGGAGGGCTTCGCCTCCTCGTGTCCGGTGATGGGGGAGACGATCTTGGGCATGTGCCTGCCCATCCCCATGCCCTTGTCCCGGATGTAGTTGTCTGCACGAGGTTGTTGGCGCCGCCGGCGCCTGCGAACGCCAGCGCGCCGAGGAGCAGCGCGATGTCCAGGTTCTCGTGTCCGATCGGGAAGGTGGCCTGGCCGACGCCCTCGGTGAAGAGCGCACCCCATGCCTCGCCCGTCGTGGCCACCGGGATCGCGACGACGACGAACAGCATGATGAGCGCGACGAGCACGAACTGGATCTTCTCGACGGTCTGGTAGACGACGGGGGACAGGGTGAGCGTGATGCCGATGGCGACGAGTGCCGCAATGGTGATCGGAACGATCGGTGCGCCCTCGCCCATTCCGAGCGCGAACGACAGGGCGGTGGATGCGCCGGTCGCCCAGCCGGGCCAGAAGTTCTGGCAGAGCGCGAAGATGATGAACAGCCACCACCACGGCTTCCAGAACCGGGCGAAGCCGGTGACCGCCGACTCTCCGGTGGCGAGCGTGTAGCGCTCGATCTCCATGTTGAGGAAGAACTGGATCGCGAACCCGACGACCGCGGCCCACAAGAAGATGAACCCGATCTGGGAGGTGATGTAGGGCCAGAGGACGATCTCCCCGGATCCGATCGCGGTGGCCAGGATGATCACACTGGCCCCGGTCACCTTCCGTAGCGGCACCGGTTCCGGGAGGTCCCTGAACTCGACAGGTGGCAGGTACTTGCTCGGAAGCGTGGTCTGGCTCTGCTCCGGGCCGTCACTCGTGGCCACCGCGCCTCCTTGCGCGTCGGGGGTGGTCGCTGACCACCGCCATGTGTACGGACCACTCACCCATCCGGGTGGGCTAGATCGCAACAGTCGCGGTAAACGCTGTCAAGGCCCCCGCCGCCACGGCCACGCGATTGTGATCAGCGGTTCCTCACGCGTGGGCGTGGTGCGCCTCGGTACGGGCCCGGCTGTGGGCCACCAGGCGCGGGTAGTCCTCGGCGATCCCGGACAGCAGGACCTCGACCGCCTGCTCCACCTCGCGGTCGGTGGTGGGTGCGTGCCCGAACAGCGCCCGGTAGTGCACCACCGAGGACAGCATGTCCAGTACGAGCCCGCGGTCGACGTCGGCGCGCAGGTCGCCGCGGGCCACCGCGCGTTCCAGCATCTGCCCGACGGCGGCGCGCGGTGGGTCGAACAGGGTGGTGAGGAACGCGTCCCGCAGGTCGGGGACGGCGGCGCAGTCGGCGAACAGTGCGGCGAGCACGCCGGGCCGGATGCGGCGGAACGCGGTGAGGAAGACCCCGATGCCCTCGCCGAGGTCGCAGAGCGTGCATCCGGTGTCGGGGACCGGTGACTCGCCGAGGCGGGATGCCAGTGCGGCGAGCGCGAGGTGCTGGCGGGTCGGCCAGCGCCGGTAGATCGCGGGTTTGGTGGCCGCGGCGCGGCGCGCCACCTCCTCGATGGTGAGGCGCCCGTAGCCGGACTCGTCGAGCACGGCCAGCGCGGCCTCCAGGACGGTGGCGTCGATCTGGGGATCCCTCGGGCGGCCGGTGGGCATGGCCGTCAGCCTAGCCTTCTGTTACGTTCCGCTACGTAATGAAAAAGGGGGAACCATGACGACCACCGACCCGGTGCGCGCCGGGCGCCGCGAGTGGACGGCGCTCGGCGTGCTCGTACTGCCCACCCTGATCGTCGCGATGGACCTCGTCGTCCTCATCCTCGCGACCCCCGCGCTGAGCGCGGCCCTGCGACCGAGCAGCACCCAACTGCTGTGGATCACCGACGTCTACGGGTTCCTCATCGCAGGCTCGCTCGTCACCATGGGCACGCTCGGCGACCGCATCGGCCGCAGGAAGCTGCTGCTCACCGGGGCCGCGGCGTTCGGGGCGGCGAGCCTGCTCGCCGCGTTCGCCCCGACCGCCGAGCTGCTGATCCTGGCCAGGGCGCTGCTCGGGATCGCGGGCGCCACGCTGATGCCGTCCACGTTGTCGTTGCTGCGCAGCCTGTTCGCCGACCCGGCGCAGCGGACGTTCGCGATAGGGCTGTGGGTCACGACCTTCTCCGCGGGCACCGTCATCGGGCCGCTCGTCGCCGGCATCCTGCTGCAGCACTTCTGGTGGGGCTCGGTGTTCCTGCTGAACCTTCCGGTCATGGCGGCCCTGCTGGTGGTGGGGCCACGGCTGCTGCCCGAGGTGCGAAACCCCGCGCCCGGCCGGTTCGACGTCCCGGGCGCCGCCCTGTCCGTGCTCGCGCTGCTCGCCGTGGTCTACGGCGTCAAGCGGATCGCCGAGGACGGCGCCGACCCCGTCGCGCTGCTGGTGCCGGCCGCGGGGGTCGCGATCGGCGCGGTGTTCGTCCGCAGGCAGCGGCGGATCGCGGACCCCCTGCTCGACCTGGGGCTGTTCGGCTCCGCCGCGTTCAGCACGTCGGTCGTGGTCAACGTCCTGCTCGGGGTGACGCTCGCGGGGACCTTCCTGTTCGTGGCCCAGTACCTGCAACTCGTGATCGGCCTGAGCCCGCTGGCTGCGGGTCTGTGGCTGATCCCGTCGACGGCGGGCATCATCGCCGGGTCGTTGCTGACGCCGGTGCTGGTGCGCCGGGTGCCTGCGCCGCGGCTGGTGAGCGGTGGACTCGCGGTCGCGGCGGCCGGGCTGGTCGTGATCGCCCGGGTCGGGGCCGAGCCCGACCTCGCCCTGCTCATCGCGGGCACGGTGGTCCTCGGGATCGGGGCCGCTCCGGCGTCCACGCTGAGCGTCGACCTGATCATCGGCTCCGCCCCGCCGGAGCGGGCCGGTGCGGCCTCGGCGATCTCCGAGACCGGCAACGAGCTGGGCAACGCCCTGGGCATCGCCCTGCTGGGCAGCATCGGCGTCGTGGTCTACCGCGGGGCGATGGCCGAGCGCATCCCGGCCGGGCTCGCCCCGCACGACGCCGCCGCGGCCGCCGACACACTCGCCGGTGCCCACTCCGCCGCGTCCGCGCTACCGCCTGCGGCCGGTGCGGGGCTGGTCGACGCCGCGACCCGCGCGTTCGCCTCCGGCATGCAGCTGGCGGCGTGGGTGGCGGCCGCGCTCGCGGTCGTCCTCGCCCTCGCCGCCCCGGTGCTGCTGCGCCGCCCGCTCACCCGCCCAGCCGCGCCGCCGACGACTCGCGGACGTTGAGCTCCGGCAGCACGACGGTGCGCTGGATCGGCCGGTCCCCCTCCCGCAGCCGGGTGGTCAGGGTCTCGAGCGCGAGCCGGCCGATGTGCTCCTTCGCCGGGCGCAGCGCGCTGATGGGCGGGGTGCCGTTCTCGGCGACCTCGTCGTCGTAGGCGACGATCGCGAGGTCGCCCGGGATGTCGATCCCGCGGTCGGTGCAGTAGTGCTCGAGCAGGATCGCCTGCGGGTCGGCGTGCACGATGAGCGCGGTCGTCCCGGTGTCCCGGCACGCCGCGACGATCTCCCCGAAGCGCTCGTCGCGCTCGGTGCCCTCGACGTCGGTGAGCGTGGCGGCGACGACCTCGGTGTCGAGGCCGAGCTCGGCGAGCGCCTGCTCCCAACCACGTCGCAGCTGCGGCGCGGTGGGGGAGTCGCGCGCGATCGCGAGGCCGATCCGCCGGTGGCCCTGCTCGTACAGGTGCGTGACGGCCATCTTCGCGCCGAAGTCGTGATCGGTGCTCACCCACTCGAGCCTGCGCAGGGCCGCGGAGTGCGGGGCGCGGCGCTCGACGAGCACGACCGGCACGTCCAGCGAGTCGAGCCAGGTGAGGATCGCGAGGCCGTCGCTGCCGCTCACCTCGGGCGCGGCGAGCAGGCCGTGCACGCCCGAGTCGAGGAGGGCGGCGATCTGCCTGCGCTGGTCGGCCGGGTCGTACGACGCGCCGCGAAGCACGAGCTGGACGCGCCCCTGTGCTGCCGCGGCGCGCGCCCCGTTGACGATCTGCGGCCAGTAGTAGCTGAGGGAGGGCACCACCATCCCGATCCGGTACAGCGCCGGGCCGAGCACGTCGGACGTGCGGGCGACGCTCGTGTCGAGCGCGCTGCGCAGCGTCGCGCCGCCGTGCACGCGCGTGACGAGGCCCCGGTCGGAGAGCGCGGTGATGTCGCGGCGGACCGTGATCTCGGTGACGCCCAGCTGCGCGGCGAGCTCGCGCACCGTGACGGAACCGGTGCGGCGCAGCTCCTCGATGATGCGTTCCCGCCGGGCGATGGCGAACATCGGGGCGGCCGGTCCGTCGCTCATGCCACCACCTGAACCTGCAGGTCGAGGCCGTCCCGGTCGGCGGCCGCGACGAGCTCCACGCGGGTGAGGCGGGCGCCCCACGCCGCGACGAGCATCGGGTCGTCGAGCGCGCGTTCGATGATCTCCAGCCGGTCGGCGTCGTGCCGCACGCGCAGGGCCCGCGCGCCCGGAGGCCGGACGACGAGCGCGCCCGGCTCGGCGGTCACCTCGCCGTGCAGGACCAGCACGGATGAGGTCTCCCGCCCGCCGTCCAGCCGCCAGCGGTCCCGGACGGTGACGGTCGCCGTCGTCCGGTCCAGCGAGACCTCGCGCGTGAGCCGCTCGACCTCGGTGAGCGGGTATGCGTCGCTCAGGTCGATCCGCCACGCGGCGTGCGACCCGTCATCGCCCCCGTCGAGCGTCGCCGTCCACTGCTGTCCGGGCTCCTGGTCCAGCCCGCGCGGGCGCAGCGTCGAGTGCCACTCGCTGCGCATCGGCCACAGCTCGTAGCGGCGCGGGGAGAAGGTCCGCCCGTCGTAGGTGGGCCGGCCGGGGTCGACGACGGCCGGGACGCCGTCGACCGCGATCTCGACGGCGCCGAGGTCGAGGTGGTTGTGGTGCTGGCCGTTGTGCCCGGCCTTCACCGCGACGAAGAGCCCCTCGGCGGTGCCCGCGCGTTCCCGCGCCGCCGCGACGCCGATCGATCCCAGCTCGACGGACCGGGGGAGGGGCAGGGCACCTGCCGGGGCAGGCTCGCCGTCGAGGAGCGCGTCCACCAGCCGCGCCGCGCCGCAGGCGAGGGGGATCGCGCGGCGGGGTCGTGCTGCGCCGTGGCGTGGGCGACGCGTCGGGGAGCCCTCGGCGCTCGCCCCAGCGCCGCAGGCGGAACCACGGCTGCTCGTCCCGGGGGCGGGGCTCGGCGTCGGAGAACGCCAGGTGCCAGTGCGTCGAGATCTGCATGCGGTGCGGGAAGGCGAGCAGGCCGTCCACCGCGACGAGGTCGAACAGCCCGCTCCCCGAGATCCGGTCGAGCACGTCGAGCGCCTCCAGCGCGCGGCAGGCGCCGTGCCACCAGTAGCCCCCGCCCTCGTCGATCCCGCCGTCCGCGGGGAGCGCCGCGAGGTAGCGGTCGATGCCCTCGACGCACAGCCGGAGCGTCTCCGGACGCCGCTCGGGCGGGTCGAAGGCGAGGGCGGCGACGATCAGGTTGCCGTGGATCCACGGGTTCCAGTTGTGGACGCTGCCGACCCAGTGCCAGTCGCGGCGGGCGTGGAACGGGTCGAGCACGCGGTGGCGCACTTCGGCGGCCACCCGCGTGAGCAGGCCGGGGTAGGCGGCGTCGAGCTCCTCGCCGAGCACGAGCGCGGCGACGGCGAGGGTGGCGGCGGTCTCCCCGGCACCGAGGTCGAGGTAGGGCCGGTGCAGGTCGGGGACGACTCCGCCGGTGCGGGCGAACGCGTCGTCGTGCGCGGGCCAGCACCACGTGCTCTGCTCGGCCACGATCCACGCCCCGTCGGCGACGTCGTCGAGGGCGCCGCTCGCGGGGGCGACCGCGGCGAGGGCGGTGGCGCGCGCGATGCGCCCGAGCCGGCCCCGCACGACCTCCTCGTACGCCGTGCGCTCGCCGCGCAGCGGATAGGCGGCGTAGTCGCGTAGGAGCGCGGGCGGCCAGCCGGTGCACCGGTCCGCCGCCACGGCGGCGTCCAGCACCGCCACGAACCGGTCGGGCACCCGGTCGCGGGCCGCGGGGAAGAGCGCGTGCGGGTTCGCCGGGGGAGCGTCCCGCCAGGTGTCGACGAGCACCCCGGGCGGGATCAGGCACTGGGCGCTCGATCGACTGTGATCGACCATGTTCGTTTCTGTTCGATTCGCTTGACTGTGATCGCCGGGATCGTAGGGTCCACGCCACCGACGGCGCAACGCGGCCGCACGACGACGAGGAGACGTTCTTTGAGCGAGCCGCAGCGGCCGTCCGCACTCGTCGCGATGTGGCCGGACACCTTCGCCACGCAGTTCGACGCCCAGCGCATCGCCCGGCTCGGCGAACTGTGCCGGCTCGACGAGCCCGCGGCGGTCGACCTCGACGGCCCCGCGCCCGATGACCGGCTGGCCGGCGTCGAGGTGCTCGTGACCTCGTGGGGCGCTCCCACCCTCACCGGGGAACGGCTCGACCGGATGCCGAAGCTGCGCGCCGTGTTCCACGCGGCGGGCACGGTCCGTCCGCTCGTGACCGACGAGTTCTGGGAGCGGGGCATCGTCATCACCTCGCTGCGGAGGCCAACGCCATCCCGGTGGCCGAGTTCGCCCACGCCCAGATCGTCCTGGCCGGCAAGCGGGCCCAGTACCTCGCGCGGGTCCCGCGGGAGTACCGCAACGGGTGGCGGGCCCAGCTCCACTCCGGCCGCTACAGCAACCACGGGCGGCGGATCGGCATCGTCGGGTTCTCCCGCATCGGCCGCCGGGTGGTCGCCCGGCTGCAGCAGCTCGACACCGCCGAGGTGCTCGTCCACGACCCCTACGCCGACCCCGACGTCGTCGCCCGCGCCGGTGCGCGGCTGACGGGCCTCGACGAGGTGCTGGCCTCGGTCGACGTGCTGAGCCTGCACGCGCCGCTGCTGCCGGAGACGATCGGGATGATCGGTGCGCGCGAGCTCGCCCTGCTCCGCGACGGCGCGACCGTCGTCAACACCGCGCGGGGCGCCCTCGTCGACACCGACGCGCTCACCCGCGAGTGCGCGGGCGGGCGGCTGGACGCGATCCTCGACGTGACCGAGCCCGAGCCGCTCCCCGAGGACTCCCCGCTCTACGACCTCCCCAACGTGTCGATCACCCCGCACGTCTCCGGCTCGCTCGGGAGCGAGACGCTGCGGCTCACCGACGCCGCGCTCGACGAGCTGGAGCGGTGGGTGAAGGGCGAGCCGCTCACCTCCCGCGTGACCGTGGCCGACCTGGGGGTGGCCGCGTGATGCTCGCGCCCCACACCGGGTTGGACCGAGCCGACTGGCTGGCGACGGCCGACCGCCTGCTCACCGCGCTGCGGCCCTGGGCGAGCGCGGACCACGCGACGATCACGCCGCCCGGCGAACCCGGCGGCTACGGCACGCGCGTCGACGGCCTCGAAGGCTTCGCGCGCAGCTTCATGGGCGCCGCCTTCCGCATCGCCGGCACCGACGACGCGGCGAGCGCCGAGCTCGCCGCGTGGTACGCCGAGGGGATCGTGGCCGGCGTCGACCCCCGCAACCCGGGGCGCTGGGTGCGGCCCGGCGAGCACGACCAGGCCAAGGTCGAGGCGGCGGCCTCGCGCTCGGGCTGCACCTGACCAGGTCGCGGATCTGGGACCGGCTCGACGAGCGGACCCGGGCCCGGCTGGTCGACTACCTGGCCGAGCTGGTCGGCGCGCGCATCCCGCCGATCAACTGGGTGTGGTTCCGCATCGTCACGCAGACCTTCCTGCGCAGCGTCGGCGGCCCGTGGAGCAAGGCGGACCTCGACCACGACCTCGCGGTGCACGAGAGTTTCGTCCGGGCCGACGGCTGGTTCGCCGACGGCCCGGAGCGGTCGTTCGACCACTACGCGGGCTGGGCGCTGCACTTCTATCCGGCGATCTGGCTGGACATGGCCGCGGGGGACGAGCGTGCCGAGGAGCTGCGGGAGCGCTACCTCGCGCGGCTGGACGCCTTCCTTCCGCAGGCCGCGGCGCTCGTCGGGGCCGACGGCGGGCCGCTGGTCCAGGGCCGCAGCCTCACCTACCGCTTCGCGGCCGCCGCGCCGTTCTGGGCGGGCGCGATCGCCGGCAGCACGGCGCTCACGCCGGGCGAGCTGCGCCGCGCGGCGAGCGGCGTCCTTCGCCACTTCCTTGCCCGTGGCGTGCCGGACGAGCAAGGTCTGCTCCCGCTGGGCTGGCACGGCGCGTGGCGCCCCATCGCCCAGCGCTACTCGGGCCCCGGTTCGCCGTACTGGGCGTTCAAGGGGATGGCCGGGCTCGCGCTGCCCGCCGACCACCCGGTGTGGAGGGCGGACGAGCAGCCGCTCCCGGTCGAGCGCGGCGACGTCGCGATGGCCCTGCCCGCTCCGGGATGGCTGGTGTCCGGGACGCGGTCGGACGGCATCGTGCGCGTGGTCAACCACGGCACCGACCACGGGCGGGAGGGTGAGTTCGTCACCGACTCGCCGCTCTACGCGCGCCTGGGCTACTCCACCGCGACGAGCCCGGTGCTGTCGGCGCCGGGCTGGGAGGAGCCGATCGACGCCGGTGTGAGCCTGCTCGACGCGCAGGGCCGTGCCTCGCACCGCGCCGGGTTCCGCACGCTCGCGCTCGGCGTGGCCGGGGACGCCTGCCACGGCTTCTCGATCGGGCGCGCGCACTGGGTGGTGCCCACCGCCGGACAGCCCGACCACGGCTCGGGCCGGTCGGGCGAGGTCACGACCGGGCCGGACGTCCTCGTCGGCTCGATCGTGCGCGGCCCGTGGGAAGTGCGGCTCGTCCGGGTCGAGGAGGGGTTCACCGGCCCGTTGCGGGTGACGGGCTGGCCCGTCGCACCCGGTGGCGCGACTTCGCTCGTCGTCGACCTTGGCGGGCTCCCGGAATCCGGGGCCGTCACGGTTCCCGACGCGACGCCGCTGTCGGCGACCACGGAGATCCCGTGGCGCGTGAGCGCGGGGCTTGTTCAGGAGGGGCGGTGGTACGCGGCCGGTGTCCTGCTGTCCGGCGCACCGCCCACCGAGCCACCCGCCGTGGTGATCGCGGCTGACCACGCCGTCGTCACCTGGGCGGACGGTGTCACGACCCGGGCCGACCTGCCGGAGGTGTGCCACGGATCTTGATCGCTCGTCCGCTCCCCGAGACCCCCGCCCCGCCTCCCGACCCGAGGAGACGCAATGAAGCGCTACCCATCGGCCCTCGCCGCGATCGCGGCCGCGAGCGCGATCGTGCTCGCCGGTTGTTCGTCGTCCGGCTCCGGTCCCGCGGATCCGTCCGCTCCGGTGACCCTCACCGTGTCGGCGTGGAACCTGGACAAGACCCCGGAGTTCAACGCCCTGTTCGACGCGTTCGAGGCGGCCCACCCGAACGTCACGATCCAGCCGGTGGAGATCCTCGCCGACGACTACCCGGAGAAGGTCGCGACGATGCTCGCGGGTGGGGACACGACCGACGTCCTCACGATGAAGAACGTCACCGACTACGCCCGCTACGCCAACCGCGGCCAGCTGCTCGACCTCACCGACTTCGTCGCCGAGCTGCCGACCGACAAGATCGCCGGGTTGGAGCCGTTCGACATCGGGGGAAAGTACGCCGCGGTGCCCTACCGCCAGGACTTCTGGGTCCTGTACTACAACAAGGCGCTGTTCGACGCGGCCGGCTTGCCCTACCCGGACCACATCACCTGGGCCGAGTACAGCGAGCTGGCGAAGAAGCTGACGAGCGGCACCACCGCCGACGGCCAGAAGGTCTACGGCACCTACCACCACATCTGGCGCTCGGTCGTGCAGGCGGTCGCGGCGGCGCAGACCGGTGGTGACCAGCTCAGCGGTGACTACGGGTTCTTCGCCGACCAGTACGCGCTCGCGCTGGACCTGCAGAACTCCGGGGCCGCTCTCGACTTCGGGACGGCGAACACGCAGAAGATCAACTATCGCTCGATGTTCGAGACCGGGCAGACCGCGATGATGCCGATGGGCACCTGGTACATCGCGGGCATCAAGGCCGCGATCGAGGGCGGCACGAGCTCGGTCGAGTGGGGCATGGCGCCCATGCCGCAGATCAACGCCGGCGGCGAGACGGCCACCTTCGGCTCGCCCACGGCGTTCGCGGTCAACGAGAACGCGGAGCACGTCGACGCGGCGAAGGAGTTCATCCGGTTCGCGACCGGCGGGGAGGGCGCCGAGGTGCTCGCCGGGATCGGCGTCGTGCCCGCGTACGGCTCCGACGCGGTCACGGCCGCGTTCACGGCGCTGCCCACCGACGAGCTGTCGAAGGCGACCTTCACCGAGGACAAGGAGGTCGTCCTCGAGATGCCGGTCAGCGAGGTGACCAGCGACATCGACACGATCCTCGAGGAGGAACACGAGCTGATCATGGCGGGCCAGAAGTCGATCGCCGACGGGATCAGGGACGCAGGCGACCGCGTGAAGAACGAGGTCCTCTAACCCTTGGTCAGCACTGCACCGGCCCTGCGGAAGCGACGTCCGCCGGAGCCCCCGGCCCCCACGCGACGACGTCGCTCGCTCCGCCCGGCGCTGGTCGGGTGGAGCTTCATCCTGCCCAACTTCCTCGGGTTCGCCCTGCTCACGCTCGTCCCGATGGTGTTCGGGCTCGCGCTGTCCTTCATGGAATGGAGCCCGTGGGGCGACCCGGAATGGGTCGGGTTCGAGAACTTCGAGCGGATGTTGCGGAACTCGACGTTCTGGATCGCGCTCTGGAACACCACCTACTACGCGGCCGGGCACATCCCGCTCACCATGGCGGTGTCGCTCGGCCTCGCGCTCCTGCTCAACCGCACGCTCGCCGGCCTCGGCTTCTTCCGCACCGCGTTCTTCCTGCCGTACGTGACGTCGCTGGTGGCGGTCGCGGTGGTGTGGAACATGCTGTTCAACCCCGCGTCGGGTCCGGTGAACCAGTTCCTGCAGTTCGTCGGGGTGAGTGACCCACCGGGCTGGACGTCGAGCACGGCGTGGGCGATGCCCGCGGTGATCGTCGCGAGCGTGTGGCGGGACATGGGCTACTACATGGTGCTCTTCCTCGCCGGGCTGCAGACGATCCCGACGGAGCTGTACGAGGCCGCCCGGGTGGACGGCGCGAACGCGTGGCAGCGGTTCCGCAACGTCACGCTGCCGGGGCTGCGGCCGACCACCTTCTTCGTGCTGATCATGTGCACCGTCGCGAGCTTCAAGGTCTTCGACCTCATCGTCGTGATGACCGACGGCGGGCCCGGACGGGCGACGAAGGTGCTCTCCCAGCTCATCTACGAGGAGGGTATCCGGGAGGGGCGGTTCGGGCTCGCCTCGGCGATCTCGCTCGTGCTCTTCCTGCTGGTCGCCGGGTTCACGGTCGTCCAGTTCCTGCTCCAGCGGCGGCGGGAGGACTGATGGGTGTGCGGAAGGTGGCCCTCTCCGTCCTGCTCGTCGCCCTGTGCCTGCTCGTGCTGGTGCCGTTCGTGTGGATGATCTCCTCGTCGCTCAAGCACGACAACCAGGTCTTCACGGTGCCGACGCAGTGGGTCCCGCGGGAGTTCGTGTGGTCCAACTACGCCGACATCTGGACCCAGATCCCGATGCTCGCCTACCTGCGCAACTCGGCGTTCCTCGCGGTCACCATCTCGTTCCTGCAGGTGCTCACCGGGAGCTTCGCCGCGTACGGCTTCTCGAAGCTGCGTTTCCCCGGCCGGGACTGGCTCTTCCTCGCCTACCTCGCGACGATCGCGGTGCCGTGGCAGGCCTACATGATCCCGCAGTACCTGATCATGGAGCAGGTCGGGCTGGTGGACACCCACCTGTCGATCATCCTGCTGCAGGCCTTCGGCGCGTTCGGCGTGTTCCTGATGCGCCAGTACTACCAGTCGATCCCGGACGAGCTGATCGAGGCGGCGCGCATCGACGGGCTGAGCGAGTACCGCATCTGGTGGCGAATCATGGTGCCGCTGTCGCGGCCGGCCATCGCGAGCCTCGGGCTGCTCACGTTCGTGTCGACGTGGAACGACTACATGGGCCCGTTCATCTACCTCACGAGCAACGAGCTGTGGACGGTGCAGCTGGGCCTGCGCTCGTTCGTGGGGCAGTACGACGCGGCCTACGCCATGATCATGACCGGGTCGGTGATCTCGGTCCTGCCGGTGGTGCTCGTGTTCCTGCTGGGGCAGCGGCAGTTCATCCAGGGCATCGCCACGAGCGGGCTCAAGGGATGACCGGCCTGCGAGCGGCGCTGCGGCGGCCCGAGACGTTCGAGGCGATCTTCGAGGTCACCTACCTCGGGCTGGGCGGTGCGTTGTGCGTCGGCGTTGCGGCGCTGCCCCTCGTCGCCGCCGGCACGCTGCTCGCCGACCCCCTCGCGGCGTGGCCGACGCTGCTCGTCGCGGCGCTCCCGCTCGGCGCCGGGATCGCGGCCGCGTTCCACGTGTTCGCGGCGGCGCGGGAGCGAGGGGTTCCCGCGCGCCGCGCGACGCGTGGGAGGGCGTGCGTCGCCACGGCGGGCGGGCCACGGCGGTGTGGGCGCTGCTGTGCACGCTGCTGCTCGTCGTGGCCGTCGACGTCGTCGCGATCTGGGCCACGCCGTGGGCCGCGGTGATCGGTCCCGTGCTGGTGGTGCTGGTGCTGCTCGGCGTGCCGACCGCGCTCCTCGCGCTGGCCGGCCTGTCCCGGGCCCCGGACCTCCCGCTGCCCGCACTGCTGCGGGCCGCGGCCTGGCTGGCTGTCCGGCGGGCCCCGTTGACGCTGCTCTCCCTGGTCGTGCTGGCCGGCTGGGGCATGGTGTGCCTCGCCCAGCCGGTGGCCGGGCTGCTCGGCGTCGGCGGGTTCGCGCTCTACGTGCTCTGGAGCAACTCTTCGGCGGCGTGGACGAGCCTCGGCTGACGGCGGTACCTGCCCGGTGCGGTCCCGGTGTGGCGCTTGAACGCTTCGCGAAGGCGAACTCCGACGAGTAGCCCACCCGATCGGCGACGGTGTCCAGCGACACGTCCGACGAGCGGAGCAGGCGGCCGGCCAGCACCATCCGCCACCAGGTGAGGTAGGACAGCGGCGGCCGGCCGGTGAGCGCGCTGAACCGCCGGGCGAACGCTGCCCGGGACAACCCGACGGCGGCCGCGAGCGACTCGACGGTCCACGGGTCGGCGGGTCGGTCGTGGATCAGCTGGAGCGCTCGGTGGACGACGGGATCGGTGATCGCGGCGGCCCACCCGGCCGGAGCGTCGGCGGATGCGGCCGACTCGAACCAGGCACGCACGATGTAGAGCAGGAGGGCGTCGAGCAGGGCGGTGACGACGGCATCCGAGCCCGCGCGGCGCGCCTCCAGTTCGGTGCCGAGCAGGTCGACCGCGGCGCGCAGCGACGGGTGTTTGCCGACCCGTGCCGGGAAATGGATGACGTCGGGCATCCCGAGCAGGAGCGGGTGGGCGTGCCCGCGATCGAGCTGGTAGGCGCCGCACAGCAGCAGGGCCGTGCTCGCCGGCTCACCGACGGGGGAGGCGTCGGCGAGGGGTGACTCCGGCGGTGCGGGCGTGCCGAACTCGACGAGCGCGGTCGGTGGCACGTCGACCAGCGGGGTGTCGGGGCTGTCGCACAGCCCGTGCCCGCGGCCGTTGGGTAGGAAGACGACATCGCCCGCGTGCACGTGGATCGGCGGAGCGTCGGGTGGCAGGACGCAGCACGACCCCTGCAGGACGACGTGGAAGCCCGCGCTGCTGGACGGGAGGAACCGGAAGCCCCACGGCGCGGCGGCGAGGGTGCGCGAGGCGTGGGGGCGGCCGAGCCGCATGACCGCGATCGCATCGCTGAGCACGTCCACACCGTGACAGTACCGGCCATCGCGGAGAAGTAGACGATCGGACATGAATCAGAGCCGCGGCGGCATGGGAACGATCGCGAGGCGTCCGTAGCGTTTCGGATGTGACCGTTGGACTCACCCTTTCCCCGACGGCGGCGGACAACGCCGTCGATCACTACATCGAGGTCGCGTCGATGGCGGCCGACGCCGGTGTCGGCGCGATCTGGGTCGGCCAGTTCTTCGACGTCGACGCGCTCTCGATCGCGGCGCTCATCGGTCGCGCCGTGCCGGACGTCGCCGTCGGCACGGCCGTGGTGCCGATCTACCCTCGCCACCCCTTGGTGGTGGCCACCCAGGGGCTCACCGCGCAGGCGCCAGCCGCGGCCGTTTCCAGCTCGGCCTCGGCCTCGGGTCGCCGCCGCTCGTCGAGCGGGCGTACGGGACCCGGGTGGATCGCCCCATCCGCTACGCCCGCGAGTACCTCACGGCGCTGCGCACCGTGCTCGAGACGGGTGCGGTCGACCTGCAGGGGGAGATGCTGACCGCGGTCGCCCCGATGCCCGTCGTCGTCCCCGGCGCCGCCCCACCTCCGATCCTGCTCGCGTCGGTCGGCACGCAGTCGCTGCGCCTGGCGGGCGAGCTGGCGGACGGGACGTTCCCCTACCTCGCGAGCCCGGCCACGCTCGCCGGGTCGATCGTGCCGACGATCTCGGCGGCCGCGGCGGCGGCCGGTCGCCCTGCACCGCGGATCGTCATGGTCGTGCCCGCGGTCGTCACGTCCGACGTCGAGGGCGTGCGCGAGCGGGCCGCGGCGCACATGGCGTTCTACGACGAGGTGCCCGCCGCCCAGGAGTCGGTGCGGCGCGAGGGTCTCGCCCACGCCCACGAGATGGCGGTGATCGGTGACGAGGAGACCGTGGCGGCGGCGATCGAGCGCTACTTCGACGCGGGCGCGACCGAGGTGTCGATCGCCTACACCGACATCGGCACGCCCGAGGAGCAGGCGCGCACGATCGGGCTGCTCGGCAGGCTCAACCGGTCGCGGGCCATGGCTATCCCTGCCTGAGTGGCCCTCGGTCACGCGCTCGTGCGGTCCTCCCGGGAGAGCAAGGCCCGGCGGTAGGCGCTGGTCGCCACACCGCGCGCGGTGTCCGGGTGGAGCCGCGGCGACGATCAGGAGCGCCGTACGGCCAGTCGAGGCGGACGGTGGCCCGGGCGCGGGCGGCGGTGTCGGCGAGCCTCGCCCGAACTCCGCTGCGGGGCGGCACGTAAACTGGATCCCCTGATGTCAGAGGTCCTCGCAGAGCCGGTCCGGGTGCCGGCGCAGGCGCGCAGGCGCCGCACGTTCGCCGTGATCAGCCACCCGGATGCCGGCAAGTCGACCCTCACCGAGTCGCTCGCGCTCTACGCCGAGGTGATCGACACGGCCGGTGCCGTGCACGGCAAGGCCGGGCGCCGCGGCGTCACGTCGGACTGGATGGAGATGGAGCGCAAGCGCGGCATCTCCATCACCTCGGCTGTGCTGCAGTTCGGCTACCGCGACTGCGTGATCAACCTGCTCGACACCCCCGGCCACGGCGACTTCTCCGAGGACACCTACCGGGTGCTCGCCGCCGTCGACGCCGCGGTGATGCTGCTGGACGCCGCGAAGGGCCTCGAGCCGCAGACGTTGAAGCTGTTCGACGTGTGCCGCAGCCGCGGCATCCCGGTGCTCACGTTCGTCAACAAGTGGGACCGGCCCGGCCGTGAGGCGTTGGAGCTGCTGGACGAGGTGGAGCAGACGATCGGGCTGCGCCCGATGCCGCTCACCTGGCCGGTCGGGATCGCGGGCGAGCTGCGCGGGCTGGTGGAGGTGGCCACGGGCGAGTTCACCCGGTTCTCCCGCACCGCAGGCGGCGCCACCCGGGCCGAGGCCGAGTCGGTGCCCGAGGCGGAGATCGCGGCGGCGGAGCCGGAGTTCTGGTCGGCGGCGCAGGACGAGATCGCGCTGCTCGCCGAGATCGGCGCCGGGTTCGAGGAGAAGGACTTCCTGGCGGGCGGCGCCACCCCGGTCCTGTTCGGGGCGGCGCTCACCGGTGTCGGCGTCGCGCGGCTGCTCGACGCACTGGTCGACCTCGCGCCCGCCCCCGAGGCGCGCGACGACGCCGAGGGCAACCCGCGCCCGCTCGACGCGCCGATGTCCGGGCTGGTGTTCAAGGTGCAGGCCGGCATGGACCGCGCCCACCGCGACCGGATGGCGTTCGTGCGGATCTGCTCGGGCCGGTTCGAGCGGGGGATGGTGCTCACCCACGCCGCCACCGGCCGCCCGTTCGCCACGAAGTACGCGCAGGCGGTGTTCGGCCAGCAGCGCACCACGGTGGAGGAGGCGTTCCCCGGCGACATCGTCGGTCTGGTGAACGCCGGTGCGCTGCGGCCGGGCGACACCCTCTACGCAGCCGACCCGGTGGCATTCCCCGCGATCCCGAGCTTCGCCCCCGAGCACTTCGCCGTGGTGCGCGCGGCCGACACCGGCACGTTCAAGCAGTTCCGGCGCGGGATCGAGCAACTCGACAGCGAGGGCGTCATCCAGGTGCTGGTCTCCGACCTGCGCGGCGACCAGGCGCCGGTGCTCGCCGCGGTGGGCCCGCTGCAGTTCGAGGTGGTGACCTCCCGGCTGGAGACGGAGTTCCGCGCACCGGTCACCCTCGAACCCCTCGGTTACACGATCACCCGCCGCACCGACGAGGCAGGCGCCGGGCTGCTGGCGGGCCAGAGCGAGGTCGAGGTCCTCACCCGGCGCGCCGACGGCGCGTTCCTGGCGGTGTTCAGCAACAAGTGGCGGATGGAGACCGTGCGCCGCAAGTTCGACGACCTGGTCCTGGAGGCGCTGCCCGCGGGCAGCGTGCGCTGACCGTTCGGCCAGAGGAAGTCGTGAGTGGATACGAGTGCTCCAGCACTCGTATCCACTCACGGGTCGTGGGTCACGTTCGCCGCGCAGCCGGGCGATCGGGTTGGCGGATCCTCCTAACGCGGGTCGGCTGCACCGTGCGGGGTTCGTGCGTTCCGCGGGTGTCCCGGGTACGTCGCTTGCAGCGATCGTGAACCGTCCACGCAGCCGCACAGCGAGGTGTGCCCCATGCCGCGACGTCCCCACCCCGTCGATGAGGTCCTGCCCGCCGGCAAGCTGGCCGTGTACGGGTTCCAGCACGTGCTCGCGTTCTACGCGGGCGCGGTGATCGTCCCGATCCTGCTCGCGGCGCGATCGGCCTGTCCGACCGCGAGCTCGTCCACCTGATCAACGCCGACCTGTTCACGTGCGGGATCGCCTCGATCATCCAGGCCGCCGGGTTCTGGAAGGTTGGGGTGCGGCTGCCGTTGCTGCAGGGCGTCACGTTCACCGCGGTCTCGCCCATGATCGCGATCGGGCTGGCGGCCGGCGGCGGCACGGACGGGCTGCTCGTGATCTACGGCGCGGTGATCGTGGCCGGGCTCGCGACGTTCCTGATCGCGCCGTTCTTCGGCAGGCTGATCCGGTTCTTCCCGCCGGTCGTCACCGGATCGGTCATCCTCATCATCGGCCTGGCGCTGCTCCCGGTGGCCGCGCTGGACGCCGTGGGCGGCGGGTCCGACCCGCAGCCGGGCAACGCCCGCTACCTCGCCTACGCGCTGGGCACGCTCGCCGTGATCGTGGCGATCCAGCGGCTGTTCAGGGGGTTCATGGCCACGGTCGCCGTGCTGATCGGGCTCGTGCTCGGTACGTTCGTCGCCTGGCTCCTGGGCGACGCGCACTTCGACTCCGTGGGCGAGTCGGCCTGGTTCGGTGTTACCACGCCGTTTCATTTCGGGTGGCCGCAGTTCAGCTTCGCCGCGATCGTGTCCATGATCGTGGTCATGCTCATCACCGCGGTGGAGACCACCGGGGACGTGTTCGCCACGGGCGAGATCGTCGACAAGCGCGTCGGGCGCGAGGACGTCACCCGCGCGCTGCGGGCCGACGGCCTCGCCACGACGATCGGCGGCGTCCTCAACTCCTTCCCCTACACCTGCTTCGCCGAGAACGTCGGGCTGGTGCGGCTCACGCAGGTCAAGAGCCGCTGGGTCGTGGTCGCCGCAGGCGGGTTCATGATCGTGCTCGGGTTGCTGCCGAAGGCGGGCGCGGTGGTCGCGGGCATCCCGCACCCGGTGCTCGGCGGCGCGGCGCTGGCCATGTTCGCGACGGTCGCCGTGGTCGGCATCCAGACGCTCTCCCGCGTCGACTTCCACGACCACCGCAACGTCGTGATCGTCGGGACCAGCGTCGGGCTCGCCATGTTCGTCACGGCCCAGCCGGACGTGGCGACGGCGGTGCCCGGCTGGGCGCAGATCATCTTCGGCTCCGGGATCACGCTCGGCAGCATCACCGCGATCGTCCTCAACGTGGCGTTCCACCACGTCGGACGCGGCCGCGGGCCGGCCGTGGCGGGCGCACCCGGCGCCGGCACGGTGCGGCTGGAGGAGGTCAACCGGATGAGTCGCGACGAGTTCGTCGCCACCTTCGGGCGGCTCTTCCAGGGCCGATCGGACATCGTCGGCCGCGCGTACGACCGGCGGCCGTTCGCCGACACCACGAACCTGCGCGCCGCGTTCCAGGAGGCCCTGTTCTCCGCGCCGCCCGCCGAGCAGCGCGAGCTGATGACGGCCTACCCCGACCTCGGGGCCGACACGGTCGCCGACGGCGACGAGGGCGAGGACTCCGCCCGCGACCAGGCCGCCGCGGGGCTGCACCGCCTCGCCGACGAGGACCACGCCGAGCTCATGGACCTGACCGCCGCCTACCGGGAGAGGTTCGGGTTCCCGCTGATCGTGTGCGTGCGCGACTCCGGCACCCGCGAGCGGGTGCTGGCCGAGGGCCGGCAGCGGCTGGCGAACTCACCCGCCCAGGAACACGCCGCGGCGCTGATCGAGATCGCGAAGGTGGCCAACCACCGCTTCTCCGACCTCGTCGCCACCGCCAACCCGATCGCCACCGCGCGGACCAGGGCGTTCGGACGATGACCGTCGACGAGTGGAACGCCCTCGACCAGGCCGATGCCGAGCGGGAGCTGCGCAGCGTGTGCGCGGCACCCCGCTGGGCGCGCGAGGTGGCCGCGAGCCGGCCGCACCCCGACGTCGCCTCGCTGCAGGCCACGGCGGAGGTCGCGCTCACCGACGCCGACCTCGACGAGGCCCTTTCCGGCCACCCCCGGATCGGTGACCGGGCGGCGGGCGGGGAGTCGCGCCGGGAGCAGAGCGGGGTGGCGGGCGCGACGAGGACGTCCTGGCCGCGCTCGCCGCGGGCAACCGCGCCTACGAGGAGCGCTTCGGGCACGTCTACCTGGTGTGCGCCACCGGCCGCGGCGCGCAGGAGCTGCTCGACGTCTTGGAGGCCCGCCTCGGCAACGATCCCGCCACCGAGCGGGCCGTCGCGCTCGCCGAGCTGGCCGCGATCAACCGGCTGCGCCTCGCGCGCATGGTCGAGGGGAGTGGCACATGAGTCTGTCCACGCACGTCCTCGACGCGTCCCGCGGAACGCCTGCCACCGGCGTCCCGGTCCGGCTCGCGACGACCGGCGGCCACGAGCTCGCCTCCGCCGTCACCGACGCCGACGGGCGCGTCCGGGAGCTCGCCGCCGAGCTGCCGGCGGGCGACTACCGCCTCACGTTCGCCACGGGCGAGTACTTCGCGGCGGGCGGGCAGCAGGGGTTCTACCCCGAGGTGGTCGTCACCTTCACCGTCACCGACCCGGGGCAGCACCACCACGTGCCGTTGCTGCTGTCCCCCTACGCCTACTCGACCTACCGCGGGAGCTGACATGTCGATCGTCCTGGGCGCCAACCAGTACGGGAAGGCGGAGAACCGCCTCGTCCGGATCTACCGGGAGACCGCGCGGCACGAGATCCGCGACGTCACCGTGTCGACGGCGCTGCGCGGCGACTTCGCCGACGCGCACCTGCACGGCGACCAGGCCAAGGTGCTGCCCACCGACACGCAGAAGAACACCGCCTACGCCTTCGCGAAGGAGCACGGGCTGCGCGCGATCGAGGAGTACGCGCTCACGCTCGCCCGGCACTTCGTCGACGACGTCGAGCCGGTGCGGGGCGCGCGGATCTCGGTGGACGAGCACGCGTGGGAGCGGGTGCCCGTCGGCGGCGATGGCCACGACCACACGTGGGTGCGCCGTGGGCCCGAGGTGCGCACCACCGTCGTCGACGTCTCCGCCGATGCCACCGAGGTCGTGTCCGGCCTGCGCGACCTGGTGCTGCTCAAGTCGACCGGCTCGGAGTTCCACGGCTTCCTCACCGACCCCTACACGACCCTCCCCGAGACCGACGACCGGATCATGTCCACCGCGCTCGTGGCGCAGTGGCGCTACTCCGGCCTGTCCGTCGACTGGGACAAGACCTGGGCCGACGTGCGGCGCATCCTCCTGGAACAGTTCGCCACCGTGCACTCGCTCGCCCTGCAGCAGACGCTGTGGGAGATGGGCCGTGCCGCGCTCGAGGCCCACCCGGACATCGCCGAGATCAGCCTCCAGGCCCCCAACAAGCACCACTTCGTCGTGGACCTGTCCCCGTTCGGCCTGGAGAACCCCAACGAGGTCTTCTACGCCGCCGACCGCCCCTACGGGCTGATCGAGGCGACGGTGACGCGCTCCTGACTCGGCGCTCGCCGACGCACCCCGTGCCGGTCCGCGCGACCCGTCGACGGGGTGCGTGGGCGGAGGAGGGGTGCGTCGCCTCGCGCGTTCTCCGCCGACGCACCCCGGGTCGGTCCACGCCCCCCCGTCGACGGGGCGCGTGAGCGGAGACGGGGTGCGTGGGGCCTTCGCTGCGGGAAGGGGCCGAGCGGGATTCCCGCTGTCGCGTTCTCGTGTGCCACGATCCGTGATCGAGTCGGAGCGGGGGGTCACGTGGGGCGGCACGAGGGATCGATGGTCCGCAGGCGGGTGCTGGCCCGCCAGCTCAGACAACTGCGCGAGCACGCCGGGCTCACCCTGGAGGAGGCGGCGCCGAAGCTGGACTTCTCGGTCAGCAGGCTGTCCCGCATCGAGAACGCCCAGGTCCTCATCGACGTCCACTGGGTGCGGGGCATGCTCGACCTGTACGACGTCGGCGGCGACCGCTGGACCGAACTGGTCGAGCTGGCCAGGGAGGCTCAGCAGCCGGGGTGGTGGAAGGCATACGGGCTGGGGAACAACAGCTACATCGCCTTCGAGACGGAGGCGAGGCGCGTGCACATCTTCAGCCTCGGCTACGTCACCGGGCTGCTGCAGACTGCCGACTACGCCCGCGCGCTGATGGTCGCGGTGCCGGTGCAGCGGACCCAGGAGCAGCTGGACAACGAGGTCGCCGCGCGGCTCTATCGCCAGCAGCGGCTCGCCTCTGCGGACAACCCGTTGGAGCTGATCACGGTGATCGACGAGTCCGCGCTCCACCGGACGGTGGGCGGCGCCGACGTCCGGCGTGCGCAGTTGGAGCACCTCGTGACGCTCGCCGGGCTGGAGACCGTGGTGCTGCACGTGCTGCCCGCGTCCGCAGGCGCGCATGCGGGGCTGGCCTCGGGGTTCACGGTCCTGGACTTCGGGGATCTGGGCGAGCCGGACATGGCCTACGTCGAACACTCCCTCGGCGCCTTGAGTCTCGACAAGGCCGGCGACGTCGTGCGAGCTAAGCTGACGTTCGAGCGTGTGTTGTCCGATGCGCTCGACCCGGCCGAGTCCTTGGCGCTGATCCGTCGGCTGGCCGGGGAGTGAGCCCGCCCGAAGGAGAAGGCCGTGCGCGACGACGAGCTCCGCTGGTTCACGAGCAGCTACAGCGGCGGCAACGGCGAAGGGTGCGTCGAGGTGGCGTTCCTGCCCGGTGCGATCGCGGTGCGCGACACCAAGGACCGCACGCTCCCGCCGCACCGGCACTCGGCGGGGAGCTGGTCGGCGTTCCTGGCGGCCGTCCGTGCGGGCGAGTTCGACCGCAGCTGACGCTGCCCCGCTCCCGCGCGGTTCACTCGCCCGCTGCGGCCCCAGGTCGGGGCTCGGGTGGTTCGACGGCCGGTGATCGATCCGAGATGCTGGGTTCTGCCCTCGCGCGGGCGCTCGGCCGGGTCTCGCAACGATCAAGGCAGCTTGATCGGTCCGACTCGCACCGGATCGCCCTCGGTGGGGCGCTCAACGCCGTCTCGGACCGATCACGACCACATGATCGGTCCGACCGGGGCCTCAGCGCCCTCGCGGTGGCGGGCGGGATGATGTCGCAACGATCAAGGCGTTGCCGGTGTGCCGGGCCGGACGGCGCGGTGCGCCGCCCCGCCGGGTTGCGCACGATCATGGTCGACGACCCCTCGCCCCAGCCGGCCAACCGGGGCGTGATCACCGGAAGTGGTTGGAGCGCGCCAGACGTGACGCTGTGGCACCACTCCGGCGGATCATGTGCGCGTTGATCGTCGACAGTGGTGGCGAGGCGACAGTTCTGTCGTCGCGGCACCATCGCCGGCGATCACGAGCCACCCGCCGCCGAGTCGGCCGCCATCGGTAGCGTCCCGGACGCGAGGGCGGGCGGCACCATCGTCAGGCGGCCTGCGGCCCGTCCACGGCCCTGATCGCCGACTGCCACCGGCCCGGTTCGGCATCGGCATCACTGCGGCTACCGGACCAGGTCGGCGAGCAGGTCCTCGTGGGTCACCGTCCAGGCCGCGGGGCCGATCGCGGCGGTGAACTGCACCGTCTCGCCGTCGAACCACGGCCGCGCCCAGGGCAGGACCGTGCGGGCGAGACCCTGCATCGCCACGTTCTCAGGCAGGACCGAGCCGTGCAGTTCGGTGTAGCCGAGCTCCTCGGCGAGCGCGGCGACGGCGGTGAGCAGACGCCGTCCGACCCCGCGCCGCTGCCACGCGTCCACGACGGCCACGGCGATGTCGGCCGTGCCGTGCCCCGCCCCGAAGACCTGGGCGAGCCCGATCGGCCCGTCCTCGCGGGTCTCGGCGACGACGGCGGCGTTGCGGCAGCCGTCGACGTCGACGAGCCGGGCCCGCACTGAGGTGGGCAGGCGCGGCACGGGGGAGTGGAAGCGCAGGTAGCGGCTGCGCGGGGACAGACCGGCGAAGACGGCGTCCACGGCTGCCTCCGCGCCGGCCCGGTCCAGGGTGCGCACCACCGGGGTGATCACGCCGGCCGCCGTGCGGTGCGGGCGGCGGCGACGAACCGGACGGCCTCGTCGATCACCGCCGGGTCGCGCAGCAGCCTGCGGTGGCCGAGGCCCTCGGTCTCCAGCAGCCGGGCGCCGGGCCAGGCGCCTGCGACGGCGCGGCCGTGCTCGGGATCGAGCTCCCGGTCGGCCGTGTCGTGCACGACGAGCGTGGGTGGCACGGGTGTCGAACGGTGCAGGGACGGGACGTCGAACGTCTCCCACGGCAGCCCGACCCGCCGCGCGACCGCGCGTTCCAGGCGGGCCCGCACGCGCGGTCCGGCGCCGATCCGCTGCACGAACCGGTCGAGCACCCAGCGGGGTCCGCCGCCGGTGCGAGGAGGACGAGCGCGGACGGCCGCAGGCCCGTGCGCACGGCGTGGGCGACGGCGGCGGCGCCCATGGAGTGGCCGATCACCGCGTGCGCGCGCCGTGCCGGGCGACGGCGGCGTGCAGTGCGTCGGCGAGCTCGGGGATCGTGGTCGAGCGCGGGCCGTGGGAGCCGGCCGGGGAGGCGCCGTGGCTCGGCCCGTCGAAGGCGACGACCCGGTGCCCGGCGGCCACCAACGGCGCGACGAAGCCGCCGAGCTGCTCGGACCGCCCGCCCCACCCGTGCGCGAGGTAGACCGGCTCGCCCGCGCCCCACGCCACCGCGTGCAGCGCGCGCCCGTGCAGCTCCACCGGCGCGGCTTCGCCCGGCGGCAGCCGGGCAGGCGCTCGCGCGGTATCGCGGGCGGGAGGGTGAACCACATCCGGGCCGCCACCCGGGCCGCGATCGACGGGGCGAGCCGCTCACCCCAGGCAAAGGTACGAACGATCGTGCTATTTCTTGGCGACGCGGGCATGCGGGCCTCCAGGGATGTGGGGTCAGGCGGCGGCGGTGAGGAGCGCGTCGAGCGCGCGGCGGGCGCGGTCGGCGGCGCCCGCGTCGGCGAGCAGGCGGCTCGCCAGGTGGTAGGACAGCATCACGCCCATCATGTCCTGGGCGAACTGGCGGGGGTCGGCATCGGGCCGGAAGTGGCCCTCGCCGATGCCGCTGGTGAAGACCGTGGCGAGCGTGTCGGCCCAGTCGCGCTGCACGCGCACCAGGGTCTCCCGCACCGGTCCGGGCTGGTCGTCGAGCTCGAAACTGGCGGCGACGAGCGGGCAGCCGCCCTCGAGGGAGTCCCACGCGATCCAGCGTTCGAACAGGTCCCGCACCCGCGGTTCGCCGCGCGGCGCCTTGAGCGCGGGTCGGATGACGTCGTCGACGAACCGCTCGGAGCTGTGTTCCAGCACCTGCAGCTGCAGCGACTCCTTGGAGCCGAAGTGGGCGAACAGCCCGCTCTTGCTCATGCCGGTCTGGGTGGCGAGCGAGCCGATCGTGAGGCCGCCGAGACCGACGCGGCGCGCCAGTCGCCCCGCCTCGTCGAGGATGACCACTCGGGTCTCCTGGCCCTTGCTCACGAACCCATTTCTAGCACGACCGTTCGTTCCGCGCCAGGTCGCGTGTCAGAGCGAGCGGAGCGCCAGGTACACGTCCACCCGGTCACCCAGCTCCGCGAGGTTGCGGCCGGTCAGCTCCTCGACCCGGCCGATCCGGTATCGCACCGTGTTGACGTGCAGGTGCAGCTGCTGCGCGGCCCGGCTCCACGACCCGGAGCACTCCAGGAACGCCTCGAGGGTCTCGCGCAGGCCGGCCCCGGTGCGGGCGTCGTAGTCCAGCACCGGCTCCAGCACGCGCACCGCGAACGCGCGGCGCACCTCGTCGGGCACGGCCGCGAGCAGCGCGACGTGGGACGTGACCTCGCTGCCGGTGACGACGTGCACCGGGCCGGGGCGGCGGGCGGCCAGCTCGCGGGCGTGCCGGGCCTCCTGCAGCGCACCGGAGAGGGCGTCCAGCGGCGCGGGCCGGCTCACCCCTACCGTGAACCGGTCTGCGCCGAGCCCGGGAGCGAGCCTGCGCAGCGCCGTCTCCAGGACGGCGGCGGGCGGTGCGCCGTCCGGGACCGCGGGCAGCAGGGCCACCGCCATGCCGTCGTGCGCGCCGACGGCGGGCGGCCCGACGTGCGTGGCGGCGTCGACGAGCACGGAACGGGCGGTCTGGACGCGGTCGGGCGACGTGAAGCCCGCGACCGCGACGACCAGCGGCGAGTCCGGGTCGAGGCCGGCCTGCCGCAGCCGAACCGCGGCCTCCGGGTGGTGGGCCGACCCGGCGGCGACGAGCGCGATCGCGTCCTCGGCGATCTCGCGGGCCATCCGCAGCCCCTCACCGCGGCGGGCGCGGTCGAGGGCGGTGATCGCGACCAGCTCGCCGACGGTGTCGCCGACCTCGTTCTCCCAGCGCGTGCAGTCGCCGTCGGCGGCCACGAACCAGGACGTCAGCCGGTCCTCGGAGGCCGGGCCCACCGCGAACACCGACCGGGCGCCGCCCGGGACGACCGCGGGCAGCCGGTCGGCGGTGAGGAACGTCGTGACCGCGGCGTCGAGCTCGTCGCCGGTGAGCGTGATCGGTCCGGGCACCACGGCGCGCCCGGTGGCGGACAGCACCCGGATCACGACGCCGGTGGTCGTCGCGACCTCGGCCGCCAGCTCGTCGAGCCCGAGCCCGCCCGCGACGGCCGAGAGCAGCCGGCGCTGCCTGCCGAGGGTGAGGGCGAGCCGGTCGCCGCGCGCGGCGGTGAGCGCGCCGACCACGAGCTCGGTGAGCGCCGCGAACGACACCTCCTCGGGCACCGCGAGCAGCGGGAGGTCGTGGCGGCGGCAGGCATCCACCAGGTCGTCGGGGATGCCGTGGAAGACCGCCTCGCCCGCGGCGAGCGCCACGGCGCCCGCGCCGGCCACGGCGGCGACGAAGCGTTCGCTGTCGCCCGGTTCGCGGCGCCAGACCAGCCCACTGATCACCAGCTCGCCGCCGGACAGGTAGCGGGCCGGGTCGATGAGGTCGGTGGTGTAGACCCAGCGGACCGGCCGTTCCCGGGCGTCGGCCGCGGTGCCGGCGTGCAGCAGCCGCAACCCCAGTGCGGGGTTCGCGAGCAGGTCGCGCAGCTGCATTGGAGGAACCTACAACCCGTTCGGGGTCCCGGGTCGGGCGATTCGTCACGACGGCGACTTCTGCGCGTCGCGCGGTGGGGCTGTACTGGCCGGCATGGACTTCCTCGCCCCGACGACGTGGGCCGACGCCCTCGCGGCGAAGGCCGAGCAGCCGGACGCCGTCGCCCTGGCAGGCGGCACCGACGTGATGGTCGAGATCAATTTCGACCACCGGCGCCCGCCCGCGCTGCTCGACCTCACCCGCGTGCCCGAGCTGCGGGAGTGGGGCACCGACACCGACGGCCGGATCCGGCTGGGCTCGGGGGTGACCTACACGCGGGTCATCGACGAGCTGGGGGACCGGCTGCCGGGGCTCGCGATGGCCGCGCGGACGGTCGGGTCGCCGCAGATCCGCAACCGCGGCACCGTCGGCGGCAACCTGGGGGCTGCCTCGCCCGCGGGCGACAGCCACCCACCGCTGCTCGCCGCCGACGCGGAGATCGAGGTCGCCTCGGTGCGCGGGGTTCGCCGCATTCCGGCCGCCGAGTTCTACACCGGCGTGAAGCGCAACGCGCTCGCCCCCGACGAGCTGATCGCGGCCGTGCTGATCGCGCCCGCGAGCGGGCCGCAGCAGTTCTGCAAGATCGGCACCCGCAACGCGATGGTGATCGCGGTGTCGGCGTTCGGGCTGGCCCTGCACCCGCAGCGCCGGGTCGTCGGCACCGGCATCGGCTCGGCGGCACCCACTCCACGCCGCGCCGACGCTGCCGCGGAGTTCCTGGCGGGCGAGCTGGCCGCAGCTGGGCTGTGGGAGTCCCGGGACGCGCTGCCCGAGGGGCTGGCCGTGGAGTTCGGGCGGAAGGTCCGCGACGCCGCCGCCCCCATCGACGACGTGCGCGGCAGTGCCGCGTACCGCCTGCACTCCCTGTCGGTGATGGCGCGCCGCGCCGCCAGCTGGGCGTGGGACGACTACCGGAAGGTCGCCTGAGACATGCGAATCAATCTGACGATCAACGGCGAGCGGCGCGACGCCGACGACGTGTGGGAGGGCGAGAGCCTGCTCTACGCCCTGCGGGAGCGGCTCGGCCTCCCCGGCTCGAAGAACGCATGCGAGCAGGGCGAATGCGGGTCCTGCACGGTGTACCTGGACGGCACGCCGGTGTGCTCGTGCCTGGTGGCCGCCGGCCAGGCCGACGGCCGCGAGGTCACCACCGTGGAGGGCCTCGGACAGGGGGAGGACCTGCACCCGGTGCAGAAGGCGTTCGTCGAGCGCGGGGCCGTGCAGTGCGGCTTCTGCACGCCCGGCCTGATCGTCTCCACCCACGACCTGCTGCAGCGCAACCCGCGCCCGTCCGACCCGGAGATCCGGGAGGCCCTGGCGGGGAACCTGTGCCGCTGCACCGGCTACGAGAAGATCATGGACGCGGTGCGGGACGCGGCGGAGCGTGCCGAATGATCATCATCGAGGGTGCGCACGTCGTCACGGTGTCCGGTGCGGAGTACCCGGGCGGGCACGTCGTCGTCGACGGCAACCGGATCACGGCGGTCGGCCCCGGCCCGGCGCCGCGCGCGGAGGGGGCGCGCGTCGTGGACGGCCGGGGCTGCCTGCTCACCCCGGGTTTCGTCAACACCCACAACCACCTCTACCAGTGGGTCACCCGCGGTCTCGCCGTGGACGCCACGCTCTTCGAGTGGCTCACCACGCTCTACCCGGTGTGGGCCGGCATCGACGAGCGCGCGGTGCACGTCGGGGCGAGCGGGGCGCTCGCGCAGCTCGCGCGCACCGGGTGCACCACCAGCGCCGACCACCACTACGTGTTCCCGCGCGAGGGCGGCGACCTGCTCGGCGCCGAGATCACCGCCGCCAGGGAGGTCGGGCTGCGCTTCCACCCGACCCGCGGCTCGATGGACCTCGGGCAGCGCGACGGCGGGCTGCCGCCCGACCACGTGGTGGAGGACCGCGACGCGATCCTCGCCGCCTCCGAGGAGGCGATCGACCGCTGGCACGACCCGGCGCCCGGCGCGATGCTGCGGATCGGGCTCGCGCCGTGCTCGCCGTTCTCCGTCACCGGGGAGCTCATGCGCGAGTCCGCCGAGCTGGCCCGCCGCCGCGGTGTGCGGATGCACACCCACCTCGCCGAGACCCTCGACGAGGAGGACTTCTGCCGCGAGCGGTTCGGCTGCACCCCCTCGAGCTACGTCGAGCGCCTCGGCTGGACCGGTGACGACGTGTGGTTCGCCCACGCCATCCACCTCGACGACGCGGCAGTCAAGAAGATCGGTGACACCGGCACGGGCGTGGCGCACTGCCCGTCGTCCACGCGCGGCTCGGCGCCGGTATCGCCCGCACCCGCGACCTGGTCGACGCCGGCGCCCGGGTCGGCCTCGGCGTCGACGGGGCGGCGAGCAACGAGGCCGGCAGCCTCCTGGAGGAGGTTCGCCACGCGGTGCTGTTCGCCCGCGCGGTCGGTGGCCCCACGGCGCTGTCGGTGCGCGACGGCCTGCGCCTCGCCACCCTCGGCGGCGCCGCCGTGCTCGGCCGGACCGACGAGCTCGGCGCCGTCGAGGTCGGCAAGCTCGCCGACCTCGCCCTGTGGCGGATCGACGGCCCGGCCCACGCCGACGTCGCCGACCCCGTGGCCGCGCTCGTGCTGGGCGCCCCGCCACCCCTGGAACTGCTGCTCGTGGACGGGCGTGGGGTCGTCGAGCGCGACCGGGTACTCACCGTCGACGCGGACGTGCTCGCCCGCGAGGCCGAGGCCGTCCACCGTGACCTCCTGGAGAAGGCATGACCAGCACGGAGACAACGACTGCCGCAACCCGCACGACCGGCCGGATCGGCGACAGCCCGCTGCGGCCCGACGGCACGCTGAAGGTCACCGGCGAGTTCGCGTACTCGAGCGACCTGTGGCACGACCAGATGGTCTGGGGCGCCACCCTGCGCAGCCCGCACCCGCACGCCCGGATCGCGTCGATCGACATCGGGCCCGCGCTCGCGGTGCCCGGGGTGTGGGCGGTGCTCACGGCGAACGACGTGCCGGGGGAGAACTCGGTCGGGCTGGAGCACCAGGACACCCCGGTGCTGGCCGCCGACGTGGTCCGCTACCAGGGCGAGCCGGTCGCGCTCGTGGCCGCCGACCACCCGGAGACGGCCCGGCGGGCGGCGAAGAAGATCGTCGTGACCTACGAGGAGCTCCCCGCGGTCACCGACCCGCGCCGCGCGCTGGACGCCGACGCCCCGCAGGTGCAGCCGGGCGGGAACCTCGTGCGCCACCTGAAGCTCCACCGCGGTGAGCAGGAGCCGTCCGCGCCGGTGGTCGTCGCGCTCGACTTCGAGGTCGGCATGCAGGACCAGGCCTTCCTCGGCCCCGAGTCCGGCCTCGCCGTACCCGCAGAGGACGGCGGCCTCGACCTCTACGTCGCCACCCAGTGGCTGCACGTCGACCAGCGCCAGGTCTGCCGCGCCCTCGGGATGCCCCCCGAGAAGGTGCGGCTGCACCTCGCGGGGGTCGGCGGGGCCTTCGGCGGGCGCGAGGACCTGTCGATGCACGTCCACGCGTGCCTGCTCGCCCTGCACACCGGCAAGCCGGTGAAGATGAGCTACTCGCGCGAGGAGTCGTTCTTCGGGCACGTGCACCGCCACCCCGCGTGGCTGCACTACGAGTTCGGCGCCGAGCGCGACGGCACCCTCGTCTACGCCAAGGCCGACATGCTCTTCGACGGCGGCGCCTACGCGTCCTCGACGCCCGCCGTGGTCGGCAACGGCGGCACGCTGGGCCTGGGCCCGTACCGGATCCCGAACGTGCGCGTCGACGCCCGCGGCGTCTACACGAACAACCCGCCGTGCGGGGCGATGCGCGGGTTCGGCTGCGTGCAGGCCGCGTTCGCGCACGAGGCGTTGATGGACGAACTCGCCGACGCCGTCGGCGTCGACCGGGTGGAGATCCGCGCCCGCAACGGGATGAGCGAGGGCGACGTCAACATCACCGGCCAGCTGATCGACTCCGCCGCCCCGGTGGCCGAGCTGATCCGCAAGGTCCGCGACCTGCCCCTGCCGCCGGAGCCCGGAACCGAACGCGACCTGCGCGACCTGCCCGGCGGGGTCTCCAACACCACCCACGGTGAGGGCGTGGTCCGCGGCGTCGGCTACGCGGTGACCTACAAGAACGTGGGGTTCTCCGAGGGCTTCGACGACTACTCGACCGCGCGCGTGCGCCTGCAGGTGGTCGGCGGGGAGCCGGTGGCCACCGTGCAGACGGCGGCGGCCGAGGTCGGCCAGGGGCTGATCACCGTCGAGCAGCAGATCGTGCGCACCGAGTTGGGGATCGACCGGGTCGTCGTCGCGCCCAAGAACACCACCGTCGGGTCCGGTGGCTCCACGTCGGCGTCGCGCCAGACCTACGTCACCGGTGGCGCGGTGAAGGCCGCGTGCGAGGCCGTGCGCGCCTCGGTGCTGGGGCGGGCGTCCACCGCGCTCGGCCGCTCCGACCTGCGGCTGGACGGCGTGAAGATCGTCGATGTCGGTGGCGAGGTGCTCGCCGACCTCGTGGAGGTCCTCGGCGACGACGCCGTCGAGGAGACCGTCGAGTGGCGGCACCGCCCCACCCACCCGATCGACCCCGAGACCGGCCAGGGCGACGCCCACGTGCAGTACGCGTTCTCCGCCCACCGGGCCGTCGTCGACGTCGACGTGGACCTCGGCCTCGTGAAGGTCGTCGCGCTGGACACCGCCCAGGACGTCGGCAAGGCGATCAACCCGGACGCCGTGATCGGCCAGATCCAGGGCGGCAGCGCCCAGGGCATGGGGCTCGCGCTGATGGAGGAGGTGGTGGTGCGCGACGGCATCGTGCAGAACCCGTCGTTCACCGACTACCTGATCCCCACGATCCTCGACATGCCGCCGATGAAGATCGAGGTGCTGGAGTACGCCGACCCGCACGCCCCTTACGGTGTGCGGGGGGTCGGCGAACCGCCGACGATCTCCAGCGGCCCCGCCGTCGCGGCCGCGATCCGGGCGGCGTCGGGGAAGGCCCTGCGCCGCGTCCCGATCCGGCCCGAACACATCGTGCCGTGAGTGGATACGAGTGCTCCGGCACTCGTATCCACTCACGACCCCTGGGAGGCTGTCCTCGATGCCACGGATGTTCCTGAACGGCACCGCCATGTCCGGCGGTGCCGACCACCACCTCGTGGGCGACGCCCCGCTGGTCGCCCGCACCACGACGGCGCCGCGCTACCGCTTCCACGCCGTCGGCGGCAAGTACCCCGCCCTCGAGGACATCGGGGAGGGCGGTGCGGCCGTCGAGGGCGAGGTCTACGAGCTGTCCTACGAGCAGCTGCGCGAGGTGCTGCTGCCCGGCGAGCCCGACGGGCTCGAGCTCGGGGTGATCGAGCTGGCCGACGGCAGCGGGTCCCTGGCCATGGTCCTGCGCCGCGAGTACCCGCGGCTGCCGGAGCTGACCGACATCTCCGGGCTCGCGAGCTGGCGGACCTACCAGGAGGGACGGTGATCGTCATCCGGGCGCGGCGGGCCGTCGTCGACGGTGCCGAGACCCCGGCCGCCGTGCTCGTGGCGGGGGAGCGGATCGAGGCGATCCTGCCCTTCGACATGCCCGTCGACGCGCACGACGTCGTCCTCGCCGACGACGAGGTGCTGCTCCCCGGGCTCGTCGACACCCACGTGCACGTCAACGAGCCCGGCCGCACCGAGTGGGAGGGCTTCGCCACGGCCACCCGCGCCGCGGCCGCGGGCGGCGTCACGACGATCGTCGACATGCCGCTCAACTCGCTGCCGCCCACCGTCGACGTGGCGGCGCTGCACACCAAGCGGGCGGCGGCCGCCGGGCAGTGCGCCGTGGACGTCGGGTTCTGGGGCGGTGCCGTCCCCGGCAACGCGGGCGAGCTGGCGAAGCTGCACGCCGAGGGCGTCTTCGGCGTCAAGTGCTTCCTGCTCGACAGCGGGGTGCCGGAGTTCCCGCCCCTGGACGTCGACGGCCTGAAGGCCGCGCTCGAGGCGGTGGCCGAGTACGACGGGCTGCTCATCGCCCACGCCGAGGACGGCGCCGTGGTCCGGCCCGCGGCCGGCAGGCGCTACGCCGACTTCGTGGCCTCCCGCCCGCCCGCCGCGGAGGACGGGGCGATCGCCACGTTGCTGCGCCTGGCCCGGGAGACCGGGGCCCGGGTGCACGTCGTGCACCTGTCGGCGGCCTCCGCGCTGCCGCAGCTCGCCGCGGCCCGGGCCGACGGCGTGCCGGTGAGCGTCGAGACCTGCCCGCACTACCTCACGCTCACCGCGGAGGAGGTGCCCGACGGCGACACCCGCTTCAAGTGCTGCCCGCCGGTGCGGGAGTCGGGCAACCGGGACGCCCTGTGGCAGGGCCTCGCCGACGGCGTGATCGACATGGTGGTCTCGGACCACTCGCCGTCGCCGCCGGATCTCAAGCACCTGGACACCGGGGACTTCGGCACCGCGTGGGGCGGGATCGCCTCGCTGCAGGTCGGGCTGCCCGTCGTGTGGACGGAGGCGCGCCGGCGCGGGCACGGGCTCGCCCAGGTCGTCGAGTGGATGGCCCACGCGCCCGCCGCCCGCGCGGGCTGCACCGCAAGGGCCGCATCGCCGCGGCTCCGACGCCGACCTCGTCGTGTTCGCGCCCGACGCGCCGTACACGGTGGGGGAGCTGCACCACCGCCATGCCGTCACGCCGTACGCGGGCCGCGAGCTCACCGGCGTCGTGCGCCGGACCTGGCTGCGTGGCACACCGGTCGAGGAGATGCCGCGCGGGCGGCTCTTGCGGAGGGGAGAGGACGGGTGAGCGAGCGTGCGAGCGAACCAATGCCACAGCGCCGGCGAGGCCGTGCAGTGAGCGAGCTTGCGAGCGAGCCATGTGGCAGTGCCTGCGCGAAGCGCCGGCCGAGCGCAAGCGAGGCCGTGCGTTGAGCGATTTCCGGGAGCTGCCCGACCTGGCGCTGCGTTCGGTCGCGGCGCGGTCGTGTACGCCAACGACGACGCGTTCGCCGCCAAGGAGAACCTGATCACGCCGGGGCGGCCGGTCTTCGACCCGACCACGTTCGGCTCGCAGGGCAAGGTCTACGACGGCTGGGAGACCCGCAGGCGGCGCTCACCGGGCCACGACGAGGCGATCGTGCGGCTCGGCGCGTCCGGGGTGGTGCACGGCGTCGTCGTCGACACGGCGTGGTTCACCGGCAACTACCCGCCCGAGATCGCCGTCGACGGGATCTGTGCCGACGGGATCGTCGACGTCGCCGACCTCGTGGACTGGCAGTCGCTCGTCGCGCGCACCGCCGTGCAGGGCGACGCGGAGAACGCCTTCGCCGTGGAGCGCCCGCGCCGCGTCACCCACGTCCGGCTGCGGATCTTCCCCGACGGCGGGGTCGCCCGCCTGCGGGTGCACGGCGAGGCCCTCCCCGACCCCGACCTGCTGGCCGCGCTCGGCACCGCCGACCTCGCCGCACTCGAACACGGCGGCCGCGTGGTGGCCTGCTCCGACGCGTTCTACGGCTCGCCGAACAACCTGCTGCTGCCCGGCCCCGCCCGCACGATGGGCGAGGGCTGGGAGAACGCGCGACGCCGCGACGACGGCAACGACTGGGTCGAGGTGGCGCTCGTCGCGGAGGCCGAGCTGGTGCTGGCCGAGCTCGACACCAGCTGGTTCCTGCACAACGCCCCCGGCTGGGCGGCGCTCACCGGCCGCACCGCCGACGGCGCGACCGTCGAGCTCATGCCCCGTACGGCGCTGCAACCCGACACCCGCCACCGCTTCCGGGTACCGGCCACCCCGGTGACCCACGTCCGCATGGACGTGTACCCCGACGGCGGCCTGGCCCGCCTGCGCCTGCACGGCGCACTCACCCCGGAGGCCGCGCGGATCTCGCTGCGCGCTGGTCCTCGTCACCCACCGAGAGGTCCCACTGGTGAGATACACCGTCAACTGCTCGATCCTCTTCACCGAGCTGCCCCTGCTCGACCGGCCCGCCGCGGCGAAGGCCGCCGGGTTCGAGGCCGTGGAGTTCTGGTGGCCCTTCCCCACGGCGGCGCCCGACGACGCCGAGGTCGACCGCTTCGTGCGCGCGATCGAGGACGCCGGTGTGCAGCTCACCGGGCTCAACCTGGCGGCGGGTGACATGCCCGGCGGTGACCGCGGGCTGGCGTCGTGGCCGGGACGGGAGTCCGAGTTCCGCGACAGCATCGACATCGCGGCCGGCATCGGCAAGCGGCTGGGCACGCGGGTGTTCAACGCGCTCTACGGCAACCGAGTCGAGGGCGCGGACCCGCGCGACCAGGACGACCTCGCCGTGCAGAACCTGGCCCGCGCCGCCGCGCTGCTCGACGGCACCGTGGTGCTCGAGCCGCTGTCGGGCGCCGACCGCTACCCGCTGCGCACCGCTGCCGACGCACTGGCCGTGGCAGACCGGCTCAACGTGCCGAACGTCGCCCTGCTGGCCGACCTCTACCACCTCGCCGTGAACGGTGACGACGTCGCCGCCGTCATCCGCGACCACGCCGCCCGGATCGGGCACGTCCAGATCGCCGACGCCCCCGGTCGCCACGAGCCCGGCACCGGCGAGATCCCCTTCGACGCGCACCTGTCCGCCCTCACCGCGGCCGGCTACACCGGCTGGGTCGGGCTGGAGTACGCGCCGTCCACCACCACCGCCCGCGCATTCGACTGGATGGAGCGCAGCAAGTGACCACGATCGGATTCATCGGCCTCGGCATCATGGGTGCGCCGATGGCCGGACACCTCATCGACGCAGGCCACGACGTGGTGGGCTACAACCGCTCCCGCCCGGCCGTCGACCGGCTGGTGGAGCGCGGCGGGCGCGCGGCGGGCAGCGTGGCCGACGCCGTGCGCGACGCCGAGGTCGTGATCACGATGGTGCCGGACAGCCCGGACGTCCAGGACGTGGCGTTGGGCGAGGACGGCATCTACGCCACCGCGAAGCCCGGCACCCTGCACATCGACTGCTCGACGATCCGCCCCGACGTCGCCCGCTCGGTGGCAGCCGCCGGTAACGAGCGCGGCATCCGGGTCGTCGACGCCCCAGTGAGCGGCGGCGAGGCCGGTGCCAAGGAGGGCGTGCTCTCGATCATGGTGGGTGGCGCGGCCGAGGACGTCGAGGCGGCGCGCCCGTACCTCGACGTGGTGGGCGGCACCGTCGTGCACGTGGGGCCCGCCGGTGCGGGCCAGACCGTCAAGGCGGCCAACCAGCTGATCGTCGCCGGCAACATCCAGCTGCTCGCCGAGGCGCTCGTGTTCCTGGAGGCGCACGGCGTCGACACCGCGGCCGCCACCGAGGTGCTCGGCGGCGGGCTGGCCGGCAGCACCGTGCTGCAGCGCAAGGCCGCCGGCATGCGGGCCCGCGAGTTCGCGCCCGGGTTCCGCATCGACCTGCACCACAAGGACCTCGGCATCGTCACCGCCGCCGCCCGCGAGGCCGGCGTCACCATCCCGCTCGGGGCGCACGTCGCGCAGCTGGTCGGGGCGCTGCGCGCCATGGGCCACGGCGACCTCGACCACAGCGCGCTGCTGCTGCTCGTCGAGCGGTTGAGTGGCAGGAGTACCTGATGACCCGCATGCGCGCCGTCGATGCCGCCGTCGCGATCCTGCGCCGCGAGGGGATCTCGCACCTGTTCGGGGTCCCCGGCGCCGCGATCAACCCGTTCTACGACGCGGTCCGCCGCGACGGCGGCCTGGCGCACGTGCTCGCCCGGCACGTCGAGGGCGCCGCGCACATGGCCGACGGCTACAGCCGCACGGCGGCCGGGAACATCGGCGTCTGCGTCGGCACGTCCGGGCCCGCGGGCACGGACATGATCACCGGCCTGTACGCGGCCGCGGCCGACTCGGTGCCGCTGCTCGCGATCACCGGCCAGGCGCCGGTGGCGCGGCTGCACAAGGAGGACTTCCAGGCCGTCGACGTCGCGGCGATCGCGGCGCCGGTCACGAAGTGGGCCGTCACGGTGCGCGAGCCGGGGCAGGTGCCCGGCGCGTTCGCCCAGGCCTTCCACCTGATGCGCTCGGGGCGGCCCGGGCCGATGCTGATCGACCTGCCGCTCGACGTGCAGCAGGCCGAGATCTCCTTCGACGTGGACACCTACGCGCCGCTGCCCGTGCACCGGCCGGCGGCCACCCGCGCCCAGGCCGAGAAGGTCCTGGACATGCTCGCGGCGGCACAGCGGCCGCTGATCGTCGCGGGCGGCGGGATCGTCGGTGCGGACGCCTGCGCCGAGCTGGTCGAGCTGGCCGAGCTGCTCGACGTGCCGGTGGTGCCCACGTTGATGGGCTGGGGCGCGATCGGCGACGACCACCCGCTCATGGCCGGTATGGCCGGGCTGCAGACCGCGCACCGCTACGGGAACGCCACCCTGCTCGCCTCCGACTTCGTGCTGGGCATCGGCAACCGGTGGGCCAACCGGCACACCGGCGGACTGGACGTCTACCGGGCCGGCCGCACGTTCGTGCACGTCGACATCGAGCCGACCCAGGTCGGGCGGGTCTTCGCGCCCGACTACGGCGTGGTGTCGGATGCCGGGGCGTTCATGCGCGAGATGCTCGCCGCCGCGCGCGACCGCGAGCTGCCGGGGCGCACCGCGTGGGTCCGCGACTGCGCGCAGCGCAAGGGCACGATGCAGCGCCGCACCCACTTCGACGACATGCCGATCAAGCCGCAGCGGGTGTACGAGGAGTGCAACCGGGCGTTCGGGCCCGACACCCGCTACGTCGCCACGATCGGCCTCTCCCAGATCGCGGCCGCGCAGTTCCTGCACGTCCAGCGGCCCCGGCACTGGATCAACGCGGGGCAGGCGGGCCCGCTGGGCTGGACCGCCCCCGCCGCGCTCGGGGTGCGCGCCGCCGACCCGGACGCGTTCGTCGTGGCCGTCTCCGGCGACTACGACTTCCAGTTCATGATCGAGGAGCTCGCGGTGGGCGCGCAGTTCAACCTGCCCTACCTGCACCTCGTCCTGAACAACTCCTACCTCGGCCTGATCCGGCAGTCGCAGCGCGCGTTCGACATGGACTACTGCGTGCAGCTCGGCTTCGACAACATCAACGCGCCCGGCCTGGGCAAGTACGGCGTCGACCACGTCGCGGTCGCCGAAGGGCTGGGCTGCAAGGCGCTGCGCGTGACCGACCCGCGGGAGCTACCGGCCGCGTTCGCGAGGGCCCGGCAGCTGATGGAGGTGCACCGGGTTCCGGTGGTGGTCGAGGTGATCTGCGAGCGGGTCACGAACATCGCCATGGGCGCCGAGATCGACGCGGTGCACGAGTTCGAGGAGCTCGCCACCACCCGCGCCCACGCCCCCACCGCGACGGTCCCGCTGCCGTCCTGAGCCGTGAGTGGATACGAGTGCTCCAGCACTCGTATCCACTCACGGGGGGCGGGGTCAGCCGGGCTCGGAGACCGGGCGGAACCAGCGGCCCGCGGCGAGGCGGGTGTCGCTCGCGCGCATCCCCCGCAGGTGGGGGGCGAGGATCGGCAGGTCGGCGAGCACCGCAGGGGTGAGCTGGGCGCCGGTGGCCGGTCGGGCGACGAAGTAGCCCTGCACGAGGTCGCAGCCCTGCCGGCGCAGCTCGTGCAGCTGCCCGGCGCGTTCGACGCCTTCCGCCACGGTGCGCAGGCCCAGGTGGCGCGACAGCTCGAGCAGGCCGCGCAGGAACCAGCGCTGCTGCTCGTCGTGGTCGATGTGCGTGACGAAGGCCCGGTCGATCTTCACGGTGTCGACTGGGGTGCGGGCCAGGCGGGAGAGCGTGGAGTAGCCGGTGCCGAAGTCGTCGAGCGCGATCCGGACGCCCAGCTCGCGCAGCCGGTGCATCACGTCGACGGCGTTGGCGGGACGGTTGTTGACGGCCGTCTCGGTCATCTCCAGCGCGAGCTGGCCGGGGGAGATGCCGAAGCGCCGCAGGACGCCTGCCACCCGGTCGGGCAGGCCGCTGTCGCCGAACTCGGTGGGGTCGACGTTCACGGCGATCCGCAGCCGCCGGTGGGCGAGCCCGGCGTTCCACAGCCCGAGCTGGGCGCAGCCCTGTTCGAGCATGAGCGCGGTGAGCTGGCCGGACAGGCCCGACGCCGCGCAGGCCGGGATGAACGTGGAGGGCGGGACGGCCTCGCCCTCGTGGGTCCAGCGGGCGAGCACCTCCATCGCCGAGATCCGCCCCGACACCGGGTCGACCACGGGCTGGTAGATCGCCTGCACGTCGCCCCGGTGCAGGGCCGCGGCGAACGCCTCCGGCATGGGCGGGCGGACCCGGCGCACCGAGTGCCGCCCGCCCTGACCTGCCGGCCCGCCGTCGAGCTCGGCCGTGTGGGCGGCCACGTCCCCCTTCCCGTTCGCCTTCACCGCGTACATCGCGACGTCGGCGCGGTGCACCAGGGTGGCGGCGCGGGTGGCGGCGTCGGCGCCGGTGTCCTGGCCGGCCTCGACCGTGGCGACCCCGATGCTCGCCGACACCGCCACCGACCGGCCGTGCACGTGGAACGGGTCGCGCAGCGTGGCGAGCAGTCGCCGGGCGGCGGCTGTGGCGTCGTCGCCCTGCTCCACCAGCACGGCGAACTCGTCGCCGCCGAGGCGGGCGAGGGTGTCGGCGCTGCGCAGCGCCCCGCGCAGCCGGTCGGCGACCCCGATGAGCAGCGCGTCGCCCGCGGCGTGCCCGAGCGTGTCGTTGACGGCCTTGAAGCCGTCCAGGTCGATGAAGGCCACCGAGACCGGCTGCCGGGTGCGTTCGGCACGGCCGAGCGCGTGTTCGAGCCGGTCGAGGAACAGCGCCCGGTTGGCGAGGCCGGTGAGCGGGTCGTGGAACGCGAGGTGGTGCAGCTGCACCTCGCGTTGCTGGATGGCGCGGGTGAGCTCCTGGTTCTCCCGGATGGTCACGTACTGGCGGCCGAGCACGAGCAGCACCAGCGCCGCGATGCACGCCACCTCGACGCCGTCGAGGCCTGCGCCGCTCATGGCCTCGATGGCGACGAGCACGGAGGCGCCGCGAGCGGCAGGTAGGGCAGGACGCCGGCGCGCACGGACTCACGGGGGGTGGGCGCACTGTGCAGCTCCGCCGGGGGACCGCCCTGCACGAGGACGCCGGCGATCCCGAGCAGGCAGAACGCGATCCGCCACCCCCACTCGACGAACGAGCCGGTGGCGTAGTCGCCCACCGCCATCTGGTAGGCGAACGCCGCGTCGGAGACCGCCATTGCGACCACGGCCGCACCGAGCAGCCCCCAGCGCAGCGGCGCGTCCCGGGTCTGCGCGATGGCGAGGACCGTGACGGTGAGCAGGGCCGCGTCCGCAGAGGTGTAGACGACCGCCACGACGGTGTGCAGCAGCGAGCCGCCGGAGGAGCCGATCACCTCGCCGAGGACGGTCACCCACGCCATCAGCCCCACCGCGCAGCCGACGAGGAGCGCGTCGAGCACGCGGCGCGGCGCGGTGAGCCCGGATCCGGTGGGGGCGAGGAAGGCCAGCCCCGCCAGCGCCGCGGCCGGGAAACCCAGGTAGCCGACGTCGGCGATCGACGGGTACGGGGTGGCGGCCCCCAGGAGGTCCTCGTACACCGTCCACGCCGCCTGGCCCGCGGCCCACGACCAGCAGGCCGCGGCGAGCGCACCCCAGCCGCGGCGGATACGGCCGCCGCTGCGCCGGGCCGCGCCGAAGCAGCCGAAGCCGGCCGCGGCGGCGAGCGCGAGCACCCCGAGGTTGGCCACCAGCTGACGCGCGTCGCCGCCGAGCACCGCGCCGAGCCCGCCGAGCACCACCAGTGCCACGGCGGCCGCCGCCGCCACGGCAGCGCCGCGGGGGCGATCCGCGGCGCGTGCCGCCGGGATCGACGTGAGGCTCATCGACGTCCGTTCCGTCCGCTTCCGTGCTGGTGGGTGACCTGTGGAGCGAGGTGTGTCCCGGCTAGTGATCCGGCCCGCTGCGACGCGCGTCACCGGGTTCCCCTTATTCACCCGATCCCGTGCGTCCAATAGGTGATCCGGGTCACGCACGCTGGGCGAGGAGCTGCCCGATCGAGTCCGTCGAGAGCACGCGTTCGATGCCCAGTACGGCAGCGCCCGCGAGCCCGGAGTACTCGCCGAGCACGCTGTTGGTGAGCACCAGGTTGCGGGTGGCCAGCGGCAGGCGCGCTGGTAGGCGACGCTGCGCACGCCGGCCAGCAGTTCGTCGCTCGCCGCGGAGAGGCCGCCGCCGATCGTCACCCGTGCGGGGTTGTAGAAGTGCACCAGGGTGGCGACGAGCTCGCCGATGAGGCCGCGGCCTCGCGGACGGCCGCGATCGCGGTGGCGTCCCCGCGTGCGAGGAGCGCGCGCACCTGCTCGGTGGGGATCGGCGGCCCGGGTGCGCCGAGCCGCCGCGCGATGCGCCCGCGGACGCGACCGCCTCGATGCAGCCGACGTTGCCGCAGACGCACGCGTCGTCGGGGGCACCGCGCACGCGGACGTGCCCGATGTCGCCCGCCGCTCCGTCGGCGCCGTGGTGCAGCACCCCCTCGCGGCTCACGAGCCCGCCGCCGATGCCCGTGCCGACCTTGACGAACAGCAGGGGTACCTGGTCGGCGGGCAGGGCCCTGGCCTCGCCCAGCGCGCGCAGGTTGACGTCGTTCTCCAGCACCGCGGGGCAGCGAAATGTCTGCGACAGCCGCGCGGCGACCGGGTAGGCGTGCCACCCGGGCATGATCGGCGGGCGGACGGGGATGCCGTGGGTGCCGTCCACCGGGCCGGGCAGGCCGATCACCACGGCGCGCACGGGGACTTCCGCAGGCATCGTCTCCAGCAGGTGGGTGAGCTGCGTCTCCACCGTTCGGAGCACCGGTTCGGGGCCGTCGTGCATGGCCACGTCGACCTCGGTGCGGGCGAGCATCCGTTGGCTGAGGTCGATCACCGCGAGGTGCGCGCTGCTCGCGCCGACGTCGGCGAGCAGCACACGGCCGCCGCTCGGGGAGAGCGCGAGCCGGTCGGCAGGCCGCCCGCGGCCGCCGTGGGGCGGGTGCCGTCGATCTGCAGCAGGCCGTGGGCCAGCAGTTCGTCCACGGCGGCGCTGACGGTGGTGCGCGCGAGCCCCGCGGCGGGCACCAGGTCGGCCTTGCTCACCGCGGCTCCGGAGGCGACCAGCCTGGCGACGGTGCTCAGCGTGGCCGCGGAGTCGGTCCGTCCGGTTCGCGCCGCGGACAGCCGCAGCGGCGGCAGGGGAGACGGTGGCAGCATCACGGCCCGATATCGACGGAAAACTCACGGAAAGAGGCATTATTCCGTCGTTGTACGGCGCTGGTCAACGCTCCTAGGTTTCCCGGCTGGGGGGATCCGACGACGAGGTGTGGAGATGACTGGAGCGCCGTTGCTCGAGATGCGCGGCATCGTCAAGCAGTTCCCGGGAGTGCGGGCCCTCGACGGCGTCGACCTGGACGTCGCCGCGGGCGAGGTGCACTGCCTGCTGGGGCAGAACGGCGCGGGCAAGTCCACCCTGATCAAGGTGCTCGCCGGCGCCACCGGCCCGACGCAGGCGAGATCACCTGGGACGCAGACCGGCGTCGTTCGCCGCGCCGCAGGCCGCCGACGCCGCCGGTATCGCCACCATCTACCAGGAGCTCGACCTCGTGCCCGGCCTCTCGGTGGCGGAGAACATCGTGCTCGGCCACGAGCCGTCCCGGCTGGGGTTCAGCAGGCTGCGCGCCGGCGAGGACACCGCGCGGGACCTGCTGCGCCGCCTCGGGCATCCGGAGATCCCGCCGCGGCGTGAGCTGGGCCGGCTCTCCGCCGCGGGCCAGCAGGTCGTCAGCATGGCCAGGGCACTCGCCCGCGACGCGCGGCTGATCGTGATGGACGAGCCGTCGGCGGTGCTGGACCCGGAGGAGGTCAAGAACCTCTTCCGGGTCATCCGTGAGCTCACCGATGACGGCGTCGCCGTCGTCTACATCTCCCACCGGCTCGAGGAGATCCGCGAGATCGCGACCGCGTCACCGTCCTGAAGGACGGCCGGACCGTCGCCCGCAACCTCCCGGCCCGCGACACCCCCACCGCGGACGTCATCCGCCTGATGACCGGGCGGACGATCGAGTACGTCTTCCCCGAGCGCCCCGCGCGACCCTCCGACGACGTCGTGCTCGAGGTCGACGCGCTCTCGCGGGCCGGGGAGTTCGCGGACGTGTCGTTCTCGGTGCGCGCGGGCGAGGTCGTCGGGCTGGCCGGGCTCGTCGGGTCGGGCCGTTCGGAGATCCTGGAGACCGTCTACGGGGCCCGCAAGGCCACCTCCGGCACCGTGCGGGTGCACGGGCGCGCCCTGCGCGCCGGGTCGGTGCCCGGCGCGGTGCGCGCGGGCATGGGCCTCGCCCCGAAGAGCGCAAGAGCCAGGGCCTGCTGCTCGGCGAGCCGGTGTTCCGCAACGTGTCGCTGCCGGGGATGGAGCGGTTCGCCCGGGCGGGCTTCCTCGGCCCGGAGGCCGACCGGGACGCGGCGGCGACCGTGACCGCGCAGCTCGACGTGCGTCCCCCGGACGCACGCGCCCGGTCCGCACGCTCTCGGGAGGCAACCAGCAGAAGGTCGTGCTCGCCCGCTGGCTGATGCAGGGGTGCACGGTGCTGCTGCTCGACGAGCCCACCCGCGGGGTGGACGTGGGCGCCCGCAGCGAGATCTACGCGCTGGTCCGGCGGCTCGCCGCGGAGGGGGCGGCGATCGTGCTGGTGTCCAGCGAGGTGCCCGAGGTACTCGGGCTCGCCGACCGCGTGCTGGTCGTCCGGGAGGGCCGCGTCGTGCACGACGCGCCCGCGGACGAGCTGGACGAGGGCCGCGTGCTCGACCTGGTGATGGAAGGGAGCAGGGCGTCGTGACCGAACCGACCACGGGACAGACCACCGTCCCCGCCGCCGACGAGCACGCGCGCGTCGAAACGGCGGCCGCGGAGAACGGGGCCGCCGGATCGCCGTGGGCCCGGCTGCTCGAGGGCGGCGCGGGGCGCAACCTCGGGCTCGTCGCCGTGCTCGTGCTGCTGGGCATCGTCGGCGTCGCCACGGCCGACACCTTCCTCACGGTGTCGAACCTGCTCACCGTCCTCACCCAGGCCTCGATCATCGGGGTCCTCACCGTCGGCGTCACCTTCGTGATCATCGGCGGCGGGATCGACCTGTCGGTCGGCAAGGTGATGGCGCTCTCGTCGGTCTGGGCCACCACGGTCGCCACCCAGTCCTACGGGTGGGCCGTGATGCTCTTCTGCGCGGTCGTGGTCGGCATGGGCGCAGGCCTGGTCAACGGCCTGCTGATCGCCTACGGCCGGATCGTGCCGTTCATCGTCACCCTCGCGATGCTGATCTCGGCGCAGGGTCTCGCCGAGCAGATCTCCGGGCGGCGCAGCCAGATCGTCACCGACCCCGTGATCGCCGGCATCGCGAACACCCGGCTGCTGGGCATCCCGCTGCTGGTCTACATCTTCGCGGCGGTGGTCGCGATCGGCTGGGTGGTGCTCAACCGCACGACGTTCGGCCGCCGCACGTTCGCCATCGGCGGCAACCCGGAGGCCGCGCGCCTGGCCGGTCTGGACGTCAAGCGGCACACGATGCTGCTCTACGTCGTCTCGGGGCTGTGCTGCGGCATCGCGGCGATCATGATCGCGTCGCTGACCACGACCGGGTCCAGCACCCACGGCACGCTCTACGAGCTCGACGCGATCGCCGCGGTGATCATCGGCGGCACGCTGCTGACCGGCGGCCGCGGCACGCTGATCGGCTCGATCCTCGGCGTGCTCGTGTTCACGACGATCACCAACCTGTTCGTGCTCAACAACCTCGAGACCGACGTCCAGAACATCGCGAAGGGCGCCATCATCGTCGTCGCCGTGCTGATCCAGGCCCGCGCGCAGCGCTCGTCGGCGTCCAGTTGACCCGTACCTTTCGAGAAGGAGTGACGATGTCCGATCCCACCCGGGGCCTGCACCGGCGCAGGTTCCTCACCGGCGCGCTCGGCGTGGCGCCGGCGCAGCGCTCACCGCCTGCACGAGCAACGAGCCCGCCACCCCGGCCGCAGGCCCGGCCGTGGCCCCCGCGCCCGCCGCGGGCGGCTCGGAGCCGGGCACCCCGGTCACCATCGGCTTCTCCGCGCCCGCCGCCGACCACGGCTGGATCGCCGCGATCGCGGCCAACGCCCAGGCGCAGGCCGAGCAGTTCCCCGACGTGACCTTCGAGGCCGTCAACCCGACCAACGACATCGCGCAGCAGATCGCCGCCGTCGAGACGCTGATCAACCGCGGTGTCGACGCACTGGTGATCCTGCCCAACGACGGCAGCCAGCTCACCCGGGTCGGGCGCCAGGCGATGGACGCCGGCATCCCGGTGGTCAACCTGGACCGGATCTTCGACTCGCCGCTGGCGTACCGCACGTGGATCGGCGGCGACAACTACGGCATGGGAGTGAGCGCGGGGCACTACATCGGCCAGCGCCTGCGTGACGCCGGTGTCGCGAGCCCGGTCATCGGCGAGATCGCCGGCATCGACAACCTGCCGCTCACCGCCGAACGCAGCCGCGGGTTCGCCGAGGCCCTCCAGACCTACGGCTTCTCCGTCGGCGCGCGCCAGGCCGCCGACTTCACCGCCCAGGGCGGGCAGGAGGTCACCGCCAACCTGCTGCAGGCCACCCCCCGGCTCGACGCACTGTGGAACCACGACGACGACCAGGGCATCGGCGTCCTCGCCGCGATCAACCAGGCGGGCCGCAGCGAGTTCTTCATGGTGGGTGGTGCGGGCTCGGCCAACGCCATGCGCGAGATCCAGGCCGACTCGGGTGTGCTCAAGGCGACCGTGACCTACAGCCCGTCCATGGCGTCCTCGGCCGTTGCGCTCGCGCGCCTCGTCGCGCAAGGTCGGGGTATGAGCGATCTTGCCGAACACGAGGTGCCGGCGTCGATCACGCTGGCCTCGGCGACCATCACGAAGGAGAACGTGGCCGAATACCTGCCCCTCGGGTTCGAATCATGACCGCCGACGTACTCCTCTGCGCGGAGGCGCGATCATGACGGACGGGACGACGCTGGGCGTCGGCATGGTGGGCTACGCCTTCATGGGCGCCGCCCACTCGCAGGCATGGCGCAGCGCGGGCCGGTTCTTCGACCTGCCGCTGCAGCCCGACATGGCGGTGCTGTGCGGCCGCAACGCCGAGGCCACCACTGCCGCGGCCCGGCGGATGGCTGGCGCCACACCGAGACCGACTGGAAGGCGCTGCTCGGCCGCGACGACGTGCAGCTGATCGACGTCTGCACGCCGGGCGACACCCACGCCGAGATCGCGATCGCGGCGCTGCAGGCCGGCAAGCACGTGCTGTGCGAGAAGCCGCTCGCCAACACCGTCGACGAGGCGAAGGCGATGGTGGCGGCCGCCGAGGCGGCGAAGGCCCAGGGCGTGCGCAGCATGGTGGCCTTCAACTACCGCCGGGTGCCCGCGGTGGCGCTCGCACGGCGGCTGGTGGAGCAGGGCCGGATCGGCGAGATCCGCCACGTCCGCGGGGTCTACCTGCAGGACTGGATCACCGACCCGGAGTTCCCGCTGGTCTGGCGGCTGCAGAAGGACAAGGCGGGCTCGGGTGCGCTGGGTGACATCGGCGCCCACATCGTCGACATGGCCCAGTTCGTCACCGGCGACCGCCTCTCCGGCGTCTCGGCGCTCACCGAGACGTTCATCAAGGAGCGGCCGCTGTCGGAGGCCTCCAGCGGGCTCTCCGCATCCGGGTCGGCGGAGCGGGGGCAGGTCACCGTCGACGACACCGCGATCTTCATCGGTCGCTTCGGCGGCGGCGCGGTGGCCACGTTCGAGGCCACCCGTTTCGCCACGGGTCGCAAGAACGCGCTGCGCCTGGAGATCAACGGCAGCAAGGGTTCGCTCGCGTTCGACTTCGAGTCGATGAACGAGCTGTCGTTCTTCGACGCCGAGGACGACGCCGACACCGCCGGGTTCCGCCGCATCTACGTCACCGAACCGACGCACCCCTACGTCGGCGCGTGGTGGCCGCCCGGCCACGGGCTCGGCTACGAGCACTCGTTCACCCACGAGGTCGTGGACCTGGTCCGTGACCTCGCCGCAGGCACCGACCCCACCCCGTCGTTCGCCGACGGACTGCAGGTCCAGCAGGTGCTGACGCCGTGGGCCGCTCGGCGGAGTCCGGCAGCGGCTGGGTCCCGATCGCAGGAGAGGACTGATGGCACGACCGATCACGCTGTTCACCGGACAGTGGGCCGACCTGCCCTTCGAGGAGGTCGCCCGGCTCGCCGGTGAGTGGGGCTACGACGGCCTGGAGATCGCCTGTTGGGGCGACCACTTCGACGTCCGGGCCGCGGTGGAGGACGACTCCTACATCCCGGGGCGCAAGGAGATCCTGGACAAGCACGGCCTCCAGGTCTTCGCGATCTCCAACCACCTCAACGGCCAGGCCGTCTGCGACGACCCGATCGACGAGCGGCACCGCGCCATCGTGCACCCGCGCGTCTGGGGCGACGGCGACCCCGAGGGCGTGCGGCAGCGCGCGGCCGAGGAGATGAAGTACACCGCGCGCGCCGCGGCGAAGCTCGGCGTGAACACCGTCGTCGGGTTCACCGGGTCGAAGATCTGGAAGACCGTCGCGATGTTCCCGCCGGTGCCCGAGTCGATGGTCGAGGACGGCTACGCCGACTTCGCCGCCCGCTGGAACCCGATCCTCGACGTGTTCGACGAGGTCGCGTCCGGTTCGCGCACGAGGTCCACCCGTCGGAGATCGCCTACGACTACTGGACCACCGTGCGCGCGCTGGAGGCGATCGGGCACCGCGAGGCCTTCGGCCTCAACTGGGACCCGAGCCACTTCGTGTGGCAGGACCTCGACCCGGTCGGGTTCCTGTGGGACTTCAAGGATCGGATCTACCACGTCGACTGCAAGGACGCGAAGCGTCAGGTCGGCAACGGCCGCAACGGCCGGATGGGCAGCCACCTCCCGTGGGCCGACCCGCGGCGCGGCTGGGACTTCGTCTCCACCGGCCACGGCGACGTGCCGTGGGAGGCGTGCTTCCGGATGCTGAACACCATCGGCTACGACGGCCCGATCTCCGTCGAGTGGGAGGACGCGGGCATGGACCGCCTCGTCGGCGCCCCGGACGCCTGGTCTCTGATGGAGGCACCGCCTTCGACCCGCCGTCGGCGGCCTTCGACTCGGCGTTCAGCAGCGGCTCGTAGCGCACGCGCAACCACTGCCGCGCCGGTGCCGCCAGGGAACCGGCGCGGCACTGCGCGTCACACACGGACCGTGGCGTGGGCACGTGAACTGCGGCAAGTCCTGCGTTTGCAACAACTTGGCGCTCCGATCTGTGCTGCACCAGGGTCGATCAGTGCCGGTGCAGTGACCAGCGTTGGGCGCTGGGTGCCATGTGCTGCTTCCAACGGCTCGTGCTGTCGTTGGCTGCATGCTCGGCCCAGAGGCGAGCAGAGGGAACCTCGGGGCCTGGGATTCCGCTCGTGGAGCGCCGGGCGTCACGCTGCCCATCTCGGCCGGCGCACCCCGCCGTTGCCGGCGCTGTCCGTCGACGGGTAGGGCGGCGGGAGAACCGATGCGTGCGCGGACTGAGGGCACTTGAGCGTGGGCCGCTCACCGGCCCGGCCGCGTGTAAGCGGCCGGCGGGTGGTCGCACGCCGAGCGTCGTGCTGGCATACACCTGCGGTTGACGTGCCAATCGGTGTGTGACCACCTGCCAGGGATCAGGAGTTTCGCAGCGGCCGGAACGCGGCCCGCACCTCGGCGGCGAAGAGCTCCGGCTCCTCCCAGGCAGGGAAGTGGCCGCCGTTGCCGGCCTCGTTGAAGTACGTGAGGCCGGGGTAGACCGTCTCGACCCAGCTGCGCGGGGCTGCCCAGATCTCGCCGGGGAACGTCGTGAAGCCGACCGGAACCGCGACCGGCGGAGGAACCTGGCCGGCCGCATGGGCTGCCGCGTTGGCCCGTCCGAACTCCCAGTACCACCGGGCGGCCGAGGCGCCGGTGCCGGTCAGCCAGTACAGCGTGATGTTGTCGACGATGTGGTCCCGGGTGAGATTGCCCGCTGGCTGCCCGTCGACGAATGCGCGGGAGATCTTGTAGTAGCTGTCCGTGTCGTGGTCGAGCATCCAGCTCGCCAGCCCGACGGGTGAGTCCAGCAGGGAGTAGCCGATCGTCTGCGGCCGGGTGGACTGCTCGAGGAAGTAGCCGAAGCCGTCCGTCGTGAACGTGGTGAGCGCGTCGTGCGCCGCGCGTTCCTGCTCGGACTCGGCCGGCAGCCGGTCCTTGAGACCGAGAGCCCCGGCGAGCAGGTTGACGTGGATGCCGAGCAGCCCCTCGGCCGCCTGGCGGCCCATCGCGTCCGTCACGGAGGCGCCCACGTCGCCGCCCTGGGCGACGTAGCGCGTGTAGCCGAGGCCACGCATCAGCTCCGCCCACGCGCGTGCGATGCGGCCGGATTCCCAGCCGAGCTCAGCCGGGTCGCCCGAGAAGCCGTAGCCGGGCAAGGACGGCAGCACCAGGTGGAACGCGTCCTCGGCGGTGCCGCCGTGTGCGGTCGGGTCGGTCAGCGGGCCGACGGTGTCCAGCAGTTCGATGACCGAGCCGGGCCAGCCGTGCGTCATGATCAGCGGTAACGCGTCGGGATGCGGCGACTCCACGTGGATGAAGTGGATCTCGACTCCGTCGATCTCGGTCGTGAACTGCGGCAGCGCGTTCAGCCTCGCCTCGCACGCGCGCCAGTCGTAATCCGTCGCCCAGTAGCGGGCGAGCTCCTGGACCGTCGCCAGCTGGACGCCCTGCGAGCGATCCGTGACCAGCTCGCCCGACGGCAGGCGCGTCGCTTCGAGCCGGCGGCGGAGCTCGACGAGCTGCTCCTCCGGGACGTGGACCTCGAACGGGCGGAACGCGGTCTGACCGGCCGCCGGGGCAGTGGTGCTCGTCATGATGACCTCCGGTACGAGAAAAGTTGTTTCCGGACCCACGATCGGGTGCCGCCTGCAGAATCCTCGATCGCGATGCCCCGGCCGTGCAGCTCGTCGCGAATGGCATCAGCCTCCGCCTGGGTGTAGGTCTTTGCGTGCCCGACGGCTGAGGTCGTAGACGGTCGGCCCGCACACGAACATTCGCACGACGCCCGGCGTCATCGGCTCGAACGGTTGTTCGCGCCGGGCGAGCGTGTTGAACAGCGTGAGAACCACGACACCTTCAGGTACTGATGTCGAGCGCGGCGACTCCGCTCATGTCGAGCCACGTGTGGCCAGGCGTTTGAGCGATCCGCATGACCATCGCCTCACAGGTGGGGCAGCGCACGACCATGCCCGGCGCGTCGGCGTACACGTGGTACACCCCCAGCGGGGCTGTCATTCCGCATCCTCCGCATCGGGTCCGTGCGGCGGTGGCGTCGAAGACGAAAACATCCGACAGCCGGCCCGCGGCGGCGTTACCGTCGAGTCGTCGGGACTCCGGAGTCACGGCGTGCTCCTTTCACATCCCCGAATCGTTCGATTCGGATGGCGGCCGCTTCGTGACCTGCCTCGACGAGGCTGTCCGCCACTGCCTCGACGAACGTGGTGGAACCGCAGACGAGGATGCTCGGCCGCCCGTCAGCGGGCCAGACGTGCTCGCGGATGACCCGCGGTGTGAGCCGGCCGCTCAGGCCCGCCCAACCCGGTGGCTGCTCCCGGGTCAAGGCGATCGTGACGCCGATGCCGCGTTCGGCGTGCTGCTGCAGGCGTTCGCGGCCGATCACGTCGTCGATGGATCGTGCCGAGTACAGGAGCCGGACCGGCGCGCCCGACCCCGCCGCGGCGTGGTGATCGAGCACCGCCAGGAACGGCGCCACTCCCGATCCACCAGCCACCAGCTGCAGCGGCGAGTCGAACTCGGCGCGCCACACGAAGTAGCCGCCGATCGGTCCACGCAGCTCCAGCTGGTCGCCGGCCCGGACCCCGTCGGTGAGATACGGCGAGACCTCGCCGTCGTCGAGCCGTTGCACCACCAGGTCCACGGTGGGGCTCTCTGGTGCCGACGCGATGGAGTAGCTGCGCTGCGCCTGGTATCCGTCGGGCGCGGTCAGACGGACATCGACGTGCTGTCCAGGCAGGTGTCCGTCCCAGCCGTCGATCTGCAGCGACAACCGGTGGACGGCACGGGCCTCTGAGGCGTTCGCGGCGACGGTCGCGAGCCGCCACGTCAGTCGCCGGCGTATCGCTGTTCGCGCCACGGGTCACCGTAGATGTGATAGCCCAGCGTCTCCCAGAAGCCGGGTTCCTCGACGCCCGACAGCGCAACGCCACGCACCCACTTCGCGGACTTCCAGAAGTACAGGTGCGGCACGAGCAACCGGGCCGGGCCGCCGTGCTGCGCCTCCAGCTGCTCACCGTCGTACCGATCGACGATCCAGGCGCTGCCCCCGGTGACGTCCTCGAGCGGGAGGTTCGTCGTGTAGCCGCCGTCGCAGAAGGCCGACAGGTAGTCCGCGGAGGTCTCGACGCGATCGAGCAGGGTGTCGAGGGAGACACCGCTCCACGTCGTGCCGAACTTCGACCACTTCGTCACGCAGTGGATGTCGACGGTGACGTCTTCGTGCGGCAGATCCTGGAACTCCTGCCACGTCAGCCGCTCGGGCTCGTCGACCTCGCCGCTGATCGTGAAGTCCCAGTCCGCCAGGGCGGTGCGCGGCGTCGGGCCGGCGGACAGCACCGGGAAGCCGTCTCCGATGTCGTACTGCCCCGGCGGCAGCAGCCCCGTGCCCTCCCGGGCCTCGGGCCGGCCGACGAATCCCCGCGAGACGAATCCCATTGCTCCCCCCTGATTCGACGAGCTCCCACCGTGCGACGCGCCAGTGTCCTCGTCAGGCGACCCAGCACCAACCAGTGAGAGTCGCCGGTGGCCTCATCCAGCTGCACCGGTTGGCGCCGTCGGGTGACACACGTCCGCGACGGCGCATCCGCCAGGCGGCCCCGGGCCGATGCCGGTGGGTAGCCCCTGATGGCTCAGCCACCCCGCGGAATGAGGCAGGTCGCGCGCCAGCCCGATGCCCCGACTGCACTGTCCGGGTGTTCCTTCGGTGTCGCAGTGGAGGTTCGGCCACCCGGCGGTTCGTGGTTGGGTCCTCTGACCGACGACGGCACGAGACGACCCGGCGGAGACTGACGTCGGCACCGCCTCAGGCGCGGCGGAGGGGGGATGGGATGGCCCGGCCGAGGATCGTCATCGTCGGCGCCGGATTCGCCGGCTACCACGCCGCCCGCACCCTGACCCGGCTGTCGCGCGGGCGCGCCGACATCGCGTTGGTCAACCCCATGGACTACTTCCTGTACTGCCGCTGCTGCCCGAGGTCGCCGCCGCCGTGCTCGACCCGCGCCGTGTGACGGTCTCCCCGCCCGAGACCCTGCCCGTCAGGGGGCGAGCGGCCGCGGGCGGCTGAGGGCCGCGATCGCTTCCAGGCGCTGCTCCAGCTCGACGGTTCGGCGCTCGCAGGCCACCAGCATCCCGAGGACGTCGCCGAACGCCTCCACGACGCGGACCTCGGGCGCGAGCAGGTCCCGGCGGCTCACGACGAACAGCACGCCGAGCGCGGCGCCGTCCCGGTGCACGGCGCCGCGACCCCGTGACCGGTCGAGCGCGGCTCCGGGAACGCGGCCTCGGCGGGATCGAACAGGGACGGGCGCCGGGTGCCGAGGGCCTGCGCGACCGGCGCGGGCGGGGCCGCTGCGGACAGGCGTTCGGCCAGCCATCGCGGCACCCCGAACGCCGCCGTGAAGCGCGGCTCCCCGGCACTCATGAGGTAGAGGCCCGCGCTGTCGGCCTCCAGCGCCTGGGCGAGCGGGCGTAGCGCCGCCCGGGCCGTCGCGGCGATCGTGACCGTGTCCGGCGGCGCGGGAGGCTCCTCGGGTGCGCTGCCGTCGCCCCAGGCCGGTGCCCCGCCCGCCCGCTGCGCGTACCGGCGCAGCTCGGCGGGGTCGTAGCGGCGATGCCCGCCGGGCGTGCGCACCGCGGTCAGCAGGCCCGCCTCCTCGGCGGCGAGGAGCGTGGTGCGGGAGAGGCCGAGCACGCGGCTCGCCTCGCCCACGGTCAGCCGGCGTTCGATCCCCACGCCCATCCTCCGATCCGTCCGAGTCGATCCGAGACGATTTGAGTCGTCACTCGATCGAGTGGTACACCTCACATGGCGGGCGGTCAACGGCGGCGCCCGCCTTCTTTTCTGGACGAGTTCGGACGGTTCCGCCGGTTTGGGCGGGGGTGACCGTGCTCGATCCGCGCAGCGCAGCGGTTCCCGACCTCACCGGGCAGGTCGCGCTCGTCACCGGAGCCGCCCGGGGCCAGGGCCGTTCCCACTGCCTCGCGCTCGCCGGGTGCGGGGCCGACATCGCCGCCCTCGACGTCTGCGCCGACCTGGACGTCCCGAACTACCCGCTCGCCACCCGGGCCGAGCTCGACGAGGTGTTGGCGGAGGTCGAGGGGATGGACCGCAGGGCGCTGCCGCTCGTGGCGGACGTGCGGGACGCCGGAGCCGTACGGGCGTCCGTGGCCGCGGTCGAGGAGGTCTTCGGCCGGCTCGACGTGCTCGTCAACAACGCGGCGGTCGTGACGAGCGCGCCGTTCTGGGAGCTGTCCGAGGCGCAGTGGACGGCCGTGGTGGACACCAACCTGTCGGGGGTCTGGCGCACCACCGCCGCGGCTGCCGGGCTCCTGCGCCGCTCGCCGCGCGGCCGCATCGTCAACATCGCCTCCACCGGCGGCATTCGCGCGCTGCCGGAGTTCGCGCACTACGTGGCCGCCAAGCACGGCGTCGTCGGGCTCACCAGGCGATGGCGATCGAGCTGGCCGACGCGCGCGTCACGGTCAACGCGATCCTGCCCGGCGCCGTCGACTCGCCCATGCTCGCCGGGCTGGCCGACGAGCTGGGGCTCACGCCGGCGGACGTGCACAAGCGCTGGCTGCACGACCAGCTCCTGGTGGAAGTGATCACGCCCGACGAGGTCACCGGGGCGCTGCTGTGGCTGCTGAGCGACGCGGCCCGGCACGTCACCGGCCACTGCCTCGCGGTCGACGGAGGCGCATTGGCCCGTTAGTGCTCGCAGATGTGATGGGCAGGTTCGACCGGTCAGGGAGGAGAGTCACATGGCAGGACGCCTGGATGGCAAGGTCGCGCTGGTCTCGGGGGCAGCACGGGGGCAGGGGCGGTCCCACGCGGTCCGGCTGGCGCAGGAGGGCGCGGACGTCATCGCCTTCGACGTGTGCCGGCAGATGGGCACCGTGCCCTATCCGATGGCCACCCCGGAAGACCTCGCGGAGACCGTCAAGCTCATCGAGGACCTCGACCGGCGCATCGTCGCCCGCGAGGCCGACGTGCGCGACACCGCGGCCGTGCAGGCCGTGGTCGAGGAGGGCGTGCGGGAGTTCGGCCGGCTCGACGTCGTGTGCGCCAACGCCGGCATCGTCACGTTCGCGGAGAACGCCTGGTCGCTGACCGACGAGCAGTGGGACGAGATGCTCGCGGTGAACCTCACCGGCGTGTGGAAGACGGTGCGCGCCGCGGTACCGGCGATGATCGACGCGGGCAACGGCGGGTGCATCGTGCTCACCAGCTCGACGGCCGGTGTGAAGGGCATGGCCGGGATCGGCCACTACGTCTCGGCGAAGCACGGGGTGGTGGGGTTGATGCGCACGCTCGCCGTGGAGCTCGCCCAGCACTCGATCCGCGTCAACACCGTGCACCCGACCGGTGTCAACACGCCGATGGTGATCAACGACTTCACGGCGCAGTTCACGGCGACCGACAGCGGCCAGTCCAACATGCAGAACCTGCTGCCGGTCGAGATGGTCGAGGCCGTGGACATCTCGAACGCCATCGCGTGGCTCGCCTCCGACGAGGCCCGCTACGTCACCGGCGTGTCGCTGCCGGTCGACGCGGGGATGCTGCAGAGGTGACGGACGCGCCGGCGCGGCGCCGGGACGAGATCGCCGCGGGGATCGTCGGCAGGCACCGCGAGCTCGACCTCGTGCTCGCCGCCGTGTCGGCCGGCCGGGACATCCTGCTCGAAGGCCCGCCCGGCACGTCGAAGTCGACGATCCTGCGCGCGATCACGGCGAGCTGGGACGTGCCGTTCGTGCTCGTGGAGGGCAACGCCGAGCTGACGCCGGCCAGGCTGGTCGGCCACCACAACCCGGCGAGGGTGCTGCGGGAGGACTACTCGGAGGACAACTTCGTGCCGGGCCCGCTGGTGTCGGCGATGCGGGCGGGCGGGTTCCTGTACATCGAGGAGCTCAACCGCGCACCGGAGGACACCCTGAACGTGCTGCTCGCGGCGATGGCCGAGCGGGAGGTCGAGGTGCCGCGGGTCGGCACGATCGCGGCGCTGCCCACGTTCCGGGTGCTGGGGTCGATGAACCCGTTCGACGACGTCGGCACGGCGCGGATCTCCGACTCGGTCTACGACCGCTGGTGCCGCCTCGCCGTCGGCTACCAGGACGAACCCGAGGAGCGGGACATCGTCGTGGCGCGCACCGGGAGCGCCGACGCGTCGCTGGTCGCCGACGCGGTGGCGATGACCAGGGCGACCCGGGGCCACCCGGAACTGCGGCGGGGGTCCAGCGTGCGCGGGGCCATCGACCTGGTTGCGGTGGGCGCGGAGCTCGCCCGACTGGGGAGCTACGCCGACGACCGGCCGCGGCTGGTGCTCGACGCCGCCCTGCTCGCGCTGTCCGCCCGGATCGCGGTGGACGAGACGAACGACGCCACGCCGGAGGAGGTGATCACCCGCATCTGGGAGGACCGTTTTTTCTCGCGCCCCGGCGTGCGGCGCCGGGTGTCCTCCGGGTAGAGGTCGAGAACGCCGTCCGGCTGCCGGGCTCAGGGGCCCGGGACGGTCCGGCCGGGCTCGCCCCGCTGCGCCGCCGGCCCAAGCAGCTCACGGCGGCGCCCGCGCTGTTCCACTCCGGGGCAGGCACGCCACTGGTGCGGCACAGCGCCGCCGAGCGCGGCACCGGGGAGGCCACCGGCCCGACGGGCGGGCAGGGTGTGCTCCTCACCGGCCAGCCCGCCGTGCTGCGCGACGCCGGCGAGCTGTTCGAGAACAGCGTCCCGGACCGCGAGGTCGCGGCGATGGCCCAGCGGATCGCGCGGCGCCTCGCGCTGCGCCGGAGGCCGCGGGCACGCAGCGGCGAGCGCGGGGTAGGCGGGATCGCCTCCGTGCCGTACCGCTACCGCAGCGACGACATCGACCTGGACCGCACCATCGAAGTGCTCACCGAGCGCCCCCGTACCCGAGGACACCGACATCGTGGTGCGCGAACGCATGCACGCCCGCCGCGACGTCGTGCTCGTCGTGGACGTGTCCGGCTCGATGAAGGGCGAGAAGGTGCGGGTGGCCGCGGCCACGGTGGCGGCCCTGTCCGCGGAGGTCACGGCGCGCGGTGACCGGCTCGCGCTCGTGGCGTTCTGGTCGGATGCGGCACTGCTCAAACCCTTCGACGCCCACGTGCCGGCCGGGCCCCTGCTCGACCAGCTGCTGCGGATCCCCGCACGCGGCCTGACGAACGTCGGGTTCGCGCTCGCGGTGGCCCACGCCGAGCTCGGGCGCTCACCGGCCCGCCACCGCACCGCGGTGCTGCTCTCCGACGCCGTGCACAACGCGGGCCCGGACCCGCGTGCCGTCGCCCGCCGCTTCCCGCGGCTGCACGTCCTCCTCGAGACCGACGGCGAGCACGACGCCCCGCTCGGCGCCGACCTCGCCCGGCTGGGCCGCGGCCGCCTCGCCCCGGTGGCGACCCACCGTGACGTCGCCCCCGCCCTCAACCGGCTGTTGGGGTGAAGAGCCGATCGGTGAACCGATTCAATCACGGTTACCGATCTCCGAGGGTGATGAGTTGGCTGCGGCGGGTGCGGTGACCTAACGTCACGCTGTTCGGCGACGGAGGCGGCGATGGTTGCAGTGGGCGCGGGTGCCACGCCAGACGATTCCCGCCGGCGGTGGCGTCGGGGCCGCAGCGGCGCGGAGTCCATGGCCGACCTGGCGGAGGCCCGGCGGGTCGCGGCGGACGTGGCGGGCGGGCTCGACGGCCCGGATGCCGCCTCGGCCGCGCGCGGCCTGCGGCGCTGCTCAGCGCCGATGCGGTGGGCCTCGGCGGGCTGCGGGGCGCACTCGCGTGGTCGGGCCGCCCGCCGGCGGGCGTGGACGCACTCGCCGAAGCCGTGCTGCGCACCGACGCCAGGGCCGCCGCGCGGGGGACCGTCGCGCTCCCGGTACACGCGCGCGACGAGCTGGCAGGGGTGGTCGTGGTGGCCGGGGCGGTGGCGCCGGCCGCGGTGCGCGAGGCGGCGCTCTGGGTCGGGGAAGCCCTCGAACGGGCCCGGTTGGAGGAGTCAGCCGCGGTGGCCGAGCAGGCCGAGCTGCGCGCGCTGCGCGCCGAGATCTCCCCGCACTTCGTCTACAACAGCCTCACCGCGATCGCGTCGTTCGTGAAGTCCGACCCGGAGCGGGCCCGCGACCTCATGCTCGACTTCGCCGAGTACACCCGGCACAGCCTCGCCCGCCACGGCGACTACACCACGGTGGCGGGCGAGTTCCGGGCGATCGAGGCGTACCTGGCGCTTGCCAGGGCGGTGCTCGGGGAACGCTTGACGGTGCAGGTGCGCATCGCCCCCGAGATCCTTCCCGTCGCGCTGCCCTACCTCGCGCTCCAGCCGCTCGTGGAGAATGCCGTCCGCCACGGCGTGGAACTGCCGGGCGGCAGCGGCCTGGTGCAGGTCAGCGGCGAGGCCGACGGCACCGAATGCCTGATCGCCGTGGAGGACGACGGGCCCGGCATGGACCCGGATTACGCCGCTGCGGTGCTTGCCGGTGAGACATCCCCGGGAAGTATGGGACTGGTGAACGTCGATCGGAGGCTACGAACGGTGTTCGGCCCTGGCTACGGTCTCGTGATCGAGACGGGGGAGGGCGCAGGCACCCGGGTGCTGCTGCGGCTGCCGCGCTTCCAACCCGGGGTGGTGGTGGGATGACCCGCCGGATGCGGGTGCTCGCCGTCGACGACGTCGCGCCGGCGCTGGCGGAGCTGTCCCGGATGCTGCGGGAGTCCCCGGACGTCGCCGACGTGGTCGAGGCGGGCGACCCGATCACGGCGCTGCGCCTCATCCAGGCCGGCCCGCTCGACGCCGTGTTCCTGGACATCTCGATGCCCGGCATGAACGGGCTCGAGCTCGGGTCGTTGCTCGCCCGGATGACCGACCCGCCGGTGGTCGTGTTCGTCACCGCCTACGAGGAGCACGCCGCGTCGGCGTACGGGATCGGTGCGGTGGACTACCTGCTCAAGCCGGTGAGCGCCGAACGCCTCGCCGCCGCGCTCGCCCGGGTGCGGCGGTTCGGTGCCGCCGAGACCGCGGCGCCCCCGGCCCCGGTCGACGCGCTCGCCGCCGTGCCGGTGGAGCTCGCCGGTCGCACCCGCTTCGTCCGCCGCGACGACGTGCGGTTCGTCGAGGCACACGGCGACTACGTGCGGCTGCACACCCCGTCCGGCGCGTTCCTCGTGCGGATCCCGATCTCGCGGCTCGAGGAGCACTGGCAGCCCGCGGGCTTCAGCCGCGTGCACCGCAGCTACCTGCTCGCCGTGCCCGCCGTCCGCGAGCTGCGCAGCGACCTGTCCGGAGGGCTGCTCGCCCACACCGACGTCGGCGACGTGCCGGTGAGCCGCCGGCACGCCCGCGAGCTGCGCGAGCTCCTCCTGGAGGCCGCCACGCGGGGCGAGTTCGAGTCCCCCGGCAGGCAGGCCAGATGAGGTTCGGATGAGGCCCAGACCATGAGGCAGCGATCGTGAGGCAGCGGCGCCGCGTCGCGGTGACGAGCCCGCAGACCCGGGTGGCGCTGGCCGGCCGCCGCACCGGCACCCCCGCCTCTCCGCCGCACCTCGCCCCGGCCGACGCCGAGCGCGCCCGCCGCATCCACCACCGGCAGCTGCGCTACGCCCTCACAGCATTGGGTCTGCTGGCCGCGCTGCTGCTGGGGCTGCCGCTGGCGCTCGCGGGCGCCCCCGAGCTCGACACGGTGCGGTGGGCGGGCATCCCGGTGTCCTGGCTGGCGGTCGCCGTGCTGCCGTTCCCGCTCATGGCGCTGCTGGCCGCGTGGCAGCTGCGCAAGGCGGAGCAGACAGAACGCTCGTGGCCGGGCGGTCGCAGGGCGGTCCGGTGATATTCGCGATCGTCCCGGTACTGCTGATCACGCTGCTGATCGGCGCTCGGGGGGTCGCGGCCATGCGCACCACCTCGGACTTCCTGGTGGCGTCGCGGCGGATCTCCCCGGCCGTGAACGCCGCCGCCGTCTCGGGCGAGTACCTGTCCGCGGCGTCGTTCCTCGGGATCGCCGGTCTCGTCGTGAAGGACGGCGTCGGCTCGCTCTGGTACGCCGTCGGCTTCGCCGCGGGCTACGTCGCGATGCTCGCGCTCGTCGCCGCCCCGATGCGCCGCACGGGCGCGCTCACCGTGCCCGACTTCGCCGAGGCCCGGCTCGGGTCGCCCGCACTGCGCAAGCTGTCGGCCGTGGTCGTGCTGGTGATCGGCTTCCTCTACCTGGTGCCGCAGTTCACGGCGGCCGGGCAGGTGCTGGGTGTCGTGAGCGGGAGCCGTACTGGGTGGGCGTCGTGATCGCCGGTGGCGCCGTCAGCATCACGCTCGCGCTCGGCGGGATGCGCGCGGCCACCTACGTGCAGGCCTTCCAGTTCGTCCTGAAACTGCTGCTGTTCATCGTCCCGGCGATCTGGCTGGTGCTGCACGTCGGACCGGACATCCGGCGCGACGCGCTGGCCCCGGTGGAGTTCACCCGGTTCGACACGGCGACCACGGTGCAGTTCCGCCTCGACACCACCCTCACGCTCACCGAGCCGACCGGCGTGCGGGTGGGCGGAGGAGCCGAGGAGGTGCTGGCGCCGGGCGAGTACCCGGTGGAGTCCGGGCAGAGCTGGGAGTTCGCCGCAGGCGCCGCGGTGCCCCACGTCGGCACCGGGCCGCCGGGTGGGCCCGACTGGGCACGTCCGCTGCTCGACCCGAGCGGCCACCCCGTGCTCGCCACCTGGTCGGTGCTGGTGGCCACGGTCCTCGGCACGATGGGGTTGCCCCACATCCTCATCCGCTTCCACACCAGCCCCGACGGTCGCGGCGCCCGCCGCACGGCCGCGATCACGGTGGCCCTGCTGGGCGTCTTCTACCTGTTCCCGGCGGTCTACGGGCTCCTCGGGGCGGTACTGCTGCCCGAGCTGTACCTCTCCGGCGGCACCGACACCGTCGTCGTCGCCCTCCCGGCACGGGTCGACGGCGGGTTCGCGGGCACGTTTTTCACCGCGCTGCTGACGGCCGGGGCGTTCGCCGCGTTCCTCGCGACATCGCTCGGCCTCCTGCTCGCCGTGTCGGGTGCGCTCTCCCACGATCTCGTGCCGAGCACGCTGCGCAGGCTGCGGTTCACCCCGATCGTCGCCGCGCTCGCCGTCGTCCTGCTCGCGCTCCCGGCGGCCCGCCTCGACGTCGGGGTGCTGGTGACCTCGGCGTTCGCCGTGGCCGCCTCCACGTTCTGCCCGTTGCTGGTGCTCGGCATCTGGTGGCCGCGGCTCACGGCCCAGGGCGCGATCGTCGGGATGGTCGCGGGCCTGCTCGCATCGGCAGGCGTGATCGCGATCGACCTGTTCCTCGGCGTGCCCCCCGGACTCGCCGGCCTCCTCCTCGGTCAGCCGGCGCTGTGGTCGGTGCCGCTCGCGTTCGCGACGATGGTGCTGGTCTCGCTGCGCGGCCGCCCCCCGGCGTGGGCGGCCGCGGCGATGCTGCGCCTGCACCTCGACGAGACCGAGACCGGCCGCCGGTGAGCCCGCCCCGTTGGCGTGACCGATGAGTTTCCGGGCCCGCGGGGGTCTCACCTCCATGACGGCAGCGACAGACGGTCACATCCCGGACACGGTGGCCGCGGCCAAGGCAGGCGACCAGGCCGCGTTCGCGTCCCTCGTCGAGCCACACCGGCGGGAACTGCACGTGCACTGCTACCGCATGCTCGGCTCGTTCACCGACGCCGAGGACATGGTGCAGGAGGCGCTGCTGCGGGCGTGGCGGCGCCGCGAGACGTACGCCGGCCGCGCGACGTTCCGGGCGTGGCTCTACCGCATCGCCACCAACGCGTGCCTCGACCACCTGCAGCGCCACCCACGACGTCCCGCAGGGACGGGCGAGGTGACCTGGCTCCAACCCTTCCCGGACCGGCTGCTCGAGCAGCCGGCGCCACCGGACGCCGAGCCGGACGCGGCGGCCGTGGCGCGGGAGACGATCGAGCTGGCGTTCCTCGTCGCGGTGCAGCACCTACCGCCGCGGCAGCGGGCGGTGCTCATGCTGCGGGACGTGCTCGGCTGGTCGGCCGCGGAGAGCGCAGCCGTGCTCGACTCGACCGTCACCTCGGTGAACAGCGCGCTGCAGCGGGCGCGGGCCACGCTGCGCGAGCACCTGCCGCGGCGGCGCTCGGAGTGGGCCGCAGCCGCCCGGCCCAGTGACGAGGAGCGCTCGGTCCTGCAGCGGTTCATCGACGCCTGCGAACGCGCCGACATGCCCGCGATCGCCTCGCTGCTGCGGGAGGACGCGGTCTTCTCGATGCCGCCGCACCCCGAGGTGACCCGTGGCCGTGGCCAGATCGTCGAGCTGTGGGGCCCGCGCTGTCCGGCCCGGCCGGGTTCGGGGAGCTCCTCCTGGTGCCGGTGCAGCTCAACCGGCAGCCCGCCGCGGCGAACTACGCGCGGAAGCCGGGAGACGCGCTGTTCCGCGCCGTGGCCGTGGACGTGCTGCGCGTCGAGGACGGGTGGATCACCGACGTGGTGTCGTTCGAGCACACGGCGGAGTTCCCCGTCTTCGACCTGCTCGGCCTCCCGGCCACCCGGTAGGGGGGCGAGTCGTGGACGCCGAGCCGATCACGTTCCTCGGCCGGCCGCTCGGGCCGTCGTTCCGGTCCCGCACCGTGACGATCCGCCCCGGCGGCACGCGGCCCTACGCCGAGGAGGAATGGCGCGACGCCCTGGTCGTCGTCGAGTGCGGGGACGTGGTGGTGGAATGCGAGGCCGGCGGGCGGCGCACCTTCGCGACGGGTGACGTCCTCTGGCTCACCGGGACCGGCGCGCGGGCACTGCACAACGAGGGCTCGGGGAGCGCGGTGCTCGTCGCGGTGTCGCGGCGGCGCGCAGGCGAGGATTGACCGGCCGGGCCCCCGGGGCCCGGTCAGTCCCCGCTCAGCGACTTCCGGATGGACTCGACCGCGCCGCCGCGCGACCCGGAGTCATCGTCGGAGTCGCTGTCCGAGTCGCTGTCCGAGTCATCGGAGTCGTCCGAGTCGTCGCGGTCCTTGGAGTCGCGGTCCTTGGAGTCGTTCTTGTCGGACTCCTTGGCGTCGGAGTCCTTCTCGTCGGAGTCCTTCTCGTCCTCGTCGTCGTTCTTGGCCTCGGAGTCGCGATCGTCCGAGTCGGCGTCCCGGGCCGACGCGCTCCTACCGGAGTCTTCCTGCTCGTCGGAGCTGCGTGACCGGTCGGACTCTTCCTTCGTGTCCGCCTCGTCTGCCTTGTCGTCTGCCTTGTCGTCTGCCTTGTCGCCGTTCGAGGGCGGGCTGTCAGCGTCGGGGTTGTCCGAGCCGGCACCGGTCACGGCGTCGATGGCGTCGGTGATGCTGTCGCTGCCGGCGTTGTCGCTGCCGGCGTTGTCGCTGCCGGCGTTGTCGCTGCCGGCGTTGTCGCTGCCGGCGTTGTCGCTGCCTTGGCCTTCGTCGCCGCCGGGGGTGTCGGGGTCGTCGGTGTCGGTGGCGTCCGTGTCGGAGGCGGACCCGGGGGCGTCGGTGTCGTCGCCGGCCGTGTCGTCGTCGGTGTCGTCGCCGGTTGTGTCGTCGCCGGTGTCGCCGTCGGCGGTCTCCCGCCCGGTCACGTCGGTCGGGGAGTCTTCGGTTCCGTCCGCGGTTCCGTCGTCGGTGGTCGGGTCGTCGGTGGTCGAGGTGGTGGAGTTCTCGGAGCTGTCGCTCTCGGAGCTGTTGCCCTCGGTGGCGTCGGCGTCGTCGTCGGTGTCGTCCGTGGGCGGGATCGTGATGGTGGGCAGTGGCGCAACCTCGATGGAGAAGAGGGTGCCGTCGCCGGCTGCGGGTGGTTCGGCCGGGGCCTCGCTGCTCTGGTCGGCGCCGGGGGCGTCGCCGCCCTCCTGCGCCTGGGCGGGCGGAGGCGCCTCGCCGTCGGCCGCGGGGGCCGGTTCCTCGTCGGCGGAGGAGCCGGACGAGTCCTCTGCGGACTCGGAGCCGGTGCCAGCGGAGTCGCTGCTCGGCTCGGACGGTGTCTCGTCGGTGCCGCCGGAACCGGTGCTGCTCGAGCCCGTGTCATCCGCGCCGTCGCTGGAGCCGGCGTCGGTGCCGCCGGTGCCGGTGCCGGTGCTGTCGGTGTCGGAGCCGCCGGTCTCGCTGCCGCCGGTCTCGCTGCCGCCGGTCTCGCTGCCGCCGGTCTCGGAGCCACCGGTGTCGGGGCCGCCGGTGTCGGTGCCGCCGGTTTCGGAGCCGGAGTCGGCGGGCGGCTCGGCCGGGGCCGGTGCGGCGGGGTCCTGCGGCTCGGCGGGAGGCGCGGCGTCACCGCCAGTGCCACCGCCCTGATCGGCGTCAGGGGCGGGATTCTGGCCGGCGTCCGACGGGGCCTGCGGTGCAGGGGCCGGCGCATCCGCGCCTGGCTCACCGGGAGCTGGCTCCCGCGGGCCGGCCTGTTCGGAGCCCTGGTCCTCGTCCTGCCCCGGTGCGGGCGGGGCGGCGAGGATCTGCTCGTCGGGCGGGAGGTCGGCGGGGCCGGGGCCGCCGGACCCCTCCTGACCGGCGGCGGCACCGGGCTCGGTGGGCCCGACGGAGCCGGCGAGCTCCCGCTGGGCTCGGGCGAGATCGTCGCGGCCCTCCGCCGGCCGGACGTCGGACAGCGTGGCCGCGGCAGCCTCGATCTCGCGGGCGGCAACGTCGCGGCGGCCCTCGCGCAGCGCCGTGCGCGCCTGCGCGAGGTGGCCGTTCACCGCGATCGCGGCTTCGACCGACCGCGCGCGCTCGGTGTAGAAGACCTTCGACACCGGCCACAGCACGCTGCCCGGTTCGGCGTCGGACGCGCCGGCGGCGACCCCCGAGGTGGCGAGGCGACCAGGCCGCGGCCACCGCGAGCCGTCGGGCGTACGGGCTGACGGCGCGGTGCCGCCCGGACCGCAGCGCGGTGACACCGGCGGGGGGAACCTCGGCGGGAGCGACGTCGTCGGCGGCGACACCGGCGGCGGCGGGGAGGGCTGCGGCGGGGGAGGCCGCATCGGCTGCCGCCGCAACGGCCTCCGGCCGCACCTCGGCCACCCACGCCGCGAGCATCGCGACCAGCTCGTCCTCGGTGCCGCGTGCCGCGGGAGACACGCCGCCGGGCGCGACGCGGCCCGCCGCGAGCAGCTCGACGAGGTCGTTGTCGGCGCGCAGCGCGGCGACGTCGAGGGGATGGTCGCTGTCGTGGGGCAGAAACCCACGGTTTTCGGCGCTCGCGCCGTCGGGGAGATCGTTCTCGTCTCCGAGCCGCACCCCGACCTCCGTTTCTCGTGGTGGCGCCGGCCGGGCAACCGGCGACAAGACTACCCCGGCCGCCGACGCGCCCGGGGTGTCCTGTGGAACAGTCGTTCTCGGGCCGCCCGATGTTTCGCGATCGCCGATTTCCGGCCGGGTCCGGGTGGCGCAGGGGCGGATCCGATCACTCGGGCAGCGCGCCCCGGCGGATCACCTCCGCGAAGAACCGCGCGCTGTCCTTCGGGGTGCGGACCTGGGTCTCGTAGTCGACGTGGATGATCCCGAACCGCTTCGCGTAGCCCCACGCCCACTCGAAGTTGTCCAGCAGGGACCACACGTAGTAGCCGCTGACCGGGGCACCCGCCTCGATCGCGGTGTGCACGGCGGCGAGGTGGTCGCGCAGGTAGGCGACCCGGTCCGGATCGGCGACCCGGCCGTCCGGCCCCACCGTGTCCGGGAACGCCGCACCGTTCTCAGTGACCAGCAGGTCCAGGCCGGGAGCCTCCTGGGCCACCCGGAGCAGCAGCTCGGTGAGCCCGCGCGGGTCGATGCTCCACCCCATGTCGGTCTTGGGCCCGTGCTGGATCGGGAACTCGACGTCGTCGCACGCGATCCACGGGGTGGCGGTGCCGTCGCCGTGGCCGTCGGCGTTCTCCTTGGGGCGCTCCCGCGTCCAGTGCCGCACCGGCGTGGGCGTGTAGTAGTTGACGCCCAGCGCGTCGATCGGCGCCGAGATCACGTCGAGGTCGCCGTCGCGCACGAACGACCAGTCCGTGACGGTGGCCGTGTCGGCCTGGACGTCGGCGGGGTACTGCCCGTGCAGCACCGGGTCGAGGAACACGCGGTTCTGCAGCCCGTCGACGCGGCGGGCCGCATCGGCGTCGAGCGCCGAGCCGGGCTGCTCGGGGCGCACCCAGGCGAGGTTCAGCGTGATCGCGACGCGCGCCGACGGCGCGGCCTCGCGGATGGCCGCCGTCGCGAGGCCGTGGGCCAGGTTCAGGTGGTGGACGGCGGTGAGCGCGGCCGCGGGATCGGTGCGCCCGGGCGCGTGGACGCCGCTGGCGTAGCCGAGGTAGGCGCTGCACCACGGCTCGTTCAGGGTGATGAACAGCGGCACCCGGTCGCCCAGTGCGGCCGCCACGACCCGGGCGTACTCGCCGAAGCGCTCGGCGGTGCGCCGTTCCGCCCAGCCGCCCGCGTCCTCGAGCGCCTGCGGGAGGTCCCAGTGGTAGAGCGTGATCGACGGGCTGATCCCGTGGGCGAGCAGCTCGTCCACGAGGTCGGAGTAGAAGCCCATCCCCTCGGGGTTGACCGGGCCGAGCTCGTCGGGGGTGACCTGGGGCGTGATCCGCGGCCACGAGACGGAGAACCGGTACGAGGTGAGCCCGAGCTCGGCCATCAGGGCGACGTCGTCGCGGAACCGGTGGTAGTGGTCGTCGGCGACGTCACCCGTGTCGCCCGCGGTGACCCGGCCCGGCGTGTGGGAGAAGGTGTCCCAGATCGACGGGGTGCGCCCGCCCTCGGCGACGGCGCCCTCGATCTGGTACGCCGCGGTGGCGGAACCCCAGAGGAACCCCGGTGGGAACCGGACGGTGGCCGGCGCCGTGCCGGCCTGGGTGCTGGTCAACGTTCTACCTTCCGATCTTGCTGTCGAACCCACGTGTCGGCGGCCCACGCCGAGTAGGAGGTCCACGCCTGCAGGTCGAGGCGGGTGGTGAACCGGCGCAGCGTTCCGCTGAACGGGTCCCGGAACTCGAGGCCGGACGCGAGCAGCTGCAGTGGTCTGCTGAAGTCGTCGAGCGGCTTCTCGGTGAGTTCCGGGAAGAAGTCGTCGCCGAGGAGGGGAACTCCGAGCCCGTTCATGTGCACCCGCAGCTGGTGGGTGCGCCCGGTCTCGGGTGTGAGGCGGTAGCGGGCGAGCGCCCCGCCCGCGCCGTGGTCGCGGTGTGCGAGCAGCTCGACGTGCGTGACGGCGTTGACCGGGCCCGGTTCCTCGTACGCGCGGATCACACCGCGGTCCTTCACGATCCGGCTCTCCACGGTGCGGGGCAACGCGAGCGCCGGATCGTGCCGGGCGACCGCCTCGTAGGTCTTGCGGACCCGGCGGTCGCGGAACAGCGTCTGGTACGCCCCGCGACGTTCCCGGTGCACCACGAACATCAGAAGGCCCGCCGTGGGCCGGTCCAGCCGGTGGGCGGGGGAGAGCTCCGGCAGGTCCAGGTCATGGCGCAGGCGTACCAGCGCGGTCTCGAGGATGTGGCTCCCGCGCGGGATCGTGGCCAGGAAATGCGGCTTGTCGACGATCACCAGGTGCTCGTCGCGGTGCACGACCCCGATCTCGAACGGCACCGGCGCCTCGACCGGGAGGTCGCGGTGGAACCACAGGAACTCCTCGGGCACGAACGGCGCGTCCGGCGCGATCGGCCCGTTGCGGTCGACGATGCACCGCTCGACGAGCATCGCGTCGATCCGTGCCGGGTCGACACGCGGGAGCCGCTCGACCAGGTGGTCCCGCATGGTCGCCCAGCGTGGACCGTCGGGGGACTGCGCCGGTGTCCGCAGCCGCACGGGGTCGAGGCCGTGCCGCTGCGGCAACGGTGACCTGAGCTTGCGCCTCAGTGGGGGCTCCGCTCAGATCTCGGCACGGATTCGGGTGAGGATCGCCTCGGTGCGATCGGGCTGCTCGACCTGGGCGCACAGCCGGTCCATCACCGCGGCGTAGTGCTCGACGTCGGAGCGCTTGTCGAGGTAGAGCGCGCTCGTGAGCTGTTCGAGGTAGACGATGTCGGGCAGGTCCGGCTCGGCGAACCGCAGGATCGCGAACGGCCCGCCCGCCGCGGCGTGCCCCCCGTAGGAGAACGGCGCCACCTGCAGCGAGATGTTGGGCAGCTCGTTCATCTCCATCAGATGGGTGAGCTGGGCGCGGCTCTGCTCGGGCGGCAGCATCGAACGTCGCAGCGCCGCCTCGTCGACCACGGCCCACAGCGTGGGCGCGTTGGGGCCGGTGAGCAGCGCCTGGCGCTGCAGCCGGAGCTCGACGCGCCGCTCGACGTCCACCGGGTCGGTGTGGCCGAGGAGCGTGACGGAACGGGCGTAGTCGCGGGTCTGCAGCAGGCCCGGCACGAACTGGAGCTCGTAGTTGCGGATCACCGCCGAGGCCTGTTCGAGCCCGAGGTAGGTCTCGAACCAGCTGGGCAGCAGGTCCGCGTACCGGTGCCACCAGCCGGGTGTGTTGGCCTGGCGGGCCAGCTCGATGAACTGGGCCCGCTCGGCGGGGTCGCGCACCCCGAAGCAGGTGAGCAGGTCGGCCACGTCGCGTTCCTTGAACCCGACCCGGCCCAGCTCTAGCCTGCTGATCTTGGCGGGCGAGGCGCGGATCGCCTCGCCCGCGCGCTCGCGGGTGACACCGGCCGCCTCGCGCTTGCGCCGCAGCGCGCCACCGAGCCCGATGCGCAGCACGGTGGGGCCCGTGGCGGCTCCCTTGGGAGCGGGACCGCCGACACGGTCGAGAGCGGACTGGTCGTGCGACCCGGCCTCCGCGTCGTCGGGCACGACGATCATCAGGTTCCCCCGGGAGTGTGTCTTGGCGCGTGTGTCTGCCTGCGCACTGTAGTGAGCACACTCACTCTGCCGTGCATCGGCACGTACGGCAAGCGTGCGCAGATGCGCGTTCAGCAGGCGAGGTCGTCGAGTTCCCCGCTCCTCGCCGCCCGCACGAAGTCGGCGATCGCGGCCCGCGTGCGACGAGCACGGGGCCCGCCGGGAAGCGTGAGTTGCGCAGAGCAACGTCCCCACCAGCGAGAACCGCCAGCTCGACACAGTTCCCACTGGGGTTGCTCGCCGTGCTCTTGCGCCACTGCACGGTCTCGATGTCCTCTGTCAAACCAAGTTGCACGTGCAGATGCTCATGCACTGGCACTTGCGGATGCAAGTTAGAAGGTCCACGATCAGATGCGACAAGCGCCACCCGACAGGGTGGTCGCCGGCAGTGAACGGGGGAGCGCATGAGTTACTCCTGGGGGGCGAGCCACGGTCCGGCGCGTGCAGGGCGCGTCACCATCGACCGCGGCGCCGCCTCGGTCCAGGACGCGGGGGTCCACCGGCCCCTCGACGTCCCCGACCCGCTCCAGGGCGCCCGACCGGCCGCCCGCCCCGCCGACACCGGCGACGCCACACCGGAACAGCAGCGGGTCGCCGACGAGCTCGCCCCGATGGTCGAGGTGTGGCAGCGGCTGCTCGCGCAGCACGTACCCGACCGCGCCGGCCGCTGCCGCACCTGCACCAAGGGCGGCACCGGCCTCCCCACCACCCCCTGGCCGTGCGTGATCCACGGCATCGCCGACATGGCCCGCCGCTCCTACGACGCCCAACGCGGCCGAGCGGCCTCCTAGGCCGCGCGGCGCCGGGCCCGCCAGCCCGCGCCCGGACCCCGCCCCGGCGACCACCGCTGACGCCGGGTGCCGGCGCCCCGGCGGGCCACCCCAGATCCGCGGCCGCGGACCGTCAGCGCAGCCGGTCCGCGGTCGTGCTCCACCCGATGGGGGAGGTGTGCTCGCGGGGCGGGCTCGAGGCCGAGGGCCGGTCGGTGGACGACTACCAGGTCTCCAAGCAGACCGACGTCCTCATGCTGTTCTACCTGCTGTCCGCCGACGAGCTGCGCCAGCTGCTTGGTGGGCTCGGCTACGCGCTTCCGCCGGAGGCCATCCCGCGAACGATCGAGTACTACCTCGCGCGCACGTCCCACGGCTCCACGTTGAGCGCCCTCGTGCATGCCTGGGTCCTGGCTCGGGCGAACCGGGCACAGGCGCTCGAGCACTTCGAGCGCGCCGTCGTGAGCGACCTCGCGGACATCCAGGGTGGGACCACCGCCGAGGGCGTCCACCTCGACGCGATGGCAGGCTCGGTGGACCTGCTGCAGCGCTGCTTCGCCGGCCTGGAGACCCGCCACGACGCGCTCTGGTTCAACCCGCACTGGCCGCGCAGCCTCGGACGGCTGGAGTTCGCCGTCGAGTATCGCGGGCGGCCGATCACGGTTCGCGTCGTCGGCCGCGAGGTCACCGTGTCCGCCGGGCCGGGAGGCGACGGTTCCGTGCGGATCGGTTGCGGCAGCGAGGTGTGCGAGCTGCGGCCGGGCGAGACGATGCGATTCTGGCCGTCGGAGCGCCCTGGAGGGGGCCTCGGCCGAGGAGGCGGGCGTTGCCGGCTCCACCGGTCGGGCGGACTCGTCGATGCCGGAGCCTCCGCGACTGCCGAAGAACCTGTCCGACGGTGCCGTCCGATGAAGCCCTGGACTGCCCGTGGGGTTCGGTCAGTCCGGTCGGTCCTCTCCATGGGGGTCGGACGGCCGCAGCGTCGTAGCCGGGACCGGAGCAGCGTGGCAGCATGACGACAAGCGACGAAACCGAGCGCAAATACGTGCCGCCAGCGGGTCGTGATCTCCCGGACTGGACCCGAACCGCCGGTATCGACAGGACCGCCGATCTCGAGGAACAGACAATCTGGCGCCGGCCGTCGTCGGTGATCCGGCGCAGCCGGATCGGGCGGCTCGGCGACCTCGCGATGTCTCTGTTTCGTTCGTTGTCCCCGGCGCCCGCCGGGTCGACACTTCCGTTGCCCGGTCGGAACGCGGCGGAGGGGGTGCGGCAAGTGCCTGACGTGTGGTCGATGGTCAGCAAGCTGGACGCGGCAACCCAGGAACGGCTCGCTGACGTGCTGGAGACCCGTGGTGCGGACGCCCAGCAGCAGCGGATGCGCGATGCGTTCCTGGCGGACATCGGGTTCCCCGCCGCGCGCGGGTGTTGGAGGTGGGGTGTGGGACGGGGGTGTTGACCCGCCGGCTGGCGCGCCGGCCGAACGTGGACTCGGTGGTCGGGGTCGACGTGGCGCCCTCCCTCCTGGACCGCGCCGGAGTCCTCTGCGCCGCGCTGCCGAACGTGGCCTTCCAGGAAGGGAACGCGACCGCGCTGCCCTTCGCGGACGCAACCTTCGACGTGGTGGTCCTCGACTCGACTCTCAGCCACGTGCCGGACGCTGAGCGGGCGGTGGCCGAGGCGCCCGGGTGCTGCGCCCGAATGGGGTGCTCGCGGTGTTCGACGGCAACTACTCGACCACGACGGTCGCGTTGGGCGCCCACGATCCGCTGCAGGCGTGCGTGGACGCGATGATGGCCGGCTCGTTGACCGACGCTTGGCTCATGCGCCGGCTCCCGGCGCTCATGCGGGATTGCCAGCTCGACGTCATCCGATATGCCAGCCACGGGTATGTCGAGACCAGCGAGGCGGAGTACCTGCTGACGGTGATCGACCGGGGCGCGGACATGCTCGAGGCGGCCGGTCAGATCGGACGTGAGCTCGCCGCAGCGCTGAAGGGCGAAGCTCGGCGTCGAGCCACCACCGGCGCGTTCTTCGGGCAGATCGTCTATACGAGCCTCGTGGCCCGACGACCGGTCTCAGACGGGTAGCACGACTCCCGGTGCTGCGGCGGGGCGGGCTTGGGATCGCCACCCATCCCGGGACGTCGGGCGAGCATCGGGCCGTCTGACCCGGGACATCCGCGGGCCCGGCGAGCAGGCCCGATGTCGACGCGCCGGAACGCGGCCGAGCAGGCCGGTGGCGGCCCGCAGCCGGCGGAGACCGGGTTGCGGGAGTGGCTCGCCACCCTCGCGGAGGCGCCGACGGGCGTACGTATAGGTGCTGGCGTAGTAGTGCTGGGGCCACCTGCAGGACCCGGCAGATGGGCTCGACCCCGAGCGGCTTTCCTCGACCACGTCGTCGCGGTGGGCGTCGATGGACGCCACTACCTGCGATGCTGGCGGTCGAGCTTCGGCCTGGCTCGCACGCAAGATGGATCTTCGTGGACAACCCGGCCGCATCGCCGATGCTCCTGCAGCCTGGACCAGACCCCGGCCCGGGTCGCGCCGCGGCGCGCCGGTGCGGGTCCGCCAGCGGATCCCGCCTTTCTCACGGACTCCAGCCGCTTGTGCGGTTCGGCGGCACCAGCCGTTGTGCCTCGGTGACGGGGTCCCCGGCGAGGATCGTCGCGCCGATGGCGTCGGCCACCTCCCGGGTGGCGCCGGCGCCCGCCAGCCGGAGCGGCACCGCACGCGAGAGCGTGCCGAGGTCGGGCATCGCCTGCCGGAAGCGCTGGGCGTCCACCGCGGCGAGAACCACCGTGTCCGGTCCGATCTCCTCGATGGTGCGGCCGAGGTCCGCGACCGGTGTGTCGGCGCCCAGGTAGACGACCCGCCATCCGCATCGGTGCAGGACCACTCAACTGGGGGCTCGTCGCGATCGCGGAGTTCGACCTGGTCGCCGGGATCTTCGGGTTGTCGTTCGGCGAGACCAACGCGGTCACGCGGATCGTCTACGCACTGGTCGGGCTGTCCGCGCTCTACCAGGCGGCTCGGCTGCCCGCGATGCAGCGCCGGTCGGGGTCTCGGTCGTCGGCCGTTCGCGCCTGACCGGCGCACGACCCGGGGCGCCTCCCGGCGTGCGGCGCTCCTCCTCGAGGGGGGAGGAGCCGACGCCGAGGGGCGCTCACGTGCGCCCTGCGGCCGGCGAGATCGGCGGCGCGGTGCGCACGTGGACGCGGTGTCCTGTCGTGTCAGTGGCCGGTCGTCGGCCGTGCGCAGGAGCCCTACCCGCTGCTCCGGCGTTCGGAGCCGCGAGTGGCTTCCGGGCCCTACCGGTACCGACCTCCTCACCTGCGGGGTTCAGCGTTCTCCGGATGGGTAGTCACGCAGGACCTGGCAGCTCGATGTGATCGCAACGCGAAGTGCGTCGGAACCGAGTTCTCCACGCCGAGTGCGGACCCGCGCTCGGTGGGCTCGGCGTCGGCTCGCTCGAGCGCAGTGCGTCAACCACCGCCGCGAAGGAGTGACCCCACCGTGAGCGATCAATCACCGATCGAGGCCGTCGACATCAGCGGCTACATCCTCCTCGGCGGGAAGAGGCTGAACATCCGCATCACCCTCGACGACACCGATGCCGACACCGATGCCGACACCGATGCCGACACCGACGTCGAGGCCGAGGACGACACCGCCGACGACGAGTTCGCCGATGAGGAGAACGCGGAGGACGGCGAGTTCGAGGACGACGAGGACGCGGAGTTCGACGCCGAGGACGCGGACGAGGACGACGACAACGAGGACGAAGACGACGAGCGGGACGAGGACGAGCGGGACGAGGACGACGTCGCCGAGGACGCCGAGTTCGACGAAGAGGGCGACGACGAAGGCGCGGAGCTCGACGACGAGGACGAGCAGGACGAGGACGACGACGAGCTGCGTGACCGGGACGCCGGCGAGCGCGACGAGGACGACGACCAGGGCCCCGCGCAGGCCGATCTTCGTCATCTGCTCCGCCCTCGGCCGAGGCGACGCCCGGAGGCTCGCCGCGAGGAGAGCGGGGATCGGGAGGGCGGAGGTCGCCCGCGCCGGGCCCCCGACGACGTGCGACCCAGGCCCCGCCGGCGGACCCCCAGCCAGCCCTCCGAGAGCCCGGAGAGCCGCACCCCGGGCGGCCCGTCCGGGTCGTCGGACCGCGACGACCCGCAGGGGAGGGGACGGGCGCGCCGGGCGGACGCCCCACGAGCGAGGCCCGACGAGCCGCCGACCGGGAAGCCGACCCGGCGGGCGGACGATGACCGGTCGCGTGGGCGGAGCAGCAGGGAAGGCACGGTGCGGCGGCGCCGCTGACCCGGTCGTCGGGCGTTCGGCGCAGTCCCGGCGCGCAACCGCAGGTGGGCGTTGCGCGAGGTGGTCGAGCCCGTTGCGGCCGGGCATGAGATCCCTGCCTGCGGGTACCTACCGCTGCGGCGTGTCGCGCGGAATGCAGGGGCGGTGTCCGCTCACCGACCAGTGGGAGGTGCCGATGGTCGAGCGCTCGACGGATCAGGAGCGCGATTTCGCGTTGGGGCGGGTCATCGCGGTCGTCAACGACAAGGGCGGCGTCGGTAAGACGTCGATCGCCGCGAACCTCGCGGGCCAGTTCGCCGGCGCCGGCTACCGCTGCCTGCTCATCGACCTGAACCGCCAGGCGAACCTGGCCGACGACCTCGGCTACCGCGACACGGACGCCGACGACCAGGGCGCGGGGTTGCTGGGCAGCGTCCTCGCCGGCACCCCGCTCGCCCCGGTGGCGGACGTACGCCCGAAGTTGGACGTCGTCTGCGGGGGAGCGCGGCTCGAGGACCTGACCCCCATCATGGTCTCGCGCCTGCAGCACCGGGGACGTGAGGCGTTCAGGGTCCTCGGGGACGTCCTCGCCCCGATCGTGACCGACTACGAGGTCGTGTTCATCGACTGCCCACCGGAGTCGACGATCCTGTCCGACCTGGCGTTGGCCGCTGCGCGTTGGGTGCTGATGCCGACGAAGTCGGATGTCGGTGGCCTCGTGGGCATGACCCTCGTCGCCGAGCGGTTCGCCCTCGCGCAGGAGATCAACCCGCGGCTGAGCCTGCTCGGGGTGGTCCTCTTCGGGACCGGCTCGCGCTCCCGGGCGATCCACGGCGAGGCTCGGGCGGCGATCGACCGGGCGTTCGGCGGCAGCTCGCCGCGGTTCGAGACGGCCATCCGGCACGCGGAACGCACCGCTCAGGATGCCCGTCGCCTCGGCAAACTGGCCCACGAGCTCGAGATCGAGGCCGCGGCCCAGCCTGCGTGGTGGGAGGCGCTGCGTTCGGGTGTCCGTACGCCGCGGGTGTCCGCGACCGCGGCGAGCGTCGCGGGTGACTACCGCGCCCTGGGCGTGGAGGTGCTCACCGCGCTCCAGGCGGCCGAAGAGGCCGAGCAGCCGGATGCTCCCGACGGCACAGCGGCGCCGGCATGATCTCGAGTGACCCGGCTGCCCGCAACGGTCATGAGCGCCGGCGGGCCGCAGGCGATCTGTCGTCCGTCTTCGGTACCGCTGCGGCTGCGCTGTCGCGGCCCCGCATCCGCACGCGGCGCCGAGGCTGCCTCGGGAGCCCGATCCGGTCGAGTCGGAGATCGTGGAGGACGACGTGTCTGAACCGACGAGGCGTCATGCGCCGATGGGGCGGGTCTCCCGTGCCTCCGGCGCCCCCGCACGGCGGCGACGCTTCGGCGTCGTGAAGGTCCGCGACCGCCGGCACGTCGACCTGCTCCTGCTCGCCGAGGCCGCGAAGGGGCCTGCGAACGGGCACGAAATGATCGATCGCGTCCGCGAGCACAGCGAGGGGCTCTTCGAGCTGCCCCTGGGCGTCGTCATCCGCGAGCTGCACCGGCTCGTGACCAACCGGTTGGTGCAGGTGACGGGGGGCGGACCGGTTCGCCGCTACTCCGCGACCCCGCTCGGGGAGCGGGTCCTCGCGACGCGGCGGCGTGAGTGGGAGGCGTTCTCCCACGGGCTCAACAACGTGCTCGACGCGGCCGACGAGGTCGGCCGCCGCGGTTCCGGGCGTGGGCGCGCTGCGCGTGCCGAGTAGACCCGGCGCCGCGCGACGGGGTGTCGGGCTGGAGCGCCGGTCCGCGCAGGTGGGGAGCGGCGACCGGCGTGGCGGGTCTCGCCGGTGGGTAGTCGCTGGGTCTCGGCCACCGCAGGCCGAGGTCCCACCGGCGACGGAGCCAGAAGGCGGAGAACATGCTCACGCTGGATGTGCAGCACCTCCCCGACGACGCGATCGCGATCATGGCGGCTGGTGAGGTCGATACGGCCACCGCCGCCCGCCTGAGCGCGGCCGTGCACCGTGAGCTCGACCGCGGGCCGTCGACGCTCCTGCTCGACCTGGACGAGGTCACCTTCCTCGGTGTCGCAGGCCTACGGGTGCTGCAGTGCGCAGCCGACCGCGCGACGGTCAGCGGAGTCCCGGTGCGGTTGACCTACCGCGACCGGTCGCCCGCGCAGCGCGCCCTCGAGGCCGCAGGAATGGTGCCGCCCCACCCGCGGGCCACCTCCGAGGGGGAGCGGACCGAGGATCTCGGGGCCGCGGGTGTGGATCGCGAGCGGCGGCACGGCCGGGCGGGTCCGCGGACGTCGTGAGCACGATCCGCACCACTGCGCCGTCACGTCGTGAGGACGACGCCGAGCCGGCCGGTGTCTACCGGGAGCTCGTCGCCGACGGCGTCACCGTGCTCGCGGTCGACCCGCTCGGCCCGGCCGCGGTGGCGACCGAACGCCGCGGAGATGCCGGAGCGCTGATGGCAACGCGAAACGTGGCTCGTCCCCGGATCCGCCCCGAGCCTGATCGGGGCGAGCCTGCCGGACGTGGTTGCTGATCGCCCGCCCCTCGCCACGCCGTGGAACCGCGCCGTCAGCCAGGGTGGCGTGGGGTGTTGCTCAAGCTCCACCCGGACACGCGAGCCAGCGCGACCTCCAGCTGCGACATCCTGATCCCATCCGTCTGCGCGGGCCCGTGGATGGTCACATTGACCAGGTGCACGTGCTGGATCTGCGTCGCGTGCACCGGGGCCTCGTCCTCGTAGCCGCTGGCGACGTCCCGGAGCGCGACCCGCACCGCCGCGGTGATCGCGCCGTTGCCGGGCTCGGTCTGTCCGGCGAGGGTGCGCAGCCACGCCGAGCGGCTCACCGCGTGCCCGGTGATCACCGTGCCGTCGACGTACAGCGCCACCCCGAACCCGTCGTCGACGCGCGCGAAGTTCTCCAGCATCCCCCGCAGCACCGGGAATCGGCCCCCGTCATCCCACTCGTCCACGCTGGGGGGCTGCATACCCTCTGCCATGGCGCGACCCTATCGAGTCACCTCGTCGTGGCCGGATCCAGCGAAGCGGGACCTACCCCACGGCCGTTGCCACGATCGCGCCCGCGAGGGCGCGCACGACGGATCGGGTGAGCACCGGGTGCGCCACCCAGGTGCGCAGGTCGACCTGCGGCTCGACCAGCGGTGTTGCTGAGCAGCACCGCGTCGGCGTCGACCGCCTCGGCGCAGAGCAGCGCGTTCTCGCTGAACCGGACGACCGCCACTGCGGTCGGACCCCCGACTCGTGAGCGGCGAGCACCAGCCGGTCGTACTCGGCCGCAGGGTGTCCGGCGGGCCGCCTACCGGTGGGCCGTGCTCGCGATGAGCTGGGCAGCGTTCACGATGACGTCGGTCGACCGTTCGACCTGGGGCCCGCCTCGGCGGCGGAGAGCGACTCGCTCGGCGTGCCGCCGGATGAATTCGTATCGGCTCGACCGCGGCGAGGGCGAGTCCCTGTGGATGTTCGACTCGCTGGACACGATCAAGGCGAGTGCGGCGCAGACCGGTGGGGCCTTCACGCTGGTCGAGTTCCACGAGGTGAAGGGTTCCGCCGTGCCCGTGCACGTCAACGAGCGCTCCGACACCGGGTTCTATGTCCTCGAGGGGGAGTTTGACGTAGTCGTCGGAGAAGGAGTCAGGGGTCACGTTGAGGACACCCATGACGCGGGGGCGCCGCGGTTCCGGGGACCTGCCGGTTCCCGCCCGGCTGGAAGGCTGAGCGGTGCCGGCAGTCACTTCAGGACGACCGTCTTGCCGCCGTGGACCATCACCCGGTTCTCGAGGTGGTAGCGCACCGCCCGCGCCAGTGCCAGGCATTCGGTGTCGCGGCCGAGCGAAGCGACAGCGGCTGCGCTCATCGCGTGGTCGACCCGCTGCACTTCCTGCTCGATGATCGGGCCCTCGTCGAGGTTCGACGTGACGTAGTGGGCGGTCGCGCCGACCAGCTTCACACCGCGGTCGTAGGCTGGTGGTAGGGCCGCGCGCCCTTGAAGCTGGGGAGCATCGAGTGGTGGATGTTGATCACCCGGCCCTGGAGTCGGTCGCACAGCGCGGGGGAGAGGACCTGCATGTAGCGGGCGAGAACCACCAGCTCCACCTGCTCCTCCTCGACGAGCTGCAGCAGCTTGTCCTCGGCGTCGGCCTTGGAGTCGGCGTCGACCGGAAGGTGCACGAACGTGATGCCCATCGACTCGACGAGTTCCCGCCAGACGAGGTGGTTGGACACGACCGCGACCACGTTCGCTCGCAGCTGTTCGGTGCGCACCCGGAAGAGGAGGTCGTTGAGGCAGTGGCCGTGCTTGCTGACCATGATCACCACTCGGGGCCTGCGCCGGGCGTCGACCAGGCGCCAGTCCGTGTCGGGACCACGAGAGATGACCTCGAACTCCTGTCGCAGGGCTTCGACGTCCGGTAACCCCGTGGCCAGTCCCTCGGCGGCGACGCGCATGTAGAAGCGGCCGGCGTCGCGATCGCTGAACTGGTGGCTCTCGACGATGTTGAGGTCGTGGCCGGTCACGAAGGTCGAGACCACCTGAACGAGTCCGGGGCGATCCGGGCAGGAGAGCGTGAGCACCATGTCGCTCATGCCGTCGCTCCCCCCTGCGTGCTGATCCAGGATCGGAACACGGGCACCTGGTTGAACGTGAAGACGTGCAGTCCCTCGATGTCACTGCCCGGCCTCGGCTCGGCAGCGAGCACTGCCCGCACGAGCGGAGCCGGGTCGTAGGTCCGTCCGAGGAGCACGTTGCCGACCAGTCCGTGCTGCTTGGCCAGGAACCGCAACGACGGGCCGACCCCGATGCGCAGTGACAGCTCGGTGAGCTTGGCGAGCTTCAACGGTCCGGCGATGCCGACCCGGATCGCAGTGTCACGCCTCGCGTTCGCGCCTGCGTCAGCCACGCCGTGAGCGTCGCGGCGTCGAAGCACATCTGACTGACCATGTAGGTGGCCGAGTCCTGCTTGCGCAGGAGCGCCTCCCACAGGCGGTCGTCGTCGATGTGCGGATGGCCCTCGGGATAGCAACCGATACCGATCCGCGTGAACGGGTGCTCCATCGAAGACAGGTCGTCGAGCAGCGCGGCGGCCTCACGATACCGTCCGACGGGGATCGTGGCGTCGCCGCCGATGACGTAGAGATCGGTCACGCCCAGGTCCGCGACGCGTTGCACGAAATCGCGCAGAGCCGCGCGATCCGTCACCATGCGCGCCGCCAGATGGGGGACCACGCGTCGTCCGGAGTTCGCCGCCAGGGCGCAGTACTCCAGCGTGCGCTGCAGACCGAACTTCGGAGAGCAGGTCACTGCGACCGTGGCATCCTCGGGCGTCGCCAGAATCTGATTCTGCGTGCCCTTCAGCGGAATGACCTCCATCGTGGCCTCGTTCAGCAATTGGAGATGCCGGTCATCGGCGGCTGGGGAGGCGGCACGCTGCTCGGCACTCATCTGGCGTTCCTCTCGGTCGGGAGCGGCCTCCTGGGTGTCCTACGTCGGCCGCGGGTGTGACGATGACCGGGAACGCTAGGTACGCCGGTGAACGCCAGCTAGCCAGCAGCCGAAGCAGTCGGCGCCGGCTCACGAACCCGTCTGCCGACGAGGTGCGCCCGCCCCGCGGGCGAACCAGGCCCGCCGGGTTCGCCTAGTGCACGTGGCCCCTTCGGTCCGTGGCTATCCCCACTGAGCGAGCGCTCCTAAATTGGCTCGCCACATGCAGGATCGCTCGACGTGCACGGTCGGCACCGCCGGTCTCGGCGCGGCGCCGGAGAAGGGGACGACATCCATGACCGCTTTCAGCCTCCAGCAGGCCATCGACCGCAGCGGCGGAAACCCGGCCAGGATGTTGCGCTCCGACCCGCGCGGCCCCTACCAGTTCCCGATCCCGCAGGTGGAGTACACGAACTGGCGTGACGAGCAGCGCGTGTGGCGCGAGTCGGCGATCCTGTTCGACCAGTCGTTCCACATGAGCGACGTGTACTTCCGCGGCTCCGACATCAAACGCCTCTTCTCCGATGTCGGTGTGAACTCCTTCGCCGCCTTCGGAAAGAACAAGGCCAAGCAATTCGTCGCGGTGAGCCCACGCGGGCTGTTCATCGGCGACGCGATCCTCTTCGGGCTCGACGAGGACGAGTATGCACTGGTCGGGGCGCCGGTGGCGGCGAACTGGGTGCAGTTCCACGCCGAGACCGGCGACTACGAGGTCGAGGTGACGCGCGACGAGGCCAGCACGATCAACCCTCGCGAGCGCCTGCTGTTCCGCTACCAGATCCAGGGACCGAGCGCCCTGGAGATCGTCGAGTCCGCCTCGGGCGCGAGGCTCGACCGCATCAAGTTCTTCAACATCGGCGAGTTCGAGATCGCCGGAGTGCCGGTCCGCGCGCTCAATCACACGATGGTCGGCACCCCCGGCCAGGAGCACACGGGACTGGAGATCTTCGGGCCGCGGGAGCACTCCGCACGCGTCAAGGACGCCCTGCTCGAGGCCGGCACGCGGTTCGGCATGCGCGAGGGCGGCGCACTGTCCTACCCCACCACGTCCAACGAGTCAGGATGGATCGCGCGGCCACTGCCGGCGATCTACACCGGTGAGGACCTGAAGGCCTATCGGGAGTACCTGCCCGGGGAGGGCTTCGAGGCGCACGCCTCTCTCGCCGGCAGCTTCGTGTCGGACTCGATCGAGGACTACTACCTCACGCCCTACGACCTGGGTTACGGGCGCGTGGTCCGGTTCGACCACGACTTCATCGGCCGCGAGGCGCTGGAGGAGATCGCTGCCGGGCCGAGCCGCCGGAAGGTGTGGCTCGAGTGGGACGAGGACGACACCGGCCGCGTGATCACCAGCAGCCTGTTCGGGGGCGGCCGGGGAGCCAAGTACCTCGGGCTGCCGGCCGGCGGGTACTCGCTCATCCACTACGACCGGGTACTGCACGACGGTGCGGACGCCGGGCTCGCGATGGACCCGATGTTCACGGTCAACCACGGGCGCGTCGTCTCCTTGGCGACCGTCGACGCGGAGCTCGCCGAGGACGGACAGCGGCTGACGCTCGTGTGGGGGGATGAGGCGTCCATCGGCGTCAAGCCGAGGGTCGAGCAGCACCGCGAGACGGAGGTGCGCGTGACGGTGCGGACAAGCGCTGCAGGCTGACCTGGGGTGAGCCGGCAGGCGACCACGGGCCCTGTGCGCACCGGCTGTACCCCGCTCCACCAGCGGCGACGACCGACCTCCCGGGCGCCGTGACCGGGAGCAACCCGACCCGCTGATCCATCCACATCTCAGGGAGATCGACAATGACGTCCACCCCCGGCTCGGCCCGCATCGCCGACGGCTGGACCGAGCCGCCCGCGCGTGTGGCGCACCACCTGGCTGCGGTGGCAGCCATGTGGCAGGAGTTGCCGCACGTGCTGCCGAAGATCATCGCGGCACCCGAGGACTTCTTCGATGCCGCAGCTCCGATGGGCGAGATCGCCCGACGTCTCGCGGCCATCCCCGAGGTCGCCGCACCACCGCCGTCCTCCGACGGCGAGGTCGAGGTGCTCGCCGGCACCGAGTTCACCCACCGCTTCGTCGACGCTCCCGGCGACGGGGGAGACCGTGCGGTGGCACTACGTCGAGAGCGGCCCGGCCGACGGTGATCCGGTGGTCTTCCTGCACGGCGTACCGGACTCCTGGTTCCAATGGCACCTCGTGATGGCGGCCGTCTCCGATCGGCACCGCTGCATCGCGATCGACCTCAAGGGCTACGGTCAATCCGACAAGCGCACCGGCGACTACCGGCAGCAGGGCGTGGCCGAGCAGCTGAAGGCGCTTCTGGACACCATCGGCGTCGACCGCTTCAGTCTCATCACCCACGATCGCGGGACGCCGCCGGCGGATCATCTGGTCGCGACGTGGGCGACCGGGTCATCCGGTACGGCCGCGGCCAGCAACACCTGTGGCACCTGCACCCCAGCCTGCACCCACAGGAGCTGATGTTCACCGCACCGACCGCGCCGTTCGTGCTGGAGGACGCCCGCACCACCACGATCGTGGCCTACACGGCCCTGACGGCGAAGTCGGTCGACGGCGAGCTCCTCACCCGGACGGTCGCCGAGTTCTCCTATCCCGGGATCAACACGGCGGTCCCGCGCTACTTCAACTCCTCGTCCTTCCGCCAGGAATGGGTCGAGCGCCGGACGCGCCTCATTGCGGCCTGGCGTTGCCCGGTGCTGCTCCTCCAGGGCCGGGAGGACCCCGGCCAGCCGCACGAGTTCTACAGCGACCCGGACGTGCTGGCGATGTTGCCGAGAGGCAGTGGGCTGCACCTGTTCGACGCTGGTCATTTCTGGCCGTTCGAAGCGCCGGAGGAGGCGGCGGAGACCATCCGCGGCTTCCTGAGCGGCGACGTCGACGCCTGAGCCTCAGCCCACGTCCGAGAGAAGGCATCCGATGAGCAACGACACAGCCGGCAGCGTCGACGGCATGACCTGGGAGCAACTCCTGAACCGTTCCCGCGAGCTCGACCTGCACGCCGAGCAGCTGTTCCTGATCCAGTCGAAGCCGGTCGACGGCTTCGGGCCCGTCGAGGCGGCGCTGGACGAGCACCTGCCGTACCAGAAGCAACTGGAGGACAGCGGCGTGATGTTCGCGGCCGGTCCCGTGGCGTCGGCCGACGGGGCCGAGTGGAACGGCGAGGGCGTGTTCGTCTACCGCGCCGCGAGCCTCGACGAAGCCGTTCGGCTGGCGGAGGCCGACCCGATGCACTCGCGAGGGGCACGACGGTTCGAGGTCAGGGCGTGGTGCCTGAACGAGGGCACCACCACCCGGCCCCCGATCAGCTGAGCAGAGCGACCATGATCCTCGTGACCGGTGCCACGGGCACGATCGGTGCGTCCGTCGTGTCCGGGCTGATCGACGGCGGGATGGAGTTCCGGGCCACCACGCGCCGGGATGCGTTGCTGGGCTCCGAGCAGTTCCTGGTGCGCATGGATCTGGCCGATCGCGACTCGGTCGTGGCCGCGCTCGCCGGGGTGGACGTGGTGTTCCTCAACAGCAGCCAGCACCCGGAGATGGCAGCGCACCAGGCCGGGCTGATCGACGCGGCAGCCGGGACCGGCGTCCGCCACATCGTGAAGGTCTCGGCCGGCAGCGCGGCCACCGGACCGGACAAGGCGAGCTGGGTCGGCCGCGCGCACGCCGCGATCGAGGCCCGACTCCACGCGTCCGGCCTGGGATGGACGGTCCTGCGACCGAACTACTTCATGCAGAACCTGCTCGGCCTCGCTCCGGCGATCTCCGGGGGCACGCTGCCCATGGCGCTCGACGATCATCGTCTCGCCCTGGTCGACGCACGGGACATCGCCGCTGCGGCCACAGCCGTGCTCCGTGATCCTCTTCCCCATCACGCCCGTGCCTACGAGATGACCGGGCCCGAGTCCCTCACCCCGCCGACATCGCGGATGGCCTGTCGGCCGGTGTGGGACGGCGGGTCGCCCACGTCCGGCTCACCCTCGAGGAACTGCGCGCCGGCGCGGCACGTGCGGGAGCACCCGAGTGGATCGGGCAGCACGTGGTGGAGCTCATGGAGCTCTATGCTCGTGATGAGTCCGTCGGCACCGTGTCGCAGGACGTGGAACGGCTGATCGGACGTGCGCCCAGCTCGCTCGCGAAGTTCGTGGCGGACCACGCATCGACATTCGGGAGAGCCGCATGACCGCCTTGCTCGACGTTGCCCAGCGGCCACGCCTCGAGGACGCCGTCCTGCCGTCACTCTCCGCCTACAAGCGCTACGAGACACACGACCTCGAGGTTGCGGAGGTGGAGATCAGGCGGTTCATGGCACCGGGCCGACTGCGTACCCGCCCCGATGATCGCGGTGACGTCGACGCGCGTGCCTTCTACGCCGACACCGGCTCCGTCGGGGTCGGGCGGATGAGCTTCGGCGCGGACGTGGTCATCGACAGGCACGCCGATTCGAGGTACCTCGGGATCGCGATACCGCTGTCGGGCCACATGCGCGTCTGGGAAGGGCGCGAGGTCGTCGAGGCACGGGCCGGAGGCTCGGTCGTCGTCATCGCGCCGGAAGGTCGCTTCCTCACCGAGTGGAGCGCCGACTGCAACGCCCTCATGCTGCGCGTCACGACCTCATCGCTCGCCCGGGCGGCACGGACCTTGACAGGCGATCACGATGCGGACCGGCCACCGCGGTTCGTGCACCAGGTGTTGTCGCTGGAGCGGGGCCACGTCGTCGTCAGCGCCGCCAGACTGCTCACCGAGATCCTCGGGCGGTACGACGATGTCGACGCCGTTCCCGGCAGATTGCTGCACCAGCTCTCCGAGCACGCGCTGAACGCGGTCCTCCTCGGACTGGAGCACGATCTCAGCGCTCCCGCCAAGCCCGCGTACCGTGCAGCTCCGAGCAAGGCGGTCCGGGCAGCGATGCGCCTGATCGAGGACGAGGCCGCGGCCGTGTTCAACGTCAGCGAGCTCGCACGCCACCTCGGTCTCACCGTGCGCGGCCTCGAACTGGGTTTCCGGCGCGCGCTCGACGAAACCCCGCACCAGTACATGCGGCGGATCCGGCTCGACCGGGCTCATCGCGAGCTCTTGGCTGCCGACGCCACGGACGGGACGACCGTCACCGAGATCGCGACCAGATGGGGGTTCTTCCACATCGGGCGGTTCGCCGCCTCCTACAAGGGGGTCTACGGCGTCATGCCCTCCGTGAGCCTGAGGGCCTCACCCACGAAGCCCCTTCACTGACTCCCGACGGGAGCTCTCATTCCGCGGATCGGTTCCGCGTACAGGTGCTCAGGACAGCGTCAATCGGCGAGTGCCGCTACCACTTCGTGGGCGCATCGAGCCCGGGCATCCACATAATTGGCACGTACCAGGCATAGCCCGCTCTTGCCGGATCCCGGCAGGACGCCGTCCTGTGACGACTCGGCGACATTCGTTCAGCGTCGGCCACCAGGAGATGACAATGTGTTGGACATGCAACGACGCATCGCCAGTTCAGGCCCCGCTCACGCGGCGGGCAGTGCTCTCCGGAATGGGCGGGCTAGCGGCCGTCACCGCTCTGTCCGCCTGTGGTGGCACGAAGACGAACGAAGGCTTCAGATCCATACAGCCCGACGACAGAGCTTTCTCCACGGGCCTGCACGTGGTCACCCTGGGAACGCAGGCCGGACCCCCGGTCGAGCTGGAAAGAGCTGGCATCTCCACCGCGCTGATCGTCGACGGGGCGGTCTATCTCGTGGATTGCGGTAGGGGCAGCACGACACAGTACATACACGCAGGTCTCCGATTCTCCGCGTTGCGGTCGATCTTCATCACTCATCTTCACGCGGACCACATCGCCGACTACTACAACTTCATAATACTTGCAGGCTCCGCCCCGAACTTCACGGGAGACGTCTTGTCGCCGATTGACGTCTACGGCCCGGGGTCGGCGGGTGCATTGCCTGGGAAATTCGGGGGAGGCGACGTGGGAACAGTGGCCCCGAACAACCCGACGCCTGGAATGCGCGACCTCACCGAGCTGTGCAGCCAAGCATATGCGTACAGCAGCAACATCTTCATGCGGGACAGCGGCGCGCCTGATCCGCGCGACCTGGTTCGAGTGAATGACATCGGCATCCCGGGACATGTCCCGGCCTCGTACGTCAACACGAGCCCAACGATGGAGCCCTTCGTCGTGATGCGCGACGACAACGTCATCGTTTCTGCGAGCCTGGTCCCACATGGCCCGGTGTTTCCCAGTTTCGCGTATCGTTTCGATACGAAGTACGGATCGGCAACTTTCTCGGGCGACACGACGTACAGCGAGAACCTGATCACCCTCGCTCGTTCCACCGACGTCCTGCTCCACGAGGCGGTGAATGTCCGCGGGGCGACAAATGTGCCAGCCGAGGTTCTTTCGCACATTCTTGAGTCGCACGTCGAGGTTCAGGAGGTCGGGGCCGTCGCCGAGCGAGCGGATGCGAAACAGTTGATTCTCACGCATATCGGCGACCGCGTGACAAGTCCGCTGCCAGTTCAACAATGGGAAAGTTGGGCGGCTGTCGGATACCGCGGAACCGTCAGGGTCGCCTCAGACCTCCAGCACTTCATCGTCAATCGCGGCTAGTACTCCAGCCGTAGATCGTTATGGCCACTCGAGGGCTGCTTCTGCTCATCGAGTCCGGCCAGGCCCTTGCCGGCCTGGCGGTGGCCGTGCCATGTCCGGGACCGCCACGCCGGCAAGATCACGGCCTACGGCCGGAGCATCAGGAACGGACCCGGTCCGCGGGCGCGGTCCAGCCGGTGGAGCGGATCCACTCGGCCAGGTCCCAGGTGGTCGGCTCGATCGCCCGCACCGCTGCGAGGTCCGACGGGTATTCGGACCCCTTGGCGAACTGGCGGAACATCGCCTTGTCGAGGTCGTTGCCGAGGACGCTCAGTGGCAGGGCCTCGTAGCGTGACGGTAGCCCGGCGCGCGCGCCGAACGCGGCGGCGATCTGGGGGCCCGTCGGCTCGTCGCCGATGACCTCGATGCTCCGCCGGGCACGTCCGCGGTGTCGAGCAGGATCGCGGCGGCGACCTGGCCGATGTCCTTGATCGAGATCATCTTCAGGGCGATGTCGTCGGGCAGCGGCAGCCTCAGCACGATCGTTCCGTCCTCCAGGCTCGGCGCCATCACGGTCGCGAAGTTCTCCATGAAGGCGGTCGGGCGAACCATCGTGGCCCTCATGCCGGAAAGCTTCAGGTATTCCTCGATCCGGTGCTTCGAGTCGTGGTGCGGCACGCCCGTTTCGCGATCCGCTCCGAAGACCGAGTTGAACACGACGTGTGGCACGCGCGCGCGGCCGCGGCATCGACGAGGGCGGTGCCCACTCGGACCTCCTCCTCGATCTCCTCGAGGCTGTTCGCCTCCGGGGTCATGAAGTAGAACGCATCGACCGCCTCCAGCGCGGCGACCAGTGACGCCGGGTCGTCGATCCGGACGGTCGACAGCTCGACGCCCCGGGCGCCCAGCGCCCGCGCCCGGTCGGACTCGGGGGTGCGGACGAGGGCCCGCACCCGCGCTCCTCGGGCCAGCAGCGCGTCGACGACCGCCCCGCCCTGCTGCCCCGTCGCACCGAAGACCGCGATCGCGCCGTTCTCCCGCGTGACCATGTTCGTCACCTCTCGTTAGGTCATGCCATGAACCTCGACTAGTTCATGCCGTGAACCACACTAGTTCATGCCGTGAACTTACTTCAGGCATGGGGGTGTCGAGGAGGACTGCGCGGTAGGTCAGGACGAGGTGGACGCCGGGACGCCGGACGCGTCCACGATGGCGGTGGCGAGGCGTTCGAGGTCGCGCTGGTCGTCGGCGTCGAGGTTCTCCGCGATGTCGGGCAGGCGCTTGGTGGTCTCGGCGAACACCGCCTCGGCGAGCACCTTCCCCGTGGGCGTCACGGTGAGCATGATGACCCGCCGGTCCTGCTCTGAACTCGCTCGGCTGATCAGGTGGCGCCGCTCGGTGCGATCGACGAGCTGGCTCAGCGCGTTCTTGGTCATGCCGAGGGAGGCGGCGAGGTACGTCATCTGCCGCGGCTCGTCCTTGACCGCGCACAGCAGCGTGGCCTGTAAGGAAGTCAGGTCGTACTCGGCGCAGATCTGCGCGTACCTCCGCTGGATCAGGACCGAGAGCCAGAAGAGCTTGTCGCCGTAGTCCACGCCCGCCGCCCCTCGTCCGGTGCCGAACGCCCAGTCTACTGACGCCGACCGGCTTGCCCGACCGTCCAGCTGCCAGTGAAATCCGCCTTGCCTACCTCCGAGCAGCGCGGAATGTGGATTGTCGAGGCCCTTGTCTGCGCGAGGTCAAGAACGTCTTCCAGGTGGGCAAGCGTAGGTCGCCTCGGACCAGACGGTGTCGCGAGTGATCGATTGCCTCGCCCAGGTCGCCCAGGTCGCCCGTGGCGCCGTCCGTGATGGGGCGGCCCGTGCTGCCGCCCGCGAGCCGGCCGGCGATCTGACTGGCGAAACGGCCCTGACCACGGCATCGATGTCGGTACCCCGCTGGTCACACGCAGGTCAGGCCCCGGTGTCGGTGGGAGCGGTGGTCTTGATCCCGGTACCCGGATCGGGTGACCCGTGCTCGGGTGCGGAGCTTCGGAGGATCAACAGAACTGCGAGTCCTGCGACGATCAGCGGTGGTGCGAAGAGCACGAACAGCGGGCCGGCCGTCCATCCGGCGTCGACGAGGAGTCCGACGAGGACTGGCGAGGCGATCGCGCCGATCCGGCCTACGGCAGACGCCCACCCCACCGCGGTCGTGCGCGCTGCGGCCGGGTACAGCGTCGGAGCAAGGGCGTACAGCCCAGCTCCGCTGGCGTTCATGGCCATGCCGAGGATGAAGGTGACGATCAGCAGTGGGACGACGTGGTCGGCCAGCAGCCCGGTGAGCGCGGACGCGATCCCGGTGGTGATCAGCGTGCCGACGGCGAGCCTGCCGCTGGATGCGCGGAGTGCGGCTCCGGCGAACAGCAGGCAGGCCACGACACCGCCGACGTTCAGCAGCAATCCGGCGTGTGCTGCCAGTGCCGGATCCGACTGCCCGATCAGCCGCGGCAACCAGCTGGCCGCGAAGTAGAAGCCGGCCATGAGGAGGAACATGGCCAGCCACAACAGGAGCGTCCGCTGCAGGATCGGACGTGAGAGCACGGCTGCGACGCGCCCTACCGGTGTGGCTTCTGTCGGCGGGAAGGCGGTCATCGTCTGCAGGTTCATCTTGCGCAGCGTGCTGTTCGTGCGACGCAGTGCCGCGGGGGTGCGTTGTAAGGCCAGGTAATCGATGGACTCCGGGAGCAGAGCCAGAACCACGAGGAGCATGACCGCGGTGAGCGCGGCGCCGACCAGGAAGGTCCCGCGCCAGCCGATCCCGCTGATCGCCGCTGTGGCGACCAGCCCACCGAGTACTCCGCCCAGTGGGAGCCCGGTGGCGTAGACGGCGATGACCGTTCCGCGGCGACGCAGTGGTGTGAACTCGGCGACCATCACCGGCAGGCCGGCTACCAGGCCGCCGACGCCGATCCCGGTCACCAGCCGCAGCAGGCCCAGCTGCAGGGCGTCGGCAGCGAGCGCGCCGAGCGCCATTCCGGTCGTGGCCAGCACCAGGCTGAGCACGGTGAGGGGGCGGCGACCGACCCGGTCGGCCAGGGGCGAGAGCAGCGCCGATCCCAGTGCCATGCCGACGAGTCCGGCGCTGAGGAGCAGGCCCACCACGGACCCGCTGAGGCCCCATTCCTTGGCGACCGGCGTCGCCGCGAACGCCATGACGAGGATGTCGAATCCGTCGATGACGCTCAGCAACAGGCAGATCGCGACGACCCGAACCTGGAAGCGGCTCACCGGCGCGGCATCGATCAGCTCGCGCGCACCGGCAGCGGTGCTCATGCCCGCGCTCCCGCGCTGACGCTACCTCGTACCGCAACCAGCCATCGGCCAAGGTGGTGTCGCTCCACCAGGCATCGCGAGTCGTCGTTGGCTCGATCATGTTCGGGCGGTCCTTTCCGTATCTTGGCATTCAAATGCGCCCTGCAGCTGCTCCAACTACTCGTACGCTCGTAGCCATTCAAAGAATTTGCCGCACGGCGCACACCGCTGACGATTCAGCTCTGTACGTTGCTTTTCCGGCCGACAAACAACGTCGGCCGGGTGTTGGAGCTCTAGGAGTCGTCGTTGTCCGGAGCGCCGGCCGAAGCCCGAGCGGGAATGTCAGCGAGTCGCGCGCAGGCCCGACAGCAGGGCGGCGGCGTTCGCGCCGACCAGGTCCCGCCACGGGCCGTGGGACTCCGCACGCCATCCGGCGTCGAGGGCGGCGACCTGCTCGGCCACCAGGCGTGTGGGCGTCCAGCAGTAATCACTGCCGTAGAGCAACCGCCCGGTGCCCACCTGGCTGATGAGGGCCTCCGCCTGTACGGGCAGGGGGGTGCCGGCGAGGTCGAACCAGAGTCGCGCGATCCCTTCGTCGATGGCCTCGATGCCGCGCGACACCGAGGGCGCGAACGAGGCGAAGAGCCGCAGCCGGTCCACCAGCAGTGGCAGCGACGCGCCGCAGTGCGGCACGATGATCTGCAACCCGGTGCGGCGAGCGACGTCGCCGCTGGTGAGCATGGCCGACAGCACTCGGGTGGTCTCAGCGAAGAACTCGACCATCGGCCGAGGGAAGCCCAGCGCGGTGGACTCCCATCCGGGCGGTGAGGTCGGGTGCACGAACACGATGGCACCTCGCCGGTCCAGTTCGTCGAGGTACGGCGTGACCCGCGGATCGCTGAGGTGGACGCCGCCGGCGTTCGTCATCACCACCGTGCCGACCGCGCCGAGCTCGTCGAGCGCGCGGGCAGCCTCGGCAATGGCCTCCTCGGCGGCCGGGAGCGGGACCGAAGCGAAGAACCGGAACCGATCGGGGTGATCCTCGACCACGCCGGCCGCGAAGTCGTTCACCCGACGGCACAGCGCGACCGACGACTCCACGTCGCCGAACCAGACCCCCGGCGAGGAGATCGAGAGGATCGACTGTTCGATGCCGTGCGCATCCATCAGCCGCAGGTGCTCCTCGGGGCTCCAGGACGGCCACGAGGCCATCCCGTCCGGGTGGCGGTATCCGCCGGCTTCAGCCGCCTCCACGTACCACGGGGTCACGAAGTGCGCGTGCACGTCGACCAGGGGTCCTGCGGTGCTTTCCATCGTCATCTCCTCCGACCGCCCGGCCGGGACGGCCGCTCAGGGCTACGTCGGTAAACGTGCCGACGCCGCGGCTGCCTCGGGGATCAGGTCGCCCGCCGCACCGCCATGGTCTCCGACCTCGACGACGCTTCAACTCGCGTGCGCCTTTCGGCTGCAGCCGGTTCGCGACCTGGCCACCGGCTCGGCACTGTCGTGGGCCGTCCAGGGGCAAGGTGCGAAGCGGTAATGGTCGATTTCCGCACCGTCGTTGACCGCCACTGCTGGTGCGCCAGCATGGAGCAGTGGGGCGTCAGCGCACTGTTCCGCGACGCCCAGCAGCCCCGACTCGGGCTCTACCGCACCTAGGAAGGCGTCAGAGGCATGGCCGCGAACTCCCGGGCAGGATCCCTTCAGGAACTCATCGACTCCCGGTCCGGCATCGTCGACTACTTCTACAACGACAGCCCTGGCCTGAACATCCGGACCCGCACCGACCGGATCCCGATTCCGGCGGAGTTCTCGAACTGGCGGGAGGAGCAGCGCGCCTGGCGCGAATCGGCTGTCCTGTTCGACCAGACCCACCACATGCCCGAGCTCTTCGTGACCGGCCCCGATGCGAGGGCGATGCTCAACTGGATCGGGGTCAACAGCTTCGCCAACCTCGCTCCCGGAGTGGCGAAACAGTTCATCGGCTGCACCCCGCAGGGTTACGTGATCGGCGACTGCATCCTGTACGCCCACGGCGACGAAAGCTACGAGCTGGTCAGCGGAATGCCGCTGCTGAACTGGGTGGAGTACCACGCCGGCACGGGCGACTGGGATGTCACCATCGCGCGGGACGACAACTCCGCGGAGAACCAGTCCGGTCGGCGCGTCCGCTTCCGGTATCAGCTCGACGGTCCGCTGGCCTCGAAGGTCTTCGAGAAGGCGGCCGGAGCGCCCGTGCCGGACCCCGGGGCGTTCCGCACGTTCACGACCAACGTCGCCGGCGTCGATGTACTCGTTCTCCGGCACGGCATGGCAGGGCGCCACAAGGCCTACGAGATCAGCGGCGAGTACGACGGCGAGGCCGCCGTGCGCGATGCCCTCCTGCGTGCCGGCGAGGAGTTCGGCATGCGCCGCGGCGGCACGAAAGCCTACTTCAGCACCAACTACGAGTCGGGTTGGATCGCCGGCCCCCTGCCTGCCATCTACACCGCCGAGGACCTGCGGAGCTACCGGGAGTGGCTCCCGGCCGACGGCTGGGAGGGGACCTGGCAGCTCGCCGGCAGCTTCCGCCCCGACCGCATCGAGGACTACTACACCACGCCCTACGACCTGGGCTGCGGCAAGCTCGTGAAGTTCGACCACGACTTCATCGGCAAGGAGGCACTGGCGCGGTTCGCACAGGAACAGCAGCGTCGCCGCGTCACGCTGATGTGGCACAAGGAGGACGTCCTGGCGGTGGTCGGCACGCTCCTCGACGCGGGGACACCGGGCAAGTTCCTCGACTTCCCCATCGCCGACTACGGCTTGCTGGTCCAGCGCGACAGCGTGTTCGTCGACGGCCGGCCCGTGGGCCTCTCGACCTTCTGCGGATACTCCGCGAACGAGCGACGGTTCCTGTCCCTCGCGATGCTCGACGCCGCGCAGGCCGAGCCGGGCACCGAGGTCGTCGTGCTGTGGGGCGAGGCAGATGGTGGTTCGCGCAAGCCACGGGTGGAGCGGCACCGGCAGATGGAGGTGCGCGCGACAGTTGCCCCTGCTCCGTTCGCCTACTCTCCACAGTCCACCGGCAACGCGGTCCCGGCGGGGCGATGACGTGGTCGCACGAGTCATCGACGGCAAGGCCATCGCGGGTCGGATCCGCGAGGAGCTGGCCGCGCGCGTACGGCGCCTGCGGGGACGTTCGGGCGTGGTGCCCGGACTCGCGGTGCTGCTGGTGGGCGACGATCCCGCTTCGCACGTCTACGTCCGCAACAAGCAGCGGGCATGCGCGAAAGTGGGGATTTCCTCGATCCGGTACGACCTGCCGGTCGGTGTCACCACGGCCGAGTTGGTGAACGTGATCCACACGCTCAACGGACGTGATGACATCCACGGCATCCTCGTCCAGCTCCCGTTGCTCCGCAGGTGGAGGTGCGGCCGGTGCTGGAGAGCATCGCGGTGCCCAAGGACGTCGACGGCTTCCACCTCTACAACGTCGGCGCCTGGTGGTCGGCGACCCCGTATTCCCGCCGTGCACGCCGTACGGCGTGCTGGAGCTGCTCGCTCACGAAGGCATCGAGGTCGCGGGACAGAACGTGGTCGTCGTCGGCGCCAGCAACATCGTGGGCAAGCCGCTCGGCCTGATGCTGATGCACGGCGACGCCACCGTCTCGATCTGCCATGCCAAGACCAGGGACCTCGCGCAATTCACCCGGCTGGCGGACATCCTCGTCGTTGCCGCGGGCGTGCCCGGCCTCGTCACGGCGGACATGGTGCAGGCCGGCGCGGTCGTCGTCGACGTCGGCATCAACCGAGTCCCCGGCAGCCGCTCGAATCGTTGGCGATGTCGACTTCGAAGGGGTTCGACAGAAGGCGTCGTAACATCACTCCCGTACCGGGCGGTGTCGGCCCCATGACCGATGACCGCATGCTCCACGAAGAACACCGTCACCGCCGCGGAGCGGAGCAGTTCCTGGCCGTCCGGGGCGCAGAGTGCGCCACAGGGAATGCCTCGTCCGGCCTGATTCCGGCTAGGATCGACTTCGCAGCCCACCGTCAACACGTTGCGGGAACGCTGCTTCCCATCGCACCGCTGCGCTGGAGTTCCGATGACGACAACGGGCAGATCCGAGAGTGATCCACTCGCCGACTTCGAGTTGTTCCACACGAGGGATCCTCTGGAGGCCCAAGAGTCGGCCAAGCGCGTCACGGCTCCGCACCGGCTCCAGGTGCGCGGCCGAGCAGCGGACTTCGCTGCCGACTTCCGCGCGGTCGAGATCGGGTCGGTGACGGTCGGGGTCATCCGGTACGGAGCGGACGTCACGATCGTTCGTCCTGGATGCGAGTCCTTCGTGGCGGTCCTGATGCCGCTCGTCGGCAGGCTGACGGTCGAACGGCATGGACGGGAGTACGTCGCGACACCGGATCGCTCGATGGTCGTTCTGTCGCCCGGCCATGGTGGGACGCACATGCGCTGGACGCCGGGAACCGCGGTGCTCGCACTGAAGGCGGACTCGGACGAACTGGCGAGGGCGCTGCGCTGGATCGCCCCGTTGGCTGACAGCAGCCCTTTCATGGCGACGTCAGCACTCGTGACCGGTCCTGCGCTGCGTCCCGTCCTGGGAACGGCGCAACAGTTCGCCGAGGTGTTCGCGCGATGCGGTCCGGACCAGCACATACCGCCGCCTCTGGGCAAGCAGCTGCGCGAGCAGGCGCTGGCCACCATGTGGCTCTCGGTGCCCAACAACCACACCGAAATCATCTACAGCGCCCCGCCCGCGAGGAAGGCATCCCACGTGCATCGAGTGACCGATCTCATCGCTACCGAGTCCGGCGCCGAGTACACGGTCATCGACCTTGCCCGTGCGGTCAATGTCGGCGTGCGCGCCCTGGAACTGGCGTTCCGCAGGGAACTCGACGAAACCCCACTGCACTACCTGCAGCGTACCCGGCTGGAACGCGCCCACGACGATCTCCGCAACGGCGATCCATCAGAGTGCACAGTCACCGAGATCGCTCAGCGGTGGGGTTTCGCCCACCTCGGACGATTCGCGGCACGATACCGTGCGCAGTTCGGCGAGCTGCCCTCCGAGACGCTCAACAGCCTGCGTCGGTAACGAGTTCGGAAAGTGCACATGCCACCAACGCAAAGCGGATAGTTGCCCGCTCGGTTTCTTCGTACCGTAACGACGGCCCAGGACACGGCCGTCCGCCGGCACGAAGGAGGCACCACGTGACCCCACAGAGTCTCGAACAGTCGATCCAGAAGGCCGGCGGTAACGCTGCGACGATGCTCCGTCAACTCCCCGGTGGTCCGTACCGCTTCCCGATTCCTCAGGAGGAGTACACGAACTGGCGCGACGAGCAGGAGTCGTGGCGTCGGACTGCCGTGCTGTTCGACCAGTCGTTCCACATGAGCGACGTGTACTTCAAGGGGCCGGATGTCAAGCGGCTCTTCTCCGACACCGGCGTCAACTCCTTCGCCAACTTCGGTAAGGACAAGGCCAAGCAGTTCGTCGCCGTCAACCCGCAGGGCAAGGTGATCGCTGACGCGATCCTCTTCGCCTTCGCCGACGATGAGTACTCTCTCGTCGGAGGCCCCGCAGCGGCGAACTGGGTCCAGTACCAGAGCGAGATCGGTGACTACGACGTCACTGTCACGCGCGACGAGGCCAGTATGTGGAACCCGGGCGATCGACTTCTCTTCCGGCTGCAGCTGCAGGGCCCACGAGCTCTGGAGATCGCCGCAGCAGCCGCAGGCACCGCCCTCCCGAAGATCAAGTTCTTCAACGTCGGCGAATTCGACATCGCCGGCACCACGGTCCGCGCACTCAACCACACCATGATCGGCACCCCCGGCCATGAGATGACCGGTCTCGAGATGACCGGCGCCTGGCGTGATCACGACAAGGTCTACGACGCCCTCGTCGAGGCCGGCGAGCAGTTCGGCATGCGGATCGGCGGCTCGCGCTCCTACCCGACGACGTCGAACGAATCGGGCTGGATCGCGCTGCCCCTTCCCGCCGTCTACACCGGCACCGACATGAAGGCCTACCGCGAATGGCTACCGGCACTGGGGTTCGAAGGACAAGCCTCCCTCGGCGGCAGCTTCTACTCCGACGATGCCGAGGACTACTACGTCACCCCCTACGACCTCGGATACGGCAGGACGGTCAGGTTCGACCACGACTTCATCGGGCGCGAGGCCCTGGAGCGGGTCGCTCAGGCCCCACAGCGCCGCAAGGTGTGGCTGGAGTGGAACGATGAGGATGTCGCGCGAGTCGTGGCCAGCAGCCTTTTCGGCGGAGTCGAGCGAGCAAAGTTCCTGAGTGTGCCGTCGGCCTGGTTCTCCATCATCCACTACGACAAAGTGCTGTCCGGTGACGACATCGTCGGGTTCGGCATGGATCCCGTCTACACCGTCAACCACAACCACTTCGTGTCCCTGGCCATGATCGAAGAAGCGAACGCCGTCGACGGCTCCGAACTCACCCTGGTCTGGGGTGACGAAGCATCCGTCGGCCACAAACTCCAGGTCGAAGCGCACAAGGAGACCACCGTCCGCGTCCGGGTTCGCACCACCCAGCCGGGCGTGACCCGGTGACGGGCGTCCGTCGTCGCCCGGGGAGGGAGCCCGACGCATGAGGTTCGCGAACTACGCGGGTCGAGCTGCGCTCACCGACGGGACGCGGGTCGTCCACGTCGCCGAGGCGAGCGACGGGAAGTACCCTGCCGAGCCGGCCGCGATCTTCGAGGTCTGGGACGAGTTCGCCGCCTGGGCGCGCACGGTGAACCTCACCGCCGAGGGCGTGGAGATCGACCGGGCACAGCTCGGCTCGCCCTCGCCCACGCCGCGGCAGGTCTTCGCGATCGGGCTGAACTACCGCGACCACGCGACGGAGAGCGGGCTCGAACCACCGGCCGAGCCGCCGGTGTTCACGAAGTTCCCGACCTCGGTCTGCGGCCCCTACACCGATATCGAGCTGCCGACGACCACCGTCGATTACGAGCCGAGCTCGTCGTGGTCATCGGTCGGCGGGGGCACCGGGTGAGCGAGGCGGACGCTTGGGCGCACGTGGCAGGTCTGGCGATCGGCCAGGACGTTTCCGAGCGCACCCGGCAGCTCGTCGGACCAGCGCCGCAGTTCAGTCTCGGCAAGTCCTTCCCCGGCTTCGGACCGGTCGGTCCGTGGCTCGTGACCGCCGACGACCTCGCGGACCCCGACGACCTCGGGATCGGATGCTCGATCAACGGCGAGGTGATGCAGCACGGCCGTACCCGGGACATGATCTTTTCTGTGTCGAGCCTCATCGCTCGGCTGTCGGACGTGACGCCCCTCCTTCCCGGCGACGTCATCTTCACGGGGACACCGGCCGGCGTCGGTGGCGCCCGCAAGCCGCCGGTTTTCCTCGAGCCCGGTGACGTCCTCAGTACGTGGGTCGACGGCATCGGCACGATCACTTCGACATGCCGCATCGGCACGCCCTATCCGACGCAGCCTGCGTAAGGAGCGAAGATGGCACTACATCGATTGGGATCGGTGACGATCGGGGTTCCTCACGTCGCCGAGACGGCTGCCTACTACGTCGACTTCGGTCTGAGCCCGACGGCGACGGCGGGTACGCCACGACGGATGGCGGAACGCAACTTCGGCTCGTCCACGCCGCGCGTCGCCAGGTCGTCGAGATCACCGTGGGCGCCACGGACGAGGACGACATCCACCGCATCGCGCGGCAGATCGAGAGCCTCGGCCTCATCCCGACAGTCACCCCGGGCCGGATCGAGGCGGTCGAGCCGATCGCAGGCTTCCGGGCCGTCGTCGAGGTGCTGCCCGAGCTGGAGCAGCCCGCTGTGCCGCCGACCCCGTACAACGGACCGGGACGGGCCGACCGTCCGGACACGCGAGCTCCGGGACTGCACCGCGACGGGGCCGTGCGTCCGCGCAAGCTGGGCCACGTGGTCATCGGATCCACCGACCAGGCCGCGACGCAGCGCTTCTTCACCGACGGGCTCGGCTTCAAGATCAGTGACGTCGTGCCCTCCATCGCGTCGTTCATGCGCTGCTCGACCGACCACCACAACGTGCTCGTCCAGCAGGCGCCGTTGAACTTCCTGCACCACACGTCCTGGCAGGTCGACGACATCGACGAGATCGGTCGCGGCGCCATGGCGATGTTGGAGAAGGATCCGGCTCGGCACGTGTGGGGGCTGGGTCGCCACTACGTCGGCTCGAACTTCTTCTGGTACCTCAAGGATCCGGCGGGCAACTTCTCCGAGTACTACTCCGACATCGACTGCATCGTCGACGACGCGCTCTGGGAGCCGGGCGTGTTCGAGGGGCCGAAGAGCCTCTACAGCTGGGGCCCGCCGCCCCCGCCCTCGTTCGTCATGCCGGAGGACCTCGCCGCACACATGACGGGCGCCCATGACAGCCGGTGATCCGATCTGGACGCCGTCGGCGGAGTTCGCAGACGTTCCCGGCTCGCCGACTACCAGCGTCACCTGGAACGCGCCGGGCTCCGGTTCGAGGATTACCGCGCGCTGTGGCGGTGGTCGACGACCGAAGTCGGCGAGTTCTGGGAGTCGATCATCGACTTCTTCGACCTCGACGTCACGGCGCCGGAGACCGTTCTCGACGAGAGCCGGGGCATGCCGCATGTGAGCTGGTTCGCCGGCTCGACGACGAACTTCGCGGCTGCCGCGCTCATCGAAGGGCGGGAGGGGACCGCAGTCTCCTCCCTCACCGAGGACGGCGTCCGCTCCGACCTGTCGTGGGAGGAGCTGCGACACGCCGTCGGGGCGGTGGCGCACTGGTTGCGCGAGCAGGGTGTGGGGGTCGGGGACCGCGTGGTCGCCTACGTGCCCAACGTGCCCGAGGCCGTGGTGTGCCTGCTCGCCACTGCCGCGGTGGGTGCGGTCTGGGCGTCCTGCGCCCAGGAGTACGCCGTCGCCGGGGCGCTGGACCGGTTCGCCCCGCTCGAACCCCGGGTACTCATCGTGGCGGACGGGTACCGGTACGGCGGCCGTCGGCACGACCGCCGGACGCAGAGTGCGGAGTTGGCTCAGGGCCTGGGCACGCTGCAGCAGGTGCTGTGGATCGACAACCTCGGACTCGAACCCGCCGGCGCGGGCGCCCGCTACGCCGACGTCGTCGCCATCGGACGTGCGCCGGAGTTCACGCGGGTGCCGTTCGAGCACCCGCTGTGGGTGCTGTTCTCCTCCGGCACCACCGGACGGCCCAAGGGGATCGTGCAGAGTCACGGCGGGATCCTGCTGGAGCACACCAAGTTCCTCGCGTTCCACGCGGACCTGCGCCCAGGTGCGGTCTTCCTCTGGCTCGCGACACCGAGCTGGATGGTGTGGAACCTGCAGGTCTCCGGGCTGCTGGTCGGCGCGACCATCGCCACGTTCGACGGCAACCCGGTCTGGCCGGACGCCTCGGCGCTGTGGGGGATCGCCGAGGCGCTCGACCTCGACTTCCTGGGAGCGAGCGCGGCCGGTCTGACGGCCGCGCGCCGCGCCGCGGCCCGGCCGCTCGACGTGGCACCGGGCTTGCGGTTGCGGGCGATCGGCAGCACCGGATCGCCGCTGCCGCCGGACACCGCCCGGTGGGTCCAGGCCGAGCTCCCGTCGGTCTGGCTGGCCTCCGCGAGCGGCGGAACCGATATCTGCTCGGCGTTCGCCGGTGGCATTCCGACGGAGCCGGTCCACGCGGATCGGCTCCAGGGCCCGACGCTGGGTGTCGCGCTCGAGGCCTGGGACGACGAGGGCCGGGCGGTGGTCGGACGGACCGGCGAGATGGTCGTCGTCCGCCCGTTGCCCTCGATGCCGATCGGGTTGTGGGGCGACGACGAGTTCAGCAGGTACACCGCGGCGTACTTCGACCACTACCCGGGTGTCTGGCGACACGGTGACTGGATGACGGTCACCGAGGACGGTGGCATCGTCGTGCACGGTCGTTCGGACGCCGTCATGAACCGGCATGGCGTGCGGATCGGCAGCAGTGAGATCTACGCGGCACTGGATCGTCTCGACACGGTGGCCGACTCGCTGGTCGTGGGAGTCGAGCTGGCCGACGGTGACTACTGGATGCCCTTGTTCGTCGTGCCCGCAGATCAGGCGGGCACACCTGTGGCAGAGGCGTTCGCCGTCACGGTGAAGGCCGCGATCCGAGCCGAAGCGAGCCCTCGCCACGTGCCCGACGAGGTCATCCTGGTGGAGACCCTCCCGCGCACGCGGACCGGTAAACGTCTCGAGGTCCCTGTCAAGCGGATCCTCCAGGGCGCGGACCCCGGGACCGTCACAGACGCCGCATCCGTTGACGATCCGTCAGCGCTCGCGGCATTTGCCCGGTGGCGTCCAGCTGGGGCGAGAGCTCTCGGCGGGACGCCGATCTGATACGGCGGACGGCTCGGCAAGGGCGGACGACACGCGCACGGGGCGCATGTCGTCGAGGCTTTGCGGAACGGCAGGTGGGCGAGGCTCGGTCGCTTCCGCCCGGCGCAGGCGGGCCCCGTCCCATCGTGACCACGACGCTCGACGGGCTGACCGTGGACACGAGGAGACGGGCTCACGAGCTCGTCGACAGTGGGCGGACGATCGGCACGATCGTGCCCACCGCCTGATGGGCACCCAGCTGTCCCGGCGGTGTCAGTGGTGGGCGTGGGAGCCGGGCGCGAAGGCCCGGCGCCGGGACGGGTCCACTGGATGGTGGGTCGCCCGCCGGTCCAGTTGTTCCCGACCCCGTCCTCGTGGCTGCGCCAGAACCAGCCGGGGTTCTTGCCCTCTGGCCAGCCCTCGGGGTAGTCCTGCCAGGCCTCCATGCGGCCGCGGGCGGTCATGTCGAGGAGGGCGAGCGCGGGCATCGTCGCCTCGGCGCCCCTGCCGGTGACGGAGTTGGTGAGGAACACCCGGTCGCCGTCGCGCAGGAAGCACACCCAGGTCCCGAACTCGTCGCCGCTCACGATGTCGTCGTCGACGTCGGCCACGGAGTACCAGTGGTGGGGGTAGCCCATGAAGTCGACGAACGGCGCGAGCTCGGGGTAGGGCGCCTTGGCGAACACGGCGAACGAGACGCCCCGCGCGTGGAGGTAGGCGGGGTTCTGCACGGCGAAGTAGGTCAGGGTGCAGCCCTCGCACTGGTTCTCGAACGGCTCGCCCGGGTGCCACATGTGCTTGTAGACGACGAGCTCCTCGCGGCCGTCGAACAGGTCGAGGAGGGTGGTCGGCCCGTCCGGTCCCACGACGGTGATGGCTGCGTCGACCTCCGTCATCGGGAGCCGACGACGGGCCGCGGCGATCGCGTCGCCCTCTCGCGTGTGCGCCTTCTCGCGTACCAGCAGCTCGTCGCGGGCGGCCTGCCAGGCGTCCCTGTCGACGACCGGTGGGACGGCGGACGCGGCCGGCGCGTGCTGGGCGAGGCGGTTCTCGTGGGTGCTGGTCATGCTCTGCTCCATCGCTCGGAAGGGCTTCGGACGTAGTGACTCGCGCGCCTGCCGAAATTCATCGGCCGCAGCCCATCGATTCGGCCACCGGCCCGACGGGGCAGCCGGACCCGCATCCCGCGCGGCCGGGAAAGCGGCTGCCGCCTGGAGGTGGGGCCGCTACGGTCCGCGGTCGTGGCCAAGACCGTGACCCTGATCCGTTCCTCGACGCTGTCCGACGTCGCCGAGTACGCCTACGCCGCCACCGCGCCCGCCGACGCGCGGCTGATCTTCCTCGCGGGCAGCTGCCCGCTCGACGCCGACGGGGCCACCGTGGCCGTCGGGGACTACGCCGGTCAGGCCGCCAAGGCCGTGGAGAACATGACGACCGCGTTGGCCGACAGCGGGGCGTCGCTGACCGATGTCCTCAGCACTCGGGTGCTGGTCGCGTCGAGCCGGCAGGCCGACCTGGTCGCGGCCTGGGAGGTCGTGCGGGACGCGTTCGGCGACCACGACGTGCCCAGCACGCTGTTCGGGGTCACCGTGCTGGGCTATCCCGACCAGCTCGTCGAGATCGAAGCGGTCGCCGCCGTCAGCGATCCGGGGCGGTCGTGGCCGCTTCCCTGAGCGCCGCCACCGCCGACGGCCGCTCCGGGTGGGGGTCCGGCGAGCCGAGGTGGAGGACGCGTAGTTCGTCCATGAACCGGTCCCAGAGCTCGGGGCCGCCGTCCTCGAGCAGGCGTGCGCGGGCGGCGAGGCGCGGGGTCGTCTCGCGGTGCCGCAGCCCCCAGGAGCCGAGTGCCACCATGACCGGCACGAGCTGGATCGCCGGCTCGGTGAGGCTGTAGCGCGCACGCTGGCCCCGGCGCGCCTCCGCGCGCGCAGCAGGCCGGAGTCGACGAGCCGTGCGATGCGGTCGGCGAGCACGTTCGACGCGATGCCCTCCTCCGAGCCGGTGAGGAGCTCCCGGAAGTACCGCTTGCCGCCGAAGATCATGTCGCGGAGCACGACCAGGGTCCACCGGTCGCCGAACGCCTCGACCGCGGCGTTGATCGCGCACCCGGAGCGTGGCGTCGCCTTCACTGCGCCTCCCGAAGTGGTTGTGTTTCACAATCAGTCTAGCTACGGTGGTTGCAATTCACAATCACTGGGGGAGCGATGAAGATCCTCGAAGTCGACGGCGTCGAGCTCGCGACGGACCGCCACGGCCCCGACGGCGCACCCGCGCTGCTGCTCATCGCGGGCGGCGGCCAGTCCATGGACTGGTGGACGCCCGAGTTCTGCAACCTGCTCGGCGGCGGCTCGCTGCAGGTCATCCGCTACGACCACCGCGATACCGGCCGGTCGAGCAGCTCCCCGGCCGGGAAGCCCGGCTACTCCGGTGACGACCTCGCCGCCGACCCGCTGCGCGTGCTCGACGCCCTCGGCATCGACCGCGCGCACCTGATAGGCATGTCGATGGGCGGCGGTATCGCGCAGAGCATCGCGGCGCGCGTGCCCGAGCGGGTCCGATCGCTGACCCTCGTCGAATGCAGCCCCGCCGGTGGCGATCACGGCGAGCTGCCGCCGCCGACTCCCGCGGTCGCCGCGACCTGGGAGGAGCCGCCGCCGGAGATCGACTGGCACGACGAGGCCGCGGTGATCGACTACCGGGTCGACGTCGAGCGGCCCTTCGCCGGCCCACTCGGGTTCGACGAGCCGCGCGTACGCGCGCTGGCGACGCTCGAGGTGCGCCGCACGCGCGACATGGCGGCGTCGATGGTGAACCACTTCGTCGCCGCACCCGGGGCGTCGGTGGACCCGGCCGTGATCCGCGTGCCGACGCTCGTGGTGCACAGCGCCGACGACCCGATGTTCCCGCTCGCGCACGGGGAGGCGCTGGCGGGAGCGATCCCCGGGGCGCGGCTCGTGCGCCTCTCGGGCGTGGGTCACGAGATCCCGCCGCCGTCGGTGTGGGACGTGGTCGTGCCGGAGGTGCGCGAGCACCTGCTGCGTGGCTGACTCCCGGTCAGCGGTGCCCGGCCGCGCGCTCCCGCAGCACGAATCGCTGCAGCTTGCCGGTGCTCGTGCGGGGCAGCGCGTCGACGAACTCCACGATCCGCGGGTACTTGTACGGGGCGATCGTCTGCTTCACGTGGTCCTGCAGCGCCGCCGCGTCGGGTGTCGCCCCCTCCCGCAGCACGACGTACGCCGTGACGAGGGCGCCGCGCTCCTCGTCGGGGGTGGCCACCACCGCGCAGTCCAGCACGTCCGCGTGTCCCACCAGCGCCTGCTCCACCTCCGGCCCGGAGATGTTGTAGCCGGACGAGACGATCATGTCGTCGCTGCGGGCGAGGTAGGTGAAGTAGCCGTCGGCGTCGCGCACGTACGTGTCGCCGGTGAAGTTCCAGCCGTGGCGCACGTAGTTGCCCTGCCGGTCGCCGTCGAGGTAGCGGCAGCCCGTGGGCCCCTGCACGGCGAGGTTGCCGGGCGTGCCGTCGGGCACCGGCCTGCCGTCGTCGTCCAGCACGGCGGCCCGGTAGCCGGGCACGGCCCGCCCGGTGGTGCCGGGGCGGATGTCGTCGTCGGCGGCCGAGATGAACACGTGCAGCATCTCGGTGGAGCCGATGCCGTCGATGATCCGCAGGCCGGTGGCGTCGTGCATCGCGTGCCACACGCTCGCCGGCAGCGTCTCACCCGCCGAGACCAGCCTGCGCATCCCGGCGAGCCGGTCGGCCTTGCCGGCCGCGAGGATCGACCGGTACGCGGTGGGCGCGGTGAACAGCACGGTGGCGCCGTGCTCGGCCACGGCGTCGGCGAGCCGGGGCGGCGTCACGCGGTCCAGTAGCAACATGCACGCCCCGGCCCGGAGCGGGAAGACCACCAGGCCGCCCAGCCCGAAGGTGAACGCGATCGGCGGGGTGCCGGTGACGACGTCGGAGGGCCGGATGTCCACCACGTGGCGCGAGAACGTGTCGGCGATCGCGAGCACGTCGCGGTGGAAGTGCATCGTGGCCTTCGGGCGGCCGGTGGTGCCGGAGGTGAAGGCCAGCATCGCCACGTCGTCTGCGGCCGTGTCCACCGGGGTGAACGCGTCGTCGTGCGTCTGGCACAGGACGGCGAGCTCGGCGTCGGTCCCGTACGCCACGGTGCGCAGGTCGCGCGGCACCTCGTCGAGGAAGCCATGGTGGACGAGCGCGAGCGCCGGCTTCGCCAGATCGCGGATCGTGTCGAGCTCGGAGCGGCGCAGCATCGGCATGGTGGCCACCGCGACCCCTCCGGCCAGCAGCACCCCCAGCCAGCAGGCCACCTGCCACGGCTCGTTCGGCCCGCGCAGGAGCACCCGGTTGCCCGGCACGAGGCCGAGGTCCTCGGTGAGCACGGCCGCCACCCGGGCGGCCCGGCTGCGCAGCTCGCCGTAGGTCCACGCGATGTCCGATCCCCGCACGCACGGGCGGTCGTCGGGCGGGCCGGCGAGCAGCTCGCGGGCGGCGTTGAGCTGCTCGGGGTAGTGCAGCTCCGGCAGGTCGAACACGAGCTCGGGCCACTGGTCGCGGGGTGGCAGGTGATCGTGGCAGAACGGGTCCGTGTGGGCGCTGGCCATGGGGAACCTCCCGCATCGAGTATGGCGCTTCGCTGACGCTAGTCAAGACGGCGCTATGCCGGACGCGCGGGCGGTCCGCGGTCGACCGGGACGTGATCACCGGAGGTGGTCCGCCAGCGCCGGATGTGACGCTCTGACGCCACTTCCGCCGATCATGTGCACCTCGATCGTCGACAGTGGTGGCAGGACGACAGATCAGCCGTCCCGGCACCATTTCCGGCGATCATGAGCCGCCGGCCGGCCCACCGTCGCGGCTCTGGTCGCCTGCGGCCACCGGCCGAGTCCTCCAGCGCCCGGCTAGAGCTCCGCGAGCGGGACCCCGGGGTCGGCCAGCCGCGCGGGGTCGACCCGTGCACCGGAGCGGACGATCCGCCCGATGTCGTCGGCGACGTCCCAGACGTTGACGTTCATCCCGGCCAGCACCCGGCCGTCGGCGAGCCAGAAGGCGATGAACTCGCGGGACGCGACGTCGCCGCGGAACACCACCCGCTCATAGCCGCCCGGCTCGACGTGGCCGGAGTACTCCATGCCGAGGTCGTACTGGTCGGTGAAGAAGTACGGCACCGGGTCGTACACGACGTCCCCGCCGAGCATCGCGCGGGCGGCGGCCGGGCCGCCGTCGAGGGCGTTCTGCCAGTGCTCGACCCGGATCCGGCGCCCGAGCAGCGGGTTCTCGGCGTTGGCCACGTCGCCGGCGGCATGGATGTCCGGGTCGGACGTGCGCAGCGCGGCGTCGACGAGCACCCCGTCGTCCACCGCGAGCCCGGCGGCCCTGGCCAGCTCCACCGCGGGGGTGATGCCGACGCCGATGACGACCGCGTCGGCGGGCACCGAGGAGCCGTCCTCGAGCGTCACCGACGCGACCCGCCCGTCCGTGCCGACGATCTCGCGGACGCCCGTGCCCAGACGCAGGTCCACGCCGTGCTCGGCGTGCAGGTCGGCGAACACCCGGGCGACCTCGTCCCCGAGCACCCGGCGCAGGGGCAGCGTGTCGAGCTCGGCGAGCGTGACGGCGGCGCCGTGCGTCCGGGCCGCGGCCGCGACCTCCAGGCCGATCCAGCCGCCGCCGACGACGACCACGCGGGCGCCCTCCACGAGCGCCCCCCGCAGCGCGTCGGAGTGCTCGACGCGGCGCAGGTAGTGCACGCCCTCCAGGTCGGCGCCGGGCACCTCCAGCCTGCGCACGACGGAGCCCGTCGTGAGCAGCAGCTTGTCGTAGCCCAGGCGCTCGCCGCCGGCGAGCGTGACGGTGTGGGCCGCCGGGTCGATCGACTCGGCCCGGACGCCGGTGCGCAGCTCGATGCCCTGCTCGTCGTACCAGGCGCGGTCGTGCACGAACGCGGTGTCGCGCTCGTCGCTGCCCAGGAGGTAGCCCTTGGACAGCGGCGGGCGCTCGTAGGGCGGTTCGGGCTCCTCCCCGACGAGGACCACCCGTCCGGTGAACCCCTCCTCGCGCAGCGTCTCCGCAGCCTTCGCGCCCGCGAGGCTCGCGCCGACGACGACGAACGTGCGATCGTCCTGAGCGGTGGTCTCCTGTGCGGTGGTCATGGCTCACCTGCCGTGCCTCGGGTGCCGAGACGTCCCATTCGAGCACGGGTACCCGCCGCGTGTCACCGGGGACGCGTGCGCAGCCCGTCGAGGATGATCCGGGCGATGTGGGCGGAGCGCTCGCTGTCGTTCTCCGCGCCGGCGTGGCGGATCGCGGCGAAGCGCCCGCGACGAGTGCCATCACCTCGTCGACATCTGCGTCGGGGCGGGCGAGGCCTGCGGCGTGGGCGCGGTCCAGCAGGAGGGCGACGCGGTGGGTGAGGTCCGCCGCGACGTCCGGGGCGGCGCTGCGCAGGTCGAACTCGGCGGCCGCCAGCGCGCTCTTCACCGCGACGTTGGCGGCACCCGTGGCCATCATCCGGGACAGGAGCGTGAACAGGCCGCGGCATCACCGGTGGCGGCGAGCGCGTCCGCCTCCGCCACCAGTTGCCGCAGCATGTCGGTCGCGACGGCGAGGTAGAGCGCTTCCTTGGTGGGGAAGTGCCGGTGGACGGTGCCGGGTCCGACGCCGGCCCGACGGGCGATCTCGTCGAGCGAGACACCGAGGCCATCGGTGGCGAACAGCTGTTGAGCGGTTCGCAGCACCCGCTCGCGGTTGCGGCGCGCGTCGGCCCGCAGCCCCCGGTCGCCGGGGTGTGGCGCGGGTTCGCGCGGTCGTCCGGACATCGGCTCCAAGCATAACCGGGGCGTCGCACCGTATAGTCCGGGCCGTAAGCGGGGCGACGCACCGCTTCACCGATGCCGTGCCGATCGCCCACCGGAAGGGAACACGCAGATGACCACCCGTGAGGACGCGAGCGCATTGGTGCGGCAGATGCAGGAGTGCTTCAACACCAGGCAGTTCGACCGGGCCGCCGACCTGCACACGCCCGGTTTCTTCAGCCATCCGCTCGGAGCGGCCGGATTCGAGGTGGGCAAGGCCGCCTGGAGCGCGCTCACCGCCCGGTACCCCGGCATCCGCGTCGTCGCCCGGGACATCCTGGTGGACGGTGACAAGGCCGCCGTCCGCTCGACCGTCGAGGGGATCACGACCCCGGGTGCCGGGGCGCAGCCCGAGCTGTTCGAGATCTTCCGCATCGACGGCGGCCGGTTCGCCGAGATGTGGGGTGCCAGCGCGGGATTCCCGGACTCGGCGAGTCCGGAGGACGTGCTCGGCGGGGCGCCGTGAACCCCGATCGCCTCGGGGTCGCCCCCGGCATCCTCCGGGATGACACTGAACCTCCCCAGGACGAGGCACGGCCGAGTGCGCCCGGTCGTTGAACCGGGTGCAGCCGTCGACGAGAGCGAGGACCCGATGTCGAGCTACCCGCCCGAACGCGATGCAACCCTGGCCGGCAGCAGCCGGATCGCAGCGATCCTCGCCCACCTGTCGGCGCCGATCGCGGCCCTGATCAGCGCCGGGTCGCTGAGCCTGCTCGGCCCGCTGCTGGTGTGGCTGGCGAAGAAGAACGACCCGTACGTCCGCCGGGCGGCCGCGGGGGCGTTCAACTTCAACCTGTCGTTCTGGGTCCTCTACGTCATCAGCTGGCTGCTGATCTTCACGGTGATCGGCGCGGTCATCGGCATCCCGTTGATCATCGTGCTGTTCGTGGTCTCGGCCTGGTGCCACATCAAGGGCGCGGTCCGAGCCGCGGGCGACCGGCCCTACGACTACCCCTTCCAGATCCGCGTGCTGTCCTGAGCGGATTCAGCCCCGTGGCTTGATCATCAGACTGGCGCACCCACGGCCGCATGTGGCCGCTCCCGCGCCGAAGCCGTGATCATGGCCGCAACCCGCCTTCGGCGATGTGCCCGGCCGCCGCCGCGGGCTCCGCGAAAGCCCGATCGCGGCTACGATCCCGAAGGATGAGGCGCCGCAGCATCGACCTGTGGTCGCCTGCGCTCGGCACCTCCGGCACGGTGATCGCCTACGGCCACTGGGGACGTCCGGTGCTGGTGTTCCCCGCCGAGGCCGGCCAGGCGGGCGACTTCGAGTCGCACGGCATGGTCGGCGCGGTGGCGGACCTGGTGGAGGCCGGCCGGGTGAAGCTCTACTGCGTCGACAGCGCCGACTACCGCACCTGGTCGCACCGCGCGATCCCGCTGGAGGAACGCGCGCGGCGCCACGGCGCGTACGAGTCCTGGATCGTCGGCCACGTCGTCCCGTGGATCCACGACGACTGCGGCGGGCCGCTGCCGATCCTCACCACCGGCCCCAGCATGGCGCCTACCACGCCGCGAACTTCACGCTCCGCCGTGGCGACCTGTTCCCCGAGGCCCTGTGCCTGTCGGGCAACTACGACCCGAGCGCGCTGCACGGGTGGGGTGAACGGGGCGACGCCCTCTACTTCCACACCCCGACCTCCTACGTCCCCCACCTGAACGGCGACCACCTGCGGTGGCTGCGCGGGCAGGTGCGGCTCGTGCTCGTCGTCGGGCAGGGCATGTGGGAGGACACCACCGGCGCCGAGGCGAGCACCCGGCACCTCGCGGGCCTGCTCGCCGAGAAGGGGATCCCGCACGAGCTCGACGTGTGGGGGCACGACGTGTCGCACGACTGGCCGTGGTGGCAGCGCCAGCTCGCCCACCACCTGCACCGCATGTCCTGAACCGCCCGAAGCGCCGGAGGAGGGGCCGTGAACCGACACCTGATCGGGTTGCTGCTCGGTACCGAGGAAGACTGGCCCACCGCCTTCGAGACGATCCTGCGCCGGATGGGCCCGGTGCGCGCATCCGGGGGCGAGGAGCACGCCTTCGACGTCGAGCGGATCACCATCGAGCCGTTCGACCTGCGCGACAGGCCCCGCTACGGCCTGGTCATCGACCGGCTCGCCTACTGGTACTACGTGCCGCGCGAGTGGCTGAAGAAGATCGCGCTGATGGACGACGTGTACCTGCTCAACAGCCCGTTCACGTTCCAGTCGATGGAGAAGCACGCCGCGTACTGCGCGATGATGCGGCTCGGGCTCAAGGTGCCCGACACCGTGCTCGTGCCGTTCAAGGACCCGCCCGACCACGCCAAGTTCGCCTACACGGCCGCCCGGTACAACCAGCCGTTCGACCTGGAGGCCATCGCCGAGCGGATGGGCTACCCGCTGTTCATGAAGCCCTACGACGGCGGGGCGTGGGTCGGGGTCACCCGCATCAAGGACCGCGACGGCCTGCGCGCCGCCTACGACGCCTCCGGGCAGCGGCTGATGCACCTGCAGAAGGCGGTCGAGGGGTACGACGTGTTCGCCCGGTCGCTCTCGATCGGCGCGGAGACCATGGTGATGAAGTTCCGCCCCGAACTGCCCATGCACGACCGCTACGCGGTGGACCACGAGTTCCTCAGCCCGGAGATCGGCGACGAGGTCGTCACGATCTCGCGGCTGATCAACGCGTTCTTCCGGTGGGAGTTCAACTCCTGCGAGAACCTGGTCTCCGGCACCCAGGTGCACCCGATCGACTACGCCAACGCCTGCCCGGACGTGGCGCTGACCTCGCTGCACTACTACTTCCCGTGGGCGATGGCCGCGCTCGTGCGCTGGACCGCGTTCTCCATGGTCACCGGCCGCAGACCGCGGCTGGACCTGGGCATGGAGGAGTACTTCGCGATCGCCGACCGGGAGGACCTGTCGTACGCGGAGAAGCTCGCCGCGTACCGCGCGCTCGCCGACGACTACTTCGAGACCGACCGCTACCTCGACTTCTGCGCCGGCCGCATGGGCCACGTCGCGGACGTCGTGCTGGAGTGGGTCGACGGCCCCGACTTCGACGCGCTCCTCGTCGACACCGTCCGTGCCACCTACCCGCCCGAGGAGCACGACCGGTTCGTCGCCCACTTCCGCGGGCTCGTCGGGCTGTGGGTGCGGGACGCGAAGGCCGCGCAGCCCGCGTAGCCCGGGACCGGTGCGCCGCGGAGCCGATGGTGGACACGACAGGTCCTGGTTGTCCGGCCCGGGCCCGATCATGCTGGAGCGCATGGATCGCCGCGAGCTCGGGGACTTCCTGCGCAGCAGGCGGGCGTTGCTGCAGCCCGCGGACGTCGGGATGGTCGCGGGAGGCCGGCGCAGGACCCCGGGCCTGCGGCGCTTCGAGGTCGCGCAGCTCGCCGGGATGTCACCGGACTACCTCGCCCGGCTCGAGCAGGGCCGCGGCGCGGCACCCTCGGTCGCACTCGTCGCGGCACTCGCCCGTGCCCTCCGGCTGGGCCGCGACGAACGCGACCACCTGTTCCGGCTCTCGGGGCACCACGCTCCGACCGCGGCGGGGCCCGACGGGCACGTCAGCCGGGTTCTGCTGCGTCTTCTCGACGACCTGGCCACCCTCCCGGCACTGATCGCGTCCGACGTCAACGTCGTGCTCGCGCAGAACGCGCTCGCCGACGCGCTGCTCGGCGAGCAGACCGGACTGCGCGGCTACGCCCGCAGCTGCACGTACCGCTGGTTCACCGAGCCGACGTTCCGGGCGCGCCGGCCGGTCGAGGACCACGAGGGTGAGAGCCGCGCCCAGGTCGTGGACCTGCGGGCGACGGTCGCGGCGCGCAGCGGGGACCGTTTCGCCGCGGGGCTGGTCCGGGCCCTGCGCGCCGCGAGCCCGGAGTTCGCGCGGCTGTGGGCCCAGCACGATGTCGCTGTCCGCCGCAGCGATCGCAAGCGGATCGTCCATCCGCTGGTCGGGCTCGTCGAGCTCGACTTCGACATCCTGGCGACCGCCGACGCGCAGCGGCTGATCGTGTACTCACCCGCCCCGGGCAGCGAGGCCGTGGGGAAGCTCGAGCTGATCGCGGCGCTCGGCCGGGAGCGGTTCGACACCACGGAGCCGCACCGGACGGCCTGACCGCGTCCCGGGCGGCACGCGGGCCCCGTGACATCGACCAAGAGTCCACAGTGGACAGAAAGTGGGTTGCCTCGTGATGCAGAAGCCACCGTCGGCCGTCCTCGGTATCGCCGTCGCGGCAGGCACGATCCTCGGCGCGGCCGCGTGTGCGCCCGCCGCACCCGCGGGACCGATGGGGACCCCGGCGCCCCCGGCCTCAGCGAGCTGGCCGACCTCAGCGAGCTGGCCGACGTCCGCGTGCTCGAGTCGACGACGAACGCCGCGGGGCAGAACGCGGAGAGCATCGCGCCCGAACCGGGAGGTGGCGCGGTCGTCGGCATGATCGGGGCCCGGCAGGTGGTCCGCGTGCGGGGCGACGGCGGTACCGAGGTGCTCGCCACCATGCCGGTACCCGCCGGCGGGGGCGGGACGACGCCGGTGGTCGGGGCGGCGCAGGTGACCGGGGTGGCGCGCGACGAAGACGGCGCGGTGTTCTTCCTCTACGCGGCGGGCCGTGGCGGGCTGACCGGCATCTGGCGCCTGGCGCCCGGGTCGACCGAGCCGGAGCTGATCGTGGCGATGCCGGCGGACACCGTGCCGAACGCACTGCTCGTCGACCGGTCCGCAGACCGCTTCCTCGTCACCGACTCCGCCGGCGGGCGGGTGTGGGAGGCCCCGCTGACCGGTGGTCGACCATCGGTGTGGAGCGCCGACCCCGCCCTCGCACCATCCGGGTTCTTCGGGGCGAACGGGCTCGAGCTGCACGCCGGAGCGGTGTGGGTCGGCAACTACGACCTCGGCACCATCGTGCGCATCCCGGTGGATCGCTCGGGTGCGGCCGGCCCGGCAACCGTGCACGCCACGGGCCTCGCCGGGATCGACGACTTCGACTTCACCGGTCGGGGCGAGGAGATCCTCGCGGCGATCAACGACACGAGCGAGGTGGTCGCTGTCGCGGTGGACGGCACGCACCGGGTGCTGCTCGACGGCGACGACGGTCTCCAGGGCACGACGGCGGTGGTCGTCCGGGAAGGCACGGTCTTCATCACCAACGGTGCACTCCTCGAGGGAGACCGGCCCGCGCTGCGGGTCGCCCGGCTCGTGGACGGGTGAGCCCCGTGGCCCACCCCCTTGAGCCGCCGATGACGTGATCGGTGCGAGCTGCACCTGACTGTTGCCGCGCCCGCGGTGATGTACTGCTCAGGGTGATCGATTGGCCCGCGCGTCATCGCTGGGGTTTGTGTACCGATGCCGGGCGGCTTCAGGAGGCGTAGATCTGCAGGTCCGAGGCGAACCGTTCGGTCATCTCGAGCACCCGGGCCAGCTCGTGGTGGCGCACCACCACCCAGCCGTCGCCGACGAGCGTGGCCCGCCAGTCGCGGCGCGGGGCGCCGACCGGGAGCAGGTCGACCAGCACGATGTCGTCGCCGTAGGCGGCGCGCAGGGCGTCGAGGCCCTCGATCCGGCTGATCCGGCCCGTGCCGACGGCGCGTTTGAAGATCGTGCCGGCGTTGTAGCGCCGCTGCAGCGGGGTGCGCAGCTGCCCGCGCAGCACAGCCTCCGCCCACCCGGCATAGAGGTCGCCGTCGGTGGCGTAGTTCATGAGGTCGACGACGCGGGCGCCCGGCGGCCGGGCGGCGATCTCGCCGAACACCGCCTCGCCGGACGCGGTGCGGTACCACTCCATGTGCGTGAACCCGTTGCGGAACCCGAGGGCGGCCAGCACCCGGGCGCCCATCTCCCGCCCGGGCCGCAGGTCGGGGGCCGACAGGTCGCGCAGCGCGATCGACACCGGGCTGATCCACTCGTGCATCCGCATCTGCAGCGGGCGCGGGCGGTACCACATGATGTTCTCGAAGAGGATCTTCCCGTCGGCGCAGACGGTGTCGAAGGTGAACTCCTCCCCGTCGACGAACTCCTCCACGCTCACCTCAGGCACGTGCCGCAGCAGCGGGACCACCTCGGTGAGCTCGGCGGTCGAGTCGACGCGGTAGGTGTCGGCAGAGCCCGCACCCGCGATGGGCTTGACGATGATCGGGTAGCCGATGCGCTCCGCGGCCTCCCAGACCCCGGCGACCGTCCTCGTGGCGGCGTGCCGGGGCGTGCGGACACCCGCCGCGTCGAGCACCTGCTTCATCCGCTCCTTGTCCCGGAACGGGACCGTGTCCAGCACCGTCATGCCGGGCAGCGCGAACGTCTCCCGTACTCGCGCCGCGAGGATCATGTACGGCTCCCACAGGCACTCCACCTGGTCGAACCGCACGTGCCGGGCGAGGCCGTGCAGCGCCGCGAACACGGCGCCCTCGTCGGCGAGCGAGACGTGCTCGTAGTGGGCCAGCGCGCCCCGGGCCGGCGCGGGCAGCTGGGACGGCGGCTGGTCGCCGACCCCGATCACCCTGGCCCCGGCCGCGGCCAGCGCGCGCGTGAAGTAGGCCATCTCCGCGGGGAAGCCGGGGGAGAGCATCAGCACCGTGCTCACGTCAGGCCCTCCAACCTCATGCGGTTCATGTCATTGCGCCTCCACCAGCTCCACCCGGATCCCCTCGACGATCTGCCGCAGCGCGTCGCGCACCACGCCGGTGTCGGGATGGCGGACGGTGACGTACCCCTCGCCCTCGTAGCCCGTGGCCGCGGGCTGTCCCGGCTCGGGCAGCCGCGCCTCCACGACGAGGTGCCCGATCCGGCGCTGCAGCTCGTCGACCCCGTGCACGGTCCGGACGCGGCTGTGCCGGCTCATGGGTCCCTGGCCCCGCAGGTAGGCGGTGCCCGCGGCGTACCGGCGCTGCGGCGGGTCGAACCGGTCGAGGATCACCAGCTCGGTCCACGCCCGGTAGAAGTCGATGTCGTGGACGTAGCCGATCATCGAGGAGAGCTGGGCTCCCGGCGGGCGGGCACCCACCTCCGACACGGCGACGGTGCCGTCCGGGCGGCGGAACCACTCCATGTGCGTGAGGCCATCGCGCACCCCGAGCGCCCCCACCGCGGCCGGCCCGATGTCGGCGATGCCGGCGTAGCGCGGGTCGTCGAGCTCGCGGGGCAGCAGCACCGTCCACTGGATCCACGGGTTGCGCAGGACGTCCAGTGGCGGCGGCAGGTAGTCCGCCACCGAGGCCCACACCGTCCGCCCGCCGAGCATGACGCTGTCGAAGGTGTGCTCCTCGCCGACGAGGAACTCCTCCAGCAGCCCCGGGGCGTCCGCCCGTGGCGGGGTGGCGGCGAGCCAGCTGCGCAGCGCGACGGCGTCGTCGAGGCGGTAGGTCGCCTGCGCGCCCGCCCCCGCCGGGGGCTTGGCGACCAGCGGGAACCCCACCGCACCCGCGAAGTCGAGCGCCTGGTCGACCTCGGTGACCAGCTGGTGGCGCGCGCACGGCACACCGGCCGCGCGCAGCACCTCCTTCATCCGGGCCTTGTCCCGGACGTTGCGCGCGGTGCCGGCGTCCATCCCCGGGATGCCGAGGCACTCGCGGGCGTGGGCGAGCGGTACCTGCAGCTGTTCGAGCGCGCCGACCAGCCGCTCCACCCGTCCGATCCGACCGGAGATGCCCTGCACGGCGTCGACGATCTGGCGGGGGTCCAGCGCGTCGTCCACCCGCCAGTGCGCCGCGAGGTGCCGGGCCAGCTCCGGCGGCACCCGGTCGGCGGGCGCGGTGGTGATGACGCCCAGCCGGACGTCGGGCAGCTGGGCCGCGGCGGCCACGAACCGCGCGGTCGCGGGGAGGAGGAACGGTGCGACGAATGCAGCGACCACCATCGGAAGGAAGCTACCCTCCCGAGGGTGAACGTGGTCTACGTCGAGCCGGCGTTCCCGCCGACGCAGCGCCATTTCGTGCGCGCGTTGGCCCAGGTGGGGGCCACGGTGATCGGCGTGGGGGAGCGTCCCGCCGACCAGCTGGACGACGAGCTCTCGGGCTGGATGGCCCACTACCACCAGGTGCCCACCGTGGTGGACGCCGGCGTGCTCACCGCCGCGGTGCGGTGGGTGCAGGACACGGTGTGGGTCGACCGGCTGGAGGCCACCATCGAGGCCCACACGCTCGCCGCCGCGCAGGCCAGGGAGAACTGCACGATCCCCGGCACCTCGGTGCGCACGGCGTGGCTGTGCCGGGACAAGCCCTCGATGAAGGAGGCGCTGCGCGCGGCCGGCGTACCCACCGCGGCATCGGCGGCCGTCACGAGCGCGGCCCAGGTGCACGAGTTCGTGAACGCCACCGGCTACCCGGTCGTCCTCAAGCCGCGCACCGGCGCCGGCGCGCTCGACACGGTCCGCGTCGACGACCGGGCGGGGCTCGACGAGGCGCTCGGCCGGTTCGGCGGCCAGGGCGTCGAGTCGATCGCGGTGGAGGAGTTCGTGGAGGGCCACGAGGGCTTCTACGACACGGTGTCGGTCGACGGGAACGCGGCGCTGGACTTCGTCTCGCACTACTACCCGAACGTGCTCGAGGCGATGCGCACCCGCTGGATCTCCCCGCAGTTCGTCTCGACCAACCGGGTCGACTCCGCGCCGGACTACCAGGAGCTGCGCGAACTGGGCGCCCGGGTGTGCGCGGCGCTCGGGATCGGCACGAGCGCCACGCACATGGAGTGGTTCTTCGGGCCGAAGGGGCTGCGGTTCTCCGAGATCGGGTGCCGGCCACCCGGCGTCGGGGCGTGGGACCTGTACTCGGCGGGCAACGACATCGACATCTACCGGGAGTGGGCCGACGCGGTGGTCCACGGCCACGTCGCGGCCCGGCCGTCGCGCCGGTTCGCCACCGGGATCGTCGCGCTGCGCCCCGACCGGGACGGGCACATCAGCGGCTACTCGGGCGTCGACGAGGCGCAGGCGCGGCTGGGGGAGTGGGTGATCGACGCGCACCTGCCGGCGCCGGGCACACCGACGCAGCCGGTCGAGGCGGGCTACTGGGCCAACGCTTACGTGCGGATGCGCCACCCCGACTACGACGTCCTGCGCGGGATGCTCGACGACGTGGGCCGCTCCGTCCACGTGCACGCCCAGTGAAGTCCGCAGTAGCCCGGTGATCGTCGTCCTGGGACCGCAGCGGTGGCCGACGCTCGACGCCGTGGTCCGCGGCGTGGAGCCGGACGGGCCGATCGCCACCGTCACCGCGGGGTGGCGGGAGCGCGAGCCCGACGACGGCGAGCTCGACTCCCTGGTCGGGGGCCGCAGCGTCAACCTGCGCCTGTATGCCCGCTGGCAGGACGTTCTGGAGCGCGACCCGCGCTACGCGGCGGCGGAGCTGGAGTACCGGGCGGCGCTGCAGGAGCTGCAGGAGCTGCACCAGGTGCAGCTCGACGGTGCGCTGCGCGGGCTGCGTGAGGTGGCCCGGTTCGGCGGCAGCCGCCCGCTGGTCCGCGAGGCGGCGCTGGCCGACGCCGAGGCCGTGGTCCGGGTCGTGGACCAGCGGCACCTGGCCCGCGTGCGCGACGCGCGGGCCGTCTTCGACGCGCGGTGGCGGCCCGCGGAGCGGCTCGCCGCCGCCGGGCACCGCGCCGAGGTGGGCCGGGTGGCGGCAGCCGCCCGCTGGTCCGCGAGGCGGCGCTGGCCGACGCCGAGGCCGTGGTCCGGGTCGTGGACCAGCGGCACCTGGCCCGCGTGCGCGACGCG
>MKJV01000146.1 GCA_001942185.1 Pseudonocardia sp. CNS-004
GACCCCGTGAGCATCCGCCCGCACCGCCTGCGGAGTTCGCCGGCCGCACCGCCGTGGTCACCGGCGCGGCCAAGGGCATCGCGCCGCCGTCGCCACCCGCCTGGCCACCGGGGCGCCGCCGTCGTCGCGTGCGACGTGGACGGCGACGCGCTGCGCGAGCACGCCGGACGGCTGCGCGCGGGCGGGGCCCGGGTGGGAGGTGGGTCGGCGACGTCAGCCGCGCCGACACCGCCGCGGAGGCCGCCCGGTGCGCCCAGGCGGAGTTCGGCGGCGCCCACGTCCTGGTGAACGCGGCCGGCATCCAGCGCTACGGCACGGTGGAGACCACCGACGAGGACGTGTGGAACGAGGTGCTCGCGGTGAACGTCACGAGCATCTTCCAGTTCGCCAAGCACCTCGTCCCGCTGATGCGCGCCGCGGGCGGCGGGGCGATCGTGAACGTCTCCTCGGTGCAGGCGTTCGTCACCCAGACCGAGGTGGTGGCCTACGCCGCGAGCAAGGGCGCGATCAACGCCCTCACCCGGGCGATCGCCGTCGACCACGCCCACGAGTCGATCCGGTGCAACGTGGTGTGCCCCGGGTCGGTGGACACCCCGATGCTGCGGGCCACGGCGCAGCGGTTCGCGGGCGACCGCGATCCCGCCGATCTGCTCGCCGACTGGGGCCGCGCCCACCCCCTCGGCCGCACGGCCCGGCCCGAGGAGGTGGCGGAGGTGTGCGCGTTCCTCGCCGGCCCGCGCTCGTCGTTCGTCACGGGCAGCGAGATGCGCGTGGACGGCGGGCTCACCGCCGCGGCCGGCGTGGTGCTCCCCGCCGACCAGGTCTAGGCGGGCTGCTGGGCCTCCCGGCCCGGCCCGCCGCACGGGCGCGCGTTCGGGCCGACGATCACGTCTCGGTGTCTCGATAGACGCAATTCGTCTCGCAATCCGCACACCGTGCTCGTCCGCCCGATTTCATCACCGGTGATTCAGCTCCACTCCACGGAACGGCGGTATCCCCGCGGAAACCCTGCAACTAGTTTGAAAATGATCACCGCGGGCGACTCCACCGCGCTGCGGACGCCGAATCCGGAGGTGAACGACCATCACATCGTGCGATGCAGACCCCGTCGAGACGCGAGTGCCTCGCCGCTGGGAGATCTTCCTCCCCGACCACGTGCGGCTCGATCAGGACGAGGAGTGGTGCGATGCGGTGCTCGACGGGAAGCCCGTCCGCATCCGTTTCCACGACTACCACGTCATCTACGAATTTCCCGGTCTGTACGAGCAGCTCTTCTACGAGATGCTCGAGTGCACGTCCCCGCGGGTGGTACGCGGCCTGCTGACCCGTGCGCTCGCGGAGCAGGGCATCGACCGTCCGGGCTGCGGGTGCTCGACGTCGGGGCCGGCAACGGGATGGTCGGTGAGGAGATCCGGGCCCTCGGCGCGGGCAAGGTCTACGGCGTCGACATCATCGAGGAGGCGGCCCAGGCGGCCGCCCGGGACCGGCCCGACGTCTACGACGACTACCTGGTCGCCGACCTCACGACGCTCGGACCCGTCCAGCGGGAGGCGCTCGCGGCACGCCGGTTCAACACGATGACCACGGTCGCGGCACTCGGGTTCGGCGACATCCCGCCGGCGGCGTTCACCGCCGCGTTCAACCTCGTCGAGACCTCGGGGCTGATCGCCTTCACGATCAAGGAGGACTTCGTCGCCGACCACGACGCGACCGGGTTCAGCCGCTTGATCAAGAACATGGTGGCGGACGAGGTGATCACGCTCATCGCCGACGAGCACTACCGCCACCGGCTCTCGGTCCGGGGAGAGCCGCTGTACTACATCGCGTACGTCGCGCGGAAGCTGCGCGACATTCCCGCGCAGTGGGCCGCCTGACCCGCCCGGTTCCGGGTGCTAGGCGACGGCCGTGGCCTCCAGCTCGACCATCAGCTCGGGGATGGCGAGGCGCGTGACCCCGAGGAGCGTGCACGCGGGGCGCACCCCGACGGCGCCGAACCTCCCCGAGAAGACGTCGAAGCAGGCGAAGACGGCGTCGACGTCCGTGGTGTAGACGTTGCACCGCACCACGTCGGCCAGCGTCATCCCGGCACCCGCGAGCACGGCCTCGAGGTTGTCCATGGCGAGCCCGACCTGGGCCCGCATGTCACCGGGGTGCTGCGGGCGGCCGTCCGCGTCCACGGACGTCTGCCCCGAGCAGATCAGCTCCCGGCGGCGCCCTCGACGAGCTCGGCCTGGTTGAAGCCGATGTCCAGCGACCACTTCCACGGGTTGACCGCGGTCCGTTCCATGCCGTTCCTCCTCGAAGCGCCGACACCGGCGTCACTCGCGGCGGGACCGTCAATGGTTACGGGCGCGCTCCACCGTCACCTGCAGCGCGGCCAGCAGCTCCCGGGCGGAGTCCAGCGACAACTCCACCGCCACGCGGCGCCCGGGCCCTGCTCCGGGTTCAGGAAGTCGATGTTCACCGTGTGCTCGTCCGGCGCGTGGACGGGGTGGTCGTAGTAGACCGTGGCCGTCCGCAGCGGGAACCAGCCCTGCGGCCCCTTGCCGCTGCTCGCCGTGACGTCGAACTTCTCGGTGCTGTAGGTGCACACGGCGATCAGGCCTGCCCGTCCAGGTGCCGGGCGTAGAACGCCCGGACGCGCTGCCAGCCGTCGAGGGCCGCCGCCACCCGGTAGGAGGGCCGGTCGACCGCGAAGAAGGCGTGCCCGGCGTCGTCGTAGCGGTGGAACTCGTAGTCCTTGCCGTGGGTCTGCAGCAGCTTCTCCAGCTCGTCGACCTGCTCGGGCGACGGGTAGGAGTCGTCGTTGCCGAACAGGCCCAGCAGCGGGGCGCGCAGCTCTGCGGTGCGGTCGGCGAGCGGCTGGACCTGCAGCGGGAACCCCTCCGGCGGGGTGCCGACGACGAAGGCGCCGTAGCAGTCCACCGCGGCCTGGACGTCGAGCTCCAACGCCGACAGGAACGCCTGCCGCCCACCGGAGCAGAAGCCGATCGTGCCGACCTTGCCGTTGGAGGTGGGCAGCGAGCGCAGCCAACGGGCCGCGCCCGCCGCGTCGCCCACGAACCGGGCGTCCGGCACGCCGCCCTGCGCCCGCGCGGTGGCGGCCGCGTCGTCCGGGTCGGCGCCGGGCGCTCCCGGCTGTAGAGGTTCGTGCAGATCGCGTTGTAGCCCCAGGCGGCGAACCGGCGCACGATCTCCTTCGTGCTCCAGTCGTATCCGGGCATGTGGTGGATCACCACCACCCCGCCGCGGCCGCCCCCGTCCAGCGGGCGCGCGGTGTAGGCCTCGATCTCGTCGTCGTCCGCACCTCGGATGCCAACGGTCTCGGCGAGCACGGTGTCGTGACGCATGCGGATCCCCTCGGGTCGCTCGATCATCGCCCCCAGGTCTACACCCCGGCGCGCAGCCCCAGCGCGCGGGACGCCTCCGCCGCCGCCGCGCGCAGCAGCCCGACCTGGTGCTCCTGTTCGGAGTCGGGCAGGTGCGCCGTCAGCCCGCTCACGCTCAGGGCCGCAACGGTGGCGCCGGTGTGGTCGCGGACCGGCACGCTCAACGCCGTCACGCCCAGCTCGACGTCGTCGCAGCTGACGGCGAACCCGTCCTCGCGGATCCGCCGGACGTCCTCGCGCAGCTGCTCGGCCGTGGCCTGGGTCGGCGAGGTCCGCCGCTGCAGCGGACCTGCGAGGTAGCCCTCCACCTGCTCGTCGGGCAAGGTCGACAGCAGCAGCCGCGGGCCGGCGCCCAGGTGCAGCGGCAGCGCGCCGCCCACGCCGAGGGTGTGGGTGGAGGCGTACCGGCCGTCCAGCCGTTCGACGCAGACCGCCTCGTCGCCGCGCAGCACCAGCAGGAACACGGTCTCCCCGGTGCGCCGGTAGAGCTCCTGCATGGCAGGCAGGGCCCGCTCGCGGACGCTCAGGCGCCGGGCCATCGCGCTGCCCACCCGGAACGCCCCGATCCCGAGCCGGTAGGTGCCCGGCGAGGGGCGTTCCACGAAGTCCCCGGACGCGAGCGTGGTGAGGATCCGGTGGCAGGTGCTCTTGTTCAGCTCCAGCCGGGCGGCGATGTCACCGAGGGAGAGCTCGTCGGACGCCTCGGCGAGCAGTTCCAGGACCGCCATCGCCTTGACCAGCACCCGGACGGGCTCGCCCGCACCGGCGGCCTTCTCGGCCATCAGCGGCTCCTCCGATCGTTCACTCGATCACGCTACGGCGCCGAACGCGAGCGTCGACGGCAGGTCGACGATGCCGGCATCGGAACCCAGGCCCTGCGCCACGAGCGCGGCGGCGGCCGTGCCGAGCCGCGCCGCGTCGGGCACCGCCCGACCCGAGCCCAGCCCCACCAGGAACCCGGCCGTGAACGCGTCACCGCAGCCCGTCGTGTCCACGACCGGCACCTCGAACGCGGGAACCCCGTCGACACCGTCGTCATCCACGATCACGCAGCCCTGTGCCCCGGTCGTGACGATCACGGTGCCGACGCCTGCGGCCCGAGCGACGCCCGCCGCCTCGACCAGGTCCTCGCGACCCGTCACGCCACGGATCTGGTCGTCGTTGGGGAGCAGGTAGCCGGTGTGCTCCCATGCCGGCCGCAGCAGGTCCACCAGCTCGGGCCGGCCGACGCTCAGCAGGTCCATGCTGACGACCGTGCCGTGGGCGGCGGCGAAACGGAGCAGGTCCGGCAGGGCGTCGCGGGTGAAGTCGCCCAGGACGTCCGGGCCACCGACGTGCAGCACGTCGGCCGCCGCCACGAGGTCGCGATCCACGTCGGCCGCGGTGAGCGTGGCCATCGCGCCAGGAGCGTGCAGCGCGGGCCGCTCGCCGTTGGGCCGGATCGGCAGCATGGTCGCGGGCGTCGCGAGGCCCGGCCTGCGCGCCATGTGCCGGACGTCGACGCCGTGGCCTGCGAGCAGGTCGAGCAGCAGCCTGCCGGTGACGTCGTCGCCGACCGGGCCGATGCTCACCACCTCGGCGCCGAGCTTCGCGAGGTCGACGGCGGTGCCGCCCGCGGTGCCCGCCGCGGTGATCCGGATCTCGTCGAGCACGCGGCGGCTGACCGGGCGGGATGTCGGGGACCGGGCGACCGAGGATGTCGAGGATGTGCGCGCCGAGGCAGACCACCCTCATGCCGGGACCCCGTGCGGCGGCGGGCGACGGCCGCCAGCTCCTCGCCGGTGAGCACCCGGGGCGTGCCGATGCCGGTCGCGGTGACGTGCAGCGCGCACAGCCACTCCACCAGCCGGGCCCGGTCGTAGGCCTGCTCGAGCGTGTCGCCGTGGGCGACGGCGCCGTGGTTCTGCATGAGCGCCGCCGTGCGGTCCTGCAGAGCGGCGTGCACCGCGCGGGCCAGCTCCGCGGTGCCGTAGGTGGCGTAGCGCGCGACCCGGACCGGGCCACCCAGCTGCAGCACGTAGTAGTGCAGCGCCGGGAGCTCCTCGACCACCGTGGACACGGCCGCGCTGTGCAACCCGTGGTGGTGCACGACGGCACCGGCCCCGGTCTCGGCGTAGACGGCGAGGTGCATCGGCGTCTCCGAGGACGGGGCGTGCGGGCCGTCCACCCGGTTCCCGTCGAGGTCGACCACGGCGACGTCCACGGGTTCGATCCGGTCATACGCCATGCCCGACGGGGAGACCGCCACCAGCTCGCCCACGCGGACGCTCACGTTGCCCGCGGTACCCAGCACCAGCCCGTCGGCGATCATCCGGCGGCCGCACTCGGCGACCTCCAGGCGGGCCGCGGCGAGCGCGTCGGTGCTCACTGCGTCGGTGGTCACTGCGCACCCGCCGCAACCGGGGCCTGCGCGTCGACGGCAGGCTCGGGCTCGTCGTCGGGCACGAGCACACCGGCGTCGCGGGCCCAGGAGACCTCGACGCGCTGGTCGGCCACGAGCGCGCCGCCCGCGGTGTCGCGCACCTGCCCGGCACCCCCGCCGTCGAACCGGACCAGCACCCGCCGGAAGGCGCCGTGGTAGACGACGTCGGTGACGGTGGCCGACAGGACGTTGTCCCCGGTCGCGGCCGCCCCCGCGGGGGCGATCCGCAGCCGCTCCGGGCGCACCACCAGCGCCATCGGGCCGGTCGCCGCCACCTCCGGCACCTGCAGGTCGCACCAGCCGGTGTCGAGCCTGCCGTCGCGGATCCGGCCGGCGAACACGTTGGAGTCGCCGAGGAACGTCGCGACGAACCGCGACGCGGGCGTCTCGTACAGCTCGGCGGGCGTGCCGGCCTGCTCGATCCGCCCCTCCCGGAACACCGCGATCCGGTCGGACAGCGCGAGCGCCTCGTCCTGGTCGTGGGTGACGAACACGAACGTGATGCCCAGCTCCCGGTGCAGCCGGGCGATCTCCAGCTGCAACGACTCGCGCAGCTTCTTGTCCAGCGCCCCGAGCGGCTCGTCGAGCAGCAGCGCACGGGGCTCGAACACGACCGCCCTGGCCAGCGCGATGCGCTGCTGCTGCCCGCCGGACAGCTGCGAGGGCAGCCGCTCGCCGTGCCCGCCCAGGTGCACCAGCTCGAGGGCCTCGCCGACCCGCCGGGCGATCTCGCCCTTGGCGACCTTGCGCTGCTTGAGCGGGAACGCGACGTTCTCGGCCGCGGTCATGTGCGGGAACAGCGCGTAGTTCTGGAAGACCATGCCGAGGTTGCGCCGGTACGCCGGGAGCTGCGCGATGTCGCTGCCGTCCAGGGCGATCCGGCCGGAGGTGATCGACTCGAACCCGGCGATCATGTTCAGCGTCGTGGTCTTGCCCGACCCGCTGGGCCCGAGCAGGGTCATGAACTCCCCGGCCCGGATCTCCAGGTCGATGCCGTCGACGGCGGGCGCGGCCGCGCCGGGGAAGCGCTTGGTGAGGCCCTCGACCTCGATGCGAGCTCCGGGCAGGGCATCAGGCACGGCGGGTCCTCCTGAGAGTGGCGGCCAGGGTCAGCAGGGCGGTGGTGAGCGTGACGACCACGGTGGCGGCCGCCGCGATCGTGGGGTCCACCTCGTTGGTCACGGACGTGAACATCCGCACCGGCAGCGTCTGCAGCTGCGGTGACTGGACGAACAGCGACACCACGACCTCGTCGAAGGAGGTGACGAACGCGAACACCGCACCGGACAGCACCCCGGGCATGATCAGCGGCAGGGTGACGGCGCGGAAGGTGGCGGGCCCGGAGGCGCCGAGGCTGGCCGCGGCCCGTTCCAGGGTGCGGTCGAACCCACCCAGCGCCGACCCCACGTTCACGGTGACGAACGGGATCGCGAGCACCGTGTGCGCGATGATGAAGCCGACCGGCGTGCCGATCAGGCCCCACTGCAGGAACGCGGCGTAGACCGCGACCGCCACCACGATGCCGGGCACGATCAGCGGCGCGAGGAACAGCCCGTTCAGCGCCCCGCGGCCCCGGAAGGCGGTGCGCGACAGCGCGAACGCCGCGGCGGTGCCGAGCAGGGTCGCCACGACCGTGACGATCACGGCGAGCTGGATCGACACCAGCAGCGCGTTGAGCCAGCTCGGGTCGGTGAAGAACGTCTCGTAGTGCCGCAGGCTCCACGAGCTCGGCGGGAACGCGAAGCTGTCCTCGCCGGAGAAGCTGATCGGGATGACGATCAGCGTGGGAACGAGCAACCAGGCACCGATCAAGATGCCGACCGCGACGAGCGCGCGGCGCAGGGCGACCGACCTCATGAGGCGGTACCCCCGACCAGCGCCGCGGGGGCGCCGCCGGTCCGGGTGAGCCGCTGCACGCCGGCCACCAGCACGAGCGTGACGACGAGCAGCGTCACCGCGAGCGCGCCGGCCGCCCCGAAGTCCAGCAGCTGGTTGACCTGCACCGAGATGAGCTGCGCCAGCATCGACTGCTGCGGCGACCCGACGAGCGACGGCGTCACGTAGAAGCCGAGCGACAGCACCATCACCAGCGTCGCGCCCGCGGCCACGCCGCGCAGCGACAGCGGCAGGTACACCCGCAGGAACGCGTTGATCGGCCGGGCACCGAGACCCATCGCCGCATCGACGAGCCGCCGGTCGATGCCGCGCATGGCCGCGTACACCGGCAGCACCATGAACGGCAGCATCACCTGGGCCATCGCGATGCTGACGCCCGCGGTCGTGCCCAGTAGCCGCGTGGGGCCGAGCCCCACGGCCGCGAGCAGCCCGTTGACCACCCCGGTGTCCTGCAGCAGCACCACCCACGCGAAGGTGCGCGCCATGAGCGACGTCCAGAACGGCAGCAGCACGAGCGCGGTGAGCACGGCCCGCCACCGCGGGCGACGATGGTCATCAGGTAGGCGTACGGGTACGCGCAGAGCACGCACAGCACCGTGACGACCGCGGCCATCCCGAGCGTCCGCAGCACCACCGTGATCACGACGCCGTCGGTGGCCATGCCGGTGTAGTTGCCCAGGCCGAGCTCGGGCGTGCTCACCGAGAGCCAGGCCAGCCGCAACGCCGGGACCACGAAGAAGACCCCGAGCACGACGACGGCGGGCAGCGCGAGCAGCAGCAGCGGGCGGCCCACTCGCCGCACGCGGACCGGCACGGGTGGCGCGGGCGCCGCTGCCGGTGCACCCGCCGAATCGACAGACACCATGGACACACCCCCACTTCAATCACGATGTGGCACGGGTTTCACGAACCGAAATGGGAGGGTCGCGGTCGCGCGGCGGCTTGTCAACCGCGGGGAGCGCCGGTTATGCGACCGAAACCGGACCGAACAGGACGTTCACGGGCCAAGACTTGACGACCCAGCCGTCGGCCGCCATCCTCTGATGCCACATCCCGAATCGCGTTTCGGATAGCAAAACGCGCCTGGCGCGTCGCACCCGTCGATCAAAGGTGGTCCCCGTGCGCAACCGCAGACTCGTCTCCGCGCTGGCCCTCGCCGCCGCCGTGAGCTTCGGCGCCACCGGGTGCTTCGCCACGGTCGGCGGCGGCGACTCCGCCGAAGGCGGCACCGTCGTGTTCAGCAACACCGGCGGCGCACTCGCCGCGATCTTCGCCGAGACCGCCTACAAGGAGCTCGCCGCACAGGGCATCCAGGTGGCCGAGGAGTCGCCCAACAACGAGGCCAAGCTGACCGCGATGGTCGAGTCCGGCTCCCCCACCTGGGACGTCTTCTACTCCTCGCCCTACCGCACCGTGGCCAAGTGCGACGTGCTGTTCGAGAAGCTGGACAAGTCCAGGATCAACACCGCCGGGCTCGACCCCGCACAGATCACCGAGTGCGGCGTCCCGGTGCTGAAGTCCGCCTTCCTGCTGGTCTACAACGCCGACGAGTACGGCGACAACCCGCCGCAGAGCTGGGCCGACTTCTACGACACCACCAACTTCCCGGGCACCCGCGGGATCATGAACTACGCCAAGGACGCCGGCATGGAGACCGCGCTCCTCGCCGCGGGCGTGCCCGGCGACCAGCTCTACCCCCTCGACTACGAGCGCGCGTTCGCCACGCTCGACACGATCCGGCCCTCCGTCCGGTTCTACGAGACGGGCGCGCAGCAGACCCAGGCCCTCGAATCCGGCGAGGTCGACATGATGCTGGCCTGGCCGGGTCGGGCCTACGAGGCGGCGAAGAACGGCGCCAACCTGAAGGTCGTCTGGAACCAGCCCCTCTACTACGAGGACTCGCTCGGGATCGTCAAGGGCGCCAAGAACCTCGACGCGGCGTACGCGCTGATCAACGAACTGGTCGACGTCCCGACCCAGGAACTCATCATGCAGCGCCAGCCCTACGGCTCGCCCAACTCCAACGCGAAGCCGTCCGAGGACCCGCTGATCAACTCCTTCATCGCCACCAGCAACGTCACCGGCAGCGAAGTACAGCGCGACAACGAGTGGTGGGCCGCGAACCTCGACGAGGCCACCCGGCAGTGGACGGAGTGGGTCAACCGGTGAGGCTGCTCGGCTACGGCAACCGGCTGTCCGTCCCGGCGGGCGGGCGCATCGAGTTCAAGGTCAGCTGCGAGCTCCCCGAGTTCACCCCGACACTGCAGCGGCTGCGCCGCGGCGGCTCCCCCACGCACGAGTGCGATCTGCTGGAGGAAGAGGTCGCGGCAGAGCTCCCGGCGACGGTGCCCGGGCGCGTCCAGGTGGCGCGCGCCGGCTCCTACGTCGACGCACCGTTGCGACCCGGCACCACCGTGTCCGCGGCAGGGCTCGCGGTGTGGCTGCTCCCGACCCGGCTGGACGCCGACCGCGAGCAGACCGTGCTCGCGCTCAACGCACCCGACGGAACCGCCGGCTACCTGCTGTCCGTGTCGGCCCGCGGCTGCGCGCTCCGCGACGCGGGCGGCACCGACCTGGCCCGCCTCGACGTGGCGCCCGTCGAGCGCCAGTGGTCGTTCCTGGCGGCGACGGTCTCGCCCCGCGGCGAGGTCCGGCTCGCCCTGCATCGAGGTCAGCAAAGCCACTTTCAGGACCTCCGCGGTCAGCGAAGTGGCTTTGCTGACACTCGGGCGGCGGTCCTTCGGGTCGGTGCGGGCGGGCGCCCTCAGCGCCCACCGAGTTCTTCAACGGGCGGCTCGCCCGGCCGATCGTGTCCACATCCGGCTGGCCCGCCGAGGTGACCGAGCGGCTCGCCGCGGGCGAGGATGCGATCGCCGTGCTCGGCAGCGACTCCGTCAGCGCGCTGGCGCTCGGCCGGGACCCCGCGGACGTCGCGGTGGCCGACGACGGGGCGCTCACCGCGGGCGGCGTCGCCGTCAACCGGCCGGCGAGCGCCGTGCCCGGGCCGTTCTGGCGCTGCCGCGAGACGGACTTCCGGCGCGTCCCCGACGAGTACGACGCCCTGCACCTGCACGAGGACGACCTCGACGACGCCGGGTGGGAGACCGACGTGGTCCTCACCGTCCCGGGCGATGCCGCCAGCGGCGCCTACGCCCTGAAGATCCGTGCCGGAGACCACGTCGACCGCATCCCGTTCGTCGTGACGCCGGCCGAGGGCACTCCCCCGGCCCCGGTCCTCGTGGTGCTGCCGACCTGGACCTACCTGGCGTACGCGAACTGGCGCACCTACGCCGAGTTCGAGGAGGAGCGGGTCGCGCTCTACGGGGAACGCCGCGGCGTGGACACCCGGGACCGCTGGCTGGCCAGCCATCCGGAGCTGGGCAAGTCGCTCTACGACGTGCACACCGACGGCAGCGGCGTCATGTACTCCTCCCGGTTGCGGCCGATCGTCAACATCCGGCCTGACTACTTCACGCCGACCACCCGCGGGCTGCGCCACTTCGCGCAGGACCTGTCGCTGCTGGACTGGCTCGACCGGCGCGGCGAGGACTACGCCGTGATCACGGACGACGAGATCGAGGACCGCGGCCCGGACGCGCTCGCCGGGCACCGCGTCGTGATCACGGGCAGCCACCCCGAGTACTCGTCGGCCCGGATGCTCGACGCCTACGCAGCGCACGTCGACTCCGGAGGCCGGCTGATGTACCTGGGCGGCAACGGCTTCTACCACGTCACCGCCCGCCACGAGGGCCCATCCGGCGCGATCGAGATCCGCCGGGCCCGGGGCAGCCAGACCGCCTGGGCGTCCGGTGCAGGCGAGGAGCACCTGTCCGGCACCGGCGAACCCGGCGGGCTGTGGCGCTGGCGCGGCCGCGCACCGCAGCGCCAGTTCGGCGTCGGGATGACGGCGCAGGGCTTCGACAAGGCGAGCGGTTACCGGCGGACCCCGCAGAGCCGATCCGCGGAGTGGGTCTTCGAAGGCGTGGACGTCGTGGTCGGCGAGGTCTTCGGCGACACCGGGCCGGGCCTCGGCGGGGCGGCGGGCGACGAGATCGACCGGGCCGACGTCGCGCTGGGCACCCCGGCCGACGCCGTGGTCCTGGCCAGCTCGGTGGGCCACTCCGCGAAGATCGCGCTCGTCCCGGACGACAAGACGATCTCCTACGCGGTGCCGACCGGCCCCGACCCGCGGGTCCGGTCCGACATCGTGATCTTCGGGCGCCCCGGTGGCGGGGCCGTCTTCACGGTCGGCTCGATCGCCTGGTCGACCGCCATGACGCACAAGGGCGGCGACAACGACGTCTCCCGGATCACCGCCAACGTCCTCGACCGCTTCCGCGACCATCCCGAGCCGGTGGTGGGCGCATGAGGCTCCTCGGTTACGCCGACCGGCTCTCGGTGCGCGCCGGGGACCCGATCGCGTTCCACGTCAGCTGTGCGCACGCGGACTACCGGCCGGAGATCGTGCGGCTGCGGCGCGGCGGCTCACCCCGGCACGGGCTCGAGCTCGTCGAGGAAGCCGTCGCGAGCGAGCTGCCGGCCCGGGTGCGCCGCGTGCAGACCACCACCTCCGGCTCGTTCGTCGAGACCGACCCGATCGGCCCGGTGGACGCGGCCGGGCTCGCCGTGTGGTTCCTCCCGACCCTCCCCGGCACCGCTCCCCGGCCGCTGCTGGCGGTCGGGGACCTGGTCCTCGAGGTCTCGGCCACGGGGATCGGCCTGCGCCGCGGCGCGACCACGATCGCCACTCTCGCGGCGCCCCCCGTCGAGCGGCGCTGGTCGTTCGCGGCCGCCACCGTCGACGCCACCGGCGAGGTGCGGCTGTCGCTGCACCGGCGGGACCTCGCCCCGCTCACGACGGTCGCGCAGGCCCCGCCCTCCGCCACCGGTGGCAGCCTGCGGCTCGGGTCGGACGGCACGGCGACCGGCGGGCTCGGCGCCACGTTCAACGGCAAGGTGGCCCGCCCGGTCGTCGCCGCGACGGCCTGGCCCGCGGCGACGACGGCGGCGCTGGCGGGCGGCGCGACCCGCTCACCCTGCGACCCGGCCACGACCAGCGCGCTCGACCTCGCCGCCGACCCCGGCGCACCCGGGTGCCGACCGGGGCGGGCTCACCGCCGGCGCGGTGGTCCGGCACCTGCCCACCCGCGGGGTGCCCGGGCCGTCCTGGTCCGGCGCGGAGACCGACTTCCGCCGCGCCCCGGCCGAGTTCGACGCGCTGCACCTGCACGACGACGACCTCGCCGACGCCGGCTGGGAACGGGACCTCACCTGGGCGTCCCCGCCGACCTGCCCAGCGGCGTCTACGCACTGCGGACGAGCGCGGAGGGGGACGTCGACCGGATCCCGTTCGTCGTCACCCCGGCCCGGCACGACGCGCCGGTGCTCGTCGTGCTGCCCACCTGGACCTACCTCGCCTACGCCAACTGGCGCACCTACGCCGAGTACGAGGCCGAGCGGCTGGTGATCTACGGGGAGGCGCGCGGGATCGACGAGCGGGACCGCTGGCTGGCCGCGCACCCCGAGCTCGGCCGCTCGCTCTACGACGTGCACACCGACGACAGCGGCGTCTGCCACTCCACCCGGTTGCGCCCGATCGTCAACATCCGCCCCGACTACTTCACCCCGACCACCCGCGGGTTCCGCCACTACGCGCAGGACCTGTTGCTGCTGGACTGGCTCGACCGGCGCGGCGAGCACTACGCCGTGGTCACCGACGACGAGGTCGAACGCGAGGGCACCGACCTGCTCTCCCGCTACGACGTGGTGCTCACCGGCAGCCACCCGGAGTACTGCTCGGCGGGCATGCTCGACACCTACCTGGGCTACACGCACGCCGGTGGGCGGCTGATGTACCTGGGCGGCAACGGCTTCTACCAGGTCACGGCCCGCCACCCCGGGCACCCGGACGCGGTGGAGATCCGCCGCGGCCACGCTGGGGTGGCCACCTGGGTGTCCGACCCGGGCGAGGAGCACCTCGCGGCGACCGGCGAGCCCGGCGGGCTCTGGCGGATGCGCGGGCGCGCGCCCAACGTGCTCGCCGGCGTCGGGTTCACCGCCCAGGGCTTCGACTCCGGCTACGGGTACGCCCGCTCCGCGGCGAGCGCGGACCCGTCGGTCTCCTGGGTGTTCGACGGCGTGAGCGCCCACGTCGCGCGGTCTTCGGCACCGAGGGACCGGGCCTGGGTGGCGCGGCGGGCGACGAGCTGGACCGCGCCGACGTCACGCTCGGCACCCCGGCCGACGCGGTCGTGCTGGCCTCCTCGGTCGGCACTCGGAGAAGATCGCGCTGGTGCCCGAGGAGGTCGACCACGGCTACGCCGCAGCTCCGCCCGGCATCCACCCGAAGGTCCGCGCGGACATCGTCCTGCTCGAGCGGCCCGGCGGCGGCGCCGTCTTCTCCGTCGGCTCGATCGCCTGGTCCACCGCGATGACGCACGACGGCGGCGACAACGACGTCTCCCGCATCACCGCCAACGTCCTCGACCGGTTCCGGGACGAGCCCGGCCCGGTTCTCGGCGCGCAGCAGTAAGGAGCAGGAGTGCCCGTCACCAGCACTGATCGAAGGGCTACCGACCAGGTCGCCTACCTCGCCGACCGGGCGAGGTTCGTGCGCACCGAGACCGTCCGGCTCACCCGGATCGCGGGAGCGGGCCACTACAGCGCCGTGTTCTCCTGCGCGGAGCTGTTCTCCGTCCTCTACTACTCGCAGCTGCGGCTCGACCCGACCCGCCCGGACTGGCCCGACCGCGACCGGTTCGTGCTGAGCAAGGGGCACGCGGCGATCGGGCTCTACCCGGTGCTCGCCGACGTCGGCTTCTTCGAGCCCTTCGAGCTCGACACCTACACGCGCCTGGGCAGCCCGTTCGGCGACCACCCGGACATGCGCCGCATCCCCGGCGTCGACTTCTCCTCCGGCTCCCTCGGGCACGGCCTGTCGATCGCCGCCGGGATGGCCCTCGCCGGACGGATGTCGGGCTCCGACCACCGCACGTACTGCATGCTCGGCGACGGCGAGCTGGCCGAGGGTCAGATCTGGGAGGCCGCCATGTCGGCCGGGCACTTCCGGCTCGGCAACCTCGTCGCGATCGTCGACGCCAACCAGCTCGGCATCGACGGCTTCGTCCGCGACGTCATGGCCGCCGAACCCATCGACGGGCGGTTCGCCGCGTTCGGCTGGCAGACCCACCGCGTCGACGGCCACGACATCCCCGCGCTGCTGGAGCTGTTCGCGGGCCTGCCGGCGGCCGCGGACGGCCCGCCGCAGCTCGTCGTCGCCGACACCGTGAAGGGCAAGGGGGTGGCGCGCATGGAGCTGTCGCCCGACTGGCACGTCGGCAACCTCGCCGGCACCGACTACGACGACGTGCTGGCTGAGCTGGAGGGACGGGCATGAGCACCCAGGACCAGTCGGAGCTGTTCAACGGCACCGCGAACGTCGGGCTCAAGGACGCCCGCTCCGTCGACGGCACCGACACGCGTGCGATCCCGGCGTTCGTGTTCGGCGAGGAGCTCGCCCACCTCGCCGACCACGACCCCCGCATCGTCGTGCTCACTGCCGACCTGGCCCGCTCCAACCGGGCCACCGACTTCGCGAACCGGCACCCGGAGCGGTTCGTCAACGTCGGCATCGCCGAGAAGAACATGATCACGATGGCGGCCGGGATGGCCGCCTCGGGCTACATCCCGTTCGCCGCCACGTTCGGCGCGTTCGCGGCGCTGCTGTGCGCCGAGCAGATCCGCACCGACTGCGCCTACCCGGGGATGCCCGTGCGGGTCGTCGGCCACCACTCCGGCATGTCCATGGGCTTCTACGGCACCAGCCACCACAGCCTCGAGGACCTCGGCATGATGCGCTGCATCGCCGACCTCACCGTCGTCTGCGCCACCGACGCCAACCACCTGCGCGCGCTGCTGCGCCTGTCACTCGACCACCCCGGCGCGATGTACATCCGGCTCGGCCGCGGCCGCGACCCGCAGGTCTACGACGTGGTGCCGGACCTTCAGATCGGGCGCGCCGAGACCGTCCGCGACGGCACCGACCTGACGATCATCGCCACCGGTTCCGAGGTGCACCCCGCATTGCAGGCCGCCGACGAGCTGGCCGCCGCGGGCGTGTCCACCCGGGTCGTCGACATGTTCACGATCGCCCCGCTGGACCGCGACGCCGTGCTGGACGCTGCGCGCGCCACCGGCGCCGTCCTCACCGTCGAGGAGGGCAACGTGACCGGAGGGCTGGGCACCGCGGTCGCCGAGTGCCTGTTCGAGGCCGGCGCCCGCGTCCCGTTCCGCCGCCACGGCGTGCCCGACGAGCACGTGCCCGTCGGCCCGCCCGCCGGCCTCTACGCCCACTACCGCCTCGACGGCCCCGGCATCGCCGCCGTCGCCCGCGAGCTGCTCGACTCCGGCAAGGGAACCCACGCATGACGACCGCACCCACCGTCCTCGGCGAGCGGGAGCTCGCGCTGCGCGACCGCGCCCGCCAGGTGATCCCCGGCGGCATGTACGGCCACATGTCCGTGCAGGCGTTCAGCGCCGCGCACCCCCAGTTCATGGCCTCCGGGCAGGGCTCCCGCGTCACCGACACCGACGGGCGCACCTACCTCGACCTCATGTGCGGCTGGGGCCCGGTCGTCCTCGGGCACCGCCACCCCGGCGTCACCGCCGCGGTCCTCGACCAGCTCGACCGCGGCGACTGCCTCGACGGCACCAGCCCGGTGGCCGTCGAGTTCGCCGAGCTGCTGGTGGACACGATCCCGTCGGCGGACTGGGCGATGTTCTGCAAGAACGGCTCCGACGCCACCACCACGAGCGTGACGATCGCCCGCGCCGCCACCGGGAAGCGCAAGCTACTGGTGGCCCACGGCGCCTACCACGGCGCGGTGCCGTGGTGCTCGCTGCGCGGCTCGGGTGTCACCGCCGAGGACCAGGCGCACCTGGTGCACTACGAGTACAACGACCTCGCCTCCGCGGAGGCCGCCGCGGCCGAGGCGGGCGACGACCTCGCCGCGATCGTCGTCTGCCCGATGCGCCACGACATCAAGCGCGAGCAGGAGCTCGTCGACCCCGCCTTCGCCCGCGGCCTGCGGGCGCTCGCCGACCGCACCGGCGCCGTGCTGATCCTCGACGACGTCCGCTGCGGCTTCCGCCTCGACCTCGGCGGCAGCTGGGAGCCCCTCGGCGTCCGGCCGGACCTGTCGGCCTGGTCGAAGGCGATCGCCAACGGGCAGGCGCTCGGCGCCGTCACCGGCGTCGAGGCGCTGCGCGACGCCGTCGGAAAGATCTACGTGACCGGGTCGTTCTGGACGGCGGCGGTGCCGCTCGCCGCGGGGCTCGCCACCCTGACGGAGCTGCGCAAGGGTGTGGCGCTCCCGGACATGGCCCGCACCGGCGCGCGGCTGCGGGAGGGACTCGCCACGCAGGCCGCCGCGCACGGGGTCGAGATCAGCCAGACCGGCCCGGTGCAGATGCCGATGCTCTCGTTCGCGGGCGACGAGGACTTCCGGCTGGCCACCGCGTTCGCCGAGGCCGCCGTGCAGCGCGGGGTGTACCTGCACCCGTGGCACAACTGGTTCCTGTCTGCCGCGCACACCGACGCGGACATCGACGAGATCCTCACGCGCACGGACGACGCCTTCGCCGCCGTCCGCGGCTGACCGCTCAGCGCGGCCCCGGCGGGTCCAGGGCGATGCCGGCATCCTCCAGCGCGGCCTCGGTCAGCATGCGGGTGAAAGCCCGGTCGCTCCCGGTGGCCGTGGCCAGCGGTGCGTCGACGCCGACCATCGCGCAGGCCTCGAGCAGCGTGTCGTCGTAGGCCGAGAGCAGGGCCACCGTGCGCACGCGCGTGGGCGGGCGGCAGTCGCGCACCTGCCGGTGCAGCCTGCGCAGGTCCGCGACCACGGACTCCAGGCACGGACCCGCCGCCGCTCCGGCGGGCCGGCGGCGCTCCAGGAACGAGGTGACGACGGCGGGCAGGATCCGCACCCCGAACCAGACGATCACCGTGGGCGCCAGCGCGATGGCGACGTACAGGAGCAGGCCCACGAGGACCGGACGGTCTCCCACGGCACCCCCCTCGAGCGCTATCGAATCGATTCGATGACGAGGAAGCTACGCCGGCCGGAGCGCCGAAACAACATCCCGCGGGCGCTCGCACACCAACTGTGGCGCTCGCACACGAACTGAAGTTCATGCGTGAGCACCGGAGTTGGTGTGCGACGCGACGGAAACCCAGGTGATCGGCGTGGCCTCGCACACCAACTCCGGGGACGACGCACCAACTGCAGTTCCTGTGCCGGCACCACAGTCCGTGTGCGACCCGCCGGCGGCGTCGCCCCGCGCGTCAGCGTCACCGCCGGGGCACTCCCGGCTCAGCCCACGCGGGGATGCGCCGCGTCGGAGAACCCCGCAGGGACGATGATGTCCTCGCGGCTCAGCTCGGCCACCGAGCTGCGGCCCAACCCGAGCAGGGCCGAGTCGATGCCCCCGCGCAGGACGTCGAGGACGTTCTCCACGCCGGGCTGGCCCTCGGCGGCGAGGCCCCACAGGTAGGCCCGCCCGATGAGCACGGCGCGGGCGCCAGGGCGAGGGCCTTCACCACGTCGCTGCCGCGGCGGATGCCCCCGTCGAGGAGGACCTCGACCTGGTCACCGACGGCCTCGGCGATCGCCGGGAGCGCCCGGATCGTCGCGGGGGTGCCGTCGAGGTTGTTGCCGCCGTGGTTGGACACCGACACCGCGCTGACCCCGGCGTCGACGGCGCGCTTCGCCTCGTCCACCCGGAACACGCCCTTGAGCAGGAACGGCCCGTCCCACCGGGAGCGCAGCCAGCGGATGTCCTCCCAGCTGGGCGGCGGGGTCTGCATCCACTGGCCGTACGCGCCGAAGAACGTGACCGGCTCGTCGCCGGGATCGAACATGTTCGGCACGGTGAGGTCCGGCAGCCGCCGGTGCCGGGCCCAGCCGAGGAGCCACCGCGGGTGCGTGATCCCCTCGGGGGCGAAACGGAGCATCTCCCGGAACGTGAGCCGCTCGGGGATGCGCGGGCTGCCCCAGTCACGGCCGTGCGAGAACGACCAGTCGGAGGTGAGGATCAGCCCGACGGCGCCTGCCGCGCGCGCCCGCTCGACCCGGCGGGCGATGTCGTCGCGGCTACCGCACCAGTAGATCTGGAAGAGCGTCTTCGGGTTGGCGGCGACGACCTCCTCCACGGGCTTGCTCGCGAAGGACGACAGCCCCATCGCGGTGCCCCGCGCGGCGGCCGCCCGTGCCACCGCGACCTCACCGTCCGGGTGCACGGCCTGCACACCGGTCGGCGAGATCAGGACCGGCAACGACACCTGCTGCCCCAGCACGGTGGTGCCCAGCTCGCGCAGGCCTGCGAACCCGGCGGTGCGCGGCGCGAAGCCCAGCTCGTCGAACGCGGCCTGGTTGTCGCGCACGGTGAGGCCCTTCTCCGAGCCCGCCACCAGCGCGCCGTACACCGAAGAGGGCAGGCGCTTGCGGGCGCGCCGCTGCGCCTCGGCGACCGTCTCGAACCAGGCACTACCCATGATCGGCCCTTCGCTGGACATCCCGACACGGACTTTCGACATGGAGTGTCGAATTGAGGGGACGATAGCGTCGCCGTGTGACGGGAACAAGACCGGCGCGCCGCGGCCGCCCTCGCGGCACGAGCACGCGCGAGCTCGAACTGATCGCGCTGCGCCTGTTCTCCGAGCAGGGTTTCCACGAGACCACCATCGAGCAGATCGCCGCGGCCGCGGGCGTCAGCACGCGCACCTTCTTCCGCTACTTCGACGCGAAGGCCAGCGTGCTGTGGCAGACGTTCGACACCGAGGTCGAGACGATCCGCACGGCGCTCGCCGAGGTACCCGACGACCTGCCCGTGATGGACGCGGTGCGCCACGCCGTCCTCGCCGCCAACCACTACCGCGCGGCCGACGTACCCGAGCTCCGGATGCGCATGACCCTCGTCGGCACCGTCCCGGAGATCGCCGCCAGCGCCACCGTGCGCTACGACGCGTGGGAGCGGGCGATCAGCGAGTTCGTCGGCAGGCGGGTCGGCCAGCCCGCCGAGTCGCTGTTCCCGCACGTCGTCGGCCGCGCCACGCTCGCCGCCTGCCGCGCGGCGTACGAGCGGTGGGCGGCGCGCGCCGACGCCGACCTCACCGTCTACCTCGACGCCGCGCTGCGCGCGCTCGCGGACGGGTTCAGCGAGCCGCTCGAGGAACCCGGGCCCGGCCGCTGACCGAACGCTCGTTCAGGACACGCTCGCCAGGAACGCCTGGCACTTCTCCGGCTCGAAGAACCAGTCCGCGAGGTCGGACGGATCGTTGAAGCCGTTCGCGAACCGGTCGGCCACCGCCTGGTTTGTCTGCGCCGCACCCAGCACCGCCTGCACGTGCTCGGGCGGGTCGAGCATGGTGTTGGTGAACTTCGTGACCCACCGGGCGTGCGCCCAGTACGCCTCGAAGGTCTGCTGCATCCACTCCCGGTCGAAGGGCGCATCGCCGTGCGCGAGGATGCCCTCGAGGTAGTACTGCGCGCACCGGCACGCGTTGTTGGAGCCCTGACCGGTGACCGGGTCGTTGGCCACCACGACGTCGGCCATGCCCAGCACGATTCCCCCGGACGGCAGCTCACCGACCGGCTTGCGCACCATCGGCGTGTAGCCGCCGACGAGGGTGCCGCGCGCGTCGGTCAGCTTCGCGTCGCGGTAGCGCTCGAACTCCCACGGGAGGTAGGTCTCGAGCAGCCTCAGGTGGCGCTGCCACTGCTCGGTGGGCCCCGGCCGGTCGGCGAACGCGTCGAACGGGCCACCGGGGATGCCGGACAGGTAGAGGATCTCGCACGGGCCGCTCACCGTGTAGCCCGGGATGTTGATGTTCTCGCCGATCCCCGGGGCGATGTTCACCCACACGTCGACGGATCCCTCGGGCCGCTCCGGCCGCTTCGGGACCCGGTCCACGTAGGACACCGAGAGCGCGCGGGCGGGCCTGGTGTGCACCGACCGCTCGTCGTCGCGGTCGAACAGCTGCACCAGCTCGCCCTTGCCCGCGGCGATGATCGTCAGGTCGTACATGCCGGCGAGCACGTTCAGGTCGCCCGTGGTGACCCCGTGGATGACCACCTTGCCGCCGCGTTGCTCGAACAGCTCGAGCCAGGTGGCCATCTTGACGCGCTGGTCGATCGACTGGGCGGGGCCGGGCCACTCGCCCGCCCAGTTCAGTGCCCGCTCGCCCCGCTCGACGCTCAGCGAGAGCCCCTGGTGCGTCATCGCGGGCGCCACGTCGTCCCACAGGTTCAGCCCGTGCGAGCGTTCGATCGTCAGCGCCTTGTCGAACATGCACTGCGTGGACATCACCCGGCCACCCCGGATCTCTTCCGCGGTGCGCGCCGACATCATCGTCACGTCGTAGCCGTGTTGCTGCAGGGTCAGCGCGAGCTGCAGTCCCGACTGCCCCGAGCCGACGATCAAGATCTTGCGTTCAGGCATGTGCGCGCACCTTCCCCGGCGGCGAGATCTCCCCGAGGGACATCACGTGCGTGACGAGCCGCCGCAGCGCTTCGACGGCCGATCCCCGCTCCCGCGCGTCGCAGGTGATCAGCGGGACGTCGGCGGGCAGGGCCAGGGCGTCGCGCACCTCGTCGAGGTCGTGGCGCAGCTCCCCGTGGAACCTGTTGACCGCCACGACGAACGGGAGGTCCGAGTCGTTCTCGAAGTAGTTGATCGCGGCGAACGACTGGTCCAGCCTGCGGGTGTCGACCAGCACGACGGCCCCGAGCGCGCCTCGCGTCAGGTCGTCCCAGAGGAACCAGAACCGCGGCTGCCCCGGCGTGCCGAACAGGTAGAGCAGCAGGTCGGGGTGCAGGGTGATGCGCCCGAAGTCCATCGCCACGGTGGTGGTCGACTTGCCGACGTCCACCGGTTCGTCGATCCCGGTGCCGGCCTCGGTCATCCACGCCTCGGTGTTGAGCGGCGGGACCTCCGACACCGAACCGACGAAGGTCGTCTTCCCGACGCCGAAACCCCCGGCGACGACGATCTTCGCCGAGACCGCGAGCAACCCGTCGGGCTCGCCTCCGGACGTCACGGAGTGCGGCTCAGGTGCGTAGCCGCTCGAGTCCATCGAGGATCCTCCCGAGCATCTGGCGGTCGTGGTGGTAGGTGTGTGCGGTGGGGTGGACGTAGACCGCGCCCTGGGCCGCGAGGTCGCTGAGCAGGACCCGCACCACGCCGAGCGGGACCGAGAGCGCCACCGACAGCTCGGCGATCGACACCCGCGTGCGGGCCCGCTCGTAGATCGCGCGGGACTCGGGCATCAGGGAGTCGGACAGGCTCGGGTCGTAGCGCGGCACCGAGACCAGCGCCTCGACGAGCAGCTCGTGCCGGGGCCGGGTCCGCCCCCGGTGAGCGCGTAGGGCCGGATCCGTTTGCTGCGCATCTTCGGCTTTCCCCCGGACTCTCCCGACGTGGTGGTCACCTCCCGAGGAACGCTCACGCAGGTGCCCTCCGCGCGGACAGCACCCGACGCATGTCGCCCGGACCTCGGGGGTCAGCGCGTGACCCGTGTTGCGCACGAACTGGGTCATCTCGTAGGCGACGACCTTCATGTCGCATTCCGGGCCGGTCAGCACGGCGAGGCCGGCGCCTGCGCCGATGCCCATGAACAGGAACCAGCCGTGCGTCATGCGGATCATGATCTGCTCGCAGGTGCCCTTGTCGAACAGCACGGCGCTGTTGCGGGCCAGGCTCAGCAGCCCGCTCGCGATGGCGGCGAGCTGCTCGGCGTCGTCCTTCGCGACGGTGCGCGACGCCGTCAGCGGGAACCCGTCGGCCGACATGATCAGGCGTGGGTGACGCCGTGCACGCGGCCGACGAAGTCGTTGACCAGCCAGCCGAAGTCCTGGGGCCCCGCGTGGCTCCCCGTCACGTCGGCTCACCGTCCGTCCCGGCGGCGCGCGCGGCCTGCTCCCCGTCGGCGAAGTCGCCGAGGTCGGCGAGGAACTTCTCGTGGTCGTCCGGCCCGGCCTCGGCGCCTGCACCCGCGGCATCGGCGGGGTCCTTGATGCTGCGCGACACGCGGCGCGGAAGGCCGCTCGCCGTGGTGCCGCTGATCGTCGGCGCAGGCGGCCGCGGTACGGGTGAGGGCGGTGCGGGCGGAGGCGGCGACGCGCCCCGCCGGGGCAGGCCCGACGGCGAGGTGGCCGGTGCGTCGGGATCGGGCGTCCCGTCGCCGCCCGGCGACACGGGGACGGCCTCGCGCGGCTCCGGCACGGGGTGGGACTGCGGCCTCCCGTTGGTCGGGACGGTCTGGGCGCCGGTCCACCTGTCCTCCGGCAGCTCGGTCACCAGCGCGGGCGGGACGAGCACGGTGGCGGTGGTGCCGTTCGGGAGCCTGCGGTGCAACGACACCTGCAGGTCGTGCCGCTCGGCGAGCCGCCCGACCACCGCGAGGCCCATGTGCCGCACGGCGTCGTCGTCGAGCCGGGCCGACCCGGAGAGCCTGCGGTTGAGGTCGGCGAGCCGCTCGGGCGGGAGCCCGATACCGCCGTCCTCGATCCGGATCAGCACGCTGCCCTGCTCGGTGAGGTGGGCGCTGACCCGCACCTGCTCGTCCGGTGGCGAATGGTTGGCCGCGTTGTCGAGCAGCTCCGCGAGCACGCGGGACAGGTCGTCGGCGGCGAACCCGACCACACCCAGCGGGGCCGTGCGGCCGACCCCGATCCGGGCGTACTGGTCGATCGAGGACATCGCCCCGCGGATGGTGTCGAGGACCGAGGTGGTGCCCCCGCCGCCCTCCCCGGCATCGCGGTCGGCGAGCACCCGCAGGTTCTCGGCGTTGCGCCGCAGCCGCGCCGCCAGGTGGTCGAGCCGGTAGAGCCGGCCCAGCCTCGTGCTGTCCTCCTCCTTGCGCTCCATCTCCTCGAGCTCTGCCAGCAGCGTGTCGATCAGGTTGAGATCGCGCAGCGCGATGCTCGCGCACACGTCGACGAGCGACTCGTTGCGCGCGGCCTCGGACCACGAGCTCGGCGCGGCCTCGATGACCTTCGGCGCCGGATGTCGGGGCGGGTCCAGCAGGTGTGCCGCCACCACGCGCGAGCGGTCCAGCAGTACACGTGATCGATCGAAGATCTCACGAGCGCGCGCCGCGTCGCCATGCGGTCCACCTTTGACGGTTGGTGACGGCCAGTTCCGGATCAGTCACTCTGCCGGGATCGCGGGATATGCAAGCAGAGTCGGACGGGCTTGTCGACTGCACCGTCCAGGTGCCGCGGATCGCCTGCATGGACCAGCAGCGCATTCCCGCTGCTCCGCCCGGCGCACCGCTCAGAACGATCACGCTCGGTGAGCCGGGATGTCATCCGAACGGTGGCAGAGCACCGGCTGGCGTCAGGCGCCGAGCAGCATCTGCGGCAGCTCGGTGATCGCCCGGCGGAACGCGGACGGGGCGCCGCGGAGCCGGGCCAGCACCAGGCTGCCCTCGATCCGGACGAACGCCTCCTCCGCAGCGGCGCATGCCGATTCCGGGGAGGCGCCGCCGCGCTGCGCCGCGGCGGCCATCGCGTCGATCCACCCGCGGGTGGTCTGGGCGGCCATCGCCCGGACGGTCTCCGGGGCGCCCGAGAGCGTGAGCGTGTCGAGCACGCACGGCAGCGTGCCGTCGGCGTAGATCTCCGAGATCCGCCGGCCCGACTCCACCACGCCCGCCCTGACGTCGGGGTCGTCCGCCATCGGCGCGAGGGCGTGGGCGAAGCGCTCTCCCACCCGGCCCATCACGGCCTCGGCCATCTGCACCTTTCCCTCGGGGAAGCGGTGGTACAGGCTCGCTCGTCGGAGCCGTGTCCCCTCGGCGAGGGCACCGAGGGAGGCACCTTCGAAGCCCGCGACGCGGAAGACCTCGGCGAGGCGGTCGAACAGCTCGTCGTCGGGCACGGTCTGGGGGCGAGGCACGGGTCGACATTACCGAACGAACGGTAAGACCTCAGCGTCGCTCTCGTCACATTGCATTACCGATCGTTCGGTAATAGCTTCGACCGGGTCAGACCCCACCGGAAGGAAACGCGATCATGGCCACGATCACCGTCGGGCAGGAGAACAGCACCGACATCGTCCTCAACTACACCGACCGGGGCACCGGGCAGCCGGTCGTCCTGATCCACGGCTACCCGCTCAGCGGGGCGTCGTGGGAGAAGCAGGAGGAACGGCTGCTGGACGCCGGCCACCGGGTCATCACCTACGACCGCCGGGGTTTCGGCGAGTCCAGCAAGCCATCGGCGGGCTACGACTACGACACCTTCGCCGACGACCTCGACAAGGTCCTCACGACCCTCGACGTCACCGACGCGGTGCTCGTCGGCTTCTCGATGGGCACCGGCGAGGTGGCGCGCTACCTGGCCCGGCACGGTCCGGGCGCGTGGCGAAGGCCGTGTTCCTGGCCTCGCTGGAGCCGTACCTGATCAAGACCGCCGACAACCCGACCGGCGTGGACCAGAGCGTGTTCGACGGCATCCTCGCCACCGCCAAGGCCGACCGCTACGCCTGGTTCACCCAGTTCTACCAGGACTTCTACAACCTCGACGAGAACCTCGGCACGCGCATCAGCGAGGAGGTCGTGCGGTCCAGCTGGAACGTCGCGTCGGGTGCCGGTGCCCGCGCGTCCTGGGCCGTGGTCCCCAGCTGGGGCACCGACTTCCGCGCCGACATCCAGAAGGTCGACGTCCCCGCGCTGATCGTGCACGGCACGCACGACCGCATCCTGCCCATCGACGCCACGGGCCGGGAGTTCGCCAAGCGGCTCCCGAACGCCCGCTACGTCGAGATCGAGGGCGCGCCGCACGGGATGCTGTGGACGCATGCCGACGAGATCAGCGACCTGCTGGTGGAGTTCCTGGCCGGCTGACCCGGCGAATCGCCCATGATTGCCGAGAGTGGTCACAGCGCGACGGAATGTCGCCCTGTGGCCACTTTCGGTCGGTGCCCGCCGCTACGGTCACCCCATGGCACTGCGCGCCCGGGATGTCATGACCACCCGCGTCGTCACGGTCGGCCCCGACGACCCCGTCTCCGTGGCCGTGCACAAGATGACGGAACTGCGCTACAGCGCCCTGCCGGTCATCGACCGGAGGTTCCGGCTGGTCGGGATGATCAGCCTGATCGACGTGCTGCGACACCGCGAGGGCGGCGGTGCCGACACCACGCGGATCGGGGCCGTGATGAACTCCGACGTCCTGTCCGTCCCACCGCGGGCCAGTCTCGGACTGCTGGCCCACCGCCTGCGCTCCTACGGTGAGCTGCGCGTCATGCCGGTGGTCGACGGGTCCACGCTCGTCGGGGTCGTCACCCGCAGCGATCTGCTGCGCATCCGGTCGCGGCGGGCCCGCTCGGCAGGCTCGTCCAGCGCGCAAGGGCGACGACCTCGAGCGGCTGGCCGCCCCGCCGCCGGGCCGGCGCAAGGCCGCCACGCTCCCCCCGGCGAGCCCCGTCCGTGAGGCCATGACCACCGACGTCGTCACGGCTCGCGCGTCCGAGCCGATCGACACGATCGCGGAGCGCCTCGTCGAGCGCAGGCACAAGTCGCTTCCGGTGGTCGACGAGCAGCTCCGGCTGGTCGGGCTGGTCAGCGAAGCCGATGTGCTGGGCCGGGAGCCGCTGTCGGGGCGCACGAACGGCCGCTCGGTCGGGTCGGTCATGACCAAGGAGGTCATCACGCTCTCGCCCGACGACTCGGTCGGCGCCGCCCGCCTCCTCATCGCCGAGCACGGGCTGCGGATGGTGCCCGTCGTCGACGGCGGGCGGCTGGTCGGCGTGCTGTCCCGCAGCGACGTCGTCTGAAGGAGCCCCGCTAGACACGTGCCGGGGTGTCCTCCGCCTCCGATTCCACCTCCGACTCCGCCTCCGGGGCCGGGCGGCGGAACACCCGTGCCGCCGCCACCCTGCCGCTCCCGTCCGGCGCGTCGAGCTCCCCGAGGTGACGGGCCGCGCGCTCGTCCACCGACAGGTACTTGCGGCCCGCGCGCAGGTCGGCGTCGTTGCGCAGCCGGATGATCAGCGGGAAGGCCGAGAGCGCGCCGGCGTCGAACAGCCCGGTGGTGTAGATCAGCTGCACGCCCAGCGCGCGGGCCACGCCGAACTGCAGCTCCAGCAGGTAGCCGGCCGATGCGCGCCCGATGGGGTTGTCCAGGAAGAGAACGCCCGCGTGCGCGCGCCTGCCCTGCCCGCGCTGGTGGCGCGCAGGGCGGCCATCGTGCAGTACAGGACGATCGCGGCCGTCAGCTGCTGGCCGCCGGAGAACACGTCGCGGATCTCCGACACCCGCAGCCGCTCGGTGCGCAGCACCGCGTCGGGCTTGAGCATCTCGACGCGCACCCCCTTCGGCATCGCCGCGCGCACGCCGCGCAGCAGCAACGACATGCCGTCGCGGCGGTCGCGCGCGTTGCCGGTGCGCTCCTGCGCGGTGCGGTCGACCACCTCGCCGAGCTCGTGGAGCAGCGTGGCGTCGTCGACCTCGTCGAAGCGGATGCGCAGGAACTGCTGGCCCGACCAGTCCGACAGGCCCTCCGGGAGTTCGGAGAGCCGTTGCGCGAGCCGCAGCGTGCGCAGGGCCTCGCCGACCATCCCGGAAAGCCGCGTCACGATCCCCGAGCGGTGCCTGCCGATCGTGGCGAGGTCGTCGTCGAGCGAGCGCAGCCGCGGGCGCAGTGCCTGTTCCCACTCGGCGGCGAGCCCCGGCATGTCCGTGCGGGCCACGCCGAGCAGGTGGCTGCGCACCGGGCTCGTCACGCCGGAGAACCGCGCCTCCTGCGCGAACTGGCCACCGCGTCGACGGCACCCCGCACCGCGCGCTCGGCAGCGGCGCGGTCCTTCGCCGCGTCCCGGACGGCGGCGCGGATCTGCTTCCACCGCGCCAACGCGGCGTCGACGTCACCTGCGAACGCCGCTGCGCCGGGCTCCGCCGCGTCGGCCGCCCCGTCGTCCAGGCCCGCCACCACGTGCCGGAACCCCTCGGCCGACGCCTCCGCGGCGCGGCGAGCGGACTCGGCAGCCGCGGCGGCGTCCCGGGCGGCGTCCGAGTCGGCGGCGGCGCTGCGCCGGTCGCGCTCGGCCCGGTCGACCAGCTCCCGGCCGTGCTCGACGCCGGTGGGATCGCCGTAGGGCTCGACGGATCGGGGACCCGCCGGGAAACGGCCCGCCTCCCGCTTCGCCACCGCGAGCTCCGCGCCCGCGTCCCGCAGTCTCCGCGCACCGGGCGAGCCGCGCACCGGGCGAGCACGGACCGGGCCTCGGCGGTGGCGGCCCGGCGGGTGGCCGGGTCGGCGGCGTCGGGGGAACGCAGCAGCGCGTCGGCGGCCGCCTGCACCTCGGCGGCCAGCTCGTCGAACGCCGCCTGCGCGACGCGGACCGGGCCTCGGCGGTGGCGGCCCGGCGGGTGGCCGGGTCGGCGGCGTCGGGGGAACGCAGCAGCGCGTCGGCGGCCGCCTGCACCTCGGCGGCCA
>MKJV01000147.1 GCA_001942185.1 Pseudonocardia sp. CNS-004
TGGCGGCGATGGCGGTCATCGGAAGGCTCCGTGGGGGGTGCGGGCGTTGTTGTCGTGGGTTGGACCGGCCGCCCGCGCGGAACTCATCGGCGCTCAGTCGAGATTCTTCTCCTCGGTGTCCTCCCGCTCGCCGCGGCGGCGGAAGAACCCGAACCCGGGGAAGCCCTGGATCGCCTGACGCACCTCCTTGAGCTGCTCGAGCAGCTCGTGGACGTCGGGGCCGACCCGGTCGAGCGTGGAGAGGATCGGCATGATGTCGCGTTCCATGTGCTCTGTGAGCTGCGGCAGCTGATCGACCAGCCGGATCGCGGCGTGGATCTCCTCCTCGGAGACCTCCTGCACGAACCGCCGCGCGAGCGGGGCGGCCTGCTGCGCGATCGGCTCGTAGACGGCCAGCATCTCGGTGGCGTCCTTCGTGGCGCCCTCGGCGCGGTCGACCACACCGCGCGCCCGGTCGGCCACCCCACCCGCGGTGACGACGATCGTGCGCGCGTCCTCCGCCACGGTGCCGGCGCCTGCCACGACGACGGCCGCCTCGTCGGCCACGGTGCCAGCCTTCCTGACGAGCACCCCGGCGCCCTCCGCCACCCCGTCGGCCCTCGCCACGAGCGCGGCGGCGTCGTCGGCGACGCCGCCGGCCCTGGCCACCAGCGTGTTCGCGGCGTCGGACACGGCGCGGACCTCGACGAGCAGGGCGTCCACGGTGCGGACCATCGTGTCGGCGTCGCGGAGCACCTCGTCGACCCGGCCCACCGCCTCCCGCACGGTGCCCAGCAGCTCGTCGACCGACCGCATGATCCCGTCGGTGCGCCCGACGATGACGTCGGCTCGGTCGGCCACGGACGTGATCCGCCGGACCAGCCCGTCGGCCTCGTCGAGCAGGCCGGAGACCCGCTCCGGCAGGGAGGAGACGACCTGCACCGCGTCGTCGCCCCATCCGGCGACGGCCCGGGCGCCGGCGACGACGTCGGACGGACCGACCCAGACCGGAAGCCCGGCGATGCGCAACATGGCCCCGATCCTGTCGCATCCGCCGCCCGCAGGCTGGCCGGACCGGGCCGCCATCCGGCCGCAAAACCGTGCGGAGTACCCCGGTCCGATGCGGTTGATGGCATCCGATCGGGTGAATTCCCGGGAAAGAACGCATGCTGATTGCGGTCAGGTAACGAGTCATGGTCAAGGGAGCCCGGGGGTGAGGCGACCGGGCCGGTTCACCTACGTTCGGACGTCGATGCCGGTGGCCGGAAGGGGGGCCGCGGTTCGACGGAAAGGAGCACCAGATGACGCAGCGGGGCTGGAGCAGACGGGATTTCCTCCGGCGCACCGCGACGGCCGGGGCTGTCGCGCTGGGCGGGGGCACGGTGCTGGGCGCGTGCCAGGCCACGGGTGGCGGCGGCGCAGCGGGCGGGGGCGGAAGCGTCCTGGAGAACGCGCGGAGCGCCGGCACCATCAAGATCGGTATCGCCGGTGAGGAGCCGTACGGCTTCACCGACGTCAGCGGTGAGGTCACCGGTGAGGCGCCCGCGGTCGCCCGGGTGGTGCTGGAGGCCCTGGGCATCGCTGAGGTGCAGGCCGAGCAGGTCGACTTCGGCTCGCTCATCCCGGCGCTGAACGCCAACCGCTACGACATGGTGTGCGCGGGCATGAACATCACACCGGAGCGTTGCGGCCAGGCCGCGTTCTCCATCCCGGACTACTCGGCGCTCACCGCGTTCCTCGTGCCGGCCGGGAACCCGGAGCAGGTCGCCACGTTCGAGGACGTCGCGTCCAAGGGGCTGCCGCTCGCCGTGCTGAGTGCCGCGGTGGAACAGGGGTACGCCGAATCCGCGGGCGTCCCGGGCGGCAACATCACTCCCTACGACGACCAGAACGCGTTGCTGCAGGCCGTCACGTCGGGGCGCGCCTACGCCGCCGCGCTCACGGACATCTCACTCAAGTGGCTGGCCGGCAAGAACCCGGACGCCGGTGTCGAGGTGACCGAAGGCTTCACGCCGACCGAGAACGGGCAGCCGGTCGTCTCCGCGGGAGGCTTCGTGTTCCGGCAGGCCGACAACGACCTGCGGGAGGCCTTCAACACCGAGCTGCAGAAGGCCCACGAGGACGGGCGCTGGGTCGCGGCCGCGAGCCCCTTCGGCTTCTCGGAGGACAACCTGCCTGCCGACGGGCTGACCACCGAGCAGCTCTGCTCGGCCTGAGCCTGCCGTGGAGAACCTCGGCACCTGGGTGTCGATCCTCAACCAGGGCCTGCCATACACGCTGATCGCGACCATCGGCGGCATCGCGCTGACGATCGTGTTGTCCTTCGCCGCGGGGCTGGCGCTGCTCGCCCCGTGGCGATGGGTCCGTGCGATCAGCCGGATCTACGTGGAAGGGCTGCGCGGCACGTCCGAGGTCGTGCAGCTGTTCTGGATCTTCTTCGCGTTGCCGGTGCTCGTCGGCTTCGAGTTCATCCCGCTCTGGGGCGGCATCGCGGTGCTGGGCCTCAACCACGGTGCGTACGGCGCCGAGATCGTCCGCGGTGCCGTGCAGTCGGTGCCGCGGGCCCAGTACGAGGGCGCCCTCGCCCTCAGCCTCTCGCCCGCGCAGCGCATGCGTCGCGTGATCCTCCCGCAGGCCGTGGCGGAGATGATCCCGCCGTTCAACAACCTGTTCATCCAGCTGCTCAAGAGCACGTCGCTCCTGTCGTTCGTGTTCATCCCCGAGATCACGCGGCAGGCCACCGAGGTGCTCGTCCCCAACTTCAACCCGTGGGTGCTGCAGATCTTCCTGCTGCTCCTGCTCTACTACCTGGTGATGTCGCTGGTCATCACCGCGGTGATGCGGGTGCTGGAGCGGGCGACCGCGGCACGTCTCGGGCGGCGGGTCACCCGGGGCGCGGCCCGAGCGTTGGCAGGGACCCACTGATGGCACTCTGGGACTGGAACTACGCCATCTCGATCCTGCCTGCCCTGGTCGAGGGTCTCGGGCTCACCTTGCTGGCGACGGTGCTGGGATCCATCGTCGCGATGTCCTCGGCCTGGTGTTCGCGTGGTGCAACGCGGTCCGCGACCGGTTGCGCTCATCGTCCGCGGGTTCGTGGAGTTCGTGCGCAGCACGCCGCTGCTGGTGCAGATCTTCTTCCTGTTCTTCGTGCTCCCGCAGTTCGGCATCGTCCTGAGCGCGTTGACGGTCGGCGTGATCGCACTGGGCGTCCACTACGCCTGCTACACCTCCGAGGTCTACCGCGCAGGCATCGACGCGGTGCCCCGCGGGCAGTGGGAGGCGGCCACGGCGCTGAGCCTGCCGCGCTCGCGCGTGTGGACCGGGGTGGTGTTGCCGCAGGCCGTGCCTCGAGTGGTCCCCGCGCTGGGCAACTACGTGATCTCGATGTTCAAGGAGGTTCCGTTGCTCACCGCCATCGGGATCCTCGACGTGGTGGGGCGGGCCGAGGAAGCGGGTAACACGTTCTTCCGCTACGTCGAGCCCTACACGCTCGCAGGCCTGTTCTTCCTCTTGCTGAGCTATCCCGCGTCGCTGCTCATGCGCAGATTGGAGCGTCGTGTCGGAACAATCTAACGGTGCCGGACAGCCCATGATCGTGTTCGACGGGGTCGAAAAGCGGTTCGGCGACAACGTCGTGCTCTCCGATCTCAGTTTTACGGTCGCCCCCGGCGAGCACGTCACTCTGATCGGGCCGTCCGGATCGGGCAAGACGACGATCCTGCGGCTGCTGATGTGCCTGGAGTCCGTCACCGGCGGCACGATCCAGGTGGCGGGCAAGGGCCTGTCGCACATGGAGAAGAGCGGCAAGCTCGTCCCCGCCGACGAGAAGCACTCCCGTGAGGTGCGCAAGCGCATCGGGATGGTGTTCCAACAGTTCAACCTCTTCCCGAACATGACGGTCCGCGGCAACCTCATCGAGGCTCCCACCAGGGTGCTCGGGCTCTCCAAGGACGAGGCGAACTCCCGGGCGAAGGAGCTGCTCGACCTGGTCGGGCTGGGGGAGAAGATCGACGAGCACCCGTCCCGGCTCTCGGGCGGGCAGCAGCAGCGCGTGGCGATCGCGCGGGCGCTCGCCATGCAGCCCGATGTCCTGCTGCTCGACGAGGTGACGTCGGCGTTGGACCCGGAGCTGGTCGCGGGGGTGCTCAAGCTGCTCCAGGACATCGGCGAGTCCACCGACATCACGATTCTCTGCGTCACGCACGAGATGGGCTTCGCTCGTGACTTCTCGCACCGGGTGATGATGTTCGACGGCGGGCACGTGATCGAGGACGCGCCGCCGGCGCAACTCTTCACGGAGCCGGAGCACCCGCGGACCCAGGAGTTCCTGAAGGCCGTTCTCGCGCATTAGCCCGGACACTCACAGATCTTTCGTCCGGAGGTGCTGTCTTGATCGACGCCGACGCCAGCCGGTGTTGTGGTGGGCATTCTGCCTGGAGGGTGCTCCTGTTCTCGCGACGATGAGGATCTCAGCAACGCCGGCCTGGGAGATGACGGGCCTGCCCTGGCCGAAACCCGATCGCTTACAGGATGGGGACGCGCGAGGGGCAACTGTCAGTCAGAAGACATCGCGCCGATTGCATCGTTGATCAGTGTCACTGCGAGTTCGCGTGCATCCTCGAACGGATGCGCGTCGTTGAGAGATGTGGCGAGGGCGCGCGCGCCCTCGAAGAGGACAGCGAGCTGGCGTCCGAGGCCCCCGGGATCATCGGCTCCGGCGGCGTCCGCCGTGGCGATGAGATTCGCGGTCAGTTCCCGCTTGTGGCGCTCGACGAACGCAGCAGCTTCCACCATGCCCCCCGCCGCCTCGACCGCTGTGTTGTGGAACGGGCACCCTCGCACCACTGGCCCTGCCAGAGCACCTTCGGCAGGCGCGGCGAACAGTGCGATCAGGCGGTCGCGCGGCTCGAGGTCGTCTCGCGTGAGGACGGTCTCGATCTCGGCCGGCCCGTTCGGATCGGACTCGAGGCGTTCCAGGTAGGCGCCGACGAGAGCTTCCTTGCTCGGGAAGTGCTGGTACAGGGTGCGCGTGGAGACCTGTGCGACCTCGGTCACCTTCGCGATCCCGGTCGCATGGATGCCGTCGCGGGCAAAGAGCTCGACGCTCGCCCTCAGGATTCGTTCTCGCGCGCCGCGCCCACCTCGCCTCGTGGGCACAGCCTCCGGTGTGATGGCCATCGCTAAAGTATAGCGATCGCTGTACTTGGAGGCCAGCTCGCGCTACAGTCCAAGTAAAGTGATCGCTTTACTTGATCGGCGGTCAGCAAGAGTGATCCGAGAGGAGTGAACAGGCGCATGTCTGAACGCACAGCTATCGCCGTACCCCATCAGGTCGTCCGTTGGTCGATCGACACGGGCACGTCGTTCGAGGACTTCCGCAGTCGGTACGAAGCAGCGGTACCCGTTCTGGACCTGCCTCGCATGAATCAACTGCGCGCCGACCGCGCCGACTGGGACACGGTGCTCAAAGCGGCAGCCGAGAACGCTCCGCACGGCTTCATGCGGTTCTGGAGTACCGACGTCGGCGCAACGATGCAGCTCGCCGGAGACGCAGGCGACTGCGCCTCCTATCTCATGGGCAACCACACCATTGCCGAGCAGATGTATCGCCACGACTCTGCCGTGATGCTCTACGCGCCCCTGCGAACAGCGATCCACCGTGACGCGGAGGGCGCCGTCCTGTTCTCGATCGATCAGCCCAGCACGCGCTTCTCCGCCTTCCACAACCCCGCCATCACCGCTGTCGGGAGAGAGCTGGACCGCAAGGTCATCCACCTGCTCCAGGTCCTCGACGTGCCGGTCTCCGACACCCTGTTCACGGACGGAGTACGCCGGTGACCCACGCCGACCGCTCGTCCACCGAAAGTGGCGGCAACTCGCCGCTGACCGAGCTCGGCGTCGCGGCCGCGGCCGCCGCGATCCGCCGCGGTGACATCACCGCGGAGTCATACGCCTCCGCGCTCCTCGACCAGGCGCGCGCACAGTCCGAGATCCACTCGTTCGTCACCATCGACGAGTCGTCGGTGCTCGCTGCCGCTTCCGCTGCGGACGAGGCACGCGCGGCAGGAGCAACCGCACCTCTGCTCGGAGTCCCGCTGGGCGTCAAGGACAGCTACCAGACCCAGGACCTGCCGACATCCCTCGGCCTCGGCTCACTCAAAGACTTCGCCCCCAGTACCGACGCCGAGATCGTCACGACCATCAAGGGCGCAGGCGCGATCGTGTTCGGCAAGAACAACCTCGTCGAGATGTCCTACGGCGTCACCGGCCACAATGCCGAGTACGGCAGGTGCTGAACCCCTACAACCACGACCATCTTTCCGGTGGATCCTCCAGTGGTTCCGCGGCAGCCGTCGCAGCGCGCATCGTCCCGGCATCCTTCGGCGGCGACACCGTAGGTTCCATCCGGATCCCGGCAGCTCTCAACGGCATCGTCGGATACAAGCCGACGACGGGCAGATGGCCACGCGGCGGTGTCGCGCCGATCTCCCACGCCCTCGACACAACGGGGCTCCTCGCCCGCTACGTCGAAGACGCACTCCTCATCGACGGGATCGTGACCGGCGGAGTCGCTGATCAACTTGCAGCACGGTCGGACCTCAGGAGAACGCGGCTCGCCTACGCCCCCGAGCACTACCTCAACCTCGTGGATCCGGAGGTTGAGCGACAGTTCCACGAAACCGTGGTTCTCTTGCGGGAAGCAGGTGCCGAGGTGGTGGAAGTCGACCTCGGCGACGACTTCACAGCCCTGGCCGATCGCACGGCCTGGAACCTCTTCCTGCGCGACACCTACCAGGCAGTTTCCGCCTTCCTTCGCGAGAACAACTACCCGGTGTCCGTCGACGACGTCTATCACTCGCTCAAACCACAGCTCCACGATGTGTGGAGTGCGATCGTGGTTCCCGGGAGCCCCGGATACCTCTCGGATGAGGATCACGCAACCACCCTCGGCGCCGACCGCCCGGCGCTCCAGCACCGCTTCGCCCAGGTCTTCGAACGCGACGGCATCGACGCCCTGATCTTCCCGACGACGCCCGCGCCGGCCCCACGAATCGCAGACCAGTGGGAGTTCACTGTCGCGGGGCAGAAGGTGGAGCACCTGATCCTCGCGAAGAACACCGTTCCGGCCAGCGGCGCCGGCCTCCCGGGAATCAGCCTCCCGGCCGGATTGACCAAGGCCGGCCTGCCCATCGGAATCGAACTCAACATGCCCCGGAACCACGATCAGGAACTCTTGGCATTGGCCCTGCAGGTCGAGCGCGTCCTCGCGCCAATGCGCCTCCGGCCTGACTGGGAAGTGCTCGGCCGAGAATCCCTGCATCAGCAACAAAACACCAACATTGCATGAATGGACCACACAGGATGAAACTTCAAGGAACGGCTGCCATCGTCACGGGCGCCAATCGCGGCTTCGGGCGGCACGTCGCCCAGCAGCTTCACGATCGCGGCGTCCAAGTATACGCCGCCGCGCGGAACCCTGACTCCGTTGACCTCAACGGCGTCACTCCGCTGCAACTGGATGTCACGGACCCAGCATCGATCGCGGCAGCTGCCGCCGCGATCGATGGTGTCTCGATCCTCGTTAACAACGCGGGTGTCGCCACCGGCGCGACGCTCCTCGAAGGAGATGTCGACTCCATCCGCCACGAGTTCGAGACGAACTTCTTCGGCACACTCGCCGTCACCCGTGCGTTCGCACCGCAACTTGCCGAGCATGACGAGAGCTACGTCCTCAACGTGCTCTCCGCCTTCTCCTGGTTCAACGTTCCGGCAGTCGGGGGATACAGTGCGTCCAAGGCCGCGCAATGGTCACTCACCGATGGCCTGCGTCAGGAGCTCGCTGGACAGGGCACCCGCGTGGCAGGCCTCCACGTGGGCTTGATGGACACCGACCTCACGGCGAGCATCCACGCTCCGAAGGAGGACCCGTCGAACATCGCGCGGCTCGCTGTGAACGGGATCGAGGCCGACGCGTTCGAGATCCTCGCTGACGAGCGGAGCAACGCCATCCGCGCGGGCCTCGCCGGCGGTGTGGCAACGCTCTATCCCAACCTGGTCTGACCAGACCTGCTCGGCGGGAGAGTCCGATGAGCACTGAACAGAACGACCCTCAGTACGCCGCCGCCCTCGACGAAGCTGAGCGAATGCTCGGCTTCCGTCTCGAACGTTTCCTCGGTACGACGGACGCTGAACCATCAAACGCTGCGGACTTCAAGCGCATCACAACCGTGCAGGCATTTGGTGCAGCATGGCCACGCACCGAACACCTAGACACTCGCACCCGCGCACTCATCTCCGTCACGATCGCGGCCACGCTTGGAGTTCTCGAGCCCCTTCGAGGACAGCTCCGCATCGCCCTGAACAACGGCGTCACGAAGGAGGAAATCGTCGAGGCGTTCATTCAGGTCAGTGCCTACGCGGGCGCTGCGCGCGCGTTCGAAAGCTATGGCATCGCCGCGGAGGTCTTCGGCGAGTAAACATCGCTTTAGTTAGAGGTGCGCTCAGGCGGACCCGCAGAGCGCCGCGGTCGTCAGGTCCGGCGGCGGCAGGTTGATGCCGGCGAAGCCGAAGGGCTCGGTGATCCGCAGCCACTCGCCGGAGGCCTGTAGTGCGGTGAGCTCCCGGTCGAACTCGGCCAGCAGGTCGTTCTCCCCGATGCGGACGGCGAAGGCGGCGCCGGGGACGATCCGGCGGCCGTCCACCTGCGGCTCGACGGGCTCGGTGACCTCGAGTCCGGAGCCGGGGTTGCGGCGCAGCACGTCGATGAGCGAGATCCGGGTGAGGGCTCCTACGGGCACGCGGTCATCGGCCACGCTGCGGAACAGCGCCGACTGGCTGTCGACGACCTCGAGCCGGTCGTCCGGCACGCCGGCGGCGCGGGCGTAGTCGATCTCGGTGGCGCCGGAGAGGACGGCGAGCCGGGCACCGGAGCGGGCGACGTCGCGGAACGACTCGAACTCGTGCGGGTTGCCGCGCGGACCAGCAACGCCGGGAAGGCGACGAAGTCCGGGCGGGTGAAGGCCACCTCCCGGCACCGTTCCGGGGTGATCGCGGTGCCGGCGGCCACGAGGTCGAAGCGGCCGTCACGCAGGCCGGGGAGCAGGTCGTGGAAGGGTGTCTGCACCGCTTCGAGGCCGGGCACCCCGATGCGGGCGAGCACCGCGCGGGCCACCTCCGGCTGCGCCCCGGTCACCCGGCCGTCGGAACCGGTGTACGAGTAGGGCTCCTCACCGGAGATCCCGATGCGCATCACACCGGTGGCGCGGGCCCGCTCCAGGCTGCTCCCGGACGGCCTGCCGCACCCCGCGGCGACACCGGCCATGGCGGAGAGCGCGAGGAACCGCCGTCTGGAATGCATCGCAGGCAGCCTAGGCGGCCTGGCTGCCACCGGCCCGACCGACTTCACACAGCGGGGCGTGGTGTGTCGAGCCGGCTCAGTCGGGCCAGGACGGCTTGCGCTTCTCCAGGAACGCGGCCATTCCCTCCTTGGCGCCCGCCGACTGCGACATCGACGCCATGACCTCCACCGCGATCGCATACGCGTCCGACTCGGGGCGGTCGAGCTGGGCGTACAGCGTCTGCTTGCCGACGCCCTTCGCGAACCGGCTGCCCCGGGTGGAGCGGGCGAGCAGCTCGTCGACCCGTGCGTCGAGCTCGGCGTCCGGCACCGCATAGTTGATCAGGCCCCACTCGGCGGCGGTGTGCGCGTCGATCGGGTCGCCCGTGAACGCCATCTCCATCAGCCGCTTGCGCCCGACGTTGCGGGCCACGGGCACCGCGGGGGTGTGGCAGAACCAGCCGCCCTTGCCGCCGGGGATGGCGAAGGAGGCCGACTCGCCGGCCACGGCGAGATCGCAGGACGCCACGAGCTGGCACCCCGCGGCCGTCGCGATCGCGTGGACGCGGGCGATCACGACCTGCGGGACCGACTCGATCGTGCGCATCACCCTGGTGCACAGCTGCAGCAGGTCACGCACGCCACCCAGGTCGCGGGCGGCGACGTCGGCGAAGTCGTGCCCGGCGGAGAAGGCCTTGCCCTCACCGGCCAGCACGATGCCGGTGGCGTCCGAGCGGCCCGCGGTCTCGAACGCGTCCAGCAGTTCGCGGAGGTGCGCCTCGGTGAGCGTGTTGCGCCGCTCGGGCCGGTTCATCGTGATCCGGACGGTGGCCCCGTCCTGCTTCACCAGCAGGTGCTCGTAGTCGCCCATGTCCCGACGGTAGCCCGGTCTTGCCCCGGGTGCCGAGCCGTCGTACTGTGACCGCATGACCGGATGCGTAAATCCAGTCAAAGAGTTCTGAAGGGGGTTCCATGGCAGCGCCGGAACCGCGGGTCGAGCGGATGCTCGACAGCGCGGCGGAGCTGCTGGTGCGGTGGGGCTACCAGCGCGTGACGATCGACGACGTCGCCCGCCACGCCGGCATCGGCAAGGGCACCGTCTACCTGCACTTCCGGTCGAAGGATGCGCTCTTCCTGACCGTGCTGTTGCGGGTGCACCGCGTGCTCGCCGCGCGGCTCGCGGGCCGGATGGAGACGGATGCACGCGAGGTGCTGCCGAGCCGCATGATGCGCCACGTCTACGACGAGATGGTCGTGGACCCGGTGGCGCGCTCACTCTACCTCGGCGACGTGGAGGTGCTCGGCAAGCTCGTGCACGAGGCCGCCGACAGCCTCGGCGAGTTCACCGCGCTCCGCCAGCAGGTGATCGTCGAGCACATCCGCCTCCTCGCGACGGCGGTTGCCTGCGCCCGGGGCTCGACCCCGAGTCGGCCCTGTACACCTTCACCGCCGTCGGCACGGGCTTCGTGGTCGCCGACGGGCTGGGGGCCGCATTCCCCCGCCCGGACGTCGACGTGCGCGCCGATCTGCTCGAACGCGCGCTCGCGCTGTCCCTCGAGGTCCCCGACCCGCCCACCGCCGTCCTCGAACAGATCGCGCCCGTGATCGCGCAGCGCTACCGGGCGCTGCTCGAGCCGCTCGAAGAGGAGTGGAACCGTCGTGTCCGCTGATCCGGCACCGCACGGTTCCAGGAACGGAGAACCCGATGACCGCGACGCCTCCGGTCGTGCCGAGCATCATGGACCCGGACCTGATCGCCGACCCGGCCGGCGGCTACGGGCAGCTGCGTGAACAGGCTCCCGTGCTGCACGGCAGGGCTCCCGACGGCAGCGCCGCCTGGTTCGTCACGAGGCAGGCCGATGTCCGGACGGTGCTTTCCGACCCGCGCTTCGTCAACAGCGCCCGCTCGGTGCCGGGCATCACGGTCGACAGCGTCCGGGACAAGATGATCGAGCAGGTCGGCATCCCCGCCGACGTCGCGCACTACTTCGCCGACTCGATCCTCGACTACGACGGCGAGGACCACTCCCGCCTGCGCAAGCTCGTGTCCCGCGCGTTCACCGTCCGCCGGGTCGGCGCGCTGCGGCCGCGGGTGGAGCAGATCACCGCAGGCCTCCTGGGCCGCATGGCGGGGATGCCGGAGCCCGTCGACCTGATCGCCGAGTTCGCGTACCCGCTGCCGATCACGGTGATCTGCGAGCTCGTGGGCGTCGCGGAGGAGGACCGGCCCGAGTGGCACCGGTGGAGCACGGCACTGATGCGCATGCAGCCCGGCGCCGTCGGCCCGGCCGCCCGCGAGATGGTCGACCACGTTCGCGGGCAGATCGCCCGCCGGCGCGCGGAACCCGCGGCCGACCTGCTCTCGGCACTGGTCCAGGTCCAGGAGGAGGACGGCGACCGGCTCAGCGCCGACGAGCTGGTCACGATGGTCATCACGCTCGTGATCGCGGGCCACGAGACCACGGCGCACCTCATCGGCAACGCCACGCTCGCGCTGCTCACCCATCCCGACCAGCTCGCGTTGCTGCGCGACGACCCGGGCCGGTGGCCCGTCGCGGTCCACGAGCTCATGCGCTGGTGCGGGCCCGTGCACATCGCCCGGATGCGCTACGCGGCACAGGACGTCGAGCTCGGGGGCGTGACGATCCGGCAGGGGGAGGTCGTGCAGCCGGTGCTCGTGTCTGCCAACCGCGATCCCCGCGAGTACTCCGACGCGACCGGCTGGACGTCACGCGGCAGCCGGCCGGCCGCGGCGAGGGGCACGTCGGGTTCGGCCACGGCTTCCACTACTGCCTCGGCGCGGCGCTGGCCCGGCAGGAGGGGGAAGTGGCGTTGCGGGCGCTCGTCGAACGGTTCCCCCGGCTCGCGCTCGCAGGCGACGAGCCCGAGTGGGCGCCGGTGCCGGGGATGCGACGCCTCACCCGGCTCCCGGTGCGGCCGGAGTAGCCGCTCACGGAAACTTGGTGCCGTCGCCGTTCGCACCCGATCCGCGTCGGGGATTGCTCCTGAGCCCGACGTGGTCAACTCTCTCCGGTGAGGGGGCTGGAGAGGGGTGAGGGTGATGGGCGGCGACGGCACCGGCGAAGCTCGGGCGACGCCGGTCGCGATGCGACCGTGGAGATCACGGGGGCCGCGGAACCACCTGACCAGCCGGGCACGGCCGGGGAGGACGCGCAGGCGCAGGAGCGGGCCGAGTCCGCCGACGCGGCCGGCCCCACGGCGTCGATCCCCGAGCAGTCGACTCCCGCGGGGCCGGCCGCCGGCGGAGTCGACAGCCGAGGAGTCGACCGCCGCGGATCCGCCCCCGGACTCCGTCGACAGCCGAGGAGTCGACCGCCGCGGATCCGCCCCCGGACTCCGTGACCGGCGATCAGGACCGCGATCACGACGGCGATCAGGACGGCGACCAGGACGGCGGGCCGGCGACGGCGGCTGCGGCGTCCACGCCCGCTCGCGAGGACGCGGGCAGGTCGGCGGTGGCGGCGGCGCTGCTCAACCTCACCGGGCTCGGGCTGGGGTACCTCTACCTGCGGTGCCGGCTGCGAGCCGTCGCCTGCTTCGTCATCTTCGCGCTGATGGTCGTGGTGGCCTTCGCCAACGACGCGTCGAGCTCGCCGTGGCTGTGGCGGATCCTGGCGGCGGCGTGGGCCGTCGCCACGGCCGTGGACGCGTGGGCGGTCGCCCGCCGGCGTCCGGCCGTCACGTGGGCCGAGGCGCTGCGGCCGATCGCGCTCGGGGCCGTCGCCGTACTGGTGCTCGTCGCCGGGCACATCGGCTACGCCGGCGCCGCGCGTGCCACGTACGCGGTCGGCATGGAGGCCCAGGGCCGGGCCGACTGCACGGCGGCCAACCGCTCGTTCGACGCGGTCACCGGACCGTACGAGCTCACGCTGAGCCGCGATGTCCCCGCCGCGGCGCAGCGCCGCGGCGAGTGCACGGACTTCCTGGTGGCGCAGCAGGCCGAGCAGGCCGGTTCCCTGGCCGAGGCGGTGGCGTCGTACCGGGCGTTCCGGCAGGACCACGCCGGCAGCCTGCTCGACCCGTTCGCCAGCGACGGGACCCGCCGGGTGCTGCAGGCGTGGGCGGTCTCCCTGCGCGGCACGGGGGACCTCGACGGCGCCATCGGCCGGTACGGCGAGCTGCTCCAGGAGTTGGGGAGCGAGCCGGGTGCCGGGCCGGTGCGCGAGGACCTCGCCGCCACCCACGTCGAGCGGGCGACGGCGGCGCGCGCCACGATGGCGGGGGCCGCGGGGCCTGCCCGGGTCGACGCGATGCGCGCCGCGATGGAGGACATGCTGCTCGTCCAGACCGAGCTGCCCGACACCTCGTCGGCGGCCGGGATGCCCCAGGCCATGCTCGACACGTACGGCGAGGCCAACTCCGCGTTCGCGGAGGGGCGGTTCTGCGACGCGCTGCCGGTGCTCGACTACGCCGTCACGCTGCCCGGCAGCGCGGGCGTCGGGCTCGTGGCGCACGGCGACCGCGCGCGTTCGCTCTCCGAGTGCGGGCTCGCGAGCTTCGCCGCGGGTGACTACACCGGCGCGACGGATCGCTTCCGGACACTGGTGACCGACTACCCGGACGACCCCGGGGTCGCGCAGGCCCGTTCGGCCGTGATCACGGCGGAGGTCGGCCAGGCGGCAGGGGTGTCGCTGCCGCTCCCCGCTCCGCTCGGTGCCCCCGCGAGCGAGCCGGTGGTGGTCTACAACGCCGCGGCGACCGAGGTCCGGGTGCTGATCGCCGGGCCGGTCGCGCAGGAGGTCACCCTGCCGGCGTGTCCCGGCTGTCCCGCCTCGTACCCGACGGGCGTCGAGTCCTGCCCCGGTGCGGCGGGTAGACCGTCGAGCGCGATCCGGTTGCGCCCCGGCACCTACTACGTGCTGCAGGACCGGTCGGAGTTCGGGCCGAGCGACTCGGTGAACGACCCCATCAACGTGCAGTCGGGCGGTGGCGAGCTGTGCGTGACGGTCACGAGCACGCGGTGACCCGGATCACCACATCCCGGGTGGTATCCGGTACCTAGGTACAGGTTCATCCTGGGTGTCGGACCCGACGGGAGGCGAGTGCGATGACCGGGAGCACCGAGCAGACGGTGGTCTGGGCGCCGGCGGCTGCCTGCACGTTGCCGACCGCGGAACGGCCGCTGCGCGAGGCCGAGTTCGACCGGCTGTTCGCGGCGGCGCTGTGCGGCGTGGAGCGACCGGCACGAACGTGGCTGCGGCTCCTCCTCGCGACGGGAGACGGGGCGGCGGGGGACGGGCTGGAGGCGACGGCGCAGGACCTGATCGCCCGAGAATCGTCGTGCTGCTCGTTCTTCGACTTCCGGCTCGCCCCCGCCGGGCACCGCCTGGTTCTGGACGTGCGGGTACCGGCGGAACGGGTCGAGGTGCTGGACGGGCTCGCCCGCCGGGCCGAAGCCGCCCGCACCGCGGGCACCGGGCCGGGGGTGACGCCGTGAGCCGGGCGCTGCGGTCGGGTGAGCTGGCCAGGGCGGCGGGGGTCAACGTGCAGACGCTGCGCTACTACGAGCGCCGCGGCCTGCTCCCCGACCCGCGGCGCTCGCCGGGAGGGCACCGCGAGTACGGGCCGGAGGCGGTCGCGGTGCTGCGGTCCGTCCGCGGCCTCGCCCGGCTCGGGTTCACCCTCTCCGAGATCTCCGAGCTGATCGAGACCGGCTCGCACCGCGGGCCCCGCCCCGGGCTGCGCGCCGCCGCGGCGACGAAGCTGGCCGAGGTCGACGCGAAGATCGCCGACCTGCACCGGGTCCGCGCCACGCTGGACGATGTGCTCAGCGCCGGGTGCAGTGACCTGGCCGAGTGCTCCTGCACGCCGGGCTGCCCGATCCCGTTCGCCGATCTGGTGCCGGCCCACGCGGCGCGGGACTCCCGGGTCATCACCCCGGCCCCGACCGGCTACGGCTTCGGGTGACCCTCCTGGTGCTCACGCAGCAGCATCAGCAGGTAGGCGGCGAGCGACTGGGCGTCGACCAGCTCGGAGCGGCGGATCATGTCCTCGACCTCGGTCACGCTGAACCAGCGCGCCCGCATGTCCTGCTCGGTGTGCTCGCGGCTGACCGGGCCTTCGCGCAGGTCGGTGGCGAGGAAGACGTGCTCGCGCTGGCTGGATGTGCCCGGGGCGAGGTCGAGGTCGCCGAGGAACTCCATGTGACCCGCGACGAGCCCGGTCTCCTCGGCGAGCTCGCGGGCGGCGAGCTCGGCGGGGTCGACCTCGGCCCGGTCCGGGGCGGTGCCCATGGGGAACTCCCAGCGCCGCTGCCGACCGGGTAGCGGAACTGCTCGACGAGGTGCAGCCGGTCGCCGTCGCGGGGGATGATGACGGCCGCCGTCGGCTTGTCGACGACCCCGTAGAGCCCTTCCGACCCGTCCTCGCGCTGCACCAGGTCCTCGCGGACCGTCATCCACGGGTTGGAGTACACCTGCCGGCTGTTGATCCTCTGCACGCCGCCTACGGTGCCTCGCCGCCGGATCGGGCACGATCCCGGGGTGCGCGCGTCCCGGCTCGTCACCCTGCTCTTCACCCTCCAGCGTCTCCGCGGCGCCACGGCGGCCGAGCTGGCGAGGGAGCTGGAGGTGTCGGAGCGCACGATCTACCGGGACGTCGCCGCGCTGTCCGCGGCGGGCGTGCCGCTCTGGACCGAGCCGGGCCGCGGCGGCGGCATCCGGATGTTGGAGGGCTGGCGCACCCGGCTCGACGGGCTGACGGCCCAGGAGGCAGCCGCGATCTTCGCCGTGGGCGTGCCGCAGGTGCTCGCCGAGCTCGGGATGAGCACGGCGCTCGCCGGGGCGCAGGCCAAGCTGCTCGCCACGCTGCCCGCGGAGCTGCAGGAGCACGCGCGGGTCGTCGGGCAGCGGTTCCACCTCGACGCGCCGGGCTGGTTCCACACCCCCCAGCAGGTGACGCAGCTGGCGGCCGTCGCCGAGGCGGTGTGGGACCAGCAGCGGCTGCGCATCCGGTACCGGCGCAGGCGCGACGAGGTGGAGCGGACCGTCGAGCCGCTGGGGCTCGTGCTCAAGGCGGGCACCTGGTACGTGGCCGCAGGCGTCGACGCGACCACCCGCACGTACCGCGTCGACCGCATCGCCGCCGCCGAGCCGACGGGTGAGCGCTTCGAGCGGCCCGACGACTTCGATCTCGCCGAGTGGTGGACCGGCGCGGCCGGCCGGTTCGAGAGCCAGATGCTGCGCGCCACCGTGCGGCTGCGGGTGGGCCCGCGCGGGCTGAAGATCCTTCCGCATGCCGTCGACCACGACGCGGCGCTGAAGGCGATCGCGCAGGCGGATCCGCCGGATGCGGAGGGCTGGCGCGGGCTGGAGCTCGACGTCGAGGCCATCGACGTCGCGGCGGGCCAGCTGACCGCGCTGGGCGGTGAGGTGGAGGCCCTGAGCCCGGAAGGTCTCCGGACGGCACTGGCGAGGGCGGGCCAGGCATTGGCGTCCCGCAACGCCCCGCGCCCCGAAGATCGGCACGGCGCGATGCGCCGGTAACGCCACCGTGCCGGCGTTCGGGTGGGAGCCCCTACGCTCCCACCCGTGCGTCTCGTCATCGCTCGGTGCCAGGTCGACTACGTCGGGCGGCTCACGGCCCATCTGCCCATGGCTCCGCGGCTGCTTCTCGTCAAGGCCGACGGCTCTGTCAGCGTCCACGCCGACGACCGCGCCTACAAGCCCCTGAACTGGATGAGCCCGCCGTGCTGGCTCGAGGAGCAGCCGGGCGTGTGGACGGTGCGCAACAAGGCCGACGAGTCGCTCGTGATCACGATCGACGAGGTGCTGCACGACTCGAAGCACGAGCTCGGCGTCGACCCGGGGCTGGTGAAGGACGGGGTCGAGGCACACCTGCAGGAGCTGCTCGCCGCCCATCCCGCGACGATCGGTGAGGGCTTCACGCTCGTGCGCCGCGAGTACATGACCGCGATCGGGCCCGTGGACCTGCTGTGCCGCGACGCCGAGGGCGGTTCGGTGGCCGTGGAGGTGAAGCGCCGTGGCGAGATCGACGGTGTCGAGCAGCTCACGCGCTATCTGGAGCTGATGAACCGCGACCCGCTGCTCGCGCCGGTGGCCGGGGTGTTCGCGGCGCAGCAGATCAAGCCCCAGGCGCGCACGCTGGCCGAGGACCGGGGCATCCGCTGCGTCACCGTCGACTACGACGCCCTGCGCGGGATGCAGCGCGACGACCTGCTCCTGTTCTGAAGGCCTTGGGGGTACACTGGGGGTATGCCCAAGGTCAGCGTCTACCTCCCGGACGATCTCTACCGGGCAGCCCAGGAACGGAAGCTCTCGCTCTCGGCGCTGACCCAGGAGGCCGTTGAGCGCGCCGTCCGGACCTCGGAGCGCAAGGAGTGGGTGGCGCGGGTACGAGCCCGGCCGCGTCGGGTCGACAAGGAGATCGACACGGCGGCGCTCCTCGACGAGGTCCGCGAGGAGTTCGGTACGTGATCGTGCTCGATGCGTCGGCGTTGGTCGATCTCGTACTGGACCAGCGCGGCTCCGAGTGGGTTGTCGGGCAGATCGACGGCGAGGAGATCGCTGCGCCCGCCCACCAGCCCGGCGAGGTGCTCTCCGCGCTGGCCCGTCTCGTACGCAGTGCGGTCCTGACTCCTGAGGTGGCACGCGACGCCCTCGATGAGGCACTCGATCTGCCCCAGCGGCTGGTCCCTCCGCCCGCTGCGCACATCCGGCGCGCGTTCGCCCTCCGCGAGCACATCCGAGTGACCGACGGGCTGTACGTCGCGCTGGCCGACGAGCTGGGCTGTGCGCTCGTGACGACGGACCGTCGATTGGTCGGAGCGCACGCCCCGTGCGAGGTGAGGGTTCCGCCCGCTGGTCCGATCCCACCACCGCGGGAGGGGTAGGCCCGGGCGGGCCCTCGTCGGCCTGTGCGGGTCGGCCGGCGCGCCCTACTCTTGGGTAATGACCGCCACCGAAGCACCCGCCCCGGTGACCTTCGAGTCCCTCGACCCGCGCACCGGCGACGTCGTCGCACGCACCCCGTGCACGGGGAGGCCGCGGTGCGCGCCGCGGTGGCCAGGGGGGCCTCGGGCGGCCGAGTGGTGGGGCGGGCTCGAGGCCGCCGAGCGCAAGCGGCACCTCGACGCGTGGCGCGCGGTGCTCGTGCGCATGCTGGACGACCTCGCCGACATCGTGGTCGAGGAGACCGGCAAGCCGCTCGACGACGCGCGCCTCGAGCTTGTACTCGCGATCGACCACCTCGACTGGGCGACCAAGCACGCCGAGAAGGTGCTCGGCCGCCGCAAGGTCGCGCCCGGCCTGCTGATGGGCAACCAGGCGGCGAGCGTCGTGTACCGGCTACGGGGTGATCGGGGTGATCGGCCCGTGGAACTACCCGGTGTTCACGCCGATGGGGTCGATCGCGTACGCGCTGGCGGCCGGGAACGCCGTGGTCTTCAAGCCCAGCGAGCTGACGCCCGGCGTCGGGGTGGCGCTCGCCGACACGTTCGCCGAGATCGTCGACGGGCGTCCGGTGCTGCAGGTCGTCACCGGGTTCGGGGATACGGGCGCCGCGCTGTGCCGGGCGCCGGCATCGGGAAGATCGCCTTCACCGGATCGACGGCCACCGGGAAGCGGGTGATGGCGGCCTGCGCGCAGAACCTGACACCGGTGCTCGTCGAGTGCGGCGGCAAGGACCCGATGATCGTCGACGCCGACGCGGACCTCGACGCCGCGGCCGACGCGGCCGTGTGGGGCGGCATGTCGAACGCGGGCCAGACGTGCGCCGGGGTGGAGCGGGTCTACGTGCTGGACGCGGTCGCCGAGGAGTTCACGGAGAAGGTCGTCGCGAAGTCGCGGGGGCTGCGGGCCGGGTCCGGTGGTGCGTACGGGCCGATGACGATGTCGGCCCAGGTCGACATCGTGCGCCGGCACGTCGAGGACGCCTTGGCCCGCGGTGGGCGGGCCGTCGTCGGCGGCGCCGAGTCGGTGCACCCGCCGTTCGTGGAGCCGATCGTGATCGTCGACGTCCCCGAGGACAGCAGCGCGGTCACGGAGGAGACGTTCGGTCCGCTCCTCGTGGTCAACAGGTGCCGGACGTCGACGAGGCGGTGCGGCGCGCCAACGCCACTGCCTACGGCCTCGGCGCGTCCGTGTTCTCGCGGGCCCGCGGCGAGGAGATCGCCGGGCGGCTGCGCTGCGGGATGGTCGCCGTCAACGGCGTGATCTCGTTCGCCGGCATCCCGGGCCTCCCCTTCGGGGGAGTGGGCGACTCCGGGTTCGGCCGCATCCACGGCGAGGACGGGCTGCGCGAGTTCGCCCGTCCGCAGGCCGTCGCGAGCCAGCGGTTCCCGCTTCCCGTACCGGTCACCAGCTTCTCCCGTGGTGTGCGCACGATGAAGGCGCTGGTCGGCCTCGTGCGCGTCCGTCACGGGAGGTAGCTGTCACACTTCGCGGTCGCTCTCCGGATGGGAGGATCGCTGCGATTCGTCCCTCGGGGAAGCGGGAGGCCAAAGCGTGCGCGAGTTCCGGACGGTCGGAGTGGTCGGCCTGGGCACGATGGGCGCGGGCATAGTCGAGGTGTTCGCCCGCAACGGTCTGCGGGTGCTCGCGGCCGAGGTCGACGCCGAGGCCGTGGAGCGCGGCAGGGCACACCTGGAGACGTCCACCGCGCGGGCCGTCGGGCGCGGCAAGCTCACCCAGGAGGCCGCAGACGAGCTGCTCGGCCGCGTCATCACCACCACGTCGCTCGCCGACCTCGCCGAGGCCGACCTCGTGGTCGAGGCGGTGCCGGAGCACCTGGACCTGAAGTCGCACGTGCTCGGTGAGCTCGACCGCGTGTGCCGCCCCGAGGTGATCATCGCGTCCAACACGTCCTCGCTGTCGGTCACGGAGCTGGCCGTGCGGACCGGGCGGCCGGGCAAGGTCGTCGGGATGCACTTCTTCAACCCGGCTCCGGTGCAGAAGCTCGTGGAGCTCGTCCGCACGGTCGTCACCGAGCCGGACGTCATCGAGGACGCCCAGTCGTTCGTGGCGTCGCTGGACAAGGTTCCCGTGGTCATCGGTGACCGCGCCGGGTTCATCGCCAACGCGCTGCTCTTCGGCTACCTCAACCACGCCGCGCGGATGTACGAGGAGCGCTACGCCACGCGTGAGGACCTCGACGCCGCCATGCGCTACGGCTGCGGCTACCCGATGGGCCCGCTGGCGCTGCTGGACCTCATCGGGCTCGACACGTCCTACGAGATCCTCGACACGATGTACCGGCAGTCGCGCAACCCGCTGCACGCGCCGGCGCCGATCCTGAAGCAGATGACCACCGCGGGTCTGCGCGGGCGCAAGACCGGGCGGGGCTTCTACTCCTACGCCAAGCCGCACAGCTCCGAGGTGGTTCCGGACGCGCTCACCCCGGCCTCGAAGATCTCCGCGGACGTGCCGGTGCGCGAGGTGCAGCGGGTCGGTGTGGTGGGCACGGGCACGATGGCGTCGGGCATCGTCGAGGTGTTCGCGAAGGCGGGATTCGACGTGCTGGTGCGCGGGCGCAGCGAGTCGAAGGTCGAGGGCGCGCTCGCGGGCATCCGCAAGTCGCTGGACAAGGCCGTGGTGCGCGGCAAGCTCGAGGAGTCCGAGCGGGACGCCACGATCGGTCGGATCACCGCCACCACCCGGCTGGAGGACTTCGCTGACGTCGACCTCGTGGTCGAGGCCGTTGCCGAGGAGCTCGACGTCAAGCGGGCCGTGTTCGCCGCGCTCGACGAGATCTGCAAGCCGGGCGTGATCCTCGCCACCACCACGTCCTCGCTGCCCGTCGTCGAGTGCGCCGCGGCCACCACCCGCCAGCAGGACGTGCTTGGCCTGCACTTCTTCAACCCGGCTCCGGTGATGAAGCTGGTCGAGGTGGTCTCCACGATCACCACGGCCGCCGACGTCACCGCCACCGCGATCGCGATCTGCGAGCGGCTCGGCAAGGTCGCGGTCTCGTGCGGGGACCGGGCCGGGTTCATCGTCAACGCCTGCTCTTCCCGTACCTCAACGACGCGGTGAAGATGCTCGAGGCGCACTACGCCACGGCCGACGACATCGATGCCGCGATGAAGACCGGCTGCGCGCTCCCGATGGGCCCGTTCGAGCTGCTCGACGTGGTGGGTCTCGACGTGTCGCTGGCCATCGAGCGCACGCTCTACCAGGAGTTCCGGCTCTCCGGGTACGCGCCGGCGCCACTACTGGAACACCTGGTCACCGCCGGTAGGCTGGGACGCAAGTCCGGCCACGGCTTCCGGGACTACAACGGCCGCTAGAACCAGTGGGCCGTTCCAACCGCCACCGCCGACCGGAGCACGTGCCGCTGCGGTCGGCCGCCGTCACCCGCCGCGAGTCGCGCCCGACGGCGACTGGGTCGTGCGCACGGTGGCGGGGTCGTCCTCCGGCAAGGACTACCGCTGCCCCGGCTGTGACCAGCTCATCCGCGCCGGCACCGGGCACGTCGTGGCCTGGCCCGCGGACGAGCTGGGCTCGGTGGCCGACCGCAGGCACTGGCACACGGCCTGCTGGGCGGCGCGGGCGCGGCGCAGGCCGGGCGGCAGGTAGCGGCCAGGCCGGCGGACCGGATCAGCGGCGGGTCGAACCGGCCGTCGTGCGGCGCTGCCGCCTGCGGGACGCTGCCCGGCGCCCGGGGCGGGGCTCGTGGGCTCCTCCGGCGTGCGCCCGTTCGTCTCGGGGTCGCCGGCATCGACCGGCTCCGCCTCGGGCGCGGCGTCCGCCGCGACGTCCGACGGGTCGGCGCCCGACGGGCCGTCATCGGTGGTGGAGTGGACGAGCTCCTCGGGCGGCAGGGCGAGGGTGCCGAGGGTGTGCTGCAGCATCGCGTCGGTGCGACCGAGCTGCTCGGCCACGCGCGCCCGGGCCTCGACCAGCACGTCGACCCGATGCTGGGCCTCCGCGATGCGTGCGCGGGCCTGCTCCTCGGCCGCGTCGACCATCTCGCGCGCCTGGGTGGAGGCGGCCTCGCGCAGCTCCTCGGCCTCGCGCAGCGCCGCCGAGTGCTTCGCCGCGAGCGCGGCGAGCGACTCGGCGCGCCGCTGGTCCATCGCGATGGAGAAGTCCTCCTCCACCAGCTTGCGGCGGGCCTCCGACTCCGTCCACGCCCTGCTGCGCGCCTCCTCGGCGGCCTCGACGCGAGCGGCGAGGTCGGCCTCGGTGGACGTGCGCTCGGCGGCCAGCCGTTCCAGGGCGACGGCGCGCTCCAGCTCGAAGGCCGCCCGCTCCTCCTCGATCTCCTGCCGGATCTTCTCCGCCTCGGTGCGCCCCTCCTGGCGGATGGTGTCGGCGTCCTCCTGCGCGGCGGCCAGCGCCTGCGCGGCCTGGGCCTCGGCCTCCTTCGTGCGCCGGTTCGCCTCCGTCTCGGCACGCGAGAGCATGTCGGCGACCTCGTCCTCGGCGAGGCGCAGCATCGAGCGGATCCGCTCGGTGGTGCCCTGTGGGCTCTGGCTCGGGCTCGCCAGCGTGCGGACCTGGGCCCGCAGCTTCTCCGCCCGCACCCGGGCCTCGTCCAGCTCCCGCGCCAGCTGCACCGCCTGGGCGAGCGCGGCATCGCGATCGGCGACCAGAATGCTCACTTCGGCGTCGAGCCTGCGTAGATGGGCGTCGACCTGCCCCTGGTCGTACCCCCTTCGGACAACCTCGAAGCCGGCGTCGGACGGGGGTGGTGAGGGGTTCCCGGCCATGTTGTCACCGTACCGGGCGCGACTCAGAGGGTGGTCGGCTGCGCATGCAGAGGGTGAACAGCCTCACCCGTGTGGGTGGTGGCGGGGCCTTCAGACCCCACGGAAGCGGTTGATCGCGTCCAGATGCCGGTCCCGCTTCTCCGGATCGGTGACACCCAGACCCTCCCGTGGGGCCAGTGCGAGCACGCCCACCTTCCCCTGATGGGTGTTGCCGTGGACGTCGAGCGCGGCCTGCCCGGTCTCCGCGAGCGGGTACACCTTCGACAGCGTCGGGTGGATCAGACCCTTGTCGATCAGCCGGTTCGCCTCGAACGACTCCCGGTAGTTGGCGAAGTGCGAGCCGATGATCCGCTTGAGGTTCATCCAGAGGTAGCGGTTGTCGTAGCTGTGCTCGTAGCCCGACGTCGACGCGCAGGTCACGATCGTGCCGCCCTTGCGCGTGACGTAGACGCTCGCGCCGAACGTCTCGCGCCCGGGGTGCTCGAACACGATGTCCGGGTCGTCACCCCCGGTGAGCTCCCGGATCCGAGCGCCGAAACGCTTCCACTCCTGCTGGTCCTGGGCGTGCTCGTCCTTCCAGAACCGGTAGTCCTCCGCGGTGCGGTCGATGATCAGCTCGGCGCCCATGCGGCGGCAGAGCTCCGCCTTCTGCGGGGACGAGACCACGCACACCGGGATCGCGCCGCCGTTCAGCGCGTACTGGGTGGCGTAGGAGCCCAGGCCGCCCGACGCACCCCAGATCAGCACGGTGTCGCCCTGCTTCATGTCGGCGCCGTGCCGGGAGACGAGCTGGCGGTAGGCGGTGGAGTTGACCAACCCGGGGCAGGCCGCCTCCTCCCACGTCAAGTGGGCCGGCTTCGGCATGAGCTGGTTGGACTTGACCAGCGCGAGCTCGGCGAGCCCACCGAAGTTGGTCTCGAAGCCCCAGATGCGCTGCTCCGGGTCGAGCATCGTGTCGTCGTGGCCGTCGGGGCTCTCCAGCTCGACGGACAGGCAGTGCGCCACCACCCGGTCGCCCGCCTTCCAGCGGGTGACGCCGGGTCCGGTGCGCAGGACGACGCCCGCGAGGTCGGACCCCACCACGTGGTAGGGCAGGTCGTGGCGCTTCGTCAGTTCGGAGAGCCGCCCGTAGCGGCGCAGGAACGCGAACGTCGACATCGGCTCGAAGATCGACGTCCACACCGTGTTGTAGTTGATGGCGCTGGCCATGACGGCGACGACCGCCTCGCCCGGGCCCAGTTCGGGGGTGGCCACCTCGTCCAGGTGGAGGCTCTTGCGCGGATCCTTCTCCCGCGTGGGGATGCCGGCGAACATCTCGGCCTCGTCGGCGTGCACCGTGACGCCCCGGTAGTGGTCGGGCACGTCCAGCCCGGCGAGGGCGTCGTACTGCTCGGCGAGGATGGCGTCGCGGATCTCCCGCACGGCTGGCCTCCGTTGGCTCGAGTCGTGACTGCCGGTTACTGGGCGGTAGGGTAACCGTGACCTGCATGATCCCGCCGCGTGACGGTGCACACGTCAGTGGTCGTCGGCAGGCTCCACCAGCTCGACGAGCACGCCGCCCGCGTCCTTCGGGTGCACGAAGTTGATGCGCGAACCCGCGGTGCCGCGGCGCGGCTCGTCGTAGAGCAGGCGGAGCCCCTTCTCGCGCAGCGCGGCGCAGCTCGCGTCGACGTCGGCCACCCGGTAGGCCAGCTGCTGGATCCCCGGCCCGCTGCGGTCGAGGAACTTCGCGATCGCCGAGTCGGCGCGCAGCGGCGCGAGCAGCTGGACGGCGCGCCCGCGTCACCGGGAGCGGACAGCATCGCTTCGCGGACGCCCTGCTCCTCGTTGGTCTCCGTGTGCGTCGCCACCAGTCCGAAGGTGGAGGCGTACCACTCGATCGCGACGTCGAGGTCCGCCACCGCGATACCGACGTGGTCGACCGCGAGGACCGTGTGTTCTCCCATCTCCGGAATGTAACCGCCGCAGCTCACGACGGGCAGCTGTGCGAGTTGTCACGGCCGCGCAGGGGGCTACCCGCGGGTATGGTCGAGTCGCCCGCCAGCGCAGCCGATGGAGGTCAGTCGTGTCCGGATCCGTGATCGTCGCCGGGGCCCGCACACCGATGGGCAGAATGTCGGGTGGTTTGAAGGACTTCAGCGGCGCCCAGCTGGGCTCCGTTGCCATCAAGGCCGCCCTGGAGCGCGCCGGAGTGGCGCCCGACCAGGTCCAGTACGTGATCATGGGGCAGGTGCTCACGGCGGGCGCGGGGCAGATCCCGGCCCGGCAGGCGGCGGTGGGCGCAGGCATCCCGATGGACGTGCCGGCGCTCACGATCAACAAGGTGTGCCTGTCCGGGCTCGACGCGATCGCGCTTGCCGATCAGCTCATCCGAGCGGGCGAGTTCGACATCGTGGTCGCGGGTGGGCAGGAGTCGATGACGCAGGCGCCGCACCTGCTGCCCAAGTCGCGGGCCGGGTTCAAGTTCGGCGACGTGACGATGCTCGACCACATGTCCCACGACGGTCTGTTCTGCGCGTTCGACCAGCTGCCGATGGGCGCGTCCACCGAGAAGTTCACGCCCGCCACGGTGTGACCCGCGAGGACCAGGACGCGTTCTCCGCGCGCTCCCACCAGCTCGCCGCCAAGGCCGCCGCCGACGGCACGTTCGCGGCCGAGATCGCGCCCGTCACCGTGCCGCAGCGCAAGGGCGACCCGCTCGTCGTCGACACCGACGAGGGTGTGCGCGGCGACACCACCGCGGAAAGCCTCGCGAAGCTGCGCCCCGCGTTCTCCTCCGACGGCACGATCACCGCGGGCTCGTCCTCCCAGATCTCCGACGGCGCCGCGGCCGTGGTGGTGATGAGCCGCGCGAAGGCCGAGGAGCTGGGCCTGTCCTGGATCGCCGAGATCGGCGCGCACGGCGTGGTGGCGGGCCCGGACGCGAGCCTGCACGAGCAGCCGGCCAACGCGATCACGGCCGCCTGCGCGAAGGAGGGCATCGCGCCCGCCCACCTCGACCTCGTGGAGATCAACGAGGCGTTCGCGGCCGTGGGCGTGGTGTCCACGAAGAAGCTGGGAATCGACGCCGAGAAGGTCAACGTCAACGGCGGCGCGATCGCGCTCGGCCACCCGATCGGCATGTCCGGCGCCCGTATCGCCCTGCACCTGGCCCTCGAGCTCGGTCGTCGGGGTGGGGGAGTCGGTGCCGCCGCGCTGTGCGGTGGAGGCGGTCAGGGCGACGCCCTGATCATCCGCGTGCCGGCGGCGAGCTGAGCAGCGCCCACCCGTACCGATGCCGCGGCGGGCCGACGTCCCCGAGCTGGTCGAGCGCGCCCGCCGCGGCGAGCAGCTCGCCGTGGCACGGCTGATCTCGCTCGTCGAGGACGGTGCCGACCGCGCGCTGCGCCAGGTGGCGGCCGCGCTCGGCCCCCACACCGGACGCGCCCACGTCGTGGGCGTGACCGGGCCGCCGGGCGCAGGCAAGTCGACCACCACCTCCGAGGTGGTCGGCCACCTGCGGCGGCAGGGCCGCAAGGTCGGGGTGCTCGCCGTCGACCCGTCCTCGCCGTTCTCCGGTGGCGCACTGCTCGGCGACCGGGTGCGGATGAGCGAGCACGCTACCGACGACGGCGTGTTCATCCGCTCGATGGCCTCCCGTGGCCACCTCGGCGGGCTGGCGTGGGCCACCCCGCAGGCACTGCGCGTGCTCGACGCGGCGGGGTGCGACGTGGTGCTCGTCGAGACCGTGGGCGTCGGCCAGTCCGAGGTGGAGGTCGTGGCGCTCGCCGACACCACCGTGGTCCTCCTCGCCCCGGGGATGGGCGACGGCGTGCAGGCCGCGAAGGCCGGGATCCTCGAGATCGCCGACGTGTTCGTCGTGAACAAGGCCGACCGGGACGGCGCCGGGCAGACCGTGCGCGACCTGCGGCAGATGCTCGCCTTCGGCGGCCAGGGCGCCGAGGACGCATGGCGCAGGCCGGTGGTGCGCACCGTGGCCGCCCGCGGCGAGGGCGTGGACGACCTGGTGGCCGCGCTCGACGCCCACCGGGACTGGCTCGACGCCCGCGGGGAACGCACCCGCAGGCGGCGGGCCAGGGCGGAGGCCGAGATCGAGGCCATCGCGCTCGACCAGCACCGCAGCCGCATCGGCGACGTCCGGGGTGCAGCCGGGCTGCGACAGCTCGCGGAGCGGGTGCTGGCGGGCGAACTCGACCCTTACACGGCAGCAGACGAGCTCACCGCCCGGCTGGGCCAAGGGCGGTAGTGGGGCCGCTCCACACACCCACCGTGGGCTTCACACGAGGGCGTCCTTGTGCGACGCCGGCCCTGGATGGGTGAAGTCGCGGAGGGTGTTCAAGCGGGCCTCGGTGCGGGCCGAGCCGATGCGCTCGGCGAGATCGCGGGCCACCCGGGCGTGGGTGCCGCGTCGTCGGGGTGCTCGGAGGCGAGCGTGAGCGCGAGGTCGGCGTGCACGGCGGCCCGGTGGCGAACCGAGCGGGGTGGGGCGGCAAGAGCGCGGCGCAGCGGCTCGGCTGCGGCCGGGTCGCGAGGACGGCGAGCGCATGGCCGTGCCAGCGGTCGAGGTCGGCGAGCTCGACGAGGGCGGGTGGGGCCGCGGTGTCGGCCACGGCGATCGCGCGACGTGCGCCCTCGGCGTCCCCCAACTCGGCTGCCGTGGCGGCGCGGGCGCCGCGAGCCGGGCGCTGCAGGGCGCGGTAGCTCCGCCGCGGCCGACTGCAGCAGCGTGGCGGCGGCGGTGGGCTCGGCCGACGTCGACCAGCACGGCGGCCTGACCCGCGCCAGGCGCGGCGGTCG
>MKJV01000148.1 GCA_001942185.1 Pseudonocardia sp. CNS-004
GAACAGCAGCGCCGCCCAGTGGTGCACCTGGCGGACGAACAGCCCACCACGCACCTCGAACGAGATCCCCAGGGCGCTCTCGTAGGCCCGCGACATGTGGATGCCGCGCAGGTTGTCGAACGGGCCGTCGTAGACGACCTCCTCCATCGAGGGGTCGAAGAACAGCGCCAGGTAGGTGCCCGACAGCAGCAGCACGATGAAGCTGTAGAGCGCGACCTCGCCCAGCAGGAACACCCAGTGGGTCGGGAAGACCTTGTTGAACTGCTTCCGCAGGCGAGCCGGGTGGTAGCGCTGGTCCAGCTCGTCGAGCGCACCGACTACCTTGGTCTTGACACCAGAGGCGGTCGGGGTCGTGAGGGCGCTCATCGCACGGCCTCGCTGTTGCCCACCCGGCCGGCTGATTCGTCCGGCTTCGCCGGACGCTGTGCCGATGGCGCGCTCGCAAGCTCGCTCACGGGTTGTACCCTCCGCTCCCAGAACACCGGTCCCATGGGCGCAGCGAAGTCGCCCCTGGCGACGAGGTAACCCTCGTCATTCCACTGCAATCGGAAGCCGGGCGAGCGGCCGCCGGCCGGACCGAAGATCGGCCTGGCGTACTCCGTCGCCAGAACCTGCGACCGGTGGCACGTGCACAGTATCCGATTCGTTGGAGGAAGAAACTAGCTCGCGGCCGACCCAGCACCCTGGACGATGTCCCCATTGAGTCCATCCGGGTAGAAGCCGCCGGAGGAACCCGCTCGGGGATCGAGGTAGACGATGTTGAGGATCTCCGCAGCGCTTCTGCCGAATACACGGCCGTACTCATCGGTGGGAACGAGGTTGGCCTCCTCCTTCGTGCCGAGACCCTGATCATCATCAGCGGGCCCACTGACCGCGTTACGAACCGCGGAAATCTTGTGCACGACGTCGAACACCGAGTCATCCACGAGCCCTTCGCTGAACAGCGTGGCCCGCACCACCCCGGCGTGGTAGGCCTCGGTAGCCAGCAGACCGGCTGCCGCGTCCAGGTAAGTCTTGTTGGAGATGAACGGGGCCGCACCCTTGAAAGCGGTGACCCCGACATCCTCGAAGAGGAACGCCGCAAAAAGGAAGTTGCGGTCATTCGCATAGGCGTCGAAGACCTCCCCGGGCTTGATCAATCCGGCCGCGGTCGCCGCAGCGGTAAAGCTGTGGTCAAGGGAGATCCGTGGACGCGCAGCGGCCGCGTCACCGAGTGCGTCGCGGAGGAACGCAACGTGGGCTCGCTCGTCCATGGCGATCTCGCGGGCGATGTTCTTGATCAAAGGACTACGGAAGTCGACCTGACGGCCGCCGGACACCCCGCCGGGCCTCCCCGTCCCACCTACCATGTCGTCAGGCAACCCCTGGCCTGTTGCGCCACGCAGGTAGAACTCGGCTTCAAGGTACTCCAGGTTGAGCGCGAAGTTCAGGATCGAACTGTCACTCGGCCCGCCTTCTTCAGTCGTGCTCGTCGGTGTACCGGTGCCGGCTTCGGCAACCATACTGGTGAGCTTGGCGCGATCATCTGCGGTTTCGGCGCTGCGGTTGATGGCGTCGTCGATGAAGCGGTTCCCAGACATCCTGACTCCCGTGCTGTTCGATGATGACGGCCGCACCCAGGGGCGATTCGCTGTGATCTCGAATCGGCCGTCGAGACCACTGCTCTACCTTTGTCGGGCCACTAGTTGCGGCCCGCCATGACCCCGCCGTCGACGTTGAGGATGGCACCCGTGATCCAACTCGAGGCCGACGAGAGGAGGAAGGTGATCGCGGAGGCCAAATCCTGTGGGGTGCCGACTCGGCCGAGTGGGTGCAGGCCGGCCATCTGTTGCAGTGTGGCTTCCCGCTGCTCGGCGGGAAGCCAGTCGAAATGCGGTGTATTGGTGACGGCCGGAGCCACGGCGTTCACCCGGATGCCCTCGCCGGCGAGTTCGATAGCGAGGTTGTGGGTCAGTGCATGCAGGCCCGCCTTGGCCATCGAGAACGCCGACGACGGTGTCGCGGCGAGGGCCTGGTGCGCCCACATGGCGCCCACGTTCACGATCGCGCCGCCCTGACCGCCGGCGACCATACCTCGGACGACGGTCTGGGTGAGGAAGAAGATCGCCCTGTTGAGGTCGTGGTAGGAGTCGTAGTCGGCTACCTCGTGGTCGACGAAGGTCTTGAGCCGGACGAGCCCCGCCGAGTTGACGAGAAGGGTGGCGTCGGAGTGGTTCTCCGCCAGTTGCTTCTGCGCCTCGACTACCTGATTCCAGTCGGTCAGGTCGGCCGCGATCGACCACGCACTGCCGGAGCGCGACAGGCCTGCCACGGCGTCGTCGAGTTTGCGACCCCGGCGGCTGACGATCACCGCGCTGCCGCCCTCCGCGATCACGTCCTCCGCGGTCTTGAGACCGATGCCGCTGGAGCCGCCGATCACGACGATCTTGTCGCCTTCAAAGTCCGTAGCCACGCGAACAACTCCGTTCAGGTATGAACACTTCCGATTTTGTGCTTGCCGTGGCCGGGGCTCGACTCCACCAGGAGTTCGCGGGGTCTGCCGTCATCGATCCCGCCATGCATGAGGTCTCCTGCTGCGCGCGTCGTGACCGGTCAGACCCCTGGTGGGACCGCCCCTGGCTCGGGCGTCATCCGTCGGGCTCAGGACTCGACTCTTCGGTCCGCCGGGGTGTGCCGACTGCGGAGGACCAACTATGTGGGACCTGAACTGTACTGTCAAGTCCTACTTTCAGCTGTGCCTGCCGCCCGCAAGCCCGCTCCCGCAGGAAGCCACGACCGGACACAGCCCTCCGCAATCACCGACCGAGCGCACTACCACCCGTAGCCACAATGTTCCTGGAACCGCAGGTGAGACGCCTGCTCTGAGCACCAGTGGCTCGGGCCGAGACCCCGGGCCGCTGCGGCGTCACCGGCAGCCACCGACTGACGGCAGACCCCTCGAGGACCTCCCGACCCTTCGACCGAAAGTGGACCGCCTAGACTGTTATCGATCGGACGAGGTCCGGCGTCCTCCGCCCGCTGAGGGTCAGGACGACGCGGGCTGACCACTCCGAGCAGCGGCTGCGACGCAACCCGATGGCTCATTGCCGTGACCGCCCGGAGCCGGAGTCCTGATCACGAGCATGCTCCCGAGCTCAGCGCAGCACCCAGCTCGGCGCGGGCTGCACGCGCCGCGGCGAGCGCCACTCCGTCGACGGCAAGGCCCAGGGCTGTCCGCATCGGCAGCTGACTGCGTGCGGCCCGGGCCAGGAGCAGCCCGCCCTGCAGAGCGGCCATGATCCCGGTGCTGAGTTCGGCCGGGTCGGCCTCGGCGTCGAGCTCGCCGCGCTCCTGCATGCGACGAAGTGCGGCGGCGAGGTAGGACTCCCACGTCCGGAAAGCATCCTCGAGCGTGGCCCGTGCGGCGCCGGACCAGCCGGCCAGCTGGCCGCCCAGTACACCGAGCCGGCAACCAGCGACTCCCACCCCCGTCTGGTTCATGGCCACGACGGCATCGGCCCACCCGCGCAGTCCTCCGAGGGAGTCCACGCTCTCGAGCAGCGCCCGTTGGTGGGCGAGCACGGCGCTCACCTGGAACTCGACCACCGCCTCGATCACCTCCTCCTTGTTGGAGAAGTAGCGGTAGAGCTGCGAGCGGCTGGCGTTGGACGCACTGAGGACCTGCTCGATGCTCGTTCCGGCAATCCCCCGGCTGAAGTCGATGCAGGCAGCAGCACGCACGATCCGCTCACGCGTCGCCGCGCCCCGGTCAGTCCACCGCGGGGCATCCTCCACGGCATCATCTCTGGGCACCGACCGAATGCTAACCAGTACAGACGAACCGGTCCAGTTACTGGCCGCGGATCGCGCCACTACTCGGACAGAGTGCCTCTCATCGCGACAACTCGAACGAACTAGTTGGTCTGCAGTCGGACTAGCATGACCGCCGTGACTAGTGTCGGAGCCCCGTCTCGGGTGCGGCGCCTGACCGCGCGTGGAGCGTTGACCCGGGATCGCATCGTCCGTGCAGCCGCGGATCTCATGCATGCCGCAGGCGTTGCCGGCACCACCATGGACCAGGTGGTCGACGCGTCGGGCACGAGCAAGTCGCAGCTCTACCACTACTTCGCCGACAAGGAGGCGCTGGTCGCCGCCGTCATCAAGTTCCAGGTCGCACGGGTGCTGGAGTTCCAGGAGCCCTACCTCGAGCGGCTGGCGTCGGTCGCCGACCTGCGGCGGTGGCGCGACGCGGTCGTGCGGTTCGTCGAGGAAACCCACGGCGCCAATGGGTGCGCAGTCGGTTCACTGGCCAGCGAACTCGCGGACCGGTCGGAACCGGCCCGGATCCTGATCGAGGCCGCGTTCCGCTCGTGGGAATCCTATCTCGCGGCCGGGCTGAGGCGGATGCAGGAGCGGGGTGAGCTCGACGCCGTGGCGGACCCGGGCGAGCTCGCCACCGGCCTCATGGCCGCGTATCAGGGCGGCTACCTGCTCTCCCAGGCGGCGCGCAGCGCACGTCCGATGGCGGTTGCGCTGGACCTCGCGCTCGACAGCATCGAGGCCGGACGGCCGCGCAGCGATCGCGCGTCCGAGGCGGTGAGCTAGCCGCCGCCCCGGCCCGCCGCCCCACGTAGTCGGACTTGACAGTCCAGTACTGCGGCAGCCATATTCGGTCCGTCCAGGCCGCAGCCGGCCTTCTTGCCGGACGCCCAGGCTTGCCTTGGAGCGGCCGGCGACGACGGAAAGAGAGCTCAGATGGCGTTGACGAGGGGATTCTCCGGTCGCCACCGCGCCGCGCGCGACTCGCGCCTTCCTCCTGGCCAGTACGACGCCGGAATGAACTGGCCAGTCCTACACGCCGAGTCGACCCCCACCATCGACACTGCCCGGTGGAGCTTCGAGATCGACGGTCTCGTCGACAAGCCGGTTCGTTGGAACTGGGATGAGATCCACGCGTTGCCGGCCTCTCGGTACGAGGGCGCCATCCACTGTGTGACCACCTGGTCGAAGTTCGGCATGCGGTTCGACGGCGTATCCGTCGACACCCTCCTCGACGCCGCGGGAGTCCGCGACGACGCAACGTTCGCGCTGGCGAGATCCCACACCGGTTACACGACGAACCTCCGGCTCGAGGACCTCACCGACGGCAAGGCCTGGGTCGTGTGGGACGTCAACGGCGCACCGCTGACCGACATCCACGGTGGCCCTGCGCGCCTGCTCGTGCCTCACCTCTACTTCTGGAAGAGCGCGAAGTGGGTGTCGGGTCTGACCTTGCTCGCCGAGGACCAGCAGGGCTTCTGGGAGGTGCGCGGCTACCACGACCGGGGTGATCCGTGGCTCGAGCAGCGGTATCAGGGGGATTGATGACCAGCATTTCCGGAGGACCGCCCCACCCCGGACCGTGGCAGTCGGCCAAGTGACCGGCATCTGCCAGGAGACCCCCACGGCGAAGACCTTCACCCTCATGCTGCCCGAGCCGTGCTCGTTCTGGGCGGGCCAGCACGTCGTCGTGCGCCTGACCGCACCGGACGGGTACCGGGCGCAGCGGTCCTACTCGATCGCCAGCGCACCGTCGAACGCGGCGGAGCTCGATCTCACCGTCGAGATCTTGCAGGGCGGCGAGGTGTCGGGCTTCCTCAACGAGGCTGTCGAGGTGGGAGACACCCTCGACGTGCGGGGCCCGATCGGCGGCCACTTCGCCTGGGATCTCAAGCCGGCGCTCGGAGTGGGCGGCGGTTCCGGGGTCGTGCCCCTGATGTCGATGCTGCGCCACGCCCGCAAGCTCGGCGAGCCGGACCTCTTCCGCCTCGTCGTCTCGGTACGCGGCCCCGAGGACCTGTACTACTCCACCGAGGTCCAGGGACCGGACACCTCGATCGTCTTCACGCGCAGCGTCCCCGACGGACATGCGCGTCAACCGGGTCGTCTCACGGCCCGGGACCTCGCGACCACCCTGGACGGAGACCGGGACGTCTACGTCTGCGGGTCCACCGCCTTCTGCGATGCCGCCACCCAGCTGGCCGCAGCCGCTGGTGTGCCCGCTGAACGGATCAGGGTCGAGCGGTTCGGATTCTCGGGATGACCGGCCGGGGACCCCAGCACGAGGCGGCATGCCGCCCTGACCACCCGGGCCGGCGCGTCGACAGGAGGACGACATGGGCGATGACAGCGACGGCGTGGACGGGGTCGACATCGACAACGGCCTGCTCGAAGACGACGACACCCTCGAAGGTCGCGGGGTCGATGTCCTCGACGAGGGTTACACGGTGCCCGAACGACCGTGGGAGCGGGAGCACTACGGCGTCACGGTGCGGGAGGCACACGAACACGAGAGCCTCGCCGGCCGCCTGGCACGCGAGCTGCCCGACGTCAGGGACACCGATGACGGCGACGGTCTCGGCGACACCGCCGGCACCGACGGCGAGCTGTACGACGACGAAGTCGGCGTCGTTCGCTCGGGACGCCTGGTCGACGTCGAGCCTGCCGGCGAGTGGGACGACTTCGCCTACCTGAACGCCGTCGACGTCGGAAAAGACGGCGGGGCAGCCAGCGCCGAGGAAGCAGCCATTCACATCGTGCGCGATCCCGACGACGCCTGAGCACGACCGATTCCGCACCGAGAAAGGACCCGAACCATGACCGAGCAGCAGCGGGCAGTCCTCGCCGGAGGGTGCTTCTGGGGGATGCAGGACCTCATCCGCTCCCGGCCCGGCGTGTTGTCCACTCGCGTGGGCTACACCGGCGGCGACACCCCCAACGCCACCTACCGCAACCACGGCTCACACGCCGAAGCCATCGAGATCACCTACGACCCCTCCGCCACCACCTACCGCGACCTGCTGGAGTTCTTCTTCCAGATCCACGACCCCAGCACCCCGAACCGGCAGGGCAACGACGTGGGAACGTCCTACCGGTCGGCGATCTTCTACCTCGACGACGAACAGCGCCGGGTCGCCGAGGACACGATCGCCGACGTCGACGCCTCCGGGTTGTGGCCGGGCAAGGCCGTCACCGAGGTCACGCCGGCCGGCCCGTTCTGGGAGGCCGAGCCAGAACACCAGGACTACCTGCTGCGCTACCCCCACGGCTACACCTGCCACTTCCCGCGCCGGGCTGGGTGCTGCCGCGACGCCGTGACGTCGCGTCGCAGTCGTCGTCCCAGCTGACCTGACGATTGCCACCATGGACGGATCGGCGGTGGAGACGAGTCCTGCGCTGCAGCGGATCCGTGAGGAGATCATCGCCGACCCGGCCAACCGGGACTCGACCACTGCGGGCCTGCAGCCGATCTACACCGCGCATCCGGCCGCGCGGATCGTCCTCATCGGGCAGGCCCCGGGAACACGCGCGCAGTGCAGCGGGATCCCCTGGAACGACCCGAGCGGTGTGACGCTGCGGCGCTGGCTCGGGGTCACCGACGACCAGTTCTACGACCCGACACTGTTCGCGATCTTGCCGATGGACTTCTACTACCCGGGCAAGGGCGCCCACGGCGACCTGCCGCCCCGGCGCGACTTCGCACCACGCTGGCACCCACCGCTCCTCGCGGAGCTCTCGCACGTCCGGCTCACCGTCCTGATCGGCCGCCACGCCCAGAAGCACTACCTGCCCGAGTCCGCCGGAGCGAACCTCACCGACACGGTCCGGGCGTTCCGCGACCACCTCCCCGACCTCATGCCCCTCGTCCACCCCTCACCACTGAACTTCCGCTGGCAGATCCGCAACCCGTGGTTCGCAGAAGAGGCCGTCCCGGCACTGCGCGCCCGCGTGCACGCGGTCCTCCAGCCGGACGTCGATCCGGCCGGCCGCGAGGCCGGAGTCTGAGAGGAACCACATCCCCGTGTTGGTCGATGTCGGTATGGACCGCGACGAGCAGTGGGCCCATGCCTGAGCTGCCGGAGGTGGAGTCGGCCAGGACCGTCATCGAGCGGGCGGCGCTGGGCCGGCGCATCACCACGGTCGACGACAATGACTCCTACGTCTGCCGACCACACCCGCCGGGCCAGATCCGCGATGCGCTCGTCGGGCGCCAGTTCGTCACCGCATGCCGCCTCGGCAAGGCCCTCTGGTGCCCCACGTCCCCTGTGGACGGTTCGGCAGCCGAGGGACCACCGCTCGGGATCCACCTGGGCATGTCGGGGAAGATCGTCATCGCCGACGCGACGGCACCGAGATCGACGGCGGCGACTACTGGGAGGGCCGCCGCGCACCGGGCGACTACCGGTGGTCCCGCTTCCGCCTCACCTTCGACGACGGCGGCACGCTCATGCTGGTCGACCCCCGTCGGCTGGGCCGGATCCGCCTCGACCCCCCGCTCGATCTCGGCCCGGACGCGGCCACCGTCACCGACGAGCAGTTCCACGCCGCCATCACGCACGGCACCACGCCGATCAAGGCGCGCCTGCTCGACCAGCGGGCCCTGGCCGGGATCGGGAACCTGCTCGCCGACGAGATCCTCTGGCGCGCCGCGCTCCACCCCGCCCGCGGAGTCGACGATCTCAGCCCTGCTGAGCGGCACCGGCTGCTCGAGGCGGTCCGGGAGGCCCTCCACGACGCCCTGCGGCTGGGCGGCGTGCACACGCTCATCCTCATCCCCCACCGCCGGCCCGGGGGCCGGTGCCCGCACGATGGCGCCCCGATGTCCCGTAGCACCGTCGCGGCCGCACGAGCTGGTGGTGCCCCACGGAACAGGTCCCACCCAGCCGGACCAGTTCCGTTCCCAGCAGCACGAACGCACTCTGACCGGCCGCCGACGGCACCGGAGTCACCGCTCGGTGCGGGCTGTGCCGCGAACCTCGTCCAAGATCCGGTCGAGATCATCGCGTGTCACCCGACCCCGGTGGTACTCGCCGAGGTCCCGCTCTGCGCGCGCCACCAGTCGTCGGGTGGCGAACTGCCCGTCGCGGACTCCGTCCCGGGCATGGTCGAGCCGGAGCACCCAGCCCTCGATCTCGAGGCGGGTTGCGTGCACGTGGAGCACGGTGTCGGCCGCCTGGCCGGCAGCGGGCGCTCGCTCACCCGCGCGAGCTCGTAGGTGATTGCGTCCAGCCCTCGGTCGAGGCGGACCACATACTCCGTCCACGCCTTTACATCGACTTGCTCACAGGTACCGTGCACAAGTCGCAGTCGATGCCACAGCTCGTCGAACACTTCACGCCCGCGAAGGTGACTGGCACCGACTTTGTCACGGGCCGCTGCGACAAGGTCACCGACATGGGCCAGCCGCGATGCCCGCAACCGGGGCGTCTGCTCGTCCATCACCACGAGCGACGTTAGATCCGTCGGGCACACCGCCACCACCCCGCGAGTACTAACGTGTGGTGAATAAACTGGTTCGCGTGCGTCGAGCCCGGTCAGCTTCGTTTACCGGTAACGACCATTGAAGCCGGAGCCGCCGCCGAGCTCCGTAAATCGGAGCCCAATGATTCTGCCGTCCTCGACGAGCCAGCGCAGGTCGTAGCACGCCCGATAGCTCGGAGGCCAGAACGAGCAGAAGCGGCCTGCGTCGTCGAGATACCATTCGCCCTCGGTCGGCCGGCCCCGCTCGACGTAGATGGTGGCGCCGGCGGGTTCGAATATCTGGGTGGCGCCGTCGTCGTACACGAGGCCGCCCGCGGTCAACGCCGTGGGAATATCCTTGGTTGCCACGGCGTCGCCGTCCGAGACATGGATGTCGCTCAGCGATCTGGTCATAAGGTCCTCCTCAGGATTGCGTTCCGGAAAAACACATAGCATCGAACCGCATAGAGCCCGGACGGCACGCGAGCGGTCAGCGCGACTTCGGGTCGTCGTTGGGCTGCGTCTCCCGCGCGGTGGCCTGCGCCACCACCTCGTACGGGGACGGCTTGCCACCGACGTGCGCCTCCTGGCGGAAGCGCTCCACCATGTGCGGGTAGTGCAGCTCGAACGCCGGACGCTCCGACCGGATCCGGGGCAGCTCGGTGAAGTTGTGCCGCGGCGGCGGGCAGGTCGTGGCCCACTCCAGCGAGTTGCCGAAACCCCACGGGTCGTCCACCGTGACGACCGGCCGTAGCGGTAGCTGCGGAACACGTTCCAGATGAACGGCAGCGTGGACGCGCCCAGCACGAACGCGCCGATCGAGGAGATCGCGTTCAGGACCGTGAACCCGTCGGTCGGCAGGTAGTCGGCATAGCGGCGGGGCATGCCCTCGTTACCCAGCCAGTGCTGCACCAGGAACGTCAGGTGGAACCCGACGAACGTCAGCCAGAAGTGCACCTTGCCCCAGGTCTCGTCCAGGAACCGGCCGGTCATCTTCGGGAACCAGAAGTAGATACCGGCGTAGGTGGCGAACACGATCGTGCCGAACAGCACGTAGTGGAAGTGCGCCACCACGAAGTACGTGTCCGAGACGTGGAAGTCCAGCGGCGGCGAGGCCAGCAGGATGCCGGTGAGGCCGCCGAGCAGGAAGGTCGCCAGGAATCCGACGGCGAACAGCATCGGCGTCTCGAAGGTCAGATGCCCCTTCCACATCGTGCCGATCCAGTTCACGAACTTGACGCCGGTGGGCACCGCGATCAAGAACGTGGTGAAGGAGAAGAAGGCCAGCAGCACCGCACCCGTGGCATAGAGATGATGTGCCCACACCGCGACGGAGAGCGCTCCGATCGCGATCGTCGCGTAGACCAGGCCCTTGTAGCCGAACACGGGCTTGCGACTGAACACCGGAAGGACTTCCGAGACGATGCCGAAGAATGGTATCGCGATGATGTAGACCTCGGGGTGGCCGAAGAACCAGAACAGGTGCTGCCAGAGGATCGCGCCGCCGTTGGCCGGGTCGAACGCATGCGCACCGAAGTGCCGGTCCGCGAGTATCGCGAACAGGCCGGCGGTGAGCACCGGGAAAGCGATCAGGATCAGGATCGCCGTCACGAGGATGTTCCAGGTGAAGATCGGCATCCGGAACATCGTCATGCCGGGTGCACGCATGCAGACGATCGTGGTGATGAAGTTGACGGCACCGAGGATCGTGCCGAGACCGGACACGATCAGACCGGCGACCCACAAATCGCCACCCGCCCCCGGGGAGTACTGCGCCGAATGTAGTGGCGCGTAGGCGAACCAACCGAATCCCGCCGGCCCGCCAGGTGTGAGGAACCCGGACAGGACGATCAGGCTGCCGAACAGGAACAGCCAGTACGAGAAGGCGTTCAGCCGCGGGAACGCGACGTCGGGGGCCCCGATCTGCAGCGGCACGATGTAGTTCGCGAAGCCGAACAGGATCGGGGTCGCGTACATCAGCAGCATGGCCGTGCCGTGCATGGTGAACAGCTGGTTGTACTGCTCGGTGGACAGGAACTGCATGCCCGGCACGGCGAGCTCGCCGCGGATCAGCAGCGCCATCACGCCACCGGCCAGGAAGAACCCGAACGACGTGACCAGGTACAGGATGCCGATGTCCTTGGGGTCGGTGGTCCGCAGCATCTTGAGGAACACCGAGCCCTTCGCCGAACGACGGGTCACGTTCGGTTGGCCACCGGGGCTGGGGCGAGTTGGGTCATGACGCCTTCTCAGGAGATGGTGCGGATACGAGGGACAGCGGCCTCGACGATGTCGCGGCCGGCGCGCCGTACGCGGCGCCCACCGTGCCCCGGCGCCGCACGCTGCCGTCCGCAGGATCGGCATCCGCCTGGCGATGCGGTGCGGAGCAGACCGGGGCCGGTGACCAGCACGGCCGGGCCGTCAGATGCGCACGAGAGGCGTGTCGACCAGATGCTCGGCCAGGAACCAGCACTGCAGCTCTCCGGTACGGATGACCTGCGAGACGAGCAGGTCGTTGGTCCCGTCGTCGCCCAGCTCCGCGCTCTTGGCAGCCGTCTTGTGGGCTGCGATCAAGATGCGCTCGTGCGCGTCGAGCAACCGGGAGAGCATCGCCGGAACCTGCTCGACACCATCCGGCGGTCGCGGAATGCCGCTGAGCTCAGCCGCGTGGCGCGGATCGCCCACCGCGACCGCACCCAGGCTCTGGACGCGTTCGGCGATCGTGTCGATGAGGGCGAGCTGCTCGTCAGCGTGCTTGTCGAGCAGCAGGTGGAGCTGGTAGAAGGTCGCGCCGCGGACATTCCAGTGACTCTTCTTGTAGAGCGCGTAAAGAATCTGCGTGTCCGCCAGTGTCCGATTGAGCGTCTGGCCCGCGTACATGCGCGCGTCGTAGGACAATCCGACGGGGAACTGCTTGACGGTCCCGAACTTCTGGACCTCCCCTCCTCCGTGCTGATGCAGCCACGGCTGGCTCGACGGCGAAACGCGATCCGTTCCGTCCTGAGTTGCGGTCATCGGTGGACCTCCTCCACATTCATGGTTGGTGCTGACACCCTTCGGGTCCGATCTCGTGTGGCCTCGCGTACCCACGCCCCTACTCGGGTTCTTCCATGGAGCGCCCGACGGTCTCGTGCAGCTCCGCCCAGGAGCGGGTGAACCGATCAACACCGTCACGTTCCAGGAACGTGAAGACTTCTGCGAGATCGACACCGGTGGCAGTGATCGCGTCGATCACCTCGCGGGCCTCCTCGGCGCGGCCGGTGACGGCATCGCCGTTGTCCGCCCTGCGCAGTGAGCCGTGGTCGGCAAAGGCGTTCAGCGTTGCCGCCGGCATCGTGTTGACCGTTCCGGGCGCCACGAGCTCGGTGACATACATCGTGTCCGGGTAGGCCGGGTTCTTCACACCCGTCGATGCCCACAGCGGCCGCTGCACGCGAGCGCCCTTTGCCGCGAGGCGCTCCCAGCGCGGGCCGGCAAACGTCTCCCGGAATGCTTGATGGGCAAGTCTCGAGTTCGCGATACCGGCCCTGCCCCGCAAGGCGAGCGCTTCGTCCGACCCGATCTCTTCGAGGCGTTCGTCCACCTCCGCGTCGACCCGCGAGACGAAGAAGCTCGCGACCGAGTGGACTCCGGACAGTGGCACGCCGGCGTCGAGTGCCCGCTCGAGGCCGGCGAGGTAGGCCGCCATGACCTCCCGGTACCGCTCGACCGAGAAGATCAGCGTGACGTTGACGTCCACACCGAGCGCGAGGGCTTCTGTGATGGCCGGCAGGCTCGCCCTCGTCGCAGGGATCTTCACGTAGAGGTTGGGGCGGCCCACCGCTCGCATGAGGCTCACGGCCTCGAGGACGGTTGCCTCACGGTTGCCGGCCTGCTCGGGGTTGACCTCGAGCGACACCCGCCCGTCCACGCCGTCGCTCGCCTCCCAGACGCCGCGGAACAGATCGCAGGCCTCCTGAACGTCCACGACCATGAGCATTCGAACCGCGTCTCCGACCGTCGCCCCACACCGGGTGAGCTCCAGGATCTGTGGCGTGTAGACCCCGCGGTGCGCGAGCGCAGCTGCGAAGATGGTCGGGTTGGTGGTGACGCCGACGACGTGCTTCTCGTCGATGAGCCGCCGGAGGTCGCCGCTGACCACGCGACCACGCGACAGGTCATCGAGCCAGATCGAAACACCCGCCGCGGCGAGCGCAGCAAGTCGGTCGTCCGCCACGTGTGTTCCTCTCTGGGCTTGCCCGGTCACCGCCTGCTCGGGCGCCTTGCCGTCCTCGCCGCGGACGCTGACCCCCGTCCCCGCCGTTCCGACCGGGCTCGCCACGCCCCCGGCGTGCACGACCCCAGCGCTGCGTCGATCCAGCCAGGCGAGATGAGGCCTTCGCAGAACAGCTAGCATCATAACTGGACTATCCGTTCCAGGCTACGACATCCAGCAGGCGACCCACAGGAGGGGCATCAAGTGGCGCGCGCCACATCGTTCACTCGTCGTCCAACCGATGCGCGGCCAACGCGCTCACCTGCACAGACCGGCAGCTCCAGAGCCCAGTCCGCCCAGGGACGCCGAGCAACCAGACAAGCCGTCAAGTGCCGGCGATGCTCGGATCGACCGCCGGCCCCGGTCTTCGCGCTCCCCCAGCTATGTCGAGCACGTTACGAAGATGGACCATCCAGCCCAAAGAAGCCGCCGGAGATGCGGTTGACACCCAGACTCACCGGAGTCCCGCATGAGTACCCGACACGACATCCGAGCCGCGGGGACGCGCCCCAGCGCACGCCCCGCCTCCCCGTGGGGTCAGGTCGGGCCCGGGTCGCGGTGCGACATGTGGCGGCTCGGGACGTCAAGCTTTCTCGCCATCAAGGAGGAGCATGTTCGCGGTGATGTTCGACGCTCACCCGCAGCCCCACCGAAGGGACACCTATCTGGAGTTGGCAATGCTGCTCGGCACCGACCTGCGACAGATCCCCGGCTTCGTCGACGACGACTACTACCAGTGCTTGAGCCGCGAAGGCTGGATGCTTTCACTCTCGACATGGGAAGACGAGAAGGCACTGGTCAGCTGGCGTATCCACCCGAAGCACCAGCTGGCCCAGGCGAAGGGGCGCGACGAGCTCTTCGTCGACTACACGCTACGAACCGGCCAGCTGACGCGCGACACGCATCCACCCGAAGGCTGCGCGCTCAGCGAGCAGAGACTCGACGAGACCGTCGCCGGTGCGGGGAACACGGCCGTGCTCGTCGAGACGACGCAGGCCACCGGCCCTGTCCCCACCACACGCGATGCGGTCGAGATGGCCTCGCACCTCGGTCTCGACCTCGACGCGGCCGGCCTGACCTCCTGGGACATCTACGAGGCCACGCCCACACCCGGCCATTTCCTGATGCGGACGGTGTGGCACGACCACGCCGCCGCCGAGGCATTCGAAACGACGGCGACATTCCCGGGCGGTACGCGTCTGCGCCGGATTCGAATCATCCGCTTCTACAGCATGTACGACCGCCGCGAGGCGCCTCAGTATTACCCGGACTACCCGACCTGATCGAGTCCGGAGGGCCGTTCCGTCGCGCGAGTTCCCGCTTCGGACATGTCCGCCGGCCGGACCCCGCGGCCGACAGGTCCTGGTCGAGGTGGCGGGCACGACGCTGGTGGCCGTGACCGCGGTGACCTACGTCGATATGGACTCGCAGGTTCACTTAGATCGATGTGGACGCGCTGCTGCACTGGGTCTGCGGGCGCGTCGAGCAGGGCGCAGGGTTCGACCACGGCAAGGTCCGCGGCTCCCCGGGCTGCTGCGCGGGCTTCCCGCTGATCGCCACGGTCTCCACCGACATCAGCGCACCAGGGTTGCGACCACTCGGCTGTGCAGCGGAAACACCGGCTCCGCGCGTGGAGCGGCCGCGCTGGCCGCCGAGGCGCTGACCACCGCTCGTGCGGCCCGGGCCGTGGGCGGCACCCTGGTAAAGATGGCCGAGATTCGTTCGAGGTAGTCTGGACTGGATAGTTCGGTATCGACCTTTGGGAGGTCGGCGGGCGTGCGCCGATGGATCGACTCGTGGCCGGTGGTCCGCCAGGCCACCGGCCACGACCGGACGGGCCGTGGGGACGCGGCGAGATCGACGCATAGCGCGCAGTTGCGGCCGCGGACCAGCGATGCGGACCGCGTCGTGCAGTCGATCTGCCCGTACTGCGCGGTGGGGTGCGGCCAACGCGTCTTCGTGAAGGACGAGCAGGTCACCCAGATCGAGGGCGATCCGGACTCCCCGATCTCGCTCGGCAAACTCTGTCCCAAGGGGGCGGCCTCGACGCAGCTGGTCACGCGCCCGGACCGGGTCACGAAGGTCCGTTACCGGCGCCCGGGCGGCACAGAGTGGGAGGATCTCGCCCTCGAGACGGCGATGCACATGATCGCCGAACGCGTCCTCGACACCCGCCGGAGCACCTGGCAGGACACCGACGAGAACGGCCGGCCGCTACGCCGAACGATGGGCATCGCCCACCTCGGCGGCGCCACGCTGGACAACGAGGAGAACTACCTCGGGAGGAAGCTGTACACGGCTCTGGGCGCGATCCAGGTCGAGAACCAGGCCCGGTTTTGACACAGCTCCACGGTTTCCGGTCTGGGAACCTCCTTCGGTCGCGGTGGCGCCACGACCTTCCAGCAGGACCTCACGAAGAGCGACTGCATCGTGATCCAGGGCTCGAACTTCGCCGAGTGCCATCCCGTCGGCTTCCAGTTCGTCATGGACGCGAAGCTGCGCGGCGCGAAGGTCATCCACATCGACCCCCGCTACACCCGCACCAGCGCGCTCGCCGACCTGCACGTCCCGATCCGGGCGGGCACGGACATCGCCCTGCTCGGCGGGCTCATCAACCACGTGCTCACCGAGGGCAGCGAGTTCCGCGAGTACGTCGTGGCGTACACCAATGCCGCGGTGATCATCAACGAGGACTACCGGGACACCGAGGACCTCGACGGGTTGTTCAGCGGTTGGATGCCCCACGAGTCCACCTATGACAACTCGACGTGGGCCTACGGGGAGCACAGCGGTAGCGCGTCGATCGGCGCGACGCCGGAGCGCGACGAGACGTTGCAGCATCCGCGGTGCGTGTTCCAGATCCTCAAGCGGCACTACGCGCGCTACACCCCGGAGTTCGTCGAGGAGGTCTGCGGGATCCGCCAGTCGACCTTCGCCGAGCTCGCACGCGCGATCACCGAGAACAGCGGGCGGGAGCACACCACCAACTGGTCCTACGCGGTCGGCTGGACGCAGCACACGGTCGGTGTGCAGTACATCCGCGCCGCGGCGATCCTGCAGACACTGCTGGGCAACATCGGCCGCCCCGGCGGGGGAATCCTCGCCCTGCGCGGCCACGCCAACATCCAGGGCTCCACCGACATCCCGGCGCTGTTCAACATCCTGCCCGGCTACCTGCCCATGCCGGATGTCGATCGCGGCATGTCCATCGCGACGTACGTGCAGCCCGACGCGGGCGAGCCGGGCTTCTGGGGCGACCTGCCGAACTACCTCGTCAGCCTGCTCAAGGCGTGGTTCGGCGACGCCGCGACGGCCGAGAACGACTACGGGTTCGACTGGCTGCCGCGGATCACCGGCGACCACAGCAACTTCCGGACCGTCCTCGACATGGTCGACGGGAAGGTGCCCGGCTACCTCGTCGCCGGGGAGAACCCCGCGGTCGGCGGCGCGAACGGCCGGCTGCAGCGGGAAGCGCTGACCAAGGCCGAGTGGCTGGTGGTGCGGGACTACACCGAGGTCGAGACCGCGACCTTCTGGCGGGACGCACCGGAGATCGCGTCCGGCGAGTGGCGCACGCAGGACATCGCCACCGAGGTCTTCCTGCTCCCGGCCGCCGCGCACACCGAGAAGGACGGCACGTTCACCAACACCCAACGACTGCTGCAGTGGCGGCACAAGGCGGTGGAGCCGCCCGGCGACGCCCGCAGCGAGCTGTGGTTCTTCTACCACCTCGGGCGGATCCTCAAGGAGCGCCTGGCCGGCTCCGACGACCCGCGCGACGCGCCGATGCAGGCCTTGACCTGGGACTACCCGACAGAGGGTGCCATGGGCGAGCCCGTCGCCGCTGCCGTGCTGCAAGAGATCAACGGTCGCGGACCGGACGACGAGCTGCTCACCGGCTACACCCAGCTCCGCAGCGACGGGTCCACCGCCTGCGGCTGCTGGATCTACTGCGGCGTCTACGCCGGGGGGATCAACCAGGCGGCCCGGCGCAAGCCCGCACACGAGCAGGACTGGGTGGCCGCGGAGTGGGGCTGGGCGTGGCCCGCGAACCGGCGGCAGCTCTACAACCGTGCGTCCGCGGACCCGGCGGGGAAACCGTGGAGCGAGCGCAAGGCGCTCGTGTGGTGGGACGGCGAGCGCTGGACCGGCCACGACGAACCCGACTTCCCACCGACCAGGGCACCGGACCACGTCCCGCCGGAGGCGCGACGGGTCCGGACGCGCTGTCCGGAACCGATGCCTTCGTCATGCAGAACGACGGCAAGGCGTGGCTCTTCGTGCCCTCCGGTCTGGTGGACGGTCCGCTGCCCACGCACTACGAACCGGTGGAGACCCCGCACCGCAACCGGCTGCACCCGGGCCGGCCGCGCAACCCGGCGGCGATGCTCTACGACCGGCCGGGCAACCGGCACCACCCGATCGCCTCCGACGTCTACCCGTACGTCCTCACGACCTACCGCCTCACCGAGCACCACACCGGCGGTGGTATGAGCCGCTACCTGCCCTACCTCGCCGAACTGCAGCCCAGGGCCTTCTGCGAGGTCTCCCCCGAGCTCGCTCGTGAACGCGGTCTGGTGCAGAACGGATGGGCAACGCTCGTCACGGCCCGCAGCGCGATCGAGCTGCGAGTGCTGATCACCGAGCGGATGACGCCGCTGCGCATCGACGGGGGCGAAACCCACCAGGTCGGCGTGCCGTGGCACTTCGGCCACGGCGGGTTCGCCACCGGGGACAGCGTCAACGACCTGCTGTCGATCGCGCTCGACCCGAACGTCCACATCCAGGAATCCAAGGCGCTCACCTGTGACATCCGGCCCGGCCGCACACCGCGTGGACCGGCGCTACGCGCCCTCGTCGAGGACTACCGACGCAGAGCGGGGCTGACGCCGTGACCGAAAGCAGGCTCGACGTGACCGACGACGACCGACCCCGCCAACCGGCCCGGCACGCCGACGCGCCGGCACGAGCGCCACGGCCCGAGCGACGGCGGGCTTCCACACCAACGTCGGCACCCCCTACACCACTCCGGTCACCGGGCAGGGCGAGCGCGCCGCCTACCTCGGCATGCCCGAGGTACGTCCGCCGCGGATGGGGTTCTTCACCGACACCTCGGTGTGCATCGGGTGCAAGGCCTGCGAGGTGGCCTGCAAGGTGTGGAACCAGGTGCCCGCGGACGCGGGCCCCACCGGCAGCGGGACCTCCGATCTGGCCGAGCTCGACCTCCTCGGGATGTCCTACGACAACACCGGCGACCTCGGCGCCAACACCTGGCGCCACGTCGCCTTCGTGGAGGCGCCGCCTCGAACCCCCGGAGCCGGCGACGTGCGGTGGCTCATGTCATCGGACGTGTGCAAGCACTGCACGCACGCCGCCTGCCTGGACGTCTGCCCCACCGGCGCGCTGATCCGCACCGAGTTCGAGACCGTCTACGTCCAGCCCGACGTCTGCAACGGCTGCGGGTACTGCGTACCGGCCTGCCCGTACGGCGTGATCGACGTCCGGCCCGACGACGGCCGCGCGTTCAAGTGCACGCTCTGCTACGACCGCACGAAACACGGGCTCACGCCGGCGTGCGCGCAGGCCTGCCCAACCGAGTCGATCCAGTACGGCCCGCTCGACGAGCTGCGCGAGCGCGCCGACCGCAGACTGGAGCAGCTGAAGGCGGCCGGCGTCGCCGAGGCGCAGCTCTACGGACGCGACCCGGGCGACGGCGTCGGCGGCGACGGGGCGTTCTTCCTGCTGCTCGACGAGCCGGAGGTGTACGGCCTGCCGCCGGATCCGGTGGTCACGACGCGGGACCTCCCCGGCATGTGGAAGCGCGCGGCCGCGGCGGCCGCGGGACTGGCGGTCGCCGTCGCGGTGGCCTTCGTCGAAGGGCGACGTCGATGACGAGCGGTACCCCGGAACCGGCGGACAAGAGCCGCGTGGAGCCGCGCAGGAAGCGGGGCCGGAAGCGGATCAAGGGTTCGATGGTGCCCGAGGCGGAGTTCACCTCCTACTACGGCCGGCCCATCCTCAAGCGGCCCACGTGGAAGAACCCGGACATCCCGGTCTACCTGTGGGCGGGGGGTATGGCGGGCACGTCGTCGGTATTGGCCGTGCTGGCCGACACAACCGGACGACCTGCGCTGCGCCGCGGCGCCCGGCTCGTGGCCGCGGGCGGCGCCATCGTCGGCACGGTCGCGCTCATCCACGACCTCGGCCGGCCATCGCGGTTCCTCAACATGCTGCGGGTGGTCAAGCCGACCTCGCCGCTGTCGGTGGGCTCGTGGATCCTCGCCCCGTATGCCGGGCTGGCCTCGGCCGCGGCGGCATCCGAGATCACCGGCATCGCGCCCCGCCTCGGGAAGCAGGCGGGATGGGGCGCGGCGCTGTTCGGCCCGCCGCTGGCCAGCTACACCGCCGTGCTCGTGTCCGACACGGCGATCCCCGCCTGGCACGAGGCCCGCGACGAGCTGCCGGTGCTGTTCGTCAGCAGTGCTGCGGCCGCAGGTGCCGGCGCCGGCCTGCTTCTGGCCGCGACACCGGAGAACGGACCGGTCGTGCGCCTGGGGGCGGTGGCCGCCGGCATCGAGCTGGCCGCGGGCAAGGCGCTGGAGAAGAGACTCGACGGCCTGCCGGGCGGCGTTGTCGACGCCTACCGCACCGGCAAGGCCGGACGCTGGAACCGGGCCGCCCACGTGCTCACAACGCTCGGCGGGCTCGGCGCGCTGCTCGCGCGGCGCAGCCGGGCCGGCTCGGCGTTGGCCGGGCTCGCACTCACCGCCGGCTCGCTCGCCACGCGGTTCGCGGTGTTCGAGGCCGGCATCCAGTCGGCGGCGACCCGCAGCACGTCATCGCGCCGCAGCGCGAGCGGCTCGCCCGCGGCGAGCGCGCCCACAGCGAGGGCGGCCGGCTGGAGACGGAACGCAGCACCGCGCCGGTCCCCCGCTCCTGACACGTGTTCGATCGCCCCGCCGGCGCCCCATCCGACCAACGTGATCCGGCCCGCTCGCTCGGCGACCAGCTGCCCCAGAACGGGGCTGCCCCTGCAGCACGGCCCACACCACCTGGCCCACAGAACCGGCGGTGCGCGCTCGACGACCTCGGCCAAGCGCTCATGGTTCGACCAGCGCCGGACGCGCGCCCTCGGCGAGCTTGAGCCGTGTCCAGACGTTCATGTTGATCACTACTCCGACGATCTCGAGCCTTTCCTCCTCGTCGAAGTAGGCGGCCATCCGCTCGTGGATCTGCTGGAAATCCTGACTCGCGGTAGCGTCAGCAGCCCGGGTGAGCGCCTCGGCATAGCCCAGAGCCGCCTGCTCCGCGTCGCTGAACAAGCCGGTCTCCCACCATGACGTCAGGGTCTCGATCTTGATCGGGGCAATCCCGGAGTCTCGGCCGGCGGCATGGTGGACCACGAGGCAGTACGGACAGTTGTTGAGCTGGGCGACGCGCAGCCGCAGCAGTCGAGCCAGATCGCGATCCAACTTCAACTCGGCGGTGTAGCCGAAGGAAGCCGCCCCGGCCGCGGCAAAGTCCCGGAGTCGTTCGTTCTCCGCGGCGTCGAGTCGCGTGTTCTGGAAGGCTGGCATACCATTCATCTGCTCATCCGTTCGGATATGGGCGCGGACTACTCGTTTCTCGGGCTGCCCTGGGCACGTGCGGCTGGACGGTCGTGAGCCCGGATTCCGGACCTGGGCTCACGTCAGCTCCAGACCGCGAAGGCCCCTGAGCGTCAGCCGGCGCCGGCGGGCGCGCCATGTCGGCGGCGAGCACGACCCTGCCGACAGCGAGGTCGAGGGCTGCCCGCAGCGGCTTCTCGCTCCGAGCGGCCTGAGCCAGGATCAGCCCGCCCTGGAGGGCCGCCACGATCCCGGTGGCCAGCTCCGCCACATCGGCCTCGGCGTTGAGCTCTCCGTGGTCCTGGATCCGGCGAAGCCCTGCCGCCAGGTACGACTGCCAGGTCTGGAACGCATCGTCGAGCTTCGCGCGCATGGGGCCGGACTGCTCTGCCAACTGGCTCACCAGAGACCCGAGCGGACACCCACGCGCGCCGTTCAGCTCGACCACGTCATCAGCCCACTCCTGCAGATCTGCCAGCGACCGCAGACCTATGAGCAGCGAGCATTGTCGGGCCAGCACGGCAGCGATCCGGAAGTCCACGACAGCGTCGATCAGCGCCTCCTTCGCCGGGAAACAGCGCGCGACCTGCAAGCGGCTGACCCCCGACGTGGCACGGACCCGCTCGATGCTCACTCCTGCGACGCCGAGCCGGAAGACGACCTCGGCAGCGCCCCGCACGATCCGGTCCCGCATCGCCGCATCCAAACCGGCCTCCCTCGAGGCTGGCTCCTCGAGCTCCTCTCTGGACACGCGCAGATGCTAACCAACCCAAACTAGCCGGTCCACTTTGACTGTCGCATCGTCGATCGCTCGCGACCGACGAGCGCGCTCGTACCGATCCACTGCAGACCTCCTCCGATGCACCGGAGGGCGGCGGTCCTACCTGACGGTCTCCGCGCCTGCGGCGACACACCGGTGGCCGGTGTCGCGCCGCGCGCCCGAATCTACTAGACTAGGCGGTCCGCACTGTCCAGTTCAGGCGTTCAACATCACGTCTTCAGGCTAGGATCGCGTCCGTGACGAGTGCCGGAGCCGAACCGCCCGCGCGGCGCCTGACCGCCCGCGGCGCCGTCACGCGCGACCGCATCGTCCGAGCCGCCGCCGACCTCATGCACGCCAACGGGGTCGCCGGCACGACAATGGACCAGGTGGTCGAGGCCTCCGGTACCAGCAAGTCACAGCTCTACCACTACTTCGAAGACAAGGACGCGCTGGTCACGGCAGTGATCAAAATGCAGGCCGCACGTGTGATGGAGCGACAGGAACCCCACCTCGAACAACTCAGCTCGCTGCAGGGCCTGCGACGCTGGCGCGATGCGATCGTTCGCTTCATCGACGAGCGCCACGGAGCGCACGGCTGCGAGATCGGCTCGCTGGCCAGTGAGCTGACAGACCGGTCAGAACCGGCCCGGATTCTGATCAACGCTACGTTCCAGAACTGGGAGTCGTACCTCGCCGCAGGATCCGCCGGATGCAAGAGCGCGGCGAACTCGACACGACGCCCGACCCTGCCGAACTCGCCACCGGAATCATGGCGGCCTACCAGGGGGGTTACCTCCTCTCACAGGCCGCACGAAGTGCCCAGCCGATGGCACTGGCGCTCGATCTCGCGATCCGCAACATCGAAGCGCTCGTGCCCTCGAAGAAGCGCGCATCCGGCGCAGCGAGCTGATCGGTCCGACTCCGCGCAAGTCCCACCGACATGCGGACGCAGCAGTCCAGTACTGGCATGTCGTGCGCGACCGCCACCGGAATCCGTCGGGCTCGGGATAGTCGTCGGCGTCGCAGGCCGGCCTCCCCTGCACCGCCGCACGGCCAGAACCCACCGCTGGACAGCCCGCGCCAGTAGCCCTCTCGACCATGACCCGGTACGCACAGTTCGGGAGGCCATCGGGTCCGCAGGCGCCGACCGGCCGGACAACCGCGGGGCGTGCCGCGTGGGGTCGGCCCGCGGCCCGCAGTCTCGGCCAGTCCGCTCTCGCGAGCTCGCTCACTGCATCCGGTCGGGCTCGTCCGGGCCGCCCCGCTGCTCCGTCCACCGGATCACCGACATACCCGCCAGCACGAGGCGCCGAGCAGCAGCGATGCCTCCACGAGGAGCACACCGAGCAGCAGGAGGATTCCTGCGAGCAAGCGCAGCGCTTTGCGGGCATGCTCGGTGGGCCGTGGCTCGGCGAGCCGATCGAACAGCCCGGCGAGCTCCGGGGCCTCGGCAAGGAGGTTCTGCTCGATGACGAACAGCGCCCGCCGTTCATGCTCTCTCATCTCGGACCGTGCCTGTCGATCTCGCTCGGGGTGGCCGGCAGCAGGTACCTCAGCACGTGGTGCCCCATCTCTGTCCCGCCGGAGACCACGGTGTGGATCGAGAACGCGATGGCGTCGGGGCGATGGCGTCCAGCACCCCGCGGCACCCATCGCGCTGAACAGATCGCGAGCGGCCCGCAGTTGATGGCGTGCGTCGAGGCGTCCGCCCTCACACGGCAGTCATTCGTCGTAGGACGGGTGGCGCCTGATACGTCCTGGTGGCGGCGAGATTCGGTCCGTGGACTCGCAGCAGGCGTGGACCGGATCAACGCAAGCGACAATTCTCTGAGCAGTTCTCCCGGGAGATCAGGCGATCCCGAAACGGGTCGCCCCGTGGTCCGGCCCGGACGGCCGACCGTGGAACTCCACCTGCCGCTCGGCCGACCGAGGTCTCGCACCGCTGCGGCGCCAGAATTCACTCGCGCCCGGTCGCCGAGTCCTTGGCTTGCCCCTCCTTTTCGGCACCGAACAGCTCGCTGAACTCACCATATCCCTCGCGCTCCAGGTCAGCAACGGGCACGAACCGCAGTGCGGCCGAGTTGAGGCAGTAGCGGCGCCCACCCCGGTCGCCCGGACCATCATCGAAGACATGTCCCAAGTGACTGTCGGCATGGGCGGATCGGACCTCGACCCTACGCATCCCGTAACTCCGGTCCTCGCGCTCCACCACGTTGCCCTGGACGATCGGCTTTGTGAAGCTCGGCCACCCCGTACCGCTGTCGTACTTGTCAGTAGACACAAAGAGCGGCTCCCCGGACACGACGTCCACGTAAATGCCTGGCTCCTTGTTGTCCCAATAAGCATTACTGAACGCACGCTCGGTTGCGCCGTCCTGGGTGACACGGAACTGCTCAGAGGTCAATCGGGCGATAGCCTCTGGCGACTTGCCGTACTTTGAATCCACGTCATCTCTCCCTTTTCGCTATGACTGACAGTGCGATAATGGCTGCTCCTGACCAACCAGAGAGCCGTCGACCAACAGGGTGGACAGCCCACACGCCCCTCCTGATCGCAACCGCTGCCCGTCAGGCGGCAGGCCAGCGACCGGCGATCCCGACTGGACTGTCCAGTCCGACTATAGAGCGGCCGGGTAGCGGCGTCGAGGCCCTCGCCCGCGGCGGGACCGCAGACCTCAGCGACAGCTCTGCGTTCTCCCGCTTCAGCCCGACCTCCTCCGGCTCCGGAGACCACCTCACCACCCGGTCAGGATGCCTGTGGCGCCATCATCGCCTCCCGACGGTCACCGAAGCCCGAGCCTTGACCGCCACGGACTTTCACGGCCACGGATCTTGTCGACGACCACGATGACCACGCCTCGCCCTCGACGTCCTCGGCGAGGATCGCCGGCAGCGTGCCGGCCTTCGATGCGCGCCGAGCGGGGCTGTGGCGCCCAACTCGTCGCTTGACCGCACCTCAACCGACCCTCAATACTCGGACTACACAGTCCACTACTGGCCACCTGGCCCCTCGACGGGGCGGGAGCTGCACACAACCCATCGTTCGGTGAGAGGAGTGGTCGTGATGCTGATGCGCACCGACCCGTTCCGAGAGTTCGACCGACTGGCCCAGCAGATGACAGGCGCTGCCCAAGGTACCTGGTCCCGGCCGACCCCCATGCCGATGGACGCCTATCGAGAGGGCGACACGTTCACGGTCTGCTTCGACCTGCCGGGGGTAGACCCGGAAAAGATCGATCTCAACGTCGAGCGCAATGTGCTCACCGTGCGGGCCGAGCGGCGTCCCGCCATCGTGGCCGAGGGCGTCGAGATGCAGGTCTACGAACGTCCGAGCGGAGTGTTCTCCAGGCAGTTGTTCCTGGACAACCTGGACACCGAGCGCATTGAGGCGAAGTACGCGGCCGGGGTACTGACCCTCCGGATCCCGGTCGCGGAGAGCGCCAAACCGCGACGGATCAGCATCGGCAACGTCGACGACGAACGCACCAGTGTCGAAAGCACCACGTCCGATCGCATGTGATCAACTATTCCATCACATGCGGATGTATGCCGGCCCCCGCACAACAGCCGAGGACCGGCATACGACGCCTGGAGAGACAGCCACGGCCGCGCGCCGAATTCTCGACCTGAACCACGTAGTGCGGGCGGGGATGACCACCTACCCGAGGCCGCTCGCAGCATCGGTCAAGGATATGGAGACGAACGAATGGCCGATCCGGACCGGCGCGGCGCCCTGACCGAGGCCGGCGCCCCCATCTGGCTCGACGACTTGTCACGAGAGCTGCTGAGCTCGGGAGAGCTGGCCCGTCTGATCCGTGACGAGCACATCGTCGGCGTCACGACCAACCCGACCACTGTCGCCGCCGACCTGACCTACAGCGACGCCTACGACGCGCAGATCCGTCAACTGGCCCTGGCCGGGGCAGACCCCTCCACGGCCGTCCGCGAGCTGACGACCACCGACGTCCGCGGCGCCGCAGATCTCTTCCTCGACATCCACCGGACCACGCGTGGCGTCGACGGCTGGGTGTCGGTCGAGATCGACCCACGACTCGCGCACGATGCCGACGCGACCGTCGTGGAAGCGAAGGAGCTGTGGCTGACGATCTACCGGCACAACGTGCTCATGAAGATCCCAGCCACCACCGAGGGCTTGTCGGCGATCACCCGCACCCTCGCCGAAGGAATCAGCGTCAACGCCACCCTCATCTTCTCACCGACCCGCTACCGCCAGGCGATCGAGGCCTTCATCACCGGACTGGAGCTGGCACGGGACAACGGCCACCTCCTCAGCCGGATCCAGTCGGTGGCGTCGTTCTTCGTCTCCCGGATCGACACCGAGGTCGACGCCCGACTCGATACCGTTCCGGGCAGTGCCGCGAAAGTGCTACGCGGGCAGGCCGCACTGGCCAACGCGCGCCTCGCCAATGGCGTCTACGAGGAGCTGTACACCACCGAGCGCTGGCAGGCACTCGCCGCCGCGGGAGCGACGCCACAACGCCCGCTGTGGGCCTCGACCAGCGCGGAGAATCTCATTTGCCCGGACAGGGCCTACATCGAACAACTGGCCACCTTCGACGGAGAGTCGATACGACGATCGGCGCGGGAGACCCTCGACCGACTCTCCGCAGCAGGAATCGACCTGGACGACGTGTACCGCACACTCGAGAACGAGGACGCCGAGAAGCACACCCGGTCCTGGCTCGACATGCTCGACACCGTAGCGAGCCGGCTGGCGCAGGCGAGGGGCGAGGTTCGAGGCTTCGTGCCCGTTCTCGAAAACCATTCATGCCACACCAGGACACCGTGATGGAGATCAATGAGCACGAAGGCCCTCCACAGGCAGACCAGGGATTTCGCGGTGCCGTCGGAGTAAGGGACCGATCATGAGCCCGAGGATCGACGCCGAGACGATCGGCGCCGGCGTCCGAGCCGCGGTCCGGTCCAGTCTGGGCTCGGGTTCGGCTCGGATCAACGGTCCACCGATTCGATCTATCCATATCACGCCTGCGCCGTGAAGGAGAACAGCAACGATGGCGAAGCAGATCGCGTTCGACGAGGAGGCGCGCCGCGGGCTCGAGCGTGGCATGAACACCCTCGCCGATGCCGTCAAGGTGACGCTCGGCCCGCGTGGCCGCAATGTCGTACTGGAGAAGAAGTGGGGCGCGCCCACCATCACCAACGATGGTGTGTCGATCGCCAAGGAGATCGAGCTCGAGGACCCGTGGGAGAAGATCGGGGCCGAGCTCGTCAAGGAGGTCGCGAAGAAGACCGACGACATCGCGGGTGATGGCACCACCACCGCGACGGTCCTGGCGCAGGCGCTGGTCCGCGAGGGCCTGCGCAACGTGGCCGCGGGTGCGAACCCGATGGCGCTCAAGCGGGGCATCGAGAAGGCCGTGGAGGCCGTCTCGCAGCTGCTGCTCAAGACCACCAAGGAGGTCGAGACCAAGGAACAGATTGCCGCCACGGCGTCGATCTCCGCGGCCGACTCCACCGTCGGCGACCTGATCGCCGAGGCGATGGACAAGGTCGGCAAGGAAGGCGTCATCACGGTCGAGGAGTCCCAGACCATGGGACTGGAACTCGAGCTCACCGAGGGCATGCGCTTCGACAAGGGCTACATCTCGCCCTACTTCGTCACCGACTCAGAACGACAGGAAGTAGTCCTCGATGACCCATACCTGCTGTTGGTGGCGGCGAAGGTAACTTCCGTACAGGCGCTCATCGCGATACTCGAGAAGGTACTCGAGTCCGGCAAGCCGCTCGCGATCATCGCCGAGGACGTCGAGGGCGAGGCCCTGGCCACCCTGGTCGTCAACAAGATCCGTGGCACCTTCAAGTCGGTTGCCGTCAAG
>MKJV01000149.1 GCA_001942185.1 Pseudonocardia sp. CNS-004
CGAAGGCATCACGCCAGTCAGGCGAAGAGCCACGCCCGCTGCTGTCATCACCAGCCCACCATCACCGAACCGGCTAAACCAGCCTCACAGTCAGGCGAGCAGGGGGCTCAACCGCTCGGCGTGTTCGCGCAGGAGCGTGACGAGCTCGTCGTTCGGCTCGGCCACCCGGTGCGGCGGGCCGGCCAGCGCGAGCCCGGCGACGAGCGCGCCGTCGGCGGGGGCGCGGACGGGCACCGCGAGGCACCCGCGGTCGGGGCGCAGCTCGCCGCACTGGCGGGCGAGGCCGGTGGCGGCGACGGTGGTGAGCTGACGGTCGAGGGCGGTGACGTCGACGACGGTGTGTTCGGTGAACCGGCGCAGGTCGCGGGCCACCGCCCGCCAGTCGGGCTGGTCGGCGAGCAGCAGCTTGCCCAGCGCCGAGGCGTGCGGGTAGCGGGCGATGAGGGTCGGCTCGGCGGGCGGGTGGTCGGGATCGGTGTCGACGAGCATGACCTGCCCGGTGGTGAACGCCGCGAGGTGCACGCCCCATCGGACGAGGCCGCGCAGGTGCTCCACCACGGCCCGGGCCGCCGTGGGCGGGGTCGTCGCGACGGGGAGCGCGAGGCGGGCGGCGCGCCTGCCGAGGGCGAACCCGCGCAGGTCGGGCAGCCGCACCAGGTACTCCTCGCCGACGAGCAGGTTGAGCAGGCGGTACGTGGTGGCCTGCGGCAGCTTGAGCGCGGCCGAGATCTCCTTCGCGGTGACGCCGGGGCCCGCGGCCACCACCTCCTCCAGGACGGCCAGCGCGCTGCGGACCGCGCGCGGCTGGCGGCCGGAGAGGGGGAGGGGGTCCAGTCCGGTCACGCGGCCCGCCCCGCGCTCATGTGCCTCCGCTGCGCTCCGGCGGGCTCACGGGCCCGGGGAGGCGCCGTCGCGCTCCTCCGGTGCTCGCTCGCTCGTTCCTCGCTCACTGCGCGCCTCCCCCGCGCGACGCGGCCGGCCCGCTCGCCAGGTGCACGTCCGAGGCCGACGGTTCGTCGTACACGCCGATCGCGGCGAGCTCGTCGGGGTGCCGCAGCCGCAGCACCGCGTACCAGGCGAGTGCGGCCAGCACCAACGCGCCGAGGACGACCGGGACCGCGCCGCCCAGCGCGGACACCACGAAGACGCCGCAGACGCCGGCGAGCACCGGCACCGCCACGGCGGTGACCACGACCGGCGCGGGCGTGAGCTCGCCGATGCGGTGCAGGAACAGCGGTGCGGCGAGCGCCACGAGCAGGTAGGCGACGAGGTAGCCCGCGGTGGCCACGCTGAGCAGCTCCCGCAGGACGGTGAGCCCCGGCTGGCCGGCCAGGAGGAGCGCTGCGGGCACGGCGGCTCCGACGGGGACCGCCACGGCGATCGCGACGTGCGGCGTGCGGTAGCGGCGGTGGGTCGTGCCGATGCACCGCGGCACGATCCGGTCGCGCGCCATCGAGAACAGCACGCGGACCAGCGCGTTCGTGGTGGCGAGGGTGCAGGCGACGAACGAGGTGGCGATGCCGAGGTCGAGCAGGACGGCCAGCCACGGTGTGCCGTGCGCCGCGGCGAGCGTGACGACCGGCTCGGGCTGCCCGCCCAGCGCGCCCGCGAACCCGACCACCTGCGTGTGGGCGGCCAGCAGCGACAGCAGCCCGACGAGGCCCGCCGTGCCGAGCACGGCCCGCGGCACGGAGACGAACGGCCTGCGCGCCTCGACCCCGAGGGTGGTGGCCGCCTCGAAACCGATGAACGCGCCGAGCGCGGGGAGCACCCCGGCCGCGACCCCGACGAGGCTCCAGCCGGGCGTGGCAGCGTGGGGTGCCGGTGGTGCGGGCGGCCCGCCGAGCAGCACGCCGAAGATCACCAGCATCACCGCGATCGAGACCGCCTCGACGGCGAGCACGATCCGCGCCGACACCCGCACCCCGCGCAGCACGAGTGCACCCGCGAGCGCGGCGAGGACCACCACGGCCGCGGCCCCGACCTCGGGTGGTGCGCCCAGGCCCAGCCGGGTGAGGAACGCGCCGGTGTAGAGCGCCGCCCCGGACAGCGCCGCCATGAGGAGCACGGCGTACCCCGCCAGCAGCGCGGCGCCGCAGGCGAAGGCCGCGGCAGGCCCGAGCCCCTTCGCGGTGAGGCTGTAGAGCGAGCCGGCAGCGGCCATCCGGCGGGTGAACGTCGCGATGCAGGCGCCCACGGCGAGCGCGATGGCGGTGGCGAGGAGGAACGACCAGACCGTCGCCGTGCCGGCCGTCGTCGCCACGATGGCCGGCACGGTGGCCATCCCCGCGGCGGGCGCAGCGGTGGACACCGACTGCGCGAGCACCTCGACCGGACGGAGGTTGCGCCGGTCGAGGCCGTGCACGGGCGACCGGCGCCGCAGCCCCGCCAGTGGCCCGTTCCGCATCGCACACCTCCCCGATGATCGGGGGACGCTAACCCGGTCACCGCCGCCGCGACAGGCGTCAACACGTCGAATGAGAATCGGACGGGCCGGATTCTCACGGGGTGAGAGCCGTCACACCCGCCTTTCGCGGCAGCGGAGATCCGGCTTTGACCGCGGGGCCACGCAGCGGTGACCGTCCCTGACCAGGCTCTCGCCAACGACGCAGGGAGGACCCGCATGACGACCGTCGAGGACCGGCGCGACGCGACGACCGCAGCCCCCGCCCACCCGCTCGCCATGACCAGGAGCGCCGAGGTCGACCGGGTCCGGGAGGCCCTCGTCGCCGCGGGCCTGCTCACCGGCACCGTCCGCTTCGCGTTCTTCGCGCCCGAGGAGCCGCCGAAGGCCGAGGTGCTCGGCCACCGCGACGGCGCTCCCGTCGACCGCCGGTTCCGGGCCGTGCTGCTCGATCTCGCGACCGGCAGGTCGTGGGACACGGTGGTGTCGGCGACCAGCGGCGAGGTGGTGTCGTCGCGCGAGCTGGACCCGCCGGTCGACGGCCAGCCGCCGATCATCGACGCCGAGTTCGAGCTGATCGAGGACATCCTGAACGCCGACGAGGGCTGGACCGCCGCCCTCGGGAAGCGGGGGATCGCGCCGGAGTCGGTGCGCGCCGTGCCGCTGTCGGCGGGCGTCTACGACCACGCCGACGAGGTCGGCCGCCGCATCGTGCGTGCCTTCGGGTTCCGCCAGGACCACGAGCGCGACCACCCGTGGGCGCACCCGGTCGACGGGCTCGTCGCCTACGTCGACCTCACCGACCGGCGCGTCACCCGGATCGTCGACGTCGACACCCCAGCGGTGCCGGCCACGTCCGGCAACTTCGACGACCCGCAGGTGCAGGGCCCGCCGCTCGACTCGCTGCAGCCGATCGAGATCACCCAGCCCGAGGGCCGCAGCTTCACCGTGGAGGACGGCCGGGTGCGGTGGGGGAAGTGGGACCTGCGCATCGGGTTCAACGAGCGCGAGGGTCTGACCCTGCACCAGATCGCCTTCGACGGGCGCCCGGTCTGCTACCGCGCCTCGATCGCGGAGATGGTGGTGCCCTACGCCGACCCGGCGCCCACCCGCTTCTGGCAGAACTACTTCGACTGCGGCGAGTACATGTTCGCCCGGTACGCCGACTCGCTGCAGCTGGGTTGCGACTGCCTCGGCGACATCCACTACGTCGACGCCGTGATCGCCGACGACCTCGGCACGCCGAAGACGATCACCAACGCGATCTGCATGCACGAGGAGGACACCGGTGTGCTGTGGAAGCACTCCGACATGTTCACCGGCTCCCGCGAGGTGCGCCGCCAGCGCCGTCTCGTGATCTCGTTCTTCACGCCGATCGGCAACTACGACTACGGCTTCTACTGGTACCTCTACCTCGACGGGACCATCCAGCTCGAGGTCAAGGCCACCGGGATCGTATTCACCGCCGCCTACCCGGAAGGCGGCAACGACCACGCCACCGAGGTGGCACCCGGGCTCGGCGCGCCCTACCACCAGCACCTGTTCTCGGCTCGCCTGGACATGACGGTCGACGGTGTGCGCAACGCCGTGGTGGAGGCCGAGGCCGAGCGGGTGCCGATGGGGGATGCCAACCCGTACGGCAACGCGTTCCGGCAGCGGCGCACGCGCCTCACCCGGGAGTCGCAGGCGCAGCGGCGCGCGACGGGTCGGTGGTGCGCACCTGGCACATCGTCAACCCGGAGAAGCAGAACGCGCTCGGCCAGGACGTCGGCTACGCGCTGCTGCCCGAGGGCCGGGCCACCCTGCTCGCGGACGAGGCGTCCTCGATCCATGCGCGGGCGACGTTCGCGACGAACCACCTGTGGGTCACCCGCTACGACCCGGCGCAGCGCTACCCGGCGGGCGACTTCGTCAACCAGAACCCGGGCGGTGCCGGCCTGCCCGCGTGGGTGCGGGCCGACCGCGAGATCGACGGCGAGGACGTCGTCGTGTGGCACACCTTCGGCACCACCCACTTCCCGCGGCCCGAGGACTGGCCGGTCATGCCCGTCGACCACACCGGCTTCACGCTCAAGCCGGTCGGGTTCTTCGACCGCAACCCCGCGCTCGACGTCCCGCCCGCCCGTTCGACCCATCGGGGGACGGAAGCCGGCGGAGCCGGCGGGGCGGGTGGGTGCTGCCACGGGGAAGGCGCAGGCGATGGCGACTGAGACCGCCGCTCCGGCCGGGACGTTCCACCGCACGCTCGGCCTGCGCGACGTCATCGCGCAGAGCCTCTCGGTGATCGCACCCGCGATGTCCGGCGCGTTCCTCACCTACCTGGCCTCGACGAAGGCGGGCGGTGCGACGCCGCTGGCCTACCTGCTCGGCACGCTCGCGATGCTGGCCGTCGGCGGCACCGTGGCGATGTTCGCGCGCTCGCTGTCCTCGGCGGGCTCGATGTACACCTACATCACCCGCGGCGGCGGGAAGGTGCTCGGCTTCCTCGGCGGCTGGTGCTACGCCGCGGCGTTCCTGGTGCTCGGCGGCGCGGTGCTGTGCGGCTTCGGGTTCTTCACGGCGAGCCTCGTCGCGCTGCTGACCGGTGCCGACCCCGCCTGGTACTGGTTCTCCCTCGCCGGGCTCGTCGTGATCGCGCTGATGAGCCTGTTCGACATCCAGGCCTCCACGCGCACCCAGCTCGCGATCCTGCTCGTCACGATGGTCGCGTTGCTCGTCGTCGCGGTGGTCGTGATCGCGATCGGGTCACCCGCCGTCAGCGTGATCGACGGGACCACGCCGGTGGCCGACCCCGGCCGCAGCCTCGACCTCGCCGCGTTCTGGCCGTCGTCGGCGGGCGTCTCGTGGACGGGCGTGCTCTTCGGGCTGTCGTTCGCGATGCTGTCGTTCACCGGGGCCGAGGCGAGCGCCGTGCTGTCGGAGGAGACGCGCGACCCGCGCCGCGCCATCCCGCGGGCGATCATCGGCTCCATCGTCGTGGCGGGCCTGTTCTACCTGGTGATCACCTACGCGACCGCGGTCGGGTTCGGGGTGCAGCAGGCGGCGAGCGACTGGCCGGCGTCCGTCGCCGGGCTGGCCGCCGTCGCCCCGAACGATGCGGTGGCCGCCGTCGTGCTGGCCTGCGCGGCGCTGGCCAGCCTGTTCTGTGCGCTCGGGGTGCACATCGCGGTCTCGCGGGTGCTCTTCGCGATGGGCCGCGAGCGGGTGCTGCCGGCCTGGCTGGGCGTGCTGCACCCGCGGTGGGGCACCCCGTACCGGGCGATCGGGCTCGACCTCGCCGTCTGGGTGCTGCTCGCCGCCGCGTCGATCCTGTTCACCAGCCGGGACAGCCAGGTCGCGCTCGCCGGCGGGGTCGACAGCGGGCTCACCGGCGGCGTCTTCCTCTTCACCTTCCTCGCCGGAGTCGGCACGCCGCTGGTGATGGGGGTGTACCTGATGCTCGGGATCGCCGGCGCGGCACAGGGCAGGCGCACCGGCCGCCGTGGTTCACGGTGACGGGCGTGCTCGCCGCGCTGGTCGGGGGGCTCGCGGTGGTCGCGGGCTCTACTACTCGTTCGTGCCCGCCGCACCGGACGCACCGATCGCGCTGCAGGTCGCGATGGTGCCCTGGGTCTGCCTCGCGATCGCCGCGGTGGGTCTCGCGGTGGCGGCCTGGACCCGCCGCTACCGCCGGGAGGTGTGGGCGGACATGGGCCGGATCTTCGACGAGGTCTAGGGACACGGGGCGCCGGTCCCGATCCGTCGCTCTCGACCGCCCCCCATCGATGCTGATCGCGCTACCCTGCCGACACGATGGGGTGAGCTGCAGGCTGGGGGGCGTAACAGCTTTTGATCAGAGCGCGATTGATCGGTACGAGATGACGGGCGTGCTGGAGGCGGAGCTGGCGCAGCGCACTGCCGCCGAGGGGCGGATCGCGACGTCACTCGTCGAGCTGGAGCGCCATCCCGCCCACGCCCTGCTCTCCACGGGCCCGCTCACCGGCCGCACGGCCACGGAGTGGGCCGGGGCGAGCGCCGAGCTGGCCGGGCTGTGGCAGGACTTCGACCGCTACCGCCAGGTGGTGGACGCGGCGCGCGAGGCGCACGCCCGCGCCGACGACGCGGAGCTGCGCAGGCTGCTGTGCGAGCGGTCCATCGAGGTCAGCCGTTCCGTGGTCGAGCGCAGGCTCACCGGCGCCGTGGAACGCGTCGAGACGATCGGCCTCGGGGAGCTCGCCGGCCGGATGGAGGCCGCGTACGACCGCGTGCACGACCTGTTCGTCGTCGCTCACCGCCGGCACGAAGGCTTCCTCGCCGCCGTCGGCCCCCTCGCCGAGCGGCTGCGGGACGCCCGCGCGCTCGCGTCCGACCTCGAGGACGGCCGCATCGGCGAGCTCACCGCCCGCGTCGAGCAGCTGACCGCCCGGTGCACGACCGATCCGCTCTCCCTCGCCGACGCGCCCGCCGATGACCAGCTCGCCGATCTCGGCGCGCGGGTCGACACCCTCACCGCCGAGCTGGGCCGCACCGCCGCCGCCCGCGACGGGTGGGACGAGCGCCTCGCCCGGGCCGGCGCCGCGATCGACGAGGTCGACGCCGCGCGCGCGCCGCGGAGCAGCTGCGGCAGCGCGCCCAGGAACTCGTCGTCACCGCCCCGCTCGGCCGGCGCCCGATCGCGCGGCGGCGCTGCGCCGGGTGCTCACCGCCCTGATCGACGGACGCCTGCCGAGCAGGCGCACCTGGCCCGCCCGGGCCCGCGCACTCGCCGACCTGGAGGCCGACGTGGCCGCGGCCGCCGCGGAGGTGCGCGCGGCCCACACCCTCGCCGATGGCCTGCTGGAACGGCGCACCGAGCTGCGCGGCCGGTTCGAGGCCTACCGGGCGAAGGCCGGCCGTCTCGGCATCTCCGAACGGCCCGACCTGCTCACGCTCGACGCCGACGTGCGCAGGCTGCTGTGGACCCGCCCCGCCGACCTCGCCGCCGCCACCCGGGCACTGGTGTCCTACCAGGGGCTGCTGGCGGTGCCGGAGAGCTCAGGAGAAAGGCCGGCATGACGTCTCCCCAGGCATGTGGCCGTCCAGGCTGCGATGGCACGATCGACGGTGGCTACTGCGACACGTGCGGCCTCGCCGCGGCCCCGGCCCCGTCGTCGGTTCCGTCGTCGGCCCAGCCGCGCCGGCGCGGCCCGCGGCGAGCGGCCCGCAGGCGTGTGGCCGTCCCGGCTGTGACGGCACGATCGACGGTGGCTACTGCGACACGTGCGGGCTCGCCGCCTCCGCCTCCGCCACCGCGGGTGACGTCACGGCCAGTGGCCCGGCCACGGCGGCGGCGTCGGGCCCGAGCACCTGGTCCACCGGCACCGGCGGCAGCCGCCCGTCGCGGCGCGGCTCGGGCCGCACCTCCACGCGCAGCGCGCGCAGCCGGCTCGGCGCCGGGCTCGTCGACATGCCGGAGGTACCTCGGTCGATCCGCGCAGCGCCCTGCTCGCCGACCCGCAGGTTCCCGAGGAGAAGCGCTTCTGCAGCTCCTGCGGGAAGCCCGTCGGCCGGTCCCGTGACGGCCGGCCCGGCCTCGCCGAGGGCTTCTGCCGCCACGACGGCACCCGCTACTCGTTCACGCCGAAGCTGCAGCCCGGCACGGTCGTGGCCGACCAGTACCGGGTGGCGGGCTGCCTCGCCCACGGCGGCCTCGGGTGGATCTACCTCGCCGAGGACCTCAACGTCGAGAACCGCTGGGTGGTGCTGAAGGGCCTGCTCGACTCGGGCGACGCGCACGCCATGGCCGCGGCGGTGGCGGAGCGCAGGTTCCTCGCGCAGGTGAGCCACCCGAACATCGTCACGATCTTCAACTTCGTGCAGCACCCCGACGAGGACGGCACGCCGGTCGGCTACATCGTCATGGAGTACGTGGGCGGCTCGTCGCTCAAGCAGCTGATGGAGCAGCGCCGCCGGTCCGACCGCACGATCGAGCCGATGCCGGTGCCGCGCGCGATCGCGTACATGCTGGAGATGCTGCCCGCGCTGGGCTACCTGCACGCCAACGGGCTCGCCTACTGCGACTTCAAGCCGGAGAACGTCATCCAGTACGACCGGCAGCTGAAGCTGATCGACCTGGGCGCCGTGATCAGGTTCGACGACCTGACCAGCGCGATCTACGGCACGAAGGGCTACCAGGCCCCCGAGATCGGCGCCGAGGGCGTCGAGGACAACGGACCGTCGTCCAGCTCGGACGTGCACACCGTCGGGCGCACGCTCGCCGTCCTCGCCCTCGGCATCCCGCCCACGCGGCGCGGCGAGCCGACGCCGCTGCCCGACCCGGCGGAGCACCCGGTGCTCGCGCGGCACGAGTCGTTCCACCGGCTGCTCATGCGGGCCACCGACCCCGACCCGCTGCGCCGCTTCGAGTCCGCCGACGAGATGGCCGAGCAGCTCGGCGGTGTGCTGCGCGAGGTGCTGGCCACCGACCGGGCCGAGGGCATCGAGGACGAGTCCGGCGGGGGCACGCCCGCGCCATCCCGCCCGCGGTGTCCACGGTGTTCGGCCTGCCGCGCGGCACGTTCGCGCCGGGTTGCTGGCGGGGTCGGAGGCGGGTGGGGAGGCGGCCGAGCCGGGCCGGCCGGACCCGCGACAGGTGGCGGCCATGCTGCCGGTGCCGCTGGTCGACCGCGACGACCCGGCGGCCGGGCTGCTCACCGCGGCGGCGCCCGCCACCCCCCGTGACGTCGCGCGGCTGATCGACGCCGCGCCGAGGCCCAGCCGCGCGCTGCAGCTGGCCCTCGTGCGGGCCCACCTCGACGTGCCGGACCCGCGGGCCGCGGCCGCGGTCGTCGACGAGCTCGCCGTCGACGACCCCGCGACTGGCGGCTGGAGTGGTTCCGGGGCGTCGTCGCGCTCGTCGACGGCCGCGTCGACGACGCGTGCGCGGCGTTCGACACGGTCTACTCCACGTTGCCCGGCGAGGCGGCGCCCAAGCTCGCGCTCGCCGCCGCGTCGGAGTGCGCGGGCCACGACGAGCCCGCCGGGCGCTACTACGCGCTCGTGGCCAGGCCGGACCCGCGCGTGGCCGACGCCGCGTTCGGGCTGGCCAGGGTGCGGGTGCGGGCCGGTGACCGCGAGGGGGCACTCGCGGCGTTCGACGCGGTGCCGGACACGTCGAGCGGGCACGTCGTCGCGCAGCTCGCCGCGGTGGAGGTGATGCTGTCGGGCCGTTCGGCAGCGAACCGGGGGAGCAGGACCTGCGGCTGGCCGCCGAGCGCGTGGAGGCGCTGCGCCTCGACGACGCCACCGCGCAGCGGGTGCGCTCCCGCCTGTTCACCGAGGCCGTCGAGCTCACCCCGAACGGTACGGGCGGCAAGCCGCTGCTCGACTGCCCGTGGAACGAGCGGTCGCTGCGTTTCGCCCTCGAGTCGAGCCTGCGCGCATCGGCGCGGCTCGCGTCCGATCCGGCACAGCGGGTGGTGCTGGTGGATCGGGCCAATGCCGTTCGCCCGCGGACGTGGGTGTAGATCGATGACCGAACAGACCTCGCCGCCGGTCGCGGCGTGCCCCCGCTGCCGCGAACCCGTCGACGGGCACCGCTTCTGCGAGAGCTGCGGCCACGACCTGTGGCTGCGCCGCGGCGGGGCCGCCCGCGCCGCGGCCGGGCCGTGTCCCGCCTGCGGCACCACCGCCGCGACCGGGTCCGGTGAGGAGCACCGGGCGGGCGGTCTCGACGCGGCGGGGGAGGACTATTGCGGCACGTGCGGGCTGCGGCTGCCCGACGGCACCGACCACATCGAGGCCGACCTCGGCGAGGTCGCCGGGGTGAGCGACCGGGGGCTGTGGCACGTCCGTAACGAGGACGCGATGGCGCTGGGGATCCTCGCCGCCCCGGACGCGCCTGCCGTGGTGGCCGCCGTGGTCTGCGACGGCGTGTCCACCGTCGAGGACCCCGAGACCGCGTCCCGGGCCGGCGCCGACGTCGCGCTGGAGCGGCTGTTGCACCCGAGCGCCCCCACCATGGAGAACGCGGTGGAGGCGGCCGCGGCGGCGGTGGCAGAGCTCGGCGAGGACCACGTCCGCAACCCGCCGTCGTGCACGCTCGTGGCGGCCGTGGTGCGCCCGCACGAGGACGGCACGGGGGTCCGGGTCACCGTCGGCTGGGTCGGCGACAGCAGGGCCTACTGGTTGACGCCGCCGGACGCGCCCGAGCCGGCGCGCCTGCTCACCGTGGACCACTCGTGGGCCGTGGAGATGATCGCCGCCGGTGCGATGGACGCGGCCGCGGCGCTGGCCGACCCGCGTGCGCACGCGATCACGCGGTGGCTCGGTGCAGGCGGCGAGCCGCAGGCGGACGTCGAGATGATGGACTTCACGGGCCCGGGGCTGCTCCTGCTCTGTTCGGACGGGCTGTGGAACTACGTCCCGGGAGCGGCGGAGCTGGCCGAGCTGGCGTTGCCGGTGCTCGCGCGGGGCGGGCCCGCCGCCGTGGCCCGCGCGCTCACGAGCGTCGCGCTCGACGCGGGCGGCCGCGACAACATCACGGTCGTGGCGGTGCCGGTCGAGCTGCCGAACGAAGCCACGATGGACAGGAGGTCCACATGACCGACGGGTCGGTGTTCACCGTCGAGGTCGACCAGAACAACTACCTGCCGGTGGACGCCAAACGGGTGGACGCGATCGTCACCGTCAGCGCGGGGGACGGCGCCGCCGGGCCTGCGCCGGCGTCCGAGGTGCTCGAGGTGATCGTCATCGACTGCTCGACGTCGATGACGGGGAGCAAGATCCGGGCGGCGAGGCAGGCCACGGTGGCGGCGATCGGTGCGCTGCGCGACGGGGTGTCGTTCGCGGTGGTGGCAGGCAACCACGTGGCCACCCAGGTCTACCCGACGCACGGCACCGCGGTGGCCGACGACGGCTCGAGATCGGCGGCGATCCGGGTGGTCGAGCGGTTGCGGGCGGACGGGGGCACCGGGATCGGGAACTGGCTGATGCACGCGGGCGGGCTCGCCGCCGCGCACCCGGGCTCGATCAAGCACGCCATCCTGCTCACCGACGGTCAGAACGGCGAGTCGCCGCAGTACTTCGCGAACGCGCTCGACGGGGTGCGCGGCGCGTTCACGTGCGACTGCCGCGGGGTGGGCACCGACTGGCGGGTCGACGAGCTGCGCACGATCGCCACCGCGATGCTCGGCACCGTCGACATCGTCGCCGACCCCTCCGACCTCGCCGCCGACTTCGAGTCGATCATGGGTGTGGCGATGGGCAAGAGCGTGGCCGACCTCGCGCTGCGGCTGTGGACGCCGCGGGGGGCGAGCGTCCGGTTCGTGAAGCAGGTGGCGCCCACCGTGGAGGACCTCACCGACCGGCGCACCGAGTCGGCCCGACAGAGCGGCGACTACCCGCTCGGCTCGTGGGGCGCCGAGAGCCGCGACTACCACGTCGCGATCGAGTCCCGGCCGGGTCGGTCGGGGACGAGATGCTCGCCGGGCGGGTGAGCATCGTGCGGCCCGGTACCGGTGGGGCCGAGGAGACCGTGCTCGGGCGGGGCCACGTCACGGCGATCTGGACCGAGGACACCGGCCTGTCCACCCGGATCAGCCGCGGGGTGGCCCACTACACCGGCCAGGCCGAGCTGGCGGACGCCATCCAGGAGGGTCTCGCCGCGCGCAAGGCGGGCGACGAGCCCACGGCCACGGCCCGCCTCGGCCGCGCGGTCGCGCTGGCCACGGCATCGGGCAACGACGGCACCGCGCGCCTCCTGGAGCGGGTGGTGGAGGTGGTCGACGCGCCGTCGGGCACGGTCCGGCTGCGGAAGGCCGTCGCCGACGTCGACGAGATGACGCTCGACACCCGCTCCACCCGGACCGTGCGCGTGCGGGGCGAGTAGATGACCCCCTGCACCGAGGACCACTCCACCGCCACCGGCGAGTACTGCGACGTCTGCGGCCTGCGGTTGCGCGGCGCCCCGGCGCAGGCCCCGTCCGCGCCTGCCGAGAGCTGCCCGAGTTGCGGGTCGTCGCGTGAGGGCCGGTTCTGCGAGGTCTGCGGGTACGACAGCGCGCTCGGCCCGCCGCCCGAGGGGACCGCCGCCCCACCGCCGCAGCCGCAGCCCGCGCAGCCGGCGCCGTCCCCGCAGCAGGCGGGTGCCACGTGGGTCGCGGTGGTGCGGGCCGACCGCGCCTGGTTCGACGAGGTCGTGCGCCGCGACGGGCCCGACGCGGCCACCTTGCGGTTCCCCGCGTTCACCACGGAACGCCGGTTCGTCCTCGACCGGCCGCAGCTGTCGATCGGGCGCCGCAGCCGCTCGCGCGGCATCGAGCCGGACATCGACCTGTCGGCCCACCCGGTGGACCCCGGGGTGTCCGCGCTGCACGCGCTGCTGGTCCGCCGTGGCGACGGCGGCTGGGATGTGGTCGACCTCGACTCCACCAACGGCACCGTCGTGGGCGACGGGACGGACCCGATCGCGCCCAACGCGCCCGTGCCGCTCGCGGACGGCGACGTGGTCAAGGTGGGCGCCTGGACCACGATCACGCTCGTAGCGCCATCGGGGGATTAAGTCCTGGCGAAGCGGCGGAGCCGCTTGGTGGGAGCACGCCACCGGCGCCGCCGCGGGTTCTCAGGCGTCTTCTCGCGAGGACAGCGCCGACGTGGTGAACTGGCCGTTCATGAGGAGGCGATGCCGGAGCGAGAAGGCGTCTGAGGTTCCGCTACCGGCACCGCTACGCAAACCAGCCACGTCATAGCCTCTCTAGTCCCGGTAGACCGGCGGCGGGGGCAGGGGCACCGGGTCGAGCCTGCCGGTGAACCAGTGCCGGTTGCTGGCGGCGAGGCTGCCGTCGGCGCGGGCCTCTTCGAGCACTCCGTTGACGAAGCGGACGAGGTCGGGCTCGTCGGGTCGCATGCCCACCGCGTACTCGGCGGTGGCCAGCGCCCGCCCCACGACCCGCGTGTTGGGGTCCTGCGCGGCGAGCCCGGCGAGGATCACGTCGTCGCTGGACACCGCCGCGACCCGGCCGCGCTGCATCGCCAGGACGCAGTCCGGGATGCCGGGGAGCGATTCGACCTGGAGCCCGAGGTCGCGCAGCACGATCTCCGTGGTGGAGCCGAGCGATGTGCACACCGTGCGTCCGCCGAGGTCCTCGACCTCGTTGATCCCGCTGCCGAGCGGCACCAGCAGGCGCTGTACGGCGGGCATGATCGGTGCCGAGAACTCCACCTGCCGCTGCCGCGCGCAGGTGACGGTGAAGCTGTTGACGACCACGTCGACCTGGTCGCGTTCCAGCGCGGTGGCCCGGTCGGCGATGTTCAGCACGACGTACTGCACCCGCTCCGGGTCGCCGAAGATCGCTTCGGCGATCGGCGGACGACGTCGATGTCGGAGCCCTCGAGGTTGCCGGTGAGCGAGTCGCGGTACCCGGCGAGGAACTTGCCCTGGTCGACACCCGCGATGAGCCGGCCCCGCTCGGCGATCGCGGCCATCGTGGTGCCGACCGGCATGGCGCCGGGCGCAGGCAGTGGCCTCTCCGGGCGCAGGCTCTCCCGGATCTCGGTGCACGGCGGCGCCGGCGCGGCGGGCGCTGCGGCCTCCGGACCGGGTGCCGGGCCGGTGGGAGCGCCGGTGGTGGCCGTGGCCGCGCCGAGCAGCCCGCCGACGAGGGCGAGTACGGCCCCCACCACCAGGTAGATCGCCGGTCTGCGGGCGTCGACGGCCTTCACCGGTACTCCTCCACCCGTTGCGCGATCCCCGCGGCGGCCGCGGCCGCCGCCACCAGTGCCAGCACCGCCGGGCCGATCGGGAGCGCGGTGAGCGCGGCCGCCGCGGCGTCCGAGGCGTCCCGGAACGCCGCCCGTTCGGCGTCGATCGCCTCGCCCAGCACCGCCCCGAGCCGGTCGAACGCGGCGCCGGACCCCGCGGGGTCCACCCCGGTGGCCGACGCGACGGCCTCGCGGTAGCGGCCCCCCGTCGTCGAGCTCGCGCAGCGACCGGTGGGCGGCGCGCCACTCCTCGGCTGCGGCGCGGACCGCGGCGATCCGGCCGTCGCTGTCGCTGTCGCCGTCGCCACCGGCGGCACCCGCGGCGGCCGCGAGCAGACCACGGTCGGCCGACGTGCCGAGCACCGCGTCGAGCGCTCCGGTGAACTGCGCGTCGTCGGCGCCGCCCCCGCGCGCCACCAGCACCAGGCTTTCGTTGCTCCGGGCCTGCAGCACCGCGGCTCTCGCGTCGTCGAGTGTGTCGGCCACCGCGCTGTGCCGCTCGGCGTCGCCGAGCCGGCTGCTCGCCACGGACGTGGCGGCCACCCACCACAGCAGCGCGATCACGACCGCGCCCACCGCGACCGTCACGCCCACCGACAGCACCCGCTGGGTGCGCCTGCGTTCGCGCACCGCGACGTCGGCGAGCGCGGCGAGCGTGGCCAGGCCGATCAGCAGCACGGCGATCGGCACGCTCCCGGCCCGGCCGTACGCGCCCGCGAGCGCGCGGGCCTGCAGCTCGCGGACCTCGTCGACGGCGGGCAGGATCTCCTGCGCCATCAGCCGTGACGAGCTGTCCAGGTAGGACTGCCCGAGCGGGTAGCCGAGGCGGTTGTAGGTGCGCGCGGACTCCACGACGCCGCGTAGACCGCCAGCTGCGTGGAGATCCTGGTGAGCGCGGGGGTGGCCGGGTCGTCGGCGGGCAGCAGGCCCGCGGCGTGCACGAGCCGCGCAGTGGCGTCGGCGATGTCACGGTCGTAACGGGCACGCAGGTCGCGGGCTCCTGCCCGCCGGAGACGAAACCGCTGGTCGCCATCGCGTCGCGTCGGCGAGCGAGCGGTAGACCTCGGCGGCGTCGGCGTGGACGGCAGCGATGCGGGTGCTGCCCTCGTGGACCGCGCCCGTGCGCGCCAACCCCTCCACCAGACCGACCACGCCGGAGAGCAGGCACCCCAGCACGAGCACCGCGCCGACGCGACGGAGCCGGTCGGGGGTGCCGGGCCCGCTGAGGAGCACGCGCCACCGCTGCCCGAGGCCTGCGGTCCGGTCGCCGGCGCGAACGTCGACGGAACTCCCGAGGTCCAGGCTCAACGCGTCCCCCCCACCTCGGCACCGAGCGGTCAAGACTAGAGCGCAGGACGGTACCCGCGGTCAAGATCCGGTCAGGATCCGGCGACGGTGCGGGCAGGCGAACGGTCGTGGCACAGCGGGCCTCCTTAGGATCGGGGAGATCGGTCGCGGACGGGGAGGGTCGGATGACGGCGCGTGAGCAACCGGGCGGGCGCCCGCTCGTCGGCGCGAGCCCGGCTGCGGCCTACCGCCCCGAGCTGCAGGGCCTGCGCGCGCTCGCGGTCGTCCTCGTCGCGATCTACCACGTGTGGGTGGGCCGGGTGTCCGGCGGCGTCGACGTGTTCTTCCTGGTGTCCGGGTTCCTGCTCACGGGGCAGCTGCTGCGTGCGGCCGAACGTGGCCCGCTCGACGTACGGGCCCGGTGGGCGCGCAGCATCGCGCGCCTGGTGCCGGCCGCCGCGGTGGTGCTCGTCGCCACCACGATCGCCGCGGCGCTCGTCCTGCCGGAGGGCCGCTGGGGCCAGACCGTGCGCGAGATCATCGCCTCGGCCCTGTTCCTGGAGAACTGGCAGCTCGCAGCCGACTCGGTCGACTACGCCGCCCGGGGCAACGTCGAGAGCGTCGCCCAGCACTTCTGGTCGCTGTCGGTGCAGCTGCAGGTGTTCCTGCTGTGGCCGCTGCTGTTCGCCGTGGTCGCGCTCGCCTGCCGCACCGCCGCACCGGGCGACCGCCCGGCGCGCCTGCGCCGCGGCGCCACCACGGCGCTGCTCGCCGTCTTCGCGGCGTCGCTCGTCTACTCGGTGGACCTGACGATCACCAACCAGCCGCTCGCGTACTTCCACACCCTCACGCGGCTGTGGGAGTTCGCGCTGGGCGGCCTGCTCGCCCTCCACGGCGACCGGATCGTCCTCACCCTGCGCCGCCGCGTCGCCGCGGGCTGGACGGGCGTCGTCGGGCTGGTGGCGTGCGGTGCGGTGATCCCGGTCGCGCAGGCGTTCCCCGGGATCGCGGCACTGTGGCCCACCGGGTGCGCGGCGCTCGTGCTGCTCGCCGGCCGCACCGGCGCCACCGCGGGCGCGACCGGATCCTCACCGCGCCGCCGATGCGCTACCTGGCGACATCAGCTACGGCCTGTACCTGTGGCACTGGCCGCTGCTCGTCCTGTACCAGCAGGGCACGGGCCAGGAGACAGTCGGGTTCGGCGCGGGCGCCTGATCCTCTGCGTGGCCACCGGTCTCGCCGCGCTCACCCACGAGTGCGTCGAGAAGCCGCTCGCCCGCAGGCGCGGCGCGCGGGGCCGCAACCGGATCACGGTGGCGTGCACGGCCACCGTGATCGCGGTCGCGCTCACCTGGCAGGTGGCCGCCGCGATGCGCGTCGACCCGGAGGCCGTCCTCGGCGACGACGAGCACCCCGGCGCCCACGCCCTGCTCATGGACGAAGACGTCGAGCCCGCCGAGCTCCTGCCATCGGCGCTCGCGGTCACCGAGGACTGGGTGCGCATCGAGCGCTGGGACTGCACCCTGATGGCCGAGTTCCCCATGGACGTCTGCGCCCAGCCGCTGCCCGTGGACGAGGACACGCAGGAGCCGGTGGCACCCGACCGGCGCATCGTGGTGGTCGGCGACTCGCACGCCCAGCAGCTCACCGGCGCCCTGCTGCCGATCGCCCAGGAGAACAACTGGCAGATCATCGTGATCGCGCGCGGCGCCTGCCCGTTCTCCACCGCGTCCGAGGTCGTCCCCGACGAGGCCGACTGCCTCGCCTGGAACGCGGCCGCCGCCGACGAGATCACCGCGATGCGGCCCGATGCCGTCGTCACCCTGGCCACGCGCGACGCCCGCGTCGGGCAGACCGAGCAGACCCCCGCCGGCTTCGTCGAGGCGTGGCGCAGGCTCGACGCCCAGGCATCCCGGTGCTCGCCCTGCGCGACAACCCGCGCTTCGACCACTCCGTGCCGGACTGCGTGCAGACCCGCCCCGACGACATCCCCGGGTGTGGGGTCGACCGCGCGGCGATCTACGCGCCCAACCCTCCGTGGACCGACCTGCCCGACATCCCCACGAACGTCTCCTTCGTCGACATCGCCGACGCCGTGTGCGACGCGGAGCGCTGCCCACCGGTCATCGGCAACGTGCTCGTGTACATGGACGACAACCACCTCACGGCCACCTACAGCACCTCGATGTCGGGCCTGCTCGCCGGGCGGATCCAGGAAGCCCTGAGCTGGTAGCCCGTGCCGAAGCTTGCCGCACGGGAAACATATTGATACTTTCCTCCACAGCAACAATATGGGGGAGGCTCCGGCGATGGACGGACAGACGGCCCGCGAGGCACTTGCGGAGGTACACGGGCGGCAGCAGCAGGTGTCGGCCATGGTGTGGCGTCAGGGGATGCCGGCGTGGCTGGTGGGTTCGCTGGTCGCGCTCTACCTGATCCTGGCGGTGCGGGGGGACATCCGGACCCAGGTCCCGGAGTGGAACGGGCCCTTCCTGAAGTGGGTCGTGCCCGTGCTCGGGGTACTGGCCGCCGTCGCGGTGCTGCTGGTGGCGTACCGCAGGCTCGGGCTGAGGCCGCACGGCCCGGCCGGCCGCCCGTACACCATGCTGGGTGTCCTTGCGGTCGGCTACCTGGCGCTCTCCATCGTGATCGGGACCGTGCTGCGGGCGAACGACGTCGCCTGGGACCAGACGCTGTCCACGGTGGCGGCGATGGCGGTCGTCGTGGTCGTGGGTGCGGTCTGGCGGACGGTCGCGATCCGGCGCGCGGACGAGCACCGGTGACCGATCCCGCGCAGCCGCCCGGCTTCAGCGAGCTGATCCACGCGCCGACCCGGTTGTCGCTGATGTCGCTGCTCTCGGCCACCCGCTGGATCGAGTTCGGGCGGCTGCGGGAGAGCCTGCAGCTGACCGACTCGGCGTTGTCCAAACAGATCACGAGGCTGGAACAGGCCGGTTTCGTTGCGGTGCACCGCAACGGGGTCGGTCGCGGGAAGCGGATGCACCTGCGGCTGACACCGCAGGGCAGGGCCGCCTTCGAGGCGCACGTCGAGGCGCTGCGGGCGATCGTGGACCGGACTCCGGAGGACGGCCCGGACGGCCCCGGGGAGCCGCCGGAGCACGAGGTCGCGGGTCGCGACCTCGGCGAGGGCGAGCGCCAGGGCGGACGTGCCGGTCACGCTCGTGCCGCCGCCGACCGGATCGAGCCTGCCCGGCACACCGGCTGATCGTCGACCACTGCTCCGGCACCGATCGGCGCGAGGTCCGGCACGAACGCTCTCCGTCCGATCGGGGATGCCGGCTCCGGCCCGCCAGGTGCCCTCGGCAGACCGAGGTGACGCGCGTGCGGTTCTCCCGGACCAGGTGGTCCGTCAGGAGATGCGCAGGCGCCCGCCCGCGACGATCCGGTCCGGATCGATGATGTGCGGGTTGAGCCGGATCAGGTGCGAGACCGTGACACCGTGGCGCGACGCCAGGCCCGTGAGGGTGGCGTCCTGCGGGATCACGACCTCGTTCTGCGGGGCCGGGCGGATCTCGAGCGTGTCGCCCGCCCGGATCCGGTCGGGATCGGCGACGGCGTTCTGCTCGGCGATCTGCTCGATCGACACCTGGTGGCGCAGCGCGATGCCGGCGAGCGTCTCGCCGGGCTGCACGGTGTGGGTCACCGGCCGGTCCGCGTCGGGCGGCGGCGCGGGTCGGGGTGGCGCAGGACGCACGGGCTCCGTCCGCGGCGGGACGTCCGGGCCGGTCGACGTCGCGGCGCCGCGGTGTCGTCGGACGCGGCGGCGGGGGAGGCAGTGCGGGCTCCGTCGGGGGCTCACCGACGGGCGACGCCGGCCCGGTGCCGGGCTCGGCGGCCTGGGACGCGGTGATCGCGGCGATCACCGCGGTCGCGACCGGGACGGCGACGAGCAGCCCGATCAGCGCCTGCTTCCCGGTGACCAGCCGCCGCCCGCCTTCTTCGCGCGCCTCGGACGCGGCGGACTCGAGGTCGCGCCGCAGCCGCTCGTGATCGGGCTCGTTCATCGGCGGGTATTGTGGCGTCCCTCGATCGGGTGAGTCACATCGGGTCGGCGATGCAGACGGTGGTCACACCTGGCGCAGCGTCCTTGCGGCCCTCCGAGTGAATCGGGTTGACTCTCCACGTTCGGCCGAGCATTCGTCACGCAATGTGGCGGACTGATCCTCGATGGGGGGATTGATGCCCTTCTGGTCCCGGGACGCGGACGGTGAGTCCGCTGCCGTGGATGGGTCGCGATCGCAGGTACGTGGTGGTGCCCCGGAACGGGGCAGCATCCACGAGCTCGCCGTCCGCAACGCCCGCGCCGCCGCGCTCTTCGTCGCCGGCAACGCGCGGGAGGCGGCGGACCTGTTCGAGGACACTCTGCGCGGGTGCCGGGCGCTGCTCGGCCGTGACCACCACGCCACGCTGACCGTGGCCGGCAACCTCGGCGCCGCGCGGATGTCCGCCGGCAGGCGGCGGGACGGCATCGGCCTCATCGCGGAGAACGTCGCGGATCGCTCCCGCGTGCTCGGCGACGAGGACCCCCGCACCCTCACCGCCCGCGACGCGCTGGCCGTGGCCTACCGGCTCGCGGGCGACGTCGACGACGCCGTCGAGCTCTCCGGCCAGGTCACCGCGCAGCGCAGACGGACGCTCGGCCCGGCCCACCCCGACACGCTCACCTCACGGATGGGGCTGGCCAGGGCCCAGGCCGCCGCTGGTGACCTGGAAGCGGCCACCGCCCTGCTCGGCGCGGCCGTGCAGGACGCAGAACAGGCGCTCCCCGCCCGTCACCCGCATCTCACCGCCCTCGTCGAGTGCGCCGAGGCCATCGGTATGACCCGCCGCGAGGGGTAGCACCGCCTCCGGCCCCCGAGCTCCCCACAGACCCCCCAGAACCGAGGCTCCACCATGTCGACCCCGACCGGCTACATGTCACGCGAACGTGAGACCGCGAGCAGCGACGAAGCACTGCTGCTGCGCCTGGGCTACTCGCAGGTGCTCTACCGCGAGATGGGCGGGTTCTCCAACTTCGCCATCTCGTTCACGATCATCTCGGTGCTCGCGGGCTGCCTCACCTCCTACTACCTCGCCTTCAACAACGGCGGCCCGGTCGCGATCACGTGGGGCTGGCTGCTCGTCGGCGTGTTCTGCGTGCTCGTGGCCATGGCGATGGGCGAGATCGCATCGGCGATGCCCACGGCGGGCGCCTGTACTTCTGGGCGTCCAAGCTCGGCGGACCGGCGTGGGGCTGGTTCACGGGCTGGTTCAACCTCATCGGGCAGGTCGCCGTGACCGCCGCCATCCAGTACGGATCGGCCACGTTCACGACGGCGCTGCTGAACCTGTGGTTCCCCTCCGTGGTCGGCACCGACACCATCACGATCTTCATCGTCTTCACCGCGATCGCGGTCTGCCAGCTGGGCCTCAACCTGCTCAACGTCAACCTGCTGTCGAGGCTCAACACGCTCTCGGCGTGGTGGCACATGGCCGGTGTCGCCCTGATCGTCGTGATCCTCATGCTCGTGCCCACCGAGCACCAGTCGGTCGCGTTCGTGTTCGGCGAGGTGATCAACAACTCCGGGTTCTCCGACACCGGCATCTGGTTCGTGTTCGGCCTCGGGCTGCTGATGGCGCAGTACACCGTCACCGGCTACGACGCATCCGCGCACATGAGCGAGGAGACCCGCGGCGCGTCACGCGCCACCGCGCTCGGCATGATCTGGGCCGTCGCCGCGTCGGTCGTGTTCGGCTTCGTCCTGCTGGTCGCGGTGACGTTCGCGGTGCCCGACGTGCAGGGCACGCTGGACGCCGCGGGAATGGCCGTGGTGTACATCTGGACCGAGGCGACCAACGAGTCGTGGGCCGAGTTCATGCTGGTCATCGTGGTGATCGCGCAGTGGTTCTGCGGCACGGCGTCGGTCACGTCGGCGTCGCGCATGATGTTCGCGTTCGCCCGCGACCGCGCCGTGCCCGGCTCGCGGCTGTGGCGCCGCGTCGGCGCCAACCGGGTGCCGGTGAACGCGGTGATCGCGATTTCCGTCGCCTCGTGGGCGCTGATGATCCCGACCCTCGCGAACGGCGTCGTCGGGTACGCGGTCGGCACCTCGATCGCCGTGATCGGCCTCTACATCGCCTTCGCGCTGCCGATCATCCTGCGCATCAAGGCGGGCGACCGGTTCGAGCCCGGCGCCTGGAGCCTCGGCAAGCACTACAAGTGGGTCTCCACGATCGCGGTGGTCTGGATCGGCGTGGTGTGCGTGCTGTTCCTGATGCCGATCTCGCCGAACGGCATCCCCGGCTCGGAGAACTTCGCGTGGGAGTCGGTGAACTACGCCCCGCTGACGGTGGGCGGCGCACTCGCCCTGTTCGGCGGCTGGTACTTCGTCTCCGCCCGCAAGTGGTTCACCGGGCCGGTCCGCGAGGCGCGCCCGCAGGACGAGTTCGGCGGCCTCCAGCGCGAGAACGGCCGCCCGTCGCTGATGCAGCCGCCCGCCCGGCACTTCTGACCGGCCGTTCCCGCCGGCCGTTCCGACCGGCGGGAACGATCAACGGGCGCGCGCGTGGCCCACTCCTGCTGCGTCGCCGTCCGGTCCGTCACGAGCAGGTCAGCGGCTCCCTGCAGCACCACGCGCACGTTGCGCCGGTTCCACACCGGGTTGGCCGCCATCCGGTCCGAGCGCGACACGCACGCGCTGACGTGGTCGAGCCAGCCGAGGCAGACCAGCAGTTCCGGGGCGAGAACGGTGCCGCCGAGCGCGGTCTGGCAGCCGGCGAGCACCTCGGCCTCGGCAGGCGGCACCCCCCGGAGCCACCGCAGCACCACGGGCCCGAACTCCTCCCCGCCCGCCATCGCCTCCGCCATCGGCACGAACGTCGCGACGTCGAGGACGGACAGGCCGTCGGGGCGCGCGGTGCACCAGTCGATGATCGCGCTCACGCGCGTTCGGGGCGGCCAGCACGTTGACGGGCAGGTAGTCGCCGTGGGTCCAGCCGACGCCGACGACCTGGCCGCGCATCCGGGCGTCGAGGACCGAGCCGAGCCGGGCGGCCTCCTCCCGCAGCGCGGCAGGCAGCGTGCGGGAGAGCGCGACGATCGGCTGGTGCACCCAGGCGTCGAGCTCCGCGTCGCCGATGCGGCGCAGCGTGGCCGTGTTCCGGTGCAGCTCGCTGATCGCCGCCACCGCACTGGACCGGAACGGGCCGCTGCGCGGCGGGTCGGCCAGCGCGTCGGGGCCGGATCCGCCGGGCAGTATCGTCTCGGTGAGGCAGAACGTGTCGCCGATCTCGGCCGTGCCGAGAACCCGGGGGATCAGTGGTGTCCAGTGCTGCAGACGCGGGTCGGCGTGCAGCTCGGCCAGCGCGGACGTCTGCTGGCGCAGCTCGGCCTGCCCGTTCGCGGTGTCGGCGGCCTTCAGGAGCGCCCGGCCCTCGCCCACCGGCCCGACCGTGACCACGACCGTCTCCGAGCCCCCGCCCATGCGGGACCCGATCGCCCAGCCGGCCGGGGCGCCCAGCCGCCGCAGGCCGTCCTCGCCGACCCGGCGCAACAGGGCGGTGCTGTGGACGGCGTCGATCCACCGGCCGGGCGGGCCGGGGACCCACGGCGCGTTCATGACCAGCACGACGGAGGCGACGACGCACTGCGCGAGCAGCCACGACAACCCGACCGCCAGCACCCCGAGGTGGGGCATGAGGATCCAGGCGAGCCCGATCGTGAGCACCGACAGCGAGGTCGGCACCCCGAACTGCACGGCCCGGCGCTGCCGCACGCGCGCCGTGCTGGTGGCGGCCGCCGTGATGACGTTGGGGATCGCGGAGAGGGCGACGAGCGCGAGCGCGCCGGTGCCCGTGCTCGCGTAGTGCGGGCCGAAGATCGCCAGGATCAGCGGCGCTCCGAGGGCCAGCACCAGCGCCACCGGGACCACGAGCATCAACCCACGCCGCACGGTCTCCCGTCGCGCCTTGTCGACCTTGCCGGGGTCGGCGGCGCTGTGGGCGATCATCGACTGCCCCATGCCGGAGGGCACCATGTACAGGGCGAGCCCGAACTGCCACACCATGTTGTAGGCCGCCGCGGCCTCCGCCCCGAGCCTGCCCAGCACCAGCACCGGAAGGCCCATCATCGCGGCCTGCCAGAACAGGGCGCCCACGTAGTCGGCGCCGATGAACCGGCCGATCGCGCCGACCGTGATCGGGACCGCCCGGTCGGCGGTCCGTGCGCCGTGCGCGGGCAGCAGCCGCAGCAGCAGCCAGAGGTTGATCGGCAGCACGATGAGCGCCGTGGCGATCACCCAGGACAGCGCGATGCCGCCGGGCAGCGCCGCGAGCGTGACCACGACGAGCAGGCCGACCTTGAGTAGCGAGAACACCAGGTTCTCGACAGGCACGGCGGTGGCGCGGCCGACGGCGGTGAGCACGTAGTCCTGGAGGCTGAACAGCGTCCAGACCGGGCAGCTCACCGCGAAGAACGCCACGAGGGCGCCGTAGCCCGCCACGTCGACGAGCTCGGGTGCCCACCAGATCGCCCCGAGCGCGAAGCCCGCGCCCGCGAGCGCGGACAATGCGACAGCGACCAGGTACCCCAGCACCACGAGCCGCCGGGCAGCGGTGCCCGCCACGGGCACGAAGCGCAGCAGCGCGTGCGACATGTTCAGGTGTGCGACGCCACCGACGAGCATCAGCGACGACAACGCCACGGCGTTCACCCCGACGACGTCGGGAGGGAACATCCGGGCGGCCAGGAACCAATAGAGCAGCCCGACCGCGGACGTCATCCCCGAGCTCACCACGAGCGCCAGGCCGTCGCGGTGCTGGGGCGCCCGCCACCCTGCCAGCAGGCCCTTCAGCCGCGCGACCGCCATCGTCACCTTCGCGCCTCCCACAGTGATCGAGGCTCTTACACCACCATCGTGAACACAGCATGGACGGCACCCGAATGGTGTCTGTCCGCGGCACATCCTGCCCGAGTGCCGGATCTGTCCGCTCCCTGCCCCGCCGAGCGGGCCGTTCCGGCGCTGATCGGCGCGGCGCCGGCGGTGAACTGTCGGAGGGATCTGCTGCGATGACGGCATCCGACGAACGAGAGGTGGACGGGTGGCAGTCGAGCTGATCAACCCGGAGGGATTGCCGCAGCCGCAGGGGTACGCGCAGGTGGGGATCGCGACCGGCAGCCGCCTGGTCTACGTGTCCGGCCAGGTCGCGCGCACCGCCGACGGCGGGAGGGTCGGAGCGGGTGACCTCACCGCCCAGACCGAGCAGGCCTACGTCAACCTCGCCACCGCGTTCGCCGCGGCGGGTGCCACGTTCGCCGACGTCGCCAAGCTCACGGTCTACGTCGTCGACTGGTCCGCCGACCGCATGCCCGACCTGGTCGCCGGGGCGATGCGGGCCGCGGAGCGCGTCGGGTTCGACCCGGTCCGGCCCATCACGTTGCTCGGGGTCGCCGCGCTCGGCGAGCCCGACCTGCTGGTCGAGGTGGAGGCGGTGGCCGTGCTCGACGGCCCACCGTCCCGGTGAGGCGTCAGTAGACGATGACCCCGGTGCCCACCGGGGCCACGTCGCTGGCCCACAGCAGGTCCATGGCGGCGTTGGTCACGCGTACGCAGCCGTGCGACGCCGGTTCGGAGGGGATGCTCCCCGAGCCGTGCACGGCGATGCCGCCGTGGAAGTACTTCGGCCGGTAGAGCGTGCCCAGCTCGGCCTCACGCACGCCGTTGATCTGGCGCTCGATCTCGTACTCGCCACGTGGGGTGCGGGCCACCCCGGTGCCGCCGGACGGGCGGTCGTACGCCTCGTCGTTGCCGGTCGACGTGTTGAACGCCCACTGCACTTCGCCGTCGCGCACCACGAGCAGCAGTTGCCGCTCGAGGTCGACCTCGATGTGGTCGTCCTCCGCGGAGCGCGGGGTGGGGCGGGTGGCCGTGGGGATCTGCTCCCGCGTCTTCGGCCCGGCCACACCGTCGCGGTCGAGCCCCTCGGCCTTCTGGAAGGCCATCACGGCCTGGCGGGTGAGCTGGCCGTAGTGCCCGTCGATCTCGCCGAGCCAGTAGCCGAGGCCGGACAGCCGCTGCTGCAGTTCCAGCACGGCGGGCCCGGACGACTCCAGGTTCAGCAACTCCTCGGCGGGGTCGGGCGCGGGGGAGGGGTGCGGCGTCGAGGCCGGCGGGGTGGCGGGTGCCGACGTGGACGGTGCCGCGGTGGAGGAGGACGAGGCCTGCGGGCCGGTGGTCGGGCCACCGGGCGGGGGAGTGGCCGCCGCAGGATTGGCCGCGGGCAGCAGCGCGTCCGGGGAGGGGGCGCCGCAGGCGCCGGTGAGGGCGAGGCCGCTCGCCAGCACGAGGGTGACCGCGAACCGGACCGGGGTGCGGGCGACGGGGAACGCGGGTGGGCGTTCCCCCCGGGCTCGTCCTGCGGGGGCCGGATGGGCGGTCATGGCGTACTCCTCGGGTCAAGAACGATCATGCCCGGAGGAGTGCCCGCCGCGGACGCCGGGGCGTCTGCGACGGCGGTCCCCGACCGGTCAGCATCGTGGAGATCATCGTGCACGCGGGGGCGTGTCCCGTGCATATCGCACGCAGGCGCGCTGAGGTGTCACCCGGACTATCCGCCCCACGACCGCGCGCCGTCGCTCTCGGGGCCGGGGCGGGCGTCCGGTCGGCCGAGCGGGCGTCTCGGGGAGCGGCTCGACGGGATGCGGGCGGAGCCGCCAGGACCCCGCTGCCCGGCTACCGGTTCCTGTGGCCGCGCGTCGGGGAGCGCGTTGATCCCACCGGTCGCTCGTACTGTGGTCGTTGCTCCATCGGGGGAGGCGCTTTCGGCGATCAAGGCGAAATGGCGGTGATCGGCGGGCTCAACTGGTTGTTGTCACGAGCAGTTCGTCGAGTGCCTGGGCCGGATTCTGCGATCCCAGAGCATTGCGGGGCGGCCGCTGAGTTCGTGGGGGACCGCATCCAGGTCGGCCCGAGTGTAGGCGCGGAAGTCGGCGGTGGTCTTGGGAAAGTACTGGCGCGGCAGGCCGGGGACCGGCGCAGGTCTGCAGGTAGCCGCTGGGCCGGCGCGGACAGCACATCGATGATCGCTTCGGAGGGGCGCCCATCGGGCGGCGCCGAGCATTGCACCGCGACCCGGGGTGGTGTGATGCCAGATTCGCTGACACGTTCCAGGGGCGTATTGGGTGCGACACTCCGATGTGATCGACGTTGCGGAGTCGGTCGCGATTCGGTAGTATCGAACGTATGTTCGATCAGGTGCCCGGAGTGGGAGTCGACGAACCCGTCGAACCCGAACTCGAGGACGCCGTCGACTGGACCAGCCTCGAACGTGAACTGCGCACCGGTGTCGAGGACCGCACCTGGGGCAACACGGTCCCGTCCGGGTTCTTCGCCTTGGAGATCGACGCCGACACCGGGAACGAGTCCGGCCTGTCGGACGAACAGCTGATCGACGCGGTCGTCGGGTTCGAACGGCTCACCGGATGGGCCCAGGCCCGCCAAGCACGCCTGCTGGCCGAGTTCGCGCGCCGCCGCCC
>MKJV01000150.1 GCA_001942185.1 Pseudonocardia sp. CNS-004
CAGGGCCCACCTCAACCCCCCACCAACCCCCGTGCTAACTTCCTTCTGCCAGGGCGAGTGGCGGAATGGCAGACGCGCACGGTTCAGGTCCGTGTGTCCGAAAGGACGTGAGGGTTCAACTCCCTCCTCGCCCACTGGATCGGCGTGTTCGCCGGGCACGGCTTCCCCCTCGTGGGCTTCGGTGTTGTTCTGGGGGGCCTAGCCCCCCAGACCCCCAGCCGGGGGCTTCGCCCCCGGACCCCTATCTCCTCGTGGTCGCCTTCCGCGGTGGTGTGGTCGCCTTCCGCGGTGCTGCGGTTCCTTGGCGTTGCGGTTCCCTCGGCCTCGTGGTCGCCTTCCCCGGTTGGTGCGGTCCCCCTGGTGTTGCGGTCGCCTTCGCCGGGTGGTGTGGCTCCCGTTCCGGAGTGGTGTGGTCCCAGGCCTTCGGTGTCTGTCGAGGTCGGTGCGGTTTCGGCTGCCGTCAGCTGATCTGGGTCCTTGTGTCGGCCGCCTCACGGGGCGCCTGCCTCGTGGTCTGCTTGCACGGTCCTCCGTGGCCTCCTGGCGGTGCTCGGTGGGTGCGGGGTCTGCGTCATCCGATCATGGGTTGGGGGTTCGGTCCAGACCCACGACCGTGGGTAGCCGGGGGGCTCGCGGGGAAACGCTGGTCAGGCTGTCGGGTGGAAGAACCGCGTCGCTCGGTGGTCGGTCAGCGGCGGACGGCGGGGCGGTCGGGGTGGTCGGACAGCACCACCAGGTCGGCCTCCGACTCGGGATTGCGCTCCTGCGCGTAGCGGGTGTACGCCGGGACCGTCCACCGCTCCTCGGCCGGCAGGCTGCGGGCCAGCGCGGCAGGTGACATCCGCAGGTGCACCGACAGGTCGAACGGGAGGCCGCGGCCCAGCAGCAGGCCGCCCGCCAGCACCACCACCCCGTCGCCGCCGAGCTCCACGTACGCCGACCGGTGGGCGCGGTCGGCCACCGCGTCCCACAGGCGGGGCAGCACCCGGCCCGAACCATCCCGCCCGGCCGGGCCCAGCACCTCCCGGCGCAGGCCGCCGACGTCGAGCCAGCCGTCGAGGAACTCGTCGGGGTCCTCACGGCCGAACTCCAACCGGACCGACGCGGGCCGCAGGAAATCACCCGCGCTCACGACCAGCGCCATGCGGCCACGCGCACGCAACACGTCCGCCACCTGCTCGGCCAGCGGGTGCGGCCGCGCGGGCGGCGGCCCGTCCACCGCGAGGCGCACCCGCCCCGGACAGGCCTCGACCAACCCCACGACCTCGTCGACCAGCCGGTCCGGAGTGACGGGGGTGACCTGCACGCCTACTGCCGGTACCCCTCCACGACGCCGGCCGAGCGCTCCTGCGCCCCGTCCGGGTCCAGGCCGGCGCGGCGGCGAGCGTCCCGCTGCCGCAGCAGGTCCCAGTAGCGGTCCAACTGGACACCCAGGTCGCCAGGCGCTGGTGCTCCGACTCCGACAGCGCCTGGCCGACGTGGGCCCGCTCGAGCCGGTGCTCCTCCGCGACCAGCTCGTCGATGCGGCGGTGCAGCTCGTCGTCGTTCATGAGGTCCCCGTCCGATCGGTGTGACGTCACTGCATGTTGTACCCGAGTCGCCGCGCCCGACCGTTCGTCATGTGGAACGGACCGCTCGGCGCATCCGGGGTGAGGGTTCAGCCGCGGAGGGCGGCGAGCTCGTCGAGCCGGCGCAGGACCTCGTCCGCACCGGCGTCGGGCAGCCCGTGCAGCACCCGGTCCACGCCGGCCTCCGCGTGGGCGTCGAGCGCGGCCCGATCCGGCTCCGCGCCGAACACCGTGACGTCGACGTGGCCCCGGCCGGCGTCGGCAGCGCGCCTGCGCAGCTCCGCGATGCGGCCCGCGAGGGCTGCCACGTCCGCTCCGGCCGCGCTGCGCGGCATCCAGCCGTCACCGTGGGACAGCACCCTGTCGAGCACGGTCGGCCCCTCCCCACCGATCAGGACCGGCGGCGTGCGGACCGGCTTGGGCCACGACCAGATCGGGTCGAAGTCGACGAACTCACCGTGGAACTCGGCCTCGTCCCCGGTCCAGATCTCGCGCATCGCCGCGATGTGCTCCAGCATGCGGCGGGTCCGGGTGCGGGGGTCGATGCCGTGGTTGGCCATCTCCTCCCGGTTCCAGCCCGGCCCGACCCCCAGCTCGAACCGGCCGCCCGCGAGCCGGTCGAGGCTCGCGACGGTCTTGGCCAACCCGATCGGGTGGTGCTGGAGCACCAGCGACACGGCGGTTCCCAGCGCGATCCGCTCGGTCACCACCGCCATCGCGGCCAGCGCCACGAACGGGTCGTACGTGTGCGAGTAGCGCTGCGGGAGGTCGGCCCCGCCCGACCACGCCGACTCCCGGCTCGTCGGGATGTGGGTGTGCTCGGTGAGGAACAAACCGTCGAACCCGCGCTCCTCGACGGCCCGCGCCAGCGTGGGTCCGTCGATCGCGTAGTCGGTCAGGAAGATCATGACTCCGTGCTGCACCCGATCAGCGTGGCACGGTCTGGGCGCGGCGTCCGCGCGGCGCTACGTTCCGGGCATGCAGCGACGTACCGATCGACGCACAGAACCGCCATTCCGCGCCGACCACGTCGGGAGCCTCCTGCGCCCGCCGGCGCTCCTCGCCGCGAGGGAGCGGTTCGCGGCAGGCGCACTCGACGCCGACGGGCTGCGTGCCGAGGAGGACGCCGCGATCCGGGACGTCGTCGCGATGCAGGAGGAGATCGGGCTGCAGGCGGCCACGGACGGGGAGTTCCGCCGCACCTCGTGGCACATGGACTTCATCTACCAGCTCGGTGGCATCGCGAAGACCGACGACCAGATCCGGGTCAGCATGCACAACGTGGAGGGGGAGAACGCGTTCACGACCGCAGGGCTCGCGGTCCGGGAGAAGGTCCGGCTCGACGAACCGATCTTCGCCGACGCGTTCGGGTTCCTCGCGGCGCTCACCACGAACGCCACCCCGAAGCTCACCATCCCGTCGCCGAGCATGATCCACTACCGGGCGGGCACCGCGGCCGTCGACCGCACCGTCTACCCGGACATCGAGGAGTTCTGGTCGGACCTGTCCGCCGCCTACGCGGCGCAGGTGCGTGCGATGGCCGGGCTCGGCTGCCGCTACCTGCAGCTCGACGACACCAGCCTGGCCTACCTCACGACCCCGCCCAGCGCGCCCGGATCGCCGAGCGGGGTGAGGACGCCGAGCACGCCCACCTGCGCTACATCAAGCAGATCAACGCTGCGGTCGCCGGCCGCCCCGACGGCATGCGGATCACCACGCACATGTGCCGGGGCAACTACCGGTCGTCGTGGGCGGCCGAGGGCGGCTACGACTTCGTGGCCGAGGCCCTGTTCGGCGAGCTCGACGTCGACGGCTTCTTCTGCGAGTTCGACGACGAGCGCTCCGGCGGGTTCGCCCCGCTGCGGTTCGTGCCGCCGGGCAAGCAGGTGGTGCTCGGGCTGGTCACCACGAAGTCCGGCCGCCTCGAGGACCCCGACGACCTGAAGCGCCGCATCGACGAGGCCTCGAAGTACGTGCCCCTCGACCAGCTGTGCCTGTCCCCGCAGTGCGGCTTCTCGTCCACGGTCGAGGGCAATGAGCTCACGATCGAGGAGGAGATCGCGAAGTTGCGGCTGATCGTGCAGGTCGCGGAGGACGTCTGGGGATGACTGACGGGCCACCCGGCTGGGGTGCGCCGCTGCACGCCCGGGTGCTCGACCTCGCGGGCGTCGGCGCCGGCACCACGCTGCTCGACCTCGGTTGCGGGCCGGGGACGTTCGCCGCGGCGGCGGTCGCGCGCGGCGCCCGGGTGGTCGGCGTCGACGGCGACCGGTCCGCGGTGGCCGCTGCGGCAGCTGCCGTGCCGGGAGCGCGGTTCCGCCGGGGAGACGCCCACGACCCGCCGCCCGGGCCGTTCGACGTGGTCGCGGCGGTGCAGCTGCTGCAGCACGTCGTGAACCCGGTGGTCGTGCTGCGCGCCGCGGCCCGCGTGGGTTCGGCCGTCGCGGTCACGACGTGGGGGCCGGAGGAGCAGTGCGACGTGCGCGCGTTCGGCGAGGCGCTCGCCCGGTGGCTGCCGCCCCGCCGGCCGTCCGGGCCGCCCCCGCTCACCGACCCCGCCCGGCTGCGCAAGGTCGTCGGGCTGGCGGGCCTGGCCGTCGTCGCGGAGGACGAGGTCGAGTGCCCGTTCACCTACGTGGACGCGGATGCGCTGGTCGGCCCGCTGCTCGCATCGGGGATCGGGCGGGCGGCGGCCGCGCGGGCCGGCGAGTCGGCGGTCCGGCGAGCGGTGCTGACCCGGCTCGATGTCAATCGGACGAGAACGGGCGGCTACGTCCTCCACAACCGCTTCCGGGTGCTGGTGGCCAACCGCTGAGCTCGTGATCCGGAGGTCAGGGCGGTCATGATCAGCGGTAGTGGTGCTGGGCAGCCAGATCTGTCGCCCCGGCACCATCTGCGGCGATCATGGACCTGGAGCGCACGCTGGCGGGAACGGGCGGCCGCCCTCAGGCGCCCAGGTGGTCCGCCAGCTCCGTGAGGGAGGCCACCGACACGTCCGCATCCGGGTCCGTCTCCGGCGGTGGCGCCGCGGGGCCCTTCTCGCCGGGGCGGTGGATGTACGCCGTGCGCAGGCCGCGGGCTCGGGCGGCGGCGAGGTCGTGGACGTGGGCGGCGACCATCATGATCTGTTCCGGCGGCATGTCGAGCAGCCGGGCGGCGCCGTCGTAGACCTCGGGGTCGGGTTTGTAGTGCCCGAACAGCTCGGCGGAGAGCACCGTGTCCCACGGCAGCCCGCCGTGCTTGGCCATGTCGACGAGGAGTGCCACGTTGCCGTTGGACAGCGAGGCGATCACGTACCGCTGTGCGAGGCGGGTGAGGCCGGCCACGGAGTCCGGCCACGGGTCGAGCCGGTGCCAGGCGAGCACCAGCTCGGCGCGGACGGTGTCGGGTGTGCCGGGTAGGCCGAACTCGGTGAGCAGCTCGTGAAGCGACGCCCGGTGCAGGTCGTCGAGCGAGGTCCACGGCAGCTCGCCGCGGCGGACGCGGTCCATGGAGGGGACGTACCGCCTGCGCCACGCGTCGGCGAACGCTTCGGCGTCGATCCCGGCGCCGAGCAGTCTGCCGGCCTCGCGGGCCACCCCGGAACGCCAGTCGACGATTGTGCCGAACACGTCGAACACGAGCGCGCGAACATCCACTTCCGGGAGCCTAGGTTGTTACTCGTGAGTAGCATCGCGCTCATGACGACGGAGATGGACTGGGTCGGCGAGACGATGCGGACGACCGTGCCGTGGGTGGGCACGGTCGGGGTCGAGTTCGCCGAGGTCACGCCGGAGCGTGCCGTCCTGCGCCTGCCCGACGCCCCCGAGCTGCGCAACCACGTCGGCGGCCCGCACGCCGCGATGGTCTTCGGGCTCGGTGAGACGGCCACCGGCGCCGTCACGCTGGCCGCCTTCGCCGCGACGATGCAGCGGGCGACCCCGCTGCCGGTGCGGTCCGAGATCGCCTACCAGCGCATCGCCCGCGGACCGCTCACCGCAGTGGCGGTGCTGTCCAGGCCTGCCGCCGACGTCCTCGCCGAGCTCGAGGCCAGGGTCCGCCCGGAGTTCGGCATCGACGTCACCGTGACCGACGGCGAGGACCGCGAAACCACCCGCATGACCGTCGTATGGACCCTGCGGCCGAACCGCTGAGCCGACTACGGTCCCGCTCGTGCACGTGGTGATCGCAGGAGGACACGGCAAGATCGGTCTGCGGCTGGCGGCGCTGCTCGTCCGCCGCGGGGACGTGGTCACCGGGGTGGTGCGCAACCCGGACCATGCCCCCGACGTCGAAAGAGCAGGCGCGACGGCCGCCGTGCTGGATCTGGAGTCGGCGGGCGTCGACGAGCTCGCTGCCGTGCTGGCGGGCGCCGACGCCGTCGTTTCGCGGCCGGAGCCGGGCCCGGCAGCGGGGTGGCCCGCAAGGAGACCGTCGACCGGGCGGCCGCGGTGCTGCTCGCCGACGCCGCACGGGTCGCGGGAGTGCGGCGCTACCTGCTGGTGTCGTCCCCCGGGGTCGACTCGGAACCCGCTGCCGAGCGCGGTGAGGTGTGGGCGGCGTACATCGCGGCGAAGAAGGCCGCCGAGGAGGCGATCCGCGCCGCGGGCCACCTCGACTGGACGATCCTGCGGCCCGGAACACTGTCCGACGAGCCCGGCGCCGGGACGGTGCTGCTCGCGCCGCCACCGGTGCCGCTCGGCCCCGTCACCCGCGACGACACGGCGGCCGTGCTGGCCGCCTTGCTGGACGCACCCGGTAGCGCGGGCAAGGTGCTGGAACTTCGCGAAGGAGATGTCGACGTGGCCGAGGCCGTGGCGGGGGTGGCGTGATGGCGGGTTCGGATGCCGCCGATGTCGATGTGATCGTCCTGGGTGGCGGGCCGGTGGGCGAGAACGCCGCCGACTACGCCCGGCGCGCGGGGCTCTCGGCGCTGATCGTGGAGTCGGAGCTGCTGGGCGGGGAGTGCTCGTTCTGGGCGTGCATCCCGTCGAAGGTGCTGCTGCGCACCGGGCACGCGGTGGCGGCGCTGCGCAGGCTGCCGGGTACGACGGCCGAGTTCGACCCGGCCGCCGTACTCGCCCGGCGGGACTCGTTCACCCACGACTGGGACGACACGAGCCAGGTCGACTGGGCCACCGGTGCGGGGATCCGGGTCGTGCGGGGGACGGGCCGCATCGTCGGCGAGCGCGCCGTGGAGGTCGACGGGCCGGACGGCCGCGAGACGCTGGTGGCGACGCGGGCCGTCGTCGTCTGCACGGGCAGCGTGCCCGTCGCGCCGCCGGTGCCCGGCCTGGACGCGGTCCGCACCTGGGGTCCCGCGATGCCACGTCGGCCAAGTCGGTCCCGCCCCGGCTGGGTGTGCTCGGCGGTGGCGTGGTCGGCTGCGAGATGGCCCAGGCGTTCCGGCGGCTCGGCTCGGAGGTCGTCCTCATGCAGCGCGGCCCGCGGCTGTTGCCGGGCACCGAGCCGTTCGCCGGTGAGCGGGTGGCCGCCGCCATGCAGGAGGAAGGGATCGACGTGCGGCTGGGGTACCGGCTGGAGTCGGTGGCGTCCGCCGCGAACGACCGGATCGAGCTGCGCGCGGGCGACGGTACGCTCGTCGTGGACGAGCTGCTGGTGGCCACCGGGCGGCGGCCGAACACCGCCGCGATCGGGGCGGACGTGGTCGGCCTCGAGCCGGGGGAGCCGCTCGTCGTGGACGACACCGGGCTGGTCCAGGGCGTCGCGGGGCAGTGGCTGTACGCCGCGGGCGACGTCACCGGGCGAGCGCCGCTCACCCACCAGGGCAAGTACGCGGGCCGGATCGTCGGGGCGGTGATCGGCGCCCGCGCGGCGGGTGCCGAGCCGGACACCCGGCCGTGGGGGGAGCACGTCACGACGGCCGACCACGTCGCCGTCCCGCAGGTGGTGTTCACCGATCCCGAGGTCGCGGCGGTCGGGCGCACCGAGGAGCAGGCGCGGGCGGACGGCGTCGACGTGCGGGTCGTGGACATCCCGATCGCCGTCGCCGGTTCGTCACTGCAGGCTGACGGCTACGACGGCGCGGCGCGGATGGTGGTCGACACCGCGCGCGGTGTTCTCGTCGGTGTGACGTTCGTGGGGCAGGACGTGGCCGAGATGGTCCACGCGGCGACCGTCGCGATCGTGGGTGAGGTGCCGCTGGACCGGCTGTGGCACGTCGTACCGTCGTTCCCCACGATGAGCGAGGTGTGGCTGCGGCTGCTGGAGACCTACCGATCCTGAGCCCTCAGGCGGACTGGGACAGCGCAGCCGCGATGCCGATGGTGGCGGCCATGACCGCCACCTCGACCCCGGCCCACCGCAGCACCGGGGTCTGCCCGGCCGCCAGTCTTCGCCGGGCGATGCCGCCGAGGAGCCCGAGCAGGACCAGGCACGCGATCTTCGCGAGCACGAGCATGCCGTAGCGGGTGGTGAGCACCGCGTCCCAGGTGCCGAGCCGGATCACGGCGGTGAGGAGGCCGGTCAGCGTCACGGCGGCGAGGCACCACCCCGCGAGCCGCGAGAACCGGGGCAGTACGGGTTCGAGCAGGGCGCGGTGGCGTGCCACGAACACGAGCGTGACGGCCAGCCCGCCCACCCAGAGCGCCGCCCCCACCACGTGCACCCCGATCGACATGATCGCGAGCTGGTGGTCGGGGTGGGTGCCTGCGTGCCCGGTGACCGCCGGGGTGACGAGCCCCAGCAGTGCGGCGACGAGCGGCACCCTGGCCTGCACGAGCGAGCGGTCGCGCAGCCGGACCACGGCGCACCCGAGCAGTGCGGCGGTGCAGAGGGCCGTGAGCAGCAGCCCACGCCCGCCCGCGAGCTCGGTGACGAAGCTGCCGATCTCGCCCGCCGCGAGCTGCCCGATGGGCCTGCCGAACGCGTCGGCCGTGCGGAACATGATGCCGACCAGCACGACCACCAGCCATCCGCCCGCCAGCGCGACCAGCGCGCGGTCGGCCGTGGCCCGCACGCGCTCGAGGGTGCGCAACGCCGAGCCGGGCACGTGGCGGGCCGCAGGCAGGAGCAGTGCGAGGAGGGCGAGCCCGACGCATCCGACGCCCGCGAGGTCCATCCCGGAGCGGGTGGCCGACGTCCCGACGAGCACCGGGAGCGTGGTGCCCGCGAGCGCCCCGGTGAGCAGGCTCGCGGTCAGCGCGGCGGCGACCGCGACCCCTGCCCACCCGACCGGGCGCAGCCGGTCGAGCGGGTGCGGGCCCACGGTCGGAGGGGTCATCCCCGGCCCAGCCGGAGCGCGGCGACGACCCCGCCGCCGACGAGCACCACGGCGCCGACGATCCACGGCCAGACGGGAGCGCCGCCCTCGCCCTCGGCGGGATCCGCGGCGGCTGCCGGAGCCGGGGGTGCCGCGGAGGGGGCGGGCGCTGCCGGGGCTGCGGCGGCGGTCGTCGCCGGGCCGGGGGTGGTGAGCGTGAAGGACAGCTCGCCGGAGACGGGGTGGCCGTCCGCCGACACCACCCGGTAACCGATCTTGTACTGGCCCGCGGGGCCGAGCGGGAGCACGGCGACGCTGACCGTTCCGGCCTCCGCGCCGACCTCGCCGGTCTCGTAGTGCGTGCCGTCGGGGCCGACGACCGTGAGGGTGCTGAACCCGGGCGCATCTCCTCGTTGAAGGTCAGTGCGACGTGCTGGGGCGCCGTGTCGAGGCTCGCGCCGTCGGCGGGGTCGCTGCTCTGCAGCCGGGTGTGCGCGAGCGCGGGGGTCGCGCCGAGCAGCAGCGCGAGCCCGGCGAGCACGGTGACGGCGACGACGCGCAGCAGGCGGGTGGGCGAAGGCATGGTTGCTCCGGGGGTTCGGTGGCGTGCGGACCTGGTCAGCAGGCCACCGGGGGGCCACGCCGGGCGTGGGCGACGACGAAGGCGCGGGTCAGCCGCGCGGGCACCGCGGGACCGGGCACCGCGAGCACGCGGAGCGGCCGGTCGGCCGGGGGTGGTACCAGCCGGCGCGGGAGGACCCGCCGCAGCGCCGCCGTGAGCGCGGTGATGCCGCGGTCGGCGTGGCGCACCGCGATCGCGGTGACCAGGGTGGCCACGGCGTGCGTGGTGAACATCGTCGGGCCCTGGTGGGACGGGTGCATCAGCTCGATCGCGGTGTGCAGCACGAACTGCCCCACCGCGAGCACCACCACGGTGCCGACGACGCCCCGGCAGCGGCTCGCGGTGCCGGTGGACGCCCAGGCCAGTAGGGGAAGCAGGGGGAGCAGCACCGCGAGGTCGGGGAGCGTTCCCCCACCCGCCGTGTGCCCGGCAGCGGCGAGCAGCGCGCTCAGTCCGGCCAGGACGGCGCCCCGGAGCACACCACCGCTCATCACGGACACCGACGGTAGCCGCCGTGCCGGCGGCGGGGCAGGCGCGCCCGTCCGGGTGACGCCATCGGGCGACGTCCTGCGCCGGATGGTCGAGCGACCGGTCAGCCGACTCCGAGGTGCTGGAGCAGGGAGATCTCGATCCGGTCCAGCTCGGCCCCGATGGAGCGGTAGGCCATGCGGCGGCGTGGGGTCGGCATCTGCTCGGCGGCGCGCACGGCGACGGCCAGGTCGGCCAGGCGTGGGCGGGTGTCGGCGGCGAACCGGTGGGCCGCGTCGGTGCGGTGCGCCTCGCCGCCCGCCTCGAGCTGGTCCAGAGCCCCGGCCACCCGGGACAGGCGGGCGTGCAACGCACCGCCCGGTCCGGCGTAGGCGGCCAGCTGACCGGGCTCCACGCCGAGGCGGGCGGCCCGGTGGGCGTCCCAACGTTCCCGCGCGACGCCCGCGGCGGTGAGCACGTACGGCGCGAGCAGCGGGGCGACGGCCTTGCCGATACCGATCATGCGCTTGGCCCGCGCCGCGGTGAGCGGCTTCCGGTCGCGGCCGGCGCTCCCGGATGCCGCGACCTCGTTGTCCTCTGCGGTCCCCGTGCTCTCGGTGGTCCGGGTGTTCTCGGTGGTCTCCGTGTTCTCGGTGCCCTCGGTGGCGTCGCCCGCCGCGGGCGTCGACCGGCGTCGCCGCAGCCCCATCCGCTCGTCCTCCTCGTGCCCGATGATCGGAGGCCGAGCCTAGTGGGCCCGGGTGGGTGTTCGCTCGGCCCGGCTCCGGCGCGTCCGGAGACTGTCGGCACCTGTCATTACCCTCTGAGGCGTGACGGCGATCGAGAACCGGTACCCCGTGGTAGAGCCCACGGGCGGCAACGGCCCGGTGCTCGACGCCGCGTCCACCACGCGCTGCCGCAGGCGGGTCCACCTCGACCACGATCCCGGAGCCGACTCGGCCCCTCGTGCGATGCCCGACCCGTCGCTGGAACAACGGCGGGCCGACGCCGCCGCCCACCGCGAGGACATCGGCGCCCGGCTGGCGGGGGTGCTGGCGGCGGAGTGGTGCGAGATCCCGGCGCAGCTGCCCGCCGCGGAGCGGGTCGAGGCCACGGCCCGTGCGGTCCAGGCCGGTGCCCGGGCCATCTGGCGGGCCACGCTGCCCACCGATCGCGCGGCCGGGCGGCGCGGGAGCCCCGAGCTGCTGGTCCGAGTGCCCGGCGGCGGATACGTGCCGGTCATCGTCGTGCGGCACCGGATCACCGATCCCGGCACCGGAGCGCTCACCACGGCGGTCGAGGACCCGTGGCCGTCGCACGCACGGGTCGACGACGCGCGCAAGGTGCGCTCGCAGCCGCGCGACCTGCTGCGGCTCGCCCACCTCAACCGGCTGCTCCACGCCGCGGGCTGGGCGGCCGATCCCCGGCTCCAGCACGGCGACCACGGTGGTGTCGTCGGGCTCGACGCCGACGTCGTGGTGTGGCACGACCTGCGTGCGGGCCACTGGCCCGGCGCCCGGTCCACGCTCGCCGAGTACGACGCGCGCTTCGCCGACCGCGTCGCGGTCGCCACCGCCGCGGCCACCGGCGCGCCCGCGCTCGCCGAGCCGTCGCGCGTCACCGAGTGCCGGCGGTGCCCGTGGTGGCCCACCTGCGAGGCGGAGCTGGAGCGCGCGGAGGACGTCAGCCTCGTCGTCCGCGGGGAGTTCGCGGGGGTGCTGCGCGAGGTCGGGGTGGCCACGGTGGCGCAGCTCGCCGCGCTCGACCCCGCGGCGGCCCCTCCGGTGGAGGTGCCGGGCCTGCCGTTCGGCGATCTCGTGGCACTGGCCCGGGCGCGGCTGCGCGGCCTGGCGGTGGTGCGGCGGGTGCCGGAGGTCGAGGTGGTGCGCGCCGACGTCGAGGTCGACGTCGACATGGAGAGCTTCGGCGAGGCGGGCGCCTACCTCTGGGGCGCGCTGCTGCGCCACCCGGGGGGCCGGCAGGCGGGCGACGAGCCCGACGGCTACCGCGCGTTCGCCACCTGGGACCCGGTGCCCACCCGCGACGAGGCGCGGTCGTTCGCGGAGTTCTGGCGCTGGCTCTCGGGGGTGCGGGCGCGGGCCGCCGCCACCGGGCGCAGCTTCGCCGCCTACTGCTACAACGAGCAGGCGGAGAACCGCTGGCTGCTCGCGTCGCCCGACCGGTTCGCCGGGATGCCGGGCATCCCGCCGGTGGCGAGGTGGAGGAGTTCATCGCCCATCCGGGCTGGATCGACCTGTTCGCGGTGGTCAGCGACTGGTTCCTGTGCGCGCAGGGCAAGGGCCTCAAGCGCATCGCCCCGGCGGCGGGATTCGCCTGGCGCGACCCGGAGGCGGGCGGCGAGAACTCGATGCGCTGGTACCGCCACGCCGTCGGCATGGACGGTGCCCCGCCCGACCACGAGCAGCGGGAGCGGCTGCTGGCGTACAACGCCGACGACGTGCACGCCACCCAGGTGCTGCGGGAGTGGATGACATCGCCCGCGGTGATGGGGGTCCCGCTGGCCGCCGACCTGTAGGGGAGCCTTCACCCCCACGCTTCCGCCGGTCCAGCGGGTGGCCATCCGGCCGGGGCAGCGTCCCGGGCATGTTCGCCCGGCGCATCGCAGTGATCGGATCCGGCTACGTGGGTCTCACGACGGGTGCGTGCCTCGCCTCGCTCGGCCACCGCGTGGTCTGCGCGGACGTCGACGAGGCGAAGGTCGAGCGGCTGCGCCGTGGCGTCGTCGACATCCTGGAGCCCGGGTTGCCCGAGCTGGTGGCGGAGAACCAGGCCGCGGGGCGGCTCGAGTTCGTGCTCGGCGCCCGCGACGCGGTGGCCGGACGCACCGGGGAGCCGGTCGAGGTGGTGTTCCTCTGCGTGCCCACACCGATGGGGGAGGGCGGCGCCGCCGACCTGGCCGCGGTGCGCGCGGTCGCGGCCGAGGTCAGGCACCTGCTGCCGGCGGGGTGCGTGGTGGTCAACAAGTCGACGGTGCCCGTCGGTACGGCGGAGGCCACCCGCAAGCTGCTGAACCGCCGTGACGTCGAGGTGGTCAGCAACCCGGAGTTCCTGCGCGAGGGGTCGGCCATGCACGACTTCCTGCACCCGGACCGGATCGTCGTCGGCAGCGACGCCCAGGACGCCGCCGAGCGGGTGGCCGCGCTCTACGCCCGGCTCGGGGCGCCCACGGTGCTCACCGACGCGGCGAGCGCGGAGATGGTGAAGTACGCGGCCAACTGCTTCCTCGCCATGAAGCTGTCGTACGTCAACGCGCTCGCCGAGATGTGCGACGTGCTCGGCGCCGACGTCGCGGACGTCACGGAGGGCATGGGGCACGACCGGCGGATCGGGCAGGCCTTCCTCCAGCCGGGTCCGGGTTGGGGCGGCTCGTGCCTGCCCAAGGACACGAACGCGCTGGTGCAGGTGGCGGCGGCTGCCGGGATCGAGCTGCCGCTGGTGAGCGCGAGCATCGCCACCAACGAGCGGCAGCGCCGGATCGTGGTCGACAAGATCGCCGACGCGTGGGCGGTGACCTCGCAGGCCGCCGCCTCGGCCTGCTCGGGCTCACGTTCAAGGCGGGCACCGACGACCTGCGCGACTCGCCCGCGCTGGCCGTCGCGCGGTTGCTGCGCGCCGGCGGCGCGGAGCTCACGGCCTACGACCCGGGCTGCCCGGCGGCCGTCCCCGGGGCCACCGACGACGTCGTCGTGGTCGACGAGCCGCTGCGCGCCGCGAAGGACGCGGACGCGCTGGTGGTGCTCACCGAGTGGCCGGAGTTCCGGTCGCTGGACTGGGGGGCGGTCGCGGGTGCGCTCGCCGGCCGGGTGGTGGTCGACTGCCGCAACCTGCTCGACCCGGACGTGCTGCGCCGGGCCGGGATCAGCTGGGTCGGGGTCGGCCGCCGCTGATCAGGATGCGCGCAGCGGCCGACCGGTGTCAGCGTTGCAGCGTGGTCTCCCGCTCCATGTGCGACAGCTTCTCCGGGTTGCGCACGGCGTAGAGCCCGGTGATGCGGCCGCCGTCGATGTGCGCGGTGATCACGGAGTCGAGCTCGCCGTCGAGCCGCAGGATCAGCGCCGGGTGGCCGTTGACGTGCGTCGGCTGCATCGAGACCACGGCGGCGACCCGGCCCATCCCGCCGGCCAGCACGCGGGCCACCCGGTCGGAGCCCACGATGGGGCGCGGCAGGGCCTGCACGACACCGCCGCCGTCGCCCATCAAGACGACGTCGGGGGCGAGGATGTCGAGCAGGCGTTGCACGTCACCGGTCTCGACGGCCCGCTTGAACGCGTCCAGGGCCTCCCGCGTCTCGGTGGGCGAGACGACCTCACGCGGACGGCGAGCCGCGACGTGCCCCCGGGCCCGGTGCGCGATCTGGCGCACCGCGGCCTGGCTCTTGTCGACGGCTTCCGCGATCTCCTCGTAGGGCACGTCGAAGACCTCGCGGAGCACGAACACCGCCCGTTCGGTGGGGCCGAGCGTCTCCAGCACCAGCAGCATCGCCATCGAGACGCTGTCGGCGAGTTCGACGTCGTCGGCCACGTCGGGCGTGGTCAGGAGCGGCTCGGGCAGCCACGGGCCGACGTAGGACTCGCGGCGACGGCCGAGCGTGCGCAGCCTGCTGAGCGCCTGGCGCGTGGTGATCTTGACGAGGTAGGCGCGGGCGTCGCGGACGGTGCCGAGGTCGACGGTCACCCATCTCATCCAGACCTCCTGCAGGACATCCTCCGCGTCGGCCGCCGAGCCGAGCATCTCGTAGGCCACGGTGAACAGGAGGTTGCGGTGGGCGATGAAGGCTTCCGTTGCGGCGTCCGGGCCGGGACCACCGGGGTCCCCTGGCTCGATCTGCGACGTGCCGGCCATCGACGGCTCCTCTCCCTGCGAGGTGACTCACCCACCAGACCCCGGCGCCGGTCGGTCTGTGACACCCGAGGCGCTGTCGTGCGTGGTGTTCGTCACAGCCATCGAATAGCAGGAAATGCGCACCGGTCAATTCATCCCCTGGTGCGGGGGGCCGATGACGAGCCGTTCTCCATGCTGTGGGAAAATAGATGTTTTCACGTCGTCGTAAGTTTCACCCGATTGGTCGTCAGGCGTGACCGTGGGTATTGACACGTCCGCTCGATCAGACCTAGGTTGCGGGCTAATGTAAAGCGTTTCTGAGCTTGTTGCTACTCTCTGTTAGAGATCAGTAGATCGGTAGATCAGTGACGCCCCCGGGGGGCCGATGAACGAAACGACGCCCAAGGTGGTGGTCGACCACCTGTCCGTGTCACTGGGCGGGAACCACATCCTCGACGGCATCGACCTGTCCGTCGCCGAGCACGAGTTCGTCTGCATCATCGGCACGTCGGGCGGCGGCAAGACCACGCTGCTGCGCACGGTGGCCGGGTTGCTCCCTCCCGCGGGGGGTTCGGTGCGCCTCGACGGCGAGACCGTCGTCGGCCCCACACCGCGGATCTCGATGGTCTTCCAGCACTTCGGGCTCTTCCCGTGGAAGACGGTCCGCAGCAACGTCGAGTACGGCCTGCGGGTGCAGGGCCGCAGCGGCTACACCGAGCGCGTCGACGAGCTGCTCGAGATCATGAACCTCACCCATGCCCAGCACCGCTACCCCCACCAGCTCTCCGGTGGGATGAAGCAGCGGGTGGGCATCGCGCGTGCGCTCTCGATGGAGCCGGAGCTGCTGCTGCTCGACGAGCCGTTCAGCGCCGTCGACGCCATCACCCGTGAGGTGCTGCAGAACGAGGTGCTCCAGCTGTGGGAGCGCAACGAGCAGATGTCGGCGATGCTGATCACGCACGACGTGGACGAGGCGCTGCTGATGGCCGACCGGATCGTCGTGATCGCCGGCCCGCCCGGGCGCATCGCGCTCGAGGTGCCGGTGTCCATCCCGCGGCCGCGCACCGCGCGCTCCGTGCGATCCCACGAGTCGTACCCCGACCTGCGGGAGAAGCTGTGGGACGCGCTGCAGGGCGGCTCCGACCGCACGCTGGAGAGCGCATGACCACCGCCACCGAGAAGACCGAGGCCACGGGCAACGGCTCGCCCGGCCGGCCCCGCAAGCCGCCCCGCTCCGGCCTGTCGCCCGCCACGAGGTGGTCGCTCCGGCTGGCGTCCGTGCTCGCGATCGCGGTGGCGTGGGAGCTGTACGGCAGCGCGATCAACCCGGTGCTGCTGTCGTCCCCCACGGCGATCATCGGGGCGTTCTTCGAAATGATCGCGGACGGCACCCTGACGAAGGCGATGAGCGAGAGCTTCGTCGTACTGGGCGTCGGCTCGCTGATCGGCGTCACGGCGGGGCTCGTGATCGGCTTGGCCGCCGGGCGCAACCAGGTCTTCGCCACCCTCATCGAGCTGCCGCTCAACGCCCTCTACGCCACCCCGACCGTCGCCCTGATCCCCGTGATCGTGGTCTGGTTCGGGTTCGGGCCCACGGCCAAGACGGTCGTGGTCACCCTGTTCGTGCTCTTCCCCGTGCTGATCAACACCATGCGCGGGGTGCAGGAGGTCGACCGCGAGCTCGTGGAGGTGGCGCGCTCGTTCTGTTCCGGTGAGCGCCGCATGTGGTTCGACCTCATCCTGCCGTCGGCACTGCCCTACGTCGTCACGGGCCTGCGGCTCGCGATCGGGCGCGCGCTGATCGGCGTGATCGTCGCCGAGTTCTTCACCGCTTTCTCCGGGCTCGGTTATCTGATCGTCACGAACGCCAACAGCTTCCAGACCGACCGCACGTTCGTGCCCATCCTCGTGATCGCGGCACTCGGCGTGCTCCTCACCGCGCTTCTCGAGCTGATCGAGCGCCGCGTCGTCCGCTGGTCGGCGAGAGACTGAGGGGAATCCCATGTCACGTCCGCGACGGTTGTTCGCCGTCCTCTTCGTAGCGCTGGCGGCGATGACCGCGGGCTGCGGGGCCGTGGGCGAGGAGCCCACAGCGGCCGCGAGCGGGCCGCCCATCCTGCGGTTCGGGCTGCCCACCGGTGTCACCAGCTTCGCCAACGCCGACATCCTCGTCGCCCAGCAGAAGGGCTTCCTGGCCGACTACGGGGTCGCGGTCCAGGTCGACAACCTCCGGTCGGGTGTGTCGGTCGTGGAGGGCGTCGAGTCCGGGGACATCGACGTCGGCGCGGCGAGCATCGAGCCGGTGGTCAACTCCGCCGCGGCGGGCGCCGACACCGTCATCATCGGCGCCTACAGCGACCGGCTGGCCGTCTCCGCGGTCACGCCGAAGGACATCCTCACCCCGGCCGACCTGCGTGGGCGTCCGGTCGGGGTGCAGGAGGTCGGCGCGTTCCGGGAGGTCATGACCAGGCTCGTGCTCCAGCAGGGCGGGCTCACCCCGAACGACGTGCAGTACGTCCCGGTCGACGCGCAGTCGTACACGTCGGCCCTCGTGGAGGGGCGCATCCAGTCGGCCATCCTGCAGACCGAACAGGCGGTCGCGGCCTCCCACGCCTACCCCAACCTGCACGTGCTCACGAACCTCGCGGACATCGTCCCGAACTACCACTACGGCACGTTCCTCGTGTCGCGGGCGTGGCTCGACGAGAACCGGGACGCGGCGAACCGGCTGATGACGGCGCTCACCAAGGCCCACCGATACATGTACAGCAACAAGGCGGAGACGGTGCGGATCGTGGCCGACGCCACCGGGTTCGACGACTCGATCATCGCGGAGTCGTACGACATCCTGCTCAGGGATCGGCAGATCTTCCCGCTGAACACCGGTCTCGACCCGAGCCGGATCAGCTCCACCGTCGACGCGATGCGCGAGCTGGGGATCCTCGAGGGCCAGGCACCGCCGGTCGACAGGTTGGTCGACACGGGTCCCACCGCCGAGGCGATGAAGAACCTCGGCGAAGTGGCGAACGCCCGGCAGTGAAGATCAAAACTGGAAGATCGTTCTGGACCACTGTGCTGTAACGTCATAGTGTAACGACGTTCCAGCAAGGGGTTCCAGTGTCGTCGTCCCGCGCACGCACCGCTCGAGCCGAGCGCGCCATGGCCACCCGCACGCGGGTCGTGGCCACCGCCACCCCGCTGTTCGTGCAGAACGGCTACGTCGACACGACGATGTCGGCGATCGCCAAGGCCGCCGGGGTGGCGGTCCAGACGCTCTACCTGTCCTTCGGCAGCAAGGCCGCCGTACTGGAGGCCGCGCTCGTCGCCGGGGCCGATGACCAGCCGAACGGGTGGTCCGAGGCGGTGAGCGCCGCGCCGGACGGGCCGGGGGCGCTGCACCGGTACGTCGAGCACGTCGCGGTGCGGGTCGAGCGCCGCTTCCCCCTCGACGCCGTGCTGCGGGCCGCGGCGGCCGACCCCGAGCCGGCAGAGCTGCTCGACCGCGTCCGGACCGCGGAGCTCGCCGAACACGCCCACGCCGTCGACGAGCTCTCGGAGAAGCCCGGCTTCACCACCGACATCACGGTCCAGCGCGCCACCGAGATCGTCGCGACGCTGCTGTCGCACGAGGCCTACGGCCTGCTGGTCGTGACCCAGGGCTGGCCGCTGCCGGACTGGACGGACTGGGTCGTCCGCCACCTGGGACTCGACCTCTTCCCGGTCCACGCGGGCGCGCTCCCGGTCTGACCCGACCACGCGCCCGGCGCGCCGGAACCGTCGGAGGTGCGCGGCACACTGGGGTGCATGTCCATCGTTCGTTCCGTGGTGCCTGCGCCTTCACCGGTCGGCGCGCTCACCATCGGCGTCACGCCGGCAGGGCTCGCGCTCGTCGCGTTCGGTCGTCATCCCGAGGCCGTGGAGCGCGCCGCTGAGCGGCTGGGTGAACCGCTGGCCGACGGGGCGGGCGGTGCGGCCGCGGCGCAGCTCGCGGAGTACCTGGCAGGCACGCGGCGGGAGTTCGACGTGCCGCTCGACTGGTCGCTCACATCGGGGTCGCAGCGTGTCGTGCTGCAGACACTGCACGACACGGTGCCCTACGGCGCCACCGTCACCTACGGGGAGCTGGCGGCCCGCAGCGGGCTGGGCAAGGCGTACACGGCGGCGCGCGGCGTCGGGTCGATCATGGGCTCCAACCCGCTGCCGGTGGTGGTGCCGTGCCACCGGGTGCTCGGCTCGGGCTCGCTCGGCGGGTTCGGTGGCGGCCTGCCCACCAAGGAGTGGCTGCTGGCGCTCGAGGGCGTCCTCACGCCCGCGCTCGACTTCGGCTCGGCCTGGTAGCGCGTGATCCATCCGAGGCGGCGGGAATCGCCCTGCCGAGGGCGCGCAGCGTCAGCCGGGAACGATCAACGCGCGTGATCGGGTCCGCCGATGTGCGAAACGGGCTCCTGGCGGGACACTAGGACCTCGTGACGGACATCGACGTCTTCGATCCACGCGTATTCGGCAGGGGCGTTCCGCACGACGCGCTGCGCCTGCTGCGCGACACCGACCCGGTGAGCCGGCAGGAGGAGCCCGCGATCGGGATCTGGCCCGCGGGGCCCGGCTTCTGGGCGATCACGCGGCACGAGGACGTCAAGCACGTCCTGCGCACTCCGCAGGACTTCTCCTCGGCGCTCGGCGCCACCCAGATCCGCGACCCCGACCCCGCCGACCTGCCGTTCCTGCGCCGCATGATCCTCAACATGGACCCGCCGGAGCAGCTGCGGCTGCGGCGGATCGTCACGGGCACGTTCACCCGCAGGCGGCTGGAGCGGTTCGCCGACGTCGTACGGGGTCGGGCGGCCGCGCTGCTCGGCGCGGTGGCCGGGCGGGGCACCTGCGACCTGCCGCGCGAGGTCACCGACGACTTCCCGCTGCAGAATCTGGCCGACCTGCTCGGCGTGCCGGCCGCCGACCGCTCGAAGCTGCTCGAGTGGACCAACCGCGTGATCGGGTACCAGGATCCCGAGCACGCCCACGTCGTCGTCGACGCAGAGGGCCGGCCGGTCAACCCGCGCTCGCCCGCGCAGCTCGCCGACATGTTCGGCTACGCCGATGAGCTCGCCGAGCGCAAGCGCGCCGAGCCCGCCGACGACCTGATGACCGCGCTCGTCCAGGCGGAGGTCGACGGCCAGCGGCTCACCGACGCCGAGCTGAAGATGTTCTTCTTCCTGCTGGTGATCGCCGGCAACGACACGGTGCGCAGCGCGCTGCCCGGCGGCGTGCTCGCCCTCGTGCGCCACCCCGAGGCCTACCGGCGGCTGCGCGCCGACCCGGGCATCCTGCCCTCGGCGATCGAGGAGCTGCTGCGGGTGCACCCGCCGGTGCTCACGTTCCGGCGCACCGCGGCACGCGATGTCGAGCTGCGCGGCACGCACATCGCGCGGGGCGACAAGGTCGTCGTCTACCACGTGTCGGCCAACCACGACGAGCGCCACTTCCCCGACCCGTTCCGACTCGACCTCACCCGTGAGCCCAACGACCACGTGTCGTTCGGGCAGGGCCCGCACCTGTGCCTCGGGGCGGCGTTCGCACGGCTGCAGATGCGTGAGTTCTTCACCGAGTTCTGCGGTTGCCGCAGGTGGAGCTGGACGGCGAGCCCCGCAGGCTCGTCTCGAACTTCATCAACGGGATCACGAACCTCCCGCTGCGGTGGTAGCCGCCACCACGGCGGGATCTGTGGGAAAGTTGGGAAAACACACGCACTCACCACGGCGGAGAAGATGGCAACGAGAACGGTCGCCGGTGTCGACGGACGCATGTGGTCGGTGCGCCGCAACATCGAGTGGTCCCTGCCGGCCACCGGCGACGATTTCGAACACGATGTCGACGGCGGGCGCGGGGCGGCGGTGCTCATCCTGTCGGCGCTCTTCGTGTTCTGGCTGATCATCGTCGTGTGGCGGCCGGAGGGCGTGCACGTCCCCTGGTACCTGTACGTCGTCGGGCTGGCCGTCGTGGCGTTCTTCCCGATCCGCTGGTTCTTGCGCAGGCCGTGGACGATCGTCGCCGAGACCGCGGGGGGCTACGACCTGCCGCCCGAGCGGTGGACCGGCATGGTGCGCGGCGGGTCGAAGGCGAAGGAGGAGATCCGCATCATCGTGCGCCGCATTCGCACCCAGGGCACGCCGGGCCACGCCGACAGCCCGCTGCAACCCGTCAACTGATGCCCGAGCTGCCCGAGGTCGAGGCGCTGGCCCACCACCTGCGTGAGCACGCGGTGTACCGGCCGGTCGCGCGCGTCGACGTGGCGAGCATGAGCGCGGTGAAGACTTATCGCCCGCCGGTCACCGCGCTGGCCGGTCGCGTGGTCACCGGCGCCGCCCGCTACGGCAAGTTCCTGTCCGTCGAGTTCGCCGACCGGCCGGACGAGCCGCTGCACCTCATCACCCACCTGTCCCGGGCGGGCTGGCTGCGCTGGCACGAGACCGCGGCCGCCGCACCGCCCAAGCCGGGGCGCGGCCCACTCGCGCTGCGGGTGCACCTCGACTCGGTGGGTGGGCCGGGGTTCGACCTCACCGAAGCGGGCACCCAGAAACGCCTCGCCGTCTACCTGGTGCCCGATCCGCAGCAGGTGCCGGGGATCGCCCGGCTCGGCCCCGACGCGCTCGCGCTCACCCGCGACGAGTTCGCCGCGCTGCTGGCCGGGCGCACCGAGCGCATCAAGACGCTGATCGTGGAGCAGCAGGTGCTCGCCGGCGTCGGAAACGCCTACAGCGACGAGATCCTCCACACCGCACGCCTCTCGCCCTACGCCACGGCGGGCCGGCTCACGGCCGAGCAGGTCGACGAGCTCTTCAGCGCGATGCGATCGGTCCTCACCGACGCGTCGAGCGGTCGGTCGGCCAGGGTGCGGCGCAGCTCAAGGGGGAGAAGCGCTCCGGTCTGCGGGTGCACGCCCGCACCGGCCTACCGTGCCCCGTCTGCGGCGACACCGTGCGGGAGGTCTCCTTCGCGAACAAGTCGTTCCAGTACTGTCCCGGCTGCCAGACCGGCGGCAAACCCCTCGCCGACCGGCGGCTCTCGCGCCTGGTGAGGTAGGTGGAGGTGTGACTGAGCTCCTGGGCAGCTCCACGGCGCTGCTCGTTGCCGGTGGCGTCATCGTCGTCATGATCGGGCTGCTCGTGTGGCTGATCATGAAGAATCGGCGCAACACCTTCGCCACACCACTGGAGCGCGCCACCTTCGCCACCCTGCACACGGTGGCGCTCGCCGCGCCGTCGCTGCGCGAAGGGCTCTCGCCGAACTCCGCGGCGTTCGCGCTGCCGTACCTTCGGCAGCTGCTCGACACGTGCGCGCTCGCCATGACCGACAACCGCGGCACCACGCTGGCCTGGGACGGCGAGGCCGACCAGCACGAGCCGGACGTCCGTTCGCTCGCCGACCAGGTGATCTCCACCGGGCGTCAGCAGGTGCTCTCGCACACCGCGCTGTCGTGCGAGCACCCCAACTGCGCGTCCGGGGCATCGTCGTGGTGCCGCTGGAGACCGACGGCGCGATCGTCGGCACGCTCGCAGCGCTCACCACCTCCACCGCGGGGCCGGTGCTGTTGCGTGCCTCGGCGGAGGTCGCCCGGTACGTGTCCAGCCAGCTGGAGCTCGCCGAGCTGGACGAGTCGCGGGCCCGGCTCAACCGCGCCGAGGTCAGGGCCCTGCGCGCGCAGATCTCGCCGCACTTCGTCTACAACGCGCTCACCACGATCGCCTCCTTCATCCGCACCGACCCGGTGCGCGCCCGCGAGCTGCTCATCGAGTTCGCCGACTTCACCCGCTACTCGTTCCGCACCGCGGGCGAGTACACGACGCTGCAGGACGAGCTCACCAACATCGAGCGCTACGTGCGGCTGGAGAAGGCCCGCTTCGGCAACCGGCTCAACATCAAGCTGCAGATCGCGCCCGAGGTGCTGTCGGTCGTGCTGCCGTTCCTCGCGCTGCAGCCGCTGGTGGAGAACGCCGTGCGGCACGGGCTGGGCGGCAAGCCCAACGGCGGCACCATCACGATCACCGCGGAGAACGCGGGCGCCGAGTGCGTGATCATCGTGGAGGACGACGGGATCGGCATGGACCCCGCCCGCCTGCACGAGGACCTGGACGACGCCCACCAGTCCGGTGCCCACGTCGGGCTCGGCAACGTCGACGACCGGATGCGTTCCACGTTCGGTGACGACTTCGGCCTCGTCGTGGACACCGCGCCGGGCGAAGGCATGAAGATCACCCTGCGCGTCCCGAAGTTCCGCGCCGGCATCAGGGTCTGACCCGCACCCGACCCACGACTCGCGTGCATCGACGCCGCGACTCGCGTGCCCTCTGCCCGCGACTCGCGGGGGTGGGCTCCGCCCGTCCGCGAGTCGGGCTGTGGTTGTGCGCGAGTCGGGCTGTGGGTGCGGACGAGTCGGGGTCGGGGGGTGCTGGGGGAAATCTTGATCTTGCGGCTGGCGGGCAGCCGCGTAACGTGGCCGTATGGACGTGATCCGCCTCCCGGACCGGCTCGCCTCCCGTCTCCCCGGCCGTCTCGGGGAACGTGGCGACCGGCCGGTCGTGTCGTTGCTCCGGCTACACGGGGTGATCACGCCGACCTCCGGCCCCGTCCCCCGCTCCGTGATCAACTTGTCGGCGCTGGAGAAGTCGATCGAGCGCGCGTTCGCGCCGGAGCGGCTCGCCGCGGTCGCGTTGCTGGTCAACTCGCCGGGCGGGGCGCCGACGCAGTCGGCGCTCGTGGCCGACCGCATCCGCGGCCTCGCAGCGGAGAAGAACGTGCCCGTGATCGCGTTCTGCGAGGACGTGGCCGCCTCAGGGGGGTACTGGCTCGCGTGCGCGGGCGACGAGATCCACGCCCACGCCACCTCGATCGTCGGCTCCATCGGGGGTGATCAGCCAGGGCTTCGGGCTGGACGGCTTCATCGAGCGGTTCGGGGTGCAGCGCAGGCTCTACACGGCAGGCGCGTCGAAGTCGCGGCTCGACCCGTTCCTGCCGGAGAAGCAGGAGGACGTCGAGTGGCTGAAGGACCTGCAGGACCAGTTGCACGCGATGTTCAAGGACTGGGTCGTCGCCCGGCGCGGTGATCGTCTGCGGGATGCCGACGACTTGTTCACGGGGGAGGTCTGGACGGGGGCGAAGGCGCTGGAGCTCGGTCTCGTCGACGGGCTCGGCACCGTTCGGGGGGTGCTCGAGGAGCGCTTCCCCGACGCCGAGCTCGTTCCGGTGGAGGGGCGCAAGCCGCTCCTCGCGCGGCTCGGTCTGACGCCTCCGGCGTCCGGCGCGGGCCTGATCAGCACGGACTCGCTTTTGGGGGTTGCCCAGGCGGCTGAGATACGGGCCACGTGGGCGCGGTACGGTTTGTAGCGCGGTGTGATCGGATGAACCGATTGGTGCTGCACTCTGGCACTCACACGGATTCGCCGTCACCATGGTCGTCGGAGTTGGGGCAGGTCGTCCCGGCCCCGGCCCCGGACACGCAGGATGAGGAGATCGTGGACAGCAACGACAGCTCCGGCGGCCTGGTCGTCCTCGCGGTGGACGACGAGCTGCCTGCTCTCGAGGAACTGGCCTACCTGCTGAGCGAGGACCCGCGCGTCGGCACCGTGCTCAAAGCATCGGACGCCACCGACGCCCTCCGCATCCTGAACAGCCGGCAGGGCGTGCGTGAGGCCGCCACCGCCGGATCGGCCCACCGTGGGCTCGCCGACCCGGTGAGCGGCACCCGGGTGGCCGACCGCACCCACGTCGAGATCGTCTTCCTCGACATCCGCATGCCCGGCCTCGACGGTCTGGAGCTCGCGAGGGTGTTCTCGTCGATGGCCGTGCCGCCGTCGGTCGTGTTCGTCACGGCCCACGACGACCGCGCCGTCGACGCCTACGAGGTGGGCGCGGTCGACTACCTGCTCAAGCCGATCCGCTCCGAGCGGCTGGCCGCCTCGATCGACCGCATCCTCGCCAGCCGCGCCGCCAACGTGGCCGAGCCGCAGCCGGAGCAGAGCACCGAGGACGAGGTCATCCCCGTCGAGCTCGCCGGCACCACGAAGCTCGTGCCGCGCTCGGCCGTCCGCTACGTCGAGGCTCAGGCGACTACGCCCGTCTGCACACCAACGAGGGCAGCCACCTCGTGCGCATCCCGCTCTCGGTGCTCGAGGACCGCTGGCGTGACGCCGGGTTCGTGCGCATCCACCGCTCGTTCCTGGTGGCGCTGCCGCTGGTCACCGAGCTGCGGCTGTCCGGGTCCGGGTACGTGGTCCGGGTCGGCACCGGCCCCGACTGCGCGGAGCTCCCGGTGAGCAGGCGCCACACCCGTGAGCTGAAGGACCGGCTCGTTCGCGCGACGAAGCAGGCGTGGAGTCAGCGGTGACCACGTTCACCGACGGCGCTCCGCCGTCGGTGGCCCCGGAGCCGGACGACGGCTCCGTCCCGCACCGCGCCGATCCGCCCGACCTGGAGTCGGACACCGGATCGGCCTGGCTGCACGATGAGATCCAGCGCCGCATCGCCGAGGGCACAGCCGCCGGTGGTGGGGGCAGGCACGCGCGTCGTGGCGAGCCGACGTCGTCGAGCTCGGCCGGCTACGTGCCCCGGCATTCGGTCGCCACCCCGGGGCCCGGAGCACCGCGTCCCGGGCCGGTCGGCGGGTCGATGTCCCAGGCGAGCGAGCTCCTGCGCCGCGAACGCACCGAGGCCGCCGCCGTCCGCCCGGTCTGGTCCGGGCCGCCCGTACGCCAGGTCGAGCCCCAGGCCGCTCCACCCGAGCAGGATGGCGGGGCCCGCCC
>MKJV01000151.1 GCA_001942185.1 Pseudonocardia sp. CNS-004
CGAGCCCGTTCGGTGCCGAGTGGGGTGGCCCGGATTCGGGTCGCGCGGATCGGGGCGGGCCGGAGCAGCCCGGCTCGAACGGGACGCCGCGCTCGTTCGGCCCGGACCCCGTCGGTCCGGACGTGGTCGGCGCGGACCGGGTCCGCCCGTACGCGGGGGGCCTCGACTCGCGTGGGCCCGACTTCAGGGGCCCCAACCCGGGCGGGCCCAACCCGATCGGCGCGGAGCCGGTCGGTGCGGACGCGGCCGGTTCGAACCCGTTCGGTCCGAGTCCGCTCGGCCCGGAGCGGGCCGGTCCGAACCCGGCCGGTCCGAACCCGGTCGGTTCGGACGCCGTTGGCTCGAACCCCGTCGACCCGAACCCCGTCGGCGCCGAGTGGCCCCGTCCGGACGTGAGCGGCCCGGACCGGGGCGGTCCGGACCGAGGTGGTCCGGACCAGGGCGGGCCCGAGTGGGGCGGCCCGGAGTGGGGCGGCCTCGACCCCATCGGCGCAGGCCCGCGCGGCGACGTGTTCGCGCCCGAGGAGGGCGCGGGGCCGCGCGGTGGGGACCGGGATGCCGGTGCCCGGTTCGGGGCGGCGGACCTGTTCGGTCCCGGCCCGGATGATCGGCCCGATGCGGCGCCGGACCTCCGTGACGCGGGTCCTTTCCCGGATCCCACGGAGAGCCTCCGCACCGGGCGTATCCGGCTCGACGACGGCCCCGGCGCCGATCGCCCCCGGCCGGAGCCGCCCGGCGGCGACCGGCCGGCCGGGACCGCTTCGACCAGACACCGTCGCCCGTCCGCGAACCGCGCGACGAGGCGCCGGACCCGACCACCGCATTCGCCGCGGTGGCCCCGCCCCGGCGCGGTGCTCCCGAGGAGTCCGCGATCCCGCTGGCTGAGTACGCCGAGCGCAGGCGCGTCGCCGAGCAGGCCGCGGCGTCCGCGGAGCAGGCGGCGGCGGCGGCGCGGAGCGTGCCTCCGCGGCCATCGCGGCGGCGGCCCGCGCGGCCGAGGAGGCCGAGGCGGCCGCCGAGGCAGCGGCGAAGGCGGCCGATGAGGCATCCGAGGCGGCCGAGGTCGAGGCGCGGGCGCTCGCCGAGGCCGATGCCCGCGGTGAGCACCCGCCCCGCAGGAGCCCCGTGCCGACGCGCCCGAACCGCCCACCCAGGCCGTCCCGCTGATCGCGCCTGCCCGCGCCCGCGGCGTCCTCCGCTGCGCGCCGGCCGGTCCGCCGCCGCGGGGGGTCCGCCCGGAGGAGCCCGGTCGCGCAGGCGGTCCGCCGCCGCGCGCGGCCCAGCGGGGCGGTCCGCCGGAGGAGGGCCGCGACGGCGCCGACGGGGAGGCGACGACCGTGCTGACCGGCCTGGACGCCCTGCGTGACCCGATGCGGCCGCGGAGCAAGGAGCCCGCGTCCACCGAGGTCACCACCGTCACCCGCCGCCGCCGGCCCGCGGAACACGCCCCCGCCGCCGACGACGAGGAGCCCGACCAGGACGACGAACCGGAGGAGCGCGGCCTCGTCGGACGGCTCACCTCACGGCCCGTCATCGCGGCGGCCGGGGTCGGGGCGGTGCTCGTGCTGGCCGCGATCGTCGCCGTCTTCACGACGTCCGAGCCGGAGGCCAGCCCCGCGGAGGCCACCCCGGCGGCCCTGAGCGCCCCGGTCGAGCAGCCGGTGCCGCCGCCGGCGCCGGCCATCGACCCGGACGGCCCGAAGGCCGTCGCGTTCCTGACCGCGCTCCGCGACGCCGACATCCCCACGAGCAGCAGCGGCCAGGCCGAGACCGAGGCCGCTGCCGCCATCTGCACCCAGCTCGACCAGGGTGCCGACGAGGCGCAGCTGGCGCGGTCGGTGCCGGCGGTGCTGCCCGATGTCACACGGAGCCAGGCGAGCGACGTCGTGGACTTCGCCCAGAAGAACTACTGCTGAGCCGCCCACGGCGGGCTCTACGGCGGGCAGAGCGTGCCGGAGTCGGGCACCACGCCGTCGACGAGCATCGCGTCGACGATGCCGGAGATGCAGGTGGTGCGCGGGTAGGCGCCCGTGCCCGCGCCCTGCCAGCTGATGAACCGGGCGGAGGCGAGGGAGTCGGCCGTGCGCCGGGAGCCGTCGAGCGCACCGCGCGGGTCGGCGGCGGTGCCGATCACGAGGATGGGTGGCGCCCCCTCCGCCTGCCCGGCCTGCGGGGCGTCCCTCCCGGTCGGCCACGGCGCGCACGCCAGTAGCCGTAGCGCGAACGTGGAGCCGAACGTCGGGTACGCGCCGGTCCAGCGCTGCGCGACCTCGCTGATCTCGCCGGGGGACAGGCGGCGCTGGGAGTCGTTGCAGCTGGTGGCGAGCATTCCGTCGAACAGGCTCCGCGGGCCGGTCACCGGCGCGAGGATGGTCAGCATCGGGACCGGGTCACCCGCGTTGGCCGCGGCGAGGGCCGCCGCGAGCGCTGGCCATCGGCGTGGTTCGCCGAGTCCGGCGAGCAGCGCGGTGACGGCGGCACCCGCGGTGAGCCGGGTGCCGTCGGCGCTGACCAGCGGCTGGCGTTCGAGCTGCGTGAGAAGCGCGCCGATCGTGGCGTGCGGGTCGGCGCCGAGCGGGCAGTCCGGGCGGGCGGCACAGGTCACCCCGAACGCCCCGAGGGCGGCCTCGGCCGCGGCGGCGCGGCTGTCGGTGAGGTCGGGCTCGTCCAGTGTGGGGTGGGTGGGCCCGTCGAGCACCAGCCGGCCGACGGACCGCGGCGCCGATCGGGCCCACATGGCCAGTGCGGACGCCCCGTCGCCCACCCCGACCGCGGACAGCTGCTCCACCCCGAGCGCGGCGCGCAGGAGTTCGATGTCGGATGCCGACGCGGCGGTGCGGTAGCTGCCCAGGCCGCCGTCGAGGGTGAGGTTGCACTCCTGCACGACCGCGCGGGCCCGTTCGAGCAGCAGGTCGAGCTCGGTCTCGCCGGTGGACTCGCGTCGGCGTCCACCAGCGCGGCGCGGGCGTCGTCCGGGGCGCAGTGCAGGATGTCCTCGCCCGCGCCGCGCCGGTCGAGCCCCACGAGCGTGTAGTGCTGCAGGAGCGCCGGGTCGACCTGCCCGGCGAGGATCGCCGAGTGCCGCGTGGACGGTTCGCGGGTGGTGTCGCCCAGCACGAGCAGCGGTGGCCGGTCGGCGGGTGCCCCGGCCTCGCCGACGCGGGTGACGCCGAGGGTGACCGCACCGAGCGAGGGCTGGTCGGGGTCGGCCGGCACGGTGAGCTCCCCGCAGTCGACCTGCAGGTTCCGGTCGGCGGGCACCGGTTCGACGAGCGTGGCGAGGGTGTCCTCGGTGCACTCGAAGAACGGGATGCTCGCGCTCTGGGGCTCCGGCTCGGGGAGCACCGGCGCCGGGGTGGGCGTGGGTACGCCGGGCGCCGCGGGCATGTTCTCACCGCGCACGGCCACCGGCGGACGCTGCGACGGGCCGACCGTGCAGGCGGCGAGCACGGCGACGAGGCCGAGTAGCGCCATCAGACGGGGAAGAGGTGCCCCGACCGCATGACGCGGTGGTCGTGCCACGTGCCCCTCCCGCTCGCGCTGGATCCGGGAACAGCCTGCCGCACGGCCGGTATGGGGGAGGTGAACGAACGCGCCCAGGAGCGCCCTGAAAAACTGGCCTACTACGCGACGCCCAGGCGGCGCCCTCGCCGCGTTGGACGATCGCGCGATACAACAGCGGTATCGGCGCGATCGTCCGCCTTGCGATGACACCACCTGGACGCCGCTCGCTACGGCCGGAGTTGTTCAGGACCCTCCTAGGCGACCCGCGGGCCGGGCTGGAGGTGGTCGAGCTCCAACCGGACCGCCGCGGGGAGGTCGTCGAGGCCGAGCGAGGCACGGGCGGTGGCGAGCACCTCGTCGTGGAGCCTGGCGAGGACGTCGCGGACGTCGGCGTCGTCGGCGAGCCAGAGCGTGACGCGTACCGCGGGCGCGGCGTCGGTGCCCACGAGCCGGGCCCGGGCCCGGCCGACCCCCGGCAGCGCCGCGGCCTGCGCCCCGACGGCCTCGGCCGCGGCGGCCGCGCTCACGACGATGGCGGTGTCGGTGCCGCCCTCGGGCGAGCCGCTGTCGAGCAGGAGGTCGGGGCGGCGTTCCGGGCGCAGGGCGTGTGCGGTCCAGATCAGCCCGAGCACGGCGAGCAGGAAGCCTCCGACGATGGCGGCGAGGCGGGTGACCAGCGGCTGGGTGTGGAGCGCCTCGATGATCATCGGGTCGAGCAGCGGGCGCTCGGCGCGGCCGGTGCCGAAGACCCCCAGCGAGAGCAGCCAGACGAGCGTGCCCGCGGCGAGGAGGACGAGCCCGACCACCACCGCGAGCGTGCGTTCCCCCGCCGTGGAGCGCGCGATCGCCGCCGTGGCCCGCCTGCGCAGCGCATGCTCGCTCATCGCTCGCCCTCGCTGCGCTCGGCCGGCGCTTCGCGCGGGCGCTGCGACACTGACTCGCTCGCAAGCTCGCTCATCGCACACCCTTCCGGTCGTGCACCGTGACGGACACCCGGGGCCGCCGGTGCAGGGGGATCTCGTCGAGCAGGTCGTCCACGCGGGCGCGCACGTTCTCGGCGAGCTCGGGCGGAGCGTCGCCCCACGCCTGGGCCGCCACCGACACCCGGCGCCGCGACGCCGTGACGGACGCCGCGGCCACGTCGTCGGCGGAACGCACCCGGCGGCCGACGAGGCGGGCCAGTACGCGGGGCGACGTCGTGACGGTGATGTCGGGTGCCGGGCCGTCGACGGCGATGTCGGGGCGCCGGGCCAGCAGCCCGACGAGCACGAGCAGCAGACCGAGCACGGCGACGCAGATCGCGATGCCGGGAACGGGGGCGTCGGACCACGCGATCCGCCCGAGCGTGGCGTACCAGTCCTGCCACGGCACGACGAGGCCCGCGTTCCCGTTCGGCCGCACCCAGGCCGCGACCACCTCGAGGAGCACCAGCACCCCGACCACGGCGACGGCGAGACCGAGCACCGGGGCGAGCACCCGCAGCAGCACGCGCACGACGTTCCTCCTCCCTACCGGAGCCGGGCCCTCACCTGAGCCGGGCTGTCGCGGGGTGCGCGGGCCGCAGCCCGGCGACCGTGACCGTCATCCCGCGCACGCGGTGCCCGGCGATGCGGGCGATCTCCTCGGCGACCTTGGCGCGCACGGCGGCGACGACGGTGCGCACCGGGGCCGGGTACTGGAGCGTGAGCTCGAGCCGGACGTCGACGGTGGGCGGTTCGCCGGACCCGGCCGTGACGCGCGCGCTCGCTCCGGCCTCCCCGATGTCGATGCCGGCGAGGCGCCGTTCGTGACGGAGGGTGCCGGGTACCTGGTCGGCGGCATGCTCGACGATCTTGCGCAGGACGGCCGGATGGATGTCCAGCCGGCCGCGGTCCTCGGCGGCCGCGAGTGGTGTCACCGGTCGCGGCCTCGGCCGAGCAGGGCGTTGAGGTCGAGCTGGCCGTCGAGCGCCCTGCCGATGATCAGCCCGATCGCACCGAGCACCAGCACGATCAGGAACGCCCCGAGCCCGCCGAACGCCCCGGCGAGGCCGAGGGCGAGGCCGGTCAGCAGGCCGGTCTGGGTGGCATTCATCCGGTTCTCCTCCGGGACTGACGGACTCTGTGGTTGCGGCGGCGGTGCCAGGTGCGGATCAGCGCGACGCCCACCCGCACCGGGAACGGCAGCGGCGCCCTGACCTCGACGGGCGCGTCGTAGCGGGCGTCGTCCTCGGGGACCTGCTGTGCGGCGTCCTGCTGTGCCCGGCGGAAGCGTTCGAGCCCGGCGGCGAACACCTCGGGGTCGCCGCCGCGGTCGGGGTGGTTCTCGCGGACGAAGGCCCGGTAGGCGGCGCGCTCCTGCTCGTTCACGATGCGACCGGCGGCTCGTCGAGCACGATGTCGGCCACCGTGATGTCGACCGGCGCGCCGCCGCAGAGGCGGGAGACCTCGGTGCGCAGTGCGCTCACGACCTCCGGGATCGGGCGGTCCGGCCGGACCACGACGGCCACCTCGACCGGCTCGTCCCCCTCGCCGATCCGGACGCCGACGAGCTTGCGCCCCGGCAGGTAGGTGGCGACCGCGCCGTAGATGCCACCGTGCAGCGCGGCGACCGCCGGGTGGGCCGCGACGGCGTCGGCCACCAGTTCGGCCAGCTCGACCGGCTGGACCGGGCCGGTGTCCGGCGCCGTCCGCCCCGCCGCAGTGGTCACTCGACGCGCGCGCTCTGCACGGAGGGCAGCGCGTCCTCGTCGACGGTGTCGGGCAGGTGGATGTCGTTGACCGCGATGTTGACCTCGATCACTTCGAGGCCGGTCATCCGCTCGACCGCCGCGATGACGTTGCGGCGGACGGCCCGGGCCAGGTCGACGATCGACGCCCCGTACTCGACGATGATGTCCAGGTCGATCGCGGCCTGCTTCTCCCCGACCTCGACCTGGACGCCGGTGATGTTGGTGGCACCGGTGCCCCCGCCGGGGATCCGCTCGCGGATCGCGCCGAACGCCCGCGACACACCGCCCCCCATCGCGTACACCCCGGAGATCTCGCGCGCCGCGATCCCGGCGATCTTCTGGACGACCGATGCGGCGATGGTGGTCTTGCCCTGCTTGGTGTCGTCGGCGAGTCGGGCGGGCGACGAGACCGTGGTGGTGGGCGTCGTCGTGGTGGTGGAAGCCGTGCTCTCGCTCATGCTGCTGATCCTCCCCGTTCGGCGCGTTCGAGTCTTGCGGACATGGGTTGCGCGTTTCCGGGCCACGCACCCGTGAAGTCACCCGATCGGCCTAGTAATCAGTCTATGCCCTCGGGTCGGAGGCACGGTCGCGTGGCCAGACCCACTACTGAGCAAAGGTCAGCCTCACCTATGGTGTGTCCGTGTTGACGACGCCGGCGGCCCCCGCGCCCGCGGTCGGTGGGCTCCGCAGGCGCCGGCTGGCCGGCCTCGCCCTGCTCGCGGTGGTACTGGTCGCGGCCTGCCTCGCGAGCATCGCGGTGGGCGCGAAGGCGATCCCGATCGAGGGCGTGTGGCACGCCCTGTTCACCCCCACGGGCACCGAGGACGATATCGTGGTGCGCTCCCTGCGGATGCCGCGCACGCTGCTCGGGGTGCTCGCGGGCGGGGCGCTCGGCCTCGCGGGCGCGCTGATCCAGGGCCACACCCGCAACCCGCTCGCCGACCCAGGTCTGCTGGGCGTGAACAACGGTGCGGCGTTCTTCGTCGTCATCGGGATCTACGCGTTCGGCGTCACGAACCTCTACGGGTACGTCTGGTTCGCCTTCGCAGGCGCCCTCGCCGCGAGCGTCGCGGTGTTCGTGCTCGGGTCGGTCGGTCGCGGCGGGCCCACCCCCGTCACGTTGGCGCTCGCCGGCGCCGCCGTGTCGGCGCTGCTCGCCGCGCTCACCTCGGCCGTGGTGCTCATCGACGTCCAGACCCTCGACGCCTACCGCTTCTGGGCCGTGGGCTCGCTCGCCGGTCGCGAGGTCGAGATCGCCGGGCAGGTGCAGTGGTTCCTGCTGGCGGGCGCGCTGATCGGGCTGGCGAGCGCACCCGCGCTGAACGCGCTCTCGCTCGGCGACGACGTGGCCCGCTCGCTCGGCCACTCGGTGCGCCGCACCCGCACGATGGGCGTCGTCGCGATCACGCTGCTGGCCGGGTCCGCCACGGCGGCGTGCGGGCCGATCGCGTTCGTCGGGCTCGTCGTCCCGCACATCGTCCGGTCGTTCACCGGCCCGGACTACCGGTGGCTGCTCCCCGCGTCGGCGCTCGCGGGTTCCGCGCTGCTGCTCGTCGCCGACGTGGTCGGCCGCGTGGTCGTGCGCCCGGGCGAGCTGCAGGTCGGCATCGTGCTGGCGCTGATCGGCGGCCCGTTCTTCATCTGGCTCGTGCGCCGCCGCAAGATGGTGGCGATCTAGTGCCCATGGCCGTCCTGGAGAGAACCGCGGCGCGCGTGCCGGGCAGGCCCGCGCTGCGGATGCGGCGCGTGTCGCTGGTGTGGCGGCCGCGGTACGTGATCGTGCTCGTACTGGCCATGGCGGCACTCCTGCTCGGCATGGCGGCCAACATCGGCCGGGGCGAGTACCCGATCAGCATCCCCGACGTGCTCGCGGTGCTGTTGGGCGGCGGCGACTCCGGCCAGCAGTTCATCATCCTGGAGCTGCGCCTGCCCCGTTCGCTCACCGGGGCTCTCGTCGGCGGTGCCCTCGCGGTGGCGGGAGCGATCACCCAGTCGATCGCGCGCAACCCGCTCGCCAGCCCGGACATGATCGGCCTCACCGCGGGCGCCAGCGCCGCCGCGGTGTTCGTCATCGTGCTCGGGGGCGGGTTCGGCGCGGTCGGGGGCTTCCTGGCCTCGGCCGGCCTCCCGATGGCCGCACTGATCGGCGGCCTGATCACCGCATTCACCATCTACGGCCTGGCCTGGCGGCGCGGCGTGCACGGCTTCCGGCTCGTGCTGGTCGGGATCGGGCTGCAGGCGATGCTGCTGGCCATCGTGCACTGGCTGCTCGTCGTGGCCGAGGTCTTCGAGGCGGCACGGGCCTACGTCTGGCTCAACGGCAGCCTCAACGCGCGCGGCTGGGAGCACGTCGTGCCCGTGTCGGTCGCGCTCGCCGTGCTGGTGCCGGCCGCGTTCCTGCTCGCACACGTCCTCGGCGCGCTGCAGTACGGCGACGACACCGCCCGCGGCCTGGGAGTCCCGGTCAACCGCGCGCGTTCCCTGCTGCTGCTCGTCGCCGTCGGGCTCGCGTCGGTGGCCACGGCATCGGCCGGGCCGATCGCGTTCGTGGCGCTGGTGTCGCCGCAGATCGCGCAGCGACTCGTCGGTGGGGCCCGCCCGCCCATCGGGATGTCGCTCGTCGTCGGCGCGGCGCTCACCGTGATCTCCGACGTCGTCGCGCGCACCGCGTTCGGCGCCACCGAGCTGCCGGTCGGCATCGTCACCGCCGTGCTCGGCGCCCCCTACCTGCTCTACCTGCTCGCCCGTTACGGCCGGGAGGCTCGTGCATGACGCCGCTGACCAAGACCGACGCCTCCCCCACGGAGACCGCCACCGCCGTCCGGCTCCGCGCCGAGCACATCCGGCTGCCTACGGCGAACGCACCGTGGTGGACGGGCTGGACCTGGAGGTCGTGGCCGGCACGATCACCGCGGTCATCGGCCCCAACGGATGCGGCAAGTCCACCCTGCTGCGGGCGCTCGGGCGGCTGCTCAAGCCCACGTCGGGGCAGGTGCTGCTCGACGGCAAGCGCATCGACCGGATGCCCACCCGGGAGGTCGCCAAGATCCTCGGCCTGCTCCCGCAGCGCCCACCGCGCCCGAGGGGCTCACCGTGGCCGACCTCGTCGCGCGCGGCAGGCACCCGCACCAGGCCTGGTACCGGCAGTGGTCGGCCGACGACGAGGAGGCCGTGGCGCAGGCCCTGGAGTGGACCGGCATCGCCGACCTCGCCGACCGCCCCGTCGACGAGCTGTCCGGTGGCCAGCGGCAGCGCGCCTGGATCTCGATGGCGCTGGCCCAGGGCACCGACCTGCTGCTCCTCGACGAGCCCACCACCTTCCTCGACCTCGCCCACCAGGTCGACGTGCTGGAGCTGGTGCGGCGGCTGCACCTGGAGGCCGACCGCACGGTCGTCATGGTGCTGCACGACCTCAACCTCGCCGCGCGCTACGCCGACCGGCTGGTCGCCATGCGCGACGGCACGATCGTCGCCGCCGGGAAGCCGTCCGACGTCGTCACGGAGTCGATGCTCGCCGACGTGTTCGGGCTCGCCGCCCGCGTGATCCCCGACCCCGTGGCAGGCACTCCTCTCGTCGTACCGATCGGCGGTCACGTTCAGTCGTCCTGAGCTCCCGCTGTGTCACGTGTCACCATGTGACCTGCGAAGGTCGGGTACGTGTCGAGAGGGAGGCCACTGTGGACAGCCAGTCGGTGTTCGACCACGAGGGTCCCTGGACCGAGGCCGCCTACCTCGCCCTGAAACACGACGGCCGGGTCGAGGTCGTCGACGGCACCCTGCTGGTCGGGCCCGGAGCGGGCCCGCGACGCGCGCGGACGATCGAGCGCATGCGCGCCGCCGTCGCCGAGGCGCTGCCCGCCGGGCTGGTCGTTCGTGGCCCGGTACCGCTGCGCCTCGGCCTCGACTGCCTGCTGATGCCCGACCTGGTCGTCACCGCCGCACCCGCCGAGGGTGACGAGGACGGCGACGCCGCCGTCCTCGACGCCGCCGCGGCCCTGATGGTGATCGAGGTGGTCGGCAGCGACCACGGCGCCACCGACCGCAGCTTCAAGCTGCAGCTCTACGCTCGCAGCCGCATCCCGTACTCGCTGCTGCTCGACCACGACGGCCCGTTCGCGGTCACCGACATGATCATCGGCGGGCGCTACCACGAGTACGCGCGCGCCGGCGCCGACGAGACGTTGCTGATCGAGGAGCCGTTCCGGCTCGAGCTCGACCTGGCGGAGCTCACGGCGCCGGAGCCTGCGCCGCCGCTCCCGGCCGACTCCCCGGAGGAGGGCACCGAGACCCAGGTGCTCCCGGTCGTGCCCACGGAGGACCCACCCGGCCAGGAGAGGTCCGCCACGGCCTGACGCACCTCCACGAGTCGCGGGGCGCCGTCCGGCATGCCCGCGCAGCTCGTCGCGGGTCGCGCTGCCCGTCGACGGGGTGCGTGAGCAGGCGTGGGATGCGTCGGTCGGCGTGGGGTGCACGAGCTTGACGGCACATCCGTGCGAGGCATACGGTCAGACATCATATCTGAGATATGAGAGGGTTCCGTGCCGCTCACCGACACCGGGCTCGTGCCCTCGCGCACCGCGCGGGTGCTCGAGATCATCCGCCACGCGATCCTGAGCGGGGAGCTCCCGCCCGGGACCGCGCTCGTCGAGCAGGAGCTCGCGGCGCAGCTGGGTGTGTCCAAGACGCCCGTGCGGGAGTCGCTCAAGACGCTGGAGGGCTCCGGGCTCGTCGTGATGGTCCCGTACCGCGGGGCCACGGTCCGGGAGCTGACGCACGCCGACGCCGCCGCGATCTACGACCTGCGGCTGCTCCTCGAGCCGGAGGCGGTGCGGCGCAGCGTCGCCGCCGGGGCCGACCTGTCCGGCGCCGTCGAGTGCCTGCGCCGGGCGGGTGCCGCCACGGGGAGGGCGGAGCGGAGCATGGCCAACCGCGAGTTCCACCGGATGCTCTACGCCGGGTGCGGCAACACGCTGCTGGTGGACACGCTCGACGGGCTGCGGGACCGCACCGCGCTCGTGTCGGCGGCATCGTGGGCCAAGAGCGCCACCTGGGAGGCCGAGGCCACCGAGCACGAGGCGATCCTCGCCGCCGCCGAGGCCGGCGACGCCGAGGCCGCCCGCCGGCTCACCGCGGAGCACGTCGCGGGCTTCCGGGATCGACTTCCCTGATCGGGAAGAGCAAGGAAAGGGAGTGCGGCCCAGTCACCGCCAAGCGCCCGGGCCACAGTCGGTGAGCCGTCACTCACGAGGAGCAACGATGCCCACACAGGTCGCGCCGTCCCCGGAGGTAGTCGGTTCGATCGCGGGCTTCCAGAACTTCGGCTCGCAGCGCGGCGGCTCCTACCTCGGGCCGCTCGTGTTCGCGGGCGCCAGCTGCATCATCAGCGCATTGATCTACGGGCTGTGCGTCCGCATCGAGCCCGTCCGCACGTTCGAGGAGAGCATGTGAGCCCCGACCTCGTGGAGCGACTCGCGACCGCGGTCGTCATCCCGGTCACCCCGTTCGCCGAGGACGGCAGCGTCGACACCGGCTGCTACGCGGCGCTCGTCGCCCGGCTGCTCGACGACGGCGTCGCCGCGGTCACCCCGAACGGCAACACGGGTGAGGTCTACACGCTGACCCCGCACGAGCGGCAGGTCGTGCTCGAGACCTGCACGGATGCGGCCGCCGAGCGGGCGGTGGTGGTGGCCGGGGTCGGTTTCGACGTGCAGACCGCTACCGTCGACGCGCGGGCGGCCCGCGCCGCAGGGGCCCACGCGATCATGATCCACCAGCCGGTGCACCCGTACCTGTCGCCCGCGGGGTGGGTGGACTACAACGCGGCGATCGCGGCGGCCGTCCCGGAGCTCGGGGTGCTGCCGTACCTGAAGAGCCAGGCGATCACCGGCGCCCACATCGCCGAGCTGGCCGACCGCGCCCCGAACGTGGTCGGGCTGAAGTACTCGGTGGACGACCCGGTGCACTTCGCCGCGGTCCGCGCCGACGCGGGTGGCGAACGGCTGCTGTGGATCGCGGGGCTCGCCGAGCCGTACGCGCCCGCGTACTGGCAGGCGGGTGCCCGCGGGTTCACCTCCGGGCTGGCGAACGTGGCGCCGCGGGTGTCGCTCGACCTGCTGGCCGCCCTGCGGGCGGGCGAGGGCGTGGAGGAGGCGTGGCTGCGGGTGCGCCGGTTCGAGGAGCTGCGGGCCGCGCGGGCGCCGCCGACAACGTGGCCGTCGTCAAGGAGGCACTGCACCAGCGGGGGCTGTGCCGCCGTGATGTCCGCCCGCCCGGCCACGTGCTCGGGCCGGAGACGGCCGCGGAGGTGGCGGCGGCGATCGCCGGGTGGCCGTCCTGAGGATCGCGCGCCTGGAGACTTCATGGCCCCGACCGGCCCGGTTGGGGCGTGGAGATCGACGAGTCGGTGCTCGCGCGGGACGACTACGTCCACCGGGAACGGCGCGTGCCGCGACGGCCGGACGGGTCGACGGCCTACATGTGACCAGTAGGGTCACGTCATGGCGAAGACCGTGCGCGAGACGTTCCGGGTGCCAGCCGACCTCGCCTCCGCGGTGGACCTCGCCGCGATCGACCCGCGGGGGCGGCCGGTCGGGCCGCGGGACAAGACGCAGGCGGCCGAGGCGATGAAGGAGCTCGACGACCGGCTCGACGACCTGCAGGAGGCGCTCTACGCCGAGGCCACCACCGGTGGCCCCCGCGCCGTGCTGCTCGTGCTGCAGGGCATGGACACCTCCGGCAAGGGCGGGGTGATCCGGCACGTCGGCGGCCTGGTCAACCCGCAGGGCCTGCAGATCGCCACGTTCAAGAAACCCAGCAAGGATGAGCTCGCCCACCACTTCCTGTGGCGGGTGCGCAAGCAGGTCCCCGCACCCGGCCGCATCGGGATCTTCGACCGCTCGCACTACGAGGACGTCCTCATCGCCCGCGTCGACTCCCTCGTGCCCGAGGACGTCTGGCGGCGCCGCTACACCGAGATCGTCGAGTTCGAGGCGGAACTCGACGAGCAGGGCGTCACGATCGTCAAGTGCATGCTCCACATCTCGCAGAAGGAGCAGCTGGAGCGGCTCGTCGCACGCCTGGACGACCCGGCCAAGCGCTGGAAGTACAACCCCGCCGACCTGGACGCCCGCGGCAAGTGGCCCGCCTACCAGGAGGCCTACGCCGAGGCGCTGCGACGCACCGACACCGCCGCCGCCCCGTGGTACGTGATCCCGTCCGACCGCAAGTGGTACCGCAACTGGGCCATCGCGGCCCTGCTGGCCGAGACCCTGGCCGTGGTGGACCCGAAGTTCCCCCAGCCGGCGTTCGACGTGGACGTGGAACGCGCGAAGCTGGTGGCGAGCGCAGCCTCGTAGTGATCGAGGTGGCGCTGAGCGCTGTTTGATCTTGCCGAACCAGCGCTCATTGCCATCTCGGCGGGCTCGGCGCCACGCCCAGCGCGCGCCCGATCGTCGCCGCCACCTCGTCGGGCTCGCCGTCGACCTCGAACTTCGTGAAGCGGAACATTCGCCAGTCCTCGTCGACCAGCCACGTGTAGCGCCCGACGTCCCGAAGCACGCCTTCTGGTCGGGTGTGGTCGACGCCCTCGTACTCGATGCCGATGCGCTGCGCCGGGTAGGCGAGATCCAGCCAGACAGCACGGCGCCGCCGGTCGTCGAGCACCGGGTACTGGACCTCAGGCCGGGGCAGACCACGCAGCACGAGCACCAGGCGCAGCCTGGTCTCCATGGGCGATTCGGAGGAGCGCGCCGCGAGGTCGACCACCCGGGGCAGCTGCGCCCGTCCCCGCGCGCCGGGGTAGCGCTCGGCCAGCCGGAGTAGTTCAGCGGGATCGAAGCCGCCGCGTCTCGCGAGCGCATCGAGCGCCACCACTGCTTCGACGAGGTCGAGGCGCCTGGTCAGGTCGTATGCGGTTCGCAGCGGGGTGGTGACGGACATGTCGCGGCAGGTCTGCACCTCGTCGGCCAGCAGCCGGTCGCGGTGCACGAGCAGCCCGGGCCGCGAGCGCCCGCCGCGCGGCATGGTCAGCTCCGCTGGGGCGTCGGCCGGACCGCACGAGGCCCCCAGCACCTCGGCCGCGGAGCAGCCGGACAGCACACCGTGGCCACGTGCGTGGACGTGTGCCGCGGCCGAGCGTTCGGCCAGGGTGGGCCGCTTCCCGGTCTGGCGCACGTACGTGTCGGGGAACAGCCGCTGGAACCGTGGCCCCCGCAGCTTCGCCTTCGTGACGAGCCCGGCCCGGATCGCCTCGGAGCCGCGGAACACCGCGGGCCACCCCGGCACCGACACGTCGTGCGGAAGGATCGACACGAGGTCCCAGCATCGTGGGGATCCCGCAGCGGCGGGCCCGTTCAGGAGAACTGCCGGCCGAGATGGCACTCAGAGCGGTTCCGGCAAGATCGAACAGCACTCGATGCCATCTCGGCGTCATCCCAGCAGCTGCCGCCCGATGATCTCCTTCATGATCTCGTTGGTGCCGCCGAAGATCGACTGCACCCTCGAGTCGACGAAGGACCTCGCGATCGGGTACTCGAGCATGTAGCCGTAGCCGCCGTGGAGCTGCACGCAGCGGTCCACCACGCGCTTGAGCACGTCGCTCGCCCACCACTTGGCCTTGGCTGCGTCGGCGGCGTCGAGCCGGCCCGCGACGTGCTCGGTGATGCAGCGGTCGACGAAGGTCTGGGTGACGTCGACCTCGGTGGCGATCTCCGCCAGCTCGAAGCGGGTGTTCTGGAAACCGGCCACCGGGCGGCCGAAGGCGGTGCGTTCCTTCGTGTAGTCCACGGTGGTCTCGAGCGCCCGCGCCGCGCCCGCCGCGCAGCCGACCGCGATCGACAGGCGTTCCTGCGCCAGGTTCTGCATCAGCGCGATCAGGCCGCCGCCGGGTGCGCCGAGGACGTTGGCGTCGGGCACGCGGACGTCGGTGAACGACAGCTCCGCCGTGTCCTGGGCTTTCATGCCGACCTTGTTCAGCCTGCGGCCGCGCGCGAATCCCGGCATGCCGCGCTCGACGACGAGCAGCGTGAAGCCCCGGCTGCCGGCGTCCGGGTCGGTGCGGGCCACCACGATCACCAGGTCGGCCATGATCCCGTTGGTGATGACGTCTTCGAACCGTTGAGGACCCAGCCGTCGCCGTCCTCGGAGCGACGCGCGTTCGTCGCGATGCCCTGCAGGTCGGAGCCGGTGCCGGGCTCGGTCATCGCGATCGCGGTGATGATCTCGCCCGAGCAGAAGCCGGGCAGCCAGCGCCGCTTCTGCTCGTCGGTGGCCATCCGCAGCAGGTACGGCGCCACCACGTCGTTCTGCAGCGGGAACCCGACACCGCTCGCGCCCGCCCGCGCGAGCTCCTCGGTGACCACGGCGTTGTAGCGGAAGTCGGGCACCCCGCCGCCGCCGTACTCCTCGGGCACATCCGTGCCCAGCAGGCCGGCCCGACCCGCCGCCAGCCAGACGTCGCGGCTGACCTGGCCGTCATGCTCCCACTGGTCGTGGAACGGGATGATCTCCTTGGCGATGAACGTGCGCACCAGGTCGCGGAACGCGTCGTGCTCGGCGTCGAAGATGTCGCGCTGCATCGCCGGAGTCTCACATACCGACGGGTAACGAGGAACGGCATAGGGAGTGCTTGCAATGGCTTGCGTTGCGGTGCCGGTAGCGGAACCTCAGACGCCGTCTCGCTCCGGGATCCCCTCCTCATGACCGCCAGGTCACAGCGTCGGGGCTGTCCTCGCGAGAGACGTCTGAGAATTCGGCTGCAGAGTGCCGGCTGCGCGCTCGCAAGTACGAGCGGCTCCGCCGCTTTCACAACCAGGGCTAGTAGGACGAGGCCGGGGCTCCCGCCGCCACGACGAACACGAAGAACAGCATGAGGAAGAACGTCCCGACCCCGATCCAGCCGAGGACGATCCCCGCCGTCGCGAGGCCGCCGCCGGACTCGCCGCGCTGCGCGATCTGCTGGCGGGCGATGTAGCCGAACACCAGCGCCAGGATGCTGCCGACCCAGTAGAGCCACAGGATCCCCAGCACGAGCGAGGCGATCGCCATGCCGTTGGTGGGGCGGGGCACGTACGGGCCGTAGCCCTGCCCGTACCAGCCGGGCTGTTGCGGCCCGTATCCGGCCGGAGCCCCGTACGGCCCGCTCTGCTGGGCGCGTACGCGGTGCTCCCGTAAGCGGTGTTCCCGTACGGGGTGGTGCCGTACGGGGTGGTGCCGTACGGGGTGCTGTACGGATCGGAGTACGGGTTGCGTACGGGTCGGGGTACTGCGGGGCGGGTGGCGTGAGCGGCAGGCCGGTCTGCGGGTCGTACGACTGGCCGGGGAGCGGCTCGAAGGGCTGGGGCTCGAAGGGCTGGGGCTCGAACGGCTGGGCGCTGCCGTACGCGGGCGCGGTCGGCTGGTCGAACTGCGGCCCGGGTGTCGGCGCGGCGGAGCCGGCCCCTCCGGACGGTGACGGATCGGCAGGCTGCTGCGGATCGGGCGTGCTCATGGACTTCCCCCCTTGACCCCAGAGCTTAAGCGCCGGATCGATCCGTCCGCGGCCCGCTGGGTGGGGGCTCGGTAGCGTGTCGCGACGTGGACGTCCCCGCCGCCGCGGTCAACCTCGTCGGCATGGCGCGCGGCGGGGTCGCCGATCTGCGCCGGATGCCGCGCGAGCTGGTGGACGACGGCCCGCGCGGGGCGCTCTACCGCTATCTCCCCGCGCCCGGGGTCGCGCCCGCGGGCGGTGAGCCGGTGCTGCTGGTGCCGCCCCTCGGCGCCCCCGACTTCGCCTACGACCTGCGCCGCGGCTGTTCGCTCGTGGAGCACCTCGTGGGCGAGGGGCGGCTGGTGTACCTGGTGGACCACGGCCCGAAGTCGTTCTCCGACCGCCGGCTCGGCATGGAGCACTGGGTGGACGAGGTGGTGCCGTGGGCCTCGCGGCTGACCGCCGAGGACGCGGGCCCGGACGTGCACCTCGTCGGGTGGTCGCTCGCGGGCATCTTCTGCGCGCTGGCCGTCGCCGCGGGGGCGCAGGCGGGTGAGCCGCTCCCGGTGCGGACGCTCACGATGATCGGCAGCCCGGTCGACGTGACGGCGGTGCCGTTCGTGGCGCCGCTGCGCCCGCTCGCGATGGTGACCGGCGGGCGTGGTCTGTCGGCGGTGTACCGGGCCATCGGCAGCTTCCCGGCGCCGCTGGTGAGCGCCGCGTTCCAGATGACGGCCGTCGACAAGCTGGTCACCAAGCCCCTCACGCTGCTGTCGCAGCTCGACAACCGCGACGCGCTCGCCCAGATCGAGGCCGTCGAGCACCTGATGCGCAACATGCACGGTTACCCGGGCCGCGTGTTCGGGCAGATCTACCACCTCATGCTGCGCCGCAACGACCTGGCCGACGGCGAGCTGTCGCTGGGCGGGCGGTCGATCCGGCTCGCCGCCGTGCAGGTGCCTGCGCTCGTGGTGGCGGGCCGCGACGACGTGATCGCGCCGCTGGCTGCGGTGCAGAAGGTGCTGGGCCTGCTCACGGGCGCCCCCGAGGCGCGGTTCACCACGGCCCCCGGCGGGCACCTCGGGGTGCTCACGGGGCGGGGTGCGCGCACCACGACGTGGTGGGCGCTCGACGAGTTCCTCGCCGACCACGGCTGAGCCGGATCACCCACTTCGGGATGATCCGGACGGTGTGAGGAACGGTGCAGGTCAAAGGGTTGGGTGAGGCGTGGAATCCGGACTACCGTCGAGTACATGACCTTGACGCCCAGCCGGCACGACGCAGCCGTGGCCGATCTGGTCGGCCGGTACCGGGCACTGCCGCCGGGCACGAGGGTACGACTGGCCAAGAAGACGTCGAACCTGTTCCGCTTCGGCGACACGGAGCCACGGGCACCCTCGACGCGTCGGCGCTGGCCGGCGTGATCTCCGTCGACGACGTGGCGCGCACGGCCGACGTGCAGGGAATGACCACCTACGAGGACCTGGTCGAGGCCACCCTGCCGCACCGGCTCATGCCGCTGGTGGTGCCGCAGCTGAAGACGATCACGCTCGGCGGCGCGGTCACCGGCCTCGGGATCGAGTCCACGTCCTTCCGGCACGGGCTGCCGCACGAGTCGGTGCTGGAGATGGACATCCTCACGCCGGAGGGTGAGCTCGTCACGGCCACGCCCGACAACGAGCACGCCGATCTCTTCGCCGGCTTCCCCAACTCCTACGGCACCCTCGGATACGCATTGCGGCTCAAGATCGAGCTGCAGGCGGTGTCGCCGTACGTCCGGCTGGAGCACCGGCGGGTGTCCACCGAGGACCTCGCCGCCACGATCACCGAGGTCTGCGGCCCCGACGGCCCCGACTTCGTCGACGGCACGGTGTTCGAGCCGGGGGAGCAGTACCTCACGCTCGGCACGTTCAGCGAGGACCCGGGGCCGGGCGTGAGCGACTACACCGGCCAGCAGATCTTCTACCGCTCCGTCCGCGAACGCGCGTCGGACGTGCTCACCGTGCACGACTACATCTGGCGCTGGGACACCGACTGGTTCTGGTGCTCGCGGGCGCTCGGCGCGCAGCACCCGGTGGTGCGCAGGTTCTGGCCGCGCCGCTACCGCCGCTCCGACGTCTACCGGCGCATCGTCGCCCTCGACCGGCGCTACGGCTTCTCCCACCTCGCCCACCGCGTCACCGGCACCCCGCAGGAGGAGCCGGTGATCCAGGACGTCGAGATCCCGGTCGACCGGCTCGCCGAGTTCCTCGACGCGTTCCACCGCGACATCGGCATCCGGCCGGTCTGGCTGTGCCCGCTGCGGCTGCGCGGCGAGCGGACGTGGCCGCTCTACCCGATGCAGGCCGGCGAGCTGTACGTCAACGTCGGGTTCTGGTCGAGCGTTCCGGAGGTGCCCGGGCGGCCGGACGCGCACAATCGGCGGATCGAGGAGCTCGTGGCGGATCTCGGCGGTCACAAGTCGCTGTACTCCACAGTGCACTACGACGAAGGTGAGTTCTGGAAGCACTACAACGGGTCGGCCTACCGGGCGCTCAAACAGCGCTACGACCCACACGGCAGGCAGCCCGATCTGTACTCCAAGGTCACCAGGTGAAGGGGGCAGTCATGCAGGTAGCAGAGCTCATCTCCGACGTCCTCGGCGAGGACGTGCCGATCCGGGTGGTGGCTTACGACGCAGCAAAGCCGGACCGGACCGGTCGGACGTCGGGCTGAAGATCCTCACGCCGCGCGCGCTCGCCCGGCTCGCGACCGCACCGGGCACCCTCGGGCTCGCCAGGGCCTACGTCACGGGCGAGATCGAGGTGGACGGCGACGTCTACGACGTGCTGAACGCCATGGCCGACGTCACGCTGCACGACCTGAGCCGCAAGGAGCAGGTGCGGCTGGCGCGCAAGCTGTTCCCGGTGTGGCTGCGCCACCGGCAGCCGCCGCCCGAGTTCGAGTACCGCCCTCCGGGCCGCCTGCACTCGAAGTCCCGCGACAGCAAGGCGATCTCGCACCACTACGACGTCTCCAACCGCTTCTACGAGTGGGTGCTGGGTCCGTCGATGGCGTACACGTGCGCGGTGTACCCCACGAAGGACGCCACGCTCGAGGAGGCGCAGGCCGCCAAGCACGAGCTGGTGGCGCAGAAGCTGGCTTTGGCGCCCGGCATGCGGCTGCTCGACGTCGGCTGCGGCTGGGGCGGGATGGTCATGCACGCCGCGGCCGAGCACGGGGTGAAGGCGCTGGGCGTCACGCTCTCGCGCAACCAGGCCGAGTGGGCGCAGGCCGAGATCGAGCGCCGCGGCCTCGGCGATCTCGCCGAGGTGCGCCACCTCGACTACCGCGACGCTCCCGAGTCGGAGTTCGACGCGATCAGCTCGATCGGGCTCACCGAGCACATCGGCAAGGACAACCTGCCGAGCTACTTCTCCTCGCTCCACGAGCGGCTCAAGCCCGGTGGGCGGCTGCTCAACCACTGCATCACCCAGCCGCGCACACCCACCCGCAAGCTCGACGCGTTCATCGCCCGCTACGTGTTCCCGGACGGGCAGCTGGAGCCCATCGGGCACCTGATCTCCGTGATGAACGACAGCGGGTTCGAGGTGCGGCACGAGGAGAACCTGCGCGAGCACTACGCGATGACCCTCACCGGGTGGGGCACCAACCTGGAGGAGCACTGGGACGAGGCCGTCGCGGAGGTCGGGCTCGGGCGGGCCCGGGTCTGGCGGCTCTACATGGCGGCCAGCCGGCTCGGGTTCGAACGCGACAACATCCAGTTGCACCAGGTGCTCGGCGTCAAGCTGAGTGAGCGGGGCGACTCCGGCTTCCCCCTGCGCGGCTGGTAGCCGTTCCATCGCGGAGCGGATACGCGCGCTGACCCGTAGCGAGGAGAATGGCGGTGTGGTCGACCGCCTCTCCCCGCTCGACGCGTCGTTCCTGTTCGCCGAGCACCGGACGGCTGCGATGCACGTCGGCGCCGTCATGACGTTCGCGCCGCCGGAGGGTGGCGCGTCGACCCCGACGCGTTCACCGCGCTCATCGGGCACCGGCTCGCGCTCGTTCCCCGGTACCGGCAGAAGGTGCGCGAGGTGCCGGGCGGGCTCGGGCTCCCGGTGTGGGTGGACGACCCCGACTTCGACCTCGCGTTCCACGTCCGGCGCTCCGCGCTGCCCGCGCCCGGCACGGAGGAGGAGCTGCTCGAGCTCGTCGGGCGGCTGCTCGCCCGGCAGCTGGACCGGTCGCGGCCGCTGTGGGAGGTCTACCTGGTCGAGGGGCTCGCCGACGGCCGGTTCGCCGTGGTCACCAAGACCCACCACGCCATGGTCGACGGGCTCGCGTCGATGGACATCGGGGCGGTGCTGCTCGACCTCACCCCCCAGCCGCGCGACACCCCCGGCGACGACTGGCGGCCCGCGCCCGAGCCGTCCGGGCTGGAGCTTGCCGCGTCGGCGGCCGCACACGCGCTGCGCAGGCCCCGCGACGTGCTCGACGTGGCCGGGCGGGCCCTCACCGACGTGCGCGAGGCGGCGTCCGTGGTCGGCAGGACCGTGGAGGGCGTGCTCGCCGCGGGGCGCAGCGCCGCCACCGTCCGGCCGGTGCAGCCGCTCAACGCGGCCACCGGCCAGCAGCGCCGCTACGGCATGTGCCGCAGCGCGCTCGCCGAGCACCGCGCCGTCCGCAAGGCGCACGGCGGCACGGTCAACGACGTCGTGCTCGCGGTGGTCACCGGAACCCTGCGCCGCTGGCTGATCAGCCGCGGGGAGCCCTTGACCGCCGACACCGCCGTCCGCGCGATGGTGCCGGTCAGCGTGCGCGCCCGGGCGCGGGGTGGCCCAGCGGCGGGCAACAGCATCTCCGCCTACCTCGTCGACCTGCCCGTCGCCGAGGACGACCCCGTCGTGCGGCTCGGGGTGCTGCGCGATGCCATGGAAGTGCACAAGCGCAGCGGCCAGGCCGTGGGCGCGGCCAACCTGATGCGGCTCGTCGGGCTCGCACCGCCGATCGTGCACAGCCTCGGCGCGCGCCTGGCCAGCCAGTACTCGAGCAACTTCTACAACGTCCTCGTCACGAACGTGCCCGGCCCGCCCCGCCCGCTCTACGCGATGGGCGCCCGGATGCTCGACATGTTCCCGGTGGTGCCGCTCGGCGGCGGGCAGGCGGTCGCCATCGGGATCACGTCCTACGACGGCGGCGTCCACTACGGCTTCACCGCCGACCGCGACGCCCTTCCCGACGTCGACGTCCTCGCAGGCTTCGTCACCGACTCCCTGGAAGAGCTCGTCGCCCTCTCCTGACGCCACGGCTCCTCACGCGCGGAGACCGCGACCAACTGCACGGAGATCGCGACCCAACTGCACGGAGATCGCGACTCGAGTGCACGGAGGCCGCGACTCGCGGGTGGTGGGGCACGCCCTCCCCGCGAGTCGCGGCGTGAGGCGCGCGAGTCGGGCTCTGGGAGCGCGGGTTGTGGGCCGTGCGCTGAGCCGCGTCCGCGTGCACACCCGATCGTGTTCGAATCGGAGTAACCCCGCCGTCCGTTCAGCGCAGTGACACGGCATCCTGCCCACGTGGACATCGAGGTTCGGCCGCTCGACGCGGCCGGCGTGGACGCGGCGGACGGGGTGTTCCGCGACGCGTTCTCCACCGTCCTCGGTGCCGGCGTGCACCGGGACACCGAGCTGCTGGGCACGCGCTTCCGGGCGCGGCACACCACGGTGCTCGGGGCGTTCGTCGACGGCGCGGTGGTCGGCTCGACGATCGTCACGCGCTGGGGGAGCGTCGCCTACTTCGGGCCGCTCTCGGTGACCCCGAAACTGTGGGGGCAGGGGATCGCACCCGCCTCGTCGCGGCGGCCGTCGACGTCCTCGACGGGTGGGACGCGGGCCACCAGGGGCTCTTCACGTTCGCCCAGAGCCCGCAACACCACGGCTTCTACCAGCGGTTCGGTTTCTGGCCCCGGTTCCTCACCGCGATCATGTCCCGCCCGCTCACCGGTTCGGAGCCGGAGCTGGGCTGGCGGCTGTCGGCCGTCGACCCCGCCGACCGCCCGGCCCTCGTCGCGGGCTGCGCCGCCGTGACCGATGCGATCCACCCGGGCCTCGACGTGCGGGGCGAGATCGCCGCGGTCCTCGACCACGGCCTGGGCGACGTCGTGCTGATCGGCGAGCCCGACGCGCCCCGCGGCTTCGCGGTGTGCCACGCCGGGCCGGGTACCGAGGCGGGTAGCGGGGTGGCGTACGCCAAGTTCGCGGCGGTGCGGCCGGGCGCGGGCGCGGCGCAGGCGTTCGACTCGCTCCTCGCGGCCTGCCAGGGCTACGCCGCCGACGCGGGTGCGGTGCGGCTCACGCTCGGTGTGAACACCGCCCGCCACGAGGCGTACCGGCAGCTGCTCGCCGCGGGCTTCCGCACCGACATCCCGGGCATCACGATGCACCGCCCCAACGAGCCCGGCTACGACCGCGAGGACGTGCGGCTGCTCGACGACTGGCGCTGACCGGCATCCGGGCTCAGCGTGCGCGCAGCGCTGCTCGCGCCGCCGACGCGGCCTGGGCGGCGTAGCCGCCGCCGAACAGCACCACGTGCACGAGCAGCGGGAACAGCTGGTGCAGCGGCACGCGGTCGCGCCAGCCCGCTGCGAGCGGCGCGGCCTCGTCGTAGGCGGCGAGGACGGTGGGCAGGTGCGGGCAGCCGAACAGGGCGAGCATCGCGAGATCGGTCTCCCGGTGCCCGCCGTGGGCGGCCGGGTCGATCAGCACCGCGCCCGCCCGCGACCACAGCACGTTGCCCGACCACAGGTCACCGTGCAGCCGCGCCGGTGGTTCCGCGGGACCGGCGAGCTCGGGGAGCCGGTCGGCCACCGCCTCGATCTCCCCCGCGTCCTCGCCGGTCAGGGTGCCGGCGTCACGGGCCGTGCGCAGGTAGGGCAGGAGGCGGTCGGCCGCGTACCACTCCGCCCAGCTCGGCGCGGGCGTGTTGCGCATCGGGGCGGCGCCGATGCGGGCGTCGGCGGGGCCGCCCGGTGGTGGGGCGCCGAACGCGGGCGCCCCGGCGGCGTGCGTCCTGGTCAGTGCGCGCCCGAGCTCCTCGGCCGCGCCCGCGGTGGGTGCGGCGCCCCCGACGAGCTCGGTGACCAGCCGCCCACCGTCCGCGTCGAGCACCGCCGGCACTCGGGCGCGCCCGCCGCGGCGAGCCAGCGCAGCCCGGCGGCCTCGGCCGCCACGGCAGGTGCCGCGCCCTCCTTGACGACGACGGTGCGCCCGTCGGCGAGCGTGACGCGCGCGGCGCCGCCCCCGAGCGGCACGCGGTCGCGGACCGCCACCCCCAGCACGGTCGGTGCGCGCGCTCCGCTCAGCGTCATCTGTTCGCTCCGCAAGCTCTGCTCAGCGGTTCGCGCGCACCCACTCGACCATCCCCGGCATCGCGGCCCTCACCATCTCCAGCACCGCGGTGAAACCGTCGGCGTCGCCGTAGTACGGGTCGGGCACCTCGGCGCCCGCCGGCGCGTCCGGGTCGAACGAGCGCAGCAGCCGCACCCGCTCCGGCTCGGGCACCATCGTCCGCAGCACCCGCTCGTGCGAGCGGTCGAGCGCCACGATCAGGTCGGCCCCGAGCTGCTCCGCGTCCACCTGGCGCGCGACGTGGTCGGCCTTGTAGCCCGCGGCCAGCAGCGTGGCGACGGCCCGCTCGTCGGCGGGGGACCCGATGTGCCAGCTGCCGGTGCCCGCGCTCGACACGTGCACGGCCTCGGCCAGCCCGGCCCGCTCCAGCTCGTGGACGAACACCTTCTCGGCGATCGGCGAGCGGCAGATGTTGCCGGTGCAGACGAACACGACGGCCAGGCGATGATTCGGTGCGGTCACGCCAGCAGTGTCCCCCAGCGGCCGCGCGGCCCACGGACCTGGGCCGCGGGCCGACTTCACACACCCGGCCCGGGCTTCACATACGGCCGGCTCTGTGTGAAGCCGGGGATGGGTGTGTGAAGTGGCATGAATCCGGCTTCGGCTGCCGCCGTAGGCTTCCCGCCATGGATCTTGCGTCCTTGCGGCACCACGGGGACGTCGACGCCGCGCCCGGGTTGCTGGACTTCGCCGTCAACGTCCAGGGGAGCGCGCCGCCGCCGTGGCTGCGTGACCGGCTCGTCGTCGCCCTCGACGGGATCGGGCGTTACCCGGCCGCCGCGCACGACGCGCAGGCGCGCGAGGCGGTGGCGGCGCGGCACGGCCGGCGCCCGGAGGAGGTGCTCGTGCTCGCGGGGAGCGCCGAGGGGTTCTCCCTGCTCCCGGCGCTCCGGCCGCGGCTGGCCGCGGTCGTGCACCCCGGCTTCACCGAGCCGGAGGCGGCGATGCGGGCCGCGGGCGTCGACGTCGTCCACGTGCTCACCGACGAGGCCGACGGCCACCGGCTGCACCCGGACGCCGTGCCGGCCGCCGCGGACCTCGTCGTGATCGGCAACCCGACGAACCCGACGGGGGTGCTGCACCCGGCCGCCGACGTCCGCGCGCTCGCCGCCCCGGGCCGCGTGCTGCTCGTCGACGAGGCGTTCGCCGACGCCGTGCCGGGCGAGGCCGAGTCGCTCGCCGACGCGCTGACGTGCCGGGCCTGCTCGTGTTCCGCAGCCT
>MKJV01000152.1 GCA_001942185.1 Pseudonocardia sp. CNS-004
CGGGCGCGTCCGTGCCGGGGGTGTCGGCGTCGCCTGCGCCGCCCGTGCCGTCGCCGAGCAGCCCGATCGGTGCGCCGATCGGCGCGCTCGCGCCCTCCGTGGCGGGGGTGTCCGTGCCGGGCGCGTCCGTGCCGGGGGTGTCGGCGTCGCCTGCGCCGCCCGTGCCGTCGCCGAGCAGCCCGATCGGTGCGCCGATCGGCGCGCTCGCGCCCTCCGGTACGAGGATGCGCTCCAGCACACCGTCGTCGTAGGCTCCAGCTCCATGATCGCCTTGTCGGTCTCGATGTCGGCGATGACGTCGCCCGTGCTGACGTGGTCCCCGACGTGCTTGTGCCAGGCCGCGACGACGCCCGACTCCATCGTGTCGGAGAGGCGGGGCATGGTGATCTCAGGCATCGGTCGTCCTCCCGGGGAGCCTGCCGACGGCGGCGAGGGTCTCGCGGACCGCGGTCAGCAGCGAGTCGGCCGAGGGCAGAGCGGCCTGTTCGAGCGGTTTGGCGTAGGGCAGCGGCACCTCGGCGGCGGCCACCCGGCGCACCGGCGCGTCGAGGTGGTCGAAGGCGCCCTCGGAGATCGTCGCGGCGATCTCGGCGCCGATGCCGTAGGTGAGCCAGTCGTCCTCGGCCACCACGGCGCAGCCGGTCTTGCGCACCGAGGCCACGATCGTGTCCCGGTCGAGGGGGCGCAGGCTGCGCAGGTCGACCACCTCGGCGGAGATCCCCTCGCCGGCGAGCCGCTCGGCCACCTCGGTGGCGACGGTGGCCATGCGCGAGTAGCCGATGATCGTGACGTCGGTGCCGTCGCGCGTGACGGCAGCCCTGCCGATCTCGGCGGGCGGCAGGTCCTCGGGCACCTCGCCCGAGGTGTTGTAGAGCGCGAGGTTCTCCAGGAACAGCACCGGGTCGTCGTCACGGATGGCGGCGCGCAGGAGCGCCTTGGCGTCGGCGGGCGTGCTCGGCGCCACGACCTTCAGGCCGGGCACGAACGCGTAGTACAGCTCGATGTTCTGCGAGTGGGTCGCGCCGAGCTGCTGGCCGCCCCCGCCGGGCGTGCGGATGACCATCGGCACCGACGTCTGGCCGCCGAACATCCCGTAGATCTTGGCGGCGTGGTTGACGATCTGGTCGAGCGCGATCAGCGAGAAGTTGATCGTCATGAGCTCGACGACCGGGCGCAGCCCCAGCATCGCGGCCCCGATCGCGGCGCCGACGAACCCCTCCTCGCGATCGGGGTGTCGCGCACCCGCTTCTCGCCGAACTCGGTGAGCAGCCCGGCGGTGATCTTGTAGGAGCCTTCGAAGACGCCGATCTCCTCGCCGATCAGCAGGACGTCGTCGTCGCGCAGCAGCTCCTCGCGCAGGGTGCTGCGCAGGGCCTCGCGGTAGGTCATGACTGGCACGGGGGCTTCCTCAGCGGTAGAGGGCATCGGCGGGCAGCCGGCGCGACTCGTTGGCCACCGGCGTGGCGTAGGTGTGGTCGAAGAGCGTGGAGACGTCCGGGTGCGGGCTGGCCGCGGCGAAGGCCACCGCCTCGTCGGCCTCGGCCTTCGCCTGAGCCTCCAGCGCGGTGAGCCGCTCCTCGTCGGCGACCCCGGCCGCGAACAGCGCGGCGCGGAAGCGGGCGATCGGGTCGGCCGCGCGGGCCGCCTCGACGTCGGACGACGTGCGGTAGCGCGCGGGGTCGACCACCGAGTGGCCCTTCAGGCGCGAGCTCACCGACTCCAGCAGCGCAGGCTTGCCCTCGGTGCGGGCGCGCTCGACGAGCCGGCGCGCCGCGTCCCGGACGGCGAGCACGTCGTTGCCGTCCACGCGCTCGCCGTGCATCCGGTACGCGGAGGCGCGCTTGTGCAGCTCCGGCTCCGCGGAGGACTTCTCGACCGTCGTGCCCATGCCGAGTCCGTTGTTGACCACGACGTAGACGATCGGCAGGTTCCACAGCGCGGCGATGTTGAGCGACTCGTGGAAGGCGCCGATGTTGGTGGTGCCGTCGCCCATCTGGCAGACCACCACCTCGTCACCGCCGCGGTAGTCGATCGCGAGCGCGGCGCCGGTGGCCAGCGGCACCTGGCCGCCGACGATGCCGTAGCCGCCCAGCAGGCGGGCGTCGGCGTCGAACAGGTGCATCGAGCCACCCCAGCCCTTGGAGGTGCCGGTGGTGCGCCCGTACAGCTCGGCCATCACGCGGCCGGGCTCGATGCCCTTCGCGATCGCGTAGCCGTGCTCGCGGTAGTTGGTGAACAGGTAGTCGTCGGGGCGCATCGCGGCCAGCAGGCCGACGACGGTGGCCTCCTCACCGAGGTTCAGGTGGCAGTAGCCGCCGATCTCGGCACGCGTGTAGCCCTGGGCGGCGCGTTCCTCGAAACGGCGGACGAGCACCATCTGGCGGAACCACTCCCGCAGTGCCTCGGGGTCCTCCGAGGCCAGTGGGTCCGCCTGTTTCCTGGTCCGGCCGGATGTCCTCGTCGCCACGGCCTCAGCTTCGCCGAGCGCCGGGGCCCCCACCATGATCGGACGCCCAGCGACCGAGCTCTCGAATTGGGCAGATTGCCCAATCAGTCGGGAAGCTCGAGCGCGGAGAGCGCCAGCGAGAGCTCGACGTAGGCCCGCCGGCCGGTCAGCGGGTGCCCGACGAGGGCGGAAGCGCGCTGCAGCCGGTTGAGCACGGTGTTGCGGTGGCAGTAGAGCCGCTCCGCGGCCACCCCGGCCGATCGATCGGCCTCCAGCCAGGCCGTCAACGTCTCCAGGAGCAGTTCGCGTTCGCGCGGCGGCAGGCGCAGCACCGGTCCGAGCCAGTCCTGGACGATGCGCCGTCGCAGCTCGGGGGAGCGCAGCAGCAGCACGTCGGGGTAGCGGTCCTCGACCCGGACGAGCTCGGCGGCGCCCCTGGGCAGGGTGCCCAAGGCGAGGATGGCGAGCCGGTGGGCGAGCGCCACCCCGGCGAGCCCATCGGCGGTGCGGGCGGCCGCCGCCCGGCCGCGGGTGAGCGCACGGAGGCGGGTCAGCACGAACTGCGGGTCGTGACCCTCCAGTGGCACGAGCCCGACGAGCGTGTCGGTCCGCACGTGCCACACGGACCGGACCGAGAGGGCGGCGAGTGCCGTCTGCGGGCTGGGCAGCGCCGCGACACCGTCCGGGTCGAGGTCGGCGACGATCACCAGGTACTGGCCGCCGAGCGGCACGTCGAGCTGGTCGCGACCCGCTGCCCGGTGGTGCCGCCCGCGACGACCTCCTCGAGCAGCGCGTGGCGGCGCTGGTCGTCGCGGCGCAGCTGCTCGGCCTCCGCCCGGCGGTAGGACGTGGACAGGGCCGACGACAGGCCGTCCACCACGGTCCACATCGCGGTGGCCGCCGCCCCGAGGTCTGCGGGCGTGACCTCGTCGCTGCGTTCGAGCAGCGCCTCCCACACGACGCGGCCGCCCAGCCGGAACGTCCGCAGCATCACCTCGAGGGGCACCCCCTGTTCGGCCCGCTGCCGCCCGATCGACCCGGCGACCGGGTCGGCACCGGTGTCGCCCCCGCTGTTGCCCGCGAGCAGCTGCAGCACGCGCGTCACGTAGCGCCGGCACCCGTCGCGCAGGTCCTCGGGCGGCACGCTGCGGTAGTCGGTCCACGTCGGGTGGTCGGTGAAGACGGCCGTGACGAGCCGGTCGGTGAGCACGTCGACATCGGCCAGCCACGCATGCGCGACGGTCGACAGCGGGCCCTCCACGAGGCGAAACGCTACCCGTTGATCGTCAACCGGCCGGGTGGATCCTCGGCCCGGTCGGGCGACCCACCCGGCGCGGCGGCGCCACGGTGCACACGATGCGGGCGTGCGGGGGACGAGACGGGTGGGCGAGGGTTTCCTCATCGCCGGGGCGCTGCTCCTGGTGGTCGCGCTGCTGGCCGGGCCGGAGCCACCGCAGGCGCCTGCGGCGATCGCGGCCGACCCCCTCCCGACGCAACCCGCCGACCCGGTCGACGTGCAGGTGGACCGGCGGCCGCGCGGCTGGCCGCCTGGATGCGGCCGCTCGAGGCCGGCGAGCGGCCCCCTCAGTTCGTGCTGTTCTCCTTCGACGGCGCCGGGTCGCACCGGCACTGGCAGCGGGTGCTCGCGCTCGCGGGGGCGTCGGAGGCCCGGATCACCGGCTTCCTGTCCGGGGTCTACCTCCTGCCGGACTCCGACCGGCGGCGCTACCGCCCACCCGGGCGGGCGGCCGGGTCGTCCGCGGTGGGCTTCGGCGGGTCGCGGGCCGAGGTCGACACGCTGATCGCGGACCTGATGGAGGCCCGCAGGCGGGGCCACGAGGTCGGCACCCACTACAACGGGCACTTCTGCTCGGGTGACGAGCCCGCGGTCGGGACGTGGTCCACCGCGATGTGGGACGCCGAGCTCGACCAGTTCTTCGCGTTCGTCGAGGCGGCCCGCGACGAGGGCCTCGACCTGGGCGAGGTGCGTGGCGGGCGCACCCCGTGCCTCGAGGGGCGCTGGTCGCAGGCCTACCCGGCGATGCGGGCGCACGGGTTCACCTACGACACCAGCCGGCCGACCGACGGGATCGTCTGGCCCACCGACGAGAACGGCATCCGCGAGTTCTGGATGCCCTCGGTGCGGGTGCCCGCGCTGGGCAAGCAGGTGCTGCTCATGGACTACAACCTGTGGCTCGCGGTGAACGGCGGCCGCGACCAGCCGGAGCGGGCGGCCGAGTTCAGCGACACCGTGCTCGAGGCCTACCGCGCCGCCTACACCGCCGCCTCGACCGGCAACCGGGCCCCGCTCGTCATCGGCAGCCACTTCAACCGCTGGTCGGGCGGCGGGTTCTTCGACGCCGTCGAGCGGTTCATGGCCGAGGTGTGCCTGCGGCCCGAGACGGTCTGCGCCACCCACTCCGACGTGAGCGAGTGGATCGACATGCAGGACCCCGACGTCCTCGACCGGTGGCGCCGCATGCCGGCGTCCCACGTGCCGAGGCCGTGATCACGCCAGGCGATCACGCCGGGCGATCACACCGAGGCGAGGCCCGCGGCGGCGGTGCGCATCGCGCCGACGAACGCGGTGATCGCCGGGGTGGCCCCGGCGCCGCGCCGGTGGGCGGCCAGCGTGCGCCGGTGCATGGGCAGCCGGGTGAGGACGACGTCCGGGCCGGGAGCGCTGATGCCGAGCTCCGGGACGAGCGCGACCCCGCCACCGATCGCGACCAGCGCCAGCACGGCCGGGAAGTCGTCGACCACGTGCCGCGCCCGTGGCGTGAAGCCCGCCGCCTCGCAGGCGCGGACGGTCATGGTGCCGCAGCGGGTGCCGGCCGGGGCGACGATCCAGGGCGCGTCCCGCCAGCGCCGCAGCGGATCCTGCTCGCCCGGCAACGGGCCGAGAGCCCGCGGTGCCGCGAGGAACATCCCTTCCTCGAACAGTGCGACGGTCTCCACCCCCGGCTCCGCGGGCGATGCCACGAAGTCGTAGTCGTGCACGAGCGCGACGTCGACCTCACCCACCCGCAGGGCCGCGGCGACGGCGACGGGGTCGAGCTCGCGCAGCCGCGGCTCGAGGGCCGGGTGCGTGGCGGCCAGAGCGGCGAGCGCCGCGGGTACGACCGAGCGCGCGGCCGAGGGGAACGCGCCGATCCGCAGCGGGCCTGCCGGGCCCGCGCGGCGGGCCGCGAGGTCGGACTCCGCCCGTTCGAGGCGTTCGAGCACGGCGTCGGCGTGCTCCACGAGCGCGTGCGCGGCCGGGGTCAGCTCCACCCGTCGCCCGCTGCGTTCCAGCAGGCGCGTGCCCGCCTCCCGTTCCAGCGCGCTGAGCTGCTGCGACACCGCCGACGGCGTGTAGGCCAGCGCGTGCGCGACGGCGGCGATCGTGCCGCGGTGGGCGAGCTCGCGGAGCAACCGGAGGCGCCGGACATCGAGCATCAGCTCAGCTTACGAGGGACAACAGGAACCCGAACTGGATCTGATGCTCGTCCGCCTCGACGCTGGCGCCATGGAGCTCTCGGACCTGTACGTCCCGCTGATCACGCCGTTCACGCCTGCCGGGGACGTGGACACGGCGGTGCTGGACCGGCTCGCCCGCGAGGTGGTGGCCGAGGGCGCGGCCGGGATCGTGGCGCTCGGCACCACCGGCGAGCCCGCCGGGCTGGAGGACTCCGAGCGCCGCGCCGTGCTGGACGTCTGTGCGGCGGTGCGCCGCGAGACCGGAACGACGCTCGTCGCCGGCGCCGGCGCGAACGGCACCCGGCGTGGTGCCGCCGCGCTGGCCGAGCTGGCGGCGTGGCCGGAGGTGGACGCGGCGCTCGTGCCGGTGCCGGCGTTCGTGCGGCCCACCGAGGCGGGCGTGCTGGCCCACATGGCGGAGCTGGCCGCGCGGAGCCCGGTGCCGGTGGTCGGGTACCACGTCCCGCACCGCACGGGCCGCAGCCTCGGCGCCGCCACCCTGCGTGCGCTCGCCGCGCTGCCCGGCGTCGCCGCTCTCAAGCACGCCGTGCCCGGGGTGGACGTCGACACGGTGGCGCTGCTCGCCGACCCGCCACCCGGATGCGCCGTGCTCCCGGGACGACGTCATGGCCGCACCGCTGCTGCCGGGACGACGTCATGGCCGCACCGCTGCTGGCCCTCGGCGCGACCGGCGCGATCCTCGCGTCGGCACACGTGTGCACCGGACGCTGGGCCGCCATGATCGCCGCCTGGCGCGCGGGGGACGCGCCCCGGGCGAGGGCCCTCGGTGCGCCGCTCGCACCGCTGGCCGCGGCCCTGTTCGCCGAGCCCAACCCGACCGTGATCAAGGCGGGGCTGCACGCCCGCGGCCGGATCGCCACGCCGGACGTGCGGCTGCCGTTGCTCCCGCCGGATCCGGCGACCGTCGCGGCTGCCCTCGCGGCCCTGGAGCGGGCCGAGCGCCCCCTGATCCCCGCCGCATAGGGTGATCGACGTGCAGATCGGAGTCGGAGCGCCGATCTCCGGGGGATGGGCCACCCCGGAGAACCTCGTGCGGGTGGCCCGGGAGGCCGAGGAGCTGGGGTACGCGTCGCTGTGGACGCTGCAGCGGCTCCTGGTCGGCGCCGACCAGGAGCTGCCGCCGGTCTACCGCAGCGTGCTCGACCCCGTCACGGCCCTCGCGTTCGCCGCGGCCCGGACGACCGGCATCCGGCTGGGCGTCGCCGTGATCAACCTCCCGTTCGTGCCGCCCGCGTACCTGGCCAAACAGGCGGCCACCCTCGACGTGCTGTCCGGTGGACGGCTCGACCTCGGGCTCGGCATCGGCTGGTCGGACGTGGAGTTCGCCGCGTCGGGTGCGTCGACGGCGCGGCGCGGGCCGCGAGCGGAGGAGTACCTGCAGGTCCTGCACACGCTGTGGGCCGACGAGACCAGCGCCTTCGACGGCGAGTTCTACCGGGTGCCGCCGGGCCGGATGCTGCCGAAGCCCGTGCAGCGGCCGGGCCCGCCGGTACTGCTGGGCGCAGGTGCGCCCGCCGCGCTGCGCCGCGCGGGCCGGGCCGCCGACGGGTGGGTCAGCAGCAGCGGCGCCGACCTGTCCCGCATCGCGGAGAGCATCGCCGCCGTCCGCGCGGGCGCGGAAGAGGCCGGGAAGGACCCCTCCGCGGTGCGGGTGGTCGTCCGCGGCGTCGTGCGCGTGGACGGGCCGACCGACCGGCTGCTCTCCGGCCCGTACGAGAAGATCCGCGAGGACGGGGCGTGGCTGGCCGCGCAGGGCGTCACGGAGCTGTTCTACGACCTGAACTTCGACCGGGCGATCGGGAGCCCCGATGCCGATCCCACGGCCGCGGCCGAGCGCGCCCTCACGACCCTGCACGCCTTGCGGCCGTAGCCGATCGGGGACCGCGTCGTCCCGGATCCGCCGATCACCGGGCGGAGACGCCGGGCAACGGTCATCCGCCCCCCGGGGATGCCGCCTCAGTGCGGGGCCGGTCGGGGCCCGTCGTCGGGCTCGTCCTCGTCGGGCGGCAGCTTGCGGTCGGGCTCCTCGTCTCCGTCGGGACGGTCGTCGTCGGGGCGGATCGCGTCGGGACGGTCCCGTGGACCCACCGACGGCCGCGCCGACTCGGCGGGCTCGTGCTCGCGCTCGGTCATGTCCGCGGGGTACCCGCCGGCGGGCCGCGCCACCGCCTGCTCAGGTGTCCGGTGCCGGGTCCCCGATGCCGAGGTCCGGGGGTGCCTGCAGGTCACGGGCCCGGAACAGCACCGCGTGCTCGACCCCCATCTCCTTCCCGTTCAGCGCGAGGAAGGCCGGGATGAAGTCGGCGGGCGCCGGGTGGCCGGGGAGCGCGGCCAGGTACCCGGCGTGCGCCTCCAACGACGCGACGCCGCGCCGCAGCGGCTCGCCGGTGACGTCCACCCCGTGGCTCGCGCCGTGATCGGACCCGAATGCGGGGACGAGGAGCCAGCGCACGTCGCACGGTTCGAGGCCCTCCTCGTCGACCTGCTCGGCGAACACCCACCGGTTGCCGGCATCGCGCACCGCATCGAGCGTGACCAGACCGGCGACCCGGTGGTCGGCCTGGTCGTAGCCCATCGGCGTCTCGACCGCGTACCCGAACGTGACCACCGCGTCCGGCCGGAACCGGCGGATCTCCCGGCAGATGTCGCGGCGCAGGTCCAAGCCGTAGACGAGCATGCCGTCGGGGTGTTCGAGCACGGTGAGGTGCTCGACCCCGACGGCGGCGCACGCGGCCCGCTGCTCGGCCAGCCGCAGGCGCGCGGTCTCCTCCGGGGGGTTGGGCATGCCCGCCTCCCCACGGGTGAGCAGCAGGTATCCGACCTCGATGCCGCGCGAGATCCAGCGCGCGACGGCCGCGGAGGTGCCGTACTCCATGTCGTCCGGGTGCGCGACGACGCAGAGCACGCGGCGGAAGGACTCCTCCGGCAGTGCGGGCAGCAGTTCGGTCATCGGGCGAACGTCCTTTCGTTGCCACGTTGCGACGACGGTGGTCGATCGAGCGCCACGGCGCGCGGGACAGTGAACCCTTCCCCTGCACGACCGCCAAGTCCCGGAGCGACGACTGCTCCGATTAGGCTCGATCAGCGTGATCGCCGGGCACGAGGCAGGCCACCCCCGCGGCGGCGGGACGCCCCGGTTGCGCATGCGCGGCACCGTTCTGCCGGAGGCGGTCGTCCGCGACGTCTGGGTGGCCGACGGCACGATCAGCCTCGACCCGCTGCCCGGCGCCGTCACGGTGCACACCGGCGGCTACCTGATCCCCGGCCTGGTCGACGTCCACTGCCATCCCGGCACCGTCGAGGTCGGCCTCCCCGTCGACGACGACCAGCTCCTCGCCGACGGGGCCGCCCACCTCCGGGCCGGGACCACGCTGATCAGGGTGCCCGGCTCCGGGTCCCGGTTGCCCTCCTGGTTCGGGGAGCGGCCCGGCCTCCCGCGCGTGGTGGCGGCGGGGCTGCCGGTCGCCGTCGAGGGCGGGTTCTTCCCGGGTTGGGGGCGGCAGGTCGGCATCGACGACGTTCCCCGGGCCGCGGCCGAAGAGGCCGGCGCGTCGGGATGGTGCAAGCTCATCGTCGACTGGTTCGACGACGACGCCGGGTACGCCGCCACGATGTCCGCCGAGGTCGTGGCTGCGGCGGCCCGCGCCGCCCGCGGGACAGGTGGCCGTATCGCCGTCCACACCCAGTCGGCGGAGGGCGGCCACGCCGCCGTCAAGGCCCGGGTCGACTCCGTCGAACACGGGATGCACCTGCCCACGGAGCTGCTCGGTGAGATGGCGGCGATCGGGACCGCCCTCGTGCCCACCGCGACGGTCTTCACGTCCCTGGCACCGCAGATGGACGTCGACGCGGTGCCGCCGGCCCTGCGGAGCTGGTTCGCCTCCGGGCTTCGCCGCCATCGCGACCTCGTGCGAAGCGCCCACGAGGCAGGGGTCGTCGTCCTGGCCGGGACCGATCTTCCGCCGGGCTCGCTGACCACCGAGATCCGGTGGCTCGCCGAGGCCGGCCTCACCGCTCACGATGCACTCGGTGCGGGATCCTGGGCCGCCCGCCGGTGGCTGGGGTATCCCGGCATCGAGCACGGGGCGCCCGCCGACCTGGTGGTCTTCGACGAGGACCCGCGCTCGGACCTGCGGATGCTCGATCACCCGCGACTTGTCGTCGCGCGTGGCGCGGTGGTCGGCTGACCCCGGCTACGGCAGCTCGGCCAGGAACGCCGCGACCGTGGCGTCGGTGTCGGCCCGCCGTTCCAGGTGCGGCGAGTGGCCGCAGGCCAGCACGGCCAGCTCCACCGGGCCCGCCGCCCCGTCGCGCACGGCCTCGACGTGCACGACCGTGCCGTACGGGTCGTCGTCGCCCTGCACCCCCAGCACCGGCAGGTGATGCCGGCGAGCTCGGGCCGGATGTCCCAGTCGCGGAAGGCCTCGTCGAGCCAGCCCTCGTTCCAGTTCCAGAACGTGACGTCCGGGTCGCGGTGGTGGCGGGCCATCCTGGCCCGCAGGTCGCCCTCGACGTAGTCGTGGCGGGCCCGTTCGATGCCGCGCAGGCCCGCGTCCTCGACGAACACGTGCGGCGCCAGCACGACGAGCCCGTCCACGTCCGTCGTGCTCGCGTGCAGCAGGCCGATCGACCCGCCGTCGCTGTGGCCGACGAGCACGACCCGGTCCAGCCCGAGCGCCGCGCGCACGGCCGGGACCACCTCGGTGGCCTCGTCGTGCATGTACCGGGGCGTCCGTTTTCCCGTCGGGAGGTCGGACCCGCCGTGGCCGAGGCGGGAGAACGCCACGGCGCGGCGGCCGGTGGCGGCAGCGAGCCTGCGGTGGAAGCCGCGCCACAGCCCGACCGATCCCAGGCCCTCGTGCAGGAACAACAGCGGGGCAACGGCCGGGTCGCCGGGTACGTCCTCGTACTCGACGCGCCCGCCCGGCACGGCCGCCATGGGGAGCTCGCTCACGACGCGAGCCTGCCTGCCGCTACGCCGGTTCGTCCAACCGGCTCGCCAGCCGCTTCGGCGCCACCTGCCGGTAGGCGTCGGTGACGATCTCCTCGATCTCGGTCCAGTCGACGTCCGGCACGTCCAGGTAGACGCCGAGCCAGCCGCGGCCGCCCACGTAGGGTGGGCGGAAGAACCGCGCGGGGTCCGCGGCCACCAGCTCCTCCTGCACGCCGGGCGGGGCGGCGCACCAGAACGCGAGCCGGTCGTCGTGGTGGTGGTCGGCGAACGTCACGAACGTCTTGCGCACGAACCAGGTCGGCTCGCCGTGGCTGACCTTCTCCGTGACCTCGGGGAGCGCGGTGCAGATGGCGCGCAGCCGTTCCAGGGGTGTCACGCCGGGACCGCCCGCAGCACCGAGTAGCCCGACCCGCCCGCCGGGGTCACCCCGGTGAGGGCCAGCCCGGCCGCCGAGAGCAGGCCCGCGAACTGCTCCCGGGTGCGTTCCCGCCCGCCGAGGCACACGAGCATGTTGAGGTCGCTCATCAGGAGGATGCGCTGGTCGGCGAGCGCCGCGGGATCGTCGCGGAGGATCGGCTCCACCAGGAACAGCACGCCGTGCGCCGGCATCGCCGCACGGATCCTGGAGAGGATCGCGACGCAGTGTTCGTCGTCCCAGTCGTGGACCACGCTCTTCACGACGTGCGCGTCCGCGGCCGGCACCTCCTGGAAGAAGTCGCCGGTCACGATCTCGCAGCGCTCGTCCACGACCGTCGCCGTGGCGCCGGACGGGCTGTCGAAGAGGATCCCCTGCAGGTCCGGGTGCGCGTCCAGGAACGCGGCGAGCAGCGTGCCGTTGCCACCGCCGATGTCGGCGAGCGTCGTGACGCCGGTGAGGTCGCAGGCGGCGACGATGCCGGCGGCGGCCGTCCGCGTGCCTTCGGCCATCGCCTCGGTGAAGACCGCGTTCAGGTCGGGGTGCTCGGCGAAGTACGCGAACGACGAGCGGCCGGTGATCTTCTCGAACGACGGCTCCCCGGTGCGGACGCTCCACTCGAGCTCCCCCCAGCTGCGCCAGACCGTGTCGTGGCAGAACAGCTGCGCCAGGTTGCCGATCGAGCCGGGCCGCCCGGTGCGCAGCAGCTGCCCGCCCGGGGTGAGCGTGTAGGCGCCGTCCGGGGTGCGGGCCACGAGGTCCAGGCCGCAGGCCGCGCGCAGCAGCCGGGCGAGCGCGTCGGGGTGCGTGGCGGTCTGCCCGGCGAGCTGCTCGACGCCGAGCGAGCCGTCGCCGATCGCGTCCGGCACTCCGAGCCCGGCGAGCGTCCGCACCACCTGGGCCGGGAAGAACCCGAAGACCAGCCCCACCACCCGCTCGCGCTCGGCGGCGTCGATCCCCGCGCTCACGGCTTCACCTGCGGCCGGTAGCTGCCGACGGACCAGATGTTGCCGTCCGGGTCGCGCACGGCGTACTCGCGCGAACCGTAGGGCTGGTCCACCAGCTCCTGCACGACCTCGGCCCCGGCTGCCACCGCGCGGTCGTGGTGGGCGTCGACGGCCGCCGCCGAGTCGAGGGCGAGGTAGACGACCGCGCGGCCGGTGTCGTACGGGTCCTGCGCGCCGCGACGGGTGCCGACCATGACGACACCGTCTCCGAAGCTCAGCTCGGCGTGCTCGACCGTGCCGTCATCGGACGCGACGACCTGCTGCTCGGTGAACCCCAGCGTGCCGGTGAGGAACGCGATCGCCGCGCGGGCGTCCGGGTAGCGGAGGGTGACGTAGATGCTCATGGCTCGACGGTAGGAGTGGGTGGGCCCGGCGGCTTGGACGAATGGGAACGGGACTGTCCAGATCCGTCGGCCGTGTCGTGGCCCGATGAACGACGGCCCCACCGGTGGCGACCAGCCGCCGGTGCCCGGCACGAGCAGCACACCGCGGTCGTGGCGACGGGTGCGACCCGCCCCATTCAGCGGTGCGTTCCGGTCGAGGTGGCAGGCAGTGCTGTTCGATCTTCACGCAATGACGCCCAGTGCCATCTCGACGTCCTACCTCGCGCCCGGCTCACCGGCATGATCGATGCATGCGGTTCTCCAGCCGCACCAGTGCGCTTCTGCGACCGCCCTCACAGCCGGGATCGCCGGATGAGTCCATAGGAGCATCGGAACGCACTCGCGCGGCCTAGCTCCATCCGTCGAGGTACTCCGTGGGGGTGCACCCGGCGAGTGCGTGGAAGTCCCGGACCAGGTGGGCGTGGTCGGCGTAGCCGCAGGTCGCGGCCACGTCGGAGATCGACGGCGCCGCGCAGGCGGGCGCGTTGCCGTAGAGGCTGGACGGGGCGAGCAGCCGGGCGGCGCGCTGGAACCTCAGCACGCGCGCGGTGGTCTTCGGGCTCAGGCCGACCTGCCCGCGGAAGCGGTTGAGCAGGTGGCGGCGGCTCCAGCCGGTGTCGTCGGCCAGCTCCTGCACACCGATCCGGCCGGCGCTGCGGACCAGCCGGCGCCATGCCCGCGTCACCTCCGGGTCCGGCCGGGCCGCGGACGCGTCGAGGCGGCGCAGCAGCACGGCGTCGAGCAGCGCGAAGCGGTGGGGCCAGTCCGGCGCGGCCGCGAGGCGTTCCGGCAGGCGGGCCAGCTCCGGGACGTCGAGCTCGGTGAGCTGCGGGGCGAGGTTGGTGAGGTCCGGCATCGGCCTGCCGAGCAGCGCGAAGACACCGAGCGGGCTCAGGTCGACCTGCAGCCCGTGCTGGTGGCCGGTGAACTCGGTGAGCACCGGTGCGTCGTACATCCCGGCGAGGAACGATGCGGGCACGGACGGCCCGGCCGGCCCGTGCAGGCGGATCCGCGGGCCGAGGCTGATGATCAGGGTGCACGAGGCCACCGGCGCCTGCCGGCGGCGCACCGGCAGCCCGCTGTGCTCGCGGTAGCCCAGGTAGCGCACCACGCAGCGGGCCAGCGCGGGGTGCGGCGTGCCCAGGACGTACTCCCCGTCCACGCCGTCAGGATGGCACGCCGGGCCGGGTCCTGTGGATCTGCCTGTGGCGGTCTCGACTATGCGATGGGGAAACCGGCGCCGGGGATGGACCCCGGCGCGGCTGGGAGCGACTCGACCGGTGCCGGCCCGCGCTCGACGGGCGGCCCGGCTCGAGAAGCGGCTGCTCGTGGAGGCGATGGTCGCCGCCGTGCTCGACGACGGCAAGCTCACCACCCAGGAGGCGGAGCTGCTGCGGGTGGCGTGTGCACTCGTGCACGTGCCCAGCGGCCCGGTCCTGGTCGGGCGCGGTGGTCAGGCGTGGTGGGCCGCGCGGTGGGCCGCCAGCACGTCCCGGCCGAAGTCGGACTCCGGGTCGCGCCACACCGCGTGGGCGTGGTTGACGTCGCGCTGCGTGTTGTCCCACTCGACGAGCAGCCGCGGGCCCTGCAGCCGGTAGTAGTGCGGCTCGCCGGGGGCGGTGCCACCGGCCCACGCGATGTGCACGGCGTCCAGAGCGGCCTGCCCGTCGTAGCGGGGGAGCGGGGACACCCCCTCCGGCACCCGGTCGAGGTACGTGGTCAGGAGCGCCCGCAGCAGCTCCCGCTGCGCCGCGTCGAGCTCGGCGCCCGGCACGCCCTTCGGCTCCGGTGTGATCGACACTGCCTCCTGGTCGGCGCCCCGCATACCGGTGGCGGGCGACGCCGCATGCCGGTCGGTGTGGGGGCCGGGCCGGAACAACCCGCTGCGATCCCCCGCGTTGCCGACCCGGGAGGTGTTGGCGGCCACGATGTCGTCGGGGGCGCGCGGGAGCAGCACGGCCCGCGCGCGAGCTCGGGGCGCAGCGAGCGCACCAGCTCGCGGGCCAGGTCCTCGGCCGCGCCGAGGGGCCGCAGCACCTCGCCGCCCAGGAACGCCGAGACGGCCGGGTCGCGCCGAGGAAGCACGGGGTGGTGGCCGCGACCCGCCCGTCCACCAGCAGGTTGTGCAGCGATACGTGGTGGCCGCCGAACCGCCAGCCCCACGGAGCCTGCCCGCCCGGCTCGCCGAAGACCCGCAGGAAGTACATGCCCGGGTCGCGGCCGCGCTCGCGCCCGAAGCCCGCGGTGAAGCCCTCGGCGCGGTCCAGCACGTTCTCCAGGCCGAGCACCGTGGCGACGGTGGTGTACCCGGCCTCCGACAGGCCGCTCGCCACGAGCCGCATGGCGAGCCGCTGCTGCGCGGGGCGCTGCTGGTGGAAGGTGAGGCCGCCGTGGTCGGTGGGCGTGTAGAACCAGCGGGTGCGCTCGGTCTCGGCGTCGTCGTCCGCGCCCGGCGGCGGGCCGACCGCCACCGCACGCTGGTCCGGGTCGAGCGAGTCGAGCCATTCCGCTGCTGCCCCGGCCATCCGGTCCGCCACGTCCCGACCGGGGTCGGTCACCGCCTGTGCCATGGGATGACCCTAACCGGCGACACGGCGGCCGGAGACTCCCGATCTACCGCGCGGGCAGGCACACCGTGACGCGGAGCCCGCCGGCGGGGCGGGGGGCGAGGGTGAGGGTGCCGCCGTGGGCGCGGGTGATGCTGGTGACGATCGCCAGGCCGAGTCCGACACCGGCGTGGTCGGTGCGGATGCGTTCGGAGCCGCGCCGGAACGGTTCGGTGAGCGTGGACACCAGTTCCCGGGTGAGTTCCTCGCCGGTGTTCTCGACGGTGAGCGTCGCCGTTCCGGGTCGGCTGCGGGTGCCGATCGACACTGTGCCGTGTTCGGGCAGGTTGTGGACGATCGCGTTGTGCACGAGGTTCGTGGTCAGCTGCAGCAGCAGTGCGCCCGAGCCGACGGTGGGGGTGATCTCGCCGAAGGTGTCGATGGTGACGCCGCGCTTCTCCGCGAGGAGGAGCAGCGTTTCGGCCGCTTCCTCGGCGAGCAGGGACAGATCGAGGTGTTCGGGGGTGAACGAGCGCCGGTCGGCGCGGCTGAGCAACAGCAGCGCCTCGGTGAGGTCGATCGCGCGGGTGTTGACGTGGTGGAGTCGGTCGAGGAGCTCGCCGGTGTGGCGGTTCGGGTCGTTGCGGGCCGTGTCCAACAGCGTCTGTGTGATCGCCAGCGGCGTGCGCAGCTCGTGGGAGGCGTTGGCGGCGAACCTCCGCTGTTCGGCGACGTGTGACTCGAGCTGCGCGAGCATGGAGTCGAAGGCGTCGGCGAGCTCGCGGAACTCGTCCCGGCGGCCCGGCAGCCGGATCCGGTGGGACAGCGATCCGTTCGCGGCGGTGCGGGTGGCGTCGGTGATCCGGGTCAGCGGCGCGAGCATGCGGCCGGCGAGGATCCACCCTCCCCCGAGACCGAACACCAGCAGCGACCCCAACACGACGACGGCCGCCGGGCCGAAGACGACTGGGCCGAAGCTGCCCGGGCTGAAGACCAGCGGGATGTTGGAGAGGTCGGGAAGGAGGTAGCCGGACGGCGTGCCGCGCAGGAGGAACACCCACACCGCGGTGAGCAGCAGCACGCCGGCGAGCATGAGGAATCCGGCGTAGCTGAGGGTGAGCTTGAGGCGCGCGCTCAAGCCGGGCTTCCTGTCCACGGTCTGATCCTCCATGCCCGCGTGGCGGTGCTGCGCCGTCCGCACGCGCACGACTGCTCGATGCTACGAGCCGGTGCATATCGCAGGCATATCGAGAAGCGGATACGCACCGGCAACACCGCGCTCCCTTGGCTGCAGGGCATGATCTCCAGCGCACCAGCACGAGCCGCAGCCCCCGGGGCCCGGCACGTGGCCGCCATCGCACTGGCCGCCCTGATCAGCGCGGGCTGCGCGAACGCACCCGCCGAGACGGCGACCGGGACCGGGACCGACGTCGGCGATCAGGCCGGCCCCACCGAGCCCGCTCCGAGTCCCGCGGAGCTGCAGGCGCTGGTGGAGGAACGCCGCGAGTCGTCCCGGTGCATGCGCGAGAACGGGGTGGAGGACTTCCCGGACCCCGACGCCAGCGGGCACATCCTGTACTACGGCGACGACCCGGACATGGCGGCCGCGAGCGAGAAGTGCGACGCCGGGCCGCCCGGGGAGCGGGAGCGGACCCCGGGACACGGCGGATGACCCGGGGGCAGGCCGGGATCGCCGACCGGATCGCCTACGACCGGGCAGCCGCGGCCCGGATCGGCGAGGCCGACGATCCGTTCGCCGATCGCTTCCCGACACAGCCCCTCGTGGTCGGGTCGGCCAGAAGGGCGGCCCGCCGCACCGGGTCGATGATCGCCATCTTCATGGCGGTGGTCGTCGCCGTGGTGACCGGGGCGCTCGGCTACCAGGCGGTGGCGTCCTGGTCCCCTTCTGCGGCGCCGCAGGCCGACGATGCCCCGCGCGACCCTCCACCGCGCAGCGACGGCCGTCGCGGCGACCGCAACGGTGCGCTCGGGGAGGCCGACGGCGCCGTCCCCGACGGACTGTCCGTCTTCGACGACGACATCCCGGCCGTGGCCGAGCTCGATCCGGATCTGCTCGACGCCCTCCGCCGGGCCGCGACGGACGCCGCGGACGACCGGGTCGAGCTCGTCGTCAACAGCGGCTGGCGCTCGCGCGAGTACCAGGAGCACCTCCTCGACGAGGCGATCGAGGAGTACGGCTCGAAAGCCGAGGCCGCCCGGTGGGTGGCCACCGCGGACACGTCCCCGCACGTGTCCGGGGACGCGGTGGACATCGGGCCCACCGCTGCCGCGGCGTGGCTCTCCGAGCACGGCGCCGAGTACGGGCTGTGCCAGATCTACCGCAACGAACCATGGCACTACGAACTGCGCACCGACGCCGCCGACCGTGGCTGCCCGCGCCTGTACGCCGACCCGACGCACGATCCGAGGATGCAGAAGTGACCACCACCCACAGGCCCGCTCAGGAGACCCTGGCCGCGAGCGCCGCGGGCTGACCAAGACCTTCGGCCGGGGTGACACGCGGGTGGAGGCCCTGCGTGGCATCGACCTCGACCTGCCGCGTAGCAGGTTCACCGCGATCATGGGGCCGAGCGGGTCGGGCAAGTCCACGCTGATGCATTGCCTGGCCGGGCTCGACCAGGCAGGCGGCGGCACCGTCACCGTGGCCGGCATCGAACTGGGATCGCTCGACGACGACGCGCTCACCGTGTTCCGCCGCCGGCACGTCGGCTTCGTGTTCCAGTCGTTCAACCTGCTGCCGATGCTCACCGCGGAACAGAACATCCTGCTCCCGCTCGAGCTGGGCGGCGGCCGGATCGACGAGGCGGTACGGGAGCGCGCACGCACCCTCGCCGAGACGATCGGCGTGGCCGACCGGCTCGGGCACCGGCCCGCTGAGCTGTCCGGTGGCCAGCAGCAGCGGGTCGCGATCGCTCGGGCCCTGGTGACGCAGCCCGACCTGGTGTTCGCCGACGAGCCCACCGGGAACCTGGACTCCACCGCGTCGGCGGAGGTGCTGGAGCACTTGCGCCGGTCGGTGCGCGAGCTGGGCCAGACCGTCGTGATGGTCACCCACGACCGGGACGCCGCGGCCCACGCCGACGACGTGATCACCATGGCCGACGGGCGGATCGCCTGATGCGCACCGTCGTCCGCGCGTCCCTGCGCATCCACGCCCGCCGGTACGTCGCGGCGGCGATCGCGGTGGTCGCCTCGGTCGCGTTCGTCGTCGTGATCGGGGTGCTCACGGCCGGGGCCCGCGCCGGGTTCATGGAGAACGCCGGGGCGCCCTTCCGCGGCGCCGACCACGTGGTCGAGGCTCCGGAGGACGGACCAGAGCCGGGCCCGCCGTGTTGCCCGGGCACCCTGGACCTCTCGGACGCGATCGCGCTCATCGACCGCCTCGGCGACAACGCGTCCGGGCTCGGCCGGGTCGACCTGCCCGCGTACCGGGAAGACGGCACCCCGGTCGGCTGGGGTGACTTCCGGGGCGGGACGACCGTGGGACCGATCGCGGCGGCGGAGGAACTGCGCTGGCAGAAGCTCGTCGCGGGCCGCTTCCCGGACGGCACGGGCGAGGCGGTGATGCACGTGTGGGACGCCCAGGCCCAGGAGGTCGCGGTCGGCGACCGGATCCGGGTGGGCGATGGTGCCTCCGCCACCGACCTGGAAGTGGTCGGCCTCGTGGTGTCACCCACCACCTGGACCCAGGCCTCGATGTACGTCACGTGGCCGCAGTACGTGCAGTGGCGCGACCGGCCCACCTTCCACGTGGGCAGCATCGCGGTGCGCGGGGACGTGGGTCCGGTCCCGGAGGGCATGACGGTGTGGTCCGCGGAGCAGTACGTCAGGAACGGCCTGGCCGGGCTCAACAACGACACGGACGTGATCGCGCTGATGCTGCTGCTGTTCGCGGGCGTCGCGATGGTGGTCTCGGCACTGGTCGTCGCGAACACGTTCTCGATCGTGCTGGCCGGGCGGCTGCGCGACTTCGCGCTGCTGCGGTGCGTCGGTGCGACCCGGCGACAGGTGCTGGGGGCTGTACAACGCGAGGCGGCCGCCGTCGGCGTGCTCGCGTCGCTGACCGGGACGCTGCTCGGCGTCGGGCTCGGCTACGGCCTGCTCCCGCTGATCAACGCTCTCGCGCCCACCACCCCGTTGGCCGCACCCGCGTTGCCGATGCCCTGGCTGCTGGGCGGGTTCACCGTCGGCCTGCTGGTCACCGTGCTCGCGTCGGGGCTGCCGGCCCGGCAGGTGGTCCGGGTGAGCCCGCTGTCCGCGCTGCGCCCCGAGACCACGCTCGACGTGCGCACCGCCACCGGCCGGGCCCGGCAGGTGCTCGCCGCGCTGCTGCTGCTCGCCGGTCTCGCTCTGCTCGGGGTGGCGATGATCCGGGACAGCACGGCGCTCATGGTGGCGGGCGGCGGGGCCGTGTTCGCCGGCGTGCAGCTGTTCGGGCCGGTGCTCGTTCCCCGCCTCGTGCGGATCACCGGCGCGGTGCTCGGCCCCGCGGGCCGGCTGGCCACCGAGAACGCCGTGCGCAACCCCCGCCGGACCGCCACCACGACGGCCGCCCTGCTGGTCGGCGTCACCCTCACGACCGCCGTGCTCACCGGGATGGCCACCTGGCGTGCGGCCCTGGACGAGGTGCACGTCCGGCACAACCCCATCGACGCCGCGCTCACCTCGCTCGACGAACCGGTCGGCACCGACCTCCTCGACCAGGTACGTCGCACCGCCGGTGTGGAGCAGGCCATCGCCGTGGACGGCGCCGTCGCCCGGATCACCGGGTTCGGTGCTCCGCTCCCGGTGGTCACCGCGCCGTCCGCGGCGCAGGTGGCCCGCGACGGCGGGTCGTTCGCCCAGGTGGAACCCGGGACGATCAGGATCGACCTGGACGCCTTCGTGGACCCGGGCGTCGAGCCCGGGGACCAGGTCACGGTGCAGGTCGGTGATCGCGCCGCCCAGCTGCGGGTCATCGCCCTCACCGGCTGGGGCCAGGCCGCCGTCGTCGCGCCCGAGACCCTGGCCCGGCTCACCGACACGCCACAACCACGGGTCATCTGGGTCCGCGCCTCCGCGGGCGCCGAGCCGCTGGCCCTCGTCGAGGCGCTGGACGGCGTGGCGGATGCGGCCGGCGTCGGGCTCGAGGACCGGCTGCAGGCCCAGGCGGTGGCGAACCGGGAGCGGGACATCCTCACCTGGTCGGTGCTGGGCCTGCTCGGCATCTCCGTGGCGATCGCCTGACCGGGATCGCGAACACCCTGGGGCTGTCCGTGCTCGAACGCGCCCGCGAACACGCGCTGCTGCGCGCGCTCGGGCTCACCCGCGGGCAGCTGCGGCGGATGCTGGCGGCCGAGGCGGTGCTGCTGTCGACGGTGGCCACGGTGCTCGGCGGCGTCATCGGCGTCGGGTTCGCCTGGGTCGGCTACGAGACGTTCGTGAGGCGCGCACTCACCCGTGCCGTCATGGTCATCCCCTGGCCGTCGCTCGGCGCCGTCGTCCTCGTCGCCGTACTGGCGGGGCTGCTCGCCAGTGTTCTCCCGGCACACCGGGCCGCCCGGGTGGCCCCGGCCGCGGGACTGTCCCTCGACTGACCCGCACCCTCGACCGCCACACCCACCTGCTCGGGGCTCGTCCGTGTGTTCGGGGGCACGGACGAGCCCCCTCCCGCTAGACAGCCGGCAGGGGTGGACCGCCGAGACCGCCGCGGGCCCGGCCGAGCCGGATCTCGCACCGCACCGCCGCCGGGTCGAGGCCGGTGAGGTCGACGATCAGCGACCGGGCCGCGTCCTCGGCGTCCGGCATCGCCGCCGCGGTGGTGGCCGCCTCGATCTCGGGCACGTACAGCACCAGGTGCCGTTCCGAGAGCCAGGCCACCACCTCGAACGTCCGCTCGCCGGCGTGCGTGGCCACGTCGACCACGGTAGCGCCGCACCACACCCCCTGTCGTGCGCCGCACGGCTGGTCAACCGCACGGGGTGACCGAGCAGTCCTCGTCCTCGGAGTCGGAGTCCTCCACCCCCGGGTCGCCGAGGATCCCCGGCCGCTCCGGGTCGTCCGGCGTGACATCCGGCTCGTCCGGTGCCGCCGTCGGCGCCGGCCCGTCGGCGGGCGGTAGCTCCGGCGGCGGTGGTGCCGGCGGGGCCGACGGTGGCGGCGTCTCGTTCGGGCCGAGCGGGGACGGGGGCTCGCCGATCGGCCGGAACGGCGGGAACTCCTCGACGGGGGAGTCGGCCACGGCGTCGGACATGACGGTCTGCCACACGTCGCCGGGCAGGCTGCTGCCCTGGATCGGGCGGCCGCGGGCGGTGCGGATGGGGGAGTTCATGTCGGTGCCCATCCACACGGCGGTGGTGACCGACGGGGTGAACCCGGCCATCCACGCGTCGTTGTTCTCGCCGTCGAAGCGGGACTGGACGGTGCCCGTCTTGGCCGCCACGGGCCGATCCTGCGGCAGGGCCAGCCGGTCGTGCTCGGCCACGCCGAGCATCGCCTCGACCACGTTGCGCGCCACCCGTTCCGGGAAGCGGCGCTCGCCCTCCGTCGCGGCTGGTAGAGCACCCGGTCGTCAGCGGTGACGACGGACGACACGAGGTGGGGCTGGCGCCACACCCCGCCTGCCGCGATCGTCGCGTACGCCGAGGCCAGGTCGAACGTCGAGACCTCCTTGTTGCCGAGCGCGATGCCTTCGGTCGGGTCGTCGAGGGGGGCGGTGATGCCGGCGGCGCGGGCAGCGGCGGCGACCGCACCGGGCCCGATCTCCTTGGTCATCGAATGGAAGACGACGTTGTTGGACACCGTCATGGCCTGCTTCAGGTCGCACTCGTCGCAGTCGGCGCCCTGGGCGTTGCGCAGGCCGGGGACCTCGCGCCCGTCGTAGACCTCGCCGAGTCCGATCGGTGGCTCGCGCATCAGCCCGGCGAGCACCACGAACGGCTTGAACGTCGACCCGGCGAGCTTGCGCACCTGCGCGTAGTCCAGGCCCAGCCCGTTGTCGCCACCGTAGTAGGCGAGCACACCGCCGGTCTGCGGGTCGATCGTCACCACCGCGCTGCGCAGGTTCACCGGCTGCCCGTCGAGCGCGTCGTGCGCAGCGTCGACCACCTGCTGCTGGCGCCGCGGATCCACCGTCGTCGTGATCCGCAGGCCCTCCTGGGCGACGTCCTGCTCGGTGAAGCCGAGCTCTTCCAGCTCCGCGACCACCGCACTGACGATGTGGCCACGGCTGTCGGTGGGTACCCCGCGGGCGAGCGAGCGGCGCGAGTCGGTCTGCGGGAAGCGGGCCTCGCGGCGTTCGGCGGGGGTGAGCCAACCCTGCGCGACCATCCCGTCGAGCACGAACTCCCACCGTTCGACGGCCCGCTCCGGCCGCACCGCGGGGTCCCACCGCGACGGTGACTGGATCAGCCCCGCGAGCATCGCGCCCTCGGTGGGCTCGAGGTCCTGCACGTTCTTGCCGAAGTAGGCCTGGGCGGCGGACTGGATGCCGTAGCGCCGCGCCCGAAGTAGATCGTGTTCAGGTAGTCGGCGAGGATCTCGTCCTTCGAACGCGCCTGGGAGATCTTGACCGCGAGGACGACCTCCTTGTACTTGCGCCAGAGCGTCTGTTCGTCACCCACGAGCGCCTTCTTGACGAACTGCTGGGTGATCGTCGAGCCACCACCCTCACCGCCACGCAGCTGGTTCCACGCCGCGCGCATGATGCCGGTGAGGTCGAAGCCGGGGTTCGAGTAGAAGGAGCGGTCCTCCGCCGCGAGCACCGCGTGCCGCACGTGCGTCGGCACCTGGTCGATCGGGACCTTGATCCGGTTGCCTCCTCGGGCACCAACCGGGTCAGCGGGCTCCCGTCGGCGAACGAGACCACGGCCACCTGGTTGTTCACCGCGTCGTCGGGGTTGGGCACCGAGAAGAGCAGGTAGCCGGCGGCGAACGCGAGGAGCGGGCCGAGCACCACCACAGCCGTCGCGGCGAGCGCACCACGGCGCAGCAGCCGCACCCGCCGGGCGGCCCGGGCGGGCGCCTCGACGACCGGCAGCACGTCCGTGGCGTCCGGTGCGCGGTGACGCGCCGTATCCACGTCGGCGCCCTGCCCCTGGCCCGGCGACCTGCCGCGCTGCGGCTTCGGCGGCTGCCACCACCCGACACCCGCCGGGTGCGCACCACGCCGCGACCGGGTGGCGGCAAGCCCGGCGCGCCGCACGCCGGGCGCGGAACGGGCGGATCGCCGCTGGTGGGATCCGTTCAAGCGCCCACCTCCTGACCGGCACTCCCCACCGGACGCGGGGACGACGTGGGGTCCAACGGGCGCTCCCACGGGAGCGGTGTGGCGGTGGCCGGGACATCACCCGATGGGCGTGGGACCGGCGATTCCGATCAGGTTCGCGCCGCCGATCCGGCCACCGTGAGTGACCAGGCGTCCGCCGTACGGCCGCATCGGAACGACCCGGCGCGGGGTGCCGCCGCCGCTCGGCGGATCGGCCCAGCGGCCGCACCGCCGAGCGGGTGGACCTCGGTTGCTCCGGAACGCACCGGGATGCTGCGGGGATGCTCCCCGTCCCCGCGACCCCGGCGCGACCCCGGGGGTACCACCCGACCCGCCACCCGAGCCCGCTCCGCTCGATGCCCGGCTCACCGCCCTCCTGCGATCCGCGGGTGCGCAGGCCGTGCGCGCCGTCGACGCGGCGCGCGGCGAGGTGCTGGTGGCAGCAGGCCTCGCCGACGGCGACGACGCGATGGCGATCGCACAGCTCGCCCGTGCGGCCGTCGGGCTCGGCCGCGGCCGCGGGGAGTGGCTCGAGGACCTGGTGGTGACCCTCGGCGGCACCGTCCACGTGCTGCGCGAGTCCGATGGTGTGGTGCTGCACGCGCGGCTCGACCCGGCCCGAGGACCTGGTGGTGACCCTCGGCGGCACCGTCCACGTGCTGCGCGAGTCCGATGGTGTGGTGCTGCACGCGCGGCTCGA
>MKJV01000153.1 GCA_001942185.1 Pseudonocardia sp. CNS-004
GGACACTAGGGCCTGTCCTGTAGGCCCCGGGCCGCGGGCTTCGTGATCGAGATCGTCCCTGGCAAGGCGCCGGCACGAGCCGTTGTACTGGACGTACCCGGTCGTGCCGGCAACGCCGCCAGGGGCGATCTCGGCGCGAAGAGCGTGGTCCTGGGCTTACAGGACAGGCCCTAGGCGCACGGCTCGGCACGCTCTCCGCCGCACTGTCGTAACGGCCGGCGTCGCCGTCGCCGCTCTCTCGCCGCTGATCGGGCGCCTCGCCGACCGCATCGGCACCCGTCCGCTGGTGCTGATCGGCCTCGGCACCGTCACGCTGTTCGCGCTCTTCCTGTCGACCTCGACCGGGGGCACGTCGACGGTGCCGGCGCGGATCGGGATCCTCGGGCTCGCCGTCGGCGTCATCCTCGTGCTGACCCCGATCATCAGCGCCGCGGCGGGCTCGCTGCCGCCCGAGCAGGTCGGTATCGGCCTCGGGATCCTGCAGGTGGCCCAGTTCCTCGCGCCGGCGCCGGACCCGCCCTGCTCGGCGTGCTGGAGAGCCCGCGCCTGCAGAGCGGCAGCACCGCGGGAGCCGCGTACTCCGGCGTCTTCCTCGCCATGGCCGCGGTCGCCGCGGTCGCGCTGGCCGTGGCGTTCCGGATGCGTCCCGGGGCCTCTCAATGACGATCATCGTCGCTGGGCGCTACCGTCGTCCGATGGACCTCGACGAGGCACGTGAGGTCGTCCGCGAGCAGCACCGGGCGGTGCTCGCCACGCTCCGGGGCGACGGCACGCCGCAGATGTCACCGGTGCTGGTCGCGGTGGACGACGAGGGCCGCGCACTGGTGAGCACCCGGGAGACCGCCCTCAAGGTCCGCAACCTGCGGCGCGACCCACGGGTGTGGCTGTGTGTGCTGCCGGACGGGTTCTTCGGACGCTGGGTGCAGGTGGAGGGCCGAGCGGACATCGTCTCCCTGCCGGCCGCGATGGACGGCCTCGTGGACTACTACCGGCGCCTGTCCGGAGAGCACGAGAACTGGGACGACTACCGCGACGCCATGCGGCGCGAGCGGCGGGTGCTGCTGCGCGTCGAGCTCGTCCGGGCCGGCCCAGACCGCTCCGGCTGAATCGGCCCCGGCTCCAACGCCTGCCGCGCACCCCTTCTCCGCTGACGCCCCCGGCTTCCGCCCACACCCCCGTCGACCGGGGCATCAGCCGGATCGGAGTGCGTGAGCCGACAACGGGTGCGCCACCGTGGCAGTGCTGCTCGGCGTGATCCCTGATCGCCTCCGACCACTGATCGGGTCGGACTTGCTCGTCCAGGTCAGCCTGCGGCCGCCGCCGGCCGGGCCAGGACCGCCATCGCCGCGAACCGGTCCAGCCGGAACGACTCCGGGCCGAGGGCGTGGACCCGGCCTTCCGCGAACGCGGGCAGGACGGCGAGCACCGGGTGGGACTCGCGGTACTCGGCGACGTCCGACCCGTCGGCGTTGACGATGTACAGCGAGCTCGCCCCGAGCCGCCCCGCGTTCTCGAACGAGCTCGCGCTGGACCCGGCACGCATCTCCGCGCTCACCGGCGAGCTGGAACGGCGTGGCCTGCTGGAGCGCGTGCCGACGCGCAGCGACCGGCGACAGCGCCACGCCCGGCTCACCCCGCAGGGCACCGAGGTCGTGCGGCGCATCGGCGCCCGGCTCGTCGCCGGCTCACCGCTGGAACGGCTGGACGCCGCCGAACGCGAGCAGCTCGTCCGACTGCTCGGGCGCGCCGTCGACGGCGGGAGCGACTCACCGCAGGTGGTCGGAGAACCAGCCGACGGCGAGCCGGTCCACCTCCGCGGCCGCCGGTAGCTGCGGCGCGGGTTCGATGCCGGGCTCCTCGGCGAGCGTGTGCCCCATGCCCGGCACGAGCACGAGCTCCGCCGCGACCGACCGCTGCCCGAGTGCGTCGTGCAGCCGCGCGGCCGGCAGCCGGAAGCCTCCTCGTCGTCCTCCTCACCGACGACGATGAGGGTGGCCGGGCAGGCGGCCACCTCGTCGGCGCGGGCGACGAAGTCCATCCGCTCCGCGATCGCCTCCGACGGCTCGGACCACGGGTAGCTGATGCCGAACTGCCGTCCCACCGCCGTGACGACCTCGCGCAGCTGCGCCACCGGGCTGACCAGCACGGCGGCGGCCACGTCGCACCGCCGGCTCCGTCGGCGACGACCAGCTGCGCGACGGCGGAGCCGAGCGAACCGCCGAGCACCCCGATCGGGCCGTCGCGGAAGCCGAACCGCTCCCGCAGCTCCGCGTACGCGGGCGCGAACTCCTCGGCGGCCTGCGTGCTCACCGGCCCGTACAGGTTCTGCACCGCGTCCTCGTAGCCGCGCCGCATGAGCTCCTCGACGCCGCCATCGGGGAAGCGCGAGCCGTGCAGCGGCAGGCCCAGGTAGACGCGCCACGCGTCGAGCCCGTCGAGGGGCAGCGCCGACGCCAGCGCCGCCTCGGTGCGCGGCGGGTCCATCAGGTGCCACGCGACGACCACGGGCGCGTCCGCCGTGCCGTCGGGCGGGGGCACGGCGAGGAACGGGACGCCCGCAGCTGTACCGGTGATCGCGGTCTCGCCGACCATGTCTCCTCCTATGAACTGGACGCTGTCCAATACTAGCTGGACGCTGTACAGTTCGCAACGTGCGATCCAGCCGAGGCCCCGGCCAGCGCGCCGGACTGAGCCGCGACCGCGTCCTCGACGCAGCCACCGACCTGCTCGCCGAGAGCGGCGCGGTCACGATGCGCGCGGTCGCACAACGACTCGGCGTCGCACCGAACGCGCTCTACAGCCACGTCGCCGACAAGACCGAGCTGGTGGACGGTGTCCTCGACCGGGTACTCGCCCAGGTCGACGCCCCGCCACTCGAGCCGGGAGGCAGTCCCGGCGACGCGATGCACCGCCTGATGACCTCGACCCACGGCGTGCTCATCCGCCACCCGCAGCTGGTGCCCGCCTTCCTCGCCCGCCAGGGGGCGCGCGGCGCCAACGCCCGACACCTCGGTGCCGTCATGCTCGAACACCTGGCGGTCGCCGGAATCACCGGCGACGCGGCTCGCGAGGCACTGCGGGTACTGATCGTCTACACGATCGGATTCGCGGCATTCGACGGCGCGCCGGACGAGCGCCCTGTCCCCCATTCGGAGCTGCGCGCAGATTTCGACCGTGGCCTGCATTGGCTCATCACCGGCATCATTGAGTCGGTCCGGTGACCATCGGGTGAACGGGGCCGCCCCGTTCCCATCGTGGCCGGGCCGGGTAGGTACTTTTGTGACTTCAGTGACGCGTGTTGAGCAGGGGGTGTGCCGATGACCGGTCGGCTCGGAATCGATGACGTCACACCCACGGTGAGCGGCGGGCGTCATCCGAGCAAGGCCGTCGTCGGTGAGGTCGTCCCGATCACGGCATCCGTCTGGCGCGAGGGCCACGACGCGGTCGCGGCCAACGTCGTCTGGCGCCGGATCGGCAGTCAGGGCGCCGCCCACCACGTCCGCATGACTCCCGTCGGCACCGGCACCGACCGGTTCGCCGCCACCGTCGTGGCCGACGAGCCGGGCCTGTGGAGCTTCCGGGTCGACGCGTGGAGCGACCCGTGGGCCACCTGGCGCCACACCGTCACCGTCAAGCTCTCGGCCGGGCAGGGTGCCGACGAGCTGGCCAACGACCTGGAGACCGGCGCCCGGCTCCTGCAGCGGGTGGGCCGCCGCCCCGGTGAGCGCCCGCACCGCGACCTGCTCTTCGGTGCCGCCAACGCGCTGCGCGACACCGCGCTCCCCCTGCACGCACGCGTGGCGCCCGCGCTGTTCGCCGCCGTCGAGAAGATCATGACCGAGCGCCCGGTCAGGGAGCTGATCACGCGCGGGCGCGCGCAGCAGATCCACGTCGACCGCGACCGGGCCCTCTTCGGGTCGTGGTACGAGTTCTTCCCGCGCTCCACCGGCGGCGTCGACGAGCAGGGCCGCCCCATCCACGGCACGTTCGTCACCGCGTCGAAGGAGCTCGACCGCGTCGCCGCGATGGGCTTCGACGTCGTCTACCTGCCTCCGATCCACCCCATCGGCACGATGCACCGCAAGGGCCGCAACAACAACGTCAACGCGGGCCCCGGCGACGTCGGATCCCCGTGGGCGATCGGCTCGGCCGACGGCGGCCACGACGCCATCGAGCCCGAGCTGGGCACGCTCGAGGACTTCGACGCGTTCGTCGACCGCACCCGCGACCTGGGGATGGAGGTCGCGCTCGACTTCGCGTTGCAATGCGCCCCCGACCACCCGTGGGTGACCGAGCACCCCGAATGGTTCACCGTCCGCCCCGACGGCACGATCGCCTACGCGGAGAACCCGCCGAAGAAGTACCAGGACATCTTCCCGATCAACTTCGACAACGACCCGTCGGGCATCTACGCCGAGTCGCTGCGGGTCGTGCTCCACTGGGTGGAGCACGGGGTGCGGATCTTCCGGGTGGACAACCCGCACACCAAGCCGCCGAACTTCTGGCACTGGCTCATCTGGCAGGTCAAGTCCCGCTACCCCGACGTGCTCTTCCTCGCCGAGGCGTTCACCCGTCCCGCGCGGTTGTTCGGGCTCGCCCGGCTGGGCTTCACGCAGTCCTACACGTACTTCACCTGGCGCACCACGAAGGAGGAGATCGCCGACTTCGGGTTGATGCACGCCGAGCGTGCCGACGAGTGCCGGCCCAACCTCTTCGTCAACACCCCGGACATCCTCCACGAGTCGCTGCAGACCGGCGGGCCCGCGATGTTCGCCATCCGGGCCACGCTCGCGTCCACGCTGTCACCGACGTGGGGGGTCTACTCCGGGTTCGAGCTGTTCGAGTCGGACCCGGTGCGCCCGGGCAGCGAGGAGTACCTCGACTCCGAGAAGTACGAGTTGCGCCCGCGCGACTACGCCACCGCACTCAACGAGGGCCGGTCGCTGGAGCCCTACCTCGGCAGGCTCAACGAGATCCGGCGCGCCCACCCGGCGCTCCAGCAGCTGCGCGACCTGCACATCCACGACACCGACAACGACCAGATCATCGCCTACTCGAAGACCGACCCGGCCACCGGCGACACCGTCCTCGTGGTGTGCACGCTGGACTCGCGGGCCGCCCAGGAGGGCACCGCATCGCTGGACATGCCTGCGCTGCGCGCCGGCTGGGACGACCGCCTCACCGTGCACGACGAGATCACCGGTGAGACGTACGAGTGGGGCCGGCACAACTACGTGCGTCTGGAGCCGTGGCGCAACGTCGCCCACGTCTTCCGCGTGGAGCGGCCCACCGCCTGACCCGTCAGCGGAAGGCCGCGCCGTTGCGCCCCACCCACTCGGCGTACGGGCGCGGCGGGCGGTGGAGCACGCGCTCCACGTCGGGGCTGACCCGCTGTTCGGCGGGCGTCGGTGTGCCGATGGCGTCGAGGGTCGCCTCCACGACGGGCTCCGGCATGTGCTGCAGCATCTGCGTCTTCGCGTCGGCGCGGGAGACCTCGACGATGCGGAGCTCCTCGCCGAGCGCCGCACCGATCGCCGTGACCCGCTCCCGCGGTGAGACGGGCGCCGGGCCGGTGAGCTCGTACGCCCGGCCGTCGTGGCCGTCGTCGAGCAGGACGCGGGCAGCGACGTCGGCGATGTCGGCGGGGTCGACGACGGGTATCGCGACGTCCGGGAACGGCGTGAACACGGTCCGCCCGGTACGGATCGACTCCGCCCACGCGAGGTCGTTCGAGGCGAACCCGCCGGGGCGCAGCAGCGTCCAGCTCGACCCCGACCCGGTGACCGCCTCCTCCAGGTGGGCCGAGTGCCGGCCGGTGCCGACGCCCTGTGAGGACAGGAGGACGACGCGCCGCACGCCCCCGGACCGCGCGATGTCGAGGACGGCGGCCAGGTCGCCGCCTCCGGCGTGCCACTCGCCGGAGGTCAGCAGGAAGAGCGCGTCGGCGCCGTCCAGCACCGGCTCCAGACCCTCCGGACGGAGCAGGTCGGCCCGGGCGGACACGACACCGTCCGGCACGTCGGCGGCCCGGCGCGACACCGCCGTCACCTTCTCCCCCGCCACGGCCAGCGCCTGCACAAGCGGCCGCCCGACGTTCCCGGTCGCTCCGGTCACCACGATCACGATCTGTCCTCCTGTTCGTGCCGGCCGGTCGTCCGGCACGACACCGAAGCTACTGTCGTGGAGGTAGTGGGTACCTAGGAGAAAGTGACTATCCATGACGACTCGGGCGTGCCCGATCAGCCCGGTGGTCGACATCGTCTTCAGCCGGTGGACCACGCCGATCCTCTGGACGCTGCACCACTTCGGCCGGCAGCGGTTCGTCGAGCTGCAGCGGAAGATCGACACGATCACACCGAAGGTCCTCACGCAGCGGCTGCGCCAGCTGGAGCGCGACGGCCTCGTCGTGCGCACCTACCACCCCACCGTCCCGCCGCGGGTGGAGTACGAGATCAGCGAACTGGGGCTGAGCCTGGCCCCGTTGTTCGCCCAGCTCGCCCACTGGGCCGACGCCCACCTCCCCGAAGTGGATCAGGCTCGCCGCACCTACGACGCCGCCGGCAGGCCGCTCAGCAGTTAGTGACATCCAGTCACTGGTCGTGATCTTACGGGTGCATTCCGCAACCCATCAGAGGTGCCTGCCCCCGCGCTGCACGCCCCCGGGAGCTACGCTCCGACCAGCTGCCGAGCCATGTTCTGCGTACCGGGCTCCATACCCGGGAAGACTGGCCGGGTGCCCCTCCGCCATCCGTCACCGCCCGGGTAGGAACGCGATACGCCCATGTCGATCGACACTTCGGCTTCAGAGACCCGACCCACCCACGACGACCAGCTCGTCGAGACCTCGTCGGGGGAGTTCGGCCATGCGCGCCAGCTCGACGTCGACCACGACTGGTTCAAGCGGGCCGTCTTCTACGAGGTACTGGTCCGGGCGTTCGCCGACTCGAACCGGGACGGCACGGGCGACCTGCGCGGCCTGACGGAGAAGCTCGACTACCTGCAGTGGCTCGGCGTCGACTGCCTCTGGCTGCCGCCGTTCTACGACTCCCCGTTGCGCGACGGCGGCTACGACATCCGTGACTTCCGCGCGGTGCTGCCCGAGTTCGGCACCGTCGAGGACTTCGTGGTGCTGCTCGACGAGGCCCACAAGCGCGGTATCCGGGTCATCACCGACCTCGTCATGAACCACACCTCCGACCAGCACCCCTGGTTCGAGGAGTCGCGGCGCAACCCCGAGGGGCCCTACGGCAACTACTACTCTGGTCCGACGACGACTCGGGCTACGCCGACGCGCGGATCATCTTCGTCGACACCGAGACGTCCAACTGGACCTACGACCCGGTGCGCGGGCAGTTCTACTGGCACCGCTTCTTCTCCCACCAGCCGGACCTGAACTACGACAACCCGGCCGTGCAGGACGCGATGATCGAGGTGCTGCGCTTCTGGCTGGACCTCGGGATCGACGGGTTCCGGCTGGACGCCGTGCCCTACCTGTTCGAACGGGAGGGCACGAACTGCGAGAACCTGCGGGAGTCGCACGAGTTCCTCAAGCGCTGCCGCAAGGTGATGGAGGTCGAGTACCCCGGCCGCGTGATGCTGGCGGAGGCGAACCAGTGGCCGTCGGACGTGGTCGAGTACTTCGGTGACGCCGACAGCGGCGGCGACGAGTGCCAGATGGCGTTCCACTTCCCGCTGATGCCGCGCATCTTCATGGCCGTACGCCGGGAGAACCGGTTCCCGATCTCGGAGATCCTGGCGCAGACGCCCTCGATCCCGTCGGGCTGCCAGTGGGGCATCTTCCTGCGCAACCACGACGAGCTGACCCTCGAGATGGTCACCGACGAAGAGCGCGACTACATGTACGCGGAGTACGCCAAGGACCCGCGGATGAAGGCCAACATCGGCATCCGCCGCCGCCTGGCCCCGCTGCTCGACAACGACCGCAACCAGCTCGAGCTGTTCACGGCGCTGCTGCTGTCGCTTCCCGGCTCGCCGGTCCTCTACTACGGCGACGAGATCGGGATGGGCGACAACATCTGGCTGGGCGACCGGGACGCCGTGCGCAGCCCGATGCAGTGGACCCCGGACCGCAACGCGGGCTTCTCCACCTGCGACCCCGGACGCCTCTACCTGCCACTGATCATGGACCCGCTCTACGGCTACCAGGCCGTGAACATCGAGGCCCAGCTCAACAGCACCACGTCGCTCCTGCACTGGAACCGGCACATGATCGAGGTCCGCAAGCGGCACCACGCGTTCGGGGTGGGCGAGTACCACGAGCTCGGCGGCTCGAACCCGTCGGTGCTCGCCTACGTCCGCTCGGACGGCGACGACGTCGTGCTGTGCGTCAACAACATGTCACGCTTCCCGCAGCCTGTGGAGCTGGACCTCTCGGCGTGGAAGGGTCATGCCCCCCACGAGTTGACCGGTGGAGTGCCGTTCCCGAAGATCGGAGAACTTCCCTACCTGCTGACCTTGCCCGGGCACGGCTTCTACTGGTTCTCCATCACGCCTGCGGAGGAAACTGGATGAGGCTCGCCGAGGAGCTCCCTGATCTGCTGCCCGAGTGGCTGCCCCGACAGCGGTGGTTCGCCGCCAAGGCCGGCGGATCCGGTCCGTCGCGGTCGCGGCCGTCACCCCGCTGCGCACCGACGGGGAACCCCTTCTCGACCACGTGCTCCTCGCCGTCGACTTCGCCGACGACTCCCCGGTGCAGCACTACCAGCTCCTCGTCGGCAGGAGCGAGCACCTGCGCGGCGACCTCGAGCACGTGGTGATCGGGGTGGTCGGCGGGCTCGTCGCCTACGACGGGCTGTGGGACACGGCGGTCACGGAGTGGCTGCTCGACGCCATCCGCACCGGGCGGGAGATCGGCGAGATCCGGTTCGTCCCCGAACCGGGCGCGACGATCGCGCAGGGGTCGCCCGGCCGGGTGCTCGGCGTCGAGCAGACCAACACGTCGGTGTCGTGGGGCGAGCAGTCGATCCTCAAGCTGTTCCGCAGGGTGCAGCCCGGGATCAACCCGGACCTCGAGCTGCACCGGGCGCTACGCGCGGTCGGGAGTGCCGAGGTCGCCGCCCTGCAGGGCGCGGTCGAGGGGGTTCTCGACGGGGAACCGGCCACGCTCGCGATGCTGCAGGACTTCGCCGCGAACTCCGCCGACGGCTGGGCGATGGCGCTGGCGAGCGTGCGGGACCTGTTCGCCGAGGGCGACCTGCGGGCCGACGAGGTGGGCGGCGACTTCGCGGGCGAGGCGTCCCGGCTGGGCGAGACGATCGCGGTGGTGCACGCCGACCTGCGCACGGCACTCGCCACCCGTGAGGTCGACCCGCGCGTGCTGGCGACCGCGTGGCACGAGCGGCTCGCCGCCGCCGTCGCCGAGGTGCCCGGGCTCGCGGAGCACGCCGAGGCGATCCACGCCGTCTACGACGCGGTCGCGGCGATGCCCGGCGCGCTGCCCACCCAGCGCGTGCACGGCGACCTGCACCTGGGGCAGACGCTGCGCACGCCCCGGGGCTGGCTGGTGATCGACTTCGAGGGTGAGCCCGCGGCCCCGCTCGCGGAGCGCGTGCGGCCCGACCCGGCTCTGCGCGACGTCGCCGGCATGCTCCGCTCGTTCGACTACGCCGCGTTCCACCAGCTCTCGCAGTGGGACCAGTCCACCGGCTGGACCGACCCCGACCACGACTCCCAGCTCATCTGGCGGGCCAGGGAGTGGGCGGAGCGCAACCGGTCGGCGTTCTGCGACGGCTACGCGCTGCGCGCGGGTGCCGACCCGCGGGACCAGTCGGTCCTGCTGCGGGCGTTCGAGCTGGACAAGGCCGTGTACGAGGTGGTCTACGAGACCCGCTTCCGCCCGGCGTGGGCCCCGATCCCGATGGTGTCGATCAGCAGGCTCGTCGCGGAGGCGCAGTCGGACGCAGGCGTCTGACGAAATCGTCGGTGCTGCCGGGCACACTCTTCCCGGTGACCGAGATTCCCGGCGGTGTGGCAGAGGCCGAGCTCCGGCGTGCACGGGCCGGCGACGACGAGGCGTTCCAGCGCCTCGTCGCTCCCCTGCAGCGCGAGCTCCACGCCCACTGCTACCGCATGCTCGGCTCGCTGCACGACGCCGAGGACGCCCTCCAGGACGCGCTGCTGCGGGCCTGGCGCAACATCGACCGGTTCGAGGGGCGCAGCTCGGTGCGCGCGTGGCTCTACAAGATCGCCACGAACACCTGCCTCGACGCGATCGCCCACCGCGGCAGGCGCGCGCTGCCGATCGACATCGGCCCGTCGGTGGAGCACGCCGCGGTCGGCGACCAGCCGCTCACCGACGTCGCCTGGCTCGGGCCCTACCCCGACTCGGGTGTCGCCGACGGGCGGGCGGCTCCGCACGCGCGTTACGAGCAGCGGGAGAGCGTCGAGCTGGCGTTCGTCGCCGCCGTGCAGCACCTGCCGGGCAACCAGCGGGCGGCGCTCCTGCTGTTCGAGGTGCTGGGCTACTCGGTGAAGGAGGTCGCCGACACGCTCGACACCACCCCTGCCTCGGTCAACAGCGCCTTGCAGCGCGCCCGGAAGGTCGTGCAGGGGCTGCGGCCGGAGCAGAGCCAGCAGCAGACGCTCCGCTCGCTCGGCGACGCCCGGCTGCGCGAGCTCGTCAGCGAGTACGCCGGCGCGCTCGAGCGCGGCGACACCGACGCGCTCGTCTCCCTGCTCACGGCCGACGCCAGCTGGTCGATGCCGCCGCTGCCGAGCTGGTACCGCGGCACCGCGGCGGTCACCGACTTCCTCGTCCGGATGCCGCTGCGGCACCGCTGGCGCACCTGCCGGTGCGGGCCAACGGGCAGCCTGGCGTCGCCTGCTACATCTGGGACGACGAGGTGGGCGCGTTCGTCGGCCACGTCATCGACGTCCTCACGCTCCGCGGCGACCGCATCGCAGCCGTCACGGCGTTCATCGACGAGGGCCTGTTCCCCCACTTCGACCTGCCGGCCACACTGCCGGCGGAGCACCCGCCCTGGAGCTAGACGATCACTTCCGAACTCGGCCGGTGGCCGTCGGCGATCAGGGCCGGGCTGACGAGCCGGCCGGTGGCTCGTGATCGCCGGAGATGGTGCCAGAGCGTCACATCCGGCGCTCACGGACCGCTTCCGGTGATCACGCCGCCGCTTGGCCGGTGGCGGGCGCCCACGACCGTTGCTGCGGTGACAGCCCCTACTTCGCCCCGGCGGCGGCGACCACCGCGGCGAGGCTGGCCTCCACCACCGACGTCCCGGTTCCCACGGCCCACGCCGCGCGGTCGCCGCAGCGGTGCTCGAGGTAGGTGATCGCCCGCGCGCGCTCCCCGGGGCGAGTGACTGCTGGGTCAGACCCAACACCTCGACCGGCAGGCCGGCGGCCGCCAGGATCCGGGTGAGTGCGTCCACCGGGCCCGCCCCGGTGGCGCGGTGGGTGCCGCGTTCACCGCGAATCGTCAGATCGACCTTCAGCTCGTCGGTGCCCTCGCCCGCCGACGCCGCCTGCCACTCGTGCAGCACGACCGGCGGGTCGGCCGGCGCCAGGTAGGTGGCCTCGAACAGCTCCCACAGCTGCGCGGCCGTCACCTCGACGCCGCGGGCGTCGGTGGCCCGCTGCACGTAGCCGACCTCGATCTCCTTGTAGCCCATCGCGACCATGAGCTCGAAGAAGCGCCGCTTGCGCTCCGGGTCCATGGGCTCGACGAGCGCCTGGTTGCCGTCCCGCAGGTCGACCGGCACCCATAGCGGGGCGTGGGTCAACCGGTTGTCCGGCCAGCGCCGGTCCGGCAGCGGCGGCACCGGGGTGCGGGCGAAGACGTCCCGGTAGCGGTGCGACGGCATCTGCGAGCGGCGCTGCCGGTTCCAGGCCGGGGCGCCTTCAGGTACCGGGCCGGCCGGGGTGGACAGGGTAGGGAACGAGGGTGTCATCGGGAAGCTCCTGGGATCGGTCCGGACGGACCGGCGCGCGTCGGCACCCACGGCAGGGTGCCGGTCCTCAGACCCCGCCGTGGCTGCGAAGGAGAAGGGCGTTCCACGACACGTCGGCTACGCTAGCAGCTCCTCAGGTTCTCAGACAAGCAGAGAGGTGTTGCGTCGTGGCGAAGCTCGAGCGGCTCCCGCTGGCCACCCAGGCGGCGAAGGTGATCCGCGACCGCGTCGCATCGCAGGAGTGGCCGGTCGGCTGGAAGCTGCCGGGCGAAGCCGCTCTGGCCGCCGAGCTGGGCGTCGGCCGTTCCACCGTGCGCGAGGCGATCCGGGAGCTGGCCGGGCGCGGGGTGCTGGCCACGCGCCAGGGCGCCGGCGTGTTCGTGGTGTCCGCCGAGCCGGTGGAGGACTGGGAGACCGTGCTGCGCCGCGCCGAGATCGCCGACATCGTCGAGGGCCGGATCGCCATCGAGACCGAGTCCGCGCACCGCGCGGCCCGGCGGCGCACCCCGCGCGACCTGGTGGCGATGGAGGCGGCGCTGGCCCGCCGTGCGGAGGCCGCCCCCGGCGCCTCCAACGCGGAGTACGTCGACGTCGACCTGGAGTTCCACCGCGCCGTCGTCGCCGCGGCGCACAACCCGGTGCTGGCCGAGCTGTTCGACTCGTTCCGCCCGCGGGTCCGCGAGGCGATGAGCGACCTGGTGGCCATCGCCGGGCCCGCCGCCCGCTCCGCGCACGATCAGGACGTGCACGCCGACATCGTGGCCGCCATCCGCGACCGCGACCCGGAGCGCGCCGCGGCGGTGAGCCGGGCGCACCTGGCCGGGATCCACGACCGGATGGAGGTCAGTCCCGGCGAAAGCTCCCGCCCGCCGCGAGATCCGCGATGAGCACGTGCACGTCGTTCCGCGCGGTCCAGCGGCTCACCGCGCATGCGGCCTGCGCGTAGACCTGGGCGTCGGCGCTCGCGGCGCCCAGCCAGTCGCCGAGCGTCTCCGGCAGCGGGCCCGCCGGCTCGACGAGGCAGCGGTCCCCCTCGCCCGCGGGCCGCAGGTAGCGCGGGTCGTCGGAGACGAGGACGGCGAGCCCCTCGTCGAACCACTGCGGCACGGAACCCCGCCCGAGGCGGGCGTGCAGCTCCACATGGGTGAACTCGTGCGTGGCGATCACCGGATCGAGTCCGCGGGGCGACAGCATCACCGCGCGGTTCAGCACGGCGATACCCCGCTCACGGCCGCCGCCGATGCGGGCGTAGCACTCGTCGGTCGCGCAGGCGAGGAAGTCCGGGTTGCTGCGCAGACCACCGAAGTACGCCTCGACGCGGCGCTCCGCGGCGTCGACCACGGCAGCCATCTGCGCGCGCTGCGCGGCGTCGAGACCCGGCTCGACGTGCAGACCCTTCCGCACCCGCTCCAGCCCGTAGCAGCCGGGACATGCGGTGGCCGCGACCGCCGGGAACGCCACGCCGACGACGACCACGAGGGCGAGCAGGACCGCGAAGACCCCACCCCCGAGCACCCGCCGCCACATACCGCCCTCCACGTCCGGTAGCGCAGTATGCCGCCCGCCCTGATCCGGGCCGAGCACCTGGCACACGGTGATCGGATCGTTGCTCCCAGGTTCGGCGCCACCCCCGCCGGCGCACTAGGGTGCGCCCGTGGATCGTGAGGAAAACGGCACCCAGGCGATCAGCGACCGGATCGATCCGTGCCCGCCGGACCCGCACACGATCGACCGTCTGCTCGAGGGCACGCACCACGACCCGCACTCGGTCCTCGGTGCGCACCCCCACCCGGACGGCACCGTGGTGCGGGTGCTGCGCCCGCACGCCGACCACGTGGAGGTCGTGCGCGACGGCCGGCAGGGCTTCCCACTGGCGCGGATCCACGACTCCGGCCTGTTCTCCGCAGTGGTGCCCGGCCCGCCTGCGGACTACCGGCTCGCCGTGCGTTACGGCGACCGCGTCGACATCGTCGACGACCCGTACCGCTGGCTGCCCACGCTCGGCGAGATCGACCTGCACCTGATCGGGGAAGGCCGGCACGAGCGGCTGTGGGACGTGCTCGGTGCGCACGTCCGCCGCTACGACACCCCCGCGGGGCCGGTCACCGGCACCAGCTTCGCGGTGTGGGCCCCCACCGCCCGCGGCGTGCGCGTCACCGGCGACTTCGACGGCTGGTCCGGCTGGGCCCACCCGATGCGGGTGCTCGGCGGGTCGGGCGTGTGGGAGCTCTTCGTCCCCGGCATCACCCCCGGCACCCGCTACAAGTTCCGCATCCTCGGCCAGGACGGTCGCTGGCGGGACAAGGCCGACCCGCTGGCCTTCCGCACCGAGATCCCCCCGGCCACCGCCTCCGTCGTCGACGCCTCCGAGCACACGTGGCGCGACGAGGAGTGGATGGCGTCCCGGGTGCTGCGCCAGGCCCACGCCGAGCCGATGAGCGTCTACGAGGTGCACATCGGGTCGTGGCGGCAGGGCCTCGGCTACCGCGAGCTCGCCCACCAGCTCGCCGACTACCTCGACGAGACCGGGTTCACGCACGTGGAGCTGCTGCCGGTGGCGGAGCACCCGTTCGGCGGGTCGTGGGGGTACCAGGTCACCTCCTACTACGCGCCCACCGCGCGCTTCGGCACCCCCGACGACTTCCGCTACTTCGTCGACCACCTGCACCAGCGCGGCTTCGGCGTGATCGTCGACTGGGTGCCGGCCCACTTCCCGCGCGACGAATGGGCACTGGCCCGTTTCGACGGCACCCCCCTCTACGAGCACGCGACCCGCGCCGCGGCGAGCAGCCCGACTGGGGCACGCTCGTGTTCGACTTCGGCCGCCGGGAGGTACGCAACTTCCTCGTGGCCAACGCGCTCTACTGGCTCGAGGAGTTCCACATCGACGGCCTGCGGGTCGACGCCGTGGCGAGCATGCTCTACCTCGACTACTCCCGCCCCGAGGGGCAGTGGCTGCCCAACGTCCACGGCGGCCGCGAGAACCTCGACGCGGTGGCGTTCCTGCAGGAGATGAACGCCACCGTCTACCGCAAGCACCCCGGCGTCGTGACGATCGCCGAGGAGTCCACCGCGTGGCCCGGCGTCACCCGCCCCACCCATCTGGGCGGCCTCGGCTTCGGCTTCAAGTGGAACATGGGCTGGATGCACGACACGCTCGACTACGCCGGGCGCGACCCGATCTACCGGGCCTTCCACCACAACCAGATGACGTTCTCGCTGATGTACGCGTTCAGCGAGAACTTCGTGCTCCCGCTGTCGCACGACGAGGTCGTGCACGGCAAGGGCTCGCTGTGGGAGCGCATGCCCGGCGATGCGTGGAACAAGTCGGCGAACCTGCGCGCGCTGCTCGCGTACATGTGGGCACACCCCGGCAAGCAGCTGCTGTTCCAGGGCGGGGAGTTCGGCCAGGAACGGGAGTGGTCGGAGTCGCGCTCGATCGACTGGGACCTGCTCGACGACCCCCTCCACGGCGGGGTGAAGACGCTGGTCGGTGATCTGAACCGGATCTACCGCACCGCGCCCGCGCTGTGGACGAAGGACTCCACCCCGGAGGGTTCTCCTGGATCGACGCCAACGACGCCTCCGGCAACGTCCTGAGCTTCCTGCGCCACGGCGTCGACGCCGACGGCAGGCCCACCGTGCTCGCCTGCATCGCCAACTTCTCCGGCAGCCCCAAGCGGGACTACCGCGTCGGGCTGCCTTTCGCGGGCCAGTGGCGCGAGGTGCTCAACACCGACGCGAGGTCTACGGCGGATCGGGTGTCGGCAACCTGGGCGCGGTCGAGGCCGAGCGGACGATGTGGCACGGTCGGCCCGCCTCGGCGGTGCTGCAGCTCCCGCCCGCCGGCGTGCTGTGGCTCGTGCCCGAGCCGGGCAAGGGTGCGGTGCGCCGCCGCCGGGCGGTTGCCGCCGCGACACCCGCTCCCGCCGCGCCCCGACGGGCGACGGCGCCCGAGCAGGCGACTGCCCCGGAGCCTCCGGCCACGCCCGAACCCGCCCCGGCCGAGGACGCCACCACGGCCACGGGCAGCCTCGAGCGCGCTGCCACCGACGCTCCCGCGCAGGCACCTCCGACGCCCGAGCCGGCTCCGGCGAAGGACGCCACCACGGCCACGGCCAGCCTCGACGGCGCTGCCTCGGCCCAGGACGCAGCCGAGCAGGCATCGACGGCGCTGCCTCGGCCCAGGACGCAGCCGAGCAGGCAGCCGACCGCGGCCCCGCCGACGGCCGTCGAGCCGCCCCCTGCCGACGGTGCCGGCGCGACGATCGACGCACCAGAGCCCGCACCGGCCGTGGAGCCGGCCACGGACCCCGCGCCCACGGGTGCCGGCGAGCCCGACCTCCCCGCCCCCGTCGAGCAGGCACGAGCGCCGCGGCCGTCGAACCGCCTGCTTCGTCGCCGAACGGGGTGCGCACGACCGTGGAGCCGCCCACCGAATCGGGGGCGGCGCCGTGGGACGTCGCGCCGTGGAGCTCGGTACGGGCCGGGGACTCGCCCTCCCCCACCCCCCGTCCGGTTCCCCGCGCGGAGGACGAGGCAGGCGCGGCCGGTCAGTCCGAGGTCGACGACACCGCGGCGGGTGCATCGTCCGCCTCGGAGGAGCCGGCCTCCGAGGAGCGGCGCGCCGACCGCACGGATGACGACAGCAGTACCAGCCAGTAGCCGAGCAGGATCGCGCAGTACAGCGAGCGGGCGAGGTCGGCGAGGACGTTGTCGGGCGGCCATTCGGCGTTCCACGACACCGGGATGACGGCCAGTGCGAGCCCCGCCGCCGTGATCGCGCCGAGCCCGAGCGGCACGATCACGAGCGCGGCGGGGAACAGCAGCAAGAGGTAGTTGTGCCAGGCGATCGGGGAGAACAGCAGGCCGGCCGCGAGCACGGCCCACGGAGCGGTGCCCGCCGGGTCGATCCGGTGCCGGCGGTGGCCGATCCAGATCAGGGTGCCCCGATCAGCACGGCGGCCCCGCCAGCATGCCGAACACGGACGGCAGGCCGAACCGCACGGCGAGCCCGGGCAGCGAGGCGTTGTCGACGGTGTCGGGCACCGGCTCGGTGAAGGCGATCCTCAACCACCCGATGGCGCTCGACGGCCCGGCGACGAGGACCCCGGCGATGGTCGCCACGGCGGCCGAGGCGATGCCGGCGCGGAACGGCACCCAGCGGCGCTGCACGGCGGGCAGGAGCAGCACCGGCGCGAGCGACGGCTTGAGCGCCACCGTGACCCCGTACAGCACGGCGGCGAGCACCGGCCGCCCGCGACGCTCGGCGATCCAGCCCGCGACGAGCCCCGCGAGGAGCAGGGGGTAGATCTGGCCGAGCACGAGCGTGCCGTGCAGCGGGGACGAGGCGAGCACCGCCAGCACCGCCAGCGTGCCGGCGGTGCGCGACAGCCGCAGCTCCCTGGCCACGGCGAGGACCGACGCCACGACCACCAGCAGCGTGAACACCACGAACACCCGGTACGCGACGAGCGCGTCCATCCACGCGAAGGGGATCAGCAGGACCGTCAGCAGCGGGGGGGTTGAGGTTGGTCAGCTTCGCCGGGGTGTCGTAGATGTCGGAGCCCGCCACGAGGGCCACGGCGGAGTGCCAGAACGTGTCGAAGTCGACGTGCAGGTCACGCATGTCGGTCCCCGGCAGCAGCGTCACCAACGCATCCGGGTGCCGCACGTGCAGCACCGCGGTCGCCAGGAGCGACGCGAGCACGAGCACGCCGGACACGGCCCGGAGGGGCGTCACGACGCTCCGGTGTGGCGCCGGAGGGGCCTGGCGGGGCCCTCGGTTCTGCAGGGACACGGTGCCTGACGCTATCCCGCCCGTGCGGATTCGTCCGAACCGCTCCCCCGCAGCGCCCCGGCACGCGATGATGAGCCGCGTGCGCGCACCGATCGGGCGGGGAGCACTGGCCCTCGTCGTCCTCCTCGTGACATGCGCCTGCGGGCAGCTCGTGCCCGGCAACGCGCGCGCGGTCCCCGAGCGCCTGCCGGCCACGGCGGCGATCGCGACCCAACCCGGCCCCGCCGCGCGTGTCGCAGACACCACCGCCACTGCCCTCCAGGAGTTCTGGCGCGCCGAGTTCCCCGCCGCGTTCGGCCGCGAGTGGCGCGACATCAGCACGTTCGTGCCCGTGGCCACGCAGGACCCGGGTGCCCCGGCGCCGCCCTGTGTCAACCGCGCGTCCGACCTGGCCGACCAGGCCTTCTACTGCCCCGGCGCCGACGTCGTCGCCTGGGACGCCGACGGTCTCATCCCGGCGCTGCACGAGCGGTTCGGCCCGGTGGGCGTCGCGGTGGTGCTGGCCCACGAGGTGGGCCACGCCGTGCAGTCGCGGCTCGGTGTCGACGCCGAGCAGCAGAGCGACCCGCAGCGCTTCCCCACGATCCTGCTCGAGTCGATGTCCGACTGCTACGCGGGCGCCGCGCTCGCCCGGTTCGCCGACGAGCCGGTCGCGGGCCTCCCGCTCGGCCCGGAGGAGCGCGACCGGGCGATGCAGGCGCTCGTCGGGTTCCGCGACCCGCTGGGCGTCGCGGCGGGCGACGAGTCCGCCCACGGCAACGCGTTCGACCGCGTCTCCGCGTTCCAGGACGGTTGGCTCGAGGGAGCCGCGCTGTGCGCCGGGATGACGGTGGACAACCGCGCCTTCACCCAGCGCCGGTTCGATTCGGAGGCCGATCTGGCAAGGGGTGGCAACCTGCCCCTGCGGGAGCTGCTCGCGTTCGTCGAGCGCGACGCCGCGGAGTTCTTCGGTGGCCTCGCCCCCGGCTGGGCCCCGCCGGAGCTCACCAGCGGCAGCGCCTGCCCGGACGCCGACCTGGTGGCGCAGGGTCCTGCTGCCTTCTGTCCCGACGACGGCGGCGTGGCGGTCGACGTCGCCGCGCTCCAACGCATCCACGACGAGGTGGGTGACTTCGCCGGGGCCACCGTCGTGGCCGGCCGCTACGGGCTCGCCATGCTGGACGCCGCCGGCAGGCCGGCGGTGGGCACGCCTGCCGGTGCCGCCACCACCTGCCTCACAGGTGCCTACACCGGCCGCCTGTTCGACGCCGCCGACGGGTTCCAGCTCTCACCCGGCGACCTGGACGAAGCCGTGCAGGTGCTGCTCGCCGCCGACTGGGTGGCCCGCGACGCCACCGGCGCCTCCGACCCCGCCGACCACGGCTTCGAACGCATCGGCCGGTTCCGCACCGGGGTGCTCGACGGTCCCGACGCCTGCCGATAGCTGCACGAGAGGGCGCCTGCCCGACGGGACGCGCGCCCGGCGCTCACATGTGATCGTTCCGAGGCCTGCCCGAGCGCCCTCGCCCGGGCGATCGGGCGCACCTCGGATCGATCGATCCTTCCGACATCGCGGTTTCCGCCCTCCTGAGGGCGCTGGGGTCGATCTCGGAACGATCAATAGCGCGGCGGCGTCCGCGCCGCGACGGGCCCGAAATCAGAACAGCGCGCGGGCCAGTGCCCGGCGGGCGGTGCTGACCCGCGGGTCGTCCGCCGGGTACAGCTCGAACAGGCTCACCAGGTGCTCGCGGACGCGGTCGCGCTCCTCGCCTGCCGTGCGGGCCACCGTCGACACCAGGCGGTCGAACGCCGCGTCGGCACGGTCGACAGCCACCTCGCGTCGGCGGCGGCCAGCTGGGCGTCGACGTCGTCGGGGGCGGCGTCGGCGCGGGCGATCGCCGACGGGTCGGCCGACTCCGCCCGGGCGAGGAAACGCACTTGCGACAGCGCGGCCTTCGCCTGCTCGTTGGCCGGCTCGGCCGCAAGGATCTGCTGGTAGGCGGCCTCGGCCGCGGGGTAGTCGCCGCGTTCGAGTGCGTCCTCGGCCGCGGTGAACCGGGGGTCCTCCGGCTCCTCGGCGGGCTCGGTTGCGGCCGCGCCCGCCTCGGCCTGCGCGATGGCGGGCATGCGCTCGCGCAACGCGTCGAGCAGCGCGCCGACCCACTGCTTGACCTGCGCCTCGGGGAGCGCGCCCGTGAACGCGTCGACGGGCTGCCCGCCGGCGACGGCCACCACCATCGGGATGGACTGCACGCCGAAGGCCTGCGCGATCCGCGGGTTCGCGTCGACGTCGACCTTCGCGAGCACCCACGCCCCGTTGGCCGCCTCCGCGAGCCGCTCCAACACCGGGGAGAGCTGCTTGCACGGCCCGCACCACTCGGCCCACAGGTCGACGACGACCGGGACCTGGGTCGAACGCTCCAGCACGTCGGTCTGGAAGCTCTGCTCGGTGACGTCGATGACGAACCGACTCGCACCGCCGTCGCCCTCGGCCTGCGGTGCCGCCTGCTGGCGGGCAGCCGCCTCCGAACGGGCCTTCAGCGCGGAGAGATCCACCGCACCGGCCATCGCGCGCGACAATGCGGCCGTCTGCGCCGCCTGACGAGGATCGGGTCGAGACACGCCGTTCATCCTGCCATCGGCCGCGGCGACGGTGTGCGGCCGCCGGGCATCCACCGATCGGGTCGCGGTGACCGAGGTCCCGTCACCCAGTGTGCTCACGGCGTGCAATCGTCCGGTCGCGTTGCGCCACCGATCACCGGACCGGGCGAGCACCAGAGCAGCCGGCCAGTCGTTGAGCATGTAGGAGTGACCACGCGGTCGCTCTGCGTTGACATCCGCTCGGCCGCACCCCGCGGCTTCCCTCACTCGAAGGAACCTGCATGAGCACGGAGAACACCGTCGCCGACCGCCTGCTCGAGGACGCCCGCAAGAAGACCGCCAAGAGTGAGAGCCCCGTGCTGGGCAAGGTGGCCCTGATCGTGGGGGCGATCGCCCTGCTCGTCAGCCCGATCTCCATCGTCGGCTGGATCGTGGGCGCCGTGGCCATCGGCCTCGGTGCCGCCGCGGTCGGCCGCCCGGCCGCCGCCAAGATGGCGAAGATCGCGATGCTGCTCGGCGGCGCCGCGATCCTGGTGGGCGTCTTCTTCTTCACGCTCAACCTCGCGATGAGCTGACGCCGCCGCACCGAGAGGGCCGCACGGCGCCGTGCGGCCCTCTCGTTCGTTCAGCCCTCCTCGAGAGCGGCCTCGACCCGCTCCACCTTCGACTTCAGCTGCCCGGTGTACCCGGGCCGGATGTCGGCCTTGAGCACCAGGCTCACCCGAGGCGCGCGGGCCTGCACCGCCTCCACCGCCCGCTTGACCACCGCCATCCCCTCGTCCCACGTCTCGGCCTCGATCGTGGTGAACATCGAGGTGGTCTCGTTGGGCAGGCCGGATTCCCGGACCACGCGGACGGCGTCGGCGACGGCCGCACTCACGCTGTCGCCGGGCGTGCCGGCAGGGGAGATGCTGAAGGCGAAGAGCATGCCGACACCCTGCACCAGCATCACCGGCCACCGCGAGCCCTGCGCGTTCCCCGGCTCGTGACAGCAACACTGCTAACGTCGCGAGCCATGGCCAGCCGGCAGCCGCTACCCTTCGACCCGATCATGCGCGCCGCCGAGCTGTGGGATGCGCGGATCGGCCCGGCCCGCACGATGGCCGCGGTGACCAGCGTGATGCGGGTGCAGCAGATCCTCCTCTCCGCCGTGGACGGCGCGCTCAAGCCGCACGGGCTGACCTTCGCCCGTTACGAGGCGCTCGTGCTGCTCACCTTCTCCCGGACCGGGCGCCTGCCCATGCGCGTGATGGGCGAGCGGCTGCAACTGCACCCCACCAGCGTGACCAACATCGTCGACCGGCTGCAGGCCGACGGCCTCGTGCGCCGCATCCCGCACCCCACCGACCGGCGGGCGACGCTGGTGGAGATCACCGAAGCAGGCTCCTCCCTGCGGGAGGAGGCCACCAAGTCGGTGACCGCCATCGACTTCGGCCTCAGCGGCCTGACCCCCGACGAGGAGTCGCAGCTCACCCTGCTGCTGGGCCGGGTGCGACAGGCGGCGGGCGACTTCGAGGAACCCGACGGGCTCCACCGCACCTGAGCAGTTCCGCGGCTCACCCCCGCTCCGCGTCGCCACCCTCCGCGCCGTCGACGGGCGGCGCTGATGCCCGGCGCCGCCCGGCCACGACCGCATCGGCGCCCCGACCCTCCTCCCGCCCTTCGTGCGGCCCCGCCGCCTCCCGCGCGGCCCGGGCCCGCTGCCCGCTCCGGGACGCACCTTCCGCCTCCGCCTGCCCACGCAGTAGCCGCCGACCGCACCGCCCGCCGAGCCGGCAAGCGCCCAGACCGAGCACGTCGTGAGATCCACCGTCGCCCCCCTCGCAGGTGTTACCGCCATGTTGCGGCAACCCCGTTGACACTAAGCCGCACCCCCGACATCCTCGAACCACGACGATGGCCAGGAGGTGCCGTGAAGGGTCGGCTGATGCTGCTGACCACGGTGCTCGCGGCGATCGCGGTCACGGTGGCCACCACGGTCGCGCTCCTGCTCGTCGATCCCGCGGCGCCGCGTTCGGAGGCGGTGCGCACGGGGGCGCTGAGCGGAGGCGCTGTCGTCGCGCTCTACGCGCTGTGGCTCAACGACCGCAGGCGCCGGGTCGAGGAGGCCCGCCACGGCCTGGAGGGCGAGAAGGTCGCCGACGAGCGCTTCGCGCGGTCCGTCGAGCTGCTCGGCAACGAGGCCGACCAGGTGCGGGTCGGGGCGCTGCACTCGCTCGCGTGGCTCGCGACCTCCACGCCGCGGTACAAGCAGACGGTGCTCGACGTCCTGTGCGCCTACCTGCGGCGCCCGTTCGAGCACCCCGAGCTGCGCGACGCGCCCGACGGCGACCCGGCCGCGAGCGACCCGGCGGCAGATCGGGAGCTGGAGGTGCGGCGCACCGCCCAGCGCCTGATCGCCGACGTCCTCCCGTGGGGCGAGAACCCAGACCCTCGGAGGTACGACCTCGACCTCTCCGGGGCCCGCCTCGATCACCTCCGCCTGGAGGGCAGGCGGATCGGACGGCTCACGGCGCGACGGGCCCGGTTCCACGGCATCTCGCGGCTGGGGCACATGGAGGCCACCAAGCCGGTCCTGTTCACCGACGCCACCTTCCTGGGACGGCTCGACCTGCGCGAGGCCCGGCTCGACGGCGGGCTCTCGTTCCAGCGCGCCAGGTTCGGGGACGACGTGGTGCTCGACCGGACGGCCGTCTCCACGTTCCTCGACGTCGACACAGTCGCTCCGACGGGCCTGATGGGCACCCTGCTCGTCGGGCCGCAGACCCGCGTCGACGGCGCCGTCGACGGCTGGGCGCTCGGCGTCCCGTGAGCGGGCGCGGTGGACTGAGGGCGGCGCGGGAGGCACGCGGGTGGTCGCAGCCGCAGGCGGCGCGCGAGCTCGCCGCGCTCGCCCGGTCACGCGGCGCCCCGGTGGCGGGGGCGGCGAGCCTCAAGACGCTGCTGTCGCGGTGGGAGAACGGCCACGCGCTGCCCGAGCCGCAGTACCGAGGCCTGCTCGCCGAGCTGTACGGCCGCACACCCGCGGAGCTCGGCATCGCGGGCCCGCCCGCCGACCCGGAGGGCGCCGGCGCCACGGCCCGGTTCCGGGCCGCCCTCGGCGCGGCCGCAGCGCTCGACCGGGCCGCGCTGGACCTGTGGCGGGAGCAGCTCGACGTCGCCTCCCGCCTCGACGACGAGCTCGGCACCACCGGCGCGGGCGAGATCGTCCGGGCGTTGGTCGAACGCCTCGACGACGTCGCGCGCCACACGATCACCACGTCCCGTCGCGCCGCCGTGGCCGCCGTGCACGCCCGGCCGCGGCCCTGGCCGGCGCCCAGGAGCGTCGACCGGGCCGCCCGGACCGTCGCGTC
>MKJV01000154.1 GCA_001942185.1 Pseudonocardia sp. CNS-004
GAGCGGCCCGGCAGGCAGCCCGAGCCTGCGCGCCGCGTCGGCCGCGGCGGCCCGCCGTCCAGCATGCCGGCGGCGAGCTCGGCCCGCGCCTGCGTCCGGCGGACTCGACGGCACGTTCCTGCAGGATGTGCAGCGCCGCGGTGCGCGCCGCCGAGACGAGGGTGTGGCGCCGGTCGGCGTCGAGGGGGCCGTCCGTGGTGGCCCAGATGGATCCGAGCAGCTCCGCGCCGGCCCGCACCGCGACGGCGACCCGCGGGTGCAGACCGGGAACCGGGAGGGCGACCTCGATCGGTTCCTCCGACGAGTAGAGCCGGTCGAACACGCCCGCCTCGGTGAGCCGGTCGCGCCACTCGGCGGGCACCCGCCTGCCCAGGACGGTCGCGACCCTGGCCTCGTCGGCCACCGCCTGGTTGCCGGAGAACGCGAGCACGCGCGAGGCGCGGTCCTCGATCGTGACGGCCCCGCCGAGCGCGGCGGCCACGGTGTTGGAGAGCGCGAACAGGTCGCCGAGCGAGTGGCCGACGGGGTCCTCGCCGGGGGTGTCGACCGCGGTGCGCAGCAGCACGAGCAGCTGCGACCACGGCACGGCCGCCGCGACCAGCACCGCGACCCCCGCCGCGTCGGCGGCGGCGTGCAGCTCCGCGGGCGGCTGGGCGCGCAGCACGAGCGCGGCGGCCCCGGCGCGTCCCAGCGCGTCGAGCAGGCCGCACGCCTGCTCGGGGCCGGCCACGCCCACCCCCGAGCACGACCGTGCCCGGCCGCACCGGGTCGCCGTGCCCGCCGTCGGCGGGGTCGTGGACCGCGACGCCGGTGACGACGGGGTCGGGTCGCGGCTGCGCCACGGCCGTGAGGAGCGTGCTACCCATCTCGCGGAGCGCGCGGGAGAGCGGCACGCCGGGAACCGGTGTCATCGCCGTCCCTTCCTCGCTCGCCCCGGCGTCCGATCGTCACGCGCGGGGCGCAGCTTCCTGGTTGCAGGATCGTCCAGATCGGAGGCCTCCGATTCTCACGGACGGACAAAGCGTCGGCGGGTGGCGCGGGCCAGACAATCGCCCATCGCCCCGACCACGGAGGACAGCCGGTGAACCGACACGACGCCGCCGATACCGGCGCCGAGCCCGACGAGGCGGTCGTCCGCCGGACGTCGACGGTCACGATCGCCTTGCTCATGGGCGTGTTCGTGATCGACTACATCGACCGCGTCATGATCGGGGTCGCGCTGCCGTTCCTCGGTGCCGACCTCGCGCTCGACAAGACGCAGCAGGGCCTCGTCGTCTCGGCGTTCGCGATCGCCTACATGGTGTTCCAGGTGCCCGGCGGGCTGGCGGCCGACCGCTTCGGGGCGCGTCCGCTCCTGGTGGTCTCGCTCGTGGCGTGGTCGGTGTTCACCGCCACCACCGGGATGGTCGGCGGGCTGGTCGCGCTGCTGGCCGTCCGCTGCCTGTTCGGGGTGGCGCAGGCGCTGTTCCCCGGTGCGTCGTTCAAGGCGCTGGCCGAGCGCACACCGCCGCAGACCCGCAACCGAAGCGCCGGGCTGATGCTCGCCTCCAACAGCATCGGCGCGGGGCTCGCGCCGCTCGTGGTGGCGCCGATCATCGTCGCCATCGGGTGGCGCCACACGTTCTGGGTCGTCGCGCTCGGCGGCGTGGTGCTGGGTCTGCTGATGTGGTGGCTGCTGCCGCGGCCCCTCCCGCGGGAGGTCACCGAGCTGGACGCGGTGGCGGAGGGGGAGCAGGCCGCGACCGCGGCCGGGGCCGCCCAGGTGCTGCGCAACGGCGCGGTGTGGCGGTACGCGGCGCTCTTCGCGTGCTTCAACATGCTCAGCTACGGGATGATCACGTGGGTCCCCAGCTACCTGTACGAGGCGAGGGGGCTCTCGCTGGTGGCGGCCGGGCTGTCGTCGGCGATCCCGCTGCTGATCACCGCGGTGAGCGCCGTGGTCGGGGGGTGGCTGATGAGCCGGTGGTTCGACGACCGGGCCCGCCTGCTCGTCGTGCCGGTGCTCGCGGTCTCCGCGGTGCTGCTCGTGCTCATGCTGCAGGCGGAGAGCACCACCGCGTTCACCGTCTACCAGACGCTGGCCATGGCGTTCAGCGGCCTCGCGACGATGGGCATCCTCGGCATGCCGATCCGCGCACTGCCCGCGAGCTGATCGGGTCCGGGATGGGCCTGGTCAACACCGGCGGCCAGCTGGCGGGCGTGCTCGCCCCGCTCGTGATGGGCTGGCTCGCCGAAGCGTTCGACTTCGCGGCGGCGTTCGGGTTCCTGGTCGTCACCACGGTGGCCGCGGCCCTGATCGCCCTCGTGACGTCGTCGCGCCCCGCCGACCTGCGGCTGGGCGCCCCCACCGAGGAGGTCATTTCGTGAGCGTCCACGACCTGGTGCTGCGCGGCGGGCGGGTGATCGACCCGGAGTCGGGCACCGACGCCGTGCGCGACGTCGCGATCGACGGGGACACCGTCGTCGCGGTGAGCGACCGCGAGCTGGACGGGCGGGAGGTCCTCGACGTCCGCGGGCACGTCGTCGCGCCCGGGTTCGTCGACCTGCACAGCCACTGCGACGACATCCCCGGTCAGCGGCTGCAGGTGCTCGACGGCGTCACCACGGCGCTCGAGCTGGAGGCGGGCGTGCACCCGGTCGGGGCCGCGTACGCCCGCGCCGCCGCCGAGGGCCGCCCCGTCAACTACGGCTTCTCGACGTGCTGGGCCGCGGCGCGCCTGAACGTCCTCGCCGGTCTCCCGACCACCGGGTCGGCGCACGACGTGATCGGGAACATGGGTGTTCCCGAGTGGCAGCGGGAGGCGGGCCGGGCGCAGGTCGAGCGGATACTGGCGCTGCTGGAGGCCGACCTGGCCGACGGCGCGCTCGGCATCGGCATCCTCGTCGGGTACGCCCCGCGGGTCGGCCCCGACGAGTACGTCGCGGTGGCGGGCCTGGCCGCGCGCCACGGCGTGCCGACCTACACCCACGCCCGCGAGCTGGTGGAGCAGGACCCGGACACGCCGATCGACGGCGCCGAGGAGATCGTGCGGGCGGCGGGGGAGACCGGCGCCCACATGCACTACTGCCACGTCAACAGCACGTCGCTGCGCCACGTCGATCGCGTGCACGCCCTGGTGGAGCGAGCCAGGGCGAACGGGGCCACCGTCACGACGGAGGCCTACCCGTACGGCACCGGCATGACGGGCATCGGTGCCGCGTTCCTCGCCCCGGAGGTGCTGCACCGCCGCGACATCGGCCCGTCGGCGATCCAGCACCTGGCGACCGGGCGGCGCATGGCCGACGAGGCGGAGCTGCGGCGGATGCGCAGCTCGAACGAGGGCGACTGGGTGCTCGTGCACCTGCTCGACGAGGCCGACCCGTCGGCGCGCGCGGTGCTGCAGCGGGCACTGGTCTTCCCCGACACCGCGGTGGCGAGCGACGCCGCATCGCCGATCTGGCGCACCACCCCGTTCGACCCGATGCGCTGGCCGCTGCCGCCCGACGCGGTGACGCACCCGCGCACGGCCGGCACGTTCTCCCGCACGCTGCGCCTGCTCGTGCGGGAGACCGGTGCGCTGACCCTGCCGGAGGCGGTGCGCCGGGCGAGCCTGGTGCCGGCGCAGGTCGTGGCGGCCGTCGCGCCGTCGATGGCCCGCAAGGGGCGGCTGCGCCCCGGAGCCGACGCCGACGTCGTGGTGTTCGACCCGGACACGGTCGCCGACCGGGCCACCTACACCGACACCACCCGCCCGAGCACCGGCTTCCGCCACGTCCTGGTCAACGGGCGCGCGGTGGTGCGGGAGGGGGAGCTCGACCTGACCGCGCTGCCGGGCCGCCCCGTGCGGGCCTGACCGCCGCGAGACTTCACACACCCAGGACCGGCTTCACAGAAGGCCGGCCTTGTGTGAAGCCACTGCCGGATGTGTGAAGTCTCAGCGCAGGCGGACGAAGCGGATCGCGAGCGCGGTGCCGGCCGCCGTCCACGCGAGGAGCACGAGCACCGTGCCGGCCGCCGGGGCGCGCCGGTGGCCAGCGTGTGGCGCAGGCCCTCCGCCAGCGCACCCGACGGTAGGGCCGCCGCCACCGTGGCGAGGGGGCCCGGCAGCTGGCTCACCGGGATCACGATGCCGCCCGCGAGCAGCAGCACGAACCAGACGAGGTTGGCGACGGCGAGGGTGATCTCGGCGCGCAGCGACCCGCCGAGCAGCATGCCGAGGGCGGCGAACGCGGCGCAGCCCAGCAGCACCAGCAGCAACGCCCACCCGACGCCCGCCGGTGCGGGCCGCCAGCCCAGTGCGGCGGCGATGGCGCCGAGCAGCACGACCTGGACGGCCACGACGCCGAGCACGGCGACGAGCCGCCCGGCCACGAGCAGCCAGCGGGGGAGCGCGGTGGCGGCGAGCCTGCGCACCACGCCGTATCGCCGGTCGAAGCCGAGCGCGATGGCCTGCCCGGTGAACGCGGTGGACATCACGGCGAGCGCGAGCACGCTCGGCGCGACGGTGGCGATCCGCGGCTCGGGCAGCGGCACCACGGCCAGCAGCGTGAGCCCGACGAGCAGCACGACCGGGACCAGCATCGTGAGCAGCACCTGCTCGCCGTGGCGCAGTGCGAGGCGCAGCTCGGTGCCGGACTGGGCGGCGAGCATCGTGAGGGGCGCGCCCGCGCGGCCGGGGCGTGAAGGTGCCGTTGGGGAACGTCGGTGGCGTCATGACCGCAGCTCCCGCCCGGTGAGCTCCAGGAAGACGTCCTCGAGCTGCGCCGTGCGACCTGCACGTCGTCGGCGAGCGCGCCGTTCTCTGCGCACCAGTTCGTGATGGTGGACAGCACGGCCGGGTCGATGCGGCCCTGCACGACGTAGCGCCCGGCGACGGGCTCGTCGGCGCCGTAGCCCGCGGGGAGCGCCGCGGCGAGCGCGGCGACGTCCATGCCGGGCCGGGCGCGGAAGCGCAGCTCCTGCTGCCCTCCGGTGGCGGTGAGGGCCGCGGGGGAGCCCTGGGCGACGACCCGCCCGCCGTCGACGATCACGACCTGGTCGGCCAGCGCCTCCGCCTCCTCCATCAGGTGGGTGGTGAGCAGCACGGACACGCCGTCGCGGCGCAGCGCGCGGATCAGCTCCCAGACCAGCCTGCGGCCCTGCGGGTCCATCCCGGCGGTGGGCTCGTCGAGGAACACCAGCTCGGGGCGGCCCACGATGGCGCACGCGAGCGCGAGCCGCTGCTGCTGGCCGCCGGAGAGCCGCTTGTACGGGGTGCGGGCGCAGCCGTCGAGCCCGAGCACGGTGGAGAGCCAGCCGATGTCGAGCGGGTGGGCGGAGCAGGCGGCGACCAGCCGCAGCATCTCGGCGGCGTGCACCCCCGGGTACGCGCCGCCACCCTGCGGCATCACGCCGATGCGGGCGCGCAGGGCGTCCGGCGCGCCCGCCGGGTCGACGCCGAGCACCCGCACCTCGCCGGCGTCGGCGCGCAGGAACCCTTCGCAGATCTCGACCGTGGTGGTCTTGCCTGCGCCGTTGGGCCCGAGCAGCGCCAGGACGGACCCGGTGGGCAGCTCGAGGTCGAGCCCGTCGACCGCGGTGGTGCGGCCGTAGCGTTTCACCAGTCCTTCGACCGTGACGGCGGGCGCCCGGTCGGGCGGCGCGGTTCTCACGAGCGTCGAGCTTAAGGCGGCGCGCTCAGGGCGCGGTCTCGGGCGCCGGGACCGGTCCGCGGCCGGGCAGCACGTCGATGTCGGGACCGCTCTGGCCTGCGAGGTGGCGGCGCAGGACGAGCAGGAAGACCAGCAGGATCCCGAGGCCCGCGACGATCGCGAGCGGCAGCTGGAACGCGCGGAACTGGAAGTCGGCGCCGGTGGGCGGCACGAGCAGGGCGAGCGCGGCCGATGCGGCGAGGGCGGCGCGCCGGTAGCGGGGCAGGCCCCGGGTGGCGGCGAGCGGGATGGCGGCCCACAGCAGGTACCAGGGGTGCACGACGGGGCCCAGCAGCACGACCGCGCCGAGCCCGGTGCCCATGCCGGTGATGGCGTCGACGCGGCCCCGCAGCACGGCGAACAGCAGCAGCAGGACGAGCACGGCCGACGCGGCGAGGCCGATGGTGCGGGAGACGGCGAGCACGGAGTCGGTGTGGTCGCCCAGCCGGGCGACGATGCCGACCTGCCCGGCGATCATGCCGAGGTCGGTGGTGATCGACATCCAGCTCCTGATGAGCTGCGGGATGTCGAGGGTCTTCAGCCAGCCGATGCCGACCCCGGTGCCCACCGACAACGGCACGTAGCAGGCCACCGCGAGCAGGCCGAACATCCCGGCGACGGGCACGACGTTGCTGATGCGGCCGCCGCGGCGCCTGGCCCACTCCATGCCGAGGAACCCCAGCGCGAGGATGGCGGGCAGCTTGATCGCCGACGCGGCGACGATGAGCAGCGCACCGACGAGCAGTTCGCGGTCGAGCAGCCGGTCGCCCGCCCGCAGCCCGATCTCGAAGCCCGCGAGCATGAGACCGACCATGAGGGCCTCGTTGTGGATGCCGCTCACGAGGTGGAACAGGACGAGCGGGTTGGCCGCCCCGAGCCACATGGCCAGGCCGGTGTCGAGCCCGCAGCGGCGGGCGAGCTTGGGCAGGGCCCACAGGATCAGCCCGAGCCCGGCGAGCGCGAGCAACCGGTACTCGAAGATGCCGAGCACGACGTTGTTGCCCGACAGCGCGGTGATGCCGCGGCCGAGGATGAGGAACAGCGGGCCGTAGGGGGCGGGGGTGTCGCGCCAGATCGTGGGGATGCTGCGGGTGAGCGGGTCGTCGACGCCGAGGGCCTCGGCGGGCCCGAGCACGTAGGGGTCGAGGCCGCGGGCGAGGGTGGCGCTCTGCGCGAGGTAGCTGTAGACGTCGCGGGAGAACAGCGGCGGCGCGAGCGCGAGCGGCACGGCCCACAGCACCGCGGTGCGGGCGAGCTGTGCCGGCGTGGGTGCCGGTGGCACGGCGCCGCGGGCGCGCAGCATCTTGCCGACCCACAGCCACGCGAGCACGAGCAGGCAGATGCCGGTGTAGGTGACGGCGATGGCGATGGTCGTGTTGCGGCTGGGCAGACCCAGCAACCGCAGCCCGAACAGCGGGTTGGGCACCGGTAGTGCACCCGCGCCGAGCCCGCCCGCCGCCATGAGCAGCGTGCCGGTCAGCCCGACCCGCCGGGCGATCCGGCTGGGGTCGCGCACGGGAGCAGGTTCCTGGTCGGTCGTGGTGGCCGTCGTCACCGCATGATTCTCGGCGGCGTCGAGCTCACGGGCGACCATGGGAGGCAGCGTATCCAGTGGCTCCTGCGCGGACGTCACCCCGTGTCGAATCGGCCTTCCCCGGCCCCGGCGGGCGCACCCGGACGTGACTGTGCTCACCTCCGCCGGGGCGGCTTTGCCCTCGCCGCGGATATAGGCAAGACTGTTGTTGTGAAAACCGCTCGGCCCGCCGCGCCGGTCGACGTCCGCCCGCACGAGGGCGCGTCGACGGGTGAGGGCCGCACGCGGGAAGCGGTGGCCAGGCTGCTCATGGAGCAGGGCCCGATCACCGCGGCGGCCGTCGCCGCGGAGCTCGAGCTCTCGGCCCCGGCGGTCCGGCGCCATCTCGACGCGCTGCTCGCCGACGGGGAGGCCGAGGCTCGCGAGGCCCCCCGGCGGGGTCGGCGCGGGCGGGGCCGCCCGGCGAGGGAGTACCTGCTCACCGACGCCGGCCGGGCCCGGTTCGGCCACGGCTACGACGAGCTGGCCGTCGCCGCGCTGCAGTACCTCGCGGAGCACGGCGGCGAGTCCGCGGTGCGCGGGTTCGCCCGCAGCCGGGTCGACGCGCTGCTGGCCTCGGGGGCGCAGCAGGTCGCGGCGGCTCCCCGGCCGGACGAGCGCGCCGAGGCGCTCGCCGCGTTGCTCACCGCCCACGGCTACGCGGCGCAGGCCCGCGAGTCGCGGACCGGCGTGCAGCTGTGCCAGCACCACTGCCCGGTGGCGCACGTCGCGACGGCGTTCCCGGAGCTGTGCGAGGCCGAGACCCAGGCGTTCGCCGCCCTGCTCGGCACCCACGTGCAGCGGCTCGCCACCATCGCGCGCGGCGACTCCGCGTGCACCACCCACGTTCCGCTGGACGCTCCCGACACCCAGCGGAAGCACGAAACCACCACGACCGTCCCTGCAGGGAGGACGCATGACGACCACTCCTGAGGCACTCACCCAGGAGGAGACGCTCGCGACGCTCGGCCGCTACGACTTCGGCTGGGCCGATTCAGACGTCGCTGGCGCCTCCGCCCGCCGTGGGCTGTCGGCGGATGTCGTCGCCGACATCTCGCAGATGAAGAGCGAGCCGAAGTGGATGCTCGACTTCCGGCTGAAGGCGCTCGACCTGTTCGAGCGCAAGCCGATGCCGCGCTGGGGCGCCGACCTGTCGGACATCGACTTCGACAACATCAAGTACTTCGTGCGGTCCACCGAGAAGCAGGCCTCCTCCTGGGAGGACCTGCCCGAGGACATCAAGAACACCTACGACAAGCTGGGCATCCCGGAGGCCGAGAAGGCCCGCCTGGTCGCCGGTGTCGCCGCGCAGTACGAGTCCGAGGTCGTCTACCACCAGATCCGCGAGGACCTGGAGGAGCAGGGCGTCATCTTCCTGGACACCGACACCGGTCTGAAGGAGCACCCGGAGCTCTTCAAGGAGTACTTCGGGTCCGTCATCCCGGCCGGTGACAACAAGTTCTCCGCGCTGAACTCGGCCGTGTGGTCGGGCGGGTCGTTCATCTACGTGCCGCCGGGCGTGCACGTCGACATCCCGCTGCAGGCCTACTTCCGGATCAACACCGAGAACATGGGCCAGTTCGAGCGCACGCTGATCATCGTCGACGAGGGTGCCTACGTGCACTACGTCGAGGGCTGCACCGCGCCGATCTACAAGACCGACTCGCTGCACTCGGCCGTCGTCGAGATCGTCGTGAAGAAGGGCGGCCGCTGCCGCTACACGACCATCCAGAACTGGTCGAACAACGTCTACAACCTGGTGACCAAGCGCGCGAAGGCCGAAGAGGGCGCCACCATGGAGTGGGTCGACGGCAACCTGGGCTCCAAGGTCACCATGAAGTACCCGGCCGTCTGGCTCATGGGTGAGCACGCCAAGGGCGAGGTGCTCTCGATCGCGTTCGCCGGCGAGGGCCAGCACCAGGACGCCGGCGCGAAGATGGTGCACCTGGCGCCGCACACGTCCTCGACGATCATCTCCAAGTCGGTGGCGCGTGGCGGTGGCCGCACGTCCTACCGCGGCCTGGTGCAGGTCAACCCGCGTGCCCACCACAGCCGGTCCACGGTGAAGTGCGACGCGCTGCTGGTCGACACCATCTCGCGGTCCGACACCTACCCGTACGTCGACGTGCGCAATGACGACGTCACGATGGGCCACGAGGCCACGGTCTCGAAGGTGAGCGACGACCAGCTGTTCTACCTGATGAGCCGCGGACTCACCGAGGACGAGGCCATGGCGATGGTCGTGCGCGGGTTCGTCGAGCCCATCGCGCGCGAGCTGCCCATGGAGTACGCGCTGGAGCTGAACCGGCTGATCGAGCTGCAGATGGAGGGCGCGGTCGGATGACGGCTCCAGAAGTTGCCGGCCTCGCCCCCGAGCTGAAGGGGGCCAAGAAGGGGCAGGGCGAGAGCCCGATCTCGTCCGCGATCGACCGGTTCACCTCCTTCGACGTCGAGGCGTTCGAGGTCCCTGGTGGTCGCGAGGAGAGCTGGCGGTTCACCCCGCTGCGGAGGCTGCGCGGCCTGCACGACGGCACCGCGTCCCTGGACACCGCCACCGATGTCGCGGTGTCCCCCGTCGAGGGGGTCACGGTCGAGACCGTTGGCCGCGACGACCCGCGGCTCGGCGAGGGCGGCGTTCCCGCCGACCGGGTCGCCGCGGCGGCGTGGTCGGCGTTCCGCGAGGCCGTCGTCGTCACGGTCGACGGCACGCCGGGACCGGTCACGATCACGGTCACCGGGCCGGGGGAGGGACGTACCGCCGCAGGGCACCTGCAGCTGCGCACCACCCGGCTCACGCAGGCCACCGTCGTGGTCGAGCACCGCGGGTCGGGCACGGTCGCCGACAACCTCGAGGTCGTGCTCGCCGACGGCTCGCGCCTGGACCTCGTCGTCACCGACGAGTGGGCCGACGACGCGGTGCACGTGGGCGCGCGCCACTACTCGGTGGGCCGCGACGCCACGCTGCGCTCCACGTCGGTGTCGCTCGGCGGCGACCTGGTGCGCGTCAGCGAGACCGTCTCCTACGCAGGCCCCGGTGGCGACGCCGAGCTGCGCGGGCTGGGCTACGCCGACGCGGGTCAGCACCTGGAGCAGCGGCTGCTCGTCGACCACTCGGTGCCGCACTGCCGTTCCGACGTGCTCTACAAGAACGCGCTGCAGGGCGATGGTGCCCACACCGTCTGGATCGGCGACGTCGTCATCCGGGCCGCCGCCGAGGCCACCGAGACGTTCGAGTTCAACCGGAACCTCGTGCTCACCGAGCGCGCCCGCGCCGACTCGGTGCCCAACCTGGAGATCGAGACCGGCGAGATCACCGGTGCCGGCCACGCCAGCGCCACCGGCCGGTTCGACGACGAGCAGCTGTTCTACCTGCAGAGCCGCGGCATCCCCGAGGACGTCGCGCGCCGCCTGGTCGTCCGCGGCTTCTTCGGCGAGATCCTGTCCAAGATCCCCCTGCCCGAGCTGCGCGAACGCCTCGAGGCGGCCGTCGAGGCCGAGCTGGCAGTCACCGGCGTCTGAACCCCCACCACCACGGAGCACCCACAGAACATGTCCACCCTGGAGATCAAGGACCTGCGCGTCTCGATCGCGACCGACGACGGCGCCAAGGAGATCCTGAAGGGCGTCGACCTCACGGTCCGCACCGGCGAGACGCACGCGATCATGGGCCCCAACGGGTCCGGCAAGTCCACGCTGGCCTACGCGATCGCCGGCCACCCGAAGTACGAGATCACCTCGGGCAGCGTCACGCTCGACGGCCAGGACCTGCTCGCGCTCACGGTCGACGAGCGCGCCCGCGCGGGCCTCTTCCTCGCCATGCAGTACCCGGTCGAGGTGCCCGGCGTGTCGATGTCGAACTTCCTGCGCTCCGCGGCCACCGCGGTGCGCGGCGAGGCGCCGAAGCTGCGCACCTGGGTCAAGGAGGTCAAGGGCGCGATGAGCGACCTCGACATCGACTCAGACTTCGCAGAGCGCTCGGTCAACGAGGCTTCTCCGGCGGCGAGAAGAAGCGCCACGAGGTGCTGCAGCTCGCGCTGCTGCAGCCGAAGTTCGCCATCCTCGACGAGACCGACTCCGGCCTCGACGTCGACGCGCTGCGCGTCGTGTCCGAGGGCGTGAACCGCTACCGCGAGGGCAGCGACACCGGCGTGCTGCTGATCACGCACTACACCCGGATCCTGCAGCACATCCGCCCCGACCGCGTGCACGTGTTCGCAGGCGGCCGGGTCGTCGAGTCCGGCGGCCCCGAGCTGGCCGACGAGCTGGAGCGCAACGGGTACGTGCGGTTCACGGGCGGGAAGGCCGAGGCGACGGTCTGATGACCGCGCTCGAGGCTCCCGATCTCGCGGGGCCGGACACCGGGAAGATCCGAGCGGACTTCCCGATCCTCACCCGCACCGTCCGCGACGGGCGGCGCCTGGTCTACCTCGACTCCGGTGCCACCTCGCAGCGGCCGCGACAGGTGCTCGACGCCGAGCGGGCGTTCCTCGAGCAGCACAACGCGGCCGTGCACCGCGGTGCCCACCAGCTCGCCGAGGAGGCCACCGACGCCTACGAGTCGGCGCGGGCGCGGATCGCCGCGTTCGTCGGCGCCGACCCGGGCGAGGTGGTGTTCACGAAGAACGCCACCGAGGCGATCAACCTCGTCGCCTACGCGATGGGCAACTCGTCGGTGCGCACGGCCTCGGCCCGGAGACGGAGCGGTTCGCCCTCGGCCCCGGCGACGAGATCGTGATCACCGAGCTGGAGCACCACGCCAACCTGGTGCCCTGGCAGGAGCTGTGCCGGCGCACCGGTGCCACGCTGCGCTGGTACTCCGTCGACGACGACGGCAGGCTCGACATCGACTCGGTGGAGCTGACGGAGCGCACCAAACTGGTGGCGTTCGCGCACCAGTCCAACGTGCTCGGCACGATCCTGCCGGTCGGACAGCTGGTGCGGCGGGCGCAGGCCGTCGGCGCGCTCACGCTGCTCGACGCCTGCCAGTCCGTGCCGCACATGCCGGTGCACCTGACGAACCTGGGTGTCGACTTCGCGGCGTTCTCCGGCCACAAGATGCTCGGTCCGTCGGGCATCGGCGTGCTGTACGGGCGTGCCGAGCTGCTGGCCGCGATGCCGCCGTTCCTCACCGGCGGGTCGATGATCGAGCTGGTGCGGATGGAGGGCTCCACCTACGCCCCGCCGCCGCAGCGGTTCGAGGCGGGCGTGCCGATGACGTCGCAGGCCGTCGGCCTGGGTGCGGCGGTCGACTACCTGTCGGAGATCGGCATGGACCGCGTGCACGCCCACGAGTTGCGGCTCGCCCGGGCGGCGCTCGACGGCCTCGCCGACGTGCCGGGCGTGCGGATCATCGGGCCCCGCACGCTCGAGGAGCGCGGCGGCACCGTCGCGTTCGTCGTCGACGGGGTGCACGCCCACGACGCTGGCCAGGTGCTCGACGACCGGGGGATCGCGGTCCGGGTGGGACACCACTGCGCGTGGCCGCTGCACCGCCGGTTCGGCGTGGCGGCCACCGTGCGGGCGTCCTTCGCGGTGTACAACACCCTCGACGAGGTCGACGCGCTGATCGACGGCGTGCGCGCGGCCCGCGAGTTCTTCGGGGTGAGCTGAGCCGACATGCAGCTGGAACAGATGTACCAGGAGATCATCCTGGACCACTACCGGTCGCCACACGGCGCCGGTCTGCGCGAACCGTTCGACGCCGAGTCGTTCCAGATCAACCCGACCTGCGGCGACGAGATCACGCTGCGGGTGAAGCTCGACGGCTCCACGATCACCGACGTCTCCTACGAGACGCTCGGCTGCTCGATCAGCCAGGCCTCGGCGTCGGTGCTCACCGACTCGTGGTCGGCCGGTCGATCGAGGAGTCCGGTGCGGTGCTGGCCGCGTTCCAGGAGATGGCGCAGGGGCGCGGGCAGGTCGAGCCCGACGAGGACGTGCTCGGCGACGGCGTCGCGTTCGCCGGGGTGGCCCGCTACCCGGCGCGGGTCAAGTGCGCGTTGCTCGGGTGGATGGCATTCAAGGACGCTGTCTCGCGTGCCGCGAACGGTAGCGTCGAGCCGGAGGAGGCAACCACATGAGTGAGCACGTCACCGACACCGAAGAGGTCGTGCGCGGCGCTGCCGGCATGCCCGAGCCGCCCGCCGCCGCGGCGGAGGGGGTCTCGCTCGACGACCTCGAGGAGGCCATGCGCGACGTGGTCGACCCCGAGCTGGGCATCAACGTCGTCGACCTGGGCCTCGTCTACGGCATCCAGGCCGAGAACGGCGTCGCCACGATCGACATGACCCTCACGTCCGCGGCCTGCCCGCTGACCGACGTCATCGAGGAGCAGGCGCGCGGCGCGCTCATCGGTCCCGGCCTGGTGGACGACATCAAGATCAACTGGGTCTGGATGCCCCCGTGGGGCCCCGACAAGATCACCGACGACGGTCGGGAGCAGCTCCGCGCCCTGGGCTTCCGCGTCTAGGCAGGACTTCACACACCCAGACCCCGCTTCACACAGGCCGGCCCTGTGTGAAGCGGGGTTTCGGTGTGTGAAGTCGGGAATCACGTCGCCAGGGCTCGGTCGGCGGCCGCCAGGGCGTGGGTGCGGGCGGTGGCGATCAGCGGGACCTCGGCGGCTGTGATCGGCAGCTCCAGCTCCGTGCAGGCCAGAGCCACGGCCTGCGCGCCGTCCGTCGTGAGCCGGGTGACCGCTGCATGCAGCGCGGCCTGTGAGTCCGGGCGCACCTCGCCCACCGTGAGCTCCCCGAAGATGATCTCGTCGAGCCGGGCGCGGGTGGGGGCGTCGGGCACGACCACGTCGATGCCGTGGCGGGCGAGCCGCTCGGCGTAGAAGTCGTCCTCCAGCACCGGGCGGGTGCCGAGCAGCCCGATGTGCTGCGCGCCCAGCCCGGTGGCCTCCTGTGCCACCGCGTCCGCGATGTGCAGGAACGGAACCGCGACCGCGTCCTCGATCGCGCCCGCCGTCTTGTGCATGAGGTTCGTCGCGAGCACGACCAGCTCGCGCCCGCGCCCGCCAGCCCGACCGCGCTCGCCGCCATGATCTTCCCCGCGCGCTCCCAGTCGCCCTCGACCTGGCAGCGCCGGATCTCGGCGAAGTCGAGCGAGTGCACGAGCAGGTCGGCGCTGTGGTGACCGCCCCGCCGCTCCTGCACGCGCTCGTTGATCACCCTGTAGTACTCGGCCGTGGAGTACCAGCTCATCCCACCGATCACGCCGATCCGCTGCATGCGGCCATCGTGCGGGGCGACCCGGGGTCATAGGAATCCCTGTTCTTCCTGGCGCAGGCATCGGCCATGCTTATGGCATGGATCCGAGGAGGCTGCTCACCTTCCGTGCGGTCGTGCGTGCGGGCTCGATCAGCGCGGGCGCGCGAGCTCGGGTGGACCCAGCCCGCCGTGAGCCAGCAGCTCGCCGCCCTGGAGCGCGAGGCGGGCACCCCGCTGCTGGTGCGCGGACCGGGTGGGGTGGTGCCGACCGAGGCAGGCACCGCGGCGCTGCGCCACGCCGACGCCGTGGAGTCCGCGCTGCGCTCGGCGCGCGAGGAGGTCGGTGAGCTGGTCGGGTTGCGCCGGGGGACCGTCCGGGTGGCTGCGTTCCCGTCGGCCGCGGCCGTGGTCGTGCCCGCGGTCGCCGCCGCACTGGCCGAGCGGAGCGACGGCGTGCAACTGCGGATGGAGGAGGCCGAACCGCCGGAGGCCGCCGCGCTCGTCCGCTCCAACGCGGTGCACCTCGCGCTGGCGTTCCGCTACCCGGAGCAGGACGCCGAACCCGACCTCGCGTGGCGGCCCCTCGGCACCGACCCGGTGCGGATCGTGCTCCCCGCCGCCCACCCCGGCGTCGAGCGGCTCGCCGCGCTGCGGGACGAGGCGTGGGTGGCGGGTGCGAGCGCTGCCGCGCACACCTCGTCTCGACGTGCGCCGCTGCCGGCTTCACCCCGGACATCCGGCACGTCACCGACGACTACGTCGCCGTGCAGGCCCTCGTCGCCCGGGGAGTAGCGGTGTCGGTGCTGCCGGAGATGGCGCTGCGCGCGGCCGCCGTCGACGGCGTGCGCGCCCACCCCGTCCCCGACCTCGCCCCACGCACGGTGGGCGTGCTCCACCGCCCCGGGGTCGAGCGGGTGCCCGCGGTCGCGGCCGTGCTGGCCGCGCTCGCCCCGCAGAGCGGTCCGGCGAGCCACTTCACACACCCGGGCCGGGCTTCACCCGCGGTGTGAAGTCCGCTCAGCCCTTGACCGCACCTCCGAACGCGAAGGCCCCGCCGAGGCGGCGCGACAGCACGAGGTAGAGCAGCAGCGCGGGCAGCGAGTAGATCAGCGAGTACGCGGCGAGCTGCCCGTAGATCACCGAGCCGTACTGGCTGAAGAACGTGAAGATGCTGACCGAGGCCGGCAGGTTCTCGTTCGACAGCAGCAGCACGAAGGGGACGAAGAAGTTCCCCCACAGGTTGATGAACGTGTAGATCGCCACCACCGACAGCCCGGGCCACATCAGCGGCATCACGATCGTGCGCAGCGCCTGCATCGGGGAGGCGCCGTCGGTCCAGGCGGCCTCCTCCAGCTCGATCGGCACCGCGTCCATGAAGTTCTTCGTGAGCCAGATGGCGATCGGCAGGGCGGTGGTCGCCATGAACAGGATCGTCCCGGCGTAGGTGTCGATGAGGTTGAGCTGCACGAACAGGCCGTAGACCGGCACCATGATCGCGGTGATCGGCAGGCCGGTCGTGAACAACACGGTGAGCATGAACGGGCGCTTGAACCGAGACTGGTACCGCGAGAGCGGGTAGCGGCCAGCACCGAGGCCGCCAGGGTGATGAGCGTGGCACCCCCGCAGAGGATGAAGCCGTTGAGCATCGGCCGGTAGGTCGTGTCCTCGTTGAGGACCGCCCGGAAGTTGCCGAGCGACCAGGGTTGTGGCCAGGACACCGACAGGCCGGCCGACTCGTTGAACGCTCCCAGGAGCAGCCACAGCATCGGCACCACGAACGCGGCCCCGATCAGCGCCAGCACGAGGTTGACCGCGGCCTTGCCGGCAAGCTGCGCCGGGCGCCGGCTCCGGCCGGCCCGGTGTCCGCCGTGCGCCTGCCCGGACGGGGCCGGTTGCGTGGCAACCGGCGTTTCGGTGGTCATGACATGCTCTCCCCGAGCCGGAGCGCGCGCAGGTAGACGAGCGAGAAGAGCGCGCCGATGAGCAGCAGGACCAGGGCCAGCGCTGTGCCGTAGCCGAGCTGGGAGAACTGGAAGGCCTGCTGGTAGGCGAAGATCGGGAGGGTGGTGCTCTGGTTGTTCGGCCCGCCCCGCGTCATGGTCCAGATCAGGCCGAAGACCGACAGCGTCTGCAGCGTGATGAGCATGAGGTTCGTCGCGATCGAGCGCCGCACCATCGGCAGCGTCACGAAGAACAACCGTCGCCACGTACCCGCCCCGTCGACGGTGGCGGCCTCCTCGATCTCCTTCGGCACCTCGGACAGCGCGGCCGCGTAGACGAGCATCGAGAACGCCGTGCCACGCCAGATGTTGGCGATCGACACCGCCAGGATCGGCAGGGTGAACAGCCAGTTCTGCTCCGGGAGGCGCAGCCATCCGAGAATGGCGTTGAACGACCCGTCCTGGCCGAGGTAGGCGTACCACAGGTAGCCGGCGACCACCTCGGGCAGGACCCACGCACCGATCACGATCGCGCTGACGACCGTGCGCACCACCCGGTGCCCGGCACGCATCAGCAGGGCAAGGCTCATTCCGAGCACGTTCTGGCCGATGATCGCCGACACCAGGGTGAAGACCACGGTGAGCAGCACCGACAGGTGGAAGTCGGCGCTCGTGAAGGCGTGCCGGAAGTTCTCCAGGCCGACGAAGTCGCACCGGAGGCACCGGTGAGCGCCATGTCCGTGAACGCCGACCAGATGCAGTACGCCACCGGTCCGGCGAGGAACACCACGAGCAGGGCGACCGCCGGCGCCAGCGGCATGCCGCGCAGGAGGACCACCCGCGCCGGGGTGCCGCGGGAGCCCGACCCGGCAGGGCGCTGCCCCGGGAGGGTCGTGACCGTGCTCATGAGCCGGTTGCTGCGACCACCGCGTCACCGGCGAGGGAGCGCACCTGGTCGTCGTAGTTCCGGGCCGCGCCGGCGACGTCCCCGCCGGTGATCACGGACTCCGTGGCGACCTGGATCTCGTTGGAGACCCGGGGGTAGAGCGAGTAGGCCGGCCGGTAGTTGGTGGTGGGCACGAGCGAGGAGAAGAACTCGTTCGACGGGTTGGCGGCGGTGTAGGACGGATCGTCAGCGACGTCCTTCCGCACCGGGATCTGCACGCCGTCGACCGCCCACTTCAGCTGGTTCTCCCGGCCGGAGATCAGCGTGATGAACTCCCACGCCATGTCGGGGTTGTCGGCGTTTTGCGGGATCGCCCACGTCCAGCCGCCCGACATGCTCACGCTTCCCGGCGCCTGGCCCTGCTGTGTCGGCATGGCGGTCCAGCCCATGACGGTGCTCCACTCGGGCCACGGCATGGGCCCGGTCTCCAGCCAGTCCTGCGAGATCCACGAGCCTTCCATGCTGATCGCGATCTGGCCCTGCGGGATCAGCTGCTCGGTGGTCGTGTTGGTCCAGTTCGGGTCCAGCGCCTGCTGCGGGGTGGGCCCGAGCCCTTCGGAGTAGACGGTGCGCAGGAACTGCAGCGCGTCCGTGAAGCCCGTGCTCCCGACGACCCACTTCTGCTGGGACGGGTCGTAGAGGGTGTCGCCCGTCCCGTACAGCAGCATCTCGAAGCCCTGCATCGACGCCGCCTCGCCGACGCCCTTGCCGGCGTAGACGTTGAACGGGATGACGTCCGGCACCGCGGCCTTGACCGTGCGGGCGGCGCTCAGCAGGTCGTCCCACGTCTTCGGCTGCCAGTCGGCGGGCAGCCCGGCCCTGGCGAAGATCTCCTTGTTGAACCAGACGCCGCGGGTGTCGGTGCCGTCCGGGACGCCGTAGGTCCTGCCGTCGAGCGCCCGCCCCGCGCCTTGGCCGTGTCCTCGAACTGGCTCCATTCCGGCCACTGCGCCAGCCGGTCGTCCAGCGGGCTCAGGTAGCCGGCCTCGATGTCGGAGTTGATGAGGAAGGTGTCCTCGTAGACCACGTCCGGCGAGGTGCGAGGGGTGCGCATCTGCAGCTGGAGCTTGGTGAAGTACTCGTTCTCCGACGCCTGGATGGGCTGCAGGTCGATCGTGATGCCCGGGTGGGTCTGCTCGAACTGGGCCTTGATCTCGGTGAGGTAGTTCTCCTGCACCCGGGTGCCGCCGAACTGCCGGTACGCGACCGTCACGGTGGAGTCGCCGCCCTCGCCACCGCCGCCGCACGCCGCGAGCGTCGCGGCCATGAGACCTGCCGCGGTGAGCGCGCCCGCCCGCCGCCATCGCCGCCGCCCGGTCCGGTCCAGTGCTTCCTTCACGACCCGCACAGCTACCTCCGTCTTCCCGCCGTTGGTGACGTCGTGCACGAGGCCACGATGAGCTTTTAATCCATCGTGTGGAGCTGAAACCTAGATTCAACGCTTTAATGCGTCAATGCTGTGATTGCCGACGACGAGGAGGACGAACGAGGGATGACATCTGGGACGGGTGAGCCACCCACCGGCGTCGCGTTGTTCGCGTGGGTCAAGCAGGAGCTGCTCGACTCCATCGGCCGTGGTGAGTTCTCCCCGGACCAGCCGTTCATCACCCAGCGGGAGATCGTCGAGCGGTTCGGGGTGTCCACCACCACCGCGGTGCGGGCGTTGAACGAGCTGGTCTCGGACGGGGTCGTGACCCGCCGCCGCGGCCGCGGCACGTTCGTCGCGCAACGACCCGTCGCGGGCAGGCCGGCCGCGGCGGGGGCGCCCCGGCTGGCCTACGTCAGCCCGGACCAGCGGGCGGGGGTGCACGACGCCGAGCTGCTCGCCGGGATCTCCGTGCAGACGGCCGCACTGGGCTACCAGCTCACGGTCGCCCACACCCGGGGCGCCGCCCACGAGGTGGAGGTGCTGCGTGGCGTGGCGGCCGGCGGGGCGCGGGGTGTGGTGCTCTTCGCACACGACCGTTCGACCGCCGCGGGTGTGGTGGAGGAACTGCGCCGAGACGGCGTGGTGACCGTGCTCGTCGACCGGTACCTGCCCGGACTGCCCACCGACGCCGTCCTCTTCGACGACTTCGCGATCGGCCACGACGTCACCTCGGTCATGATCGGCCGCGGGCACCGGTCCATGGCCGTGCTGTGGAGCGAGACCGACGTGACCAGCGTCCGGGACCGCCTCGCGGGCCACCGCCGCGCGATGCGCGACCACGGGCTGCCCGAGCTGCCGGAACGCTCGGCACTGCGGCCGTTCGCGCACCTCGACCCGCCGGCGCGACGGCACCGCCTGCGCACCCTGATGGAGGCGGGGGAGCCGCTCACGGCGCTCGTCACCGGCAACGCCCCCACGCTCGCGATCGCCGTGTCGGACATGCTGGCGATGGACGTCGGATTCCCCGGCCACCTGGAGCTGGCGAGCATGGACCAGTCCGTCCCTGGCGCCGGGTCGCCGCTGTCGGTCGTGTCGGCCCGGCTGCCACCCGGGAGATGGGGCGGCAGGCGGCCCGGCTGGTGCACGAGCGCCTCGAGGGCGAGCTCGGCCCGGCCCGGCACGTGGTGCTGCGGGCCGAGGTGCAGGAGGCGGAGCCGGGCCGCAACACCCTCGTGGTGAGCGGCGCGGACGTCCCTCCGCGCCCGGATCAGCCGGCGCGTTCCAGCAGCCAGGGGTGAAGGTGGCGGTACCCGCGCACCGCGACCGAGCGCAGGGGGCGCAGCGTGAAGCGCGGGTCGCCGGTCAGCGCGTCGGCGACCCCTCGGTCGGCCAGCACGCTGCCGGGACGCGCGTGTGCGATGAGCCGGGCGGCGATGTTGACGACCTCGCCGTACACGTCCCCGTAGCGCACGAGCACCGGGCCCGCGGCCAGCCCGATGCGCAGCTCGGGCAGGGCGGGCTCGGCCCGGACGCGGTCCTGCAGCGCGAGCGCGATGGCCGCACCCTGTGCGGTGTCGTCGGCGACGAACAGCACCTCGTCCCCGACGGTCTTGACGATGCGCCCGTGGCGGTCGGCGATGACCTCGGTGGTGGTGGAACCGAACCGCTCGATCATCTCGCTCAGCTCGGTGGTGGAGCGGCGCCGGGTGGTGCGGGTGAACCCGACCATGTCGGCGAACCCGACGACGAGCGGCCAGGTGTCTCGGTCCTCGCCCTCGGCGCCCGCCGCCACCGTCATCCGCCGGACGGCCGCGGCGAGGTGGCGGCGCCACACGTAGCTCTGCAGCTCCTCCAACGCGGGCAGGACGGCGGCCGTGGTCTCGCGCGAGGTGTCCGGCGTGACCTGTCCGTACTGCTCCTCGATCACCCGGGCGACCATCGTGACCTGCCACTCCGCGAGCCGCGACAGTGACTGGGCCATCGCCCGCGCCACCGCCTCCCGCACGTCGGCACGAGCACCCCGGCGTCGGTCAGGCGGATCATCAGGCGCACGGCCTCGAGGTCGCGGTCGGTGAAGATCACCTCGTCGTCGCCGGCCTCGGCGAAGCCCATCGCCCGCCACAGCGCGCGCCGGTGTCGATGTCGAGCCCGGCGATCTCGGAGATCTGCCTGCGGGTGTAGCGGCGCCGCCCGCCGAGGATCAGCTCCTCGAGCGCGTCGTCCGGGTTCACGTCACGGGCTCACGTCACGTCGTGTGGACGATCAGCACGTCGATGCCCGCGCGGCGGGCCACGTCCGACGGCACCGAACCGAGCAGCCGCCCGCTGAGCGTGTTGAGCCCCCGGTTGCCGACGACGAGCAGGTCGGCGCCGGTGTCGCGCGCCGCCTTGCGCAGCACGTCGACCGGCGGGCCGTCGACGGCGAGCGTCCGGACCCGGCGCGCCCCGGCGGCCACGGCACGCTCCTCGGCGGCGCGCAGCGTCTCCTCGGCGGGGGTCCAGCCGACCACGAGGTAGGCCTCGTCCTTGAGGGCGTCCTCGGCCTCGGCCGTGTCCTCCCGGGACGGCGGGGTGTAGGCGCAGACGATGACGAGCTCGGCGTCGCTGTCGGCGGCGACGGCGGCGGCGCGGTCGACGGCGCCGAACGACGTGGCGGAGCCGTCGGTGCCGACGATGATCGTGCGGTAGGCGGGCATGGGGAGCCTCCGGCGTCGGGGAACCGGGTCAGGTTACCGCCGGTAGTGACGCAACCGCGCACGCCGTCGCTCCCGGATGGGTGGAAGGACGGCTGGTGCGATCAGCCGAGCCCGCATCCGCCATCCGGCGCGGCCGTACAGCGCACGCATCGTGGCGGCGGTGCCGCGCAGGTCGGCGCGACCCGCCAGGTAGCACCAGCGGTGGTGCGGCGGCAGCGCGAAGAACATCTCGAAGAACGCGGGCACCTCGGCAGGCGGCATCCGCAGCAGCGCCTCGAGGCCGATCCGGCGGAACCGGTGCACGGCACGGGCGGCGGCGGGCCACACGACGCCGCGGGCGGCGGCGAGCGCGGCACCGGGGCCCTCCGGCAGGCGGGTGGCGATCGCGTCGCGACGGTCGGGGCGAGACGCAGCGACGTGGCCACGGAGAACCCGGTCGCCGGGTGCACGAGCGGGGCCGCGGCGCCGAAGGCGAGCACACCGCGCGTGCGGTGGCGGGGGGAGTCGAGCGGGAACCGGACCGACTCGGTGGCCGCGTCCGCGGGCACGGCGATCCCGTGCCGGGCCAGCCGGGCGTGCAGCCGCCTGCGCAGCACCGGCAGCGCGATGCCGGGCCGGTGGGCGAGCGAGGTCTCCTCCAGCAGGTGGCCGCGTCCGCGGGCACGGCGATCCCGTGCCGGGCCAGCCGGGCGTGCAGCCGCCTGCGCAGCACCGGCAGCGCGATGCCGGGCCGGTGGGCGAG
>MKJV01000155.1 GCA_001942185.1 Pseudonocardia sp. CNS-004
GGGGGCGGCGGGCGGGTGCAGGAGGCGCCGCCGGGGCGGTGGGCGGGGAAGAACACGCCCCGAGGGCAGCGACGAGCACACGCCGCCCCGACAAGAACTCTCACCCGCCCACTGTCCCACGCGTCCCTCTCCCACGATGGAGCCATGGCGCTGTCCCGGCTCCCACGACAGCAAGGTGGAGGCATGCGGCCGCGCGACTCGGGGTCAGCAGCCGCACGGGGTCGTGAGGGGGTCCGGTGGGGAGGCCGTCAGGGCTCCGGCGACCTCCACCGGGAATCCCTCCCGGGTCCAGTACTCGATGCCGCCCAGCATCTCCCGCACCACGTAGCCGAGTCGGGCCAGCGCGAGTGCGGCGCGGGTGGCGCCGTTGCAGCCCGGGCCCCAGCAGTAGGTCACGACCGGCAGGCGGGGGTCGAGCACGGTGGCGGCGCGTGCGGGGATGTCGGCGGTGGGCAGGTGCACCGCGCCGGGGATCCGGCCCTGTTCCCACGCCGCGCCGCTGCGCGAGTCGACGAGCGCGAAGCCGGGGTCACCACCGGCGAACGCCGTGTGGACGTCGGCCACGTCGGTCTGGAAGGAGAGGCGAGAGGCGAAGAACGCGATGGCGCCGGTGTCGGGCTGGGGGTCCACCGATGGGGTCATGTCCGCGACGCTAAGGTCGCGCCTCCGGAGGTGGAAGGCAGGATCCGCGGTAGTTTCGCGATATGGCCGTGGAATCCCTGGACGATCTGGACTGGCGTCTGTTGGAAGCACTGCAGCAGGACGGTCGGGTCAGCTACGCCGACCTGGGGCGCCTCGTCGGCCTGTCCCCCAGCGCGGTCACCGAGCGGGTGCGCAGGCTCGAGGAGACCGGGGTGATCACCGGCTACCGCTGCGACGTCGACCCGGAGAAGCTCGGTCTGCCGATCATGGCGCTCGTGCGCCTGCGCTACCCGCACGGCAACTACAAGCCGTTCCGGGACCTGCTGGCCACCACCCCCGAGGTGACCGAGGCCCACCACGTCACCGGGGAGGACTGCTTCGTCCTCAGCGTCCGCGCCCGGGGGATGCGGCACCTGGAGGAGGTGACCGGCCGGATCGCCGGCCTGGGTCCGGTCACGACCAGCGTGGTCTACAGCACCCCGCTCCCCATGCGCTCCGCGGTGACGAGCGCGGTGGCCGCCAGTGGAAAGGCGGCCAGCCGGAGCAGCCGGGCGCGGTAGTCCCGGTCCCGGGCAGCTCAGTCGAGGATCATGCGCGGTGGGGTGAGGAGCAGGTCCTCCGGACGTGAGCCGGCGTTCAACGCCTGGTTGACCGCCGCGACCTCGGCGCTGCGGAACGCGATGTCGTCGATGTCGCCGTGACGCACCTGCGTCCGCGCGAGCTCCTCGCCGCGGCATCCGGATGGCGGTGGCGACCGGAGGTTGGGGTGGCGGGGTCGTCAGGCAGGGGGCAGGGCGTTGAGGAGCGTGCCCGGACCCACCGGCGTGACGGCCGGGGCGCGCACGCGTTCGCGCAGCGCACGGTCGGCCGTCACGACGACGATCGGCCCGCCGCTGCCGTCGGTGGCCAGGTCGGCGGCCAGCGCCACGATCGTCGAGTCGCCGTCGCCGGGGGCGCGCACGATATCGAGGCGCGGGTGCGACGGGAGGTCCTCGGCCCGGGCGGCGACACCTTCCAGAACCAGGTGCACCCGCAGCTCGACGCCGGGGTGGCCCATCGCCTCGGCGAGCCCGCCCGGGTCGGCGGTGAGCACGGCGACGATGCGTCCCGCCAGCCGGCGCGCGGCACCTGCCCGGTCGCGCCACCAGCCGTCGGGGCGCGAGCCGACCACGTTGGCGCCGTCGACGATGACGTGCAGCGTGAGGACGCGCAGCACGGGTCGCTACCCGATCGGTGGCACCAGGTCGCGGGGCAGCTTGGCTGCGGCGGCCCGGTCGAGCAGCCACCGGGTGCGCCGCCTGCCCTGCGCCCCGGCGACCGGGATCGCGACCTCGCCCGCCCCGCCCAGCGCCATCGCGACGGCAGCGGCCTTCGCCTCCCCGGTCGTCATGATCCAGACCTCGGCGGCGCGGCGGATCGCCGGCAGCGTGAGCGACACCCGGGTCGGTGGCGGTTTCGGGCAGCCGTGGACGGCCACGACCGTGCGCTCGGTCTCGTGGACGGCGGGGGAGTCGGGGAACACCGACGCGGTGTGGCCCTCGCCGCCCATGCCGAGCATCAGCACGTCGAACGCCGGCACCGGCCCGTGGTCCTCGGGCCGGGCCGCCCGCCGGAGCAGCTCCGCGTACTCCTCGGCCGCGGCGTCGGCGCCCGCCGGCCCGGTGCCGGTGTCGGCTCCCATCGGGAAGACCTTCGCGGGGTCGGCCGGGACGTGGTCGAGCAGCGCGGCGCGGGCCTGCGTGTCGTTGCGCTCGGGGTCGCCGGGCGGCAGGAACCGCTCGTCGCCCCAGTAGAACTCGACCTTGCCCCAGTCGACGGCGTCCCGGGCGACGGAGTCGCGCAGCCCTTCGAGCACGGCGATGCCGGTTCCACCGCCGGTGAGCACGATCTTCGGGGTGGTGCCGGCCGCCTGCAGGTCGACGAGCTTGGTGAGCAACCGCGCCGCGACCGCGGCCGCGAGGACGTCCGGGGTGGAGTGGACGGCGATGTCGGGATGGGTCACGTCGGCCGCCGTCTCATCCGCCGGCCACGGCGGGCACCTTGACCGGCGTACGGCCGCGCGCGACCCGCCCGATGCCGCTCAGCGCGGCGCCGTAGATCTCGTCGGGGTCGAGCCTGCGCAGCTCCTCGGCGAGGCAGTCGCGCCCAGCCCGGCGAGCGCGACGAGCCGGTCGGGCTGCCCGGGCTGGCGCAGCGTGCCGACCTTTCCGTCCGGGCGCACCAGCTCGACCGCGCGGACCGGCGTTCCAGCCGCACCGTGACGAGCCCTTCGCCGCTCTCCGCGGGCGAGCGCTTGACCTTCGCGTCGAGGCGTACCGCGAGCCAGCCGGCCAGGAGGTCGGTGGACGGCGAGATCGCCTCGCCCGCTACGACCGCACCGGTGACCGGCTCGTGCGGGGGCGCGTCGAGCGCCGTGGCCAGCAGCGCCCGCCACAGCGTGAGCCGGGTCCAGGTGAGGTCGGTGTCGCCCGCGACGTGGTTGGCGCGGCGCTGCTCGAACGCTTGAGCGGGTTCTTCGCCGACAGGGCGTCGGTGATGCGCCGCTGCGCGAGCTTGCCGACGGGGTGCTCGGACGGCACGGTGGGCGCCTCGGCGGGCCACCACGCGACGACCGGGGCGTCGGGGAGGAGCAGCGGCGTGACCATGCCGGCACCGGCGTCGTCGGCCGCGAGCGGGCCGTACCCGCGCAGCACGATGACCTCGCTGGCGCCGGCGTCGCCGCCCACGCGGATCTGGGCGTCGAGGCGGGCCGCGGCGCGCCGCTGGCCGCGCGCAAGCACGATCACCCGGCAGGGTGCTCGCGGCTGGCCGAGTTGGCCGCCTCGATCGAGTGCTCGATGCCGGGGCCGTCGTCGGTGATGATCACCAGCGTGAGCACGCGGCCCAACGCCAGCACACCGCCGCGTTCGCGCAGCTCGACGATCTTGCGGTTCACCGCCGACGTGGTGCTCGACGGAAGGTCGACGATCATGGCCTTCTCCAGGTGCGACCGGTGCGGGCGAGCATGGCGTTGGCCGACTCGGGGCCCCAGCTGCCCGCGGGGTAGGGGACGGGGCCGTGCTCGAGCCCCTGCCAGTGTTCGATGACGGGGTCGAGGATCTCCCACGACCGCTCCACCTCGGCGTTCACCGGGAAGAGCGACGGCTCTCCGAGCAGGACGTCGAGGATGAGCCGTTCGTAGGCCTCCGGCGACGCCTCGGTGAACGAGGTGCCGTACCCGAAGTCCATCGTGACGTCGCGGACCTCCATCTGGCTGCCCGGCACCTTCGACCCGAACCGCATCGTGACGCCCTCGTCGGGCTGCACGCGGATGACGAGCGCGTTCTGCCCGAGCTCCTCGGTCATCGTGGCGTCGAACGGCAGGTGCGGGGCCCGCTTGAAGATCACCGCGATCTCGGTGCGCGGCGGCCGAGGCGCTTGCCGGTGCGCAGGTAGAACGGCACGCCCGCCCAGCGCCGGGTGTCGACCTCGGTGGTGATGGCCGCGAACGTCTCCGTGCGCGAGTTGGGGTCGAAGCCCTCCTCCTCGGTGAGGCCCAGCACCTCCTCGCCGCCCTGCCAGCCGCCGGTGTACTGGCCGTGCGCCGTGGTCTCGGCGAGCGGCGCCACGAGCCGGGTGGCGTTCAGGACCTTGATCTTCTCGGCGCGCAGCTCGTCGGAGGAGAACGAGACGGGCTCCTCCATCGCGGTGAACGCGAGCAGCTGCAGCAGGTGGTTCTGGATGACGTCACGGGCGGCGCCGATGCCGTCGTAGTAGCCGGCGCGCCCGCCCAGGCCGATGTCCTCGGCCATGGTGATCTGCACGCTGTCGACGTAGTGGCTGTTCCAGATCGGCTCGAACAGCTGGTTGGCGAACCGCAGCGCCAGGATGTTCTGGACGGTCTCCTTGCCGAGGTAGTGGTCGATCCGGAAGACCGAGTCCTCGGGGAAGACGTCGTTGACGATCTCGTTGAGCTCTACGGCCGACTGCAGGTCGTGCCCGAACGGCTTCTCGATCACGACGCGGCGCCAGCCCTCGCCGTTCTGGATCGCGAGGCCGGAGCGCGACAGCTGCTTGAGCACCACCGGGAACGCCCCGGGCGGGATCGACAGGTAGAACGCGTGGTTCCCGCCGGTGCCGCGCTCGCGGTCGAGGGCCTCGACGGTGGACTCGAGCCGGTCGAACGCGTCGTCGTCGTCGAAGCTGCCGGGAACGAACCGGAAGCCCTCGGCGAGCCGGTCCCACACGTGCTGGCGGAACGGGGTGCGGGCGTACTGCTTGACCGCGTCGTGGACGACCTGGCCGAAGTCCTGGTCGGCCCAGTCGCGGCGGGCGAAACCGGTGAGCGCGAAACCCGGCGGGAGCAGCCCGCGGTTGGCGAGGTCGTAGATCGCGGGCATCAGCTTCTTGCGTGACAGGTCGCCGGTGACCCCGAAGATGACCAGACTGCACGGTCCCGCGATCCGCGGGAGCCGCTTGTCCCGCGGATCACGCAGCGGGTTGGTCCATCCCGCTGGCGCGGACGTGGCGGAGCTCATGTCTCTCCTCGCTCGGATCGGTGTCTCGTTCGGCTCGGCTGTGCGTCTCGTGTGCGTCTCGTGCGCATTGTTCTCGGAGGGAACGGCGGGATCATCCCAGGTCTTCTACAGCTGCTCCACGGCACGCGCCACGGTGACCAGGCCCGCTACCCGGTCGGTGAAGTGCAGCCGCAGCACGGGGCGGCCGCGGACGGTGAGCGCGGCCGCGTCGGCGGCGGCGCGGTGCTGCTGCACGGCGTCGAGGGCGGCGGCGGTCTCGGGGCGCAGCCCGGGGTCGTCGGGGTCGGCCGTGAGCTGGCAGACGCGGGTGGCGGGTGGTCCGCCCTTGGCGTGCTGCCCGCTGCCGGGCAGGCAGCGCGGCGCCACCCGAACGTGGTGGGCAGCCCGGTGCGGCGGGCCAGTTCGGCGCGCAGCACCGCGGCGGAAGCGTCCTCGATGCGGTCGAGGTAGGCGTGTACGGCCAGGTGGGCGCCGCCGTCGTCGGGAGCGCTCCGTACGAACGCACGCAGCGCGTCGCGACGGTGGTGGTGCCGGCAGGCAACCAGTCGCCCGCGTGGACCCGCACGGCGCCGTCGGTGAACGTGCGGGCGCGTCGGTGCCATCCGGTGCGGCGAGCGCGTCGGGCCGGTCGGTGGGGTCGACGCGGAGCACGTGGGCCGCGGCCGCGACGGCGTGCTGCCAGGTGGCCATCTGCCCCGCCACCGGCCCGCCGGCCGGGCCGCCGACCACGACTGCGGGCAGGTCGTCCCACTCGGGGGCGCCCGGTCCCTCCACGACCACCGGCAGCGGGCCGCGGCCGTCCTTGCCGAGCCCGCCCGCCACCAGCTGCGCCGCCCACTCGGCGAGCGCGGGCTCGTGCGGCCCGGCGATCGCGACGGCGGGCGCGGACGCGAGCAGGGCGGCGAGGGCGAGCGCGGGGTCTGCGGCTCCCGAGGCGCCGAGGCCGTCGTGCGTGTCGGCGGCCGCCGCGAGCACGGGCCCGACGTCGACGCCGCGAGGCCCGCGGGCACCAGCGCGTACGCGGTGAACGCGGCCCACGGGCCGTCGACGTCGTCGGGTCCGAGCACGACGACGGTGCCGCCGGCGATGCTCGCGTCGTCGGGCAGCAGCGGCCCGGCCGGTGGCGTGACGACCACGGTGTGGGCCTGGGGGTCGAGGCCCTCTGCCCGGAAGGCGGCGTGCACGGTGTCGCGCAGCAGCCGCACCGGCTCCGGGTCCTCGCCGGGCGGGGCCGCGACGACCAGCACCGTGGCCGCGAGCTCTCCGGCGAGCGCGTCGGCCACCTGCGGCGGGTCGGTCGTGTCGAGGACGACCAGGCGCGGGTCGGACCCCGTGAGGGCCTCCGCCGCGACCCCGGTGCCGCCCGCGCAGGCGAGCACGACCCGGACCTGCCCGGCCACCCGCCGCTGCTCGGCCAGCGCCGCGATCTCGCCGACCAGTGGGCGGGAGGCCCGCACCGCACCGGTCCAGCCGGGCCGGGTCATCCGCGGCCAGAGCGTCGGATCGCCGTCCGCGACGCGAGCGGCGACGCCGTCCTCGACGAGGCGCGCGAGCACCTCGGCCTCGGACGGCGCCGGTCGGGCGGTCACCGGATTCGCTCCCCCTGCCCCTAGCGGGCCTGGTCGAGCTGTGCGGTGACCGTGTCGCCGAGCTCGGTCCAGGACTTGTCGAACTTGTCGACGCCCTCGTCCTCCAGCACCCGGAACACGTCGGGCAGGTCGATGCCGACCCGTTCCAGCGCGTCGAACACCTCCTGCGCCTCGGCGGCGGTGCCGGTGACGCGGTCGCCCTCGACCTCGCCGTGGTCGCCGAAGGCCTTGAGCGACTTCTCCGGCATCGTGTTGACGGTGTCGGCGACGACGAGCTCGGTGATGTAGAGGGTGTCGGGGTAGTCCGGGTTCTTCACGCCGGTGGACGCCCACAGCGGCCGCTGCGGACGGGCCCCTTCGCCTCGAGCGCCTTCCAGCGCTCGGAGGAGAAGACCTCCTGGAACGCGGCGTAGGCGAGGCGGGAGTTGGCGACAGCGGCCTTCCCGCGCAGGGACAGCGCCTCGTCGGACCCGATGGCCTCCAGCCGCTTGTCGATCTCGGTGTCGACGCGCGAGACGAAGAAGCTCGCCACGGAGGCGATGCCGGCGAGCTGGTGGCCGTTGGCCGAGGCCTGCTCGAGACCGTTGACGTAGGCGTCCATGACGGCCCGGTAGCGCTCGACGGAGAAGATCAGCGTGACGTTCACGCTCACGCCCTCGGCGAGCGCACGGGTGATCGCGGGCAGCCCCTGCTCGGTGGCCGGGATCTTGACGAGCAGGTTGGGCCGGTCGACGGCCTTCCACAGGTCGAGCGCCTGGGCCACGGTGGCCTCGGTGTCGCGGGCGAGGCCCGGGTCGACCTCGAGCGAGACGCGCCCGTCGACGCCGCCGGTGGTCTCCCAGGTGCCGCTGAACACGTCGCAGGCCTGCTGGACGTCGGACACGGTGATCTCGCGGACCGCGTCCTCGACCGACGCCCCGCGCCCGGCGAGCTCGCGGATCTGCGCGTCGTAGGCCTCGCCCTTGGACAGGGCGGAGGCGAAGATCGTGGGGTTGGTGGTGACCCCGACGACGTGCTCCTCGGTGATCAGCTCCTGCAGGTTGCCGCTGGTCAGGCGCTCGCGTGACAGGTCGTCCAGCCAGATGGACACCCCGGCTGCCGCCAGCTGCCCGAGTCGTTCGTTGCTCATGGTGGTTCCTCCCCAGGAAGGTGGGCTCAGGCGAGCTTGGCGAGGCTGCGCTCGGCAGCGGCGACCACGTTCTCGGTGGTGAAGCCGAACTCGCGGAACAGGGTCTGGTAGTCGGCGCTGGCGCCGAAGTGCTCGATCGCGACGTTCTCGCCGGCGTCGCCGGTGAAACGCAGCCACGGCTGCGCGACGCCCGCCTCGACGCTCACCCGCGCGCGCACCGCGGCCGGGAGCACCGACTCGCGGTACGCCTCGTCCTGCTCGTCGAACCACTCGACGCACGGCATCGACACCACTCTCGTGGCAACGCCACGGGCCTCGAGGACCTTCCTGGCCTCGACCGCCATCTGCAACTCGGAGCCGGTGGCGATGAGGATCAGCTGCGGGGTGTCCGCCGAGGCGTCGGCGAGGACGTACCCGCCGCGGGCGACACCCTCGGCCGAGGTGCCCTCGAGGACCGGCAGGTTCTGCCGGGTGAGCGCGAGCCCGTGGGGGCCGGCGGGCCGCTCCAGCACGGCCCGCCAGGCGTGGGCGGTCTCGTTGGCGTCGCCGGGCCGGACGATCGCGAGGCCGGGGATGGCGCGCAGCGCCGCCAGGTGCTCGATCGGCTGGTGCGTGGGGCCGTCCTCGCCGAGCCCGATCGAGTCGTGGGTCCAGACGTAGGTGACGCCCGCCTGCATGATGGCCGCGAGGCGCACCGAGGGGCGCATGTAGTCGCTGAACACGAGGAACGTGCCGCCGTACGGTCGGGTGGGGCCGTGCAGGGCGATGCCGTTGAGGATCCCGCCCATCGCGTGCTCACGCACCCCGAAGTGCAGGGTGCGGCCGTACGGGTGGGCGTCCCACATCGCCGTGGCGGTGGAGGTGGGGCCGAACGAGTCGGCACCCTCCATCGTGGTGTTGTTGCTCTCCGCGAGGTCGGCGGAGCCGCCCCACACCTCGGGCAGCACGTCGGCGATCGACTTGAGCACCTCGCCGGACGCCTTGCGCGTGGCCAGCCCCTTCGCGTCGGGCTCCCACGTCGGCAGCGCCTTCTCCCAGCCGAGGGGCAGCTGCCTGCCCAGCAGCCGGTCGAGGAGCTCCTTGCGCTCCGGCTCGCGGGCGGCCCACGCGTCGAACTCCGTGGTCCAGGCCTCGTGGGCCGCGCGGCCGCGGTCGACCACCGCGCGGGCGTGCGCGAGCACGTCGTCGGCGACCTCGAAGGTCTGCTCGGGGTCGAAGCCCAGGATCTTCTTGACCTCGGCCACCTCGTCGGCACCCAGCGCCGAGCCGTGGGCCTTGCCGGTGTTCATCTTGTTCGGCGCCGGGAAACCGATCACCGTGCGCAGCAGGATGAACGACGGGCGGGTGGTCTCGGCCCGGGCGTTCTCCAGCGCGGCGAGGATGTCGGTGACGTTCTCACCGCTCTCGACGACCTGCACGTGCCAGCCGTAGGCTCGTAGCGCTTCGCCGTGTCCTCCGACAGGGCGATCGTGGTGTCGTCCTCGATGGAGATCTTGTTGTCGTCGTAGATCACCGTGAGGTTGCCCAGCTGCTGGTGGCCGGCGAGCGACGACGCCTCGGAGGTGATCCCCTCCTCGATGTCACCGTCGGAGGCGATCACGTAGATCTGGTGGTCGAAAGGGCTCTCGCCGGGAGCGGCGTCCGGGTCGAACAGGCCGCGCTCGCGGCGGGCGGCCATCGCCATGCCCACCGCGTTGGCCAGGCCCTGGCCCAGCGGGCCGGTGGTGGTCTCCACGCCGCGGGTGTGCCCGTGCTCCGGGTGGCCGGGCGTGAGCGACCCCCAGGTGCGCAGCGCCTTCAGGTCGTCGAGCTCGAGGCCGTACCCGGACAGGAACAGCTGGATGTAGAGCGTGAGGCTGGAGTGGCCCGCGGACAGCACGAACCGGTCGCGGCCGATCCAGTCGGCGTCGGTGGGGTCGTGGCTCATGACGCGCTGGAACAGCGCGTAGGCGAGCGGCGCGAGGCTCATGGCGGTGCCGGGGTGGCCGTTGCCCACCTTCTGCACGGCATCGGCGCGAGCACGCGAACCGTGTCGACGGCCCGGCGGTCCAGATCGGTCCAGCCTGCGGGACGCTCGCGCGGGTGAGAGTCTCGATGTCGGTGTCGGCCACAGCTCTTCCCTCTGGTTCGGATGGGGATGTGCGGGGCGGTACGCCTCGACGCGACCGCTGGTGCTGATCAATGCTGACTCGCTCCGCGGCCAGCCTAGTCGCGTCGGGGGGTGGCGTGTGATCACGTGCTGCCTGTCGTGCGTGGTCTACCCGGCGGAGGTCGCCCGCATGCCCCGGTCTATCATCGACAAGCCGTAGAACTCGCGGTCGTCGAGTTCCCCACCACGCGGATCGAGGTTGTGCCGGTGACTGTGCCCGTGTCGCGCTCGGGCCACCCGACCCAGGGCGTACCGCCTGGTCGGCGGGCCGGCTGGGAGCGGCTGCGGGACACTGTGGCGGCCTATCTCGGGCTCACCAAGACGCGGATCATCGAGCAGTTGCTCGTCGTCACGGTGCCGGCGATGTTCCTCGCCGAGCGCGGCGTCCCGTCGGTGTGGTTGATCATCGCCACCCTGCTCGGCGGGTCCATGGCCGCGGCCAGCGCACACGCGCTCAACTGCGTGGTCGACGCCGACATCGACGCCGTCATGAAGCGCACCAGCCGCAGGCCGCTGGCCAAGGGCCAGGTGCCCACGCGGCACGCGCTGGTGTTCGGGCTGGTGCTGGGCGCCCTGTCGGCGGTGTGGCTCGGGCTCACCACCAACTGGCTGGCCGCCGGGCTCTCGGTGGCCGCCATCGCGTTCTACGTGCTCGTCTACACGCTGCTGCTGAAGCGCCGCACCTCCCAGAACATCGTGTGGGGAGGCGCGGCGGGCTGCATGCCGGTGGTGATCGGCTGGGCGGCCGTCACCGGGTCGGTCGGCTGGCCGGCCTGGTGATGTTCGGGGTCATCTTCTTCTGGACACCGCCGCACTTCTGGGCGCTCGCCATGCGCTACCGGGACGACTACGCCGCGGCGAAGGTCCCGATGCTGCCCGTGGTGGTGCCGCCGGAGGTGGTGTCGCGCCGCATCGTCATCTACGCGTGGGTGATGGCGGCGTGGTCGCTGCTGCTGCTCCCGGCCACCTCGTGGATCTACGCCGCGGTGGCCGCGCTGGGCGGCACCTGGTTCGTGCTGCAGGCCCACCGCCTGCACCGCGGGGTGCTGGCCGGTGAGGAGACGCGCCCGATGCGCCTGTTCCACCTCTCCAACGCCTACCTGTGCTGCCTCTTCGTGGCCATCGCGGTGGACGCGGCGATCGGCCTGCCGGTCCTGTCCCTCTAGCTCGGTTCGGGCGAACGGCACCCTCGTACGCATCTGTCGTACGAAGGTGCCGCTCGTGCGACGGGCCGGCGTGGCTACGCCGCCGGGATCATCCCGTGCGGGTCGATCACGTACTTGCGTGCCGCGCCCCGGTCGAACTCCTGGTAGCCGTTCGGGGCGTCGTCGAGCGAGATGACGGTGGCGTTGACCGCCTTCGCGATCTGCGCCTTGTCGTGCAGGATGCTCATCATCAGCCCGCGGTTGTACTTCAGCACCGGGCACTGGCCGGTGGTGAACGCATGGCTCTTCGCCCAGCCCAGCCCGAGGCGGACCTTGAGCGTGCCTTCCTTGGCATCCGCGTCGGCAGCGCCCGGGTCGCCGGTGACGTAGAGACCCGGGATGCCGAGCCGCCCGCCGGCGCGCGTGATGGACATGACCGAGTTGAGCACGGCCGCCGGCTGCTCGCCCGCGCCCGCGCCGTGGCCGGACGCCTCGAACCCGACGGCGTCGACCGCGCAGTCGACCTCGTTCGTGCCGAGGATCTCCGCGACCTGGTCCTCCAGGGTGGCGTCCTGGGAGACGTCCACCGTCTCGCAGCCGAACGAACGGGCCTGCTCCAGTCGTTGGGGGTTGAGGTCCCCGACGATGACGACGGCGGCGCCCAGCAGCTGCGCCGAGTGGGCCGCGGCGAGTCCGACCGGCCCCGCGCCCGCGACGTAGACCGTCGAGCCGGTGGTCACGCCCGCCGTGTAGGCGCCGTGGTAGCCGGTGGGGAAGATGTCCGACAGCATCGTCAGGTCGCGGATCTTCTCCAGGGCCTGGGCGCGGTCCGGGAACCTCAGGCAGTTGAAGTCGGCGAACGGGACCATCACGTACTCGGCCTGGCCGCCTTCCCAGCCGCCCATGTCGACATAGCCGTACGCCGACCCGGCCCGGGCCGGGTTCACGTTGAGGCAGACGCCGGTCTGCCCTTCCCGGCAGTTGCGACACCGCCCGCACGCGATGTTGAACGGCACCGAGACGATGTCGCCGACGTCGAGGAACTGGACGTCCTCGCCCTTCTCGACGATCTCGCCGGTGATCTCGTGGCCGAGCGTCTGCCCGGCCGGTGCGGTGGTGCGGCCGCGCACCATGTGCTGGTCGGAGCCGCAGATGTTCGTGGCGACGTTGCGCAGGATCACGCCGTGCACGGCCTTCTGGGTGAGCCCCTTGCTCTTCGAGACGTCCGCGGGGATCTCGAGCTTCGGCGGGTCGTGGTCCTCGACCGCGACCCGGCCCGGCTCCTTGTAGACGACGATCTTGTTGCCACCCATGCGTGATCCACCTCACTCCTCGTGGTATCCACCCGGGTCTACTCCCGCCCGGCCGAGGCCACAAGACGCCCAAATGGAGCGAAGTGTGGGGAGACGGTCTCTTGAGAAAGCCTTTACCAAGGCTAGGCTCGCCTCCGACCTGGCGAGGAGAGCCTCATGAACAGACCGTCGCGCACCCCGTCCGCCCGCCGCCTCGCCGCCGGGGCCGCCGTCGCGCTCGTCGCGCTCGCCGGCTGCGCCGCCGAACCAGCAGCGCCGACAGGCAGGCAGACAGCAGTGCCGCAGGCCGCCCCTGCCGGGCCCCTCACCATCTACTCCGGACGCAGCGAGGAGCTGGTCGGCCCGCTGCTCCAGCAGCTCGAGGCAGCGCTCGGCACGGACGTGGAGGTGCGCTACGGCAGCACCGGTGAGATGAGCGCTCAGCTGCTGGAGGAGGGTTCGGGCTCCCCGGCGGACGTCTTCTTCGGCCAGGACGCCGGTGCTCTGGGCGCGCTGAGCACTGCAGGTCTGCTGGCCCCGCTGCCGCCCGAGGTCGTCGCGCCACTCCCCCAGCGCTATCGGGCCGCCGACTCCACCTGGGTGGCGACCTCGGCGCGCGCCCGGGTGGTGGCGTACAACCCGGACCTGGTCGCCGACGCGACCTGCCGCGCACCGCGGACGACCTCCTCGCCCCGCGCTGGAGCGCGGCCGCCTCGGCTTCGCACCCTCGAACGCCTCATGGCTGTCCTACGTCACGGGCCTGCGCCTCGTCCGCGGCGAGGACGGCGCCCGGCAGTGGCTCACCGCGTTCGCCGCCCAGGAGCCGCAGCGCTTCGACGGCAACGGGCCTGTCGTCGACGCCGTCGCCGCAGGCACGATCGACGCCGGCCTCGTGAACCACTACTACCTGTACGAGAAGACCGCCGAGCTGGACCCGGCGAGCTACCCCGTACGCAACCACTACGTGCCGAACGACCCGCTCGGGCTGGTGAACGTCGCGGGCGCGGGCGTGGTCGCCGCGAGTGACGACCAGGAGAACGCTCGGCGCGCCGTGGCCTACCTGCTCTCGCCCGAGGCACAGCAGTACCTGGTGGACCAGACCGGGGAGTACCCGGTCGTCGACGGCGTGCAGCCCGCCCGCGAGTACGATCTCGTGCCGCTGGAATCGCTCTCCCCGCCGGACGTCGAGTTGGCCGACCTCGCCTCGCTCGAGCAGACCGAGGCGATGCTGCAGGAGGTCGGACTCCTCTGATCGGCACCCGGTTCGCGACACGTGCGCCCCGGTTCCTGATCCTCGGGAGCGCGCCTGCCGCAGTGGTGGCGCTGCTGCCACTGGTCCACCTCACCGCCCGGGCTCTCGAGGGCGGGCCGTCGGCGTTCCTCGCCGTCGCCGCGCGGCCGCGCACGGTCGAGCTGCTGCTGCGCAGCATGGGCCTCGCGGCGGCGGTGACCGCGGCCTGCGTGGCGATCGGCGTCGCTGCGGCCTGGCTGGTGGTGCGCACCGACCTGCCGGGCCGGCGCATCGCGGGCGTGCTGCTCGCGTTGCCGCTCGCCGTCCCCTCGTACGTCGCCGCGTTCGCCTGGGTCTCGCAGGCGCCGCAGCTCGCCGGGTTCTGGGGCGCGTTCGGGGTGCTCACGGCCGTCAGCTACCCATACGTGCTCCTGCCGGTCGCCGCGGTGCTGCGCGGAGCGGACGGCGGGCTGGAGGAGGTGGCTCGTTCGCTCGGGCACGGCCCGGTCCGCGTGCTGCTCGGCGTCACGCTGCGCCAGGCGTGGCCCGCGGCCGCGGCCGGTGGGCTGCTGGTGGCCTTGTACGTGCTGAGCGACTTCGGCGCGGTCTCGCTCATGCGCTACGACACGTTCACGCTCGGGATCTACACGAGCTACCGCGGCACCTTCAACCGCACGCCCGCCGCGGTGCTCGGGTGCGTGCTCGTGGCGCTCGCCGCACTGGTCACCTTCGCCGAGGCACGGGCGCGCGGGCGCGCCGCGCGGCGGATCGGACGGGGCGTGGCCCGCCTGCCCGCGGTGGTGCGGCTCGGGCCCGCCCGCGCTGCCTCGGCGGCGTTCGTCGCCGGGGTGCTCGCCGTCGCGCTCGGGGTGCCGGCCGTGAGCCTGGCGCACTGGACGGTCATAGGCGCGTCGCGCGGGGTGGACCTGCCCGACCTCGCCGCGACGGCGGCCGTGACGCTGCAGGTGGCGGCGCTCGGCGCGGTGCTGACCACCGTGCTCGCCGTGCCCGTGGGGGTGCTCACCGCGCGGCACCGCGGGCGGGTCGCCGCGGTGCTGGAGAACGCCGTGTACGCCGGGCACGCGCTGCCGGGGATCACCGTCGGACTCGCGCTGGTGTTCGTCGGCGTGCGCCTGGTACCCGGGATCTACCAGCAGCTGCCGCTTCTGCTGCTGGCGTACGCCGTGCTGTTCCTGCCCCTCGCAGTGGGGGCGGTCCGCAGCGCCGTGGCCCTCGCGCCGCCGGCCGTGGAGGAGGTGGCGCGGTCCCTCGGCGCCAGCCGGCCCGGAGTGCTCGCCCGCGTGACGCTCCCCTTGGCGGCACCGGGACTCGTCGCCGGGACGGCACTGGTCTTCCTCACGATCGCGAAGGAGCTGCCGGCCACATTGATGTTGCGCCCGACCGAGGTCGACACGCTCGCCGTGCGCCTGTGGAGCCACACCGGCGCGGGCCAGTTCGCGGCCGCCGCACCGTACGCGGTGGTGCTCGTGCTGCTCGCGGCCGTACCCGCGCTGGTGCTGGACCGGGTGTTGTGCCGGCCCGGGGGCGCGCCATGACCGCTCTCCGGGTCGATGGCGTCGTCGCCGGGTACGGGGGATCCCCGGTGCTGCGCGGCGTCGACCTCGAGGTGCCGGCCGGCGCGCTGCTCGCGGTGCTCGGCGGTTCCGGCTCGGGCAAGACGACCCTGCTGCGGACGATCGCGGGGTTCCACCGGGTCGAGGCCGGCACCGTGCACCTGGCGGGGCGGCTCGTCGCGCAGGCGGGGAACCGCCGCGTCGTCGACGTCCCGGCGGAGCGGCGGCGGGTCGGGCTGGTACCGCAGGACGGGGCCCTGTTCGGCCACCTCACGGTGGCCGGCAACGTCGGGTTCGGGCTGGCCCGCGCCGCACGCCGCGGCCCGCGCGTCGCCGAGGTGCTGGAGCTCGTGGGGCTCGCCGGGTTCGAGCGGCGGATGCCGGCCGAGCTGTCAGGGGGCCAGCAGCAGCGCGTCGCGCTGGCCCGGGCGCTGGCGCCGGAACCGGCGCTCGTCCTGCTCGACGAGCCGTTCACCGCGCTCGACGCCGGGCTGCGCGCGGAGGTGCGCGAGCAGGTGCGGGCGGCGCTGCGCGCGGCGGGCGCGACCGCCGTGCTGGTCACGCACGACCAGCAGGAGGCGCTCGGCGCCGCCGATGTGGTCGCCGTGCTGCGCGACGGGCGGGTGGTGCAGGCGGCCCCGCCGCGCACGCTCTACGCCGAGCCGACCGACCTCGGGGTCGGCACGTTCGTGGGCGAGGCCGTGGTGCTGCCGGCCACCGCGCGCGGTGGCCGCGCCGAGAGCGCCCTCGGCGCGCTGCCGGTCGCCGGCCCTGACGGCGAAGGTCAGGTGCTGCTGCGCCCCGAACAGCTGGTGCTCGGCCCGCCCGGCGACGGGGCGACGGCCACCGTGGCCGAGGTGGTGTTCCACGGCCACGACACGACGGTGCTCGTCGTCCTGGACGGCACCGGACCCGTGCTGCGCTGCCGCACGGCCGAGTCCGGCCCGCTCGTGGTGGGCGAGTGGGTGGGCGTGTCGGTGCGGGGCGCGCGCGCTTCTACCCGGCGGCCTCAGGGGATGAGCAGTAGCTTCCCGGTGGTGCGCCGTCCCTGCAGGTCCTCGTGGGCGGTGCGGGCGTCCTCGAGCGGGTAGCGGTGCCCGATCCGCACGTCGAGGTCGCCGTCGGCCACCGTGGAGTAGACGGCTGCCGCGCGGGCGGTGAGCTCCTCGCGGGTGGCGATGTAGTCGAACAGCTTGGGCCGGGTGAGGTAGACCGAGCCGGCTGCGTTGAGCCGCTGCGGGTCGAGCGGCGGCACGGGGCCGCTGCTCGCGCCGCAGAGCACGAGCAGGCCGCGCCTGCGCAGCGCGGCGAGGCTCGCGTCGAAGGTGGTGGCCCCGACGCTGTCGTAGGCGACGTGCACCCCGGCGCCGCCGGTGACGTTCCGGACGGCGGCCGCGAGGTCGTCCACCTCGGTGTAGCGGATCACCTCGGCGGCCCCCGCTGCGCGTGCCAGCTCCTCTTTCTCCGGCGTGGAGACGGTGCCGATCACGCGGCCTCCGCGCGCGGTGGCGAGCTGGGTGAGCATCAGCCCGAGACCGCCTGCGGCCGCGTGCACCAGCACGTCCTCGCCGGGCTGCACCGGGTGGCAGTCGGTGACGAGGCAATGGGCCGTCATGCCCTGCAGCAGCGCGGCCGCCGCCACCTCGTCCGACAGCGCGTCGGGTACGGGCACGGCCTTCTCGGCGGCCACGGCCACGAGCTCGGCGTAGCTGCCCAGGTTCTCCGACCACGCCACCCGGTCACCCGCCGCGAACCCGCTGACGCCATCGCCCACGGCCCGCACGCGGCCCGCGCCCTCCAGTCCGGGCACGTAGGGCAGCGTCATCGGGTAGATGCCCGCACGCTGGTACGTGTCGATGTAGTTGACGCCGGCCGCCGCGACCTCCACGAGGAGCGTGCCGGGTCCTGCCTGTGGGTCGGGCAGCTCCACCGGCGTCAGGACGTCCGGGCCACCTGCCGAGCTGATCTGAATCGCGCGCACGGCCCGATCATGCCCCGCTGTCGGCGAGCGCGGGAGTCCGGGCCGGGCCGGGTGCGCCCACCGCGGCTCGTTCGGTGAGCGAGGCCCACAACGTGGCGGCGGCGACCGTGACGGCGGCGGCGCCGAGCACGTGCAGCGACACGAGCACCTCGGGCACGCCGAGCGCGTACTGGATGCCGCCGAGCAGACCCTGCGCCAGCACCAGCACCACCAGCACCGTGAAGCGGCGCAGCACGCGGGCGGGCGCGGCCACGGCGCGCAGCGCGAACCCGAGCCCGACGAGCAGGCCGAGGTAGCCGAACAAGAGCTCGGCGTGCACCTGCGCGACGGTCTCGACCTCCACCTGCAGCCGCGGGGTCTGGGCGTCGCCCGCGTGCGGGCCCGCGGCCGTGACGAACGAGCCTGCGACCAGCACCGCGGCGAGCAGGGCGGTGCAGGTGGCCACGAGCCCGCGGACGGCGCCGGGCACCAGGCTGCGCGGCGCTCCCGGGCCGTCCGACGCGGCCGTCACGAGCTGCACGGCGAGCCAGGTGAGCACCATCGACACCAGCAGGTGCACGCTCACGCTCCACCACACCAGACCCAGCAGCACCACCCCGCCGCCGATCACCGCCTGGGCGATCACACCGATGGGCTGCACGAGGGCCAGGCGGGTGAGCCGGGCCCGCCGCGGCCGGGTGGCCAGCGCGGCGAGCAGGCACGCCCCGGCGACGAGCACGACGACCCCGGTGAGCATCCGGTTGCCGAACTCGATCCACTGCGTGATCGGCTCGACCTCGGGGTGCGGCGTGGGCACGAGGCTGCCGGGCACGCACTCCGGCCAGGTCGGGCAGCCCAGCCCGGACCCGGTGACGCGCACGACCGATCCGGTGACCGCGATGCCCGCCTGTGCCACGACCGCGGCGATCGCGAGCGTCCGCATCAGCGTGGGCGGCACGGCCGGGAGCCGGTCGAACAGGGCGGAGCGGGTCATCGACACATCGTAGAAGTTCGGCGTCACCTGTGCGTGGCCGGGCACCCGTCGATCGGGGGCTGACAGGCCGCCGGGAGCGTCCTACCGTCGTTCGTGTATCTGCCCGCTCGGGTACCCGCGCCAAGGGAGGCGCCATGACCGCGGTCGAGCCGAAACCGGTAGCCCCGCCGTACCCGGCGAGGAAGACGCCGAAGGGTGCGACGTTCGCGAAGATGCTGCGGACGACGGACCCCAAGGACATCGGGATCCTGTACCTGGTCACGTCGTTCGGGTTCTTCGTGGTCGGGGGCGCGATGGCGCTGCTGATCCGCGGCGAGCTGGCCGTGCCGGGGCTGCAGTTCCTGTCCACCGAGCAGTACAACCAGCTGTTCACCATGCACGGCACGATCATGCTGCTGCTGTACGCCACACCGATCCTGTTCGGTTTCGCGAACTACATCGTGCCCCTGCAGATCGGCTCGCCGGATGTGGCGTTCCCGCGGTTGAACGCGTTCTCGTACTGGCTGTTCCTGTTCGGTGGGCTCACGGTGCTGTCCGGGTTCCTCACCCCGGGCGGCGCGGCCGACTTCGGCTGGTTCGCCTACGCGCCCCTGCACAGCGCCACCACCTCGCCGGGTGCAGGCGGCGACCTGTGGATCGTCGGGCTGATCGTCGCGGGTCTCGGCACGATCCTCGGCGGCGTCAACTTCACCACCACGATCGTCTGCATGCGCGCGCCGGGCATGACGATGTTCCGGATGCCGATCTTCACCTGGAACATCCTCGTCACGGTGATCCTCGTGCTGATCGCCTTCCCGGTGCTCACCGCCGGCCTGTTCGCGATGCTCGCCGATCGGCACCTCGGCACCCACGCGTTCGACCCGGCCAACGGCGGGGCGATCCTGTGGCAGCACCTGTTCTGGTACTTCGGCCACCCCGAGGTCTACATCGTGGCGCTGCCGTTCTTCGGCATCGTCACCGAGATCCTGCCGGTGTTCAGCCGCAAGCCGCTCTTCGGCTACAAGATGCTCGTGTTCGCGACGCTCGCGATCGGGGCGCTGTCCATGGCGGTGTGGGCGCACCACATGTACGCCACGGGTGCGGTGCTGCTGGCCTTCTTCTCGCTGATGACGTTCCTCATCGCGGTGCCGACCGGCGTGAAGTTCGTGAACTGGATCGGCACGATGTGGAAGGGGCGTCTGACGTTCGAGACGCCGATGCTGTTCAGCGTCGGGTTCCTGGCCACGTTCCTGTTCGGCGGGCTGACGGGCATCCTGCTGGCCTCGCCGCCGCTG
>MKJV01000156.1 GCA_001942185.1 Pseudonocardia sp. CNS-004
GACGACCCGTGGGGTTTCGGCAACTCGCTGGAGTGGGCCACGACCTGCCCGCCGCCGCGGCACAACTTCACCGAGCTGCCCCGGATCCGGTCGGAGCGTCCGGCGTTCGAGCTGCACTACCCGCACCTGGTGGAGCGCTTCCGCGCCGAGGCGCACATCGGCGGCGGGCACGCCGATCCCGGCGAGCTGGTCTCGAAGAAGGTCGGCGGGGAGACGGTGCCGGGCGACGATCCGAAGGCGCGCTGACCACCTCCATGACTGACACCGGCGCCAGCGTCCTCATCACGGTCACGGGCCCGGACCGGCCCGGTGTCAGCTCGGTGCTGTTCGCCGCGCTCACCCGGCACGGCGTCGACCTGGTCGACGTCGAGCAGGTGGTGATCCGCGGCCGGCTCACGCTCGGCGTGGTCGTCGAGGCCGACCACGACCCGGAGGGTCTGCAGGAGGCCGTCGAGCAGGCGATGGCAAGCATCGCGATGCAGGTGCACACCACGCTGGAGGTGCGTGACGACCCGGCCGCCCGGCGGCACTCCACGCACGCCGTGGTGCTGCTCGGCAGACCGATCACGGCGCGGGCGTTCGGCTCGGTCGCGGCGGCGCTCGCCGGCGTCGGCGCCAACATCGACTCCATCCGGCGGGTCGCCGACTACCCGGTCACCGCCCTGGAGCTGATGGTCTCGCCCGAGCCGGGGCGCGGCAGCGAGAGCTACCCGCCCGGCACGTTGCGGGCGCGGCTCGTCGAGGTGGCCCGCACCGCGGGCGTCGACGTCGCGGTCGAGCGGGCCGGGCTGGGCAGGCGCAGCAAGCGGCTGATCGTCTTCGACGTCGACTCGACGCTCGTGCAGGGCGAGGTCATCGAGATGCTCGCGGCACACGCGGGTGCCGAGGCCGAGGTCCACGCCGTCACGGAGGCGGCGATGCGTGGCGAGCTGGACTTCACCGAGTCGCTGCGCCGCCGCGTCGCGGTGCTGGCGGGCCTGCCCGAGACGGTGCTCGACGACGTCGCGGCACAGCTGGAGCTCACCCCGGGGGCCCGCACCACGATCCGCACGCTGAAGCGGCTCGGCTTCCGCTGCGGGGTCGTCTCCGGCGGGTTCACCCGGGTGATCCAGGGGCTGGTGGACGAGCTGGGCCTGGACTTCTGCGCGGCGAACGAGCTGGAGATCGTCGACGGCAGGCTCACCGGGCGGGTCGTGGGCGACGTCGTCGACCGGCCGGGCAAGTCGGTGGCGCTGCGCCGGTTCGCCGACGACTTCGGGGTGCCGCTGGAGCAGTGCGTCGCCGTCGGCGACGGCGCCAACGACATCGACATGCTGTCCACCGCGGGGCTCGGCGTGGCCTTCAACGCCAAGCCCGCGCTGCGCGAGGTCGCCGACACCGCGCTGTCGCACCCCTACCTGGACGCCGTCCTGTTCGTCCTCGGCATCACGCGCGACGAGGTCGAGCGCGCCGATGCCGCCGAGGGCCTCCTGCGCCGGGTGCCGATCGCGTGACGGGCGGGTGCTGATCGTGGCCCGGTCCCGGCAGCGGCTCCTGGTCGGTCGCGGGGCGCCCGAACCGCCGGCCGAGAGCACCGAGGAAGCGCGGTTCGAGGCTGTCCTGACCGCCTACCGCGAGGTGGCGCGGGAACAGGTGGTGGTCGGCCACGAGGAGCTGATGCGGCTCCTCTCCGCCCGGGTGGGGCTCGACCTCTCGGACCCCGGCACGGTGCGGCTCGTCGACGAGGCCGAGGAAGACGTCCTGGACGACCCGACAGGTCCGGTGACGATGCTCGTCACCGACGTCGTGGTGCACGCGCCCGGGCTGACCGACGGCATCGTGCTCACCCACCGGCTCTCCGCCGCCGAGCTGGCCGCCGAGCACCTCGACCTCGACACCGACCTCGCCGGGTTCCTGCGCTGCCCCGACCCGAACGTCGACGGCGGGCCGCTGCACGTGGACGAGCCGGACGGCGACGAGCCGGTCCGGTGGGGCGGGCCGCCCGACTGGCTGGCGGGGTTGACCGCCGGTGCGCTGCTGGCCGTGCGGGCCACGCAGGGCGGCGCCGTGACGATCTCGGCGCTGGACGACGAGCCGGCCGCACCGGCGGAGCTCGTGGCGGCGCTGCGGGCGGTGTACGAGGCCGAGCTGGAGGAACCCGGGCTGCCGGTGCGGGCGGAGGAGCTCGTCCTCGGCCTGCTGCACCGCGACCGTGCTGCCTTCGCCGAACCCCGCCCGCCGCTCACCGAGCTGGCTGCCGCCGCGGGCCTGCTGCGGCGCGGCGACGAGTTCGCCCACGACGAGTCGGTGTGGACGGAGGCCGAGGCGATCGACCAGGCGATGCGGCTGGTCACCAGGGTCGACACCGAGGAGCAGGGGGAGGCCGCGGTCCGGGCGTACGAGCTGCTCGGCGACGCGCACGATCCGGCCGCGTTGCGGGAGGCGCTCGGCCTCATGGAGGACCCGGACGTCCTCGAGTCCGTCGTCGAGGAGCTGCTGCGCGAACCCGACGACGACGGGGAGCGGGGGCGGGCCGCCGTCGCGCTCGCCGGCCGACTGGTCACCGTCGCCGGTCGGTCACCCCGGGAGGCCGTGGCGCGGTGGGTCGCCGCGGTCGCGGCCGAGCGGGCCGGCCGGGTGCTGGACGCCGAGTCGCACCTGCGGGCCGCGGCCGTCGCGGCGCCGGGCTGGTCGCTCGTGGAGGACCGGTTGGCCTGGTACGAGTCGGACCGCGGCGACGCCGAGGCCGCTGCCGCCCGGTGGACGGCGATCGGTGTGCCTGCCGATGATCCGGATCTCGCCGCCGTCCGTCCCTTCGCCGCCCCCAAAGGCCCGGAACCCGGCCGCAACGACCGGTGCTGGTGCGGATCGGGCCGCAAGTACAAGCAGTGCCACCTCGGCAGGCCCGCGCGGGCCGAGCTTCCGGAGCGGGCCGGCTGGATCTACCGCAAGGCGGTGACGTACCTGGAGCGCCGCGGCGGCGCCGCCCACGCCGAACTGGCCTGGTGGGCCGACACGCTCGACGCCGACTGGGATGCGCCGGAGGTCGTGGACGCGGCGCTGGGCGAGGGCGGCTGGGGCGAGACGTTCCTCGCCGAGCGCGGGCCGCTCCTCCCGGCCGACGAGGTAGAGCTGGCGGCCTCGTGGGCAAGCGCGGTTCTCGGTCTGTACGAGGTGGAGCGGGTCCGCTTCGGCGAGGGCGTGACGCTGCGGGACCGCCGCGGCGACGACCGGATCGAGGTCCGGCTCGCCACGGGCGTGAGCCCGCAGCTGGGCGAGCTCGTCCTCGCCAGGGCGTTGCCGGACGGCTCGGGGTCCGGGCATCTGCTCGTCGGGGCGGTGGCGGTGCCGCGGGGAGCCGAGCGCGAGCTGCTGGCGGAGCTCGGAGATTGGTGAGTGCCCGGCGGAAGCAGGGCAGGGGTGGATGCGTTGGTGTCGGGCGTGACCGAGGAACTGTCCGGGACCGGGCTCGCCGACCGGCCTGCCGTCGGGGTGCTCGCACCGCTCGCGGCCCGCTACGCCGGGGGAGGAGCGCCGGTGTCGGACGGGATCGTGCGCGCGATGCCGGTCATTCTGCGTCTGGAGCGCCCGCCGGCCGCACGCACCCCGGTGCTGGAGGCGGCAGCCGCCGCGGCGCTCGCCGTGTGCCTCGACCCGCGCACGCGGCCGGGAGGCGAGTGGCACGACACCGTCGCGATCTGGGTGGGCACCCAGATCCGCAAGATCGCCCGCCGGGCCCGCGGCGCGCACTGGGCCGCTGTGCAGGAGCTGCCGGGCGTGACGTGGGAGGTCGACGGCGCACAGGCGCGGGCACTGCTCCCCGGCCCGGTCGACGACGTGCCGCGGGTGGTGTCGCGGTTGCAGATCGGCGGCACCGAGCTGGAACCCGACGAGCCGGGCCCGTCCCCGCAGGTGCCCCGGTGATCTGGGTGAACGCCGCGCTGAACCTGACGGTCGGCAAGGCGGCCGCGCAGGTCGGCCACGCCTCCATGCTCTACGCCGCCGCCCATGGCCTGTCGGCGGTGCCGCAGTTCGCGGTGCGCGACGCCGACGGGGACCGGTGGGCGCGGCTGTGCGCGGCGGTGGGGCGCGGCGAGGCGGTCGCCGTGCGGGACGCGGGTTTCACCGAGGTGGCCCCCGGCACGATCACCTGTATCGCCACCTCCGCCTGAGGTTAGGCTCACCGCACTACATGGGCGGGGGGTGGCGACGTGAGACCGAGGAACGGACTGGTGGCTGCGCTGCTGGTGCTGGCGGGCTGCGCAGGTCCGGCACCGGAGGAGGCGCCGGCCGCGGCCGCGGCCCCCGGGTTCCCGGTGACGATCGAGCACGCGCTGGGCACGACCACGATCCCCGCACCGCCCACCCGGATCGTCGCGCTGTCGTACGAGGAGGACGTGCTCAGCCGGATCGGGGTGGCCGTCGTGGGGCGCACCGAGAACTACTACGCCCCCGGCACCCTGCACCCGTGGCAGGAAGGTGCGGTCGACCCCGGTGCCGTGCCGCTCGGTGGCCCTGCGGGGCTCGAGCTGGAACGGATCGCCGCGCTGGACCCGGACCTCATCCTCGCCACCAACTACTACGAGCTCGAGAACTCCTACGAGGCCTCGCCGCCATCGGCCCCGACCGTCGGGTACCGCACGGGCTGGGGCGAGGCCACCTGGCAGGACACGGCACGGGTCGTCGGGCGCGCGGTGGGCAAGGAGGCCGCGGTCGAGCAGCGGATCGGCGAGGTGGACGGCGGCGTGGCCGCGCTGGCCGCCGAGCTGCCCGGCCTGTCGGGCAAGACGTTCAGCTCCGTCTTCTACCACGATGCGGGGCAGTTCACCGTGGACACCAACCCCGAGGGCCACACCGCGAAGCTGCTCGGCCAGCTCGGCATGGTGATGTCCCCGCGGATCGTCGCGGAGGTCGTGAACCGCTCCCTCGGCGCGGAGCAGATCGGGCTGATCGACGCCGACCTCGTGCGCCTGGGCTTCGCCACCGACGGGCTGCGTGCGGAGCTCACGGCGAGCCCGTTGTTCCAGGCCCTGCCCGCCGTCCGGGACGGGCGGGTGTACGAGTCCGACGTCTTCGGTGCGACCGCGGGCAACAACCCCACCATGCTCAACGTGCCGTGGCAGCTGGAGCGCCAGCGGGAGGTGCTGGAGCGGGTCGCCGCCTCCGGCGGTTCCTGAACGCTCCGCCGCGGTTGTGATACTGCTGGTGGGAACTGTCATCGGGGAGGCGCGGTGGGCGGCACGGTCGAGCTGGCGCTGCCGTCGCGACCCGTCCCGCTCGACGGCGTCCGGATGATCGGGTTCCACTCGGGCACCGCGTTCAGCAAGCGGATCTTCGCGTGGCCGTCGTACGCGATCGTGCTCAACTGCTCGACGGCGCCGCTGCGCTCGCCCGGCCTGACCACGCGGTCCAACGGGCTGGTCGGCGGCATGGCGATGCCCGTGGCCCAGGTGGGCGGCTCCGTGGTCGACTGCATCGAGGTGCAGCTCTCGCCGCTGGCGGTGGCCGACCTGCTGCACGTTCCACCTGCCGAGCTCAACAACCCGCTGATCGCGGTGGACGAGGTCTGGGGAGCCGACGCCGAGCTGCTCAGGGCGCGGCTGGTCGAGGCCGGCACGTGGGACTCGCGGTTCGCGCTGGTCCACGAGTTCCTCGCCGGGCGCAGGCGGGAGAGCCGGCAGGTGGACCCGGAGGTCGCCGACGCCTGGCGGCGGATCCGCCGAGCCGGTGGGCAGGTGCTCGTGGCCGACCTCGCGCGCGACTACGGCTGGAGCCGCACCCGCTTCTGGAACCGGTTCAAGGCGCAGGTCGGCGTGAGCCCGAAGAGCGCCGCGCGGATCGTCCGCTTCGATCGCGCCCTTCGCCTGATCAGCGCGGATGCCGATCTCGCAGCGGTCGCCGCCGACTGCGGGTACGCCGACCAGTCCCACCTCAACCGCGACTTCGTCGACTTCGCCGCCACCACACCCGGCGAGCTCCGCAACGACCCATCATGGAACGGCGATCCGGCCTGGGTCCTCGACGAGCCCGCCTGAACATTCGTCCAAGACCCGGCGGGCGGTGCCGGTGACGCTGGGGCCATGGAACCACGCCCATCGGCGAGCCTGTCGACGCTGCTGCGCCCCCACCTCCCGAGCTTCGCCGCCGTCGTGATCCTGCAGGTCGTCGGCGCGGTCGCGGGCCTCGCTCCGTTGCTGGCGGTCGTCGAGCTGGGGCGGGTGCTGCTGGCGCCCGGGCCGGTCGACGACGGTCATGTCCGGATCGTCGTGATCGTGGGGGCGGCCGGCCTGCTGGTCCGGCTGCTGTTCACGGCAGCGTCGTCGGGCATCGGGCACCTCGTGGACGCCCAGGTGCAGCTGTCGTTCCGGCGGCTCCTCGCCGCCCGGCTGGGGCGCGCGCGATCGGCTGGTTCTCCGGGCGCCGGACCGGTGAGCTGGCGAAGGTGGTCGGGGAGGACGTCAGCGCCGTGCACCCGTTCATCGCCCACGCACCCGGCGAGCTCACCGCCGCGTTCGTGGTGCCGCTCGTGTCGCTGGCGTACCTGTTCACCGTCGACTGGCGGCTCACCCTGATCACGCTGGTGCCGGTGGCGCTCGCGGTGGCGATGGTGCCGCTGATGATGACGCCCGCCCGGCTGCGTGAGCAGGAGGAGTTCGACGCGGCCATGGGCCGGATCGCGAGCTCCGTGGTCGAGTTCGTGCAGGGGATCGCCGTGGTCAAGGTGTTCGGCGGGGGTGAACGCGCCCACCGCGCGTTCCGCACCGCGGTGGGAGATTTCGTCAGCTCCTTCTACCGGATGGTGCGCGGTCTCTCCGGCATCGCGGCGGGGGTGCAGCTGGCGCTGTCGCCACCGTTCGTGCTGCTGGTCGTGCTGATCGGCGGTGCGGTACTGGTGACCTCCGGCGGCATGGCCCCGGCCGACCTGCTCCCGTTCCTGCTGCTCGGGCTGGGCCTGACCGCGCCGGTGGCCGCGCTCGGCCACGGCTTCGACGACCTACAGGCCGCCCGGCGAGCGGCCGGCCGGATCGCGGAGGTGGCCGCCGTGCCGGCGCTCCCGGAACCGGCGCGCCCGGTCGCGCCGCGCGGGCACCGGGTGGAGCTGCGGGACGTCCGGTTCGGCTACGACGAGGGCCACGAGGTGCTGCGCGGGATCGACGTGGTGCTCGAGCCGGGCACGGTCACCGCGGTCGTCGGGCCGTCGGGGAGCGGGAAGTCCACGCTGGTCCAGCTGCTGCCGCGGTTCTTCGACCCGACCCACGGCTCGGTCCGCCTCGGCGGTGTCGACCTGCGCGAGCTCGACGGCCGGCAGCTCTACGCCACGGTCTCCTTCGTCTTCCAGGACGTCCGGCTGCTGCGGGCGTCGGTGGCGGACAACATCGCGCTGGCGGTTCCGGACGCCGGTCTCGACGACGTGGTCCGCGCCGCCCGGCAGGCGAACATCCACGACCGGATCCTCGAGCTGCCGCGTGGCTACGACACGGTGCTCGGCGCGGACGCCACGTTCTCCGGCGGCGAGGCGCAGCGGATCTCGATCGCCCGCGCACTGCTCGCCGACACCCCCGTGCTGGTGCTCGACGAAGCCACCGCCTTCGCCGACCCGCAGACCGAACGGGCGGTGCGCCACGCGCTGGCGACGCCGGCGGGCGACCGGACGGTCCTGGTCATCGCCCACCGCCTGGAGACGGTGGCCGACGCCGACACCGTCGTGGTGCTGGAGGACGGGGCCGTCGTCGAGCGCGGCAGCCCCGCCGAGCTGCTGGCGCGCGACGGGCGGTTCGCCGCGTTCTGGCAGTCCTGCCTGAAGCGCGATGACCACGCGAACGCCACCGGTGACTCGAATGCACCGCTCCAGGTCTCCCGGTAGTCAGCCGTTAGCCAAGGGGAACGGGATGCAACTCAGCCACGGTCACGTACCGAACAGGAAAGGAGCGTCGCAAGGTGGCCACCGGAGTTAGGTTCGGGGAGGCGGGCTGCTCCGCATGTTGTTGCGCGTGCTGGGACCGGAGTACGCCCCTCCGGTGCGCCGCACCGTGGCCCTGATGACGACCACCGCGGTCGTCGAGGGGCTGTCCTACGCGCTGCTGTTCGCGGTGCTGCGCGCGCTGTTCGGGAGCGAGCCGGCCGAGGCCGTGCCGTGGCTGGTGGCGTTCGGCGGCGCGGTCGCGGTCTACGCGGTGCTGCGCTACTGCAGCGACCTGTCCGGGTTCCGCGTCGGCACCACGCTCCTGCACGGGATGTACCACCGGCTCGGCGACCACCTGGCCCGGCTGCCCGTCGGCTGGTACGGCGGCGGGCGCGTCGGCGAGGTGTCCGTGCTGGCCAGCCGGGGGGTCCTGCAGGCGATGGGCGTGATCGCCCACCTGCTGGCGCCGTTCATCTCCGCCTGCGTGACGCCGCTGACGATCGTGGTCGTGATGCTCGCCTTCCACTGGCAGCTGGGGCTGGCCGCACTGGCCGCCGCGCCCGTCGTGGCGGCGATCCAGATCTGGACGGCCCGCTCGATGGCCGCCACCGACGAGGAGCGCCACGCACGCGACCGGGAGGCCACCGACCGCGTCATCGAGTACCTCCAGGCCCAGCCGGTGCTGCGGGCGGGTGGCCGCACCGGTGAACGTTTCCGGTTGCTCGACGACGCGCTGAGCGACCTGCGGCGCGCGTCCCGCCGCACCACGCTGTCGGTGCTGCCCGGTGCGGTGGGCCTCGCCCTCACGGTGCAGGCGGTGTTCACCGTGCTGCTGGTGCTGGGCGCCTACCTCGCCCTCGGCGGCGGCATCGGAGCGGTGGAGGTGCTGGCGATCCTGGTGCTGGCCGCCCGTTGCGCGGATCCGCTGCTGTCGCTCGCGGACATCGGCGGCAAGCTCCACGTCGCGCGCTCGGAGCTGGCGAGGCTCGACGCGGTGCTGCGCACCGAACCGCTGCCGCAGGCCCCGGAACCGGTCCGGCCCGACCACCACGACCTGGAGCTCGACTCGGTCACCTTCCGGCACGCGACCGCACTGTGGTCGACGGCCTGTCGCTGCGCGTGCCGCAGGGGCAGCGGCTCGCCGTCGTCGGGCCGTCGGGTGCGGGCAAGAGCACGTTGCTGCAGCTGCTCGCCCGGTTCTACGACGTCGACGCCGGAGCCGTGCGCATGGGCGGCGACGACGTGCGCGCCATCGACCCCGACGAGCTGATGGCGCGGTTCGCCGTCGTCTTCCAGGACGTCTACCTCTTCGACGCCACGATCGAGGAGAACGTGCGGCTCGGCCGCCCGGACGCACCGACGCCGAGGTGCGGGAGGCCGCCGTCGCGGCGCGGTTGGACGAGGTGGTCGAGCGCCTCCCCGCCGGGTGGGCGACGAACGTCGGCGAGGGCGGCGCGCTGCTGTCCGGAGGGGAGCGCCAGCGGGTCTCGATCGCGCGGGCGCTGCTGAAGGACGCGCCCGTCGTGCTGCTGGACGAGGTGACCTCGGCCCTCGACCCGGTGAACGAGGCAGCCGTCCACGACGGCATCGAGCGCCTGATGGCGGGGCGGACGGTGGTGATGGTGGCCCACCGCCTGCGGACCGTCCGCCGCGCCGATCGCATCGCCTTCCTCGACGGCGGCCGGATCGTGGAGGAGGGCAGCCACGACGAGCTGCTGAGCCTCGGTGGCCGCTACGCCGGGTTCTGGGAGCTCTCCGCGATGCCGGCGGCGCGGTGAGCCGCGCTCCCGGCGGCCTACGGCCGCGCAGACACGGGTGGGCGGGGCAGCGCGGTCAACCGCTCGGACTCCGCCCACAGCCGTTCGGCCAGCCGGGCGTCCCCCGCCCGCCCCCGGACCGGGACGTGGGCCACCCGCATCGGCCCGAACGTCGTGCGCGGCCCGAGGAAGCTGCCGCCCTCCAGGCCGGGAGAGGTGGCCGCGTAGAGGACCGGCAGTGCGCCGTCGGCGGCCGTACGGGCGAACGTCGTGACGAGGAGCTTCTCGACGATGCGGTGCAGCGGCGCGCCGCCGGTCCGGCCGGTGTTCATCGGGGTGCGGGCCACGCCGGGGTGGGCGAGCAGGCTGCGGACGGGGGAGCCCGCGGCGCGCAGCCTGCGGTCCAGCTCCAGCCCGAACACCATGTTCGCGAGCTTGGAGCGCGCGTAGGCGCGTCCCGCGGAGTACCGCGGCCCGCCGGTCAGGTGGTCGTCGCCGTCCAGGTCGAGGCGGGCGAACCGGTACAGGTCCGATGAGACCGTGACGACACGTGGCTCGCGGCCGAGGGCGAGCGCGTCGAGCAGCAGCGTGGTGAGGGCGAAGTGGCCGAGGTGGTTGGTCGCGAAGTGGCTCTCGTAGCCCTGTGCGCTGAGCCGGAGCGGCCCGCCGGCGATGCCCGCGACGTTGAGCAGCGCGTCCACCGGCTCGGCAGCGACCGCGGCGGCGAAATCGCGGACCGACCCCAGGTCCAGCAGGTCGAGAGGCTGGACCTGAACGGTCGCGGCGGGGTGCTCGGCCGGCAGCGCGTCGCGGTGCCGGACCGCCTTGGCGACGTCCCGGGCGGCCATGACGACGTCGGCGCCGCGGCGGGCGAGCTCGCGGGTGACGACCAGCCCGAGCCCGCTGCCGGCTCCGGTGACGACGATGCGCCTGCCCCGCTGGTCGGGGATATGCCAGTCCTGCACGGCGTGCTCCTTCACTTGAGCTTCTCAAGCATTATCATTGAGCGGCTCAAGTGAATCTGTCAAGCTACGCTGGTGGTGTGGCAGCGGACGACACCCCGCGCGTCCTCGTGGACCAGGTGCTCGGACTGGCGTCGGTCCTCACCGGCAGCGTCCGCGAGCTCGTCCGCGACCTCGACCTCACCGACACCCTCGCCAACGTCGTCTGGGTCCTCGACCCCGACGCGGACCCGGTCCCGCTCCGCCGGCTCGCCGGGCGGTTGCAGTGCGACCCGTCCAACGTCACGCTGCTGGCCGACCGCCTCGAGGAGAAGGGCTTGGCCGAGCGCCGCCCGCACCCGGACGACGGCCGCGTCCGCACACTCGTGCTCACCCCCGAGGGCGTGCAGGTGCGCCGCCGGATGATCGAGTACGTCCGGAACCGCTCCCCGCTGGCCGCGCTCGACGCGGACCAGCAGGAGCAGCTGCGGGCCCTGCTGGCGCTGGCGTCGGGCCGGGACTAGGGCCTAGTCAGGCGCCCCGCAGCCGGCGCAGGGCGCCGTGCACCTTCTCGCGGTCGTCGGTGGCCAGAACGGGGGCAGGCTCGCCCGCAGGAAGCCGCCGTAGCGGGCGGTGGCGAGGCGGGAGTCGAGGATCGCGACGACGCCGCGGTCGTCCATGCCGCGCAGCAGACGGCCCGCGCCCTGGGCGAGGAGCAGCGCGGCATGGGTGGCCGAGACCGAGAGGAACCCGTTGCCGCCGCGCGAGTCGGTGGCCCGCTGCCGGGCCGCGACCAGCGGATCGTCGGGACGCGGGAACGGGATCCGGTCGATGATCACGCACGACAGCGACGGGCCGGGCACATCGACGCCCTGCCACAGCGACAGCGTGCCGAAGAGCGATGTGGCCTCGTCGGCGGAGAACTTCTCGACCAGCTGCATCGTGGAGTCCTCGCCCTGGCACAGCAGCGGGGTGTCCAACCGGCCGCGCATCGCCTCGGTGGCCTGCTTGGCGGCCCGCATCGAGGAGAACAGGCCCAGCGTGCGCCCGCCCGCGGCCTCGATGAGCCCGGCGATCTCGTCGAGGTACGACGGCGGCAGGCCGTCGCGTCCCGGCGGGGGCAGCCGCTTGGCCACGTAGAGGATGCCGCTCTTGGCGTGGGCGAACGGTGAGCCGACGTCCAGGCCGGACCACTTCGGCGCGTCCGGGTCGGGCACCGGGTCGTCGGTCTTCTCCGCCACCTTCTCGGGCGGCAGGCCCCACTGCCGGGCCAGCGCGTCGAAGTTGCCGCCCAGCGCGAGCGTGGCCGAGGTGAGCACCACGGTGGACCGGCCGAACAACCGCTCCCGCAGCAGCCCGCCCACCCACAGCGGGGCGGCGTGCAGCGCCTTGTGCCGCGCGCCGTCCGGACCCTGCTCCGCGACCACACGACGTCGTGGCGCTTGGCCGGGTCGGCCTCGTCGAACGCGCCGAGCAGCCGCACCGCGGTGTCGGCGACGTCGTCCAGCGACGCCTGGGCGATCTTGCGGCCGGCGGCGGCCTCCGGGTCCTCCCTGCGGTCGGAGCCCAGTGCCTGCTTGCACGCTCCCGCGGCGTCGCGCACCGCGGAGAGCGCACCGGCCGCGGCACGCGGCAGCGACTCCCAACGCCCCGGCGGCAGGTCCTCCAGCACGAGCCCGAGGCCCTCACCGGCCTCGGCGAGCCGATCGGCGACGGCCTGGTCGACGAGCTTGCCGAGCCGCCGGGCGGTGGCGGCGATCATGCCGGCGGTGAGCTCCGCCGTGGCGACGCCGGTGACGCGGTCGACCAGCTCGTGGGCCTCGTCGACGACCACGACGTCGTGCTCGGGGAGCACCGGGCGCCCTTCCAGGGCGTCGATCGCGAGCAGGGCGTGGTTGGTGACGACGATGTCGGCCTGGCCCGCGACGGCGCGGGCCTTCTCCGCGAAGCAGTCGTCGCCCACCGGGCACTTGGCCACCCCGAGGCACTCCCGCGCGGTGACCGACACCTGCCGCCACACCGAGTCCTGCACGCCGGGCACGAGCTCGTCGCGGTCGCCGGTGGCGGTGTCGTCGGCCCACTCGTGGATCCGCTTGACCGCCCGGCCCATCGCCGAGATCGCGAACGGGTCGAACAGCTCCTCGCCCGGGTCGGTGTCGTCGCCGCCGTGCAGCTTGTTGAGGCACAGGTAGTTGCGCCTGCCTTGAGGATCGCGAACGTGGGTGAGCGCCCGAGCAGCGGCTTGAGGGCCTTCGCCAGGCGCGGGAGGTCGCGGTCGACCAGCTGGCGCTGCAGGGCGATCGTGGCCGTGGACACGACGACCGTGGTGCCCTTCGAGGCGGCGTGGTGGATGGCAGGCACCAGGTAGGCGAGCGACTTGCCGGTGCCGGTACCGGCCTGCACCGCCACGTGCTCGCCGCTGACCAGTGCCTTGCGCACGGCGTGGGCCATCGCGTCCTGGCCCTCCCGGCGCGTGCCCCCGACGGCCGTGACGGCCGCTTCGAGCAGTTCCGCAACTCCCGGGAGATCTGTCGCGGTAGGCACCCGGCGAGGTTACCGGCTGCCCCCGACGCCCCGGGCCGGAACTCCCGAAGCCAGGCGTAGCGCGGTTCACACGTGATGAACAACTACGCGTAACCCGCGGTCCCCCGACCGTTGCCATCATGGGCTGGGTGACGTCCACGCAAGCTCTGCTCCCCCTCTCGTCCTACCCCGTGCTGCTCGAGCACGAGGCCCGCTACGGCGACCTGGACCCCAGCCGCAGGATCGGCCGGGACGCGCTCGTGCGGTGGTTCGAGGACGCCCGTGTCGCCGTGGAGCGCACCCGTTTCGGCGCCGAGCTGACCGGTCGCATGCGGCTGCTGCTCGCCTCCGTCCGCGTCGACGTGCTCGCTCCCCTGCGCGTGACCGGCAGCTACCGCATCGGCATCGGCGTGACGCACATCGGCACCTCGTCCTTCGCGTACTCCTACGGCGTCTTCGCCGACGACGAGTGCGTCGCGGCGGGGGAGTCGGTCAGCGTGCACGCGTCGGACGGCCGCCCGTCCCCGCTGCCTGCGTCCGTCCGCGCCGCGCTCGAGGAGCTGCGGGTCGACGGGCCGGGCGTCGAGCGCCCCGAGCTCGACCCGGCGCGGCGGGTGCGCGAGGCCTACCCGTTCCGGCTCGACGTGCGCACCCGCTTCGGTGACATCGACACGAACCGCCACGTCAACAACGCCAAGCTCGCCGGCTGGTACCTCGACGGCCTCGCCGAGCTGCACCTGGACGTGCTCGGCTACCCCACCGGCGGCCCGCTCGACGGCCTGTCCCCGAGCACGCTCGAGGTGCAGTACCTCGACGAGGTGCACTACCCGGGCATCTACCAGCTGCGGGTCGGTGTGGTCGAGCTCGACGACACCACGGCCCGCTACGCCTGCGGCCTGTTCGACGGCCCCCGCTGCATCGGCCTCGCCGACGCCGTGGGCACCCACCGGGTCCTGGACGAGAACGGCGTGGTCGGCGACCTCGGCGCCTTCTGGAGCCCTTCCGCATGCGCAAGGTCTGACCGCCTGCCGTGAGTGGATACGGGTGCTCCAGCACTCGTATCCACTCACGAGCTCCGAGCTACAGCGCGACGACGGTGAGCCTGGGAATGCGTCGTAGTCGCGATCCTGTGTGACCAGCGGCAGGTCGTGTGCGATTGCGGTGGCTGCGATCCACGAGTCGTTCGTCGTGAGCTTCCGGCCTGAACCACGCATCGCCACGCGCAGCTCCGCCCATGCGTCGGCCACCCGGTCGTCGACGGGGAACGGATCGAGCGCCATGGCGCTCTGCAGAGTACGGAGCCGGGCGGCTCGCTGATCGAGATCCGTGGCCGCGAGTACACCGAGGCGCAGCTCGCCGACCGTCACCATCGACAGGCCCAGCGAACGCTGCGATGCGCGGATGCGGCCCTGCTCGACGCCGATGAACAGGGACGTGTCGGCTAGCCCTCGTAGCGTTCCCATGGATCCTTCATGTCGTCGGTGGTCTCGTCACCGAGCATCTCGCGCAGGTCGTCGAGCAGCCCGGGGTCGGCCTGGTTCGCCAGCACGACCTCGGCAGGCAGGAAGCGTGGGCGGCGGGGGAGCGGGACCAGGCGGGCGACGGCGCGACCGTTGACGGTCACGTCGATCTCCTCGCCGTCCTCGACACGCCGCAACACGTCGCTGGTGTTGTTGCGCAGCTCGCGGAGTGCGATCTCGGTCACTCCACGAGTGTAGCCGATGTGCTACGACGCCAGTAGTACACCCGCCGCCCGCATTGCCTCCAGTGCCCGCGCCGTCGTCGCGGGCGCCACCCCGGCGCACATCTGCAGGAGCACGGTGGTGGTGAAACCTTCGGCCGCGGCGTCGAGCGCGGTGGCGCGCACGCAGTGGTCGGTGGCGATCCCGACGACGTCCACCGCGTCGACGCCGTGGGCGCGCAGCCAGTCGGCGAGGCCGGCGCCGCCCGGCTCGATGCCCTCGAAGCCCGAGTAGGCGGCGGTGTACTCGCCCTTGCTGAACACCGCCTCGATCGGCGCCACGTCCAGTTCGGGGTGGAACGACGCACCGGGAGTGCCGGTGCGGCAGTGCGGGGGCCAGCTGTCGACGAAGTCGGGGGTGTCGGAGAAGTGGGCGCCAGGGTCGACGTGGTGGTCGCGGGTGGCGACGACGTGGTCGTAGCCCCCGCTGCGCAGGTGGCCGGAGATCGCGGTGGCCACCGCGGCCCCACCCCCGACGGCGAGCGAGCCGCCCTCGCAGAAGTCGTTCTGCACGTCGACGACGATCAGGGCACGCATCTCAGACCCCTTCGAAGACCGTGGGCAGGGCGGGTTCGCCGCGGGAGAGCTTGAGCCCCTCCCACGGCACGGACACGAGTGCTGCGCGCAGCCGTTCGCGGGACTCCTCGAGCGTCGGCAGCCCCGGCACCGTCACCCCGTCCCGGACGAGCGGCACCGGGACGACGCGGTCGTGCGGCCCCAGCTCGATCGGCGCGGCGGCCGAGTGCACGACCTCCTCGGTCGCCGTACCCGTCGGCTTGTAGCGGCGCACGGCCGACTTGCGCCCGCCGCGCGACTCCTTGGACTCGCTGCGCTTGGCGACCGGCCGCCCCTCGACCTCCACCAGCTTGTAGACCATCCCCGCGGTCGGCGCCCCGGAGCCGGTGACCACCGACGTGCCGACGCCGTACGAGTCGACCGGCTCCGCGCGCAGCGCGGCGATCGCGTACTCGTCGAGGTCACCGGACAGCACGATCTTCGTGCTGGTGGCGCCCAGCGCGTCGAGCTGGTCGCGGGCCTGGCGGGCGAGCTCGCCGAGGTCGCCGGAGTCGATCCGGATCGCGCCGAGCCCGGTGCCCGCGGCCTCGACGGCGAGCTCGACGCCGCGGCGGATGTCGTAGGTGTCGACGAGAGGGTGGTGTCGGACCCGAGCGCCTTGACCTGGCTCGTGAACGCGGAGAGCTCGTCGTCGTGCAGCAACACCCACGCGTGGGCGGCCGTGCCCGCGGTGGGGATGTCGTGGCGGCGCTGCGCCTCCAGGTTGGACGTGGTGGCGAACCCGGCGAGGTAGGTGGCCCGGGCCGAGGCCACGGCAGCGGCCTCGTGGGTGCGTCGCGACCCCATCTCGATGATCGGCCGGCCCGCGGCGGCGGTGACCATCCTGGCCGCCGCGGCCGCCACCGCGCTGTCGTGGTTGAGAATCGACAGCACCAGCGTCTCCAGCAGCACCGCGTCGGCGAACGTGCCGGTGACGGTGAGGATCGGCGACCCGGGGAAGTACAGCTCCCCTTCCGGATAGCCGTCGATGTCCCCGGAGAAGCGGTACTCGGCGAGCCACGCCAGCGTCGCCTCGTCGACGACGTCGGTGAGCATCGCGAGCTCCTGCTCCCCGAACCGGAACCGCTCGATCGACTCCAGCAGGCGCCCGGTGCCCGCCACCACGCCGTACCGGCGGCCCTCGGGCAGCCTGCGGGCGAAGACCTCGAACGTGCACCGGCGATGGGCGGTGCCGTCCGCGAGCGCGGCCGCTGCCATCGTCAGCTCGTACCGATCGGTGAACAGGGCGGTGGACACCCCGGCCGTCGACGGACTGCCAGTCATGGATCGAGAGCCTATGTGCCGTGCAGCCCGTATGGGCGAGGTGTCACCATTGAAGCCATGGCCGCGCCACTACCCGCATCCACGCGCCAGGTGGAGCAGGACTTCGCCGAGGAGTCGACCGCCGACGTCCCCTGGCAGGCGATCGTCTGGAACGACCCCGTCAACCTGATGTCGTACGTCACCTACGTGCTGCAGAAGCTGTTCGGGTACCCGGAGCCGAAGGCCACCGCGCTGATGCTCGACGTGCACCACAAGGGCAAGGCCGCGGTGTCGTCCGGGGACAAGGACAAGATCGAGGCCGACGTCGCCAAGCTCCACGCAGCCGGTCTCTGGGCCACGATGCAGAAGTCATGAACGGCTGGAAGAAGGCGGGCCGCGGCGCCAAGGCACGGCTTGCCGGCATCTTCGACGACCAGGAGGCCGCGGTCCTGCGCGGGCTCGTGGCGGAGATCCGGCAGATGCTCGCCGGGCGGGCCGCCGACAACCCCGCCGACGAGCTGGCCGTGCTCACGGGCATGCGCACCGGCCCGTCCACGCGCCCCGACGACCGGGTGCTCGCCCGCCTGCTCCCCGACTTCACCTCCGAGGACGCCGACCTGGCCGCAGGCCTGCGTTCGCTGCACGAGCCCGAGCTGATCGAGGCCAAGGACACCGCGGCCGCGTTCGTGCTCGACACCCTCCCCGAGGACGGCGGCCGCGTCGAACTCACCCCCGAGCAGGCCGACACCTGGCTCGCCGCCCTCAACGATGTGCGGCTCGCGCTCGGCACCGCACTCGACGTCAGCGAGGACATGCCCGAGGAGCTCCCCGTCGACGACCCGCGGGCCGCGCACGTGGGCGTCTACCACTGGCTCACGTTCGTGCAGGACTCGCTGGTGCAAGCCCGGATGCAGGTGCGTTCCTAACGCCGATCCGAGTGGCCGAGGCTCCGGTCCGGCGCCACCCGGTCGCGCACGAGCTGCTTGAGCCGGGACAGCTCCGGGAAGCCGCCGTCGGTGGCGCGGTCCCACAGCAGGTCCTCGTCGAGCCGCACCTGGAAGACCCCGCCGGTGCCGGGCACGAGCGCGACCTCGCCGAGATCGGCGGGGAACGTCGTGAGCAGCTCCTGCGCCGTCCAGCCGGCGCGGAGCAGCCAGCGGCACTGCGTGCAATAGGTGATCTCGAGGCGCGGTGCGGGCACGCGGCGAGTCTCCCAGAGATGTGAGCCGCGCCCGCAGATGTGCGATCGCGGGGATGCGGAACGTAGGCTGGACGCCGTGCTGGTGATCCGGGCCGACCTCGTCGACGAAGTCATGGCACACGCACGCGCGGAACACCCCCACGAGGCGTGCGGCTACATCGCGGGACCAGAGGGTGCCGAGCGGCCGGAGCGGCTCATCCGGATGCGCAACGCCGCGAAGCCCACCGGTGACGAGTCGGCCGACGCCAGGGAGCGCGCGCAGCGGTCCGTGATCCTCGGCGAGGCCCAGGCCGAATACGAGGGCGAGGCGCGCTCGTCCACGACGTACTACACGTTCGAGACGAAGCAGCTGCTGCGTGTCAACGCCGAGATGGACGACCGCGACGAGTGGCCGGTCGTGAACTACCACTCCCACACGCGCAGCCCCGCGTACCCGTCCCAGGTCGACATCGACCTGGCGTCCGGGCCGCTCAGCGACCCGAGGATCCACTACGTGATCGTCTCCACCCGCGAGGACGCCACGCCCACGGTCGCGGGGCTCGAATTCCGGTCGTTCCGCATCGTGGACGGTGTGGTCACAGAGGAAGATGTCGAGGTCGTCGAGAGTTACATGTTCTCGCACACGGGTGCCGACGACGTCCCGGACCGTGCCTGAGGGCCTCGTCCGCGTCCCACCCCACGACCGAACCACCTGGAGCATCCGCATGGCCGTGACCGTGTCCATCCCCACCATCCTCCGCACCCACACGGGCGGCGAGAAGGCTGTCGCCGCTGCGGGCGGCACCGTCGCCGAGGTGATCGACGACCTCGAGTCGCGACACAGCGGGATCGCCGCCCGCCTGGTCAAGGACGGCAACCTGCACCGCTTCGTCAACATCTACGTCGACGACGAGGACGTGCGCTTCGCGGGCGGCCTCGAGGCGCCGGTCAAGGAGAACTCGACCGTCACGATCCTGCCGGCCGTCGCCGGTGGGGCCGTCGCGGGCGGCATGCGCTGACCCGGCGCGGGCCGGGTGTCCCGGCCCGCACGGGCACCTTCCCTGGAGGCGTCATGACCCGTTACGAGTCACTGCTCCACGCGGTCGGCGACACCCCGCTGGTCGGTCTGCCGTCCCTCTCGCCCGCCCCGCAGGTGCGGTTGTGGGCCAAGCTGGAGGACCGCAACCCCACCGGCTCGATCAAGGACCGCCCGGCGCTCGCGATGGTCGAGAAGGCCGAGGCGGACGGCTTGCTGACGCCCGGCTGCACCGTCCTGGAGCCGACGTCGGGCAACACCGGCATCTCGCTGGCGATGGCCTGCAAGCTCAAGGGCTACCGGCTGGTGTGCGTGATGCCGGAGAACACCTCGCTCGAGCGTCGCCAGCTGCTCGAGATGTACGGCGCGCAGATCATCTCCTCGCCGGCGGCGGGCGGCTCCAACCAGGCCGTCGCCATGGCGAAGGAGCTGGCCGCGGAGCACCCGGACTGGGTCATGCTCTACCAGTACGGCAACCCGGCCAACGCCGACGCGCACTACCGCACCACCGGCCCGGAGATCCTGCGCGACCTCCCCACGGTCACCCACTTCGTCGCAGGTCTGGGCACCACCGGCACCCTCGTGGGCACCGGCCGCTACCTGCGCGAGCGCAAGCCCGACATCCAGATCGTGGCCGCCGAACCGCGTTACGGCGAGCTGGTCTACGGGCTGCGCAACCTCGACGAGGGCTTCGTCCCCGAGCTGTACGACCCCGAGGTGCTCACCGCCCGCTACTCCGTCGGCAGCCGCGATGCCCTGCGCCGCACCCGCCAGCTCGTGGAGCAGGAAGGCATCTTCGCCGGCATCTCCAGCGGCGGCATCCTGCACGCCGCGCTCGCCGTGGCGGAGAAGGCGGCCGGAGCGGGCGAGACCGCCGACATCGTGATCATCATCGCCGATGCGGGCTGGAAGTACCTGTCCACCGGCGCCTACTCCGGCGAGCTGGACGATGCCGCGGAGGGGATCGAGGGGCACCTCTGGGCGTGAGCTGCCCGGATCAGCCCACGGCCGCGCAGGTCGCGGGGTCGACCTGCACCCGCGGGTCGTCCTGCGTCACGTCCTGCAGGGGCTCGGTCTCCGCCGGGTACGCCACCCCGCCGGCCACGGTGTAGGTCACCGCCGTGCCGTCGTAGCGGGGCGTGCCGCCCGCGGACGCGGCCTCGTCGAGCCTGGCCTGCACGTCGCGGAGCCCGCGCTTGGGCGTGCACCCGTACCCACCGATGGCCGACACCCCGCCGCCCTCGTAGAGCCGCCACGGTGCGCCGTCCTCGGTGGTGACCGCGTGCAGGCGGTCGTCGTCGAAGCTCCACACCTCGAACGTGGTGGTGTTGGCGCCGACGGCGGTCGCGACGACCATCTCGTCGCGCCCGTCGGCGTTGACGTCCACCACGAACGGGACGATCAGCGGCAGCCTCTCGTCACCGCGGATCCGGTCCTCGACGTACCCGCTGGGCAGGTCGATGCGCAGCAGTTGCGTGCCCGGCGAGAGCTGCCGGAGCGTCACCGGCTCCGCCTGGCCGTCCCCGTCGACGTCGCGTCGGCGCTCACCACGGCGGCCTGCTCGTGGGCGGCGGCGACGCCGGGAACGACGAGGAGCGCCGCGGCGGCCACGGCCGCGACGGCGAGCGACCGCATCGTGTGCTGGGTCATGGCAGGTCCGCCGATCCGTCACCGGGTCGCATTCCGCGGCCCCGATCGGAGGACGGAGGGGATGATCTCCCGGTTTGCTCGTAGTGATGTGGGCCACAGCATCGCCCGGTGGCCGTCGCCTGCGTAACCTCGATGGCATGGCCGCCACTGCGCCCGCCCCCCGCCGGACCGCCCGCGTGCTGCCCCGCAACCCGGTGAGCTCCGCGCTGTTCATGGTCGTGCTCACCGCGGGGCTCTACGTCATCGAGGCCGTCGACGTCGTCACCGGCGGCGCGCTCGACCAGAACTTCGGCATCGAGCCGTTGCAGGTCGACGGGCTCGACGGGGTGCTGGTCGCGCCGTTGTTGCACGGTGACTGGGCACACCTGATTGCCAACACCGTGCCGTTCCTCGTTCTCGGGTTCCTGGCTATGGCCGGTGGGATCCGGCAGTTCGTCGTGGTCACGGCCACGATCTGGATACTCGGCGGGCTCGGTGTGTGGTTCACGGGGGGCATCGGTGCTCCTCTTGGCGTGGAGCCGACGCACATCGGGGCGTCCGGGCTGATCTTCGGCTGGCTGGTCTTCCTGCTCACCCGGGGCTTCTTCGCCCGCAGCGGCCTGCAGATCCTGATGGCGGTGGGCCTGTTCCTCGTGTGGGGCGGGATCCTGTTCGGGGTGCTGCCCGGGCAACCGGGCGTGTCGTGGCAGTCGCACCTGTTCGGGGCGCTGGCCGGCCTGCTCGCCGCGCGGCTGGCGGCCAGGGCCGATCGGTCGGCGGCCTAAGCTCCTGGGCGTGGCCCCCGCTCCCGACGCCCCGATCGGCATCTTCGACTCGGGCGTCGGCGGCCTCACCGTGGCGCGCGCCGTGATCGACCAGCTGCCGGCGGAACAGGTCGTGTACGTCGGCGACACCGCCCACGGACCGTACGGGCCGCTGCGGATCGCGACGTGCGCAGGCACGCGCTCGCCGTCGGCGACGCATTGATGGAGCAGGGCGTCAAGGCGCTCGTCGTCGCGTGCAACACCGCCACCGCCGCCTGCCTCCCCGACATCCGGGAGCGCTACCCGGTGCCGGTCGTGGAGGTGCTGCGGCCCGCGGTGCGCCGGGCCGTCGCCACCACCCGCAGCGGGCGGGTCGGGGTGATCGGCACCAGCGCCACGATCGCGTCCGGCGCCTACCAGGACGCCTTCGCCGCCGCGCCCGACGTGCAGGTCACGGCCGTGGCGTGCCCCCGCTTCGTCGACTTCGTCGAGCGCGGCACGACCAGCGGCCGCCAGGTGCTCGGGCTCGTCCAGAGCTACCTCGAGCCGCTGCAGCGCGCCCGCGTCGACACGCTCGTGCTCGGCTGCACCCACTACCCGCTGCTCGCCGGTGTGCTGCAGATCGTCGCCGGGCCCGACGTCACCCTCGTGTCCAGCGCCGACGAGACGGCCAAGGACGTCGTGCGCGTGCTCATGGAGCACGACCTCGCACGCGACCCCGCAGGCGAGCCGCCCGCACCGCACCGCTTCCTCGCCACGGGCGACCCGGAGCCGTTCCGCCGCCTGGGCCGCCGCTTCCTCGGCCCGGAGATCGGCGCGGTCGCCGCCCTGCCGTCGGCCCAGCCGACATCCGCCTGAGGACAACACGCCTGCAGCGAGCCCCCGACACGACTGCACCGAGCCCGCGACTCGCGCGCACGGAGACCCCGACTCGCGGGGGTTCGGGCCCGCGTTCCGCGAGTCGCGCCCTCGGTGCGCGCGAGTCGCGCCCTGGATGTGTGCGAGTCGGGGTGTGAGTGCGTGCGAGCCGGGCTCCGGTAGCGTCGCGGCGTGATCGGCGCTCTCGTCGTCGTGGTCCAGGTGGCCCTCGTGGCGCTCGCGGTCTACGGCGTGGTCCTCACCGTGCTGAACCGGCCACCGGACGTGTGGACGAAGCGGGCGCGGGGGCCGCGGTGGCGTTGCTGGTGGTGCAGGCCGCGATCGCCGCGGTGCAGGTGTTCTCCGGCACCGCGCTGCCCGAGTCCACGACGTTCCTCATCTACCTCGTGGTGTCGGTGTGCGTGCTGCCGATCGCCACGCAGTTCGCCACCGCCGAGCCGACCCGGTGGGGCGGGGCCGTCGTGGCCGTCGGGGCGATCGCCACGGCCGTCGCCGTCTGGCGGCTGCAGGGGCTCTGGGTGCCCGGTGCCTGAGCCGGCCCGCGCCACGTCCTCCGGCCCGGGGCGGGTGCTGATCGCGGTCTACGGGGTGTTCGCGCTCTCGGCCACGGCCCGCGCAGGCGTGCAGATCGCCACCCGGTTCGGTGAGGCGCCGGTGCCGTACCTGCTGTCGGGGCTGGCAGGCGTCGTCTACATCCTCGCGACGATCGGGCTCGCCGGGCACGGGCCGGGCGCGCGCAGGCTCGCCTGGTTCGCCGTGGTGTTCGAGCTGGTCGGGGTGCTCACCGTCGGTACCGTCACGATCTTCGACACCGGTGACTTCCCGGACGACACCGTCTGGTCGGTGTACGGGCGCGGCTACGGCTTCGTGCCGCTCGTGCTCCCGCTCCTGGGTCTCTGGTGGCTGCGGCACACGCGGCCGCGTTAGCGTGCCTCGCATGCGGCTGATCGTCCTCGGGTGCTCCGGCAGCGGGCCGGGCCCGGACTCACCGGCGTCCGGGTACCTCCTCGAGGCCGGGGGCGCTCGGCTGGCGCTCGACATGGGCAACGGCACGTTCGGACCGCTGCAGCGCCACCTCGACCCGTGGCGGCTCGACGCGGTCGCGTTCTCCCACCTGCACCCCGACCACTGCGCCGACTTCACCTCCCTCGTGGTGCACCGCCGCTACCACCCGTACCCGCCGTACGACCCGGCCGCGCGCCCGCTCGCGGTGCACGCCCCGGCCGAGGCACCCGACCGGTTCGGCGCCGCGTACGCCCCCTCCGCCGCCGAGCGGGCCGAAACCGACCTCACCGACGTCTTCACCTTCCACGCGCTCTCCGACGGCGGCACCTCCGATGTCGGGGCCGCCACGCTCACGGCGCGCCGCGTCGACCACCTCTGCGAGGCCTACGCCCTGCGCGTCGACGCGGACGGGCGGAGCCTCGTCTACAGCGGCGACACCGGCCCGTGCACCGCGCTGGTGGAGCTCGCCAGGGGCGCCGACCTACTGCTGTGCGAGGCCACGTGGCCGCACGTCATGCCGCAGTGGGGCGACGAGCCGCCCACGGGGGTGCACCTGTCGGGCCGGCAGGCAGGCGAGCACGCCGCGGCGTCGGGCGTCGGGCGGCTGCTCATCACCCACGTGCCCGCCTGGTTCTCCGGCGAGGAGCTGCTGGCCGAGGCGAAGGCGGCGTTCGACGGGCCGGTGGAGCTGGTGGCTCCGGGCGCGGCGTACGAGGTCTGACCTACTGGCCGATGCCCTGCCAGACGGCGGTAGAACCGGCGTGCCCGATCCACACCACGACGGCGGTGACCCCGATGCCGGCCAGCGCCGCCAGCGCCGAGAGGCCGGTGGCGACGTGGTAGCGGGTGGCGGTGGCCGCAGGCGCCGCGTGCGCCCCGGACTCGGCCCGGACGATGGCCATCTCGGTGAACACCGCCCCGCTCAGCACCACCAGGAAGGCGAGCGCGACCGGCAGCAGCCACGATGCGCGCTGCATGTGCACGTCGACCAGCGGGTTCTGCGCACCGAGTGCGGCATACAGCTCCCCGCCGGTCTGGACGGCCAGCGGGACGGCCACGACCCCGACCAGCGCCACCAGCAGGACCGGGAGACCGAGCGAGCGCCGCAACGACCGCCGCACCGCGATCACGACCGCCCCCAGCGTCGCGAGGGGCAGCAGCACCACAACGGCGTGCACGACGAGCGGATGCAGCGGGATGCCGTCGATGACCCACATGTCCTGTTCAACGGGCGGGCCCGACGTCGGGTTCAGCCGGAGTCATAGGGTGACCGTGTGACACGCGCAGACGGCAGGACCGACGACGAACTCCGCCCGGTGACGATCACCCGGGGCTTCCAGAAGCACCCGGCGGGCTCGGTGCTCGTCGAGTTCGGGGACACGAAGGTGCTGTGCGCGGCGAGCGTCACGGAGGGCGTTCCGCGCTGGCGCAAGGGCTCGGGGCTGGGTTGGGTCACCGCCGAGTACGCGATGCTGCCCTCGGCCACCAACACCCGCAGCGACCGCGAGTCGGTGAAGGGCCGCATCGGCGGGCGCACGCACGAGATCAGCAGGCTGATCGGCCGCTCGCTGCGCGCCTGCATCGACCTCGCCGCCCTCGGCGAGAACACCGTCGCCCTCGACTGCGACGTCATCCAGGCCGACGGCGGCACCCGCACCGCCGCCATCACCGGTGCCTACGTGGCGCTCGCCGACGCCGTCACCTGGCTCGGCGCCCAGGGCGCCCTCGCCGACCCGAAGCCGCTGTCCTGCCAGGTCGCGGCCGTCAGCGTCGGCGTGGTGGACGGGCGGGTGCGGCTCGACCTGCCCTACGAGGAGGACTCGCGAGCGGAGGTGGACGCGAACATCGTCGCCACCGACACCGGCACGCTCATCGAGGTGCAGAGCACCGGAGAGGGCGCCACGTTCACCCGCAGCACGCTCGACACGATGCTCGACATCGCGCTCGCCGGCATCCGGCAGCTCGCGGACCTCCAGGCCGAGGTGCTGGCCCAGCCCTACCCGCGCGACCTGCCGGTGCGCCCGTGAAGGTCCTGCTCGCCACCCGCAACGCCGGCAAGCTCGTCGAGCTGCGCCGGATGCTCGCCGACGGCCCGGTGGAGGTGCTCGGGCTGGCCGACGTGCCCGACTTCCCCGAGGCGCCGGAGACCGGTGCCACGTTCGCGGAGAACGCGCTCGCCAAGGCACGCGACGCCGCGGCCGCCACCGGCCTGCCGTCCGTCGCGGACGACTCGGGCCTCGCCGTCGACGCGCTGAACGGGATGCCCGGCGTGCTGTCGGCGCGCTGGTCGGGCCGCCACGGCGACGACTCGCCAACCTGGAGCTGTTGCTGGGCCAGCTCGGCGACGTACCGGACGAGCGGCGCGGCGCGGCGTTCGTCTGCGCGGCGGCGCTGGTGGTGCCCGGCGGGCCCGAGACCGTGGTGCACGGCGAGTGGCGCGGCCGGATCGTGCGTGCTCCCCGCGGCACGAACGGGTTCGGCTACGACCCGATCTTCGCGCCCGACGGGGAGGAGCGCACCTCCGCCGAGCTCACCCCGGACGAGAAGGACGCCGCCTCCCACCGCGGCCGCGCCATGCGCGCCCTCCTGCCCCACCTGCACGCCCTGACCTGACCCGCGAGCCCCGACTCACCCGCACCCACGGCGCGACTCGCGTGCATCGAGACCCCGACTCGCGGGAGGGGGAGACACCCTCCTCCCGCGAGTCGCGCTCTGGATGCACGTGAGTCGGGGCCCTGGGGCGCGAGAGTCGCGGTCCGCGGGGGCGCCGGTCGGGTTCGGGGGTGCGTCAGTCCGTGGGGTCGGGCTCGGCCAGTACCCGGCGGGCCACCGCGAAGGCGGAGTTGGCGGCGGGGACGCCGCAGTAGATCGCGCTCTGCAGGAGCACCTCGACGATCTCCTCGCGGCTCAGCCCGTTGCGCAGCGCGGCGCGCAGGTGCATCTCCAGTTCGGAGTAGTGGCCGTGCGCGATGAGCGCGGTGAGCGTGATGGCGCTGCGCATCCGCCGGTCGAGGCCGGGGCGGGTCCAGATGCCGCCCCACGCGTAGCGGGTGATCAGCTCCTGGAAGTCGGCCGTGACGGCGTCGGCGCGGTCGATCGCGGCGTCGACGTGCGTCGCCCCGAGCACCTCGCGGCGCACGGCGAGCCCGTCGGGGTCGAGGTCGAGGGTGGGCTGTTCGGTGGTCACGTCCGGCACCGTAGCTGCCGCGAACGTGAACGGACGGTGTCGCCCACCACCCGTCCGGCGCCGGACTCGCCGATGTCGGTACCTTCGGTCGAGTGAGCTGGGGACGGGTCGCCGCCGTGGGCGCAGTGGTGCTCGTGGTCGCGGTCGTCGCGTTCCTGCTGATCCGCACCGGCACCGACCTCCTGGACGTCCGCACCGCCGTGCAGGCTGCGGGCCTGTGGGCGCCCCTGCTGTTCGTGCTGCTGCAGGGCATGGTCACGGTCACGCCGGTGCCGCGCACGGTGTTCACCGTGGCGGCCGGGGTGCTGTTCGGCGGCATCGGCGGGGTGCTGCTCGCGGTGGCGGGCACCGCCCTCGCTGCCGCGGTCGCGTTCTGGCTGGTCAAGCTGCTGGGCGGGCGGTTCTCCCGGCGGCATGCCGACCACCGCGTCATGGCGTGGGTGCGCGCCCGCCTGGACCGCAGCAGCCTGCTCGCGATGGTGTCGCTGCGCCTGATCCCGGCCGTGCCGTTCTCGGCGATGAACTACGCGTCGGCGGTGGCGGGCGTGCGGTTCACGCCCTATCTGCTGGGCACGGTGCTGGGTGTGCTGCCCGGCACGATCGGCGTCGTGATCCTCGGCGACGCCGCGGTGGGCGGCAACCCGCACCCCGCGATGCTGCTGGTGTCGGTGACCTCGGGGCTGATCGGCCTCACAGGCGCGCTGATCGCCGCCCGGCGGCCGACGGCCATGCCTACCGCTCATGTCGTGCCCGACCCCGAGCCCGAGGTGGGCCGGACCGCGTAGTCGGGGGTGCCGGCGGTGGGATTCGAACCCACACTGACGGGTTCCTAGGACCCGGGCCTCTGCCGTTGGGCTACGCCGGCTTCCTGTTCCGCCCGCACCAAGTGTCGGTGATGGCATGACAGTTCGGGCAGAGGATACGGAGGTTCTCGAGACGGTTGTCCGTGTGGTCCCCATTGACGTGATCGAGGCAGAGCGGGAGGCGCTTGCTCCGCCACTCCGTCAGCCCGCACTCCTCGCAGTGGGCGGGCTTGATGCCTGCGGCGATGAGCCGCTTCCGGAGTGTGCTCGATGTCGTCGTGGAGCCCTTGACCAGCAGATCTTGCAGAGGCGTGACCTTCGTGGACGGTCGGCGGAGCCGCGGGCCCAGCCTTGTCCCAGGAAGTGCGATGTATCGAGGTCGAGCCGCCGGATGTGGGCAACCACGTACCGGAACATCCCGCCGCTCGGGCGGTAGCCGAGCCGTCGGAGTACGCCGTGCACCGTCTGCTCGACCTTGACGGCCTCGATCAAGTCAGCGTCCTGGAACCGCCGAGACGTCCGTGGCGAGCCGGTGCTCGCCCGGGGAAGGTGCGATGCGTCGATGTCGAGACGACGGATGTGCGCTCGCAAGACGTCGTACTTGCCGGGCCGGATCCCGAGTCGGATGTGGACCTCCCTCATGGTCCGGCTCTCCGCCACAGCGGCTATGAGCTGCTCATCCGTCCAACTCCGCGCTCGGGGCATGATCTCGACGCTATAGAACAGATGTTCGCTCCCGGCATCGAAGATCGCGAGTTGTCCACAAGCAGTGCTAGCTCAAGCGGTCGGCCAGCTCCGCCGGCGCCCGCATCCGCCAGGCGTCGAGGATCAGCTCCTCCAGCCGCACCAGCTCGACCCTGTCCAGCCGCACCATCACCAGCGGCAGCCCGTCGTAGGTGGGGTGGGTGAAGAACAGCTCGGGCTCGCCGAGCAGCAGCGCCTGCTTCTCGGCCTCGTCGCCGACGTAGAGCACGGCGATGTCGGTGCGGATCTCGCGCCGCCCGCCCGGCACGCGCTCGGGGTAGGACCAGATGAAACCCTTGTTGCCCACGCGGAAGTCGAAGCCCTCGCTCGGGATCTCCTCGACCCCCGGCAGCGCGAGCGCGATCTGGCGCACGTCGTCCTCCCCGGCCACGCGCCAAGCCTACGAGGCGCCGGTGGTCATGCCCGCGTCCGGCGGGCCGCATCCCGGATCGCCAGTGCCCGTTCCCGGTCGGGGTCGCCGTCTGCGGTGGCCCGCAGCACCTCGTCGGCGAGGCGGGCGGCGGTGTCGGCGTCGGCGGGGTCGGGGGAGCGCTCGTGCCGCAGCAGGTGGGTCTGGGCGAGGTCGAGCGCCCGATCGACGGCGTTGTGGTCGTGCGGCGGGGTGATCTCGGCGGCCTCGCGGGCCAGCCGGAACGCCTCGTCGAGGTCGGTCGCGTCGTCGCTGCGCCGGTACTGCAGCACCAGCGCGGTGCTCAGTGAGCCCATCCGGGTGCCGCGCGCGGACACGTGTTCGTCGGGGGCCAGGGCGGCCACCGCGGCGCGCAGCGCGTCCACGGCCGCGTCGAGATCAGCGGCGTCGCCGCCGATCTGGTAGGCGAGGGTACGGGCCCGCCCGAGGTTGGACAGGTACATCGACCGGTCCTCGTGGTCGGTCCCGCCGGCCTCGACCGCCTGGGTGATGGAGCCGATGGCGGCGTCCAGGTCGCCCGGTCCCGGTGACGGCGAACCGCATCTGGAGCATCGAGCCGAGGGTGGTGAGGCGGTTGGCGCGCTTCGCGTCGGTGTCCTGGGTGCGGTCCAGCGCGTCCCGGGCGCAGGCGAGTGCCTCGTCGATGTCGGCGAGTTCGCCGGTGCGCCGGAACCGCAGGTCCTGCAGCTCGGCGAGGGCCATCCGGGCGGACGGGTCGTCGGGGTGGGCGGCCACGTACCGGCGGGTGGCGGCGATGGCGTCACCGATCTGGCCCAGCGGCGCCCCGGCGAGCAATATCGACGACACCGGCCCGGAGACGGGTGGGGCGCTCGGAGGTGGGCTGCCCGCCAGCCGCGTGAGCTCCTGGACGTCGTCGGGGAGGTCGGACAGGGCAGGCAGTGCGGCGTTCAGCAGGTCGGTGGCGGCGGTGAGCTCCGCGTCCCGGGAGGGACCCGCCGGTATGTGTAGGCCGCGGGCATAGCGCAGCATGCCCGCCGCCTGCAGCGCGGCGACGGTGGCCTCGCGCTGCGGGTTCAGCCGGAGGAAGCCGAGCCGGCGGCGCGGGGGCGGTGTGGGAGCGAGCGGCAGCAACGCCTCGACGTCGCGGATCCCCGCGGGGTCCAGCAGGTCCTCGACGTCGCGGGTCTCGACCCAGCGGTTGAACCGCCGCTGCACCGCGTTCAGCAGTTCCACGAACATCCGTCGACCCCTCCACCCGTCCGGTGCCGATGCCAGCCAACCCGGGGTCGGAGAACGGGAGGTGACGTGCGGGCGGCGTATGGGTGTGCGTTCACTCCCGCACGGCGCCTTCCAGCATCCCGCGGATGAAGTGGCGCTGCAGGAACAGGTAGACCACCACGACCGGCGCCGCGACGATCACGGCGCCGGCGGCGAGGAGGGTGAGCCCGGAGGTGTGCTGGCCCTGGAAGAAGGCGAGCCCGAGCGGGGCGGTGCGCAGTGTGGCGTCGGTGGCCATGACCAGTGGGATGAGGAACTCGTTCCACGTCCACATGAACGTCAGCACCACCATGGTGACGATCGCCGGCCCCCGGGCGGGACGAGGATCTGCCAGAGGATGCGCCACGAGCTCGCGCCGTCGAGCCGGCCCGCTTCGACCAGCGACGGCGGCCGGGACCGGAAGTAGGCCCGCATCCAGAACGTGCCGAACGCGAGCGACTGGGCCACCTGCGGCAGCGCGATGCCCCAGAACGTGTTGGTGAGCCCGAACGTGCGCAGGTCGAAGTACAACGGGACGACGATCACCTCGGTGGGCACCATCAGCCCGAGCAGGAACAGCGGGAACAGCACCGGGCCGCCGGGTACGTGCATCGTGCCGAAGGCGTAGCCGGCGAGCACCGACAGCACGCCCGCGACCACCACGACGAAGCCGGAGACGGCGATGCTGGTGAGCATCGAGCTGCCGAACCGGCCCTGCTCCCACGCCGCGGGGAAGTTGGCGAGCCCGCCCGCGCCGCCCGCGTCGTCGGGCCCGAGCGCGCTGCCGAGGATCGTGAGGATCGGCCAGACCGCGAAGAGGGCGAAGAGCAGCAGGATGGCGTAGTTGGCGCTGCGCTCGGCCCGGGAGGTCATCGGCGTTCCCCGATCCTCGCCACCGCGAGGTTGATCACGAAGATGAGCACCGTGAGCGTGACGCCCACGGCCGCTGCAGAGCCGACCTCGCCGAGCCGGAACGCCCGGTTGTAGACCTCGTAGGACGGCACGGACGTGCGGTTGCCCGGCCCGCCGCCGGTGGTGATGTAGATCAGGTCGAACGTCTTGAGCGCGGCGATGACGGTGAGCGTCAGCGCGACGGCGAGCTCGCCGCGCACGGACGGCAGCGTGATCGCGAAGAACTCCCGGACGGGGCCCGCGCCGTCGAGCCGGGCGGCCTCGTACAGCTGGTCGGGGATCCGGCTGGTGCCGGCCATCAGCAGCACCGTGACGAGCCCGGTCTGCACCCAGGTGCCGATCACGCCGACGGCGGGCAGCGCGAACGTGGGGTCGCCGAGCCAGGCCCGGGTGACCCCGCCGAGGCCGACGAGCTCGAGCAGGTCGTTGACCGAGCCGTCCGGGGCGTACAGCTGCCGCCACGCGACGCCCACCACGACCATCGCCACGACCTGCGGCAGGAACACCACCGTGCGGAAGAACGGCAGGCCGCGGACCCGGGCCCTGGTGAGCAACCCGGCGAGCACCAGCCCGATCGCGGTGGGCAGCACCGCGAAGAACACGACCAGCACGAGCGTGTGCCCGAACGCCGCCCGCAGGTCGCCGTCCGTGACGACCTCGACGTAGTTGCCGAGCCCGACGAACGTGGCGAGCGTGAGCCCGTCCCAGTCGAAGAGCGACAGGTGCACGGCGCGGCCGAGCGGGTACAGCACGAACGCCGCGTAGACGGCCAGCGCGGGCGCGACGTAGGCCAGCGCGTGCCACGGAGAGGGACCCAGGCGGCTTCTGCGGGTCGCGTCAGCCATTCGTCTCGACGAAGGCGGCGTAGTCGGCCTCGACCGTGGAGAGTGCCGCGTCGGGCGGCTGCGAGCCTGCGAGCAGGTCCTGCAGGGCCGCGCCCATCGTGTCGCCCATGGTCGGGGTGGCGTAGTCGAGGTAGGGCAGCAGCTGCCCGTCCTCGGCGACGGTGGCGAACGCGGCGAAGACGTCCTGGGAGAGCCCGGCGGGCGGGGTCTGCGCCGCGGTGTCGACGACGGGGAGGTTGCCGGTCTCGGTGAGCACAGCCATCGCGTCGGGGCTGGTGATGAAGTCCAGGTAGGCCGCGGCGGCGTCGGGTGCGTCGCTGGCGCTGGTGATGGCGAAGGGCAGCCCGGTGCCGCCGGTGGCCGAGATCGGGCGGCCCGCGGGCGGCGGGGGTGGCATGAACCGGACGTTCTGGCCCATCGCCGCCTCCAGGTCGGCGGCGTACCAGGTGCCGCCGATGAAGAACACCGACTCGCCGCGGGAGAACGCCTGCCACGCCTGGTTGTCGTCGAGGCCGTTGACGCCCTCGTTGAAGTACCCGGCGCCCGCCCAGTCGGCCACCTTCTGGGCGGCCTGCGTGTTCTGCGGGGTCGTCCAGGAGGCGCCCTTTCGGCCGAACGCGAGGTCGGTGATCTGGTCGGCGGGCACGAGCTGGTCCTGCACCGTGCCGAAGACGTGCAGGGCGGGCCAGCCCTCGACGTTGCCCAGCTGCAGCGGGGTGGCCCCGGCGGCCTTGACGGCGGCGAGCGCCGCCTCGAAGTCCTCCCACGTGGCGGGGACGGCGATGCCGAGCCGCTGCAGTTCCGCGGGGTTGTAGTAGACGCCGACGACCTCGCCGACCTGCGGCAGCCCGTACATCTCGCCCTCGCCGAACACCTTGCCGTCGGGTGTGTAGCTGACGTACTGGCGCACGGAGTCGGGGAAGCGCTGGTCCCAGCCGTAGGCCTGCGACCACGGGCCGAGCGGGAGCAGCTCGCCCGCGGCGACGAACGCGCCCATGTCGGCGCGCCCGTTGTTGGCCTGCACGACGTCGGGGGCGTCGTTGCCCGACAGCGCCAGGCGCAGCGTGGTGGCGAGGTCGTCGAAGGAGCGCGAGTCGCGGGCGATCGTGACGTTCGGGTACCGCTCCTGGAACGCGGCGTTGAGCCGTTCCATCTGCTCGTTCTGCCCGCCGCGGACCTCCTGGTCCCACACCGTGAGCGTGACCGGCCCGAGCGCGGCGATGTCGGTCTGGACCGCACGGTCGGTGGGTGGCGGGGCGGCCGCGTTCTCCGCTCCGGGCGTGCACGCGGCGGCGAGGAGCCCCAACGCACCGGCGAGCGCGGCGACGGCGACGCGGCGGGTCCGTGGGGAACGGCTGGTCATGGGTGCTCCTCAGGGGCGGGTGACGTCGGAGTGGCGGGCGATGGTGGCGACGGCGCGTCGCACCCCGCAGACGTGGGTGCGCGGCACGAGGTCCTCGAGGAACCCGTAGTGGCGGGCGATCTCGACGGAGTCCGCGTTGCCCTCGGCGGCGCAGGCACGGGTGCGGCGCCACCAGTCGCCGATGTCGCCCCAGCCGGGTGCGGCGAGGGAGCCGCCGAACTCGTGGACGGCGAGCGCGGCCGACACCCCGGCGAACCGCAGCCGGTGCTCGAGGGGCCAGCCGGCGATGGTGCCGAGTACGAGCGCGGCGCCGAAGACGTCGCCTGCTCCGGTCGGGTCGAGTGCGTCCACGGGGAGCGCGGGCACCTCCGCCGTCTCACCGGTGACGCCGTCGATCGCGATGGCGCCGTCGCCGCCGAGCGTGACGACCGCGAGCGGGACGTGCTCGGCGAGCGCGCGCAGCGCGGCCCCCGGGCTGTCGGTGCGCGTGTAGTGCATGGCCTCGACGGCGTTGGGCATGAACGCGTCGCACCCGGCGAGCGTGTGCAGCAGCTGCGGGTCCCATGCCCCGGTGGGGTCCCAGCCGGCGTCGGCGAAGACGAGCGCGCCGTCGCGGCGGGACCGCGCGACCCACGTCGCAGCACGGGCTCGCCGGCACCTTCGCCGATGCTGGTGATGACCGCGCGGCAGCGCGGGGGCACGCCGATCAGCTCGTCGGCGCTGATCGGCAGTTCGTGGCCGTGGGTCACCATGCTGCGGTCGCGCTGCACGGCCATCGAGACCGTGACCGGGGAGTGCCACTCGGCGAAGCGGCGGGAGCGGGAGAGGTCCACCCGTTCCTGGTCGGCCAGGGTCTGCCAGCAGAAGTCGGCGTAGACGTCGTCGCCGAAGCCCGCGGCGAGGCTGGTGCGCAGGCCGAGCCGGGCGGCGGAGATCGCGAGGTTGGCGATGCCGCCGGGGCAGGACGCCATCCCCGTGGCCCAGACCTCGGTGCCCGCCGCGGGTGGTGAGGGCAGCCCGGTGAACACGATGTCGAGGAAGACGGTGCCGGACATGAAGACGTCGATCGCGGGGGATTCGGCGTCGCGCAGGTCGGCGAGGGGATCCCACCACACGGGCTCGTGCGGGTTTTCCACGATCGCTCTGGCCACCTGCTGCACCACCCGTCCGTCGGCCCGTTCGCCCGGATCCTGCCGGTGGGGTGCGTGGATGGCAACTGTTCGTGCGCAGAGTTGCGTGTAGCTGCTTGTTGTTGGCTGTTCGGGTGCGCGTTGCTGCGTTACGGTGAGCGCGTGCTTCCGGCGACGCGTCACGGCGAGATCCTGCGCCTGGTGCGATCCTCCGGCGTGGTCTCCGTGGAGGCGCTGGCCGAGAACCTCGGGGTGAGCCGGTCCACGATCCGGCGCGACCTGCAGTCGCTCGACGCCGACGGAGCGCTGCGCCGCGTCCGGGGCGGGGCCGGATGCGTCCCGGACGACGACCCGGTCCCGTTCGCGCAGGTCGCCACGGTGTCCGCCGACGACAAGGAGCGCGTCGCCCGGCTCGCCGCCGCCTCCGTCACCGACGGCGAGGTCGTGCTGCTCGACATCGGCACCACCACCGCGCGGCTCGCGCGGGCGCTGCGGGGGCGACGGATCACGGTGATCACGAGCAGCCTCGCCGTCGTCGACGAGCTGCGCGACGACCCGGCCGTCGAACTGCTCGTGCTCGGCGGCATCCTGCGGCGCAACTACCACTCGCTCGTCGGCATGCTCACCGAGCAGGCCCTGCGCGAGGTCCGTGCCCACCGGCTGTTCCTCGGCACCAGCGGCATCTCCCGCGACGGCCAGGTGCGCGACTCGACGCTCGTCGAGGTGCCCGTCAAACGGGCGATGATCGAGGCGGCCGAGCAGACCGTGGTGGTGGCCGACCGTGGCAAGTTCCCCGGCACCGGCCTGCTCACCGTCTGCGGGCCCGAGGAGGTCGACGTGATCGTCACGAACGACGGGGCCGACGTGGGCACCCTCACCGCCTGCGCGGCCGCCGGCACCGAGATCCGGGTGGCGCCCTCGTGAAGCTCACCGTCCTCGGCGGCGGCGGGTTCCGGGTGCCGCTGGTCTACCGGGCGCTCGGCGACACCTCTCCGATCAGCGAGGTGGTCCTGCACGATGTCGCGCCCGAGCGGCTGGCCGCGATCCGGGCCGTGCTGGAGCAGATCGGCACGGGCCCGCCGGTGCGGGCCACCACCGACCTGGACGACGCCCTGTCCGGGGCCCGGTTCGTGTTCTCCGCGATCCGGGTGGACGGGCTCGCCGGGCGCACGGTGGACGAGCGGGTGGCGCTGTCCTGCGGCGTGCTGGGGCAGGAGACCACCGGCCCCGGTGGGATCGCCTACGGCCTGCGCACGGTGCCGGTCGCGGTGCACGTCGCCGAGCGGGTGGCCGCGGTGGCACCGGACGCGTGGGTCATCAACTTCACCAACCCCGCAGGGATGATCACCGAGGCGATGCAGCGCGTGCTGGGTGAGCGCGTCGTGGGCATCTGCGACTCGCCGATCGGGCTGGTGAACCGGGCCGCGCGCGCTCTGGGGCTCCCGGAGGGGGAGCGCGTCGTCGACTACGTCGGGCTCAACCACCTGGGCTGGCTGCGCGGGCTGCGGGTGGACGGCGTGGACCGGCTGCCCGACCTGCTCGCCGACGACGCCGGGCTCGCCTCCATCGAGGAGGTGCGGCTGGTGGGTGCCGACTGGGTGCGGGCCATCGGGGCGCTGCCCAACGAGTACCTCTACTACTTCTACCGCGCCGCGAGGCGGTGGCCGCCATCCGTGGGGCGGCGAGCACGCGCGGGGAGTACCTGCTCGCCCAGCAGGAGCGGTTCTACGCCGACACGGCGGCCGACCCGGCAGGCGCCCTGGAGCTCTGGGCGCGGGTGCGCGCCGAGCGCGACGCCAGCTACATGGCCGAGAGCCGGGAGGCCAGCGGCGCGGGCGAGCGGGCGGCCGAGGACGTCGCGGGCGGTGGCTACCAGCAGGTGGCCCTCGAGCTGATGGCGGCGTTGTCCGGCGGGGAGCCCCGCACCATGATCCTCGACGTCCGCAACGGCACGGCGGTGCCGGGCCTGCCGTCCGACGCGGTGGTGGAGGTGCCCTGCCTGGTGGGCCCGCACGGCGTCACACCGCTGGCCACCGCCCCGCTGCCCGGCGCGATGCTGGGGCTGTTGCAGCAGGTCAAGGCGGTGGAGCAGGATACGATCGAGGCCGCGGTCACCGGGTCGGAGCGGCTCGCGCTCCGCGCGTTCGCCCAGCACCCGCTCGTCGACTCGGTGGGGGTGGCGCAGCGGCTCCTCGACGGCTACCGCGCCCAGCTGCCGGGCATCGCCGAGATCCTCGGACAGGCCCCAACCGCGGCCGCCCTCGGCAGGTCGTCACCAGCGATGGGACGACCGAGAAGGTGAGTGCAGGTGGCGTCTCGCGATCCGGCGGTCGCCCACAGCGTCCGGGAGGCGATGCAGCTCACGCTGCGGGGCGCCGGCGTCTGACATTCAGCCGGCGAGCGGTGGCGCCCCCCTCGGCCGCCACCGCTCCGCCCGCGTCGGCAACTCACCGATCGGGCGCCTCCGTGCGCCGCAGGAGCGCGGTGAGCCCGGCGTCGAGGTTCAGTTCACCGGCGAGCCCTCCGACGAACTCGCGATGGCGACGGCGGTCATCCAGGTGGGCGAGCCCGGCGTTCAGGTCCAGCGTGGCCGCCAGAGCCCGATGTAGGACCGGTAGCTCACGCGGAGGGGCTGCTCGTCGAGCTCGGCGAGCAGCTCGACCACATCGGCGTTCCTCCTGCGCAGGTGCGCCAACGCCCGGTGCTGAGCGACCCGCACGGCTCCCGGGGTCGTGCCGACGGCCTCCGCGGTCTCCTCCGCGGACATGCCGGCCACGGTCCGCAACACCAAGATCTCGCGCTGTCCCGTGGGGAGCATGTCGAGCAGGTGGGCCAGCCGGTCCGTCGGTTCCACGTCCGCGACCGGGATCGAGGGGGATCGGGCGGCGGCCCGGTACGCCTCGACCACCTTCCGCGACGCGATGCCGTAGACGAGCGCCAGGAACGGCTGGTCCCGCCCGCGCAGGGTGGGCAAGGCCGTGAGGACCTCCAGGCAGGCCTCCTGGACGATGTCGTCCACGACGTCCTCCACGACGAGGTCCACCTCGCCGCGCCTGCCGAGGCGCGCGCGGCAGTACCGCTCGATCAGCGGCCTGACGAAGCCGATCACGTCGCCGACGGCCTGGCGGTCGCCCGCCATGGCGCGCTGCAGCAGCGCGTCCGGCACTCCGTGGTCGCGACGGGCGCCGGAGGCGTCATCGGTCGCGGCTTGCGGCCGGGCGAGGGGTTCATCGGGAGCCACCCCCGTCCTCCTCGAGGAACCGGGCCAGGTCCAGCCGCGCGTAGCGGTGCGTGGACCGGACGGTCGCCGGCGTCATCCCGAGCGCGTCGCGATCTCGTCGTACGACGCCCCGTCGAGGACGCAGGCCATCACCTGACGACGCCGGAGGGGAAGCCGCTCGAGGAGCCGGATGACCTCGAAGTGCTCCTCGAGCGCCGTGTAGTCGGTGTCCGTCGCCATGAGCGGGTGGTCGCTCAGCTCGATGTCCGCGACCGGGTCCTCCCGGTTCCGCGCAGCGCGGCGCCGGTACAGGTTGAGGCAGGTCGTGCGGCACCAGGCGCGCGGGTGGGTGAGTGTTCCCCACACCGGCGGGAGCGCCTTCAGCATCGCGTCCTGCACGCAGTCCGCCGCCACCGGGTACGAGGCACCCAGCAACCGGAGGAAGGCGATCAACCCGGGCACGGCTTCCTTGTAGAACTTCGCGAACGCCGCGAGTGCCACCGGGTCGTGGTGCGTGCTCCGTCCGAGCTCATCCGACATGGGGTGCTCCGCCAGCAGGCATCGGGGACGTTCCTCTCCTCGGAGACGTGGTTCCTCGTCTCCTTAGAGCCCCTGGACCCCGGCGGTGTGCACTCGCCGCCCGGATTTCGTCGGATCGGCCGGACGGCCTCAGACCTCGAGGTCCTTGCGCAGCTTCGCGACGTGCCCAGTGGCGCGCACGTTGTAGAACGCCTGCTCGATCTTCCCGTCCGGGCCGACGACGAACGTCGAGCGGATGACGCCGGTGACCGTCTTGCCGTACATCTTCTTCTCGCCGAAGGCGCCCCACGCCGTGAGCACCTCCTTGTCGACGTCGGAGAGCAGCGGGAACGTCAGGCCCTCGGCGTCGCGGAACTTCACCAGCTTCGCCTGCTTGTCCGGCGAGATGCCGATCACGTCGAGGCCTGCGTCGCCCAACTCGGCGAGGTTGTCGCGGAAGTCGCAGGCCTGCTTCGTGCAGCCGGGCGTGCTCGCGGCGGGGTAGAAGTAGACGATCACGCGGCGGCCGCGGTGGTCCGAGAGGGACACGGGCTTTCCATCCGCGTCGGGAAGAGTGAAGTCGGGAGCCGTGTCGCCGGGGGCCAGACGGGTCGTCATGCCGCGATACTGGCACCTGTGCCGCTGATCTACGGTGGCACCCTCCGAATCACCAGTAACACCTCCGACCCGACCACCAGGAGGCGTCGTGCCCCGCGACCCGGACACCATCCAGCGCGAGATCGAGCAGGCCAGGGATGCCCTCGCCGACAGCCTCGACGAGCTCTCGGAGCGGGCCCACCCCAAGCACCTGGTGGAGGCCGGCAAGGAGAGCGTGCGGGACCGCCTGGCCGACCCGAGGATCCGCTACGGCCTGATCGCGGTCGGAGCCCTGCTGGCCTTCGCGTTGCTCCGCAAGCTCTTCCGCTGATCCCGATCCCGGCGAACGGGCCGTTCGTCGCATCGGCGGTCGGCCTCAGGTGAGGGTCCCGGCCTGCGCGCGGCCTCCGAGACGGTGGCGCCCGCCGCCACCAGGGGGCGGTAGCGGGCCACGAGGCGGGCGGCGCCGAAGCCGGCCACCGCCACGACCCGGTCGTCGGCGACGTACGCCGCCACCGTGCCGCGTACGGGACCGCCGTCGAGGCCGGTGCCGTGCAGCGGCACGACCTCGTCACCCAGTTCCGGCCGCCCGAGGATCTGGATCTTGAGCCCGAACTGGTCGGACCAGCAGTAGGGCACTGCCGCCTGCGGGAGCAGGGCCTCGAGCACGTCCCGGGCGGCGATGGTGGCCTGGTCGCCCGCGCTGGTCCAGTGCTCGTGGCGGTGTCTGCCCCCGCTCGCCGGGTCGTCCCAGGTGGCGACGTCCCCGATGGCCCACACGCCCTCCAGGCCGTGCACGCGCCCCGTGGGGCCGCAGGCGATGCCACGTGAGGTGTCGATGCCGGCGTCGGCGAGCCACTCGAGCCGGGGTGCGCCGCCGATGCCGACGACCGCGGCGTCCGCCGTGAGGTTCCTGCCGTCGGCGAGGGCGACGGCGACACCGCCACCGGACGCACCGTCCACGAACCCGGCGATCTTCGCGCCGGTGTGCAGCTCGGCGCCGCCCTCGGTGAGCAGGCGCCCGGCGAGCGGGCCCAGCTGCGGTCCGAGCGCGTGGGCGGCCGGCGCGTCGAGCGCCTCCACGACCGTGACGGCGATGCCCCGGGTGCGGGCGGAGCTCGCGACCTCGGCCCCGATGAACCCGGCGCCGACGACGAGCAGAGACGACGCGGTCTCCAGGGTGGTCCGCAGCGCGAGTGCGTCGTCGAGGGTGCGCAGGGTGTGCACGTGTGCCGGCTGGTCGGGCAGCGTCCTGGCGACCAGGCCCGTCGCGATCACGACGGCGTCGCCGTGCAACGTCGCGCCGTCGGCGAGCTCCAGCTCGTGACCGCGGTCGCCGGGGCGCAGCGCCACCGCCGGGTTGCCCAGGTGGGTGCGCACGCCGATCTCGTCGAACGTGTCGGGGCCCGCCAGCTCGGTGCGCTCCGGGCCCCACTCGCCGGTGAGCACCTGTTTGGACAGCGGCGGCCGGTCGTACGGCAGCCGGGGCTCCGCACCCACCAGGCTGATCCGGCCCTGCAGCCCGGCCGCGCGGAGCTGCTGAGCCGTGCGCAGCCCGCCCAACCCGGCACCGACGATCACCACGTGCTCCGGCTGACCGGTCATGACGTCCCCCTCGCCGGCCGATTCTCTCGCAGCGCTCAGCCGACGCGCGTCTCGGGGTCGAGCCGGGAACGCAGCCGGTCGAGCGTCTGGGCGAGCAGCCGGGACACGTGCATCTGCGAGATGCCGACCCGGTCGGCGATCTGGGTCTGGGTCATGTTGCCGAAGAACCGCAGCAGCACGATCGTGCGCTCGCGTTCGGCGAGCTCGGCCAGCACCGGGCGCAACGCCTGCCGGAAGTCGACGCGGTCGAGCTCGGCGTCGGCCTCGCCCACCAGCTCGCCGACCGTGGCGCTGCCCTGCTCGGACGAGAGCATCTCGTCGAGGGAGGAGCTGCGGTACGCCTCCGACGCCTCCAGCCCCTCCAGCACCTCGGAGACCGGGACGCCGAGCCGCTCGGCGATCTCGGTGGGCTTGGGTGCGCGGCCCAGGCTCTGCGAGAGCTCGGACACCGCACCGTTGATGGAGACGTGCAGGTCCTTGAGCCGCCTCGGGACGCGCATCGACCAGCCGAGGTCGCGGAAGTGGCGCCGGACCTCGCCGCTGATCGTGGGCACGGCGAAGGAGAAGAAGTCGGTGCCGCGGTCGGGTGAGTAGCGGTCGATCGCGTTGATCAGCCCGACGGTGGCGACCTGGACGAGGTCGTCGAGGGGCTCGCCGCGGTTGGAGAAGCGGCGCGCGATGTGCTGGGCGACCGGCAGGAACCCCCGCACGAGCTCGTCCCGGAGCTTCTCCCGGTCCGGGTGATCGGCCGGGAGAGCCGAGTAGCGTTCGAGGAGGGGCGAGAGGTGCCCGTATTCGGGGTCTGCTCGGGTCACCGCATCACGTCGCCGGAGCGCTTGTCCAGCCGGATCCCCACGGTGGGGGCGGCGCCGTCGCGGCCGGGTTCGTGGTGCACGGTGACCTCGTCGGCGAGGGTCTGCAGCACGCGCCACCCGAACGTGTCGGTGGAGACCACGGCCTCCGAGTGCTTCGTCTGCACCTCCGCGTGCACCTCGATGCGCTCCGGCCGCACCAGGAAGGTGCAGCGCAGCCACGAGGTGGGCGCAGCGACGTCGACGAGAGTCGCGCAGGCTTCGTCCACGGCCATCCGCAGGTCGGAGATGGCGTCGAGGTCGAAGTCGGCCCGTGCGGCCAGATCGGACGCAACCGCGCGGATCGTCGGGATCAGCGCGGCGCTCGCCGACGTCCGGACCTCCACGGTCGATGCGCCGTCGAGTGCGTCGACGGGCGAGGGGGAGTCCAGGTCGGACACGCTGCCGGGTCTCCTTCCGGTCTCCTCTGGTGCGGTCGCCGCACCGGCGGACTTCATCTTGCTACCTGGTCTTTGCGGGTTCAATCGTGGCCCCCGCTTCCCTCGGCGGCCGACCATACCCGCGAGCTACCCGTGCCAATGGGCATGTCACCCGCTTAGAGTGCGGGCGTGTCCGAGACGTCTGATGAGCTGAAGCTTGCGGCGCTCCGCGAGCGCGTGCGCGCCGAGCCCCGGCTGCTGGTCGCCTACTCCGGCGGGGTCGACTCGGCGCTGGTGGCGGCCGTCGCGGCCCAGGAGCTGGGGGACCGGGCCGTGGCCGTCACGGCCGTGTCGGCGAGCCTGCCGCGCACCGAGCGTGCTGCCGCGCGGGCGTTCGCCACCGCGCACGGCATCTCCCACGTGGAGGTGGCGACCGACGAGCTGGACCGGCCCGAGTACGTGGCCAACGGCGGCGACCGCTGCTACCACTGCAAGTCCGCGCTGTTCGACGCGCTCGCGCCGCTGGCGGCCCTGTCCGGGGCGCGGATCGCGCTCGGCACCAACACCGACGACCTCGGTGACCACCGGCCCGGCCAGGCCGCGGCCGTCGCGCGGGGGGCGATCGCGCCGCTGCTCGACGCCGGGCTCGGCAAGTCGGACGTGCGCCGGATCAGCGCTGCGCTCGGGCTGGCCACCGCGGAGAAGCCCGCGGCCGCGTGCCTCTCCTCGCGGGTGGCGTACGGCGACCCGGTCACCGCGGAGGTCCTGCGCCGCATCGAGGTGGCCGAGGAGCAGGTCCGTGGCCTGGGCTTCCCCGTCTGCCGCGTTCGCGCCCACGGCGGCGGGGCGGTGGCCCGGGTGGAGGTGCCCGCCGAGGACGTGCCCCGGGCGGCCGAGCTGCGTTCCGAGCTCGACCGGGCCGTCCGCGGTGCGGGATTCGAGTTCTGCGCGCTGGACATGCAGGGGTTCGCGAGCGGGCGGATGAACGTGCTGCTCGGGATGCCGGCATCCCGATGACGGCTGAGCATGATCAGCCCGCCGGCGCGGAGCGGAGGCAGTTGAACGCAGGCTTCGACGATCTGGGTTTCGCGCGTCCCGACACCGACCGCGAGGCGCGGCTGGGTCTCCCCGAGGTGGTGTACGGGCCGGGGAAGACACCTGCGCAGGTCATCGGGGTGGTGCGGGCGTTGCTCGCGGGCAACGAGGGCCCGGTGCTGGTCACCCGCGTCACCGCCGAGGACGCCGCCGAGGTGGGTGCCGCCGTCGAGGGCGGCAGCTATGACCCCGTGGCCCGGTTGCTGGTCTGGCGCCCGGCGGCGGAGCGGCCGTTCCGCGTGGTGGTGGCTTCGGCCGGTACCTCGGACTGGCCGGTGGCCGCCGAGGCGGCGGCCGTGGCGCGGGCGATCGGGCTGGCGGTGCACGAGCTGCGTGACGTCGGGGTGGCCGGGCTGCACCGGCTGCTCGCCGAGACCGAGACCCTCGCCGCCGCCGACGCCGTGATCTGCGTGGCCGGGATGGAGGGGGCGTTGCCCAGCGTGGTGGGCGGGCTGGTGGGCTGCCCGGTGATCGCGGTGCCGACGTCCGTCGGGTACGGCGCGGTGTTCGAGGGGGTCACGCCGCTGCTGGCGATGCTGAGCTCCTGCGCGGCGGGCCTGGTCGTCGTGAACATCGACTCCGGCTTCGGGGCGGCGATCGCCGCCCACCGCATGGCCCGGAGAGCAACGGAACAGCGAGCGGTGCGTTGATCCTCTGGCTCAACCCGTTCAGCGGGATCTCCGGCGACATGCTGCTCGGCGCCCTGCTCGACCTCGGCGCTCCCCTCGACGACGTGCGGGCCGCCGTGGAGCGCACCGGGCTGGACGGCTGGGAGCTGACCGCCGAGCGGGTCACCAGGAGCGGGATCGGCGCCACCCGGGCCGTCGTCGAGGTGACCGACACGGCCACCGAGCGGCACGCCGCCGAGCTGCTCGCTCGGGTTGCCGATGTGCCGGTCGCGGCGCGAGCGGTGCGGGAGATCGCCGAGGTGGAGGCGGGTATCCACGGCATCGACCCGGCCCGGGTCCACCTGCACGAGATCGGTGGGCTGGACACCGTCGTCGACACGGTCGGCGTCGCCGCGGCCTGGAGCTCCTCGGCGTCACCGAGGTGCACTGCGGGCCGCTCGCGCTCGGCTCGGGCACCGTCACCACCCGCCACGGCGTGCTGCCGGTCCCGGCGCCAGCCACCGCGGCGCTGCTGGCCAGGGCCGGCGCCCCGGTCGTCGGTGCGGGCGAGGGGGAGACCGTGACGCCCACCGGTGCGGCCCTGCTCGTCGCGGCGGGGGCGCGGTTCGGCCCGGTGCCCGCGATGGCGCTGCAGCGAGTGGGCTACGGGGCGGGCGGACGGGACCCGGCGGAGCGGGCGAACGTGCTCCAGGCGCTCATCGGCGAGGCCGTCCCCGTCGCCGAGCGGATGACGCTCCTGGAGACGAACGTCGACGACGTCACCGGTGAGGTGCTCGGCCACCTGGTCGGGCGGCTGCTCGACGCGGGCGCCGCGGACGCGTGGCTCTCGCCGATCGTGATGAAGAAGGGCAGGCCCGCCCACACGGTCCACGTGCTGGTGGCGCCCGGGCGGGCGGCGGCCTGCGAGCGGGTCGTGCTGGCCGAGACCGGCAGCCTCGGCGTGCGCCGCACGTCCGTGGACCGCACCGCCCTGCCGCGGCACACCACCACCGTGGACGTCGAGGGTCACCCGATCCGGCTCAAGCACGGGCCGTGGGGGGTGAAGCCCGAGCACGACGACGTGGTCGCGGCGGCCGGTGCCCTCGATCTCCCGCTCCGCGAGGTGTCTCGCCGCGCCGTAGACATCGGACGTTTGCCTGCTCACACATCAGAGGAGTTTCGTTGACCGGGTGAGCAGTCGCACATAGCCTCGGACAGCAGGCCGCGCACAAGGGAGTACGTCGTGAGCACGCATCTCGGGCCTTTCGAGGCCGTCCGGAACCTCACCTACGACGTGCCGTTCCCGCGGCTGCTGCCGGTGCGGCAGCGGTTCGACGCGGCACAGGTCGCCGACGTCGCCGCGGCCACCGCTCAGGCGCTCGAACCGCTGCGCGGAAGGATCCGCCCCGGCATGACCGTGGCGGTCACGGCAGGCAGCCGCGGCATCCACGACAAGCCCGCTGTGGTGCGCGCGGCCGGGGAATGGCTGCGCGGGGCCGGTGCCGAGCCGTTCGTCGTGCCGGCCATGGGCTCGCACGGCGGTGCCACGGCCGAGGGGCAGGTCGAGCTGCTCGCCGATCTCGGGATCACCGAGGACAGCGTCGGCATGCCGATCCGCGCCACGATGGAGACCGTCGAGATCGACCGCATCCCCGGCGGCCCCGCCGTGCACCTCGACGCCAACGCCGCGAAGGCCGACGGCATCCTCGCGATCAACCGCGTCAAGGCCCACACCGACTTCCAGGGCGACATCGAGAGCGGCATCACGAAGATCATCGCGATCGGCCTGGGCAAGCAGCGCGGCGCCGAGGGCATCCACCGGTTCGGCCCGGCCAACCTGGCGGTCTGGCTCCCGCCGGTGGCCCGCCGCATCGTCGACACCGGCAAGGTGCTCGGCGGCATCGCGATCGTCGAGAACGCCCACGACCGGGCCGCCCGCATCGAACTGCTCGATGCCCCCGACATCGCCGGGCCGGCCGAGGCGGAGTTGCTCCTCGACTCCAAGCGCCGGATGGCCCGGCTCCCGTTCGACGACATCGACGTCGCTGTGATCGACGAGATGGGCAAGAACTACTCCGGCGCCGGGATGGACACGAACGTCATCGGCCGGATGATGATCCGCGGCAGCGCCGAGTTCGAAGGCCCGCGCATCCGCAACATCGCGGTGCTGGACGTCAGCGACGCCTCCCACGGCAACGCCGTCGGCCTCGGCCTCGCCGACTTCGTGCCGTTCCGGCTGCTCGAGCGGATCGACCTGCGCAGCGTCTACATCAACGCGATGACCTCCGGCCTCGGCGGCCCGCAGCGCGCGCAGATCCCGATGGCGTTCGCCACCGACCGCGACGCGATCGCGGCGGCCGTCGCCACCTGCGGCCGGGCGGACGTCGACGCGCTCACGCTCGTGCGCATGCGCAACACCCTCGACCTCGAGCACCTGCTGGTCTCGGAGTCGTTGCGGGCGGCGGTCGACGCCGACCAGGACCTGGAGATCACCGGAGACGCCATCCCGATGGCGTTCGACGAGGAGGGACGGCTGCAGCCGTGGCAGTGACACCCGTCAGCATCGGACGGCGAGGAGAGCCGAGTGTCCGGCTGCACCCGGCCGACAACGTGATCGTGGCCGCGCGGGCGCTGCCGCGGGCACCGCGCTGGAGGGCGTGACGCTGGGCCGGGACGTGCCGGCCGGGCACAAGATCGCCATGGCGGAGATCCCCGCGGCGAGCCCGTGCGAAAGTACAACCAGATCATCGGCTTCGCCACCGGGGTCATCCGGCCCGGCGACCACGTCCACACGCACAACGTGGCGTTCCAGATGTTCGAGCGCGACTACGCCGTGGGCGCCGACGTCACGCCGACGCAGTACGTGCCCGAGTCCGAGCGCGCGACGTTCCAGGGCATCGTGCGGGCCGACGGCAAGGTCGCCACCCGCAACTACCTGGGCATCCTGACGTCCGTCAACTGCTCGGCGCACACCGCGAAGATGATCGCCGACCAGTTCCGCAGGCCCGGCTTGCTCGACGACTACCCGAACGTCGACGGCGTCGTCGCGCTCACCCACGGCACCGGCTGCGGCATGGCCGACGACGGCGAGGGCATCGCGGTGCTGCGCCGGACGCTCGCCGGGTACGCCGAGCACCCCAACTTCGCCGGGTTCCTCATGCTGGGCCTGGGCTGCGAGGTCAACCAGATCCGGGGTGTGTCCGAGGGGTGGCGGCTGGACCCGTCGCGGCCCGTCGCCACGATGACGATCCAGGAACAGGGCGGCACGGTCGCCACCGTCCGGGCGGGTGTCGAGGCGCTGAAGGCGATGCTGCCGCAGGCCAACGAGGTCACCCGGCAGCCCGTGCCGGTGAGCGAGCTCGTCCTGGGCCTCAACTGCGGCGGCTCCGACGCCTACTCGGGCATCACGGCCAACCCCGCGCTCGGCGCGGCCGTCGACATCCTGGTGCGCCACGGCGGCACCGCGGTGCTCGGCGAGACCCCGGAGGTCTACGGCGCCGAGCACCTGCTCACCCGGCGCGCGGTCAGCCCGGAGATCGCCGAGAAGCTCGTCGACCAGATCCACTGGTGGGAGCGGTACACCGAGAAGAACAACGGGTCGATGGACAACAACCCCTCGCCCGGCAACAAGGCGGGCGGGCTCACCACGATCCTGGAGAAGTCGCTCGGCGCCGTCGCGAAGGGCGGCACCACGAACCTCACCGGTGTCTACGGCTACGCGGAGAAGGTCACCGCCAAGGGCTTCACGTTCATGGACACGCCCGGCTACGACCCGGTGTCGGTCACCGGCATCGTGGCGGGCGGCGCCACCGTCATGTGCTTCACCACCGGGCGCGGCTCCGTGCTGGGCTGCAAGCCGACACCCAGCATCAAGCTCGCCACCAACACCGAGATGTACGAGCGCATGGCGGGCGACATGGACGTCAACTGCGGCGTGATCCTCTCCGAGGGCGAGTCGGTGCAGGCGGTGGGTGAGCGGCTGTTCCAGTTCATCCTCGACACCGCGTCCGGGCGCAAGACGTTCAGCGAGGAGCTGGGCTTCGGGCAGGAGGAGTTCGTGCCGTGGCAGCTGGGCGCGGTGATGTGACGGTGCTGGACTTCAGCGGCCAGGTCGTACTGGTCACCGGCGCGGGCAGCGGGATCGGTGCTGCCGTTGCCACGGCGTTCGGCCGCCACGGCGCGCACGTCGTCGTCCACTACGGGCACAACCGCGAGGGTGCCGAGAAGGTCGCCGGTGCGATCCAGGAGGCGGGCGGCGCGGCATCCGTCGTCTCCGCCGACCTGTCCACCGCCGCGGGCGCCACGCGCCTCGTCGACGAGGTCGCCGCCGCACACGGGCGGCTGGACGTGCTGGTCAACAACGCGGGCGACCTGCTGGGCCGCATGCCGATCACCGAGATGACCGACGAGCACTTCGCCGCGGTCATGGACCTCAACCTCACGTCCGTGTTCGCCGCGTCCCGGCAGGTCATCCCGGTGATGAAGGCCCGTGGCTGCGGCGCGATCGTCAACCTCACGTCGATCGCGGCCCGCACCGGCGGCGCGGGCGGCTCGGTGGCGTACGCGACGAGCAAGGGTGCGGTCAGCACGTTCACCCGGGGCCTGGCCAAGGAGCTGGCCCGGGACGGGATCCGCGTGAACGCCGTGGCACCCGGCGTGATCACCACCCCGTTCCACGAGCGGCACACCCCGCCGCAGCAGATGGACGCGATGGTCGCGGGCATCCCGATGGGGCGCACCGGCACCCCCGAGGAGTGCGTCGGTACCGTGCTGTTCCTGGCCTCCGAGGCCATGAGCGGCTATGTCACCGGCCAGGTGATCGAGGTCAACGGAGGACAGCTGACACCATGACGCTGCGCAGCCAGGCATGGTTCGACAATCCCGACAACCCCGGCATGACCGCCCTCTACATCGAGCGGTACATGAACTGGGGCCTGACGCGCGAGGAGCTGCAGTCCGGCAAGCCGATCATCGGGATCGCGCAGACCGGCTCGGATCTCTCGCCCTGCAACCGCCACCACCTCGTCCTCGCCGACCGCGTGCGGGAGGGCATCCGGGAGATGGGCGCGATCGCGTTCGAGTTCCCGGTGCACCCGATCCAGGAGACCGGCAAGCGGCCCACCGCCGCGATCGACCGCAACCTCGCCTACCTGGGGCTGGTCGAGGTGCTGCACGGCTACCCGCTCGACGGCGTCGTGCTCACCACCGGCTGCGACAAGACCACTCCGGCGTGCCTGATGGCCGCGGCCACCGTGGACATCCCGGCGATCGTGCTGTCCGGCGGCCCGATGCTCAACGGCTGGTACAACGGTGAGCGCACCGGCTCCGGCACGATCGTGTGGAAGGCCCGCGAGATGCTGGCCGCCGAGGAGATCGACCAGGCCGAGTTCGTGGAGATGGTGGCCTCCTCGGCGCCGTCGCCGGGGCACTGCAACACGATGGGCACCGCGTCCACGATGAACGCGCTCGCCGAGACGCTCGGGATGAGCCTGCCCGGCTCGTCCGCGATCCCGGCGCCGCACCGCGACCGCGCCCGCAACGCCTACCTCACGGGCAGGCGGATCGTGGAGATGGTGCACGAGGACCTCAAGCCGTCCGACGTGATGACCCGCGAGGCCTTCGAGAACGCGATCGTCGTGAACTCCGCGATCGGCGGCTCCACCAACGCCCCGATCCACATCACGGCCGTTGCCCGGCACATGGGCGTCGACCTGCCGATGGACGACTGGCAGCGGCTCGGCCTCGAGGTCCCGCTCATCGTCGACCTGCAGCCGGCGGGGAAGTACCTCGGCGAGGAGTTCTACCGGGCCGGTGGCGTGCCCGCCGTCGTCAACGAGCTGATGGCGCACGGCCTCGTCCGCGAGGGTGCCCGCACCGTCAACGGGAAGACGATCGGCGAGAACTGCCGCGACACTCCTGCCACCGACCGCGACGTGATCCGCACCTTCGACAACGCCATGCAGGACGACGCCGGGTTCCTGGTGTTGAAGGGCAACCTCTTCGACTGCGCGATCATGAAGACGAGCGTGATCTCGCCGGAGTTCCGGGAGCGCTACCTGTCCGACCCGGACCACCCGAACGTCCTGGAGGGCCGCGCGGTCGTCTTCGACGGCCCGGAGGACTACCACCACCGCATCGAGGACCCCGACCTCAAGATCGACGAGGACTGCCTGCTGTTCATGCGCGGCGCAGGCCCGCTCGGCTACCCGGCGCGGCCGAGGTCGTGAACATGCAGCCCCCCGCCGAGCTGATCAAGCGCGGGGTGCACGCGCTGCCGTGCATCGGCGACGGCCGCCAGTCCGGCACGTCCGGTTCGCCGTCCATCCTCAACGCCTCTCCCGAGGCGGCGGCGGGCGGCGGCCTCGCGATCCTGCAGACCGGTGACCGGGTGCGCATCGACCTGAACGCCGGCACCGCCGACATGCTCGTGCCCGAGGCGGAGCTCGCCGAGCGCCGCCGGAGCCTGGACGAGGCAGGCGGCTTCCCGATGCCCGCCTCCCAGACCCCGTGGCAGGAGATCCAGCGCGGAATGGTGGACCAGCTGTCCGAGGGCATGGTGCTGAAGCCCGCGGTGGCCTACCAGCGCGTCGCGAGCAAGGGCCTGCCCCGCGACAACCACTGACCGCCCCGATGAAGGCGCTCGGTTTCGGTTGCCCTTGGTTGTCGCCACGACCATGAGCGACCGGTACTGCGGATCATCACGGTGGGCCGCGCCCCTCTGCGTGGCGACGCGCCCCGTCTGGCCTGGTGCATCCCGTCGACGGGGCGCGTCGGCCGGGACGGGGTGCGTCGGGGGGATGGGTTTGTCGGGGTGGCCGGTCGGACGTGCACCCTGGCAAGATGCAAGATCGTCCGGGCCTGCTCCCGTGACATCGGTGCCGCACGGCCGACGCGGATGGAGAAACGGTGACCGCCCCCCAGACCACGATTTCCGTTCGGTACAACCCGGTACTCGCGTGGGCCTTCCTGGTGCTCGGCGCGCTGAATCTGGTGCTCGGCCTGTGGTTGCTGGCGCTCGGGTCGCCGACGTTCAGCCTGCTGCTCGGCGTGTTGTTCGTCGTGCTGGGTGTGCTGTACCAGCGTCGTCCGCATTTCGTCTACGTTCCGCGCACGCAGACGATCGAGGTGATCGCCCCGATCGGGACGCGCCGCCTGTACAGCCCGGAGCGGGGTGGCGCGCTCACGGCGGACGGCGCGCGGATCTACCGGACCGGCGTGGACGGCGGGCGCAAGCGGGTTCCGGTGTACCGCTACATGTCGAACCGGTCCGACTGGGATTCCGTCACCGCCGCTCTGGCCTGATCAGGAGGTCGGTGGGCTTGCCGGAAGTCGGCTGATCCACCGGAAGATCCCCGGACCCCCGGCTCGGGCACCGGCCGCGGGTGATCCCGCTGGCTGCCCCCATTTTCCGTGGGCTATCTTCGCATTCTTGAAATGCACTGGAGAAGCAGCTTCATAAGAGATTCACAGCTGCTTCCAAGGGCATTGATAAGAATATGCGAAAGGGCGGCATGGTGACGGTGGGGGACGGACGAATGTCGGCGGCGTGGGCGTGGGTGCGCACGCGGTGGCTGAACATCGGGTTGATCCTGTTGCTCGTCGCGGCGGTCGTCGCGACGGTCCTGGTGGTCACGAATCCGGGTACCGAGCAGCCGGTCGTCCGCACGGCGGCGGTGACGCGCGGCGACGTGACGGCGACGGTCACGGGGAGCGGCAACGCCGAGTCGTCGCTGCGCACGCCGGTGAGCTTCGAGGGGTCGGGCACGGTGACGTCGGTCGCGGTGGAGCCCGGGGACACCGTCGAGCTCGGGCAGGTCCTCGCCACGATCGACGACGCGGCCGCGCAGGCGGAGCTGCGTACCGCGGAGGCCGTGCTCGCGGGTGCGCAGGCTGCGCTCGACCAGGCGCGGGCCGGGCCCACCGCCGTGCAGTCGCAGCAGGACCAGCTGGCGATCACGCAGGCGGAGCATGCGCTCGACAACACCCGTGCCGCGGTCACTGCCGCGGAGGAACAGCTGAAGCTCGACCGGGCGTCCACGCAGTCGGCGATCGACAACGCGAAGACGCAGCGGGCGAACGACGACGAGGCGACCGCGACCGCCGTCGAGAACGCCGAGGACACGCTCGAGGCCGACACCAAGACCCAGAACACCCTGGTCGATCAGGCCGAGGCCGAGGAACGGGCCGCGTGCGGCGGCACGAGCTCGGCCACCGATGACACCGACGACGACTCCGGGAGCACGGCGAGCAGCTGCACCTCGGCGAAGCTGGCCACCAAGAACGCGAAGAACACCCGCAACGCCGTTCTGCTCGCGGACGAGCAGGCCGTCACGACGGCGAAGCAGACGCGGGAGTCGACCCTCGACCAGGGCGCGCAGGCCATCACGGAGGCCGAGCAGGCCAGGGCGGACACCCTGCACGCCGGCGAGACGACGATCGAGACCAACAAGCAGGCCGTCACCAAGGCGGAAGGTGACGTGACGGCGACCCGGCTCACCGCGGAGGCGAACGCACACCCGCAGACACCGGAGGAGATCGCCCAGGCGCAGGCCACGGTCGACAGTGCGCAGGTCGACGTCGACACGGCGCGGCGCGGTGTCGAGGAGACCGCGTTGAAGGCGCCGCAGGCGGGGGTCGTCCTCGCCGTGAACGGCGAGGTCGGGGCGTCCGCGAGCGGCCAGGGCTCGGACGACTCCGGGGCGTCGTCCGACGACAGCAGCGGCGACAGCGACTCGGCGGGGTCCGACGCGGCGAGCTCGGCGGGCGACGGGTTCGTCGTCATCGCCAACGTCAGCGAGCTCGCCGTGACCGCCGACATCCCGGAGGCGGACGCGGCGAAGCTGGAGCTCGGCCAGCAGGCCACGCTCACGTTCCCGGGGACCGGGACGACCGCGACCGGCAGGGTCACCCGGAAGGACCCGCAGAGCACGGTGTCGAACGACGTCGTCTTCTACCCGGTCACGGTTTCGCTGGACACGCGCCGGACGGGGTCGATGTCGGCGCCACCGCCGGCCTGTCGGTGACGACCGGCACCGCCACCGGCGTGTTGAAGGCGCCCACACAGGCGATCACGACGACCGGGAACCGGAGCACGGTGACGGTGCGCCGCGACGGCGTGGACACGGCCACGTCCGTGCGGATCGGCGTGTCCGGCCCGGCGGAGACCGAGATCATCAGCGGGGTCGCGGAGGGCGACGTCCTCGTGCTGCCCACGCCGACGACCACGTCCGGCGGCTCCGGTGCGGGCTTCCCCAGGACCGGGGGTGGCCGGTGATACGCCCGGTGATCGAGCTGAGCGGGGTCGCGAAGGTCTACGGCAGCGGCGGCGACGACACGGTGGTGCGGGCCGTCGACGGGGTCGACCTCGCCGTCCAGCGCGGCGACTACGTCGCGGTGATGGGGGCGTCCGGGTCGGGGAAATCGACGCTGATGAACATCATCGGCTGCCTGGACCTGCCCAGCCGGGGTCGCTACGCCCTCGACGGCGTCGACACGCGCCGGCTCGACGAGCGCCGGCAGGCGCTGATCCGCAACCGGAAGATCGGGTTCGTATTCCAGTCCTTCAACCTGATCCCGCGCACCTCCGCCCTGCGCAACGTCGAACTGCCCATGGCCTACGCGCGCGTCCGCAAACCGGAGCGGCGCAGCCGGGCGCTGCGTGCGCTGGAGCAGGTGGGGCTGGCCGAGCGGGTCCATCACCGCCCGTCCGAGCTGTCGGGCGGGCAGCAGCAGCGGGTGGCGATCGCACGCGCGATCGCCACCGATCCCGTGCTGCTGCTCGCCGACGAGCCGACCGGGGCGCTCGACAGCCGCAGCACGGCCGAGGTGCTCGCCCTGTTCGACGACCTGAACGTCGACGGCCGGACGATCGTGGTGATCACCCACGAGGACCAGGTCGCGAGCCACGCGAAGCGCGTGCTCCACATGCGTGACGGCCGGATCGTGTCGGACGAGCGGACGGCCGCCGTGGCCGGGCCGCCGCCCGCGCTCGCGCCGACCGTGCGGGTGGTGGGGTCGTGAACCTGGGGCAGAGCCTGCAGTTCGCGGTGGCCGGGGTGCTGGCGAACAAGATGCGCTCGGCGCTGACGATGTCGGGGATCGTCATCGGGGTCGCTGCGGTGATCATCCTCGTGGCTGCGGGTACCGGCGCGAGCGCCGCCACCACCGCGTCGATCAGCGCGCTCGGCAGCAACACGTTGACGATCACAGCCGAGACCGGGCAGGGCGGTGGTGGCCGGGGCGGCGGTCTGCGGGTCGGCGGGGGCGTGTTGGTGGGAGGCGGCCCCCGCCCGGCCGGGCCGCCGGGGGCAGCCGCCCAGCCGACGGAGGAGGACACCGGCACCGAGATCCGGGAGGCCCGGCTGACGCTGGAGGACGCCGAGGCGCTCGTGGACCCGGAGCTGGCCCCGACCGTCGCGTCGGTGGCGCCGGTGGTCACCGCGAGTTCGGTGACGGCCACCTACCAGGGGGCTTCGCACGAGGTCGCCACGCTGACCGGCACCAGCCCGAGCTACCTCACCAACGTCAACGACACGGTGCAGGCCGGCGAGCCGATCACCGACTCCGACTACCTCGCGCGCAACCGGGTGGCCCTGGTCGGGGCGACGGTGGCCGGCGCGCTGGCCGGGGGTGACGGGCGCGCGGTGGTCGGGCAGCCGATCCAGCTCAACGGGGTGACGTTCCAGGTGGTGGGCCTCCTGACGGCCAAGGGCAGCAGCGGCCCGCAGGACCAGGACGACCGCGTGATCGCCCCGATGACCGCAGTGCAGGACACCCTCACCGGCTACGGGCCGCTCTCCAGCATCTCGGTGATGGCCGCGTCGGCGGAGGGTGTGGAGGCGGCGACGTCCGAGGTCACGGCCATCCTCACCACCCGCCACGGTACGGACGTGCCGGACTTCTCGATCTCCAGCCCCACCTCGATCCTCGAGGCGGTCTCGGAGGTCAACGCCACCTTCACCTTGCTGCTGGGGGCTGTGGCCGGGATCTCGCTGCTCGTGGGCGGGCTCGGAGTCATGAACATCATGCTCGTCACCGTGACGGAACGGACCCGCGAGATCGGCATCCGCAAGGCCGTCGGCGCGCAGAAGGGCGACATCGTCGGCCAGTTCCTGCTGGAGGCCACGATGCTCTCCGTCGCCGGGGGTCTGCTCGGCATCGGCATCGGGGTGTCGGTCGGCTCGCTGTCGATCGGCGGCTTCCAATTGGTGGTCGCCCCGTTCTCGGTGCTGCTCGCCTTCGTCGTGTCCGTCGCGATCGGGCTGTTCTTCGGCTTCTACCCCGCGAACAAGGCGGCGAACCTGCGCCCGATCCACGCCCTCCGATACGAGTGATGCCGATGGAACCCCATGACGACCTGCTGGACCCCGAGTGGGAACGGCCCCGGCGGACCAGCAGGCTCACCGTTGCCCTCGTCGCCGCCCTGATCTTCGTGTGCGGCTTCGCCGGCGGCGTGCTGACCCAGCGGGCCCTCACCCCGGACACTCCTGCCCTCGTCACCAGCGGGCCGGGTGGCGGAGGGTCGGGCGGCGGTGTGCGCCGCACGGGGCCGGGGGCACCGTGACCCGGCCGGCGGATCAGGCGAAGACCTGGTCCAGGGTCTCGGCGTCGAGCACCTGCTCCGACCAGAGGCGGAGCTGCTCCAGCGATGCGGTGGCGATCCGCTCACGTGCCGGGCCGGGCACAGTGCCGAACCGGCGGGCGAGTAGCCGCAGGAGGATCCTTGCCGCTTCTTCGGTTCGGCCTTCGGTCCGGCCCTCGGTCCGGCCTTCGGTCCGTCCCTCGGCGCGGAGCATGTCTGCGGTGGTCATGTAAACCTCCTCGGCCTCCGGACCGATCTGTGACGCGAGCGCGGCGAGCTTGGGTGGTGGGGTTTCGCTGGCAGCCTCAATGTACTTGAGGAAGACGGTCATCAGTTCGCGCGAGTCGGGGTAGTGGTTCAGGTTCCGGAAGTCGTCGATGTCGTCGGGGCCGATGGCCGCGGTGGCGTCGTCGACGTGGGTGGGGACGATGTGCAGCAGCCGGACGGTGAGCCGAGCGGGCGTGGTGAGGGGGCGGGCTCGCAGCGCGGTCGTGTCAAGGCGGGTGAGGTCATCGAGCAGGAACCGGAACCGTGGCAGGAACTCCGCGGCCAGGTCGCGGGTGTCGGGGTCGATGTCGAGCAGTTCGCTCAGCTCGACGGGGTACGTCCAGCGGCGGGGGCCTTGGTAGACCACGAGCGGCAGGATCAGCGGTAGCCGTTTGGTCTTGGGGTGGTGCTCCAGGTGCCGCTCCCAGATCCGCATGAGGTAGCGGAGCATGCGCAGCGGCATCATCGGGTCGGGGTTGCGCTGGTGCTCGATCAGTACGTAGACGTAGGCGTCACGGCCGTCGAACGTGGTGCGCGTGAGCACGTCGCAGTGGCGGTTGCTGAGTTCTTCGTCGACGAAGCTGCCGTTGACCGGGCGCAGGCTCGCCAGGTCGAGCCTCTCGACCAGCGGCACCGGCAGGACCCCGCGGAGCTCAGAGGCCGCGTGCACGGGTTTGCCGAACACGAACTTGAACAGCGCGTCGTGTGGCTGTGCGACGGCTCCACCGGGTGGGTCAGGCTGATCGGGAGGGTCGGGCGGGTCCGGCATGGGCGGGACGGTACGGGCGGGCACCGACGTTTCAGCCGTCCTTCCGGGATCGCGGAAGCGTGGCGACGATGTGGTGCAGGCACGGCCAAGACTTGAAGCCACGCTGGCCGGCGAGCGGGCAGCGGCGGCATTGGCCGGTGCCGTCGTCGACGTGCTCGGTGAGGAGCTTGTCGATCCCGGCCGGGTTGTCCCGGATGAGCGCGACGATCATGGCGAGCGTGTGGGTCATCGGCGTCTGCCGGCTGCTCGGAGCTGTCCGAGGCGGACTCGCATGCGACGGTGCCGCTCGATCGTGACGCTCCGCGTGTGAGCGGGAAGCGCGATCGTCTGGCCTCCGCGGCGCTGCTGTAGCTCCGGGTACCAGCGGTGACGGAGCCGTCGGTACCGGTCGCGATGACGACGATGCGTACGGCGGTTGGAGCTCGATCGCGGCCGGCCCGCACCCGGCGTTCGTCGACACTGCGCCCGTACGCCGATGCTGCCGGTTGGCGGGTCGCGTGAGCCGACACGGGGTGCGTCGGCCGACTCGGGTCGCGCCGCTGAGCTCGCCCGGTCGAGCACCCCATGTGAGCCGGCGCTATCGGATGTTGCCGGCGCGACCGTCGACGGGCAGCGTGAGCGCAAAACGGTGCGCTCGTGCGTATCGCTGGCCGAGCTGGCCGAGCCCGGTGGGCACCGCGACGACGTCGCCATCGCCCCGTTGCGCAGCACCGTGACCGGGAGCGGTTCGCCGAGCGCCTCGCCGAAGAGTTGACGCTGGATGCCCTGGGCGTTCTGCACGTGTGTGTGGCCGACGTCGAGCACGAGGTCGCCGGCCCGCAGCCCGGCGCGCGCCGCGGGGCTGCCGCCGATCGCCTCGACGAGCCGCAGGCCGTCGTCCGCCCGTATTTCTCCTCAGCCGTTGACGGGGCTGAGCGCGCGCCCGTCCGCGAACCAGCTCGTCAGGTTGTCGACCAGTAGTTGGCCCATGGCGCGGCGGGTGGGGGTGGTCGCGGAGCCTACGTGGGGCAGCAGTACGGCGTTGTCGAGGTCGATCAGTTCGCGGGGGACGTTCGGCTCGTCCTCGAAGACGTCGAGGCCCGCGGCGCGGATCGTGCGGGTCTTCAGCGCGTCGACGAGCGCGGCCTCGTCCACGACGGTGCCGCGGCCGACGTTGACGAGCACGCCGTCGGGGCCGAGCGCGGCGAGCACCTCGGCGTCGACCAGGTGATGGGTGGCGGCGTTGCCCGGCACCACGATCACGAGGGTGTCGACGTCGCGCGCCATCTCCAGCAGCGACGGGTAGTACCGGTAGGGCACGTCCTTGAGGGTGCGGTTGTGGTAGCCGACCGTCATCCGGAAGGTTTCGGCGCGCCGCGCGATCGCCTCGCCGATGCGGCCGAGGCCGAGGATGCCCAGCTTGAGCCCGGTCATCGTCAGGTCGGTGAGCGGGTAGTGGCCCTCGCTCGCCCAGCGGCCGGTGCGCAGGTACTGCTCGGCCTGCCCGAGCTCGCGCACGGTCATCAGGAGCAGCGCGAGCGCGGTGTCGGCGACCTCGTCGTCGAGCACGCCGGGCGTGTTGGTGACGACGATCCCGCGCTCGGTGGCGGCGTCCACGTCGATGCTGTCGTAGCCGACGCCGAAGTTCGCCACGATCTCCAGGTTCGGGAGCCGGTCGAAGAGCGCCGCGTCGATGCGCCGGTGGGCCCCGCCGGCGAGGCCGCGCACGTCGGCGCCGCGCTCGGCGAGCAGGGCGTCGGGGTCGGGGGCCTCCCACAGGCGCAGGAGTTCGAAGCGTTCCTCGCAGCCGTCGACGGCGCTGTCGTGCAGGCGGACTGGCATCAGGACGGTCGGCCGGCTCATGTGCGTAATGCTGCGGGGTGACCCGACCGGCCGCGTCACCGGCCCGAGTTATGCGGATCGCGAATACTGGCACCCGCAGAACGTGATTGACCGGTATGCCGTCGGTACACATCATCGGACCCGCACCGTCACCGTGGACTGGAGCTCTACCCATGCTGTTGACCCACCGCATCCGTCTTGCCGTTCTACCGGTCGTGCTCAGCGTGGTGCTGGCGGCGTGCGGGGGTGGGGCGAGCGAGAGCAGTGCTCCCGCGTCGCCGTGCGACACCTCGGAGGACTTCCCGCGCCGCCCGATCGAGCTGATCGTGCCGTGGGCGGCGGGGGGTGGCACCGACAGCGTCGCCCGGTTCATCGGCACACAGCTGGCGGAGCGGCTCGGCACCCAGGTCAACGTCGTCAACCGGACGGGCGGCAGCGGGGTGGTCGGGCACAGCGCGATCGCCACGGCGCGCCCGGACGGCACCACGATCGGGTTGGCCACCGTCGAGATCACGATGATGCACTGGCAGGGGCTCACCGACCTCACCTACGAGCAGCTCACCCCGATCGGCCTGGTCAACAACGACCCGGCGGGCGTCACGGTCCGCACCGACGCCCCGTGGGGCGACGTGTCGCAGCTGCTCGCCGAGGCGGGTGCGCAGCCCGGCGCCATCACCGCGTCCGGCACGGGCCGGGGCGGGATCTGGGACCTCGCGCGCGCCGGCATGCTGCTCGACGCGGGCCTCGCGCCCGATGCGATCCGCTGGGTTCCCAGCGAGGGTGCGGCGCTGCGCTGCAGGAGCTGGTGGCAGGCGGGATCCACGTCTCCACGGCGAGCCTCGTCGAGAACCAGACGATGATCGAGGCCGGGCGGGCCAAGGCCCTCGCCGTCATGGCGGAGGAGCGGGACCCGAAGTTCCCGGACGTGCCGACGCTGCGTGAGCAGGGCATCGACTTCACGATGGCGGCCTGGCGGGGCATCGCGGGCCCGGAGGGGCTGCCCGAGGACGTGGTCGGCGAGCTGAGCTGCCACCTCGACGGGATCGTGCACAGCCCCGCGTACGAGGAGTTCATGGGCACCGCGGGCTTCGGGATCGTGTGGCGCGGGGCGGAGGACTTCGGCGCGTACCTCGCGGAGCAGGACGCGGAGAAGGGCGAGATCATGCGTGCCGCGGGGCTCGCCTCGTGACGGCGGTCTCCTGGCGCAACGACGTCGTCGGCGGGCTGCTCGCCGCCGTGCTCGGCGCGGCGGTGGTGCTGCACGTGCGCACGTTCCCCGAGCTCCCGGACGGTCAGCCGGGGCCTGCGCTCTTCCCCGGCGTCGTCGGTGCGCTGCTGGTGCTGTTCGGGTTGGCGCTCGTCGTGCGTGCGGTGCTCGCGAGGGGTCTGCCGTCCGCGGAGCCGGATGTGGCGGTCACCACGCAGGGGCGGGTGCGCGCGCTCGCGGTGCTCGGGCTCGTCGTGGTCTACCTGCTGCTGGCCGAGACGCTCGGGTTCGGCCTGACGATGGGGGTGCTGCTGTTCCTGCTCATGTGGCTGCTGGGCGCCCGCCCGGTGGTCGCGGTGATCGCTGCCGTGGCCACGACCGGGTTCGTCCTGCTGGTGTTCGAGGAGCTGCTCCTCGTGCCGCTTCCCCAAGGTCCACTCGGGTGGTAACGAAGTGCCCCCCACCGAAGATCCGCCACACATCTCGACGGCCCAGCTTCCCGCTGGGCGCACCGGGGAGCCGGCCGAGTACGCCCGGTACGAGGCCGGCTCCCCTGCACACCCAGCGGAAACCTGGATCCGCCGATATGCGCAACGGACCTCCGGTGGGGGGCACTAGTGGGTGACTTCGCGACGGCGCTGGGGATGCTCGCCGACCCCACGCTCATCGTGGTCGTGCTCGCCTCGGCGGTGTACGGCCTGTTCATCGGGGCCATCCCGGGTCTCTCGGCGACGTTGGCGACGGCGCTGCTGGTGCCGTTCGTGTTCTTCCTCGACCCGCTGCCCGCGATGGCAGCGGTGATCACGATGTCGGCGATGGCGATCTTCGCGGGCGACCTGCCGTCGGCGCTGGTGCGCATGCCGGGCACGCCGGCGAGCGCGGCCTACACCGAGGACGCCTACCTGCAGACCAGGGCGGGCCACGGAGCGAGGGCGCTCGGTGTGGCGCTGGTCGGGTCGGTGATCGGCGGGATCGTCGGTGCGGTGGTGTTGATGGTGGCGGCGCCGCTGCTGGCGGAGTTCGCGCTGCTCTTCACGTCGTACGAGTACTTCTGGGTCGCGGTGCTCGGCCTGACCGCCTCGGTGATCATCTCCGGGGACTCGCAGATCAAGGGCGCGATCTCGCTGCTCATCGGGCTGCTGCTGGCCACGGTCGGGATCGACATCGCGCTGGGGTACGCGCGGTTCACGTTCGGCAGCGTCGACCTCTTGCAGGGCATCAGCTTCATCCCGGCGATGATCGGGCTCTTCGGGCTGTCGGAGGTGCTGCGCAACGCGATGCGGCCCAGCGGCCCGGTGGAGGTCATCCGCCTGCGCACCGCGGGCATGTTCCGCGAGACGGCGCGCACGCTGCGGCGGTACTGGAAGGGCGTCGTCAGCGGGAACGTCATCGGGAGCGTCATCGGGGCGCTGCCCGGCGCGGGCGGTGACATCGCGGCCTGGGTCTCCTACGCCACCACGAAGAACACCTCGGAGGAGGCGCACCGCTTCGGCAAGGGCGAGGGGCACGTCGAGCCGATCGTGTCGGCGGGCTCGGCCAACAACGCCGCGCTGGCCTCGGCCTACGTGCCGACGCTCGTGTTCGGCATCCCCGGTGACACGATCACGGCGATCCTGCTCGGGGTGCTGCTGGTGAAGGGTGTCCAGCCCGGGCCGGAGCTGTTCAACTCCGACCCCTCGCTGCTCTACGGCATCTACCTGATCTTCATCGTGGCGAACCTGTTGCTGATTCCGCTCGGCTACCTGGCGATCCGGGGCAGCGGGTGGCTCCTGCGTGTTCCCCCGTCGGTGCTGATGCCGATGATCGTGGCGTTCTGCGTCGTCGGCTCGTTCTCGATCAACAACGGCTACCTCGAGATCGTGATCATGCTCGTGCTCGGGGTGCTCGGCTACCTGCTGGAGAGATCCGGCTTCCCGCTGGCGCCGGTGGTGCTCGGGCTCGTGCTGGGGCCGATCGTCGAGAAGAACTTCATGCAGAGTGTGATCAAGACGAACTGGGACCTCACCCAGTTCGTGACCCGGCCGATCAGCGCGGTGCTGATGGGCCTGACCGTGCTGGCGCTCCTCTACCCGACCCTGCGCAACCTGCTGCGCCGCCGCCAGGCCGTTGACGTCTCCGGGTGAGGGGTCCAGGATCCACCAGACATCTGATGAGTTGGGCCCGAGAGGACGAGGATGTCCGAGAACACCGAGCGGTCGACCACGGTCGACCCATACACGCTCACCCCGGACGGGATCAAGGAACCGCCCGTGGGATGGCGGGAGAGCGCCCGCTACTTCGGTCCCGGGCTGATCCTCAGCGCGTCGATCGTCGGCTCGGGTGAGCTGATCGCCACCACGACGCTCGGTGCGCAGGCCGGGTTCGTCCTGCTCTGGCTGGTGATCATCAGCACGCTGGTGAAGGTCGCGGTCCAGATCGAGCTGGCGCGCTGGACGATCGCGACCGGCCAGCCCGCCCTCACCGGCTACGCGAAGGTCCCGCCACGGATCGGCGGGATCGGCTGGGTGAACCTGCTGTGGGCGGTGCTGGCCCTGTCGAAGCTGCTGCAGCTCGGCGGGATCATCGGCGGTGTCGCCGTGGCCTTCAGCATCCTGCTGCCGATCGGCGGCGACCCGCTCGGCTTCACATCGCTGCTGATCTGGACCTCCGTCATCGCGATCGGCAGCATCGCGATGCTGTACTCGAACCGCTACTCGCTCATCGAGCGCGGTGCCGTCGCGTTGGTGGTGATCTTCAGCGCGGTCACGGTGCTCATCGCACTCGGCCTGCCGGCCACTCCGTTCGCCTACTCGGCCGGCGACATCGGCAGCGGTCTGATGTTCCTCATCCCCGCCGGCACGCTCGGGGCGGCGCTGGCGATGTTCGGCATCACGGGCGCGGCGCGACGAGATCACCTTCTACACCTACTGGTGCGTCGAGAAGGGCTATGCCCGCTGGGTGGGTCCGAACGACGGCAGCGAGGAGTGGGTTCGCCGGGCCAACGGCTGGATCAGGGTCATGTACAAGGACGCGATGGTGTCGTGGGTGATCTACACCTTCGGCACGCTGGCGTTCTACCTGATGGGCGCGGCCGTGCTGCAGCCACAGGGCCTCGTGCCCGAGGCAACGGGATGATCACCACGCTGTCCCGGATCTACACCGACACGCTGGGCGAGTGGGCGAGTGTCGTCTTCCTGGTCGGCGCGATCGCGGTGCTCGGCTCGACGATGTGGGCGGCGATCCCCAGCTGGGCGCGGATGTACACGAACCTGCTCGCCACGTTCGGGGTGCTGGACTGGCAGGACCCGGTCGCCCGCCTGAAGTGGATCCGGATCTTCACCGTGGCGCTGCCCATCCTGTGGGCGGTCTTCTACCTGACGATCCAGTCCCCGGTGATCATGGTGCAGATCGCGGGCGTGATGACCGGGATCTTCCTGGTCGGCGTCGTGTGGGCGGTGTACTGGCTGCGGAAGAACGAGACGGATCCCCGGTTGCACGGCGGGCGCGCATTCGCCGTGTTCCTGGGGATCAGCAGTGTGGCGATCGCGTTGCTGGGCATCTACTCACTGGCGAACGTCATCGGCATCGTCTAGCCAGCGTCCGGTCGAGCTGTGCCGCACTCGGCCGGTGGCCGTGGACGGTCACGGCCGGGGTGCTGGGCCGGCCGGTGGCTCGTGATCGCCGGAAGTGGTGCGTGGGCGAATGGTCTGTCGTCGTGCCACCACTGTCGACGATCGACGTGCACGTGATCGGCGGAAGTGGTGCCAGGGCGTCACGTCCGGCGGTCTCGAACCACTTCCGGTGATCACACTCCGGTTGGCTGGGGCCGGCGTCATGCGCGGCTGGGCGGCGCACCCGGCGAGGGCGCTGTGGCGCCGGCCGGACCGATCATGGTGTTCCGTGACGCGCCGAACGTCATCGGGATCATCTAGCCGCGCGGCCCGTGGGGTCGAGGTAGTGCTCCACGTCCTCTTCCGTCTGCTGCAGGTGGGCCTCCATCGCGGCCCTGGCCTGCACGGGGTCGCCCGCCTCGATCGCGCGCAGGATCGCGGCGTGGCGGTCGAGGGCGTGGCTGCGGAAGTCCCGCACGGCCGACGTCTCCTGGCGCATCGCGCGCAGCACGGACGTGAGGGGTTCGAAGAGGGCGTCGAGGAACACGTTGTCGGCCGCGTCGAACAGCGCCTCGTGGAAGGCGAGGTCGGCTTCGGCGGCGGCGGCGGCGTCCTCGCGGGCGTGCCCGTCGAGCATCTTCCGGTGCAGCGACCGGAGGCGCTCGAGGTGCGACTCCTTGCGGCGGACCGCGGCGAGCTCGACGATCGCGACCTCGACGGCGCGGCGGGCCTCCATCAGCCTGCGGGGGAGCAGCAGCGGGTCGCCTCCGGCCCGGCTGCGGGCCAGCAGCAGCCTGCCGTCCAACGGTGACCACAGGCGGGTCGGGTTCACGAGCGTGGAGCGGCCCTGTTGCACGTCGAGCACCCGGGTGGGGACGAGCGAACGGATCGCCTCGCGCACGGTGAGACGGCTGACGCCGAACCTGGAGGCCAGGTCGGACTCGCTCGGCAACGGCCCGCCGATGGGGAACGTGCCGTCGAGCACGAGGTCGAGCAGCTGTTCGGCAACAACATCGGCTCGCCCGGGGCGCATCTGTACACCCTAGAGGGGGTAACGGGTTCGTGACCGAGAGCACCCCACGTGACCCTCCTCGCACGGTGGCCCGGGTGGGGCGCCGAGCGGTCCGTCGCGGAGTCTGCGCAGGTGGGAGCGCCGAACGGCGGCTGTCCGCCGTTCCACCGCCTACCCTTCGGTAAGGCACCACTCACGGATCACTCGGGCCCGCTCGGCGTACGGACCACCGGTACGCCGACCCCGGTGGTGCGCGTGGGAGTTGACTCTGCGATGGATCGTTCGTTCCTGGGGCGGGGCGACGACCGGTCGAGGGGGACATGTTGCAGATGGTCGCGGTGCCGGAGATGCCTGTCTCCGAGCCGGTGGCGGACACCACCACCGGCAGTTCCGCCGTTCCTGCGTCCCGTGCCGTGGCGGTCACGGTCAGCCCGATGGAGCTGCTCCGTCCGGAGTCCCATCTGGCCGAGCTCGTCGCCGGGTTCCCGCAGGTCGAGCTGCTCGTGGCGGCCGACGACAGCAGGGCCGACCCGGAGGACGACATCGACCGCCAGGGCGAGGAGCTGCGGGCGAGTGCCGCCAGGCTCGGCCTTTCCGGGCTCGCGCTGCACCGGCTCGGGCTGCCGAGCCCGCTGCCTGCCACGGCGGAGAACGACCTGGTGGCCGCGATGAGCGAGCTGGTGGCTTCGATCCCGAGCCGGGCGTGTACTGCCTCGCCCCGGCCTCGGCGCCCTCCGACCCGGCGCGTGGCGTCGTGGAGCGCGCCGCGCAGCGGATCGCCCGCGTGTACGGCATCCCGCTGCTGCGCTACCGCTGCCTGGAACTGGCCGTCGTCACGGGCGACTGAACGCGCAAGGTGGGGCGGGTTCCGCGGAACCCGCCCCGTCGTCGTGGATGGTGCTCAACTGGCCATGGCGATGCCGCGCTGTTCGAGGATCACCCGGCGTTCGGCCTCCGCCAGACCGCCCCACACGCCGAACGGCTCGCGGGTCTGTAGGGCGAACTCACGGCACTGGTCCATCACCGGGCACCGCCTGCACACTTCCTTGGCCTGAGCGGTGCGTCGCGCTCGCGACGGGTTGCGCTCCCCGTCGGGGTGGAAGAAGACGCCGCTGTCCATTCCCCGGCACGCCCCGAGGCGCTGCCACTGCCACGCGTGGTCCATGGGGCCGGGGAGCCTCGAAACGTCGCTCATCGTCACCTCTTGTCGTTCGTGCCCGACGTACCGGGCGACCGAGGTGCTGATTCCCAGGCCGGTGGACGGCCAAACACGTCAGAGCACCGACGTGTCCGTTGTGAGCCAGCTCACAACGGCGAGGCGTGAAGAGCGGCTGGTCAGGTGGCTGCCAGCGCCTGCTCAACGGTGTCGTGGATGTCGAAGAGAGGGATCAGGCCGGCGATGGTGAGCGGGCGCAGCACCCGGCGTGCTGTGCAGGCGAGACGCAGCTCGACGCCGGCGGTGTGGGCTGCTTCCCGCACTTCGATGAGCACCGCGAGGCCGCTGGTGCCGAGGAAGGTGACGGCGTCCATGTCGAGGACGACGAGCTCCATCTCGGCGGCGGGCTCGAACTGGTCGAGTACGGCGAGGCGAAGCTGAGGTGACGTCAGCATGTCGACCTCGCCGCCGACCGTGACGACGACCTGCCCGGTGGCCGGGTGGGCGGTCGACAGCGTGATCTGGTCGTCGGCTTCGCCCCCGCGTCGGGTCGACGAGGGTTCGGCCTGCAGGTTCTCGCGCGTCTCGGACATCGGTCGCCACCGTAAGGCTCGGGGCCGGGACGTGCCACCTGGAGCAGGCGGGCGACCCGGACGGGGTCGGGCGGAAGGACCCGGTCCGGGCCGACCGCGGGATGCGGATCGGAACTGACGATCAGCGTGGCCGCGGGACTACCCGCGGGCGGTGACGCCGTTGCGGTCCGCGGAGTCGTTGGTGCTGCCGTTGGTGCTGCCGTTGGTGCTGCCGTTGGTGCCGCCGTTGGTGCGGGTACTGCTCTCGCCGAGCTCGGTGCCGAGGAGCTTGTGCAGCCGGGCCATCTCGTTGCGGACGCCTCGTGCAGCGACCCGATGCGTCGCAGCTCCTGCTCGGCGGCCTCGCGGCGGCGCTTGAGGTCCTGGTCGCTGCGGTTCAGCACCTCCTTGGCGCGGGCCTGCGCCTCGGAGAGGACCTTGTCGGCGGCGGCGCGTGCGTCGTCGGTGATGCGGCTGGCGTCGTCACGGGCGGCGGACAGCATGGCGGAGGCCTGCTGCTCCCGCTCCTGGATGGCCACGTTGCGCTGGGCGGCCTCCTGGTCGAGCTCGGCCGACCGCGCGATGAGCTTCTGCTCGACCTCGTGGCGGTGCCGCTCGGCGTCGGCACGGGCCTGCTCCACGAGCCCGGTGGCCTCGTTGGCGGCGCGGCTGCGGACGTCGGCCGCCTCGTGCTCGGCGAGTCGCAGGATCTTCTCCGCGCGGAAGCCGAAGCTCTCCTGGGAGATCGGGCCGTCGGCCTGCTGCGCGCGGGCCGTGCGCAGCTCGCCCTCGATCGCGCGGGCGTGCTGCTCGGCGGCCTTGCGGGCCGTCTCGGCGGAGGTGACCCGGTCGCGGAGCTCGCGCAGCTGCGCGTCGACCTGGTCGCGGTCGTAGCCGCGACGGACGATGTCGAAGGAGGCTCCGGCGGGGGACGCGACGCCCCCACTGCTGTGGACGGAGTTAGGGGGGGTGCTGATCGTCACGGCCGGTAGTGTGTTCGCTCGAACCGGTGTTCCTCCATATGGCGTCGGCGGGCGGGTGCCCTCCTGCGTCCGGCGGTGTTCCACTTCACTGCAGTACAACGTCGGGTAGGGCGTGCGGTCGCCGGGCTGCGGCCTGCGGCCTGACGGGGCAGTTGCGAAGAGTAATTGCTGGTCACTCGACGTAGTGGCTCCGGGCGGGTAGCCGCATGTCGTCTCGCCGTATTCCGGCCGATCCGATTTCATCGGGCCATGGCGTTGTCGCGGCGGGCGTTCCTCCGGCGATCCGCTGCGGGGGTGCTGCTGGCCGGGGGCACCGACGTCCTCGAGGTGGCGGCGCCGCCCGCCGGGTACGGGCCACTCGTGGACGACCCGCAGGGGCGGCTCGCGCTGCCGGAGGGCTTCGGGTACGCGGTCGTCACGGAGGCCGGGGTGACCTCGCTGGAGACCGGCGAGCCCACCCCGCGCAACCACGACGGCACGGGGGCGTTCGCCGCCCCCGGCGGCGGCACGGTGCTCGTGCTCAACCACGAGATCCGCGAGGGCGCGGGCACCGAACTGGCCGTGCCGCACCGGGACGGGCTGGTCTACGACCCGGGGGCGGCGGGCGGCTGCACGATCGTCACCACCGACGCGCGTGGCGGGCGGGTGGCCGAGCGGGTCGGGATCGCCGGTACCTCCACCAACTGCGCGGGCGGCGTGACGCCCTGGGGCACCTGGCTGACCTGCGAGGAGACCGAGGCGCGGGCCGGTGAGCGCGGGTACGAGCGCGACCACGGCTACGTCTTCGAGGTCGACCCGTTCGACCGGGCGGCCCTGGTCGACCCGCGCCCGGTGAAGGCGCTGGGCCGCTACTCCCACGAGGCGCTCGCGATGGACCCGGTCACCGGCGACATCTACCTCACCGAGGACGCGTCGAGGCCGAACGGGCTGGTCTACCGCTGGGTGTCGCCGGGGGTGCGGGTCGGGCGCGGGGTGCTGCGCGGGCTCGGCCCCACCGACGGGGCGCTGACGGCCATGCGCTGCACCGACGAGGCGGGCCGGCACGTGGACGACCTGTCGCGGGCCTCGGCGCCCGGCACGACCTACGCCGTGGAATGGGTGGACGTGCCGGACCGGGACGCGCGCGACGAGTCGGTGCGCACGCAGTTCGACGACGGCCGCGTCACCCGCGCCCGCAAGCTGGAGGGCGCGTGGTGGGGCAACGGGGGCGCGTACATCGTGTCGAGCTTCTCGAGCGGCCATCGCGGCCAGGTGTGGTTCTACGACCCGCGCCGCTCGACGTTCACCCTCCGGCTGCGGTTCACCGGGGACGACGACGGTGACGGCCCGGACAACATCAGCGTCTCGCCGTACGGGGGCGTGATCCTCGCCGAGGACGGCGACGGGACCAACCACCTCGTCGCGGCCGCCGAGGACGGCACGACGTTCCGGCTCGCCCGCAGCGAGCACGGCGGCGAGTTCACGGGTCCGGTCTTCAGCGCCGACGGCCGGGTGCTCTTCGCCAACGTCCAGGTGCCGGGCACGATGTTCGCCATCAGTGGCCCGTGGGGTTAGCTGGTCCGGTGCCCGAACCCGTCGACCGTTCCTGCGACCGCACCCGCGCCTGGGTCACGGAGGCCATCCGGCGCGTCGAAGCCGACGCCAACCGCTCGGCGGACACCCACCTGCACCCGTTCCCGCTGCCGCCGGAGTGGGGGATCGACGTCTACCTCAAGGACGAGTCGGTCCACCCCACCGGCAGCCTCAAGCACCGCCTCGCGCGGTCGCTGTTCCTGTACGCGCTCACGAGCGGCTGGATCGTCGAGGGCACCACGGTGGTGGAGGCGAGCTCGGGGTCCACCGCGGTGTCGGAGGCCTACTTCGCGCGGCTGGTCGGCGTGCCGTTCGTCACGGTCGTGCCGCGGTCCACGAGCCCGGAGAAGATCGCGCTGATCGAGCGGTACGGCGGGCGCTGCCACTACGTGGACAAGGCGCCGGACATGTACCCGGAGGCCGAGCGGTTGGCCGCCGAGACGGGCGGGCACTACATCGACCAGTTCACCTACGCCGAGCGGGCCACCGACTGGCGGGGCAACAACAACATCGCCGAGTCGATCTTCGAGCAGCTGGCGATGGAGCGGTTCCCGGTGCCCGAGTGGATCGTCGTCGGGGCCGGCACCGGCGGCACGTCCGCCACGATCGGGCGCTACCTGCGCTACCGCCGCCACCCCACCCGCCTGGCCGTCGTCGACCCCGAGAACTCGGCGTTCCTCCCCGGCTGGACGCTGAACACCCCCGACTACGCCACCGGCATGCCGTCGCGCATCGAGGGGATCGGCAGACCCCGGATGGAGCCGAGCTTCGTGCCCGCCGTGATCGACCTGATGATCCCGGTGCCGGACGCGGCGAGCGTCGCCGCTGCCCGCCACCTGCGCGAGGTGACCGGCCGGTGGGCGGGCGGCTCGACGGGCACCAACCTGTGGGGCGTCTGGCAGCTGGTGGCGCGGATGCGCGCCGACGGCGTGCGCGGCAGCGTCGTGACCCTGATCTGCGACGGAGGCGACCGCTACCAGCACAGCTACTACGACGACGCATGGGTGCGGCAGCAGGGGATGGACCTCGCCCCCTACACCGCGACCCTCGAATGCTTCCTCGCAACGGGGGAGTGGTCGCCGCCCGCCGGCCCATGATCATTCCGAGATCCGTCGCACCGCCCTGCGGTGGACGGCGAGGCGCATCTCGGATCGATCGATCGTTCCGAGGGCACGGTTTCCGCCCCGCCGAGGCGCTGAGGCGCACGTCGGAATGATCACTCTCCGTTGATCGCTCCGAGGGCAGCGGATCCGCCCTCGCGAGGGCGCCGAGGCCGATCTCGGAACGATCATCGGGGTGGGTGGAACCGGATCGCGGCGGCCGCCGTCAGTGCCGGGCATGCCGATCGATCTGCGCCACCCCTTCCGCGGGACCGCTGCCGTCGCCGCCGGGCTCGTCACCCCCAAGACGCTGCGCGGCCCGCGGTTCCGCCGCCTGTTCACCGGGATCTACATCCGCGCCGACGCCGAGGTCACCTTCGAGGTGCGCTCGCGAGCCGCTTACCTGCTGCTCGACGGCCGGGGCGTGCTCGGCGGGTTCTCCGCCGCCGAGCTGCTGGGGGCCTCGTGCGGTCCGCTCGACGCACCCGCCGAGGTCGTCGTGGCGTCCGGGGGCATGACGTCGCGGCCCGGCCTGCTGGTGCGGCGCGACGAGCTCGCACCCGTCGAGGTCACCGCGGTGGCGGGGTGCGCCGTCACCGGGCCGCTGCGCACGGCCTACGACCTCGGCCGCCGGCTCCCACTGGTGGAGGCGGTGGTCGCGGTGGACGCGCTGGCGTACGCGCAGGGGATCGTGCCTGCCGACGTGCTCGTGATGGCCGGGCGTCGGCTGGGGAGCCGGGGCAGCGCGCAGCTCCCGGAGGTGGTGGCGCTGTCGAACGGGCTCGCCGAGTCGCCGATGGAGACCCGGATCCGGCTCGCGCTGCACTTCGCAGGTCTCCCTGCACCGGTGCTCCAGCACCCGGTGGGGCCGTACCTGCTCGACATGGCCTATCCGGACCTGATGGTGGCCGTGGAGTACGACGGCCGCCACCACCTCGACGCCGACCAGGCCTTGTACGACCTGCACCGCGCCACCTACCTGGGCCGCTGCGGCTGGGTCGTGCTGCGGTTCCGGGCGGCGGTGGTGCTCGGGCGACCGCGGTGGCTCGCGGTCGAGGTCCGCGCGACGCTCCGGCGAGCCGCGCAGGAGCGCGGGCGACAGGTCGGGTGATCGTTCCCAGGTTCGGCCGAACGCCCCGCCGAGGGCGCTCGGCCATACCTCGGATGGATCACTGCCTCTTGATCGTTCCGATCCGCGGCTCGTCGCCCCGGCAAGGGCACTGGGCGCGATCTCGGAATGATCAGAACGCGGTGATCCGTGCGAGAACCGTCGAATCGTCCTCACGGGGGCGCAGGGCCGCATCTCGGATCGATCATCGCGGGTGATCGGTCCCAGATCGCCCATTCCGCCGTCGTCGGGGCGCTGCGTTGTATTTCGGAACGATCAGCGCTCGCCGGCCCGACTGCCGCCCGACCAGTGACGTTCACCTGTTCGTCGCAACCGCCGGTCACGATCTCCGCCGGCCCACCACCCGATCGGGCAACCCGGCCGACCGCTCCCCCGAACTGGAGATCCACCATGACCGAGTCTCTGTCCCGTCGCGGCTTCCTCGGCCGCGGCGCCGCCGCCGGGCTCGGCGTCGTGCTGCTCGGCGCCAGCGACGTGCTGCTCACGGCGCCCAACGCCGCCGCGGCGCCCGCGGCGCCCGGGTACGGGCCGCTGATCCCCGACCCGGCCGGGCGCCTCGCGCTGCCGCTGGGCTTCCGCTACTCGGTCGTCACCGAGGCCGGCGTCACCAAGCTCGACTCGGGAGAACCCACCCCGAGCCACCACGACGGCGCAGGCGCCTTCCGTGGCAAGGCGGGCGGGACGACGATCGTCTACAACCACGAGATCCGCGACCCCCTCGCCACGACCCCGTTCCCGGTGCCGCACGGCGACGGCCTCGTCTACGACCCGGGCAGCGCGGGCGGCTGCACGATCGTCGAGACCGACCGGGACGGCAACCGCGTCCGCGAGTACGTCGGGGTCGCCGGGACGTCCACGAACTGCGCCGGCGGGATCACCCCCTGGAACACCTGGCTGACCTGCGAGGAGACCGAGGACCGGGCCGGCGCCGGCGGGCGGCGGAAGGACCACGGGTACGTGTTCGAGGTCGACCCGTTCGACCTGGCCGCCAACCGCGACCCGCAGCCGATCAAGGCGCTCGGGAGGTTCTCGCACGAGGCCGTCGCGGTCGACCCGCAGCGCGGCGACATCATCCTCACCGAGGACGCTGGAAACCCGAACGGGCTGCTGTACCGGTGGGCGCCGCCGCGGGGCTACCGGGGGCGGAAGGGCGGGCTGCGCGCGCTCGGGCCGACCGACGGCGACTTCGGCGCGATGCGGTGCACCGACGCGGCCGGGGCGCACGTGGACGACCTGTCCCGCGCGATCGAGGTCGGCACCACCTACGACGTCACCTGGGTCCCGGTGCCGGACCGCGACGCGCGCACGACCTCGACCCGCAACCAGTTCGCGCCGGCGAGATCACCCGCGGACGCAAGTTCGAGGGCGCCTGGTGGGGCGACGGCGGGGCCTACGTCGTCACGAGCTTCGCGCGCGAGGAGAGCCCGGTGCCGCACGACGGGCAGGTGTGGTTCTACGACCCCAGGCGGTCGACGCTCACCCTGAAGCTCCGGTTCGCGCCCGGTGGCGAGCTCGACGGCCCGGACAACATCACCGTCTCCTCGTGGGGCGGGCTGATCCTCGCCGAGGACGGCGAGGGCACCCAGCACCTCGTGGGCGTCACCGAGGGCGGCGAGGCGTTCGAGCTCGCCCGCAACCAGGTGGCGGGCGACTCCGAGTTCGCAGGTCCCGTGTACTCCCACGACAAGAAGGTGTTGTTCGCGAGCATCCAGACGCCGGGGATCATGTACGCGATCACCGGTCCGTGGAGGAACCAGCGCTAGAGCCGCTAGGCGTAGACCCGCGGTGCCGGCAGGCCTGCTGTCGGCACCGCGCGGCGTTCGAGCTTCGCCGCCGCGGCGAGCAGGGCGGCCTCGGCGCCGGGGCGGCCGACCAGCTGTACGCCCACGGGGCGCTCGCCGATGAGGACGGGCGCCACCACGGCGGGCAGGCCCGCGAGGTTCCAGGCCGGGGTGCAGGCGAGGCTGGTGGCCGTGGTCAGCAGGCTCGACGTGTACCCGTGCCCGAGCATCGCGCCCGCGCGCAGTGGCGGGCGGGCGGTGGCCGGGCCGAGGAGCACGTCGTAGTCGCCCTCGTCCATCCAGCCGAGTACGCGTTCGCGCCACGCGGCGGTGACGTCCGGGCGGGGCGGTGTGAAGCGGAGGACGCGGCGGCCCTTGCGCACGACGGTGCGGGTGCTCCGCTCGGCGGTGCCCGGGTCGAGGCCGAGCGCCTCGGCGTCCTGGGCCACCCCGGCCTGCCAGCGTCGCATCCACTGCAGGACGAGGCCGCGGGGGTAGGGCGGGTCGGCGAAGGCGACGATGGCGCCGCCCGGCCCGGCACGCAGCCGGGCTGCGGCGCCGATGGCGGCGGCGCGGTGGTCGGGGTGCAGGCTGCGCGACGGCCACGGTGCGCGCAGCGACAGCGCGACGCGGCGGGGCCCGGGGAGGTCGAGGTCGACCGGTTCGGCGGAGAGCACGCCGAGCAGCAGCGCGGCGTCCTCGGCGGTGCGCGCGATGGGGCCGGTGGCGCTGAGGCCGCACCAGCGCTCGTCGGCGCCCCGGGGCAGCGGCACGACGCCGGGGCCCGGCTTGAGTCCGATCAGGCCGCAGCACGCCGCCGGCACGCGGGCGGCCCCGCCGCCGTCGGTGGCGAGCGCGAGCACCGCCATCCGGGCGGCGACGGCGGCGGCGGCGCCGGACCCGCCGGGGTCGATCGAGAGGTCGAGGGGGTTGCGGGGTGCGCACTGGGTGGCCTGGGTGAACGTCCACGCCGCCAGCTCGGGGATCCGCACCTTCCCGACGACGACGGCCCCGGCGGCACGCAGCCGCTTCACCAGTTCGTCGTCGCGGCGGGCCGTTCGGCGGTGGTGGCCGAACCGTGCCGGGTGGGGTAGCCGGAGACGTCGATGTCGTCCGGTACGGCGACCGGTACGCCGGCGAGGGGGAGCGCGAAGCGGTCGGGGCGGGCGTCCACGCCGCCCGCCTCGGCGAGCACCCGCACCGGGTCGTGTTCGGCGAATGCGCCGACCTGCGGGTCGTGTTCGGCGATCCGGGCCAGGTGGGCGCGGGCGACGTCGACCGCGCTGCTGTGCCCGTCACGCACCTGCGACACGATCTCGGCCGCGGTGAGCGCCGTCAGGTCGAGGGCGTCCATCTACTCACCATGGCATCAAAACCGCTGATCATGGGGAGGACCCGCCGCGCGGACCCCCGTACGGGGGGTTGTCGATCTTGCGTGGGCCGGCCTCAGCCGGTGGGCTCCAGGGCCTGGGACACGCCCTCGGCGATGTCGAAGATCCCGAGCAGCCCGGTGGCCTCCAGCGCGCGGGTGACGATCCGCGAGCCGGGGACGATGCGCAGGGTGTGGCGCCTGCGGTCGGCCTCGTCCTTCGCCGCGACGAGCACGGCGAGGCCGGCCGAGCCCAGGAACGTGACGTCGGTGAGGTCGAGGACCAGCAGCGGAACGGCTGCGACCTGCTCGTCGAGACGGGTGCGCAGCACCGGCGCGGTGAGGGTGTCGATCTCCCCGACGACGTGCACGACCCGGGCGTCGGGACCGTGGCTGACCACGTCGAACCGGACGACCTCGCCGATCTCGTCGGGGTCATCGGTGGTCTCGTGGTCGGCGGGGATGTCGCCGCTCATGCGCTCCGGCTCCTCGATGTGGGTGTCGCGGACTCGGGGTGCGGTCTGTCCTCGCGGGCCGCCGTTCAACCCTACGGAGACCCCATCGGGGGCACAACAACACCCCCCTCGCACGGCAGGGGGACATCATCCGGTGGCGATCGAGGCTTCCATGTTGCCGAAGATGGCGTTGTCGTTGTCGGGGACGACGGCGGAGCCCTTCAGCATGATCCCGGAGCGGTTGGCGAAGATGAGGTTCCCGGCGATGTCCACGTCGCCGTCGATGTCGACGTACACGCCGTACCGGCCGTTCTCACCGAGCGTGTTCTGGCGCAGCGTGGTGAGGGCCGCCTCGCTGACGACGCGGATCCCGTCCTGCTGGTTGCCGCGGCTCTGGTTGGTCTCGACGGTGTTGTTCCGGGACGTCTGCGTGATCCCGATCCCGGATTCCATGTTGTCGTAGACCCGGTTGTTGCGGATGACGTTGTCGTTGGACTCGTTGATGTTGATGCCTTGGGATGCGTTGGCGAAGGAGTCGTTGCCTTCGATGGTGTTCCGGTCGGATCGCAGGTAGAGGACGATGCCGTGGTGGTTGTTGCGGTAGACGGTGTTGTCGCGGATGACGCTGTCGACGCAGTCTTCGGCGAGGATGATGCCATGTTTGCCGTTGTCGTGGACGATGTTGCGTTCGATGGTGAGGTTGTGTGATCCGGTGTGCGGGTCGATGCCGTACAGCTGGTTGTCGTGGAACTCGTTGTCCGTGACGACGAGCCCGCCGACCTCGTAGCTGTAGAGGCCGAAGTAGTTGTTCGACACCGCGCTGTTGACGAGCTTCCCGGTGGTGCCTTCGGTGCGCCACGACAGCCCGTAGGACTCGACGGCGCCATGGCCGAGGAAGCGGAGCTCGGCGTTGTCGATGTTCATCTGGCGCCGTCGCGGGCGAGCAGGTAGCCGCGGCCGTCGGCGGGTTCCAGGTCCACGGCGCTCGCGGCGGGATCCCACGACGTGATGCAGGTTCCGGTGACGTCGATGCTGCCGCCGAAGGCTTTCACCGACGCGTACCGCCCGGCGGTGCTGAGCAGCTTGAGCCAGCGCGTGGCCGGCGCCGCGATCCGCACGGACGTGTTGACCGGCACCACGAGATCGGCGCCGAGCAGCCACACGCCCGGTGACTCCTCGCGCACCAGGTCCGGGTTGCCGACCGCCTGGGCCAGTGCGGGCAGGGTCACGCCCACCCCGGCCGTCAGCACCACGGCGTTCTGGGCCGGGTCGAAGCGGGCCTGCACGTCCGTCGGCTCAGGCGCTGCCGGCGCCTCGGGGGCCTGCCGGGTGCAGGGGTTGGCCGGGTCCGCGGGAGTCTCGGCGGCCGCCTCCTGGCGGACCAGCTGCGGCGGTTCCGGCGGGATGCTCCAGACCACGGCCAGCGCGACCGCGCACACCAGCACCCCGAGCGTTGCCACGACCAGTCCGGCCCGGGCCGGGGTCTGCGCGGTCATCATGGTCCCTCTCTGCAGGTGGCGGGTCAGCCCGGCACGCCGACGGGCACCGGAGGCATGCGACGGCTGCGGACACCCGCGCGCCGCTGCCGGGTGACGTGCACCTGTTCCAGCACGACGGCCAGCAGGATCAGCGGGAGACCGATCGCGCCGAGCAGGTTGAGCGGCGGCAGGCTGAGGTCGTTCGTGCCGTGCTGCTCGATCTGCCCGCGCACCGCCTCGAGCGCGTGCACGCTGGATCCGGTCAGCTGGAACGGGCTTCCCGGGGCGGCGTTGACGCCCAGGTCGAGGGCGTCGATGCGGATCTCGTCGGCCCGCACGGGGTCCGGCGAGCGGGAGTGGATGCCCTCCGCGGCGCCGTCGATCGTGACGCCCGAGATCGTGGTCGCGGCGGAGACGTCGATGGCGGTCGTCCCGCCGGTGATGTGACCGCCGATGATCTCGCCGTCCGTGCTGGCGCTGCGGATCGCGTCCGATTCGACGTCGCGGGCCACGAGGTCCGCGATCACCACGCCGGTGGTGCCCGCCGTCGCCACGATGCCGTCGCGTCCGCCCTCGACGGCGAGGTCCTCGAGCCGCACGCCGACGCGCCGCGCTCGACCCGCACCGCGGCCCGTGAGTCGCTGACCTGCACGCCGTTCAGCAGGACGTGCTTGCCACCGATCCCGACCCCGGTGACGCGGGCGCCGTTGATCCGCGAGTTGCGCAGCTCGAGCCCGTCGGTGCTCTTCTCGACGACGATGCCGCGCCTGCCACCGGCCGTCCGGATGTTGTCGAGCAGGATCCCGGTGCTGCCGACGTGGACGTACACGCCTGCCGGCTGTTCGGTCGCGCTGAAGTCGGTGACGTGCAGGTCGGCGGAGCGGTTGATCCGCAGGCCGCCGGCCTGGTCGCCTGCCGTGGTGATCCCGGAGATCTGGGTGCCCACCTGGCCGGTCACCGCCACGCCGTAGCTGCCGTTGCCGCTCGTCGTGATGCCGGTGATCGGCCGGCCGGTCGTCTCACCCTTGACCGCCACACCGTTGTCGCCGTTCTTGGTGGCCCGGATCCCGCTCATGGTCGTGCCCCGGTCGCCGGTGAGGACGAGGCCGTCGCTGACCGACTCCGTGAACGTGACGTCCTGCAGCTGCACGGCCTCGGAGCGGGACAGCTCCAGGCCGGTCGTGTTGCGCTGCAGCGTGGTGCGCACCAGAGAGCCGGTGCTGCCCCGGTTGAACGACACGCCCGCGCGCCCGTTGTCGATCCCGGTGGACGGGGTGCCGAGATCGCTGATCGTCGAGTCGACGGCCTCGAACCGGCCACGGGAGGAGATGGAGAAGAAGGGCCTGCCGGGGGCGTCGGGAGCCACGGCCTGGCCGGTGGCCGGGTCGACCGACGTGACGCTGACCCCCTTCAGCGAGATCCGGCCGCTGCCGGAGTAGATCGCCGACGCGTCCTGCGGGGTGGCGCCGCCGACCAGCTGGAGCCGCGTGCCCGGTTCGTCGATCTCCAGTGCGGTGCCCGGGGTGAGCACGATCGTCGCGCCGAGCGTGACCGTCGTGTCCGACTTGGTGAGCCAGTCGCTGGGAAGCGCCCGGTCGAGGGTGGTGAGGGTGACGGCGCCGCCGGAGCGTCCGGCCTGGCGCGTGAGCCTGCCGTCGGTCGCCACGTCGATCCGGTTCGTCCGCACGACGGCCATCCGGTGCGGCCTGCCCCGTGACTCCCAGGTCACCCGGATCTTCCGGGCGGCCTCCGCGCGCTTGGCCGCCGCTTGTGCCGCCCGCTTCGCGGCCTTGGCGGCCCGCTCGGCCGCGGACGGCCCGGAGCCGGGGGGCTCCTGGGCGGGCAGCGGTGCCGCAGCGGGCCGTGCTGCCGGTGCCGGTGCGGGCTGTGCCGCCGGTGCCGTGGCCGCCCGGGCGGCGCCGCGGACGCGGCGCCGGGCAGGATCTCGGCGCTCAGCAGTACGCCGAGCGTCCCGAGTACGGCTCCCGCGGCGACGAGCCTGCCGAGTCGGTGGCGGCCTGTCATACCGCTGCCTCCGTGCGTGATTGGGCCGGCGCCTGCGCCGGCTCCTCCTGCGGCCGTGCCGGCGTTCCCGGCTGCGAGGTGCGCACCACCTCGCCGTTCTCCACGGCGACCTGGCGGGTGAGCCAGCGCTGGCGGCGGATGGAGAGCAGTGCCTGGATCTTGATCAGGGCCATGACCCACGAGACGAAGACGTAGCCCGGCACGAGGAAGAAGCTCGCCGGCCTGCGCCGGATGTGGGGCAGCAACTTCGCGGAGCGGCTGATCTGCCACCAGAGCGCGAGCACCACGGCGAAGATCCAGTTGTGGTGGTAGAGCGCCACCAGCATGAAGATCGGTCCCAGCAGCAGGGTGAAGCCGCTGACCGCCTTGTCGATCATCGTGTAGGCGAGGAACGGGCGCCGCCACACCCAGGGCCTCGACAGCGCACGCAGGTCGGAGCGCCAGGTGTTGCGCGCCCACCGCAGCCGCTGTCGGAAGAAGATCCGCCACTGGTCGGGGAAGGTGGACCACACCTCGGCGGTGCGCTGCATGTACGTCGTGTGGCCCCGCTCGAGGATCAGCGTCGTGAGCCGCTTGTCGTCACCCGACAGGCAGGGCACGCCCCAGAACGTCTCGTCCATGAAGTCGTCCTCGATCTCCAGCAGCAGGTGGCGCCGGTAGATCGCGGTCCGCCCGGAGAGGCACGAGACGGCCTGTCCCAGGTAGGTCTGGCTGGCGTTCTCGTCGAAGTAGCGGTGGTCGAGGAACATGTCGGTGATCCGCGCGAGGAACCCCCGCGCGCCGTACACCGACTGCCGCGTGCCCACGCCCCCGATCCGGGGGTCGGCGAACGGCTTGCACACCTCGGTGGCCACGTCGGCGCCCAGATCGTGTCCGAGTCGACCAGCGCCACCAGCTCGGTCTTCGCCCGGCGCCAGCCCTGGCGCAGCGCGTCCCGCTTACCGGGCACGGTGGTGATCACGACCGTCACCGGGTAACGCCGGGCGATCTCCTGGCAGATCCGGTCGGACGCGTCGATGACGAGGATGACCTCCTCGACGTCGTTGGCGAGCCACGACTCGATCGCCGCTGCGAAGATCTGCGGATCCTCCTGGTAGACCGGCACGACCAGGCTCATGGACAGGCGGTGCTCCTCCAGGACGGGCCGGTAGAGCACCGCCGGGATGCGCCGCACGAGCCAGCACGCCCAGCGGAACAGGCCGAGCACACCCAGCGGGGTGCCCAGCACGTAGTAGTAGACGGGCAGGTTCATGCCGGCTCGTGCTGGTCGGATCCCGCCATGGCCCGGACCCGCAGCTGGTCGGCCCCGGCGGCGTGGGTGGCGGTGTCGACCTCGTCCGACACGATCTCGGCGAGGCGGTTGTTGGTCTCGACCACGGCGGACAGCAGCGGCATGTCCACCCCGATGGTGTCGGCGAAGCGAGGAAGCCCTGCGTGTCCTTCGGCAGGCAGACGCCGCCGTAGGGGGCGCCGCCGCGGATGCCGTACTTCGGGTTGATCGAGCCTTCCGCGGAGCGGGCCACGGTGGCCGCGATCGGGTCCAGGTCGACGCCGAGCTTCCGGGCGACGAGCCACATCTCGTTCCAGAAGCTGATCTTGGTGGCGTTGTAGATGTTGTGCGCGCACTTGATGAACTCGGCCTCGGCCGGGTCGGCGAAGGTCCGCAGCTCGCCGCCGAACGGCGAGAGCAGCTCCCGCAGGAGCTCCACGGTCTCCGGGGCCCGGCTGGCGATCACCGTCATCCACGGGTTGGCGAAGTCCTCGGCGGCGGAGGCCGCGCGCAGGAACTCGGGGTTCGAGGCGAGCCCGAAGCCCTCGCCCGCCGCGCGGCCGGACCGCTCCTCGAGCACGGTGCGCACCAGGCCCTCGGTGGTGCCGGGCGGCACGGTGGACCGCACCACCACGGTGTGGTGCGCGTCCGTGGTGGCCAGTGCGCGACCGACGGCCGCGGTGCCGGCGGTGAACGCCGACAGGTCGTAGCGGTGGCCGTCGTTCGGCGTGGGGAGGGTGAGGAAGATCAGCGAATCGGGCTCGCCGGTCAGGTCGATCTCGGTGCTCACGTCCAGGCCGCGCTCGCGCAGCACTCGCACCCGCTCCGGCGCGATGTCGACGAACGTGACCTCGTGACCGGCCGTCAGGAAGCCCTCGCCCGTCGCCGCGCCCACGACCCCAGAACCGACGATGAAGATCCTCGACGACTGCATGGAATTGCACCTTCCCTATTTCCGAACGGTCGAACCTGCCGCGTCGGGAAGATGGTTCCGCAATCGGGCGCCGCCACGATCGTGTGACTGGCGACTACGATGAGTAGCTATCCGCTGGACGCAGCTGGAGGTCGCCGGAGGGGCGGTAGCCTGTCCGTGCAGCTCAGCGATGCGATATGGGCTTTGTAGAGGTCATTTCAGCGCAGGGTGCGGCGTCCACCGTTCAACCGCCTGTAACCGTCGCTGTGACGTGGGTCACCTCGAAATGCACCTGGTCCGGTGAATGTAGGGTAATTTTCGGCCCACCCGTATCCATCCTGGAAACAGCCCTTCGGGTGGCTGTGGGAGCCGTCCGGCGCACGGGCGGGCCCGCACACGACCGTTCGTCGAACGCCGGCGCGGGCGAGCGCACCCCCACGGCTGCGGCGGCGTTTGCCCGCCGCGCGGCCCGTCCGGGCCGGTCACACGGAGTGGTGGCGGTCAGCGACCGTGGTGCCCGGGCAACGTCACGGGCACCACGGCGAGCCGCGGGTGTGCGCGGTGCTCAGTCGCTGACGATCGCGGCCTGCTGGTTGTTGAAGATCTCGTTGGTGCCGTCGGGGACGACGGCGGAGCCCTTCAGCATGATCCCGGAGCGGTTGGCGAAGATGGTGTTGTCGAGGATGTCCACGTCGCCGTCGATGTCGACGTACACGCCGTACCGGCCGTTCTCACCCACGGTGTTGCTCCGCACCACGGTGCGGGCCGACTCGCTCACGATACGCACGCCGTCCTGCTGGTTCCCGCGAGCCTGGTTGCTCTCGATCGCGTTGTTCTCCGAGGTCTGCGTGATTCCGATGCCGGACTCGTTGTTGTCGTAGACCCGGTTGTTGCGGATGACGTTGTCGTTGGACTCGTTGATGTTGATGCCTTGGGATGCGTTGGCGAAGGAGTCGTTGCCTTCGATGGTGTTCCGGTCGGATCGCAGGTAGAGGACGATGCCGTGGTGGTTGTTGCGGTAGACGGTGTTGTCGCGGATGACGCTGTCGACGCAGTCTTCGGCGAGGATGATGCCGTGTTTGCCGTTGTCGTGGACGATGTTGCGTTCGATGGTGAGGTTGTGTGATCCGGTGTGCGGGTCGATGCCGTACAGCTGGTTGTCGTGGATCTCGTTGTCGGAGATGACGAGCCCGCCGACCTCATAGCTGTACATCCCGAAGTAGTTGTTCGACACCACGCTCTGGACGAGCTTCCCGGTGGTGCCTTCGGTGCGCCACGACAGCCCGTAGGACTCGACGGCCCCGCTGCCGAGGAACCGGAGCTCGGCGTTCTCGATGTTCATCTCGGCGCCGTCGCGGGCGAGCAGGTAGCCGCGGCCGTTGTCGAGGTTGGTGTCGGCAGAGTTCGTGCCCGGGTCCCACGAGGTGACGCACGAGCCGATGATGTCGAGCTTCCCGCCGGAGGGCTTCAACGAGGCGATCTTGTCGCCGTCGCTGACCAGCTTGAGCCACTTCACCTCGGGGGAGGCGATCCGCAGCGAGGCCTCGCCCTCCACGGAGATGTCGGCGCGCAGCTCCCACTCGCCCTCGCCGGTCTCGCGCAGGACGTTGTCGGGCACCCTCGCGGCGAGACTGCCCAGCGTCACACCTTCGCCCGCCGTGAGGTGGATGGTGTTCGCTGCTCCGTCGAACCGCGCCGTGGCCGCGCCGCCCTCGCCGCCGTCACCACCGGAGGGAGCCTCCCGGACGCACGGCTGTGCCGGGTCGACCTCGTCGTTCGGCGTGGCCTCCTTGCGGGTGAGCGGGTCCGGTGTCGGGCTCGCACACGCGCCGGCCAGCAGCGCGGCGGCGGCGAGGAACACACCGAGGACGGCCGTTCGGCCGCGGAGGCGCGCAACGCTGGGGGCGGGCTGTCGAGACATCGGCAGTGTCATCCTCGCTGGTCGTGCTGCGTTCGGGTTGGTGCGTCTCCCACCTGCGCCCCGCCGCCACGGCCCACGGCGCTCCACGGATGGGGCGCTGCAGGACCGCGGCGGCGGGGCGCCGGTGGGGACTGCGGCATCGCGGCGGTGCCTAACCGGCTCCCACCGGGATCGCCGGAGGCAGGCGACGCTTGTTGCCTCCGACCTTGCGCTGCCGGAAGGTGTGCACCTGCTCCAGCACGATGGCCAGCAGGATCAGCGGCACGCCCATGGCAGCCAGCAGGTTGAGCGGCGGAAGGCTGATGTTGTTCGTGCCTTCCGGGGTGAAGATCCCACGGACCGCCTCCAGCGCGTGGACGCTCGAGTTGGCGAGGGTGAACGGGGTGCCGGGCGAGACGTTCAGGCCGAGGTCGGTGGCCTCGACCGCGACGTTCTCCGCGCGGATCGGCTCCGTGCTGCGTGCGCGGATCCCCTCCGAGGCGCCGTTGATCGACATGCCGGAGACCGTGGTGGCCGCGGCGAGGTCGAGCCCCGTGCTACCGCCGTTGATCGTGCCGCCGTTGATCACGGCGTTGGGGCTGGACGTGCGCACCGCCGCCTCGACGTTGTTGGTGGTGAGGTCGGTGATCGTGAGATCGCTGTTGCCCGCGGAGGCGACGATCCCGTCCCGGCCACCGTCGAGCTGCAGCGCGGTCAGCTGGATGTGGGCCGAGCCGCGCTCGAGCCGCACGGCTGCCTTGCGTCGGAGACCTGGGTGGAGTTCACCCGGATCTCCTTGCCACCGATGTTGATGCCGGCGACCCGGGACCCTTCGATCGTCGAGTTCTTCAGCTCGAGGTTCGTGGTGCTCTTCTCGACCACCACACCCCGGCGACCGCCGTTCGCGCGGATGTTGTCGAGCACGATGCCGGTGCTGCCGACGTGGGTGAAGATCCCGATCGGCTGGTCGGTGGCGGTGAAGTCCGTGACCGTGACGTTCTCGGCCTGGTTCAGCCGCAGCCCGCCCGCCTCGTCGGCCTCGGTGGAGATGCCGTTGACCTGCGCACCCTTCTGCTGGGTGACGACCAGGCCGTAGAGCTTGTTGCCGAGGGTGGTGAGGCCGGTGATGGGCCGGTCGGAGGTCTCGCCGCCCACGAACATCCCGTTGCCGCCGTTGGCCTCGGCGCGCAGGTTGGCCATGCTGGTGCCCTTGTCGCCGTTGAGGACGATGCCGTCGGCCTCGGACTCGGACACCGTGACGCCGTCGAGCTCCACGCCCTGGGCCCCGGACACCTCGACGCCGATGTTGTTGCGCTGCAGGGTGGCGCGGACCAGCGACCCGGTGCTGCCCGGGTTGAAGGAGATGGCGGGCTCGGCGGTGACCTGGCCGTGCTCGGGGGTGCCCATGTCGGTGATGGTCACGTCCGAGGCTTCGATCCGGCCGCCGTTGGTGGCCTCGATGAACGGCCGGCCCACGGCGTCCATCGGGAGCGGCTGCCCACCGCTGTCGACGCCCGAGACCGTGGTGTTCTTCAGCGTCAGCCTGCCGCCGCCGGTGTAGATCGGGTTGGCGTCGGGGATCTCGGGGCCGCCGGTCAGCCGGACGGTGGGGATGTCGGCGATCGCGAACGAGACTCCGGGCGCAGGACGATCGTCGTGTTGACGGTGGCGGATTCGCCGTCCGCGACGATCCAGTCGTTCGGCACCATCTTGTCGAGGTCGCGGAGGTCCAGTGCGCCCGGCCGCCGCGGCACCAGGGTGCTGAGCTGGCCGTTGTTCACGACCTCGACACGGTCCTCGCGGACGGTGACCATCTGCTTGGGGCGCCCACGCTCCTGCCACGACGCGCGGGCCTTCGCGGCCTGCTCGGCGCGTTCGGCGGCCTCCCGCCGCTGGCGCTCGATCTCCTTGAGGCGCTTCTCCTCGGCCTTCTGCGCCGCCTCCGCTGCCTCCTTGGCCGCCTTCTCCTCGGCCTTGCGCTGCTCCTCCTGCCGGCGCTTCTCCTCGAGTTCCTGCTGCGAGGGGCCGGTGGGCTGCGGGCGGACGGTCGGGCGGTTGGGCTGGGTGCTGCCGCCGCCGCTGCCGCCGCCGGAGCCTCCCCCGGAACCGCCGCCGGAGCCTCCCCCACTTCCGCCGCCGCTGCCGGAGTCACCGCCGGAGTCGCCTCCGCCGCTGCCGCTGCCACTTCCCCCGCCGCCGCTGCCGCCGCCGTCACCGTCACCGTCACCGGGGTCGGTGCTTCCGCTGCCGCCGGTACCGCTGCCACTGCCGGTGTCCGGAGTGCCGGACTGGGCGACAGCGGTACCGGTGGTGGCAGCGATGGCTGAGCCTGCCGTGACAGGGAGCGTGAGTGCGCCCAGGGCGAGGCTCGCCACGACGAGCCTCGCCAGGCGGTGCCTGCCGGTACGGGGGATGGTCATGCGGCCCTCCCGACGCCGACCGCCCGCATCGGGATGGTCGCGTCTTCCTCCATGTCCCCGCCTGCGCCCGCGGTGCGGACGACCTGGCCGTTCTCGACGGCCACCTGACGGGTGCCCCATTTCTGGTAACGGATGGTCATCAGTGCGCGGATCTTGATGAGTGCCATGAGCCACGAGACGACGACGTAGCCCAGTACGAAGAAGAAGCTCGACGGTCGCCGCACGATGTGCGGCAGGAACTTCGCCGCACGGCTGACCTGCCACCAGGCGACGAGGATGACCGCGACGATCCACTGCTGGGTGACCAGCGCGATGGTCAGGAAGATCGGCCCGAGCAGCACGGTGAACCCGGACAGGGCCTTGTCGACCATGGTGTAGGCCAGGAACGGGTGCTTCCAGATCCAGGAGCTCGACAGCGCCCGCATGTCCGAACGCCAGGTGTTGCGCGCCCAGCGCACCCGCTGCTTGAAGAAGACGCTCCACTTGTCGGGGAACGTCGACCACACGACGGCGGTGCGCTGCATGTAGGTGAGGTAGCCGTGCGACAGCGTGAGCGTGGTGAGGCGCTTGTCGTCCCCCGACAGGCAGGGGATGCCCCAGAACTTCTCCTCCATGAACTCGGCCTCGATCTCCAGCAGCAGCTGCGCCGGTAGATCGCGGTACGGCCGGACAAGCACGCGACGGCCTGACCCAGGAGGGTCTGGCTGGCGTTCTCGTCGAAGTACCGGTTGTCGAGGAACATGTCGGTGATCCGCGCGAGGAACCCCTTGGTGCCGTACACGCTCTGCCTGGTGCCGACGCCGCCGATGCGGGGGTCGGCGAACGGCTTGCACACCTCGTCAGCGACGTCCGGTGCCCAGATGGTGTCGGAGTCGACGAGGGCCACCAGCTCGGTGCGTGCGGCCCGCCAGCCCCGGCGCAGCGCATCGCGCTTGCCGGGGACGTCGGTGATCACGATCCGGACCGGGTACCGGCGGGCGATCTCCTGGCAGGTCGAGTCCGAGGCGTCGATGACCAGGATCACTTCCTGGACGTTGTTGGCCAACCAGGACTCGATCGCCATCGCGAAGATCTCGGGGTCCTCCTGGTAGGTGGGGACCACGATGGTCATCGGGAGCCGGTAGTTGTTGACGACGGGTTTGTACAGCACCGCGGGGATCCGGCGGACCAACCAGGTGGCCCACCGGATGAGGCCGAGCACCCCGAGCGGGGTGCCCAGCACGTAGTAGTACGCGGGTAGGTTCATGCCGGCTCGTGCTGCTGCTGTCCGCTCGCCACTGCAGCAGCCGTCTCCTTTCCACTGGCGGCCTGGCGCAGCTGGGCGTGCGAAGCGGCGTGCGTGGCGGTGTCGACCTCTTCTGAAACGATCGCCGCAAGGCGGTCGTTCGTTTCAACCACCGCGGAGAGCAGGGGCATGTCGACGTCGATGCCGGCGGCGAAGCCGAGGAAACCGCAGGTGTCCTTGGGCAGGCAGACCCCGCCGTAGGGGGCGCCGCCGCGGATGCCGTACTCGGGGTTGATCGAGCCCTCGGCGGACCGGGCCACGGTGGCGGCGATCGGGTCGAGGTCGAGGTCGAGCTTCTGCGCGACGAGCCACATCTCGTTCCAGAAGCTGATCTTGGTGGCGTTGTAGATGTTGTGCGCGGCCTTGATGAACTCGGCCTCGGCCGGGTTGCTGAAGGTGCGCAGCTCGCCGCCGAACGGGGCGAGGATCGCGCGGAGCCGCTCGACGTTCTGCGGGTCGCGGCTGGCGATGATGGTCATCCACGGGTTGGCGAAGTCCTCGGCGGCGGAGACCGCGCGCAGGAACTCGGGGTTCGAGGCGAGCCCGAAGCCCTCGTTCGCGACCATCCCGGAGTTCTCCTCCAGCGTGGACTTGACCAGGCCCTCGGTGGTGCCCGGAGGGACCGTCGACCGCACGACGACGGTGTGCCGGGAAGCGGAGCCCGCCAGCGCCTTGCCCACCGAAGCGGTGCCCGCGGAGAAGGCCGTCAGGTCGTAACGGTGTCCCTCGTGCGGCGTCGGCAGGGTAAGGAAGATCAACGACTCGGGCTCGTCGGTCAGGTCGATCGCGGTGCGGGCATCCCAGCCGCGCTCCTTGAGCTCGTTGACACGGGCCTCGTTGATGTCGATGAACGTCACCTCGTGGCCGGCCTCGCGGAAGCCGCCACCTGTTGCAGCTCCCACGACACCCGAACCGACGATGAAGATCCTCGACGACTGCATGGAATGCCCTCCAAATTCATTGACGACCGTTCCGATCGCCTCTGGTGGACGATGGTTTCGCAGTCGACGGATCCACGATCGTCCAGGTCCTTCGTCACGCAGTGCAACCGCAGCAGCAGCTACGGCCACTCGAACGCCCAGGTTTCCCCTGGTAGGCGCAAGGGTAACCGATGGCGTCGCCAACCGATCGAGTGACGTACCTGAGAGACTCACAGCACCCTGTAACCAAAGCCTGTGATCCGAGTCACCTTGCGAATCACTCGCTCGGACGAATTCGATGGGGCGTCGCCGAATAACGGTAACGCTCTCACGGTGACCGCTCGACGTTTCTCGATAACCGTTCGGCGGCACTGCTCGACAATGGGCGCGCTGAGCTTGCCGCTCGGCGCGCGCCACGAGTCTTCGGCGCAACCTCGGTGGGCGGTGCTCGTTCGCAAGAATCAGCCGTGCCGGAGGGTCGTCACTCCGCGTGTTCCCCGCCGCTGCCCCGGGCGGGCGACGGGCGACCCCGTGCGGACGCCTCGGCCCCGACCTGCCGCGTCGTGCCCCGAGTGTGGCGCCTCGGCGGCGCCCACCCGGCGCGCCGAGCGACAGCCTAGCCGCGGTGAACGATGCCCGCCGTCATCACCCGTGCACCAGGGGTGGCTGTGAGGTCGGCCCGATGGCCCTGGCCGTTACCCTCGACGGGTGCCGATGGAGTCTCCCGTCCCTTTCCTGCACGGTGACCGGGAGGTCATCGAGGTCCTGCACCGGCGGCGTGCGGTGCGCACCGCGCCGGGCGACCGCGACGACGAGCACCGGGTCGCGCTGGTCATCGGCGGTGGCGGGATGCGCGGCGCGTACGTGGCGGGCATGCTGCGCGCGCTCGACCGCGCAGGCCTCGTCCCCGCCTTCGACGAGGTCTACGGGGCGTCGTCGGGCGGGTTCAGCGGTGCCGCCTTCCTCACCGGCGAAGCCGCCGCCTGCGCCGCGAGCTACCCCGAGGACCTGTGCACCGACGTCTTCATCAACATGCGCAGGCTCGGCAGCAGGCGCCCGGTCGTCGCTCTCGACCACCTCGTGCACGACGTCCTCGGCGACCGCAAGCCGCTCGCCTGGCACGAGCTGGGGCACACACCGGCGCCGCTGCGCGTGGTGGCCACCGATGCGGCCGACCTCACGGCCCACACCCTGGAGGGGATGCAGACCGTCGCCGACTGGCAGCAGGCGCTGCGCGCGAGCGCGGCCATCCCGCTGCTGGCCGGACCGCCGATCCCGTGGGGCGGGCGGCGCTGGGTGGACGGGTCGGTCGCCGAGCCGCTGGCCATGGCGCGGGCGCTGCGCGGCGGAGCCACCCATGTGCTCGTGCTGCTGTGCCGGGGGAGCGACGACCTGCACCCGGACGCCGACGCGGGTCTGTCGCTGTGGGCCCGCGCGCTCGACCGGGTGGTCCCCGGCCTGGGCTCCCTCGCCCAGGGGTCGCGCCGCTACGGCACCGACCTGCGCCTGGTCACCGACGCCGCCCACCCCGAACGGGGCCCGGGCCACCTGGCCGCGATCGGTCCCGCGCGCTCCGCAGGCATGGGTTCCTGTGCGTCGACGCAGTGCGGGTCGGCGAGGCGGTGCGGATCGGCGACGAGTCGGTGGTGACCGCGCTGGACGCGGTCGCAGCTTGATCCGGATAGGTTCGTCCCGTGAGTGCTGTCAACCGGCCGCGGGCCGCTGTCGTCGTCACCGGGAGCGAGCTGCTCACGGGGGCGATCCTCGATCGCAACGGACCGTGGCTGTCGCGTGAGCTCACCGGCCTCGGGTTCGAGGTGGCACACCTGCAGCTCGTGGGCGACCGTCCCGACGATCTCGTCCGGGCGCTGGACCGCGCGCTCGTGGACGGGTGCGAGCTGATCGTGACGAGCGGCGGGCTCGGGCCTACGGCCGACGACCTGACCGCCGAGGTCGTGGCGGCGTTCGCGGATGCGCCGCTCGAGCTGGACGAGGCGATGTACGAGCGGATCGCGGCGATCCTCGCCGGGTTCGCGGCCCGCACCGGCTTCGGAGGCCCCGCGCTCGACGCGGCCAACCGCAAGCAGGCGATGGTGCCGCGGGGCGCGGTGGCGCTGGACCCGGTGGGCACCGCGCCGGGGCTCGTGGTGCCCCGGCCCGGCGGGCCGCTGGTCGTGGTGCTGCCAGGGCCGCCCCGTGAGCTGCAGGGCATGTGGCCCGCCGCGCTGGCCGCTGCGCCCGTCGTCGACCTGCTGGCGGGGGTGCCCGCCGCCGAGGCCCGTTCCCTGCGCTATTTCGGCCTTCCCGAATCCGAGATCGCCGCCACCCTGCGGGAGATCGGGGCGGACCGCGACCTGTCCGGCGTCGAGGTCACCACCTGCCTGCGGCGTTCGGAGCTGGAGGTGGACCTGCGCCCCCGGCCCGGCGCGGGCGACGTCGCCGCGGCCCTGCACGCCGAGCTGGCCCTTCGGCACGCCCGGCACCTGGTCAGCGCCGACGGCGCGAGCACGGACGAGTTGCTGGCCACCGCCCTGCGCGAGCGCGGGTGGACGGTCGCCACCGGCGAGTCCTGCACGGGCGGCATGCTCGCCGCGCGGCTCGTCGACCTCGCGGGCTCGTCCGACTACGTCGCGGGCGGCGTGGTCGCCTACTCCAACTCCGCGAAGACCGGCCTGCTCGGCGTCCCGGCCGAGATGATCGCCACCCACGGCGCCGTGTCGCCGGAGGTGGCGCGGGCGCTCGCCGACGGCGCGCGGGAGCGGTTCGGCGCCGACGTCGGCGTCGGCATCACCGGCGTCGCCGGGCCCGGCGGGGGCAGCGAGGCCAAGCCGGTGGGCTACGTCTGCTTCTGCGTCACCACCGCCGACGGGCAAGTCCTCGCCAGGGACCCGCTCCTGCCCGGCGGCCGCACCGACATCAGGGAACGCTCCACGGACGTGGGCATGCACCTGCTGCTGCGGGCGGCCCGCGGTTCCCAACCGGCGTGACCCCAACCGAGCAGCACGTCACGGTTACCTCGGGGCCGATCACACGCGCTTGATCACCGCGAGCAGCACGCAGGTACGGGTGCGGCGGCACGGAGGTGCGGCTCGCACCGATCACGGGGCGGCGCGGGCGCGCGACAGCAGACGGGGTGCGCCGGCTCGTACCGGGTGTGTCGGCGAGCGCGTGTGGCACCGGCGACGGTCCCCGTGGCCGTCAGCGGAGCTTGCGGAAGAACGCGCGCAGGTCCTCGACCAGGACGTCCGGTTGCTCCAGTCCCGCGAAGTGGCCGCCGACGGCCGGCTCGTTCCAGAACCGCAGATCGGTGTAGCGCCGCTCCAGCCAGTGGCGGGGCAGGCGGACCAGCTCCTGGGGGAAGAGCGTGATGCCGGTCGGGACGGGCACCTCGTCGGTGCGGCGGCGGTCGTAGCTCTCCCAGTACAGCCGCGCGGACGACGCGCCCGCGCCGGGCAGCCAGTAGAGCATCACGTTGTCCAGCAGCCGGTCGCGCGAGATCACGTTCTCCGGGTGGCCGGCGCAGTCGGTCCAGTCCCAGAACTTCTCGACGATCCACATGCACTGCCCGGACGGCGAGTCGGCGAGGCCGTACCCCACCGTCTGCGGCCGGGTGGCCTGCTCGCGGGAGTACCCGGTGCCCACCTTCAGGAACGTCTCACGCGTCGCGAGCGCCTGCTGTTCCTCCGGGCTGAGCGGCCGGCGGTCCGCCTCGGGCGGGGCGGCGGCGAGCGGCATCGTCAGGTGGATGCCCACGACGTTCTCCGGCGCCCCGGTGCCCAGGGCCGACGAGATCAGCGAACCCCAGTCGCCGCCGTGCGCCCCGTAACGGTCGTAGCCGAGCCGGTCCATGAGCTGGGCCCACGCGGTGGCGATCCGCTCCACACCCCACCCCGGAACGGTCGGCTTGCCGCTGAACCCGTAGCCGGGGATCGTCGGGATCACGAGGTGGAACGCGTCGGCCGGGTCCGGCGGGTCGGTCAGCGCCGAGACGATGCCGAGGAACTCCACGATCGACCCCGGCCACCCGTGGGTGAGCAGCAGCGGCAGTGCTCCGCGGTGCCGCGAGCGCACGTGCAGCAGGTGCACCTCGACCGTGTCGTCCCCGCCGCCGTCCAGCCCCGTGCGGAACTGCGGGAGCGCGTTGATCTCCGACTCGCAGCGGCGCCACTCGTAGCGGCGGGCCCAGTGGTCGCACAGCTCCCGCGCGTAGTCCAGCGGCACACCCTGCCGCCACCCCGGCGCGGTGGCCCCATCCGGCCACCGGGTGCGAGCGAGGCGATCGCGCAGGTCGTCGAGGTCCGACTCCGGAACGGCGATGCGGAACTCGCGCACTAGTACTGGACCCCTCGGGTGAGGCGCCGTCGACGACGAGGTTGGTGCCCGAGATGAAGGATGCGCGCGGGCTCGCCAGCGTCGTGACGGCGTACGCGACCTCCTCGGGGGTGCACATCCGGCCGGTCGGGTTGAGCGCCATCGCCTTCGCGAAGAGCTCCGGGTTGCCCTGCTCGATGCTCGGCCACACACCGCCGTCGAAGTAGACGTTGCCCGGCGAGACGGTGTTGGCCCGCACCTTGCCCGCGTTCTGGTAGGCCAGGCCCGCCATGTAGTGGATCAGCGCGGCCTTCATCCCGCCGTACGACCCGGCGAAGAAGTCGACCTCCCGACCGGACACGCTGGACACCGCGATCACCGAGCCGTCCTCGCTGCGCTCCAGGTGCGGCAGCGCGGCGTTGACGAGTCGGACGGTGTGCAGGAGGTCGACCTCGAACTCCGCGCGCCAGCTGGCCTCGTCCTGGCCCGCCGCGATCGCGCTGACATTCGCGACCGCGACGTCGATGCCGCCCCACCGTTCGGCGGACGCGGCCACCCACGCCTCGAGCGCGGGGCCCTCGGTGACGTCGAGCGCCGTGCCCGCGACCTCGTGGCCCGCCCCGCGCAGGCCTCCTCGGTGGACTTGACGTCCGCGTCGGTCCGGGCGCAGAACGCGACCCGCGCGCCCTCGGCGGCGAGCGACTCGACGATCGCGCGCCCGATTCCCTTCGTGCCCCCCGTGACGACGGCGGTCTTCCCGGCCAGCTGCAGATCCACGGCTTCTCCTACAGGGTTGCGGCCTGCTCGCGCAGGTGGCGGTGCATGCCGTCGAACGCGGCGGCAGTGGGCAGGAGCGACTTCTCGATCTTGGTGACCGCGCTGTAGTTCGTGTCGCAGACGTTGGCCAGCGGCGACCGGCTCACCTGCGTGAGCAGCTGGTAGGCGTCGAGCCGGTCGAGCCCGTACAGCTCACCGAGCCAGGCGATCATGCCGATCTGGCTGGCGCGCCACGCGTCCTCCAGCGGTCGGGCCGACCCCACCACGGCGTAGTGGTCGTCGTGCTCCAGCCGCGGCCAGGCCGGCGCGTGCCCCTTGATCAGCTCCACGATCAGCGTGACGTCCATGGCGCCCTCGACCGCGGTGCCGCAGCTCTCGCCCTCACCCTGCCGGTAGTGCCCGTCCCCGACGGAGAACAGCGCGCCCTCGACGTTCACCCCCAGGTAGCAGGTGGTGCCCGCACGCATCTCCGGGGTGTCCATGTTGCCGCCGAACGTGTCGGGCACGAGGCTCGACCGGACCTCCCGGCCCGGTGGCGCCACCCCCACCGTGCCCAGCATCGGCGCGATCGGCAGATCCAGCGACAGGGTGCTGCGCTGCGCCTCGAACCGGACGACACCCCGCGCGCGGTCCAGCTCGTAGATCCACGTCTGCTCCGGGAGCGGGTCGTTGAGCAGGGCGGTGCGGTCGGTGCCGGTGAGCGCACCGAAGAACGGGATCGTCGTCGACGCCGCCCAGTCGCGCGCCGGGGTGAGGTCGACGATGTGCAGCGCCAGCGTGTCGCCGGGCTCGGCTCCCTCGACGTGGAACGGCCCGGTCTGCGGGTTCACCTCCGCCATGTTCAGCACCTGCGACGGCCGGTCGGTGGTGCGCTGCAGCCGCCCGGAGAACGCGTCCTCCGTCCACAGCTTCAGCGCGGTGCCGGGCGCGATGCGGTGGGTCGGCGCCACGCCGCCGAACGTCCATGCGTACTGCTCGGGGCGCGGGCGGAACTCGATGACCTCCACCCGGCTGATCGTCGGCCCCTGGAGGGATGGGCGCAAGCCCCATGGAGCCGACATGATCATGTGAATGCCGGCGGGCGCCGGGCATGATCGTTGCGAGATCGCGTTCAGCGCCCCGGACGGGGCGATCCGCTGCACCTCGGACCGATCATGCGGGTCCAGACCTGGCTTCGTGAAGTGGCTGCCGGGGTTGGCGCGGTCAGTCGGACTTGCGGCGGAGGTCCCGGAGCTGCTGCTTGACCTTCTCGACGTCCCACCGGGCGTGGCCGCCGGGCGACTCCAGCTCGGGCACGAGCACGCCGAGCGTGCGATAGCGCTGCAATGTCCTTGGGTGCAACCCCAGCGCACGCGCCAGCTCACCGGTGGTGACGAGGCGCGGTGTCGTCATAGTTCGACCATATGCGCTGGTAGTCGCGGCTGTAGCTGCTCAGTCGTGGCTACCATGAATCACTCAGTATCACTCGTATCTACTCGTGTTTGTCGCGTTTACTCGTGGTTGCGACTACTGTTGGGCGCATGGCGTTCTGGATGACGGCACTCCCGGGAGGCGGGTTCGCGATGGGCGAGGCCCCGGACGAGGCAGCGGCGCGGGCGATGATCGAGTCCCAGCAGCGGGGGTCGGTGACGTTCCACGAACGCACCGGCAGGTACCGCTGGACGGTCGTGCCGGACCACGGGAAGACCGCGCACGGCTGGGCCGACACCCGCGACGAGGCCTGGTGGTTCGTGTGGGAGGCGCTCCACCGGCCCTACCGCGGCACCCGGCGCGTGCGACCCCGCGGTCTCTGGCAGCGCCCACCGGACTGAGCTCGGCTGCGGTGCTGTCGGTCTGGGTGAGAGTCCGCACTCGGGGGGTTCTCCGTGCGCTCGCTGCCGGGTGGGCCGGGTTCGGGTCGCAGGCGCGCCCGTGCGTGATCGTCAGGATCGGGACAGGAGCTGCACCGGGAGCGTGACAGATCGGCGCTCGTCGCGATGATCAGAAGCTTTCGCCTGGCCGGCGTTGGTGATCAAGGGCAGATGGCGGCGATCGAAGATCGTTCGACCGCCGTCTGCCCTTGATCGGCGAGGTTCGGGGCGGCGGCCCGGACGCGGCAGCGGGCCTCGGCCGCACACGCTGCGATGATCGGGGTGAGCAGCACCTCGTTGATGCCGCGCCCGCACCGGTGCGTGACCGGCCCGAGCCGCACATCGCTGCTGCCGCAGCGACCGTGGAGTGCTGCTCGGCGTTCTTCCGGTCCCTGCCCTGTCAGCTCTGGGGCGCTGAACCGTCCAGCCTCGATGAGGTGTTCGGCTGATCGGTCACCGGCGGCGCGGCTCCGGGGCGCCGAGGACGCGGGAGATGCCGCGTGCCGCCGCCCGCACCGCCGGGACGTAGGCGCGGGCGTCGGAGGTCTCGGCCGGCACCACCACCGACAACGCCGCCACGACGTCACCGCGGGGGCCGTGCACCGGCGCGGCGACGGAGAGGGCGATGAGCTCGATCTGGCCATCGCTCACGGCCACGCCGGTGCGCCGTACCTCGGCGAGTGCTCTGCGCAGCTCGTCGGGGTCGCTGATCGTCCTGGACGTGTACCGCCGCAGGGGCGAGGCGAGCACCTGTTCCTGCAGCTCCGGGGCGGCGTGCGCGAGCAGCACGAGGCCGACACCGGTGGCGTGCAGCGGCATCCGGCCTCCGACCCGCGTGAGGACGTTGACGGCGCCGCGGCCGGAGATCCGCTCGACGAACACGACCTCGGTGCCGTCGAGGACGGCGAGCTGGACGTTCTGGCGGGTGACCTCGTAGAGGTCCTCGAGGAACGGCATGGCCGATTCGCGCAGCCCCAGCCCGCGCGGCGCGAGCGCGCCCACCTCCCACAGGCGCAGCCCGATCCGGTAGCGGCCGTCGGTGCCCCGTTCGAGTGCTCCCCATTCGGCGAGCTCGCCGACGAGCCGGTGTGCGGTGGAGAGCGGCAGGTCCGCCCGCCGGGAGACCTCGGTCAGCGCGAGCTCGGGGCGCTCGGCGCTGAACGCCGCGAGCACCCGTAGCACGCGTCCGGTCACGGTCTCGGCCATCGCCCGAGTCTGCCGTGTCTCTTCCACTGGCCGGAAGGCGCGTCGAAGAGGTGGCCGGTGTGCGTCAGGCTTCCCGGGCCGACACCGAACCGGCCCACCTCACCGAGGAGGAACCCGATGACGCTCCGCCCACCCGGCCGGGTACCGGCCGCCCCCGCCGGGCACGCACCCGCCGCTGGACTTCGCCGGCTACAAGAGCACGTCGCTGCGCGCGCCGTCGCAGGCGCCCATCGTGCTGCGCAACCGGCTCACCGAGGTCACCGGCCCGCTGCTGACCGCGGGGCACAACGACCTGATCGGCCCGAGCGACCACGACCTCACCACGCAGCACGCCGGAGAGCCGATCGGCCAGCGGATCATCGTGTTCGGGCGGGTGCTGGACAGCGACGGCCGGGCCGTACCCGACACGCTCGTCGAGGTGTGGCAGGCGAACGCGTCCGGCCGCTACCCGCACAAGAACGACAACTGGGCAGGTGCGCTCGACCCGAACTTCACCGGCGGCGGGCGAGTGCTCAGCAACTCCAAGGGCGAGTACTCGTTCACCACGATCAAGCCCGGCGCCTACCCGTGGGGCAACCACCCCAACGCGTGCGCCCGGCGCACATCCACTTCTCGCTGTTCGGGAGGGCGTTCACCCAGCGCCTCGTCACGCAGATGTACTTCCCGGACGACCCCCTCTTCGGCCAGGACCCGATCTTCAACTCGGTGCCCGACCCGAAGGCCCGCGAGCGCATGATCTCCACGTTCGACCTCGAGGCCACCCGGCCGGACTGGGCGCTCGCCTACCGCTGGGACATCGTGCTGCGCGGCCGTGAGCAGACCCCGTTCGAGGAGCCCCATGAGTGACCTGGTGACCCCGTCGCAGACCGTCGGGCCGTTCCTGTCCCTCGGGTTGACCTGGACCGACGGCCACCTCGTCGTCCCCGAGGCAGCCCGGGTGCCATCCGGATCGCCGGGAGGATGTTCGACGGCGCAGGTGCCCCCGTCCCCGACGGCGTGGTCGAGACCTGGCAGGCCGACGCGGACGGCCGCTTCGACCATCCCGACGACCCGCGCGGGGCCTCCGGGTCCGGCTTCGGCGGGTTCGGACGCTGCCCGACCGACGAGGAGGGCCGTTTCCGGATCGTCACCGTGAAGCCGGGCGCGCTCGGCGACGGGCAGGCGCCGCACATCGACGTCACGGTGCTCGCCCGCGGCCTGCTGCTGCACCTCACGACCCGCATCTACTTCCCCGACGAGACCGAGGCGAACGCCGCCGACCCGCTCCTGTCGTCCCTGCCGCCCGAGCGCGCGGCCACCCTGGTCGCGGAGGCGGCGGGCGATGGCGAGTACCGCTTCGACATCCGCCTGCAGGGCGAGGGAGAGACCGTCTTCCTGCAGGTCTGATCCCGACGAGCGGCGCGTTCGTCGGATAGGTTCCGACGAACGTGCCGCTCGTCGGAACCGGGATCGGGGAGTCGTGTGCACCCGGACCGCGACACGCGTGCACTCACGCCGCGACTCGCATGCATTCACGCCGCGACTCGCGTGCATTCATGGCGCGACTCGCGTGCATTCATGGCGCGACTCGCGGAGTAGGGGGTGCCCCCCCGTCCGCGAGTCGCGCTCTCAGTGCGTGTGAGTCGCGCTGTCCGTGCGTGTGAGTCGCGGTGGTCAGAGCCAGCCGTTCTCCTCCGCCGTCCGGGCGGCCTCGGCGCGGTTGGCCGCACCCGTTTTGCCGATCACCGCGGACAGGTGGTTGCGGACCGTGCCGCTCGACAGGTGCACCGTGCGGGCGATCTCGGCCACGCTCGCACCGTCCTTCGCCGCGCGGAGCACGTCGCGTTCCCGCTCGGTGAAGGGGCTCACGCCGCGAGCGAGCGACTCCGCGGCCAGGCCCGGGTCGACCACCCGCAGCCCGGCGTGCACCTTGCGGATCGTCTCCACCAGCTGTTCGGGCGGGGAGTCCTTCACGACGAAGCCGGCAGCGCCCGCCGCCATGGCACGCGCGAAGTAGCCCGGCCTGCCGAACGTCGTGCACATGACGATGCGGCAGGACGGAGCGCGGCGTGCAGCCGCGCGGCCGCGGTGAGGCCGTCGGTGCCGGGCATCTGCACGTCCAGGAGCGCGACGTCGGGCACGGTGCGGCGGGCGGCCTCGACGACCTCGTCGCCGTCACCGACCGAGGCGACCACCTCGACGTCCGGCTCGAGGTCGAGCATGGCGGCCAGCGCGCCGCGGACCAGCGCCTGGTCGTCTGCCAGCAGGACCCGGATCATCCTCATGCCTCCGCGTAGAGGCGGAAACCCTTGCCGGGCAACGGTTGCGCGGTCAGTCGGCCGCCCACGGCGGCCATCCGCTCGGTGAGCCCGGCGAGCCCGTTGCCGGTGGCGACGTCGGGGGCGGGCCTGCCGTCGTCGCAGATCTCCAGGCTGCGCGGGCCCAACCGCACCTCGCAGCGGGTGGCGCCGCTGTGCCGGATCACGTTGGTGACGCCCTCGCGCAGCACGTAGGCGAACGGCTCGCGCAGATCCTCCGCGACCTCGTCGACGGCCTGCGGGAGTACCGCGGCGATGTCCGCGGCCCGCAGCGCCTCGTGGACGCCCGCGAGCTCGGCGGCCAGCGACGGCTGCCGGTAGCCGGCCACGGTGGTGCGGATCTCCGTGAGCGCCTGCCGGGACAACCGCTCGGCGTCGCGCACCTCGGTGAGCGCTCGCGCCGGCTCGGCCCCGCTCTCCAGGATGCGGCGGGCGAGCCCGGTCTTCACGGTGATCGTGGTGAGGCTGTGCCCGAGCACGTCGTGCAGGTCCCGTGCCACCCGGGCCCGTTCGTCGGCCACGGCCAGTTCGCGGATCCGGTCGTGCGCGGCGCGGAGCTGGTTGACCGCGCGGATGAGCTGGGTGACCGTCACCATGCCGGCCGTGAGCATGAGCAGCACGAACGTGTCGCTCCAGTCGATCGCGCCGTCCACCGCCCAGGTCGTGGTCATCACGGCGGCGGCGGTGAGCAGGCCGAGGAGCGCGCCCCATCGCAGCGGCAGCAGGATGATCCCGGCGGCCACGGCGTAGGCCAGCATCGTGAGCTCGCTCGGATCGCCGGTGACCAGCGCGAGCACCGATCCGCCGAGAAACAGCCAGCCGATGAGCAGCACGCGGGTGTGGGGCCGGTGCAGCGGGCCGAAGTACAACGTGAGCAGGTAGCTCGACGCGTACGTCACGGCGACGGCGACCAGTGCGACCCCGGACCCGCCCCACTCCTCGATGACGCTGTGCACGAGCGACGCCAGGAATGCCGCCGAGGCGATCACGGTCCGCAGCCGGACCCGCCGGGTGGCGCGGGGTCCTCGGGTTGCCAGCGCGGCCATTCCCGGAGGTCGACGCCCGGTGCGGCACTCACGCAGGCGACCTTACGTCCGTGCCGCGCGGTGGCGCCTCACCGTGGCGAACGTCCACAGCACCAGCAGCCCCATCGCGGCGAACCGCAGCAGCTGCGACAGCCCCGCCGCGGTGTCGACCGGCAGCGTGTAGGCCACCACCACGCGGACCACCGCCTCGACCAGCATCCCCGCCCCCCAGACCGCGGTCAGCGTCCGGAACAGGCGCCGGAACTCCGGCGAGCCGAGCCACAGCCGGTCGAACCTCTCGCGCTCCGCAGGCTGGAACCTCGCCGCGGCGTGCCAGACCATGGGCCGGCCGTACGCGCAGGTCGCGAGGAAGATCAGGCCCGCGATCGCGGTGCTGAACGACTCCTTCGCCACCAGGAAGCGGGCATCCCCCGTGAGGAGCGCGAAGCCCAACCCCACCCCGAACTCGGCGAGCATGAACGCGGCGAACCCGTCGAAGCGGCGGGTGCGCAGCCACACGTACAGGATCCGCAGACCCGCGGTCACCGTGCCGCCGAGCAGCGCGACGTACGGCGAGGCGCCCATGGCTCGGAGCCCGTAGTAGGCCACGAGGCTCAGCCCGACGTCCCAGAACAGCCCGAGGAACATCGACCACCGAGGTGCGGCCTGCTCGACGGTGGCGGGAGTGCGGTGCGTCGTGCGATCCATGCCCCGAAGGCTGCTGTCCGCGGCGCCCGTGCGACCACGACAACGGTCATGACCTCGGGGTGACATTCGTCAGGGCGGTCGGGCCTGGCACGGTGGACACATGGGACGAACGAGTCTGACCCGGGCGGTTGCGGCATTCCTCGCGGCGGCCGCCCTCCTGCTGACCTCTGCCGGCGCTGCGGTGGCGGCGGCGATGACGACGACGGCGACGACGCGCCCGGCATCACCCAGCAGCAGGACGGCGACAGCGAAGGGGACGGCGAAGGCGACGACGACTGACGGGTGCGGCCGTCCCGCTGCGCCTACTGTCGGGCACATGACCGCTACCCGGAGCACCGAGGCCTTCGAGCGTGAGCCGGTCGCGCTCACCGAACGGGTCACCGCCGACGGGTCGTCGGCCTGGCCGGTCGAGGCGGGGAGGTACCGGCTCGTCGTCGCGCGGGCGTGCCCGTGGGCGAACCGCAGCGTGATCGTCCGGCGGCTGCTGGGGCTGGAGCCGGTGCTGTCGATGGGCATCGCGGGCCCCCTGCACGACGAGCGGAGCTGGCGGTTCCACAACGACACCGGCAACCGCGACCCGGTGCTCGGCATCGAGTACCTGCGCGAGGCGTACGAGGCCGCCCACCCGGGGTTCGACGCCGGGGTCACCGTCCCGACCGTGGTGGAGGTCGCCACCGGCAAGGCGGTGACCAACAACTTCCAGGCCCTCACGCTCGACCTGTCCACCCAGTGGCGCGCCCTCCACCGCAGCGGCGCCCCCGACCTGTACCCCGAGGCACACCGCGCCGAGATCGACGAGATCAACGAGGCCGTGTACCACGACGTCAACAACGGCGTCTACAAGTGCGGCTTCGCCATGGGGCAGGGGGCCTACGAGCAGGCCTACGGGAGGCTTTTCGACCGGCTCGACGCGCTCTCGGCGCGGCTGACCACACGCCGCTACCTGGTCGGGGACACCATCACCGAGGCCGACGTCCGGCTGTGGGTCACGCTCGTCCGGTTCGACGCCGTGTACCACGGCCACTTCAAGTGCAACCGGCAGAAGCTCACCGAGATGCCCGTGCTGTGGGCCTACGCACGGGACCTGTTCCAGACCCCCGGCTTCGGCGACACGATCGACTTCGAGCAGATCAAGCAGCACTACTACGGGGTGCACCTGACCGTGAACCCGACCGGGATCGTCCCGCTCGGCCCCGATCCCCGCGGCTGGCTCACGGGACACGGCCGCGAGGAGCTCGGCGGCAGGCCCTTCGGCGACGGCACCCCGCCCGCCCCGCCGCCGGAGGGGGAGCGGGTACCACCGATCGGCTGACGTGACCGCGGGCCGGATCGGGCGGGCCGTGCCGCCCGAGGAGGATGGGCCGTGATGACGGTTCGCAAGGTGCTCGCTCTGACGCTCGGGGTCCTCTCGGCGCTGCTCTGCTCGGCAGCGCCGGCCGCTGCGACGTCGCCCGCGCCGCCACCCCCGCCGCCGCTCACGGGCGAGCACCTGGGCCCCGACCGGCTCCCGCACTGCGCCGACGTCGTGGCGGCGATGTCGCCGCGGGACCGGCTCGCCCAGCGGCTGATGGTCGGCGCCGACGCCGCCGACGCGCGGGCCACCGCCGACGACGTCCGCTCCGCGCAGGTGGGCGGGATCTTCATCGGCGGCAACGCCACCGCCCTGCTCACCGACCAGGCGCTGCGCGGCGTGCAGGCGATGTCCCGGATCCCGCTGGCCGTCGCCGTCGACGACGAGGGCGGGCGCGTCCAGCGCATCGACACCCTCGACGGCGAGCTGCCCAGCGCCCGCGCCATGGCGCGCTCACGCACGCCGGAGCAGGTGCGGGAGCTCGGCGAGGAGCGGGGCCGGGAGCAGCTCGCCCGCGGCATCACGATGAACCTCGCCCCGACCGTCGACGTGACCGGCCGGTCCACCGCCATCGGCGACCGCTCCTTCGGCGACGACCCGGAGACCGTCAGCAGCTACGCAGGCGCGTTCGCCGAGGGGCAGCGGGCCGCAGGCGTCTACACCGTCCTCAAGCACTTCCCGGGGCACGGCCGGGCCGACGGCGACTCGCACAAGGGGCGCGTCACCACACCCGCGCTGGTCGACATGCGCTCCGACGACCTGCGGCCCTACGCCACCCTGCTCGGCCCGGGTGGCGCGCTCGCCGACGGCCGCACCGGCGTGCTCGTCGGCCACCTCGACGTACCCGGCCTCACCACCGACCTGCCCAGCTCGCTCACGCCCAACGCGTACGCGCTGCTGCGGCAGGAGATCGGCTTCGACGGCCTCGTGCTCACCGACGACCTGGGCGCGATGGACGCCATCACCGACGAGTTCACCCTGCCCCAGGCCGTTCAGCGCGCCCTGGAGGCGGGGGCGGACATGGCGCTGTGGTCGGGCGGCGACCGCATCACCCCGGTGCTGGACCACCTGGAGCGGGCCGGCCTGGATCCGGCCGCCAACGACGCCGCCGTCACGAGGGTGCTGCGCGCCAAGCGCGTGTGCTCCTGACCCGCGGCGCGATTCGTGCGCTCAGACCCCGACTCGCCTGCACCCAGGCCGCGACTCGCGGAGGGGTTGGGTTCCCCCACTTCCGCGAGCCGCGGTTTCCGTACCCGCGAGTCGCGCTGTCGATGCACGCGTGTCGGGTTCTGAGCGCGTCAGCGTTGGGTGCCGGCTCGGTCCATTCCTCGCCGCACCGCGTCGAACAGGTAGGGGCGCAGGGTCGGGGCGGGGACGATCACGTCCACCGAGCGACCCGCTGGGCGCGTTCCACGCTGTGGGCGGTGTCGAACTCGTCGGCGACCTTCCCCAGCACCTCGGCCCGCACGCCCGGGCGCAGGTCGCCAGCTCGTTGGTGAGCCGCGCGGCCTCCTCCTCGGCGCCGCTCTGGTGGGCCTCGGCGATGCGGGCCTCCAGGTCGGCGATGCGCGGGTCGGCTGCGGTGCGTTTGTTGACCTCGCCGGCGAACACGACGGCGGCGGCGGGCGCGCCGCCGATCACCGAGGCGTAGGACCCCTCGACGGCGGCGACCTCCATGTTGTCGTTGAGGGTGCCGCTGAACACCACGAACGCGCCGCCGTGGTAGCGGGAGACCACGCAGAACACGATCGGGCCGTCGAAGTTCACGACCGCCCGGCCGATCTCCGCGCCGTACTCCAGCTGCAGCCGGCGCAGCGACTCGGGGGAGCCGTCGAAGCCCGAGAGGTTGGCGAGGATCACCAGCGGGCGGTTGCCGCTCGCGGCGTTGATCCCACGGGCCATCTTCTTCGACGACCGGGGGAACAGCGTGCCCGCCGTGAACGTGGTCGGCCCGTCCATCGGCACCAGCCCGCGGCGGGGCAGCGGCCGCGACTCGACGCCGATCAGTGAGATCGGCTGGCCGCCGAGGTGGGCGTCCAGCACGACCACGCCGTCGGCGTCGATCATGTCGACCCAGCGCTCCAGCGTGGGGTGGTCGACGTCGGCCACCGCGTGGAGCAGCGAGCGGATGTCGAACGGCTTCTTGCGCTCCGGGTTGGCGGAGAAGACCTCCCCGACGTCCTGGAAGTCGCAGCCGGGGCCGGAGTGCGGCGCGCCGGAGATGTCCCGGTCGACGGGGTCGGTGGTGGGTGCCGGGCGGGGGAACCGCTCGCCGGGTGCGCGGTAGGTGTGCTCGTAGTGGGCGAGCAGCACGTCCACGGCCCCGGACAGGTCCGGCGCCCAGTACTGCGCCTGCCCGTTCGGGCCCATGATCCGGTCGTACCCGCCGATGCCGAAGTTGTCCTCGGCGGAGACGCCACCGGAGTAGTCGAGTGCCTGCTTGCCGGTGAGCACCATCGCGCTGTCCGGCGTCATCACGAGGATGCCCTTGGTGTGCATGAGCATCGTGGCCTCGGCGTTCCAGTACGGCTGGGCGCCGACGTTGATGCCGGTGACGACGATGTTGATCTCGCCGCCCTCCTGCGTGAACTCGACGATCCCGCGCAGCGCTCGGGCGACCCAGTCCATGTTCTCCACGCCGGAGTCCATGGCGATCTTCGCGCCGGCCGACACCGCGAACCACTCGATCGGCGCGTCCAGCCTGCGCGCGAGCTCGATCGCGGCCAGCACGCGCGCGCACTCCGGCTCGGCGAGCGCGCCGAGGGCCTTGGTCGGGTCGCCGAGCAGCACGACGCGGGTCATGCCCTCCGGGTAACGCCGGGTGGGCGTCGTGACGGTGCCGAGCACGATGTTGGCCGTGTTCTGCCCCGGCGGGCGCTGCACGACGACCGGCGAGCCGTCGGGCCCCAGGTCGTACTCGGTGAACGTGCCCGCGGGGCCGCCGCGGTCGGGGCTGCGCTGCAGCATCGGCACCAGCTCGTACGGGTAGACGGCGCCGCGCCGCCGGGCGCGGATCACCTTCTGCGCGTACGCGTCGAGCTCGCGCATCGGCTCCGTGGGCGGCTCGGTGACCTGCACGGTGAAGCCCGCGCCGGCGGGCGGGACATCCGCAGCAGGTACTCCTTGGGTTCTGCCGTGCCGTCGCCGATGTGGCGGAACTGGACGACGACCTGCTCCAGGCCGAGCCCGACCGAGCGGGGCGCGAGCACCCGCACCACCGAGTCGAGCTCCTCGAGCGGCACGTCGACCACCGGCCAGACGTAGAGCAGCACCCGGTTCCAGTCGAGGCGGGCGTCCTCGCGGCTCGCGGCGCGTGCCGAGCGGACGGCGTCCAGGCAGGAGTCGAGGACCTGCTCCAGCTGGGGCAGGGCGCGGATGCGGCCCTTGCCGTCGTCGCCGTTGCGCAGCACCGTGAGCTCGCGGACGTCCGACAGCGCGATGAGGCGCTTGTCGGCGGGCACGTTGCGGCCGACCGCGCGGAACAGGTGCACGTCGATCGGCGACGGCAGCCGGGTGAGCTCGAAGTCGGCGAGGCGCCACAGCCCGAGCCGCTCGGCGACCATCGGGTGCAGGCCGCGCAGGGTGCGGTCCTCGACCGGCCGCCGGTCCGGGCCCGCCGTGAACGTGAACCACGCCGACCGCTCGTCGCCGTGCGGGCGGCGCACCGCCACCGCGACGCGCGCGAGCCGGTCGGGCAGCCGCCCGAGCATCGCGCGGATCTTCTCCGAGGAACGCTCGGGGTCGGCGTCGGGGGCCTCGCCCGCGATGATGTAGAGGTCGAGCAGCACCGTGCTGCCCTCGGGGAGCTGCGCGATGAGCCGGCGCAGGTCGCCCTGCACGGTCATCGGGTCGCCCCAGGCGGGCGCGTCCGGCGCGGTGTGCACGGTGGTGGCGAGCACCGTGAGCGCCCGGCCGTCGTGCTCGTAGCCCGCCGTGAGCAGGGGGCGGCCGCCGCGGTCGGTGACCTGCAGGTCCTGCAGCGTGCGGATGCGGTAGTAGCGCCGCGTCATCACCTCGAGCATGGCCGCGTGGTGCTGCGCGCCGAAGACGCCGAGGATGGGCTCGCCCGCGGACACGATGGCGTCGACCTGCCGGGCCCGCTCCACGGGGTCGTCCGAGAGCCGGTCCAGCTCCGCCCGCACCTCGTCCTGGCCCGCTGCGCGCTCGTCCGCGATCAGCGGGGCGTCGAACAGGGTGTAGCGCACCCGCCGGGCGAGGCTGCCCACCACCGGGTGCCGCAGCTGGGTGGCGGTGACGAGCCGGTCGAGCACGCGCTGGTACGCGGTGCGTTCCTCCGCCGGGAGCGAGTCGGGGTGCGACAGGCGCCACTCCAGCAGCGCCAGCACCACCGGCACGTGGGCGGTGGCCCGGCGGTGTGCGAGGAACATCCGGTAGAGCGCGCTGTGCAGCGTGTCCGCGGAGACGCCGTCGGACGGGTCGAGGTCCGGAACCCCGTAGTGGCCCAGCGCCCGGCGCAGCTTGTCGCAGAACGACTCCGGCAGCCCCTCGGCGTCGGCGTCGCGGGACCGCAGGAACGCGTACAGGTACTCCTGCGGGTTGCGGGCCTCCTCACCGGCGGGGTCGACCTGCTGGGTCTCGTCCTCGGGACCGCGGCGGTTGCGCGAGAGCGCGCACAGGTCGGCGAAGATCTGCAGCACCGCGGTCTCGCCCGCCAGCACCCCCGGGTCGTCGGGCGCGAGCTCCCCACGGGCGGCCGTGAGCGCGGCGAGCAGCGGCTGGGCGTCACGCTCGTCGATGTCGTAGCCAGTACCAGGAAACGCAGCGACCGGAGCGCGTCGGCGGCCCGGGCGGCCGCGTCGGCCCCCGCCACGGGTGGCCCCGCCAGCTGGGAGAAGTCGGCCCGCTCGCCGCTCGCCGCGCCGCCCGTGTCGCCGTCGGGTTCGAGGCGGACCAGCTTCGTGCCGCCGTCCACCTGGGTGTTCGCGGCGACGAGCACCTCCTGCACCCGGCCGCCGACGGGCGCGCGCAGCGCCGTCTCCAGCTTCATCGACTCGACGACGGCCACGACGTCACCCGCCTCGACCTCGTCGCCGGGCGAGACCGGGATCGACACGATCACCGCGGGCGCCGGCGCTCTGACCAGGCCGGCCTCCCCGCCCGATATCCGGTGCACGGCGCCGTCGACCTCCACCAGGAAGTCCGAGCCCTGCGGCACCGAGAGCACCGCGTACGAGCGCCCGGCGACGGTGAGCTTGCGCTCGAACCGGCCGGTGCGCTCCGCGTCGACGTCGACGGCCTTGCCGTCGAGCTCCACGTGGTAGCGGGTGCCGCGGGACTGGGCCACCCGCAGCCGGTACGACTCACCCGCCGCCCGCACGTCCACCTGGTACCAGGTCTCGTGCCCGACCTCGGGACGCCCGCGCTCCGCCGAGGCGAACAGCCGCTCGCGCTGGCGGGCCACGTGCGCGTCCTGCGCCTCGACGGCCGTGGCGAGCAGCGCGACGTCGAGACGGCGCGGGGGCTCGTAGCCGCCCGCCATCATCGTGTCGAGCCAGGTGGTGTCGACGTGGCCGGACCGGATCTCCGGGCGGTCGAGCAGGTCGAGCAGGAACGCCTTGTTGGTGGTACCGCCGTCGATCACGGCAGCGGTCTGTTTCAACGCGCGCGAGAGGCGGGCCCGCGCCTCGGCGCGGTCGCGGCCCCACGCGATCACCTTGGCGATCATCGAGTCGAACTGGGGCGGGATCACGTCGCCGCTGGTGACGCCGGTGTCCACCCGCACGCCCGGGCCGCTCGGCAGCGCGAGGTGCTCGATGCGCCCGGGTGCGGGGGCGAAGCCCTGCTCGGGGTCCTCCGCGGTGAGCCGCGCCTCGATGGCGTGCCCGCGGGGCTGCGGCATCTCCGGGGCGATGTCGGCGAGCTTCCCGCCGCCCGCGACGTGCAGCTGCAGCTTGACGATGTCGACGCCGGTGGTGGCCTCGGTGACCGGGTGCTCCACCTGCAGCCGCGTGTTGACCTCGAGGAACGACAGCAGCCGCTCGCCCGGCTCGTACAGGAACTCGACCGTGCCCGCGTTGACGTAGCCCGCTGCGCGCACCAGCTCGGCGGCGGAGCTGCGCAGCAGCTGTTCCTGCTCGGCGTCGAGCGCGGTGGACGCCGACTCCTCGATCACCTTCTGGTTGCGGCGCTGCACCGAGCAGTCGCGCACCCCGAGCGTCCAGACGTCGCCCGACGCGTCGGCCACGACCTGCACCTCGACGTGGCGCCCTCCGGGGATCGCCCGCTCCAGGAACACGGTGGCGTCGCCCGCCGTCTTGGACGCCTCGGAGCTCGCGCGCTCGAACGCGTCGGCGAGCTGGTCGGGGGAGTCGACCCGCCGGATGCCGCGGCCCCCGCCGCCCGCCGTCGCCTTGATCATGAGCGGGTAGCCGATGCGCTCGGCGTGCTCCCGCGCCGCGGCGACGTCGCGACCGGGCCGCCGCTCCACGCGGCCATCGGCACCCCGACCTCCTCGGCCAGCACCTTCGACGCGATCTTGTCGCCGAGCCGCTCCATCACCTCGGGCGACGGACCCACGAACACGATCCCGAGCTCGCGGCACAGCCGGGCGAACTCGGCCTTCTCGGAGACGAAGCCCCATCCGGGCCACACGGCGTCGGCGCGGGCGGCGCGCAGGGCCCGCTCCAGCTCGGCGTAGTCGAGGTAGGGGCTCGCGGCGAACGCCTGCTCCGGGTCCTCCGGGCCGATCAGCACCGCCTCGTCGGCCTCGCGGACGAACATCGCGTGCCGGTCGACGGCCGTGTACAGCGCGATCGTGCGCAGCGGCGCGGCCCCGTCCTTCCCGTCCAGCTCGGCGTTCCACTCCCGCACCGCGTGGATGAGGCGCATCGCAGGCTCGCCGCGGTTGACGATGGCGACCCGCTGGAACGTCTCCGTCACGATCTTCTTCACTCCTGTCGCTGGTGGCCCGGTGCACCGTACGCCGCGCCTACCCAACTCGACCCCACCCGAGTCGCACAACCGACAGGCGGGCGACCCGCGGGGCACAATGTGGCGGTGCGCACGGCGATGAGGGACGGTCTGACCTTCGACGTGCACGAGCTGGGCCCGGCGGGCGGTGATCCGGTGCTGCTCCTGCACGGCTTCCCGCAACGCGGCGACTCGTGGCGCGCCGTCGCCACCAGGCTCGCCGCGAACGGCTGCCGCACGCTCGCCCCCGACCAGCGCGGCTACTCGCCGGGGGCCCGCCCGGCAGGCCGCGACTCCTACCGGCTGGACGAGATGGTCGCCGACGCGCTCGCGGTGGTGGACGAGCTGGTCGGGCCGACCGCACGCGTGCACCTCGTCGGGCACGACTGGGGCGCCGTCGTCGCCTGGCGGCTCGCGGCCCGCCACGGCGACCGCGTCCGCACGCTCACCGCCGTCTCGGTGCCACCGGCCGCGGCGTACCTGCGCTCGCTCGTGACCACGCGCCAGGGCCTCGCGTCCTGGTACGTCTACGCGTTCCAGCTGCCGTGGCTGCCCGAACGGGTGCTTTCCGCGGGCGGCGGGCCGTTCTCGCGGCGGTTCGTGGCGGCGCTGCGCGGCACCGGCCAGTCCAAGGCGGCGGCCCAGCGCGACGCGGCGGGTCTCGCCGACCCGAAGTCGCTCTCGGCCGCGATCAACTGGTACCGCGGCGCGTTCTCCGGCCCACCCGGCGATCCCGATCCGCCGGTGCGAGTGCCCACCCTGTTCGTCTGGAGCGACGGCGACACCGCGCTCACCCGGCAGTCCACCGAGCTCGTGCACCGGTACGTGGCCGGGCCGTTCCGGTACGCCGAGCTGTGCGGCGTGAGCCACTGGATCCCCGACGAGGCCCCCGACCAGCTGGCGGAGCTCGTCATCGAGCACATCGCGGAGCACCCCGCCTGATGGAGATCCTTTCCGGACGGGTGCTGCTGCGGCCCGTCGACATGCAGCGCAGCCTCGCGTTCTACCGCGACGTGCTCGGGCTCGCGATCGCTCGCGAGTTCCCCGGCGGCACGGTGTTCTTCATCGGCAGCGGCTTCCTGGAGCTCTCCGGCAGCACGGACGCCCCCGCGGGCCCCGCCGTGGCCCTGTGGCTGCAGGTCCGTGACATCGAGGCGGCCCACCGCGAGCTGGTCGACCACGTGGTGCGCGAGCCGCGGCAGGAGCCGTGGGGTCTGCACGAGATGTGGATCAGCGACCCCGACGGCACCCGGATCGTCCTGGTGCAGATCCCGGAAGACCACCCGATCCGCCGCGACCAGCGTTGAGGCCGCCCGAGGCGTCGCACACCAACTCCGGTGCCGGCACATGAACTGCAGCTCGTGCGTCGGCGCCACAGTCCGTGTGTGACCGGCTCGCCGCTCGCGTCAGGGACGCGCCGGGTGGCGCTTCAGGCCGCCCGCGCGGTGCTCGGCTCGGCGGTCGCAGCGCTGGCGTCGGCCGCGGCGGAGCGCGGGGTGAGTGCGGCGAGGGCGGCGCCCAGGAGCGCGGCGGCCGCGGCCGCCAGGTAGATCACGGTGTACGCGGACGCCGCGGGCAGCAGCTCGCCGGCCACGGTGGTCGTCAGGCCGGTGGCGATCGCGGCGACGAACGAGCTGCACGACGACGTGCCGAGCATCCGCATGAGGGTGTTGAGGCTGTTGGCCGCGGCGGTCTCGGCGGGCGGCACCGCATCCATGATCAGCAGTGGGATCGCGGAGTAGGCGAGCGCCGCGCTATCGCCGTGGTGGTGGACGCGGCCACGATCAGCGGGATCGATCCCGGGAGCGTGGCCATCAGCAGGTTGCCGACGCCGAGGATCGTGGCGCCGAGCACGAGTGATGTGCGGGCGCCGCGGCGCCGCGAGACCCGCGCCGAGACCGGCGAGAAGATCGTCATGGCCCCGCCGATCGGCAGCAGCGTGACACCGGCGACCACCAGCGAGAGGCCGAACCCGTACCCGGTGGCGCGGGGCGCCTGCAGGATCTGGGTCGTCACGAGGAAACCCGCGAACATCCCGAAGCCGACCGCGATGGACGCGACGTTCGTCCAGAGGACGGCGGGGCGGGCGGAGACCCGCAGGTCGACGAGGGGCCGGCCCACCCGCAGCTCCCAGACGACCCACACCGCGAACAGGACGGCGGCGGCGACGAGCAGGCCGACCACGAGCGCGCTGCCCCAGCCCCACTCGTTGCCCTTCGAGATCGCGAGCAGCAGGCACACCAGCGCGCCCGACAGCCCCACCGCGCCCGGCAGGTCGAACCGGCCGCCGGATCTCAGCGGCGACTCCCGCACGACGAGCAGCACGAGCACGAACTGCAGGGCACCGAGCACGGCCGCCCCGACGAAGAGCCACCGCCAGCTCGCCTGCTGCGCCACGACCCCCGTGAGCGGCAGCCCGATCGCCCCTCCGATACCCAGCGACGAGCTCATCAGCGCGATCCCGCTGCCGACCCGCTCCGGCGGGAGCACGTCGCGCATCACGCTGATCCCGAGCGCGATCACGCCCATCGCGATGCCCTGCAACGCCCGTGCGGCGATGAGCACCCCGACGTTGGGTGCGACGGCGCCGAGCACCGAACCGACCGTGACGATCCCGAGGCCGGCGAGCAGGATCCGGCGCTTGCCGTACATGTCACCCAGCCGCCCCATGACCGGCGCGCAGACGGCCGCGGACACCAGCGTGGCCGTGACCAGCCACGCCACCGTCGCGGGCGATGCCGACAGCAGCCGCGGGAACTGCGGCAACAGCGGCACGACGAGGGTCTGCATCAGCGAGACGGCCAGCCCGCACGACGCGAGCACGCCGATCACGACCGTCGGGCGGGGGGAGGTCACCACCTCAGATGAGCACGGGGTCGTTGGCATCCGCAAGCATGTGGATTCGGGAACACCTCGGGGGCCGGGCTGGTCCGCGACGCTGCGAACAGGCATCCTGTACCGGTCAAGATGGCCACCGTCCCGACGCCGCGGCGTGGCCGACCTTGCTACCTCTGCAGGGAGAGCCGTGAGCACCGCCTTCTCCGAGGGACATGACAGGGGGCATGACGGCGACCACGACGGACAGGGCCACGACGGCACCGTCGTGGAGCTGCCCCGCCTCGAGTCCCCGCCCGATCTCACGATCAACACGCTCGGGACGGCCCGCATCACGTCGCCGATGGCGCCGCTGCTGGACGCCACGCGGACCACCGAGCACTACATCAACGAGAACGACCGCGTGCTCCTCGACGACACCCTCACCGGGATCTCCTCCCGCGGCGTCGCGCCGGACCAGCTCCCGGGGATGGAGCCGTGCGGGCCGCGCCGAAAGATCTTCTTCGACCCGGCGAAGCGCGCGCGGCGATCGTCACCTGCGGTGGCCTGTGCCCGGGGCTCAACGACGTGATCGCCGGCATCGTCCGCACCTTGACCTACCACTACCGGGTGCGGCGCGTGGTCGGCATCCGCAACGGCTACCAGGGGTTCGTGGCGCACTACGGCCACGACGTCGTCGACCTCACCCCGGAGTCGGTGCGCGACATCGCGACCGACGGCGGCACCGTGCTCGGCACCTCCCGCGGGCCCCAGGACCCCGAGGAGATCGTCGACTGCCTGGAGCGGCTGCACGTCAACGTGCTGTTCGTGGTGGGTGGCGACGGCTCGATGCGCGGGGCGATGCAGATCGCGCGCACGATCGCCGACCGGGGCCTGCTCATCGCGGTCGTCGGCATCCCGAAGACGATCGACAACGACATCCCCTACATCGACCAGAGCTTCGGCTTCCAGACCGCGTTCAGCCTGGCCAGCGACGCGATCCGGGCCGCGCAGGTGGAGGCCAAGTCCACCGCCAACGGGATCGGGCTGGTCAAGCTGATGGGGCGGCACTCCGGCTTCATCGCCTGCTACGCGGCGCTCGCCCGCAGCGGAGCCGACGCCGTGCTGATCCCGGAGGTCCCGTTCGCGCTCGACGGCGAGCACGGCTTGCTCGCCCACGTGCGGCGGCGGGTGTCCGAGCGCGGGCACGCGGTGGTGGTCGTCGCCGAGGGTGCGGGCCAGGAGCTGCTCGGCGGGTCCGACGAGGACGCCCGGGACGCCTCCGGCAACGCCCGCCTGCACGACATCGGCCCGTGGCTGCGCCGCCGCATCGGCGACCACTTCTCCGACGCGGGCATCGAGACCTCGATCCGCTACATCGACCCGAGCTACGCGATCCGCAGCGTGCCGGCCAACCCGTACGACTCGGTGTACTGCGTGCGGCTGTCGCAGGCCGCGGTGCACGCCGCCATGTCCGGGCGCACCGAGATGGTGGTCGGCCGCTACCGGCGCCGCTTCGTCCACATCCCGATGCACGTGGCGGTGAGCAGGCGCAACCAGGTCGACCCGCACGGCGACCTGTGGACGGCGGTCCTGGAGTCCACGGGCCAGCCGGTCCGCTTCGGCTGATCCCGACCCGTGAGTGGATACGAGTGCTGGAGCACTCGTATCCACTCACGACGGGGCAGCGATACTGGGGGCGTGCGCGGGCTCGCGATGCGTTTCCTCGGTCACTCCACCGTGCGGTTGGAGCTGGCCGGGTCCGTCGTGCTCACCGACCCGGTGCTCACCGGCCGGGTCGGCCCGCTGCGCCGGGTGAGCCCGCAGCCGCACCGCGACCACTACGGCGACGCCGACCTCGTGCTCCTCTCGCACCTGCACGGCGACCACCTGCACTTGCCGTCGCTGCGGCGGCTGCCGCGCACGGCGCGCGTGGTGGTGCCCCGCGGTGCGGGGCGGTGGCTGCGCGGACGCGGCATCCGCAACGTCGACGAGCTCGCCCCCGGCGAGGAGCTCGTGCACGGCGCGCTGCGGGTGCACGGGGTGCCCGCGACCCACAGCGGCCACCGGTTCGGGCCCCGCTCCACCCACGGCCCGCAGGCCGAGGCGATGGGGCACGTGATCGAGTCCGGCAACCACCGCGTCTACGCGGCCGGTGACACCGACCTGTTCCCGGGCATGGCGAGCCTGGGCAGGATCGACGCCGCCCTGCTGCCGGTGTGGGGGTGGGGTCCGTCGCTCGGGCCCGGCCACCTCGACCCGCCGCGCGCCGCGGAGGCCGTCGGGCTGCTGCGGCCGCGGGTGGTCGTCCCGGTCCACTGGGGCACGCTGGCCGTCACCGGCCTGCCACAGCTGCCCGGCCGGATCGGCGCCCGGATGCGCCGCCTGCTCGTCGACCCGCCGCACCGGTTCGCCGCCGCCGTCGCGTCGGCCGGTGCGCCCACGCAGGTGCTGGTGACGCCGCCCGGTGCCGCGGTCGCCCTGGACGGTGTGCAGCCGGTGACCCCATGACCGCTGTGCAGGCCGCGGGCTGGACGGACCCGGCGGCGCTCGGCTACTCGGCGGTCTTCGGTGGCGTGCTGATCGGCTCGATCATCCCGATCGTGCCCACCGGCGCGGTCGTGGGCGCTGCCGCGGCGATCTCGGTGTCCACCGGCAGCATGTCGCTCCCGCTCGTGCTCCTGCTGTCGGTGCTCGGGGCGCTGCTCGGCGACCTCGTCACGTTCGCGTTCGCGCACGCGGGCAGCTCGGCCGCCCAGCGCTGGGTCACCGGTCGCCAGTCGCCGGAACGGCTGGCGGCGGCACGGGCGCAGTTCCAGCGCCGCGGCGGCGTGCTCATCGTCATCGGGCGGCTGATGCCGGCCGGGCGGATCCCGGTGCTGCTCGCGGCGGGCGCCCTCGAGTACCCGTGGCGGCGGCTCGTGCCCGCCGCGGTACTGGGCTGCATCCTCTGGGCGATCGCGTACGCGGTGCTGGGCGTGCTGTCGGGCGGGCTGTTCGACGACCCGGTGGTCGCCACCCTGCTCGCGGCGCTGCTGGTGCTCGTGGTGGCCCTTGTCGGCTCGCTGGTGTCGGCGTGGCGCAGGCGCAGGCGCGCGGGTTCGGGTGTGGCGCGGTGACCGCGTCGACGGGCGGCGGGAGGCTCCTGCGCGGTGGCCGGGTGGTCGCGCGGGTGGTGCTCGTGTGGGTGCTCGCCGTCGGCGCGCTGCACCTGCTGGACGTGTGGCTCACCGGGTTCTCGATGCCCGAGTGGTGGCAGCCGACGGTGTGCGCGTTCCTGTTCGGCGTGCTGAGCGCCGTGGTGTGGCCGCTGGTGCTGCGCGTCGCGTTGCCGGTGGCCGTGTTCACGCTCGGGATCGGCTCGTTCCTGCTGCTCGGGGCCGGGGTGCTCGCGATCTCGGCTGCCGTGCCCGGCGTGGTGATCACCGACTTCGGCACCGCCGTCGTCATGGCCGTCGCGGTGGCGGCGCTCGGGTCGGTCGTGAGCAGCGCGGTCGGGCTCGACGAGGACGAGCTCTTCTTCCGGCGCGCGGCCCGCCGCGGCGCACGGGGCGGCACCTCGGGTGACGAGACGATGCCGCCCGGCGTGCTGCTGCTGCAGGTGGACGGCCTCGGGATCGACACCTTGCGGCGCGCCGTCCGCGACGGCGACATGCCGGCGCTCGCCCGCCTGCTCGACGACGGCAGCCACCGGCTCACCGGCTGGCACACCGACTGGAGCTCGCAGACCGGCGCGAGCGTCTGCGGGATCCTGCACGGGCGCAACGAGGACATCATCGGGTTCCGCTGGTACGAGAAGGACCGCGACCACGTGATGGTGTGCTCCAACCCGGAGGACGCCGCGGAGATCGAGCGCCGCCACTCCGACGGCCGCGGCCTGCTCGCCGTGAACGGCGCGGCGCGTGCCAGCCTCTTCACCGGCGACGCGGAGCACACGAGCCTCACGATGAGCACGTTGCCGCTGGTCAGCGGGGCCGGGCGGCGGGGCCGGGGGCACGACGGCGTCGGGGCGGGCTACTACGCGTACTTCGCCAACCCCGCCAACGCGCTGCGCACGGTTGTGGCTGCGCTGGTGGACATCGGGCGGGAGATCTCGGCGTCGGTGCGCCAGCACCGGGCCGGCGTGCGGCCGCGGGTGAAACGGGGCGGGTTCTACCCGCTGGCCCGCGCCGGCACCACCGTGGTCGCCCGCGACGTCGTGGTGTCGGCGATCATCCAGGACATGCTGGCCGGCCGGGCCGTGGTGTACGCCGACTTCCTGGGCTACGACGAGGTCGGCCACCACTCCGGCGTCGAGAGGTTCGACTCGCTCGCCGTGCTGCGGGGGATCGACCAGCAGATCGGGCGGCTGCACCGCGCCACCCAGCTCGCGCCGCGGCGCTACCAGGTCGTGGTGTTCTCCGATCACGGGCAGACCCAGGGCTGGGCGTTCACCGACCGCTTCGGCGAGTCGGTCGAGGCGCTGGTCGGGCGCCTCGCCGGCGGGCCGCGGCCGGACCCGTGCGGCCCGGTGGGGAGCCGGCCCGTCGAGCGCTGGCAGATCGACGCCGTGCTCGCCGAGGCGTCGTCCGGCGGCGGCCTGATCGCGCGCAGGCTGCGGGACCGCGTGGCCCGGGCGGGCGCCGTCGACCGGCCCCACGTGCACGACGGCGGCCCCGGCGAGGTCGAGCGGGCCGCACCCGGCGTCGTGGTCGTGGCGTCCGGCCACCTCGCGACGGTGTCGTTCACCGAGCACGAGGGCCGCGTCGAGCTGGAGACGATCGAGCGCGAGTACCCCGAGCTGCTGCCGAACCTCGTCGACCACCCCGGCGTCGGGTTCGTGCTGGTGCGTAGCGCCGAGTTCGGGCCCGTCGTGCTCGGCCGCGACGGGTTGCGCAGGCTCGCCACCGGCGTCGTCATCGGGGACGACCCGCTCGTCCCGTACGGCCCGCACGCCGCCGATCTGGTGCACCGCGTCGACGGGTTCTCGAACTGCGCCGACGTGATGATCAACAGCCGGTACGACCCCTCGCGGGACGAGGCGTCCCCGTTCGAGCCGCACGTGGGCTCGCACGGCGGGCTGGGCGGGTCGCAGTCGCGCGGCTTCGTGCTGCACCCGGCGGAGCTGGCCCCGCCCGACGAGATCGTCGGTGCGGAGGCCCTGCATCGGGTGCTGCGCGGCTGGCTGACGCAGCTGGGCCACCCCGCGCCGGAAGTTCAGGAAAGCCACGTTCGGTGAACCCGCAGCACAGGAACGTGGCTTTCCTGAACTCCTGCAGTAGGCGAGGATCGCCCGCGTGAGTGATCCATTCGTACTCGTCCACGGTGCCTGGCACGGCGGGTGGTGCTGGCGGCGCGTGGCCCGGCTGCTGCGCGCCGCGGGCCACGAGGTGTTCACCCCGACCCTCACCGGGTTCGGTGAGCGGGCCCACCTGCTCGGTCCCGGCGTCGGCCCGGACACCCTCGTCCAGGACGTGGCCGCGGTGCTGGACGCCGAGGAGCTGCGCGACGTCGTGCTGGTCGGGCACAGCTTCGGGGCGCTCGTCGCGCTCGCCGTGGCCGAGCGTGCACCGGACCGGGTGCGGCGGGTCGTGCTGCTCGACGGGTTGGTGGTCGACGCGGGGGAGCAGGCGTTCGCCGGGCTCCCGCCGGGATCCGCGGCCTCCCGGACCGCGGCTGCCCAGGCGACCGGCGGCCTGGCCGTCCCGCCGCCGGGCGCGGCGGCCTTCGGCCTGGTCGAGCCGGACGACATCGCGTGGGTCGAGCGGCGGCTCACCCCGCATCCGCTGCGCACCTACGGGGAGCCCTTCCCGCTGAGCGCCCCGCTCGGCGGCGGCCGGCCCGTCACCTACGTCGCCTGCACCGACCCGGCCTACCCCGCGGTCCACTCCGCGCACGCGATCGTCCGCCGCGAGGGCTGGGAGTTCCGGGAGCTCGCCGCCGGGCACGACGCGATGATCAGCGCGCCCGAGGCGACGGCCGCGGTGCTGGTCGACTAGGACGCGGCGTGCAACCCGGGGGGATCGAGGTGCGGCACGCCGGGGGCAGCGTGCGCGTGCCACCCGGGCGGCCGTTCGTCATCGGGCGTGGCCCGGACGCCGAGCTCGAGGACGGCGTGCCGGCGCGAGACCTGTGGGAGCACGCTTCCGGCCCCTGGTTGCTCGCGGTCGGCGTGCTCGCCGCGCAGCTGGTGGTGATGCTGGGCGTCGCGGCCTGGCTCCTGCGGAGGCAGGACCCGGTGCGCCGCTAACCGTTCCGTACGGGATCGTTCCGTGTCGGATCGTCTGTACGCTGGCCTGATGGACACGCGCAGCGACGACGAGATCCGCGCCGACCTCTCCTACCTGTTCGACAAGGCGAGCCAGGCGCTCGCCGCGCGGATGGGCACCGTGCTCGGCGAGCTGGGCATGACCGTGCGCGACTACTGCGTGCTCTCCAAGGCCGGCGCGCACGAGCTGACGCAGGGCGAGCTCGCGGAACTGGCGCTGCTGGACAAGACCACCATGGTCGTCACCTGCGACCACCTCGAGAAGGCCGGGCTCGCCCAGCGCACGCCGTCGCCCGCCGACCGTCGGGTGCGGATCGTGCGCACCACGGAGGCGGGCGACGAGGCGATCGCCAAGGCCCGCGGCGTGATCGACGACCTGTACGCCGAGGTGCTCGGCGTGCTGCCGGCCGAGCAGCGTGCGGCCCTGCTGGACGCGCTGCTGACCCTGGTCACCCACGACGGCCCGCTGTCCGCCGTCGAACCGAACCCGCACGCGCCGCGCCGGAAGCGCGGCAGCTGACCGTCTCGAACGAGATTGTCTGTTAAAAAACTATCTGCTACGGTCCGTCTCATGACGAGTTCGACCGCTGCGACGGATCGCTCCGCACCCTCCCGCTGGCTCGCGCTCACCGTGTTGTGCGGCGCCATGCTCATGATCATTCTCGACGGCACGATCACGAGCGTCGCGCTGCCGGTGCTCCAGGCCGAGCTGGGCTTCACCACGGCGGGCCTGGCGTGGACGGTCAACGCCTACCTCGTGCCGCTGGGCGGCCTGCTGCTGCTCGCCGGGCGCCTCGGCGACCTCTACGGCAGGCGGCGCATGCTGCTCGCCGGGCTCACGCTGTTCGTGCTCGCCTCGCTGCTCTGCGGCCTGGCGGTCGACGCGGGCATGCTGATCGCGGCGCGGTTCGTGCAGGGGGTCGGGGCGGCGATGGCCTCGGCCGTGGTGCTCGGCATGGTCGTGGCGCTCTTCCCGGAGGCGGGCGACCGGGCACGGGCCATGGGCGTCTACGCGTTCGTCGGGGCGGCCGGGGCGTCGATCGGCACCCTGCTCGGCGGTGTGCTCACCGACACCGTCGGCTGGCGGTGGATCTTCCTGGTCAACGTGCCGATCGGGGTGGCCACGGTGCTGCTCGCGTTGCGGTACGTCGCGGCCGACCGCCCGGCCGACCGCTCCGCGCGCCCTGACGTCCTCGGCGGGTTGCTGGTCACGACCGGGCTCGTGCTCGCGGTATTCACGATCGTCGACACGTCGGCGCTCGCCGTGCGGCTCGGGATGGGCGCGGTCGCGGTGGCCCTGCTCGCCGGGTTCGTCATCCGCCAGCAGCGGGCCGCGGAGCCGCTGGTGCGGCTGCGGATCTTCCGGTCGCGGGCGGTGTCCGGGGGCAACGCGGCGCAGCTGCTCATGGTGGCGGGCATGCTCGGCTTCCAGTTCGTGGCGGCGCTGTACCTGCAGCGCGCGCTCGGCTACAGCCCGGTGCAGACCGGCTTCGCAATGCTGCCGATCACGCTCACGATCGCCACCGTGTCGCTCGCCGCGTCGGGCCGGCTCATCGCCCGCTCCGGAGCCCGGCCGGTGCTGCTCGCCGGCGAGATCCTGCTGGTGGCGGGCCTGCTGTTGCTCACCCGTCCGCCGGTCGGCAGCTACCTGGTGGACGTGCTGCCGTCGATGCTCGTGCTCGGCGTCGGTGCCGGCCTGGCGCTGCCCGCCGTCACCACGGTGATGATGTCCGACGCCACGCCCGAGGACGCCGGGCTCGCCTCGGGGCTGGCGAACACCAGCCAGCAGGTCGGCGGCGCGCTGGGCACGGCGGTGCTCGCCGCACTGGCCGCGTCCCGCACCGACGCCGCCACCGCGGCCGGTGCCTCCTCGATCGAGGCCTTGACCAGCGGCTACCAGCTGGCGTTCTGGGCGAGCGCGGTGTCGGTGGCCGCAGCCGGCGCGGTGACGCTGGCGGTGCTGCGCCGCCGCCACGCCTGAGCCGGTCGTACGAACGCCACGTGCACCTCCCGGTTCCTAGGATCGGCCGCGTGAGCAATGCCAACGACATCGTCGACGGGAGCCCGGTCAGCGGCCCTCTCTCCGGAGTGCTGGTCGCCGACTTCTCCCGCATCCTCGCCGGGCCGTACGCCACGATGCTGCTGGCCGACCTCGGCGCCACCGTGATCAAGGTCGAGGGGCCGGCGCCGGGGACGACACCCGCACCTGGGTGCCTCCCACCAGCGACGACGGCACGGCCACCTACTACCTGTCGATCAACCGGAACAAGCGGTCGATCGTGCTCGACCTCGCCGACCCGGCCGACCTCGACGTCGCGCAGCGCCTCGCCGCCCGTGCCGACGTCATGATCGAGAACTTCAAGCCGGGCGGGCTCGCGCGCTTCGGGCTCGACCACGACACGGTGGCGGCGGCGAACCCGCGTGTCGTCTACTGCTCGATCAGCGGGTTCGGCACGGCGGCCGGGGCGGCGCTGCCCGGCTACGACCTGCTCGTGCAGGCGACGTCCGGGCTGATGAGCCTCACCGGGGACGCCGACGGGCCGCCCTACCGCGCGGGCGTCGCGGTCTTCGACGTGATCACCGGCCTGCACGCCGCGTTCGCGATCCTGGCCGCGCTGCACCACCGCGAGCGCACCGGCGAGGGGCAGCGGCTGGAGACGAACCTGCTGTCCGCCGCCCTGTCCGGCCTGGTCAACCAGACGTCGGCGGTGCTCGCGGGCGGGGTGGTGCCCGGCAGGCTCGGCAACGCCCACCTGTCGCTGTTCCCGTACGAGCCGCTGCCCACCGGCGACGGCGAGCTGATCGTCATCGCGGCCAACGACCACCAGTTCCGCAGGCTCGCCACCGCGATCGGCGCGCCCGAACTGCTCGACGACCCCCGCTTCGGGTCCATGCCCGAGCGCAACGCCCACCGCGACGAGCTGCGGCCGCTGCTGCTCGCGCGCCTCGCCACGAAGACCGCCCAGGAGTGGTTCGACATCCTCGCGCCCGCCGGAGTCCCGTGCGGGCCGATCAACACCATCGACGACGGCCTGGCCCTCGCGGACCGACTCGGGCTGGAGCCGGTGGTGGAGCCGGGCGGCGTCCCGAGCGTCCGCAACCCGGTGACGTACTCGGCGACGCCCCCGAGCTACCGCAGGCCGCCGCCCGCACTGGGAGCGGACGGCGACGAGATCCGGGAGTGGTTGCTCGGGGAATGACAGCAAAGCCACTTTCACGACACCTGGCGTCGTGAAAGTGGCTTTGCTGACATCGGCTCGAGGATCAGTTGCCGCCGCCGAAGGGGTTGCCGAACGGGCTCTGACCGCCGCCGAACGGGGTGCCGCCGCCGCCGCTGCCGCCGCCGCTGGGGCTCGTGGTCGCCGCCTCGTCGGGCTGGCTGCCGAGCGTGACGTTCACGGTGCGCTCGGCGCCGCCGTTCGTGACGGTCAGCGTGACCTGCTCGCCGGGGGCGTGGGCACCGACCCGGGCCATGAGGTCGGCGAAGTCGGCCACCGGTGCGTCGCCGACCTTGGTGACGACGTCGCCGGCCTGCAGGCCGGCCGTCTCGGCGGGCGAGCCGGGCTGCACGGCCGCGATCTGCGCGCCGTCCTCGCTGCCCGCGGCGATGCTGCCCTGCACGCCGAGCACCGGCTTGGTGGCGGCACCGGTGTTCATGATCTCCTCGGCGACCCGCTTGGCCTGGTCGATCGGGATCGCGAAGCCGAGGCCGATGCTGCCGGAGTTCTGGCCGCCCGCGGTCTCGATGGCCGAGTTGATGCCGACGACCTGGCCCTCGAGGTTCACCAGCGGGCCACCGGAGTTGCCCTGGTTGATCGGCGCGTCGGTCTGCAGGCCGTTGTAGACGACGGCCTGTCCGTCCTCGCCCTGCACCGTGACGGTGCGGTCGAACGCGCTCACGATGCCGGTGGTGACGGTGCCGGTGAGGCCGCGGGGGGACCCGATCGCGACGACCGGCTGGCCGACCTGCAGCGAGGAGCTGTCGCCGAGCGTCGACGGGGTGAGCCCGGATGCGCCCTGCACCCGGATCACCGCGATGTCGTAGCTGGGTGAGGTGCGACGACGGTGGCCGGGTGCTCGCTGCCGTCCTGCATGGTGACCGACAGCTCGCGGCGCCGCGACGACGTGGTTGTTGGTCAGGATGTCGCCGTTCGCCGTGAGGACGACGCCACTGCCCTCGGCCTCGCCCTGCGCCAGGGTGGCGCGGATGTCGACGGTGCTGGGCAGCACCGCCTGGGCGGCCGCGGTGACCGACCCGGGTGCGGCGTCCACCGAGCCTGCGCCCTGCGGTGCGGACGAGAGGCTGGTGCTGCCCGGGTTGTCGCCGAGCAGTGCGTAGGCGCCGCCGAACCCCGCGCCGCCACCGACGAGGCCGGCGATCACGGCGGTGACCACGATCGTCGCCATCCCGCGCTGCTTGCGGGGCTGGGGTGGGAGGGTGGCGGTCGGCGGGCCCTGGAAGTGGTCCGGCGGGGGCGGGAAGAACCCGCCGCCAGGCCCCGGCGGCGGGCCGTAGCCGGCCGAGGGGTTCGCCGCCGGGGCCTGCTGGTGGGCATCCGGCGCGGGTGCGGTCCGGCGGCGCCCACGTACGACGGAACGGGGTACTGCGCGGTGCGGGAGTCACCGGTCGAGGCGCTCGCGTCCCGGCCGTGCTCCCTCTGCTCGTCGCTCATGCCATCGACGATGCGCCGGTTTTCTGAGGCCGTCCTGAGGACCACCTGGGAATACCAGCCGAAACCCTCGATCGGTCTACTGCAGGAGCAGCTCCGCTGCGACGTCGGCGTGCACCCGCCCGTCGCCCCACACGGTGATCGACGGCGCCGGTGGGCGCCAGCCGCCGGGCAGCCCGACGTGCACGGCCACCGCGTCCGGACGCCCGGCGCGGATGGCGTCGAGGGCGGCGGAGGGCCCACGCACGACGAGCACGAGCGGTCGGCCGTCGGGGATGTCGGGGCCCGCTGTCACGGTGGGGTCGTGCCGGCGCAGTGCCGCGACGAGGCGCGGATCGCCCGCCCGGCCGTCGGCGATGTTCAGCGCTCCGCGCAGGTCGACGACGTGCGCTCCCGTCCCGACGTGCACCTGCCCGGTCACCTCGGTGACCCGGCGCAGGACCTGGGCGCCGTCCACGCCGCCGCGCCCGGCCGGTGCCGCGCGCACCCACGAGGCGAGCGCCGCGACCCGCCGCCCGGCGTCCGCCACCCGCTCGCGGGGCAGGGTGCCGTCCGCGAGCGCGGCGAGCAGCGCGTCGCGCACCTCGCGGTAGCCGGTCTCGGCGTCGTAGCCGTTGGCGGGGCTGCCGATGCAGACCAGGTCGACGCCTGCCGCCACGGCGGCCACGGCACCCGGGCCCATCCCGACCGTGGCGGCGACCGCGGCCATGTCCAGGGCGTCGCTGATCACGACCCCGTCGAAGCCCAGCTCGTGGCGCAGCAGGGACAGCAGCGACGGGCTCATCGTGGCCGGGCGGTCGTCGAGTGCGGGGAAGCGGACGTGCGCGGTGAGCACGCACCGCACACCGGCCGCGACCGCTGCGGCGAACGGCGGCAGGTCGCGTTCCCGCACGGTGGCGGCGTCGTCGTGGATCACCGGGAGGGCCAGGTGCGAGTCGACGGTGGTGCAGCCGTGGCCGGGGAAGTGCTTCGCGGTCGCGGCGGCACCCGCGCCTGCATCCCGCGGACGAACGCCGCCGTGTGCCGGGCCACGAGGTCCGGGGTGGCGCCGAAGGACCGGATGCCGATCACCGGGTTCCGCGGCTCCGCGTTGACGTCGGCCACCGGCGCGAGCGCGAGGTCGATCCCGTGTTCCCGGCACCGCGCGCCGATGTCGGCGGCAACGGCCTCGGTGACGGCTTCGTCGTCGAGCCGCCCGAGCGCGGCGGCGCTGGGCCACGCGCCGTCCAGCCGGGTGACCGAGCCGCCCTCCTCGTCGGACGCGACGAGGAAGCCGGGGCGCAGCTGCTGCAGACCGGCCGTGAGCCCCCGGAGGCCGGGGCCGACGTTCTCGGCGAAGAGGCTGGCGCCCGCGAGCCCGGCGTCGGCGGCGCGGGCCAGCCAGCCGGGGACCGTCGTGCCGGTGAAGCCCGGCAGCAGCACCGCGTTGACGAGTGCCTCGTCGGTGGTCATCCCTTCACCGCCCCGGCGACGAGGCCGTCGGTGAGCCGCTTCTGCGCGATCACGAAGAACACCATCACCGGGATCGTGATCAGCGTGGACGCGGCCATCACCGCGCCCCAGTCGGTGGCGTGCTGCCCGAAGAACCGCCGCAGCCCGACGGCCACCGTGTAGTTCTGCTCGTCGGCCATGAACGTGAGCGCGAAGATGAACTCGTTCCAGGCCACGATGAACGAGAACACGCTCGTGGCCACCAGCCCCGGTGCCACCAGCGGGAGCAGCACCGACCGGAACATCCGGCCCCACGACGCCCCGTCGAGGTAGGCGGCCTCCTCCAGCTCGACGGGCACCGCGGCCACGAACCCGCGCAGAGTCCAGATCGCGAACGGCAGCGAGAACGCCAGGTACACCACGACGAGCCCGGCCAGGGTGTCGAGCATCGCCAGGTTGCGGGCCTGGATGAACAGCGGGATGACCAACGCCTCCACCGGCACCATCTGGATGACGAGCACCATCACCAGCACGGACGTGCGGAACCGGAAGCGGAACCGGGACACGGCCACGGCGGCCAGCAGCGCGAGCAGCGCCCCGGCGAGCACGGTGCAGAGCGCGACGACGAGCGAGTTGGCCAGGTAGCGCCCGAACCCGCCGTCCCCGACGACGTAGGCGAAGTTGCGCAACGTCCACTCGTCCGGCCACAGCGTGCGGGAGCCCGCGTTCGCCTCGCCGTTCAGGGCAGTGACGATCATGAGGTAGACCGGGAACAGCGTGAAGCCGAGCACGCCGGTCACCCCGAGACCTTTCAGCGCGGCCCTCACAGCTCGTCCTCCCGGAACAGCAGCCGCAGGTAGGCCACCGTGACCACCAGCAGCAGCGCGGTGAGCAGCACCGCGATCGCGGCGCCGAGCCCGTACCGGCTCTGCGCGAACGACTCCACGTACGACCAGGTGCCGAGCGTGAGCACGCCGCGGTTGACGCCGTCGCCGCCGGGCATCAGGTAGATCTGGGTGAACACCTTGAAGTCCCAGATCGTCGACAGCACGGTGACCACCGCGAACACCGGCCGCAGCATCGGGAACGTCACCGACCGGAACCGCCGCCACGCGCCCGCCCCGTCCACGATCGCGGCCTCCGTGAGCTCCCGCGGGATCGTCAGCAGGCCGGCGAGCACCGTGAGCGCGGCGAACGGGAACCCGTGGTGCACGACGTTGAGCGCGGCCACCGCGAAGAACGACAACCGTCCCGCGAACGGGTCGGCGGTGGCGGCGTCGACGAGGCCGACCGCGCCGAGGCCCTGCACCACCACACCGTCGCCCGGCGCGAACGCGAAGACCCAGACGTAGGTCCCGGTGACGGCGGGCATCGCCCACGCCACCATGATCGCGGTGGTGACCAGGCCGCGGACCACGGGCGAGAGCCGCGCGAGCAGCAGCGCGACCAGCGTGCCGAACACGACGGTGAGCGCCACCGCCACCACCGCGAACACCACGGTGTTGGGCAGGACCGTGGCCCACAGGTCCGGGTCGCCGAGCAGCTGCACGTAGTTGTCGAGCCCGACCCAGTCGGTGCGGCCCGATACCAGCTCGCGCAGGCCGAAGTCCTGCAACGAGAGCACCAGCACCCGGAAGAGCGGGTAGAGCAGCAGGCCGCCCATCACCAGCAGGGCGGGTGCGAGCAGCAGCCACGGCCGGGCGGTGCCGGGCCGCCGCCGCGAGGGCGGCCCCGCCTGCGGCACCACCCGCTCGACGTCGGTGCGCTCGGCGACCGTCATGCGCCGCTGGCGAAGATCTCGTTCATCTCCGCCGCCGCGGTGGACGTGGCCTGTTCCACCGTGGCCTCACCGGTGAGGATGGAGCGCATCATCGCCGCGATCGTCTTCTTGCCCTGGATCTGGCCGAACGCCGGGGTGACCGGCACGCTGCGCCCGGAGTCGACCATCTGCTGGGCGAACGGTGCCACCAGGGGATCGGGGGACTGCACGGCCTCGTTCAGCTGCGCCGTGATGCCCGGGAAGTAGCTGGACTCCTGGGCCCACTTGGCGGCGAACTCGCCGGTGCCCATCATCTCGACGAGCTGCCAGGCCAGGTCCTGGGCATCGCTGGTCTCGAAGATCGACAGCACCGATCCGCCGACGACCGAGGGTGCGAGTCCACCGGTCGGGCCGGGGATGGGGAAGGCGCCGATCTTGCCCCGCAGATCCGGAGCCGCCTCGACGATCGCCTTGGGAGTCCAGCTGCCGGAGAAGATCATCGCGGACTGGCCCTTGGTGAAGGAGTCGCGCAGGTCGGTCTCCCGCCAGGTGGCCGCCGCGGGGGTGGAGAACCCGTGCTCCAGTGCCAGGTCGGCGTAGAACTGGACACCCGCGCGGGCCTGCGCGGAGTCGACGCCGCTGCTCCAGCTGTCGCCGTTCTGCGTGGCGACCTCCCCGCCCGAGCCCCACAGGAACGGGTACACGATGAACTCGTTGTCACCCGCGATCGGCAGCGGCAGCAGATCGGGACGCCCCTGCTTGATGCGCTGCCCGACGGCCACGAGCTCGTCCCAGGTGGTGGGCGGCTGCAACCCGAGCTCGGCGAACACGTCGGTGCGGTAGACGATCGAGCGGACGCCCGCGTACCAGGGCATGCCGTAGAGCGTGCCGTCGAGCGTGCCGGCCTCGACCAGCCCCGGCAGGAGCCTGTCGGACAGGCCTGCTTCCTGCACCCGAGGGCCGAGATCGGCCAGCGCGCCCGCATCACCGAACTCCGCGACCCAGGTCGTGCCGACCTCCGCCACGTCCGGGGTGGTCTGCCCGGCGATGGCAGTGGTGAAGCGGTCCTTCGCGGCGCCCCACTGCATGAACTGGATGTCCAGCGTCGCACCGGTGCGCTGCTGGAACGCCGCCGAAAGCTCGTCGAAGAACGGCTGGCTGTCCGGGTTGGTGCCCTCCATGATCCAGACCGTCAGGGTGCGCTCACTCCCTGCCGCGGCGTCGCCGGACTCGCTGCCGCAGCCCGCGACGGTCAGAGCTGCCGCCGCGGCCAGGGCGACGGCGCTCCGCCGTACCGATCGGGATCCGGGCATCGACCACATGGGGTTCCCTCCGACGGCTTTGAGACCAGAGGTCTAATTGGGGGGAACTGTAGTGTCGGTCACCCCGGCGACGTCAAGCGACGTTCCGGTTACGGCTGATCACGACGGGAAGATGTCGGCCATGATCCGGTAGCGGTCGCCCCGGTAGACCGAGCGCACGAACTCGGCCACCCGCCCGCCGTCCACCCGGCAGGTGCGCTCGAAGCAGAAGGCGGGCGCGCCCGGCTCGACGCCGAGCACAGCGGCGTCGTCGGCGCTGGTGAGGGCGGCCTCCGCGGTCTGGGTGCCGGAGGCGATCCGGTGCCCGTAGCGCTCGGCGAGCAGCTCGTAGTAGGAGCGGTCCTCCAGGTCGGCGCCGGTGAGCCCGGGCACGAGGTCGGCCGGGACGTGGAGGTCCTCCACCGCCATCGGCTCGTCGTCGGCGAGGCGCAGCCGCCGCACGTGCAGGACGGGCGTGCCGGTCGGCACCTCGAGCAACGCGGCCAGCATGACGCCCGCCGGGGCCCGGCCGGATCGCAGCGTGCGGCTGCCGGGCCGCAGGCCGCGCGAGCGCATGTCGGCGGAGAACGAGTTGGCCGCGAGGCGGTGCGCCACCTTCGCCGGGGCGACGAACGTGCCTGCTCCCTGCCTGCGCACCAGCACGGCGTCGGCGACCAGCCCGTCGACGGCGCGGCGCAGCGTCATCCGGGCGACGCCGAGGTCACGCGCCAGGTCGCGCTCGGCGGGGAGCGGCTCTCCCGGTGACATCGCCGCGATCAGCTCGGCGAGCCGCGCGCGCAGCCGCCGCTGCTTGTCGGTCTCCGTGGGCGGAGCACTCATAGCCCATTGGTACACCAGCGGTCCGACGGATGCGAACCCTGCCTGTTAGCACTCACGACCCCGGTCGTTAGGTCACGCTAACCAGATTTTGCAGTTCAGCCGCTCCTCCCGACGCTCGTAGCGTCGATCGCGTCATGGACGGATTCCTGCTCGCCCTCGCTGTCAGCTTCGGAGTGGTCTTCGTCGCCGAGCTCGGCGACAAGTCCCAGCTGATGGCCCTCGCCTTCGCCACCCGCTACCGGGCCCTGCCGGTGATCATCGGCATCACGATCGCCACCACCACCGTGCACCTGATCTCGGTGGCCGTCGGGCACGGCGTGGGCTCCGCGCTCCCCACCGGCTGGATCGCGCTCGTCGCGGCGGTCGCGTTCGTCGGGTTCGGCGCCTGGACACTGCGGGGCGACCGGCTCACCGAGGCCGAGCGGTCCAGGGCCGCACGCGCCACCGGTTCGGCCGTCCTCACCTCCTCGGTGGCGTTCTTCCTGGCAGAGCTGGGCGACAAGACGATGCTCGCCACGATCACGCTGGCCACCCAGTACGGGTGGGCCGGTGTGTGGGTCGGCTCCACGCTCGGGATGGTCGCCGCCGACGCGCTGGCGATCGTCATCGGGCGGAAGCTGGGCCGGATGCTGCCCGAGCGCGCCGTGCAGATCGGCGCCGCCGCGCTGTTCTTCCTGTTCGGCAGCTGGCTGGCGGTGGAGGCCACCGGCGAGCTGACCGGGCGTCCCGCACGGGCGCTGCTCGCGGACGTGCTCGACCACCACGCCGCAGGCTGGCTGGCGCTCACGATCGCCGCCCTCGTCGCGGTGCTGGCGCGATCGGCGGCCGCCGCCTGCTGAACGCCTCACCCGCTCGCCGCGTCATCGGGCGCGCGGAGCGCGTCCGCGGCTCGGCCGCGTGGTGGGGGCGTGTGCTCTACGGCGTTGCCACGGTGCTAGGCCTCGTTGCGCCGCTGCTCGTCGCGGCCGACGTCATCGACCCGATCGCGGTGTTCGACGACCCGGGCGTCGTCGTCATCGCGCCGGGCTCGCCCTGCTCGGGGTGGCGCTCGTGCTTGCCTCCCAGCTCGAGCTGCGGCGAGTCGGGTCCGCCGACCCGGTGCTGGCCAGCACCGGCCTGCGCTCGCGGATGCGCAACCCGGGGCTCACCGGCATCGTGCTGGCCACCGGCGGCACGCTGGTGATGGTGCCCACGCTGGTCGGCGTGCTGGCGGCCGTGCTGCTGGTCGTCTCGGTGCGGATCCAGGTGCGTGCGGTGCGGGAACCGCTGCTGGCGCAGCTGCACGGTGAGGAGTACGCCGCCTACGCGGCACGGACCGGCCGCTACCTACCCAGGCTGACGCTGTCGCGGTCGTGAGTGGATACGAGTGCTCTGGCACTCGTATCCACTCATCGTCCGGCCTCGCTGCGCTCGGCCGACCGCTTCGCGGACCACGCTGTGTTGAATGGTTCGCTCGCTACGCTCGCGAACGGCTGGTTCAGGGCTTGGCCCAGGCGCCTTCGGACATCGCCGCGGCGCGCACCCGGAAGCCCGCCGTGCCCTCGACGATGTCGCGGCGCAGCTGGGTCTTCGTACGGCCGGTGCTGTTGACCGTGGGCCCGAGGGCCTTGGCGATCTCCTTGAGCACCGGCACGGTGAACTCGGCGCGGCTCTGCAGGTAGTCGGCCACCTCGCCGGGCGTGGCGAGCCGGTTGATGGCGGCCACCGCGCCCTCGATGTCGACGCCCGTGGGGCGCTGCTGCTGCGGTGCGGGCTCCCGGCGCCGTTGCACGGGGGCCGGGGCGGGAGCGGCCTGGTAGGCCAGAGTGGCCCGGCCGGCGGCGATGTCCTCGAGCTGCTCACGGCTGAGCGTCTCGAGCAGGGCGACGGCCTTCTGCAGGGCGACCGCGAGCGGCTGGGAGGGGAGCGGGGAGCTGGGGAGCGAGGCCAGGTCGATCGACTCGTTGCCGTTCACGCAGCGATCCTCTCCAGTCGGCCCGACAGTTCGGACACCATGTCGCGCAGCTCGCGGGTGGCCGCCCGGCCCGTGCCACCCAGTATCACCGGGACGCCGTGCTCGGGCGCCGGGCCGTACACCGCCTTGCTGTCGCGGATCGTGGTGGCGAACGTCGGCACCTCGCGGGCCTCGATCCGGCTGATCACGCTGCGCTGGGCGTCGATCGGGCTGCCGTTCTGGTTCTGCACCATCGTGAACACGACGGATGCCGCCGGGCGCTCCACCGGCACCGGCGAGTGCTCGTTGTACTCCTCGACGAACGAGCGGATCTTCAGCCCGAGCGAGTCGATCCCGTTGGTGGACAGGTAGTCCGGCTTCGTCGGGATCAGCAGCAGGTCACTTGCCGCGACCGCGTTCTTGGCGATGAGCCCGAAGTTCGGGGCGCAGTCGATGAGGACCGTGTCGTACTCGGCGAAGTCCTCGTGCGCGAGCATCTGGCGCAGGCTCCCGTGCAGCTCGCCGAAGCGGCTGGGATCCCCGAGCAGGTCGGCGGCGAGGTTTGTCTCCACGTCCGTGAGGTCGCGGTGGGCGGCGATCAGGTCGAGGCGCCCGGTGCCGCGTGCCAGCTTGTCCTGGACACGGGGTGGGGTCGAGACGAGCTTGGCGGGGGTCTCCGCGTTGTCGCTCCCGATCCGGTCGAACCAGTTCTTGATCGTCTTGTCCGGCAGCAGGTCAGCCGTCCACTCGCTCTGGGTGAAGAACGAGATCGTGAGACTGGCCTGCCCGTCGAGATCGATGAGCAGAACCTTCTGGCCACGGGCCGCGAACCCGGCCCCGAGATTGGCCGTGAGGGTGGTCTTGCCCACCCCTCCCTTGTGGTTGATGACGGCGACGACCTTCACCCGTTCTCCTCCCGCAGCGCGCCGCGCGAACGATGCCATACGCCCGGGGAGAGGCTGCGCTTAGGCCAATCGGCTGCTGCCGAATGCTCCATGCGGCGGCATCGGCGCACCGGCCGAGGTGGCTGACTTTAGGGGCGGTCCCCAGGGTGCCCGGTAGTGGGGTCCTGTCCCCCGATTGATCACGCAGGCGTTCTACCTGCGGTGATTCCGCCTGCGGGCGACGATGTGGCCGGGAGGAGAGGAGGGGGGCCGATCAGACCTGCGCAAGGATCACTCGATTGGGTGAGTATTGCCACAGTTGTCCACGGAAGGTCGTCACGCTGCGCAGATGTCGTCCCGACCGGGATCACCTGATCGGCGGTAGGCGTCAGCGCTCGTAGTCGTCCTCGCTCGGCACGGCGAGGCGCTGCTCGGCGACATCGGCCGGATCGGCCTCGGGCGGCAGGTCCTCCCGCCCGGCCTCGGGCGCCTCGTCGTCGTCCGCGGCGCTCAGCAACTGCTCGGTCACGTCGGCGTCCGGGTCCTCAATGCCCATCGGTGTCCCTCTCGCGTCCGGGGTGCCTGCCGAGTGTGCCCCAGCAGTCGGGTGCTCACACCACCCCGAACGGCGTCATGCGGACGCGGTGGCGGCCCCGCTGGTCTGGGTGAGGATCGCGGCGGCCAGCGGGGAGATCACCGTGCGGTTGATCGCGTGGCCCATGCCCGGGATCCGGACCATCCGGCCCTGCCCGAGCGAGCGGGCGAGCAGGCCGGAGTTCGGCGGGGGGTACGCCGGGTCCTCCGGCGCCTCGATCACGAGCGTGGGCACGGTGACCCCGGGCAGCTCGGCGCCGCGGTCGATGCCGTCGGTGTCCATCCGGGCGTGGGCCACCGCCGGGTCGTGCCGGCCGGAGTGGGCGACCACCCGCTCCTCCAGCGCGCGGAACTCGGCGGGGTCGAACAGCGTGCCGGAGCCGTTCAGCAGCCGCCAGTGCTCCACCCGCCACGCGAGCTCACCCTCGGTGTCGCGCGGGTCGTCCAGCTCGGCCCACAGGCGCAGCAACGCGGGGTCCGGGGCAGGCGGGGCCGGCACCTGCGACGGCTCGGCGGACGGCAGCGGCCCGGTGCAGAAGACCGTGGCGGTGACGACCCGGTCGGGGTGGTCGAGGAGCAGCAGCTGCGTGAGCAGGCCGCCCATCGACATCCCGACGACGTGCGCGCGCGGTACGTCGAACGCGTCGAGCACGGCGATCGCGTCGTCCGCGAGGTCGGTGATGCCGTAGGGGACGTCCTCGAACGCGGCGGTGGAACGGCCGGTGTCGCGATGGTCGTAGCGGATGACGCGGTGGTGCTCCGCGAGCTGGGCGACGAGGGAGTCCGGCCACACCAGGCCGGACGAGTTGGCGCCCATCACGAGCAGCAGCGGCTCACCAGGGTGTGGCCCGGTGGGTGCGATGTCCTCGGCCCACAGGCGAACACCGGGGGCGACGTCGACGAAGCGTTCCACGGCGTGCAGCCTGCCGGTCGGCGGTGTACATGTCGATCTCTGGGGGTGCCCGGGTGGCGGGCGCCACCCCGCCGGGCCCGGACACTAGGTGGGTACTAGGCCGGGCGCGGGCGGCGGGTGTCACTTGAGTGCGTCGATGAGCGCCTGGCGCTGGCGCTCGCCCAGGCCGGCGGCACGGCGGGACGCGTCGATGCCGGTCTGCTCCAGGAGCTGCGAGACCTTGGCGGGGCCGTAGCCGGGCAGGCTCTTGAGCAGATCGGCGACCTTCGTCTTGCCGACCACCTGGTCGGTCTTGGCGCGGTCGAGAACCGCGGGGATCGTCTGCTCGCCGCGGGCGATCGCGTCGCGGAGCTCCTTGCGGGCGGTGCGGGCGCCGCGGCTTCTTGAGGGCCTCGGCGCGCTGCTCCGGAGTGAGCGTGGGCAATGCCATGTCGACTTCTCTCCTCTCCGTGCGTCCACCCCGGATGGGATGTGCGCAGGTCATCTTGGCCGTCAAGGGTGACAGAACCGCGCAGCGCCACGCGCGCGCCCCCCGGTCCGCGCCGAACGGTCTGCCCCGGTCGGGGGTGGTCTAACCGAGGTAGGGGAGCGGTTCGATCCCCCGGACGCCCGGCCGGCAGCGGTAGAGGGCGCCCGCGCGGCCGTCCGTCACCCCGGCCCCCTGCTGCGACGTGGTGATCCACAGCTCGTCCAGGTCGGGGCCGGCGAACGCGCAGGCGGTGGGGTGGGTCGTGGGCAGCCGGACGACCGCGTCGAGCGTGCCGTCGGCGGTGTAGCGGTGCACGGCGGAGCCGCCCCACAGGGCCACCCAGACGCCGCCCTCCGCGTCGACGGTGAGCCCGTCCGGTGCGCCGCCCTCGACCTCGACGAATGGCTCCCTGCCGACCACGGCGGGCGCGGCGAGGTCGACGTCGAGCACGTCGACCCGCCCGGTCGGGGTGTCGACGTAGTAGGCGCGGGAGCCGTCAGCGGTCCAGCACAGCCCGTTCGAGATCGTGACGTCGGTGAGCATCGTGGTCACCGAACCGTCCCTGGCCAGGCGAAACAGGCGGCCACGGCCGGGTGCGGCGTCGTAGCCCATCGAGCCGCACCAGAACGCGCCGGCCGGGTCGCAGCCCCCGTCGTTCATCCGCACGGTCGGGTCCGTCCAGAGTTCGTCGAGCGGCCGGGCGGGTCCGGTGCCGGCCGAGCCCGGCTCGTCGAGGAACCCGAACCCGCGCTCGAGCGCCACCACCCAGCCGCCCGCGGCCCGGGGGCGCAGCGCGGCGAGCACGGTGCCCACGTGCCGGCGGTGCACCTCGGCGGGGTCGGGCCCGGCGTGCGGCAGCGCGACCGTCAGCAGGTCGCCGCGCAGCATGTCGACGGACGCGAGCACGCGGCTGCCGGCATGCCACACGGGCCCTTCCCCGTGGTGGGCGACGGCGGCGGTGGCCTGCTCGGCGGGGATCTCTCGGCTCATGGGACCAGTAGACCAATCGAGCGAATGTGAGCTGTCTCACGTCGACGTGGATCCGGTCGGACGACGAACGGCGCCCCGCGGGTGTGCGGGGCGCCGTTCGCTGTCGGATCAGGCGCTGGTGGCGACCTTCTCCTGCTCGGGGGTGGCCTGCTCGTCCGACGCGTCGTCGAGCATCGTGGCCTCGTCGAAGGGGTCCTCGCCGCTGAGCACGCGGTCGGCCTTCTCGCGGTCGAACTCGCCGACCCAGTTGCCGATCAGGACGGTCGCGACCGCGTTGCCTGCGAAGTTGGTGACCGCGCGGGCCTCGGACATGAACCGGTCGATCCCGACGATGATCCCGACGCCGTCGACGAGGTCGGGGCGGTGCGATGCGAGCCCGCCTGCCAGCGTCGCGAGCCCGGCCCCGGTGACGCCCGCGGCCCCCTTCGACGCGATGATCATGAACAGGAGCAGGGAGATCTGCTCGCCGAGCGCCAGCGGCCTGCCCATGGCGTCCGCGATGAAGAGCGACGCCATCGTCAGGTAGATCGCGGTGCCGTCCAGGTTGAACGAGTAGCCGGTGGGCACGGTGATGCCGACGACCGGCCGGGAGATCCCGACGTGCTCCATCTTCGCGATCAGGCGCGGGAGCGCCGACTCGGACGAGGACGTCGAGACGATCAGCAAGAACTCGCGGCCGAGGTAGCGCAGCAGCGAGAAGATGTTGACGCCCGCGGCGAACCGCAGCAGCAGCCCCAGCACGACGAACACGAAGAGCAGGCAGGTCACGTAGAAGCCGAGCATCACCTGGAACAGCGCGACGATCGCCGACCAGCCGGTCTCACCCACGACCGCGGCGATGGCGCCGAACGCGCCGATCGGGGCCACCCACATGATCATGGCGAGGACGCGGAAGACGAGCCGCTCGACGTGCTTGACGCCGCGCAGGATCGGCTCGCCCGAGCGGCCGAGCGCCTGCACCCCGAAACCGACCAGCAGCGCCACGAACAGGGTGGAGAGCACGCTGTCGCCGACCAGCGGGGAGAACAGCGTCGTGGGGATGATGTCCATGAGGAACTCGGAGGTGGACTCGCCCTCCGGTGCCTCGTACGCCTCGAGGCCACCGAGCTGCATGCCCAGGCCGGGCTGCACGATGTTGCCCACGACGAGGCCGATGGCGAGCGCCACCGTCGACATCGCGAGGAAGTAGCCGAGCGCGAGCCCGCCCACGCGGCCGACCTTCGCCGCCTGGCGGATGGAGCCGATGCCGAGCACGATCGTGCAGAAGATGACCGGGGAGATCATCATCTTGATCAGGTTGACGAAGGCGGTGCCGACGGGCTTGAGCGCCTCACCGAACGCGGGGGCGACGAGCCCGACGACCACGCCTGGCGACCACGGCGACGATGACGGCGACGTAGAGGTAGTGGGTGCGATCCCGCCTTGCTGGTGTGCTGCTTGCAGTCACGGGTCCTCCGACCGACGACAGTGGCGATTGCACGGGTACCGGGTGACCGGTGACCATCGCGGCGAGCATGCGGGGCAGGCTGGATATCGTCGGCGTTCTGTTCATTTAGTACGGGCGAGGAGCCGCTGATGGGGCGCGCAGGCGGGTGGAGCCTGGCCCGGCAGCTGTTCGCGCTGCAGGCCGCGATCGCCGGGATCGTGCTGGTCGGTTTGGCGATGGCGAGCTGGCTGCAGCTGCGGGAGGCCGAGCGCGCGGCCACCGCGGAGGAGATGCTCGGCATCGCCCACACGCTCGCCGTGTCCCCCGAGGTGCTCACCGCGCTCGACGACCCCGAGCCGAGCGCGGTGCTGCAGCCGCTCGCCGAGCGGGTGCGGGCCGACACCGACACCGACTTCGTCGTCGTGATGACCCCCGACGGGATCCGCTACTCCCACCCCACACCCAGCCAGATCGGGCGCCGGTTCGTCGGCACGATCGAGCCTGCTGCCGCGGGTGAGAACCAGTTCACCGAGACCTACACCGGCACGCTCGGCCCGTCCGTCCGCGCGGTCGTCCCGGTGTACGACGGCGGGCGCGTCGTGGCGCTCGTCTCGGTGGGCCGCTCGATCACGGCGGTGGCGCGGGACCTGGAGCGGCAGGTCCCGATCGTGCTCGGCGCCGTCGCGGTCGCGCTGTTGCTGGCCGCCGTGGGGTCGTGGCTGGTGAGCCGCTGGCTGCGGCGCTCCACCCACGACCTGGGCCCCGCCGAGCTGGCTCGGATGTACGAGTACTACGATGCCGTGCTGCACGCCGTGCGCGAGGGACTGCTCCTGCTCGACCGGGAGGGGCGGGTGCAGCTGGTGAACGACGAGGCGCGCAGGCTGCTGGCGCTCCCCGACGACGTCACCGGCCGCCGGGTGGACGAGATCGGCCTGCCGGTTCCGCTGGGGACGACCCTTGCGCAGGGTGAGGCTCGCGACGACCAGATCCACCTGACCGCCGACCGGATCGTGGTGGTGAGCCAGGGTGCGGCCCGCTGGGCGGGCCGCCACCTCGGCACCGTCGTCACGTTGCGGGACCACACCGAGCTGCGGCAGTTGGTCAGCGAGCTGCAGACCGTGCGCGGGTTCGCCGACTCGCTGCACGCCCAGGCCCACGAGGCGGCCAACCAGCTGCACACCGTCATCTCGCTGATCGAGCTCGGCCGCGCCGACGAGGCGCTCGCCTTCGCGACGTCGGAGCTCGAGACCGCCCAGCACCTCACCGATGCCGTCGTCTCCGGGATCGCGGTGCCGGAGGTCGCGGCGCTCGTGGTGGGGAAGGCCGCCGCGGCGGGCGAGCGGGGTGTCGAGCTGTACCTGGAGGAGGGTGCCCACCTGCCCGCGGGGCTCGCCGACCCCCGTGACCTCGTCACGATCGTCGGGAACCTGCTCGACAACGCGATCGACGCCGCGCAGGACGGTCCGGAGCCGCGGTGGGTGCGGCTCGGCGCCGGCGTGGACGGCGACGCGGTGGCGCTGCGCGTCACCGACAGCGGGCCCGGGATCGCGCCCGAGGACGCCGAGCGGGCCTTCGAGCGCGGCTTCAGCACCAAGCCGCACGAGGGCATGGGGCGAGGGCTGGGGCTCGCGCTGGTGCGCCGCGCCGCCCAACGCCACGGCGGAGTGGTCCGCCTCGCGGGGAGGGCGGAGTTCACCGTGCGGCTGCCGCTGGTGCGCGCGTGATCCGCATCCTCGTCGTCGAGGACGACCCGGTGGCCGCCGCCGCGCACGCGAGCTACGTCGAGCGCGTGCGGGGCTTCACGACGGCCGCGACGGCCGCGTCGGGCGCCGAGGCACTGCGGGCGCTGGCCACCACCCCTGTCGACCTCGTACTGCTCGACGTCCACCTGCCCGACACGAACGGCCTCGAGGTGCTGCGCCGGATGCGGGCCACGGGCCACACCACGGACGTGATCATGGTGACGCGGGCCCGGGACGTCGCCGTGGTGCAGGCCGCCGTCGCGTTCGGCGCCACCCAGTACCTGGTCAAGCCGTTCACGTTCAGCGCGGTGCGCCGCAAGCTGGAGGGCTACCTCGAGTACCGGGAGCGGCTCGGCGCCGGGCCCGTGGTGGCCCAGGACGACGTCGACGAGCTGTTCGGACGGCTGCGCACCCCCGTCGAGGCGGGCGGGCTGCCCAAGGGCGTGAGCCGGGAGTCGCTCGACGCCGTGCGCGCGGCCCTGGAGGGTGGTGGTGGGCGCACCGCCGCGGAGGTGGCCGACGCCGTGGGGGCGTCGCGGGTGACGGCCCGGCGGTACCTGGAGTACCTGGTGGAGACCGGCCTCGCGGACCGCACCGCGCGCTACGGGCCCACCGGGCGGCCGCAGGCGGAGTACCGGTGGCGCCCGCGCGGCACGAGCGCCTGACGGATTACTCCGTGGAAGGGCTTGCCTTGCGGTGCCGGCTGCGTGCTCGCGAGTACGAGCGGCTCCGCCGCCTTCTCGGCACGGGTCAGCAGGACTCGGCGAGGGAGGTCGGGGCGGCCGAGTCCTCCTCCGTCGCCGAGTCCTCGTCGTCCTCGTCGTCGGCGCCTGCGCGCGTCGTAGGGGCCGCGCTGGTGGGCGGTGGTGGGGCCGGGGGCTTGTTGACCGCGTCCTGCACCACGACGCGCATGTAGGAGAAGTTCGGGTCTGCGGTGCTGAAGTGGCCGTCGTCCTCCGACGGGTCGGGCAGGCTCGGGTCGAACGACACGCTCTCCAGCGAGATCCCGTTGCCGGCGAGCGCGGCGAGGGCGGGCAGCACGGCCTGCGGGATGTTGGTGGAGACGCTGTTCGTGGTGGCCGCGGCGACGCTCTGGAAGTTGGCGAGCATGTCGGTCGGGCTCTTCTGCGTGAGGATCGTCTGCAGCAGGCAGCGCTGGCGGCCCATCCGGGCGTAGTCGGTGGAGTTGGTGCGGGAGCGGGCGAACGCCAGCGCCTGCTCACCGGACAGCTGCTGGACGCCCGGCTCGATGTACCCGTCGGGACGCACGTGGCGTCCGCTGGGGGTGATGCCGCCGATCGGGATGCGCTCGGGCCCGACGTCGATCCGCAGGCCGCCGAGCGCGTCGATGATCGACTCGAACCCGGCCATGTTGACCTCGATGTAGTAGTCGAGCTGCACGCCCAGCATGTACGCGACCGTCTCGTGCAGCAGGTTCAGACCCGGGTCGGCGGTCGGGCCGGGCGGGGCGTCGTCCGGGTGCGTGATCCCCCACGCGTACACCGCGTTGAGCAGGTAGTCGCCCGACAGCGGGTCGGACGTGTCGTGGAACCCGTCCGGGAACTCCTCGCCCATCTCGGAGTCCGGCGGGAACTGGGCGCGCTGGATGTTGCGGGGCAACGAGAACAGGACGGTGCGGCCCGTCTTCGTGTCGATGTTGGCGACCATCATCGTGTCGGTCCGCGCGCCCTTGCGGTCCGGCCCGGCGTCGCTCCCGATGAGCAGGACGTTCAGCTTCGGCTTCGCGATGGCGTCGGCCGCCGCGGTGCCCCCGCCGCCTGCGAACAGGTCGTTCAGCAGCGAACGCTGCGAGTTGGCCAGGTTGGCGCCGAACCCGAGCGGCGCGGCCACCACCAGGCACAGCGCGACGACCGTGGCGACCCCGATGCCCTGCCGCACCGCCCCGAGCCCGCTCGGCCGGGCGAGCAGGTAGGTGCGGACGATCACCGCGACCCACGCGACCGCTGCCACCAGGCACCCGACCGTGGCCATGACCAGCACGTTGGACGACAGCGCCGTCTTGAGCAGCTGCGTGGTGTCCGAGGTGAGCACCAGGATCACGAGCACGGCGATGACCAGGACGAACGTGCCGAGGATCACCGCGCCGGTGCGGGTGCGGTGCAGCATGAGGTGCCCCGCGCCCGGGGCCACGGTGGATGCGGCAGCGGCGCCGAGCGCCTTGCCGAACGTGCGGTGCCCGCGCTCCTCCGGGACGTCCGCGGCGGCGTCGTCCGCCGGAGCAGCGGGCGGCGGCTCCGTACGGCGCCGGGTGCGGGTGACGGAGGCGCGCGGCGCGGGGAGTGCCCCGTTGCGGGTGGTCGGGGGCTCCGGGTCGTCCAGCCCGACGGGGGGCGCTGCGGTGGGGATGGCCCTCGTGACGGCGGCCCGTGCCGCCTCCCGCGAGCCGTTGCGGCCGCCCCGCGGCTCCGCCGGGCGCGGGACCGGGCTGGTGGCGGGCTCCGCGTCGCGCGGTCGCGGCGGGCGGTGCACCGGTAGCCCGCGGGTGGGATCGGACGGCGCTACGGGCCGCGGAGGCTGCGACTGGCGCGAGGGCGGCACGGCGCGGGCGCGCGATCCGAGCGGCGCGGCCCGGGTGGCTGCTGGGGCGGCTGCTGCCGGGGTGCCGGTTGGCGCGGCTGCGGTTGGCGCGGCTGCGGCTGGGCGCTGGGGGCCTGCCGTTGCGGGGCCGGGCGTTGGGGCTGGCGCGGTGACGGCTGGCGCTGCGTCGACTGGCGCTGCGTCGGCTGGCGCTGGGTCGACTGGCGCTGTGACGTCGGGTGCTGGGGCGGTTGACGCTGCTGGGGCGGCTGGCGGGGTGGCTGTGGCCGCGGTGGCTGCTGTCGGGGTGGGGGCATCGCCCGCTCGCGGCCGGGCACGCGTTGCCTGTCGTCGGTCATGCGCACCCCCTCTTGCGGCGGTCGGTCCTCAGGCGCCCGGACGACGAATTCGCCGGAGCCTACTGCGAGTGATCGTGGACATCGCGCCCCACCTCGTCAGGTGGACGATTCGAGCGGTTGTCCCCGGTTGTCGGCATCGTCGGCGGCTGAGTCGGACGTCGGCGTCACCCGTGATGACGATACGGACCGCTCCTGTGGGGTGCGGAGGATCCGGCACACTGAGCCGCGTGGGAGCGCCGTCGCGGGGTCCGGTCGCCGCCGCCGTCGTGCTGGCGGGCGGCAGCGGCACCCGTCTGGGCGCCGAGCTCAACAAGGTGTACCTGCCCCTGCGCGGCCGCCCGGTGGCCGCCTGGTCGCTCGCGACGTTCGCCGGGATGCCGGACGTCGGCGTCGTCGTGCTGGTCGTGCGCGAGCCGGACCGGCCGCTGGCCGAGCGGATGCTGGCCGAGCACACCTCGGGTGGGGTCGAGCTGGTCGTCGGCGGGCGCACGCGTCAGGAGTCCGAGCTCGCGGGGCTGCGGCAGCTCGCCGGCCGGATCGGTGCGGGCGAGATCGACGTCGTGCTCGTGCACGACGCCGCCCGCCCGCACGCCGGGCTGCGGCTCGCGGCGTCGGTGCTCGCCGTGGCGCGGGAGGCGGGCGGCGCGGTGCCGGGGCTGAGGCGTACGGACCTCGCCACGGCGGCCACCGGCGGAACCGGCCTCGCCGGACCGTCGCCGGACGGGCTCGTCGCGGTGCAGACTCCGCAGGCGTTCCGGGCGGGCCGCTGCTCGCGGCCCACGAGGCCGCCGCCCGGAGCGGGTTCGTCGGCACCGACACCGCGTCGTGCATGGAGCGCTTCGCCCCCGAGGTACCGATCCGTTGGCTGCCCGGCGACGAGCGCAACATCAAAATCACGTACGCGCACGACGTGCTCCTCGCCGAACACGCCGCGCCGCTCGGCTGAGCCGACCGGAAAACGTAGGGAAAAACGAGAACGGCGCCGAGCCCGAAGGCCCGGCGCCGTTTCGCGCCCGAATGCTCGGATCAGTCGTCGATCTCGGCGCTGTCGCCGGTCTTGGCGGCTGCCTTGCAGGAGTCGTCGACGGTGTTGTCGCCGTCGGACTCGGCGTCCGTGTCGCTGTTCAGGCCGGCGGCGCCGGTCAGCGAGGCGAGGACCTTGGTGCCGTTCAGCGGCACCTGGACACCCAGGACGTTCACGGGAACGTGGTTGTCGCACACGTTCACCGGCGCGGAGAGGTTGTTGCCGGCCACGTTGAGGAGGCCGCCCTCGTTCGAGCCGTTGATGCTGTTGACGTCCTCGATGTTGTTCTTGCCGTGGTCGTCGCCTGCGAAGGCGAGCGGGCTGACCGCGAGCAGACCGGCGGCGGCCGTGGCCACGATGATTCCAGCCTTCTTCAGCACAGTTGCATCTCCTGTTGAGTGTCCAAGGTCAGCGTTCATGACGGGGAGCCTTCGCTGACTGCAGAAAAAGCTAGTGCCCCCGGTGGGGCGAAACAAATCACCTACCACTATCGAGTGAGTCGAATACTCTGCGTTTGGTTACGCCCTCTTTCGGGTTGCCGTAAATCGGCGGGAACGCGGTCGATGACGCCGCTCGTCACGCATCGTGCGTGCTGATCACCCGGACGCGCCGCGGCGATCAGGCCGGGATGGCGACCACCGTGATGTTGTCGCGACCGCCGGCGTCGAGCGCGAGCGCCGTCAACGACTCCGCGGCCGCGATCGGCCCGCCGCCGGGCAGTTCCGGCAGCGCGACGGCGGCCAGGCCTGCGGGGTCGGGGAGGTAGTTCCACAGCCCGTCGGTGCACAGCAGCAGCAGTCCCGGGCCTTCCGGGTGCAGCGTCGTGACCTCGACCTCCGTCGTCGCGCCCGCGCCGAGCCAGCGGGTGATCGCGTGGGCGCGCGGGTCGCGCATCGCGGCGTCCTCGTCGAGCAGGCCGGCGGCGATCATCTGGGCGGCCCAGGAATGGTCGCTCGTCACCTGACGCGCCGGTTCGCCCGCGTCCGGCGCGGTGAGCCAGTAGGCCCGGCTGTCGCCGACCCAGCCGACGGCGATCTCCCCCGGTCGGGCCAGTGCGCACACCAGCGTGCAGGACGGGGCGTGCGGATCGCCTGAGCGCCCGAGCGCCGCCACCGCGGACGCGGCGCCGAGCGCGGCGGCGCGCACCCGGTCGGGAGCCGGGTCCGCGCTGGTCAACAGCACGTCGAGGGCCGCGTCGGCCGCGACCCGCGACGCCTCGTGAGGGTTGAACGAGCTGGAGACCCCGTCGCAGACCACGGCGGCCACCGTGCCGTCCGGCCACCGCCCGAGCGCCATCGCGTCCTCGTTGCGCTCGTGCGAACGGCCCCGGTCGGTGACGCCCGCGACCACCTCGAGGTCCGTCTCGACCCGGTCGCCCCGGATCGGGCCGCTGCTCTCCGGATCCGCCATCGCGCCCCCCGCCGCACGGCCTTCACCCCGACCGGACCGGCCGCGAGTGCTGCGCAGAGTAGCGCGTTGATCGCTCGGCGTATGGATGGTCCCTCCGTCAGGCCAGGATGGACTCCAGATCGTCGAGCACGCGCGACACCCCGAGGGGGCCGAGGCCGAGGAACCAGACCTCGTCGTCCACCGGGCGGGCGGTGCCGCGTTGCACGGCGCCGAGCCGGCTCCACAGCTCCCCGCCGACCACGGAACCCTCGGCCGTGCCGTCCTTCGGGCCGTAGCTGGAGTAGAAGACCCAGTCGGCGTCGGCCTCCGAGACCCGCTCCGGTGAGATCTCGACCGCGAGCTCCTCGATGTCCTGGTTGGCGGGTCGGCGCAGCCCGACGTCCCGCAGGACGACACCGATCATCGAGAGGTTGCCGTAGAGCCGGATGCGCTCGGGCATGAAGCGCAGCAGCGAGATCGTCGGTGGCTGGTCGAACCGCTCCCGGATGGCGTCGCGCGGCGCTGGTAGTCGTTGAGCAGCTCGGTGGCCTTGGTCTCCTCGCCGAGCGCCGCGCCGGTCAGCAGCAGGTTCTCCTTCCAGGGGAACCCCGGCCGGATGCTCAGCACGGTCGGGGCGATCGCCGACAGCTGGTCGTACAGCGCGTCGACCCGCAGCTGGCTGCCGAGGATCAGGTCCGGCTGCAGCGCCGCGATCGCCTCGAGGCGCAGCCCGTCGAGCGAGCCGACGTTCGTGCTGCCCGCGAGCTGGGGCTGCAGGTAGGAGGGGATGGTGCCGTTCGGTGTGGCGGTGCCGATCGGGACGACGCCGAGCGCGAGCGCCTGGTCGATCTCGCCGCCGTCGAGCACCACGACCCGCTCGGGCTTGTGCTCCAGCCGGGTGGTGCCGCGGGCGTGGGTGACCGTGCGCGGGAAGACGCCGGGCGCGACGTCGGCTCCCAGCTTCGCGGTGGCCTCGTCGGCGGTGGAGAAGAGCCGCCCGCCGGTGGCGACGTCGGTGTTGCCCGGTCCGCTCGTCGCCGGGACCGTCCCGCCACACCCGGCCACCAGCGCCAGGACCAGCGCCCCGGCCACCGCTATCCACCTCATCGGCTTCCCTCCTCCAGAACTCAGGAGAGGCTAACTTGTCCCGGCCGCGGGGACTTGTGTGATCGGCGACAGCGCCGAGGTCGTGACGGTCCGCGGTCCCGTGGGCGTCGAAGGGCGGACCGCGTGCGGAGTGGAGGAATATCCACCAGCTGACTGCTGGGCTGTATAGATTTCCATCGTGCTCACGCTGCGCGCCCTTCTCGCCGACCCGGCGCTCGAGCTGCGCCTGCTCGTCCCGGGGCCCGAGGGCGCGCTCGACGCCGAGGTCGTGTGGGTGCACAACACCGAGCTGGCCGACCCGTCCCGGTACGTGCGCGAGCGCGAGCTCGTGCTGACCAACGGTCTCTGGCTGGACGGCGCCGAGCCCGCGGGCTTCGTCGCGGGTGTCCGGGCGGCGGGTGCCGCCGGGATCGTCTTCGGGCTGCGCGTGGAGCGCACGAGCACGCCCGGCGTGCTGGTCGAGGCCTGTCGCTCCACGGACCTGCCGCTGCTCGAGATCTCGGTCGACGTGCCGTTCACGGCGATCACGCGCGCCGCCGCGGCCACCTACGCGGCCGAGCGCCAGGACGCGCTCGTCGGCCTGGTCCGCCGGGGTAACGCACTGGCGGCCGCGATCTCGCACGGGGCGGGTGCGTCCGGCGTGCTCGCGGTGCTGCGCCGCGACCACGACCTGCCGCTCGCCGTCGTCGACCGGATGGGGCGGGTCCTGGGCGCGGCCGGGCCGCAGCTGGACGCGGAGCAGGCGGCCATCGCCGCACGGGCGCTCGCCCGCCGCCCGCGCCCGCTCGAGGTGGACCTCGGTGCCGCGGGACGGGCCACGATCTACCCCGTCGGTGCGGTCGGCGACGTCGATGCCGCCCTGCTCTGCCTGCGGCCGGTCCCGGCTCTCGACCGGGCCGAACGCGACGCGCTGGAGCAGGCGGCGCGGTTCCTCTCCCTCGAGGTCGCGCGCCAACAGACCGTGCAGGCGATCGAGCAGCGCTTCGCCAGCGAGCTGCTGGACATGGTGCTCTCCGGCGCACACCGGGCCGCGGAGGTCCCGGGCAGGCTGCGGGCCTTCGGCGTCGACCCGGACGCACCCCTCGCCGTGTGCGCCGTCGCCTTGCGGTCGGGCGATCCGACGCTCCCCGGCATGGCCGAGGTGATCACGGACTTCTTCCTCGCCGAGAGCCTCCCCGCCCTCGTCGCCGGGGGGAGCCAGGACGTCGTCGCAGTGCTGCCGTGGCGGCGCCCGCAGGCCGACCTGTCCGAGCTCGCCGGCCGGCTCGTCGCCGCGCTGGCCGCGCGGTTCCCCGACCGCGAGCCCGTGGTCGGTATCGGCGGCACGGCCGCAGACGCCGCGGAGCTGCGCGGACCGCTGGCGCAGGCCCGCGAGGCGGCGCGGGTGCTGCGCGACCGGCGCGGCGGCCCGGACGTCACCACCTTCGCCGAGCTGGGGGGCTACCGGCTCCTGCTCGGGCTGCAGGAGCCCGAGCAGCTGCAGCGGTTCGCCGACACCGTGCTCGGCCCGTTGCGCGAGCACGACCGGCGCCGCGGCGGAGAGCTCGAGACCACCCTGCGGGCCTTCCTCGACCACGACGGCCACTGGGGCGCCACCGCCGAAGCCCTCTACGTGCACGTCAACACGCTGCGCAACCGCATGGCGCGGGTCGCGGAGCTCACCGGCCGCGACGTGGGCCGCACCGCCGACCGGGTGGACCTCTTCCTGGCCCTGGAGGCGCTCAACCCTCGTCGGTGACGAACGCCGCCGGGGGATGCGGGTGGTGCGTGGGCAGCGCCGGGTCGGCCAATGCCGCGTCGGCCACGTCGCGGCAGCGGGCGAACCGCACGTCGCCGCGGTCGAGCGCGAACTCGATCAGCTTCCGCAGCGCGACGACCCGGCTCGGCCGTCCGGACAGGAACGGGTGCGCGCACAGGTTGAACAGACAGCGGTACTGCCGCATCGCGTCCAGCTCGTCGCACCACATGCCGAGCACCGTGCCCGGCGCGGTGATCACCGGGCCGATCTGCGGCGCGGGCAGGAACGCGTACTGCTCCCAGTCGTCGAGCGACCAGTGCACCGGTAGCTCCGCGATCTCGGTGCCCCCGGCGGCGAGCCGGTAGGGCCGGTCGTCGGCCATGAGCGACGAGTCGTAGCGCAGGCCGTGCTCGGCCACCAGGCCCGGTGTCCGCCAGCTCGCCTCCCACAGCGCCGCGCGGTGCCCGCTGATCGGGATGTCCTGCTCGGCGAACACCGCGAGCGCCCGCTCGAAATCCGCGCGCTCCTGCGCCGCCGACATGCCGGTCGGCGGGCGGTGGGAGTACGAGTGGTGGGCCACCTCGTGCCCGCGCTCCACGATCGACGCCGCCAGTCCCGGCCGCTGCTCCGCCACCCAGCCCGGAACGAAGAACGTGGCCGGCACGTCCAGCTCGGCGAGCAGGTCCAGGATGCGCGGCACCCCCACCTCCGGCCCGTACGCCTGGTGGGACATCGTCGACATGTGGTCGGCGAAGGACCGGTCCGCGGCGAGCACCGGGGTCTCCGCGTCGACGTCGAAGGTCAGGGTCGCGACCGCGGCCGCGCCGCCGTGCCAGTCGCCGGTCACCGGTACACCTCGACGGCGAGCGGCGACGGGCCGCCGCGGTTGATCCCGACGATGTCCATCGGGCAGGACGAGACCACGACCACGGCGTCCAGCTCCGCGCGGAAGGTGATCGCGTCACCCGCGGACGCGTCGCGGGCAGCCACGTCAGGGAGCCGTCGGCGCCGACCGGGATCCGCATGAACACGTTGATCGGTTGCGGCGCCGGGCCGCTGTGGGGGTGCCCGATCGCGGCGAGCGCCTCCCGCAGGTTCTCCGCGCAGGAGCGGTGGCCGTGCGCGCCGAGGAGGGCGTAGCGCCGCGGGTCGCACGCGGCGACCAGCATGTCGTGCTCACCGGGCGAGGTGTCCGCGACGAGCGTGAGGATCGGGCGCCTGCGGTCGGTGACGAACTGCTCGCCGACGGCGGGGAACAGCCGCCGGGTGTGGGTGCGGGTGTGGGCGGCGCTGTGGTGCTCACCGTCGGCGGTCACGGCGAAGACGTCGCCCACCTGGCCCCCCGCGACGTCGACGACGCGGATCTGCTCGCCCGCCCGGACACGCACCGCCCGGCCGGTGCCGCCGGGCACGTCGATGCGCCGGTCGAGGACATCCATTCGAACCTCCACAAGAACTGTCAGGTTTCGCCGTCATGCTGAGCGGGTGTACGAGACCGAAGCTGAACTCCAGGAACTGCAGACCCTCCTCGATGCTCGCTCGGCCGGTCCACCGCACACCTGCGGTCGATCATCACCGGGGAGCGGAGCCTCACCGCGGTGCAGCTCGCGCAGGTCCTCACGGGTATGTGCGTCCTCGTGCTGTCCACGGTCACCGCGAAGGGCGAGCCGCGGGTCAGCGCCGTCGACGGGCACTTCCTGCACGGTCGGTGGGTGTTCGGCACGGCCCGTGGCGCCGCGAAGGCGCGGCACCTGAGCGTGCGGCCGGCGGCGAGCGTCGCGCACCTGCGCGGGGAGGAGCTCGGCGTGTTCGTCCACGGTGTCGTCGAGGACCTCCACCCGGCGGACGGGCCGGCCGACCCGGGCTGGCAGGAGATCCACGAGTACCTCCACGGCTTCTACGGTGACACCTCGTTCGACTGGAACGACGTCGTCTACTACCGCCTCCGGCCGACCTGGATGACGGTGTACGCGACGGAGCCGGACCGCCTCCTCGCCGGTCCGGACCGGGCGTCGTGACCCCAGGAGCGCCCTGAACAACTCGGGCCTACTGCGCGACGCCGCTCGCTACGGCCGGAGTCGTTCAAGACCCTCCTAGCCTCACCGCGCGTCGCGGGCGTTCCGCCACCGCCGGGCGTCGTCGAGGGTCACACCGGGGGAGAGCATCGCGCGGTCGAACGGCTCGAGCGGTGCTCCGGTGGCCAGCCGGCGCGGCAGGTCGGGGTTCGCGAGTGCCCCGCGGGCCACGCTGAGCAGGTCGGCGTGGCCGTCGGTGAGCACCTGCTCGGCCTGTCGCGGGTCGTGCATGCCGCCGTTGGCGATCACCGGGAGGCCGGTGGTGCTGCGGGCCAGCGCGGTCGTCGTGGTCCCGCCGTCGAGCACCGCGGTCGCCAGGAACGCCCGCCCCTCGCTGGCGATGTGCAGGTAGTCCGCCCGGGCGTCGGCGACGGCCGTGTAGATCGTCTCCGCCTCGCGGCGGCCGCCGGGCCAGCGGTACTCGAAGTCGTTGACCTTCGTCTGGGAGAGCCGGACACCGACGAGGAACTCCGACCCGACCGCGGCGCGTACGGCGCCCGTCACCTCGGCCGTGAGACGCGCCCGGCCGGCCGGGGAACTGCCGTAGGCGTCGGTGCGCAGGTTGGTGTACTCGGTGAGGAACTGGTCGAGCAGGTAGCCGTTCGCGGCGTGGATCTCGACACCGTCGAAGCCCGCCTCGCGGGCGCGCACCGCGGCGGCGGCGAACCCCTCGACGATCCGCTCCAGGTCGCGGACGGTGAGCTCGGCAGGCACCGGCCACGGTCCGCTCCCGCCGTACTCCGGCATCATCTCCCCGCGCGGCTGCACCGCCGACGGCCCGACGGTGCCTGCGCGGTGCGGGTTGCCCTGCGACAGGGCGCCGGCGTGCATCAGCTGCGCGATCACCACGGCACCCGCGGCGCGCGCCCGTTCGGTGATCGTCCGCCAGCCTGCGACGTGGGCGTCGGTGACGATGCCGGGCTGGTTCAGGTAGCCCTGGCTGTGCTCGGCGTCCGGGTGGACGCCCTCGGTGATGATCAACCCGAACCCGCCGTCGGCGAATGCGGCGTAGTAGTCGGCCATGTCCTCGGTCGGCACGCCGTCCGGGGTGGCCGAGACGCGGGTCATCGGGGATACGGCCAGCCGGTTGCGCAGGGCGTGGACCCCGAGCCGGGCCGGGGCGAGTGCGGGATGGGTGGTCGCGGTGGTCACGGGCTCCAGTGAAGCCACCGGCCGCCCGGGCGACGACGGATGAACCTCCAGTGTTCCCGTCAGGAAGTGGAGGAAGCTCCAGGGGCACGGGGAGCCTGTACGGCGTCGGCGAGGACGCTCGTCGGCTCCCCGGCGCGCCGCGGCGGAGGGCGGAAGAACGCGTCGCCGAGGGCCCTGACCGCGGCCGGGATCTCCCGCAGCCAGCCGTAGACCGTGGCGGTGCGGCGCACCCGCAGGCTCGCGTCGCCGACGCCCGCGGCGTCGATGCCGGCGGCCCTGCAGAGCACGACCGCGCGGGGCAGGTGGAACTCCTGCGTGACGACGATCGCCGAACGCACCCCGTACACCTCGCGGGCCCGCACGCACGAGTCCCACGTGCGGAAGCCCGCCGGGTCGCCGACGATCTTGGCGTCGGGCACGCCCGCGGCGACCAGGTACGTGCGCATCGCGGCCGGCTCGTCGTCCGCGCCGCTGACCAGCACCGCGTCGACCGTGCCGCGGCGGAAGAGGGCGGCGGCGACGTCCAGGCGCCTGGCGAGCAGCAGGCTCGGGCGCCCGTCGGTGCGCAGCCCGGCACCCAGCACCAGCGCGACGGGCCGGGCGATCGCCTGGTCCACAGTGGTGCGCCGGGCGTCGGTCGACGCGGCGAACCAGGCCAGCGGGACGGCGGCGAGCAGCGGCGCCACGAGCGCCAGCACCCAGAGTCTTCGGCTCACGCCTTCCACTCTGCCGGGACCTGTGTGTGGATCTCGTCGAGCCAGATGCGCGCCGACATGTCCGAGGGCGCCCGCCAGTCACCGCGTGGCGAGAGCGAACCACCCGCCGCGACCTTCGGGCCGTTCGGCAGCGCCGACCGCTTGAACTGGCTGAAACCGTAGAAGCGCTGTGCGAACACCTCCAGCCAGTGCTTGATCTCGGCCAGCGAGTACGACGGCCGCTCGTCCACCGGGAACCCCGCGGGCCAGTCGCCGTGCTCCGGGTCGTGCCACGCGTGCCACGCCAAGAAGGCGATCTTCGACGGCCGGAACCCGTAGCGCAGCACGTGGAAGAGCGAGAAGTCCTGCAGCGAGTACGGCCCGACCTTCGCCTCGCTGCTCTGCACCTCCTCGTCCTCGCCGGTGGGCACCAGCTCCGGCGTGATCTCGGTGTCGAGGACGTCGACGAGCACGGCGTTCACGTCGTCGTCGAACTGCTTCGACGACACGACCCAGCGGATCAGGTGCTGGATGAGCGTCTTCGGCACCCCGCCGTTGACGTTGTAGTGCGACATCTGGTCGCCCACGCCGTAGGTCGACCAGCCGAGCGCCAGCTCGGACAGATCGCCGGTGCCCAGCACGATCCCGCCCCGCTGGTTGGCCGCCCGGAACAGGTAGTCGGTGCGCAGCCCCGCCTGCACGTTCTCGAACGTCACGTCGTACACCGGCTCACCCTCGGCGAACGGGTGCTCCAGGTTCTTCAGCATCAGCCGGGCCGTCTCGGTGATGTCGAGCTCGGTGAACGTGATCCCGAGCGCCTCGGCGAGCCGGGTGGCGTTGCCCTTCGTCCGCTCGCCGGTGGCGAACCCGGGCAGCGTGAACCCGAGGATGTCGCTGCGCGGCCGGCCCTCCCGGTCCATCGCCTTCGCCGCGACGATCAGCGCGTGCGTGGAGTCCAGCCCGCCCGACACCCCGATGACGACCTTCGGCTGCGCGATCGCCCGCATCCGCTGCTCCAGCCCGGACACCTGGATGCTGTAGGCCTCGTAGCAGTCCTGCTCCAGCCGGGTCTCGTCGGCCGGCACGAACGGGAACCGCTCGACCTCCCGGCGCAGGCCGATGTCGTCGTCCGGCGGGTCCAGCCGGAACTCCACCTGCCGGAACGCGTCCGTACGGCCGGCGTGGTGGCGCCGGTTGTCGTCGAACGTGCCCATGCGCAGGCGCTCGGCCCGCAGCAGGTCCAGGTCGCGTCGGCCACGGACCGGCGCGGCCCGATCGGGAACCGTTCGGTCTCGGCGAGCAGCACCCCGTTCTCCCAGATCATGGTCTGGCCGTCCCAGGACAGGTCCGTGGTCGACTCGCCCTCGCCTGCCGCCGCGTACACGTACGCCGCGAGGCAGCGCGACGACGCCGACCGCGCGAGCAGGGCCCGGTCCTCCGCCCGGCCCACCGTGATGGGGCTGCCGGAGAGGTTGGCGAGCACGGTGCGCCCGCGAGCGCGGCCTCCGCGCTGGGCGGGATCGGCACCCACATGTCCTCGCACACCTCGACGTGCAGCACGAACCCCGGCACGTCCTCGGCGGCGAAGAGCAGGTCGGGCCCGAACGGGACCTCGGCGCCCCCGATCCGCAGCGTGCCGCGCACGTCGTCGCCCGGCGCGACCTGTCGCTGCTCGTAGAACTCCCGGTACGTCGGCAGGTACGACTTCGGCGCCACCCCGAGCACCCGGCCCCGGTGGATCACGACCGCCGCGTTGTGGATCCGGTGCCGGTGGCGCAGCGGCGCCCCCACGACGAGCACCGGCAGCAGGTCGGCCGACCCGGCCACGACCTCCAGCAACGCGTCCTCGACCGCGTCCAGCAGGGTGTCCTGCATCAGGACGTCCTCGATCGAGTAGCCCGAGAGCGTGAGCTCGGGGAAGACCGCGAGCCCGGCGCCGTCGTCGTGGCATTCCCGCGCCGCCGCCAGCACGGCCTCGGCGTTCACCGCAGGCTGGGCGATCGAGGTGCGGATCGTGCAGGAGGCGGCGCGGAGGAACCCGTGTCGGTAGGAGGAGCGGAAGTCCACCAGACGAGTCTGCCGGAGGGCGATCACGACTGCAGCGTGCCGTTCGTCGCCACACAGGCTCGGGATCCTCGCGGCGCGTCCAGCGATCGCCAGAAATGGTGAAGGAGCGACAGATCTGTCGCCGTGACACCACTTCTGGCGATCACAGCTCGGCGGCCGCTCCGTGCGGTGGCGAATGCCCCGCCCGGCCGGGACCCCTCAGCCCGGCCGGGCGGCCCCGATCAGCTGCCGGCCAGTGCGACCGGAGCCTCGACGCGGGGTGAGTCGGTGCCGGGCTGGTCGAACTGCGTGTGGTGGAGCTCGGCGTAGCGCCCGTCGCGGGCGAGCAGCTCGGTGTGGGTGCCGCGCTCGACGACCCGGCCCGCCTCGAGCACCAGGATCTGGTCGGCGGCGCGGATGGTGGACAGCCGGTGGGCGATCACGATCGCCGTGCGGCCTTCGAGGGCCTCGCCCAGCGCCTCCTGGACCGCGGCCTCCGAGGTGGAGTCGAGATGGGCGGTGGCCTCGTCGAGCACCACGACCCGCGGCTTGGCCAGCAGCAGGCGGGCGATCGTGAGCCGCTGGCGCTCGCCACCGGAGAGCCGGTAGCCGCGCTCGCCGACGATCGTGTCGAGGCCGTCGGGCAGCGACGCCACGAGCTCGTCGAGCCGGGCCCTCTCCAGCGCGTGCCAGATGTCGGAGTCGCTCGCCTCGGGCGCGGCCAGCAGCAGGTTGGCGCGGATCGACTCGTGGAACAGGTGGCCGTCCTGGGTGACGAGGCCCAGCGCCGCGCGGATCGAGTCGAACGACAGGCTGCGCACGTCGACCCCGCCGATCTCGATCGAGCCGGAGTCGACGTCGTAGAGGCGGGGAGCAGCTGCGCGATCGTGGACTTGCCCGCTCCCGACGACCCGACCAGCGCGATCATCTGCCCGGGCTCGGCCCGGAACGTGACGTCGTGCAGCACCTGCTCGCCACCGCGGGTGTCGAGCCGGGCCACCTCCTCCAGCGAGGCCAGCGACACCTTGTCGGCCGACGGGTAGGCGAACCCGACCCCGCCGAACTCCACCGACAGCGGGCCGTCGGGCAGCCGCACCGGCTCGGCGGGCTCGGCGACCAGCGGCTCCAGGTCGAGCACCTCGAACACGCGCTCGAAGCTCACCAGCGCGCTCATCACCTCGACCCGGGCGCTCGCCAGCGCCGTGAGGGGGGCGTAGAGGCGGGTGAGGAGCAGGGCCAGCGCGACCACGTCGCCCGCGGCCATGCCGCCGGTGAGCGCGATGTAGCCACCCAGGCCGTAGACGAGGGCCAGCGCGAGGGCGGACACGAGGGTGAGCGCCGAGACGAACACCCACTGCACCATCGCGCTGCGCACGCCGATGTCGCGCACGCGGGCCGCGCGGGCGACGAACACACGGGTCTCGTGGGCGGGCCTGCCGAACAGCTTGACGAGCGTGGCGCCGGGCGCGAGAACCGCTCGGTCATGGTGGTGCCCATCGCCGCGTTGTGGTCGGCCGCCTCCCGCTCGAGGGAGGCGAGCCTGCGGCCCATCCGCCGCGCCGGGAGCACGAACACCGGCAGCAGCACCAGCGCCAGCAGTGTGACCTGCCACGACAGGCTGAGCATCACGGCGAGCGTGAGCGCGAGCGTGACCAGGTTGCCGACGACCCCGGAGAGCGTGTCGCTGAACGCCCGCTGCGCCCCGATGACGTCGTTGTTCAGCCTGCTGACGAGCGCGCCGGTGCGGGTGCGGGTGAAGAACGCGACGGGCTGGCGCTGCACGTGGTCGAAGACCGCGGCGCGCAGGTCGAGGATGAGCCCCTCGCCCAGCGATGCCGACAGGAACCGCTGCAGGATGCCCACGCCCGCCTCGACCACCGCGATGACGGCGATGACCGCGGCCAGGCTGACGACGACCCCGATGGGACCGCCGTTGACGATCGCGTCGACGACCCGGCCCGCGAGCACCGGTGTGGCGACGGCCAGCACCGCGCCCACGACGCTGACCAGCAGGAACGCGCCGATGCGACGGCGGTGTGGGCGCGCGAACACCCCGATCCGGCGCAGCGTGGCCATCGAGAACGGCCGTCTCTCCTCCTGGGCGTGGGCAGCCTGGTACATCGACTGCCACGCCACCATCTCCATGCTCATGTGCCGCTCCTCCTGCGTGTCCGCCGCCGATACGACCGCGCCACCCGGCGAAACTCATCGATCGGCCGGACGCGGCGAGTATGGCGAGGGGGTCCGACAGTTCTCGTCCGGATTCCATTCCTCGGCGCTCGGCGGCAACCGTAGGAGTTGAAGTCAGGTACAGGTCAAGCGGAGCTCGGCGGCGGCGACCGGTCGCGGTTCGATGACGAACCTTGACCCGGGTGGGGAACGGTCGGACGATGAGTGATCCTTGTCACACCTGGAGGTCGCGATGACCGAGGTGCAACGGACCTATCCGCTCGGTGTCAGCCGCCCCGACCTCGCCGTGGCGGATCTGCCCACTCCCGAGGAAGTGTTCAAAGTCCGCCGCATCGGCCCGCGTGAGCTGGTGGCCTACGCGATCGGGCCCAGCCTGATCGCGCTCGGCGTGTCGATCGGTAGCGGCGAGTGGCTGCTGGGTCCACAGGCCGTGGGGCAGTACGGCTTCATCGGGGTCGGTTGGGTGATCCTGATCTCGGCCGTGCTCCAGACGTTCTACAACGTCGAGTGCTCCCGCTACATCGTCGCGACGGGGGAGACGAACACCGTCGGGTGGGGCCGGGTGCCGCCCGGCCGGCTGTTCTGGGTCCCGACCTCGGCCTTCATCGTGATCTTCGCGTTCATCGCGGGCGGCTGGGCGGCTCGGCAGGGCAGGGCCTGTTCGCGCTGGTGAACGGCCGGGTCGCCGAGTCGGGGGAGATGCAGCAGACGCGCTGGTACGCGATCGGGCTGCTCGTCGTCGTCTTCCTGCTCGCCGCGGCGGCCCACCGGATCACCCGGGCGCTCGAGCTGGCCAACTGGGTCATCGTGGTGACGATCCTGCTCACCCTGTTCATCGTGGACCTGATCGTCGTGCCCTGGAGCGTGTGGTGGGAGGGCATCAGGGGGTTCGTCACGCCCGCCGCCCCGCCCGCCGGCATCAGCGCCACCCAGCTCGGGGCGCTCGCCGGGTTCACCGCGATGGCGTCGGGGCTCAACTGGTACCTGATGAGCCACTACCGCGACAAGGGCTACGGCATGGGGCACCGCACCGGGTTCATCGCCGGTATGCGCGGCAGCCAGCGCGAGCTGCTCTCCGTCGGCGTCACGTTCCCCGACGACGAGAAGAACAGGGGCCTGTGGAAACGCTGGTACCGCCTGCTGCTGGTGGACATGTGGGGCGTGTTCTTCGTGGGCGCGATCCTCGGCATGCTGCTGCCCACCGTGCTCATGTCACAGGCGGTGGCGCTCTCGGGTGAACAGCCCACCACGGCCAACGTCCCGACGTTCGTCGCCACCGCGCTGGCGCCGGAGTACGGCCCGGGGATGTTCTACGTGATGCTGCTGATGGGCGTGCTGGTGCTGTTCTCCACGCAGCTGGTCATCTTCGAGGCGCTGGTGCGGGTCGTCACCGACGCCACACCGGCGGTGAGCCTGCGCCTGCGCCGGTTGATCGAGACCGACCCGCGCCGCTTCTACTACCCCTTCATGATCACGTTGCTCATCGTGATCTCAGTGATCATCCACCTCGCGCTGCCGGTGGCGCTCGTGCAGTTCTCGGCGAACATGTCGAACCTGGGCGCGCTGATCTTCCCGTTCATGCTGATCTACCTCAACAGGAGGCTGCCGCGCCCGGCCCGGCCGCGGCCGTGGCACTACGTGCTCCTGGTGCTCAACGTCCTGTTCTTCGGCTTCTTCTTCGTCAACTTCGTCGCCGACTTCTTCGGAGAGCCGCTGATCACCTTCTGACGACGCGGTTCAGTGACCGCTGCCCGTCTGGGTCAGGGCGGCCGCCAGGCCCAGCGCCACCGCCATCAGCGTGACCTCGTAGCCGGCCCACAACAGGAGCGGCACGCGGCTCGCGGCCATCCGGCGGCGGGTGAGCCAGCCGAGGCAACCGATCACGCCCAGGGCGGCCGTCTTCGCCACCAGCAGCTGGCCGGTGCCGGTGGCGAGGTAGAGCTGCACCGCGGCCTCCCACCGCACGTGCGCCAGAGCGGGCGGCAGCCGGAGCGCAGCGGTGAGCACGCCGGTGACGGCCACGGCGACGATGCACACCGCGGCGAGGCGGGAGAAGCGGGGCAGCACCGTGACGAGCAGGCCACGCCGGGGCGCGACCAGCAGCAGGATCGCGCCCAGGCCGCCCACCCACGCCGCAGCCGCCGCCACGTGGACACCGACACCGACGACGGCGACCACCTGGTACGCGTGCGTCGCGCCCGCGTGGCCCGTGACGGCCGGTGTGATCATCGCGAACAGCGTGGCGGAGAGCACCAGCCGCGGTGGGACGAGCGCGGGCCTGCGTATCCGGACGGCCGTGCACGCCACGACGAGTGCGGTGGCACCCGCGACGAGCAGCATGCCCTGGCCCGCACCGAGCCGGGTGGCCCACGTCGCCAGCTCGTCCGGTTCGAGCGCCGTGACCGGGCGGGCGAACGCGGCGGCCGCGCCGAGGACGATCGCGAGGAGCACGGCCACCAGCCACGCCCCCGCGGTCACGACCGCGGCGTGTCCCGCCCGGGCGAGCACCGGGCCCGATCTCCGGTCCCCGGGTGGGAGCAGCACCTCCAGCAGTGCGAGGCCGACGACCGCCACCCCGGCGACGTCCATCGCCGACCGGCTCACCGTGACCCCGACGGCGGCGGTGCCGGGCGGCACGCCGTCGCAACCGCGGCGAGGGCGAGCCCGGCCACGGTGGCCCCCAGCGCGACGGCCGCCCACCGACCCGCCGGGGAGACGGAGCCGTGCATGGAGGTGACGGTCGCGTCGCGAGCCGGCCGGGTCGGCCGGGTGCGCCGGGTCGGTGGGATCAGCACTGCAGGCCTTCGTTCAGGCACTCGACGACGGCGTCCATCAGCTCGTCGGGCATGCCGTTGACGAAGTCGCCGTGGTCGGTGGCCGGGTGGTGCTGCTGGTCGGGGAACGTGTCGAGCGCGAAGTTGCGCCCGCCCGGCATGTCGTAGGCGAGGATCATCCGCAGCTGCGGAACCGCGACCGAGTCCTGCGAGCACGCACCGGTGTCCTCGTCGGCGAACACGACGTGCGAGCGGTGGTCCTGCGAGTCGAGGTTCTCGCCGTCCCAGCACGACGGGAAGTCGAGCACCCGCAGCAGCCTGCTGCCATCGGGACACAGCGGGTAGTCGGTGGTGGCCCGGTCCTCGAACCCGCGGCACGTCCACTGGGCGCGCACGTTGTCGGCCCCGTTCGTCACCGCCTTGGCGTCCCCGGTGATCACACGCAGCAGCTGGGGCATGGGGAAGACCGGCCCGGTCGGGTTGCCGAGGAACTGCATGACGACCTGCGCTGGTTCGAGGATCTCCCCGACGTTGCCGTCCAGGCCACCTCCGTCCTCGTTGTCGTCGACGCCGACCTGGGACGTGTCGCGCAGCACCGGCCAGTAGAAGGTGGAGCGGTTCTCGAGCTCGCAGGACGTCTCCGACGCCAGCAGGTCGCCCGCATCGGTCGACGAGTCGGTGGCGGTGCTGCCGAGGTAGTCGTGCATGTGCTGGGCGCCGTTGGGTTTGCCGGGAGCGACGATCCAGTTGTCGGAGTTGCGCAACGCCGGATCCGGTGTGCCGCACTCGGACACGAAGCTGCCGGTCGAGGCGTTCCCGTCGGGAGTGGGCTCGGAGACGAGCCGGTTGACCGCACCGATGTCGGCGAAGTCGGCGAGCGCGGGTGGAGCAGCGTTCTCGCGGCCGGGGAACTCGTCGTCGGCGTCGCCGTCCTGCTCGTTCTCCTGCCGGTCGTCCTTCTGGTCGTCCTTCTGGTCGTCGTCGTTCCGGTCGTTTTGCTGGTTCTCGTTCTGCTGGTCCGCCTGGCGGTCGGCGAGCGCCGCGCTCAGCTCCTCCCGGGCGTCGTCGCCCGCCTCGTCGCCCTTCTCGCCGCCCTCCTGTGCATCCGCATCCTTCTTCTCGTCCTTCTTCTCGTCGGGTTCGTCCTCCGTGGCGGCGACGAGGGCGAGGACGTGGTCGGGGGCGGGGTCGAGCGCGGCGAAGCCCGCGGCCACGGCAGGCGACCCGGACGGCTGCGCCGGTGGCGACACGGCGCCCTCCAGCATCGGGGGCAGCGCCAGCACCCCGATCACGATCAGCCCGAACGCCGCCGGACCGCCCGGACGGTGCCGGCGGGCGGGCCGCCTGCCGGGGTGGACCCGGGCGGCGCCGGTGGGCGCTGCGGCGTGGGGAACGGCTGCGGCGGCGGGTAGGAGTTGGTGGGGGCCGGGCCCGCGGGCCGGGTGCGGGAGCGGTCGCGCAGCAGCATGTCGAGCAGCGCGCCGCCGCCGAGCACGGCGATGAAGGCCAGTGCGGCCGCGAGCCACGAGGACAGCGAGGCGTCGCGGACCGCGGCCAGTACGCCGCCGACCGCGCCGGTGCCGTCCCCCGCGCCGCTACCGGCCGCCGTGAGCACCGGCGCCGTGCCACCGGTCCCGGCCGCCGCGGATGCGGCCGGGACCGGTGCCGCCGCGGGAGCGGGCGGTTCGGGCAGCGCCTCGAAGTCGACGAGGCCCGTGCTCTCCAGGTACTCGTGGTGGCGGGTGACGAACTGGCCCGCCGTCGTCGCGAACTCGCGGACCAGCTCGTTGCGGGTGCCCGAGCGCACCTGGGAGATGACCGGGAGCACCTTCCCGTGTGCCTGGCGCAGCAGGTTCACGGCGGTGCGGTCGTAGTCGGTGCCGGTGCGGGCGGAGATCTCCTCCATCCAGCCCTGCTGCTGGGCCGACGGCTGGCTCGGCAGGGTGGTGCCGAGCTGGTCGGCGGTCTGGCGGACGATCGCGTCGAGCTCGATGTGCTCCGCCGCGAGGCGCCCGCCCACGTCGCGCACCACCGAGTTGGCGCCACGCTGCTGCATCTGCTGCCCGGTGGGGGTCTCCCAGAGCCCTGCCTGCCGCACCTTCACCAGCAGGTCGACGTCGGAGGCCGAGAGCGGGCCGAACTCGGTGCGGGTGGCGCCCGCCTGCTGGTCGAACGTGAAACCCGCTGAGCTCCCCGAGCCGAACACCGCGAACGTCACGATGACGGCCAGCACGGCCGCGCCCACCCAGAGCGCGGCCCTCGAGACTGGTGATCGCACGTCGCCCGCCCTTCGCGTCTAGAACTGCTCGATGTGGATGCGGTGCTCGGGCACGCCGAGCTCGCGCAGGCCGCGGGCCACCGCGGTGACGAAACCCGGCGGGCCGCAGATGAAGTGGTCGAGTGCAGAGCGCCTGCCCGGGTGCGGCAGCACCGCGCGCAGCAGCGGCGTGCCGATGTCGCCCGTGGCTCCCCGCCAGCCGGGTGGGGGTGTGCGCACGACCTCGACGACGGTGAGGTCGAGCCGCTGGGCCAGCTGGGCCAGCTCGTGGCGGAACAGGAGTTCCTGCGGTGTCGCCGCGGCCCGGACCAGGAGCAACGGTCGCGGGTCGTGCCGGTCGGCGAGCGTGCGCACCATGCTCAGCATCGGGGTGATCCCCACCCCCGCGGCGATCATGGCGACGCCCGAGGCCGGCTGGGGGAGCAGATCGAGGCTGCACGAGCCGTACGGCCCGTCGACCCAGACCGGGGTGCCCGGGGGGAGGTTGCGCAGCAGGGTGCCGAAGTCGCCCGTGGAACGCACCGTGAACGCACACCCGCCACCCGAGGCCGACGAGGCGATGGTGAACGGGTGCTCCTCACCGCCGCCCTTGGCCAGGCGCAGCCACGCGAACTGGCCCGGTGCGAACCGCAGCGGCGCGCCGCGCGGGTCGAGCACGAGCGTGCAGACGCTGGGGGAGTCGTGGCAGACCTCCCGCACCACGTGCTCGCTCGAGCGTCGTGCCGCCGACAGCCGGTGCCAGAGCCCGGCGACGAGCACCGCGGCCACCGCCACCAGCACCCAGCGCATCACGGGCTGCGCCACCAGCTGCCCGACCAGCAGGACGTGCAGCGCCGACAGGCCGACCGCCGCCACGCTCAGCACCAGGTGGGCCCAGCGCCACAGCTCGTAATCCTGGCGCACCCGCCGCCGCAGCACACCGAGCGCGATCACGCCCGCGAGCGCGACGGTGGCCACGGTGGCGGCGCGGGCCCGCGGTGGCGCGGCGACCCACGTCAGGAGGTACAGGTTGTCGAGGTCGGCGGCGATCACGACTGCGATGTGCAGCACCACGCTGCCCGCGGCCAGCACCCCCATGCTCCGGTGGGCCGAGAGCAGTGCGGTGATCCCGGCGGCCCGCGACAGCACCCGCAGCCGGCAGACCACCACGAACGTGCAGACCATCGCCGAGAGCGCGAAGAGACCGGTGAGGTCGGTCAGCATCGCCCACACCGGCGCGGGCCCGCCCGCGACGACCCGGACCGCGAGCGGTGCGAGCAGCACCACCGCGAACCCGACGACCCACCGCCGCACGGTCCGCGCGGAGCCGCGCGCCGCGGCGACCGATCCCGGCCCGGCCTGCACCGGGAGGGAGTTCGTCACGGCGCCCATGGTGGCCGCCCTCCTGGTGGCCGCGCTCCTAGTAGCCACCGTCGGCGCCCGTCTTCGTCCGGTCCGGCGCCGTGGTCGAGTGCTGCTGGGAGCCTCGTGGCCGGCGCCCGCACGCCCCGAGCCGGGTTCCGACGAACGCGAGCGGCTCTGCTCGGCCCCGGCGCCTCGACCACCAACGTGCCGGTCATCTCCGGGTGGAGGGTGCAGGTGAACTCGTACCGGCCGGGCGTGGACGGTGCGGTGAAGGTGGCCGTCTCGTCCTGGTTCAGGTCGGGTGTCTCGAAGCTCTTGTCGGACGCGGTGACGTTGTGCGGTGCCGCGTCGGTGTTCACGACCTCGACGGTGGCGCCCGGCTCGACGGTCAGCGGCTGCCCGAACGCGAAGCCCGCGATCTTGATCGTGCGTCCGCCGAGCGGTTGGCCGACGACCGCCCGGACTGCTCGCAGCCCTCGTCCTTCTCCTGCGCCTTCTCCCCCGACCTGCCGGCGCCGTTGCCCGCGCCGGACTCCTCCTGCCCGCCGTTGCAGCCGGCCGCTCCGTCGGCGAGCTCGTCGGCCGAGACGCCGAGCGCGTCGAGAAGGCCCTGCAGCGCGTCGATGACCTCCTCCCGGTCGGCGGTCTCTCCCGCGCCGTCCCCGCGGTTCGCGCCCTCGTCGCCGTTGTCGTCGCCGTCGTCGCCGCTGCCCCGGGGTGGGCCGCCGTCGGAGGACAACACCGCCCCGGACTGCGAGACCTGCGCCGACGCGGCTCCCGGCGTCGCGGGCCCGTGCTGGCCAGTGATCATGACGAGGAACACCACCGCGGCGGCGAGCGCGGCCGCAGCGATCCACCTCCGGCTCTTCATGGGATCCATCGGTATCGCCGTCCTCGTACGTCGGTGTTCCTGGGTGTCGTCGGGATGGGGTCAGCCGGAGTCGGGTGCCGGCACCGCGAAGGGCGGTGCCGTAGCGGTGGGGGACGGGGCGCCGAAGCCGTCGGCGACGTGCGCCGCGAGGAGGTACCAGGCGTCGCGGGTGGGGCCCCGCCAGAGCGCCGGGTCGATCCGGCCGCCGGTGGCGAGGTGCGGGTCGGGCGGTATGTCGACCACCGCGCGGCAGCGGGCCGCGAAGTGGGACCGGATGAGCGCGCGGTCGATGTCGGGCTGTGCCGGTCGCCGCAGAGCACGACGACGGACTGCTCGGCCGCCACGCGGTAGCCCTCGTCGGCGAGGAACGACAGGGTGCGGCTGGCGCGGTTGGCGCCATCGACGGTGGGGGAGCCGACGACCACGAGACTGTCGGCCGTGGCGAGCGTGGCCTCCATCGCCGAGTGCACCATCCCGGTGCCGGAATCGGTGATGATCACGTTGTAGAAGCGTTCGAGCAGCGACGTGACGTCCAGGTACTCCTCGGCGCTGAACGCCTCGCCCATCGCGGGTTCCTGCTCGCTGCCCAGCACGTGCAGGCGGCCTGCACCGCGGGTGTAGCGGGTGAGCTCGGCGACCGAGGCGAGGTTGGGCATGTCCTCGTAGAGGTCGCGGACCGTGGGCCCGCCCGGCCCGGTGAGGCGTTCGGCGAGCGTGCCGGCGTCGGGGTTGGCGTCGAGGGCAACGACGCGGTCGCCGCGCAGCTCGGCGAGCACCAGCCCCAGGCAGGCGGCCACCGTGGTCTTGCCGACGCCGCCCTTGACCGAGACGACCGCCACCCGGTGCGGCGCGGGCAGCGGCCGCCGGATGCGGTGGACCAGCTCCACCCTTGCCGCCTCGTGCACGCTCTGGCCGGGGTTGATGCGGCCCCCCGACGCCGCGTACAGGGCCAGCCGCCATCCTTCGGTGGGGGTGGCCCGCTGGTGGCGGACCAACGACTCGTCGGTGAGCACGGCATCGCTGGCCACGTCGATATCGGCCAGGTGGAACGCGGTCGACGGCTGGTAGGGCTGGGCGGGGGCGAGCCTGCTCCAGTCCGGGACGGCGGGGCCCGGTGGGATCACCGGGATCTCCTCCGTGGGCGGGTCGTCCGGGTTGTACCCGGGCCGCCACGGCCGGTCCGCCCAGCTCGCCCGGGGGCGCGGCCGGGTGGGCCCGTCGTCGTAGGTGGCCTCGGCAGGCCCACCGGGGCGGTACCCGTGGGATCGCACGGTCACGGTGGCACCGCCCCGTCCCGCAGGTCGGGCGGCACCGGTGGCACGACGATGACCGCGCCGATGTCCACGCGCCACTGGTCGGCGATCTCCCGCACCGGGACGAGCAGCTCGTACCAGTAGGAGTCGAGGCCCACCCAGCCCGGAGCGGCCGGTGCGGCGCGGCGGCCGGGTACGGGAGGACATCGGCGGGACGGACATCGGCGGGACGGCCGCAGGCCGGGGCGCGGGTGAGCCTGCGGAACGGGGTGACCCGGACCCGGACGTGCACCAGCAGCCGGTCCTGCGACAGCGCGACGACCGCACCCGGCAGCGCCAGCTCGCCCCGCTGCCGCCCGCTGCCCGACCAGCCGGTGGCGGCGATGCGCTCCTCCAGCACGGGTGGCACGACGTACGGGGTGAGCGCGCGGCCGCGCCGCCCGGGGTTGCTCTCGTCCCAGGACAGGAAGTCGACGCCGAACGCGGCGGCCAGCGCGCCCGCGTCGGCGCACCGGGCCGGGAGCGTGGCAGGCGCCGGGTGGGCGTGCGGGTGCCCGATCGCGGCGAGGTCGGGGCGGGTGGCGGGGCCGGGTGCCGGCCGCAGGTGCGGCGGCGGAGCCTGCTGTTCGGCCTGCCGCGCCGTGCCGGCCGCTTGGCCGCCGGGGGGCGGCGCCACGGCCGGGACGCGCCGGTGTCGCCGCTCATCCGGCGGCCCGGTAGCGCGCTCGAGCGCGTCGGCGATGCCCGCTCCACCACGCCCTGCGGAGCCGCCGTCCCGCTCGCGCGCGGCGCGTTCCTCCCCGAGGGAGGAGAGCACGTCCTCCAGGTCGCTGGAGCGTTGGGAGCGCGCATCGTCGCCGCGGCCGGTGGCTCTGCCTCCCGAGGCGTCGTCGGGATCCGCGGCGCGCCCGTCGCAGCCCAGCTGCTCGTCAGCCTCGTTCCCGCCGAGCCGGTCGTCCTCCAGGCGGCTGTCGTCGAGGCGGTTGTCGTCGAAGCGGTTGTCGTCGAGCTCGTCGTCGCGTTGGTCGCGGCCGGTCCGGTCCTCGAGCCGGTTGTCGTCGAGCCGGCTTTCGTCGAGCCGGTCGGCCCGGTCGTTGCCGCCGATCTGGTCGTCCCGGAGCTGCTCGTCGTCGAGGCGGTTCTCCCGGTCGGGTTCCTCGGTGCGTGACGCGGCGGTCTCCTGCCCTGCGCTCGCCTCGAAGCCTGCCGCGGCGAGTGCGGCGGCGAGCCTGCGGGAGGTGGCGTCGTCGCTCTCGGCCACGACGTCGGCGAGCTCCTGGGCCAGCTCCTGCGCGAGCGCCGAGGAACTCGCGCCGGTGTCCTGCCGGGAGCCGACGTCGGTGTCGGTCCGTTGCCGGTCCGATGTGCCCCGGGAGCGTTCGTCGGGGGCGGCGACGCAGCGCGCCACGGGTGATGCGGTGGGTGATGTCGCGTCGGGGAGCGTGCCGAGCGCAGCCGGGCCGGCAGCGCGCCCGCCGCCGTCAGCAGTGCGATGACGAAGGTGCCTGCATCCATTCCGCTGGCCTCACAACTGGGGAGTGACTTCTCGGTCCGGTGCGGAACCGTGGCAGCCCGTCGGCAGGGCCGAGGCGGAACGTCGCAAAACGTGTGCAGATGTGAACGGTCGGTGCGCGACGCACGTCAGCGGCGCTGATCGGCCGTTGTCTGGGAGTCTTGGGCGGGACACCGGAAGGGAGCAGCCGTGGCGACGAGCGAGGCCCCGCGGGGGGGCCGGGGCACCGCGATCGGTGAGGGCATCACGTGGGCGGCGCGGTGGAGCCTGCGGCTGATCCTCGCCGCCGCAGGTGCGACGCTGATCTGGCTGTTGGTCGGGGCGCTGTGGTCGATCGTGATGCCGGTGCTCCTCGCGGTGATACTCGCGACGGTGCTGTGGCCGCCGACGGGCTGGTTGTGCCGGCACCGCTTCCCGCCCGCGCTCGCAGCCGCCACGGTGCTGCTGGCGGGGATCGTCGTGCTCGCGGGCATCGTCGTGCTGATCAGCACGTCGGTGTCGGGCAGCGTCCCGCAGATCACGCAGAGCGCGCTCACGGGCATCCAGTCCATCCAGGAGTGGCTGTCGGGGCCGCCGCTGAACCTCGCCCGGGGCCAGCTCGACGCCGCGCTGCAGACCGCCACCGCACAGCTGCAGCAGAGCGTGTCGACGATCACCACGAGCGTGCTCACCGGCGTCGGGAGCGTGGCGTCCGGTGTGATCACGGCCCTGCTCACGCTGGTGCTCGTGTTCCTGTTCGTGAAGGACGGGCCGCGGTTCCTGCCGTGGCTGCGTGCGGTCGCGGGGGACGGGGCAGGCGGGCACATGGTGGAGGTGCTGCGCCGGATCTGGGTCACGCTCGGCGACTTCATCCGCGTGCAGGCGTTCGTGGCGCTCGTCGACGCCCTGCTCATCGGGCTCGGGCTGGTGCTGCTCGGGGTTCCGCTCGCGATCCCGCTCGCCGTGCTCACGTTCCTCGGCGGGTTCATCCCGATCGTCGGGGCGTTGGTGGCGGGCGCGTTGTCGGTGCTCGTCGCGCTGGTCAGCAACGGGTTCACGACGGCGCTGGTCGTGCTCGTGATCATCGTGGCCGTGCAGCAGCTCGAGGGCAACGTGCTGCAGCCGATGTTGCAGGCGCGCAGCCTCCGCCTGCACGCCGCGGTCGTGCTGCTCGCCGTCACCGCGGGCAGCACGCTCTACGGCATCGCGGGCGCGTTCCTGTCCGTGCCGGCGACGGCCGCCGCGGCCGTGGTCGTGCGCTACCTGGGTGAGCAGATCGACGCCCGCGTCGGCGTGCCGCCGGAGATCCTCGGGGCGGACGAGGACGCGCCACCGGCCATCGTGGCCGCCACTGATCCGGACGTCCCGGAGCCGGACGTCTCGGACGCCCGCGAGTCCCACCACGATGGGAATGGCGGCCGGGCATGAGGGAGGATGGGGCACCGTGCGCGTCTACCTGGGGTCCGACCACGCCGGTTTCGAGCTCAAGGCACACCTGGTCGCCCACCTGACCGGGTTGGGCCACGAGGCGATCGACGTCGGGCCCGCGGCCTACGACGCCGCCGACGACTACCCGCCGTTCTGCGTCGAGGCCGCCCGCCGCACGCTGGCCGACCCGGGCAGCCTGGGTGTCGTGCTCGGCGGTTCCGGCAACGGTGAGCAGATCGCGGCGAACAAGGTGCCCGGCATCCGGTGCGCGCTGGCGTGGAGCGTCGAGACCGCCACGCTCGGCCGCCAGCACAACGACGCGCAGGTGGTGGCCGTCGGGGCCAGGATGCACTCGCTGCAGGAGGCCGCGGGGATCGTCGAGGCGTTCGTCGCCACCCCGTTCTCCGGGCAGGAGCGCCACCAGCGGCGGATCGACCTGCTCACCGAGTACGAGCGCACGGGCGTGCCGCCCGCGCTGCCGCCCGAGCAGATCCCGGCCCCCACGACCACGACGTAGATGCCCGAAGGTCACACCCTCCACCGGCTCGCCGACCTGCACCGCAGCCGGTTCGCGGGGCACCCGGTGGCCGTGTCCAGCCCGCAGGGGCGGTTCGCGGCGAGCGCTGCGCTCCTCGACGGCCGCGTGCTGGAGCAGACGGAGGCGCACGGCAAGCACCTGTTCCACCACTACGGCCCCGACCTCGTGGTGCACGTCCACCTCGGGCTGTACGGCACGTTCAGCGACGAGCCGCTGCCGGCCGCGGAGCCGGTGGGGCAGGTGCGGATGCGGATGGTGGGGCCCACCCACTACGCCGATCTGCGCGGTGCCGCGGCGTGCGAGCTGGTCACCGACGCCGAGGCCGCCGCCGTGCGGGCCCGCCTCGGCGCCGACCCGTTGCGCTCCGACGCCGACCCCGACGACGTGTGGGCCCGGATCTCGCGGTCGCGCGCGCCGCTCGCGACGCTGCTGATGGACCAGTCGGTGATCGCGGGCGTGGGGAACGTCTACCGGGCCGAGCTGCTGTTCCGGCACCGGATCGACCCCCGGCTGCCCGGCCGGTCGCTGCGCAGGGCGCAGTGGGACGCGATGTGGGACGACCTCGCCGCGCTGATGCGGGAGGGCGTGCGCACCGGCCGCATCGACACCGTTGCTCCGGAGCACGACCCGGAGCGCACGGGCCGGGCGCCGCGACAGGACCGGCACGGCGGCGAGGTCTACGCGTACCGCCGCACCGGGCAGCCGTGCCTCGTCTGCGGCACGCCCATCGCCCACGCCGAGCACGCGGCCCGGAACCTGTTCTGGTGCCCGAAGTGCCAGCGCGCCCGGCGCTCCCGCGCCCGGCGCACCAGCGCCTAGGGCCTGTCCTGTAAGCCCAGGACCACGCTCTTCGCGCCGAGATCGCCCCTGGCGGCGTTGCCGGCACGACCGGGTACGTCCAGTACAACGGCTCGTGCCGCGCCTTGCCAGGGACGATCTCGATCACGAAGCCCGCGGCCCGGGGCCTACAGGACACGCCCTAGAACGAGCAATTCCGGACTCGGCCGGTGGTCGTAGCGGTCAGGGCCGGGACGACGGGCCGGCCGGCGGCTCGTGATCGCCCGAAATGGTGCCGCGACGACCGATCTGTCGTCCCGCCACCACTGCCGACAATCGACGTACACATGATCGGCATCACGTCGGACTCATTCGTCCAGGGGCGAGGCTCAGCCGAGCACGACCGGGAGCGCGACCACCCCGTTCAGGAGCAGGCCGGGGTCGCGGGCGGGCTCCGTGTCCGGGTCGGCGAGGCGCAGGTCGGGGAAGCGGGCGAGCAGCGTGCCCAGCGCGATCCGGCCCTCGAGCCGGGCGAGCGGGGCGCCGACGCAGTGGTGCAGCCCGTGGCCGAACGCCATGTGCGGGTTCGGGGCCCGCGTGACGTCGAGCCGGTCCGGTTCCGGGAAGCGCTCGGGGTCACGGTTGGCGGCGAGCAGCGCGGGCAGCACGACGTCGCCCGCGGGGATCGTCACCCCGCCGATCTCGATGGGTGCCGCGGCGAACGCCGGGATCGTGACCTGCACCGGGCCGTCGTAGCGCAGCAGTTCCTCGACGGCGGCGGGCAGCCGCGCGGGCTCGGCCCGCAGCAGCGCGAGCTGGTCGGGGTGGCGCAGCAGGGCGAGCGTGCCGCTGACGATGAGGTTGACGGTGGTCTCGTGCCCGGCGAGGAGCAGCAGGGACACCATCGACGTGAGCTCGTCCTGCGAGAGCCGGTCGCCGTCGGAGTGCACCGCGATGAGCGCGGAGAGCAGGTCGTCACCCGGTTCGGCGCGCTTCGCGGTGATCAGCTCACGCACGTAGCCGACCAGGCTGCGGACCGCGTCGACGTACACGTCCGCCGGGTGCACCGGGCCGTTGACGGTGATCGACGACCAGCGCCGGAACTCGGCGCGGTCGCCCGGCGGGATGCCGAGCAGCTCGGTGATCACGGTGATCGGCAGCGGGAAGCCGAACCCCTCGACGAGGTCGACGGGGCGCCCGCCCCCGCCGGCCGCGGCCAGGTCGTCGAGCAGGGCGTCGGCGATCTCCTGGACGCGCGGTGCCAGCGCCTCGACCCGGCGGGTGGTGAACGCCGCGGTGACCAGCCGGCGCAGCCGCGTGTGGTCGGGCGGGTTCGTGCTGAGCAGGTGGGTGTTGAGCGCGGTGTTCAGTTCCGGCGGCATCGCGTCCATGTGCGGGCCGCCCACGTACTTGACCACGGCCGGGTGTGTGAGCAGCTCCCGGGCCTCGGCGTACCCGGTGGCCACCCACGCCGGGACGCCCGTGAACAGCATGACCTTCTGCACCGGCCCGGTGGCCGCGAGCTCCGCGAAGGCCGCGTGCCGGGCCGGGCCGCTGGTCTCGGTGAACGGCGAGGGTGGTGTGGTGGAGGTCACGGGTTCGACGGTAGCGCCGACGGCCCGTCGTCGACGCGGCGTCGCTGGCACCCCGCTGAGACCGGGGCGTCATCCGTCGAGCACGGCGGGGTCGATGCGGTCGATCCGCCCCGGGTCGTTGACGATGTCGAGCGCGGTGATCAGCCCACCGGAGACGGTGAACGCCGCCACCGACACGAGCCGGCCGTCCTTGAAGGCCGCTGCCCCCGGCGCGCCGTTGACCAGCGCGGGACGGGTGAGCTCGGCGACCCGGGCGAACGTCATCGCCCCCTGGGCGACGGCTTCCCGGCCCCGGAGCACGGTGCGCGGGCGCAGCGGTCCGCCGTCGACGCGCACCACGACGTCCGGGGCGAGCACGGAGACGAGCGCCTCCAGGTCGCCGCCGCGCGCCGCGGTGAGGAACGCGTCCACGACGGTGCGCCGGGCACCGAGGTCGGCGTCCGGCTCCGGCTGGGCGCCGCGCACCCGGCGGCGGGCGCGGCTGGCCAGCTGCCGGGTGGCGGTCTCGCTGCGTTCCAGGACGGTGGCGATCTCGTCGAACGGCATCGAGAACATGTCGTGCAGCACGAACGCCAGGCGCTCGGCGGGGCTCAACGTCTCCAGGACGACGAGCAGCGCGAGGCCGACCGAGTCAGCGAGCACCGCCTCGCGCTCGGGGTCGGGTGTGGCCGAGTGCTCGGCGGGAGCGAGCACCAGGTCGGGCACGTGCGCGTCCAGCGACTCCTCGCGACGCTGGTTGCGGGACCGCAGGACGTTGAGGCAGATGCGCGCGACGACCGTGGTCAGCCACCCGCCGAGGTTGTCCACCCCTGACGTGTCGCCGCGGGTGACGCGCAGCCACGCCTCCTGCACGGCGTCCTCCGCCTCGGCGTGGGACCCCAGCATCCGGAATGCCACCGCCTTGAGGTGGGCGCGGTGCTCCTCGAACCGCCCGGCCAGGAAGTCCTCGTTCCGATCCATGCGTCACATCCTTCCGTCGCCACGTGTCAGAGCACTGACCCGTCGAGGGACACCGATGTGACAGGAGAAGGTCCATGCGTATGAAGAACCCGGCGTTCGTGCTCCCGGACGCGATGAAGGGCATCCAGTACCTGCTGAACGCGACCACCCAGGGTGGGGTGCCGCAGCGCACGCTCGAGCTGGTGGGCCTGCGGGTCAGCCAGATCAACGGCTGCGCCGCGTGCATCCAGGGTCACGTGCGCGAGGCCAGGAAGGCGGGTGAGACCGACGAGCGGCTGATGGCCGTGGCCGCGTGGTGGGAGGCCCCGTACTTCGACGACGCGGAACGCGCCGCCTTGCGGCTGGCCGAGGCCGTGACCCGCACGGCCGACCGGTCCGGAACCGAGGAGGCCGTGCCGGACGCCGTCTGGGACGAGGCCGCCGACCACTACGACGAGAAGCAGCTCTCCGCGCTCCTCGTCATGATCGGCACGCTCAACCTCTTCAACCGCATCAACGTGGCGGTGAAGGAGCGTGCTGACAAGCCCAGCTGGGAGGCGGCATAGCGGGTCGTGAGTGGCTACGAGCGCTGCAGCACTCGTAGCCACTCACGAGGTCAGAAGTCGCCGAACCCGCCGTCGAACCCGCCGCCGTCGAACCCGCCCCCGTCGAAGCCGCCGGGGTCGCCCATGTCGGCGCCGACGTCGCCCTGCGCGTCGTCGGCGCCGTCGACGCCTCCGTCGGCGGCGGCACCGTCGGCGAACCCGTCGGCGTAGGCGACACCGGCCATGCCGGAGAACATCGCGCTGAACAGCAGGGCGGACCCGACGCCCCAGGCGCCCGCCACGAGTGCGGCTTCCACCACGGTTCGGAGTACCAGCCCTGCGGGACGGGCCGCCCGGCCACCACGCCGCCCGGGTAGTAGTGCTGGTTGCGGCCCGACGGCACCGGCGAGGCGCTGTAGGAGTGGCCCTCCACCTCGACGTCGCGGTCCTCGCTGACGGCACCCGCGCGCTGCTGGCCGGGGAGTGCGGGCAGCTCGGGGCCCGGGTCGATACCCATCGCCGTGCGAGCGGCGCGGACGTAGTAGAGGCCCTCGCGGGCGGTCTCGGTGACCTGCCGGGCCTGGGCGACGCTGCGCGCCTGCTCCATCTGTGACCCGGCCGCGTTGTAGCGCTCCGCGGCGTCGGCGATCGCCTGCCTGGACGCGTCGTCGGTGCCGACGAGGTTGAGCACCTGCCCGCCGAGCCGCTCCACCCACCGGCGGGCCTCGGACTTGGCGTCCTCCAGCTCACGGGCCTGGGCCGCGTTGCGCTGGCGCACCAGCCACACGACACCCAGCACGATCAACGCGAGCACCACGATGGTCAGGATCGTGCCCACTTGAACCACTCCTATTCGGCGACCGTCAACCCTTGACCGCCGGTGGGGGCGGTCGCGTTCCAATAGGCTCCCACCGTGGCCGACTCCAAGCCCGTCGAATGCTGGATGACCGACATGGACGGTGTGCTCGTGCACGAGGGCCGGCTGATCCCCGGCGCCGACGAGTTCATCACCCGCCTCCGCGACACCGGGAAGCCGTTCCTCGTCCTCACCAACAACTCGATCTTCACGCCGCGTGACCTGCAGTTCCGGCTGCGGACGAGCGGGATCGACATCCCGGTGGAGGCGATCTGGACCTCGGCGCTCGCCACCGCGAGCTTCCTCGAGGACCAGCGGCCGCAGGGCAGCGCCTACGTCGTGGGTGAGGCGGGGCTGACCACCGCGCTGCACGAGATCGGCTACGTGCTCACCGACAACGCGCCCGACTACGTGGTGCTGGGCGAGACCCGCACCTACAGCTTCGAGGCGGTGACCACCGCGATCCGCCTGATCAAGGGTGGCGCCCGGTGGGTGGCGACGAACCCGGACCCGACCGGGCCGTCGGCCGACGGGGTGCTGCCCGCCACGGGTGCCGTCGCCGCGCTGATCAGCCGCGCCACCGGGGTGGACCCCTACTTCATCGGCAAGCCGAACTCCCTGATGATGCGCGCCGCGCTGAACCGGCTGGAGGCCCACTCGGAGACCACGGTGATGATCGGCGACCGGATGGACACCGACATCATCGCGGGCCTGGAGGCGGGGATGCGCACCGTGCTCGTGCTGACCGGCATCACGCAGGCCGACGAGGTCGATCGCTTCCCGTACCGCCCCAACCGGGTCGTGGACTCCATCGCGGACCTCGTCGCCGAGGTCTGACACCCGCCCTCCTCGGCCGGGTCCGCGCCGGACGGGCACGTCGTCGCGGACCCGGGGCCGGTGGAGGGAGGGGGTGTCCGGCCGGGCCCGGCGCCGCGGGTCTCGCGCGGCCCAGCGGCTCCGCGCGAGGCCGACGTCGACCGTGCCCCCGCGCATCGACTCGTCGTGCGTCGACCCGGTGTTAACCGGATTCCCAGGTACGGCCGGGTTCCCCGGGAATGACAGAGGTGTGATTTAGCATCGTCGGCATGGACACGACGATCACGACCGGATGGTGGACGTGCACCGGGTGCGGCGTCGAGGCCGAGCTGCCCGTCTCGGCGACGTCCGGCTGCGAGGTGCCCTGCCCCGACTGCGGGGAGCCGATGGCCGAGGGCTGGCGGTGGGACGCCGCCGCCTAGCGTCGGCTCGGGGTCAGGTCGAGCTCGTAGTCCTGCCCCACGAGGTCCACCCCGAAGCTGTGGTGCGCCTCCTCGGCCACGAGCCGGAAGCCTGCCGCGAGGTAGATCCGCCGGGCGGCGGTCAGCACGTCGTTCGTCCAGAGCCGCATGCGTGAGTAGCCCGCGTCCCTCGCGAACGCCACGCAGGTCTCCACCAGCCGGGTGCCCACGCGGTTGCCCCGGGCGTCGGGGTGCACCAGGAGGATCCGCAGCTTCGCCGTGTCCGGCGCATCGCCTGCCACGCAGAAGACGCAGCCCACGCGCCTGCCGTCGAGCTCGGCGATCCAGGCGCGCTCGCGTGCCGGGTCGTGGCTCTGGGCGAAGTCGGCCACGATCCGGGCGACGAGGGCTTCGAAGGTGCCGTCCCAGCCGAACTCGGCGGCGTACTGCTCGCCGTGGGCGAGCACCACCCAGCCGAGGTCGCCCGGCTGCACGAGCGGGCGGATCCGCACGTCTCCCATCGCTGACCTCCAGCTACTGAAACGGTCGTTTCAGTGCAGACTGTCCTCATGAGCGCCGATCCGCAAGTCCCTTCCGCCCGCAGGAGGAGCTGCTGGAGCAGGCGTACGCCTACGTGCTCCGCCACGGCATGACCGCGATGTCGCTGCGCCCGCTCGCGGAGGCCGTCGGGTCGAGCCCGCGCGTCCTGCTGTACCTGTTCGGCTCCAAGGACGGCCTGGTCCGGGCCCTGCTGGGACGTTCACGTACCGAGGAGCTCGCGCTGCTCGCGCAGGTGCGGGCCGACGGCGGCGGCGCGGCCGAGGTCGTCGAGCGGCTCTGGGAGTGGCTCGCCGCGCCGCAGCGGCGCGACCTGCTGCGGCTGTGGGCCGAGGCTACGCCCGCTCGCTCGTGGAGCCCGAGGGGCCCTGGGCCGGGTTCGCCGTCCAGGGCGTGCACGACTGGATCGAGGTCCTCGGCGAGATCCTCGGCCCGGCCGGCGACCCGACCGCGGTGCTGGCCACGCTCCGCGGCGCCCTGCTGGACCTGCTGGCCACGGGCGACGAGAGCCGCACGACGGAGGCGATCCGCCGCTGCGTTGCCGCCCTCGGTGCGCGTCGACTTCACACACCTGGCCCGGGCTTCACACAAGGCCGGCCATCTGTGAAGCCCGGGTCCGATGTGTGAAGTCGGCCTGCGGTGGCCCGGGAGTCAGGTGACGAGCGCGCTCGTGGGACGGGGGGAGCCGGGCTCCGGGAACGGGGCCAGCAGGTCGGGGACCGCGACCGCGGCGAGGGCGAGGCCGTGGTCGGAGCCCGCGTCGGGCACCGCGTACGCGCTGCTCCCCGCCGCCGTCGTCGCGATCACCGTCACCAGGCCCGCGCGCCGTTGGAAGATCGACTGGCGGAACTGCCGGCCGGCAGGCTGTTCCGCCGCTGACCGCGCACCATGGCCGTCGTGACGTCCTTCGTTTTCAACGTGACCTTCGACTGCGCCGACCCCCGCCGCGTCGCCGCCTTCTGGGCCGGGGCCACCGGGTACGAGGTGGCCGAGGAGCGGCCGGAGTTCGTGCGGCTGCGCGCCACCGACCCCCGTGGCGTCCGGCACCTGCTCTTCTTCCAGGTGCCGGAGCAGAAGGCGGGCAAGAACCGCGTGCACGTCGACCTCGCCGCCCGCGACCCCGATGCCGAGATCGCCCGACTCGTCGGCCTCGGAGCCACGCGGGGCGAGCGGCGCACCGGCAACGGCACGAGCTGGACGGTGATGCAGGACCCCGAGGGCAACGAGTTCTGCATCGGCTAGCCACCCGGCTCGGCCACCACTCGCGGCGATCGCCTCGTCAGGGGGTGAACCGGAAGGTGCTCTCCTCGCCCGCCGCGACCGCACGCAGGTGCTCGGCCGCGTTCGTCGCATCGTGCAGCGCGCGGCCGCTCCGCATCGCCGCCGCCACCTCGCCCTCGACGCGTTCGATCTCCTCCGCCCGGTCCACGGCCGCGGCGATCCGCTCGGGCGGGGCGACGAGCAGCCCGTCGTCGTCGCCGACGACCAGGTCGCCGGGCCGCACGCGGACACCGCCGACCGTGACCGGCTGCTGGACCACGGCCGGGCCGAGCGCGGGGCCCGCCGCCGGTGTGGTGCCGCGGGCGAACACCGGCAGACCCACCTGGCGGATCCCGCGCAGGTCCCGGCAGTACCCGTCCACGACGATCCCGGCGAGCCCGCGACGCCGCCCCTCCGTGGCGAACAGCTCGCCGGACGCGGCGAGCGGGCGCCCGTCCGTGGCCACCACGAGCACGCTGCCGGCCTCCGCACGGCCGATCGCGTCGATCATGCCGAGCAGGTCGCCGTCGGCGCGGACGGTGAACGCGGGGCCCACCAGCGTGACGTCGGGCAGCAGGGCGTGGATCGCCGGATCGCAGACCGGCAGCGTCTTGTCGGCGTCGGACAGCGACGAGGCCTGCAGCCGCGCCAGCCGGGTGATCAGGTCGTCGGTCATCCGTCCTCCAGGAACCGTTCGAGCGCGGCCAGCGACTCCGCAGGCCGTTCCTCCACCAGGAAGTGCCCCGCGTCCAACCCCACCCCGCGGACGTCGGTGGCGTGCTCCCGCCACACCGCGACCGGGTTCTCCGGCCCGGTGCCGACGACCCCGCGGGTGCCCCACATCGCGAGCAGCGGCGCCTCCACCCGGCGCCCGGCGTCGGCGCGGTCGTGCTCCAGGTCGACCGAGGCGCCCGCGCGGTAGTCCTCCAGCATGGCGTGGCGTGCGTCCGGGTCGGCGAAGATGCGCTCGTACTCGGCCAGCGCCTCCGGGGCGTAGGCGCCCAGCGACCCACCCCAGGTGCCGAGCAGGCGGTGCAGGTAGCCGACGGGGTCGCCCGCGATGAGCCGCTCCGGCAGGTCGTCGGGCTGGACGAAGAAGAACCAGTGGTAGTAGGCGGTGGCGAGCCTGCGGTCCACGTGGGTGTAGACGTGCAGCGTCGGCAGGATGTCGAGCACCGCGAGGCGGGTGACGGCGTCCGGGGCGTCGAGCGCCATGCGGTGCGTGACGCGGGCGCCCCGATCGTGCCCGACCACCGCGAACCGCTCGTGCCCGAGCGAACGCATCAGCGCCACCTGGTCGGCGGCCATCGCGCGGAACGAGTAGCCCGCGTGGTCCGCACCCGCAGGCGGACGCCCGGAGTCGCCGTAGCCGCGCAGGTCGGCGGCCACCACCGTGTACCGCCGGGCGAGCGCGGGCGCCACCTGGTGCCACATCGCCGACGTCTGGGGGAACCCGTGCAACAGCAGCACCGGTGGCCCGGTGCCGCCGTGCACGGCGTTGATCGTCGCCTCGCCGGTGTCGATCCTGACCCGCTCGAACCCCTCGAACATGATTCGGAACGTACCGGCTACGCGAGCTCGTGCCCGGTCGTGCTGTCGACGTGATCCGGGATCTCGCCGTCGTGCCGGTCGCCGGTGGTGGACGTGCCGCTCGGCTCGAACATCAGGATGGAACCGCCGGGGGACGACGGCTTGTGCTCGGTGCCCTTCGGCACGACGAACGTGTCGCCCTTCTGCAGCACCACGGTGCGCTCGGTGCCGTCGGCGTCCCGGATCGCCACGTCGAACCTCCCGTCGAGGACCAGGAAGAACTCGTCGGTGTCCTCGTGCACGTGCCAGACGTGCTCGCCCCGCGTGTGGGCGATGCGCACGTCGTAGTCGTTCATCCGCGCCACGATCCGAGGGCTGTACACCTCGTCGAACGAGGCGAGCGCTGTGGTCAGGTTGACCGGGCCGGTCGTCGTCATGACCCGATCGTCGCCCCCGGGGCCACGCCGTTCTTGTACGAACGTGACCGATCCGGTGGCGCAGGCCCGATCAGCAGGTGCGGCCGGTGCCGTTCGCCTGCCGGCCACCGCGCGGAGCGACGCTCATCCCGACCTCTACCACATCCCCCTCGACCACCTGCTCGGCCTTCCGCACGGCGTTCTTGACCGGCAACACGTACCCGCCGTCGCGGGGCAGGAGCGAGGTCTCCCACTCGGTGGCGCCGATGCGCGCCCGCACCGGGATCGCGCCCCAGCCGTACGACGCCTCGGCCGCCTCTGCGCGGATGTGGTCGCAGCCGTGGTCGGGGATGGTCAGCCAGTAGTACGGAGCCGGACCCCGCCACTCGAACAGCTCGGCGGCGAACTCGAGATCCACGCGGCACAGGGTACGGATCCCGCCGCGTCCTGCCGCCTCGCCGGTCGAGCTCAGCGGTTGCACGGAACACCATGATCGGTCCGACTGGGGCGTCATCGCCCTCGGCAGGGCGCTGAACGACGTTTCGGACCGATCAAGACCGCATGATCGGTCCGATTCGTGCCTCAGCGCCCTCCCCGCGGCGAGCGGCGTGATCTCGCAATGATCACGGCCTCGCCGGCGCGCCGGCCGACCCGGGCATGATCACCGGGAGTGGTGCGGCGGCGCCAGAATTGACGCACTGGCACCACTTCTGCCGATCATGCGCAGGGCGATCGCCCACAGTGGTGGCACGACGACAGATCGGTCGTCCCGGCACCACTTCCGGCGATCATGAGACATCGGCCGGCTCGTCGTCCCGGCCCTGATCTTCGTGAAGGAAGCGGTGAACCGCCCGTTCCGCGGAACGCACCAGCGGAAGCCGGCGGCCTCTTCGGCCTACCGCCCGGGTAGTGCGGCGCGTGCCAGAGGTGTCGCTGCGCGCAGCGGGTGGAGTGGCCCGGAAGATCATCCGGGCCGGCCCTGACCTGGTCGGGGTGGCGGGATTTGAACCCACGGCCCCTCGCTCCCAAAGCCTCGGCGAGCCGTGTGCAGCAGTGTGTGCGTCTCTGTGACCAGGGGACGAGTGTTCGCGTGGGACGCGCCGATCGGATCGACGTCAGGGCTCGTTGCTACACGGCTGCTACATACGCTGGCCCGCGCAGTCCGATCGCCGACGTTGCTGACCGCTCAGGTGTGAACTCGTGGCGATCAAGGTTCGGAAGGTTCGTACGAGGTCAGGCCGCGTGTCGAAGATCGGATAGACGGCCGTCGGCTGCTGGCGTTGCTCTACTTCACTGAGGTACTCGCATTGGCCGGCGCATAGGTGCCTACTTCGGCAACGTCGAGCCGATCGGACATGATCGCCATAACTGATGTCAGGTGATCCACGTCCCTCTCCTGCAGGTTGTGCTCGCCGAGGGTGCCGCTTGATCGAACCGCCAACACTAGGAAGCGCTATAGTTGTGATATGGAAGTGGCTGCGCTAGCCATCTCGATCTTGGCGCTCCTGGTTCCGACAGCCGCGCTCCTTTTCGGTTATCGGCAGGTGAGAGCCGCCTTTATGCAAGCCCATGCGGCGCAGGATCAAGCCGGCGCAGCCCTTGCGGCCTTAGGGCTCGATAAGCAAAGATTCGTCGACGAACGGACTCCCCGTATTGCCGCCTATATCGAGCATGTTAACTCGCCGGGCCATCGCCTGAAGCTCCAGCTGCAGTCTTCGCTGCCATTAACTCTGCTGCAGGTACGAATCGCGGATGGAGACGGCGTTCGCTTCCTCAGCCCAGAGGGGGACCCGCTGGCTGTTAGGTCTGCGACACGACTTGAGCCCGGTTCGTCGACTTTCTGGTGGGTTCTAGTTGACGATGTTCACTCAGATGCCGTTGTTCTGGATATTATGTGTCGTAGCGAAAGGACTGATGAGTCCTGGCCCAGTATTCTTGTGGAAGTCCCCGTGTTCCCGGAACTTGAAGAGATGGAGCCGGAACTGAATGCGGAAGTAGAGGAGTTGGACGAAGCTCCTCATCGGCTTCGTATCGAGTTGCATTCCGGCGGTTCGATCAAGGAACTCAAGGTAACGATCGTTGGCGGCTACGGGGTCAGCTTCGTTGACGTAGCAAAAGGAAGTTCTTCACTTACTGCTCGTGCAACAAGTCGCATTGACCCCGGCGGCGCTGCTCGATGGCGGGTCTTGATTGATGAACGACACTCATCATTTATTCGATTGAGTATTGTTTGCAGAGGCATTCACGGTGAGACTTGGAAGATGCATGAAACGGTAATGATTGCTCCTTGGCTTCCATCTCGATTCGGAGGGCAGGTAAAATTTTAGGTTCGGTATCTGCCAAGTCGGATCTGAAGCTGCTGGTATCAGTTCGCGCTGTCAGCTCATGGGCCTGTTGTCCGCCCTCGCGCCAGCAGGAGGTCGGCAGGTCTATAACGAAATGCCCCAGCCTGAGCATGACTGAGGAGCATCTTGTGCCGGTGGACGCCTCCGACGGCCTGACGGAACGATGCGAGGCCGGACTACGATGTCTGCATGCTCGCTCAATCGCCAGAGCCACTTGAGCCGGTTTCCTGGCTACTTCAGCTTCCCCCTGTGCTAGTCTCCGGAGTTATCGCTGCGGCAGTCTCATTGACAATTGCCATCGTTACCATCATTTCTCAAGGGCGGCGAGAGCGTGCGCGAGATGCTGCTCAGCGAGAGGATCAACGCAAGAGAGACTTCGACCTATGGAAACGCGAAGACCAGCATCGATTCAGCGAGTATAAGAGGGAGGTCTACCTGAAGTTCCTAGTTTCCCTGGACGAGCACATGACCCAACAAATAGCTTACGTTAGAGAACTTGACGCCAACCCGGCTGTCGGCACAAGCGCGAAGAAGCTCGGAGATATTCGCCAGGCAATGGGGGTGCCTCACGAAGACGCTCACGTGGCACTTCGAGCGATTGAGCTGGTAGCCCCCGCGGACATCCTCAAAGAGTCGCTCGATGCCTACGCAAAGTTGCAACGGATCCATCAGTTGGTACAGGAATCTTACATTTCCCACTTACTGGACGAACTATCCGAAAAGGGACAAGGAGTCACCCCCTCAAGTGCCGACCCAGGTAGAGATGCAGTAGCCATCGAGAGCGACTTGCGGAAGTCGATGACGCCTCCGTCGACGAAACTGCTGCTGAAAATGCGCGCGGATGTTGGAACGTCGAACATTGATGCCCCCTCCAGCGCAAACACTGGCCCCTTCAGAACCTGTAGGTCCATAGCAACCAACTAGCCGATTCGCGTCCGCTTGCCTTACTTCGCCTCGTCAGTACAGCCCACAGGGCTTCATCCCTGCGGTCCTGGCCGGCACTTGGCGGGGCCGAGCGGTGTCAACCCGGAACCCCCGATCCCGCTTCTGGACCACGACGTTGCCGTCGCGTTTCTGCTAGCAGCACCAGGGGCGGGATCGGGGCGCGCAGCGGGGTTGACGCCGCACGGGCACGCTAAGACGATCTGCGGCCAGCGGGGATGACCAGTACTCGACGTCGCCCAGCACACCCTTGCCGGCGCATGGCCGGCGGCCCATAGGCGCGCGGCCGCCCGTGAGCGGAGCGGCAAGGTAGCGGCCGCGCATGCCGTCCGGACGCAGTCCGGCCCGCCCCCAGCGGGGGCGGCTTGAAGACGTATAGAAAGTTCTCACCACCAGCTCACGCATCTGTCGATCACCCCGCCGCGCACCGAATCGCGTTTCATGGACAACTGCGCCCGCGCCCCCGCTGCTAGACTCAGCGTCCGTGACTGACCCTGCGAAGCCGGACGCGCACCGGACGAAACGGTTTGGTGAGCGCACCGTTTATGACAGCGAGTGGGTTCGGTTGACCCTTGTCGATGTCCAGACACCCGACGGACGCAAGTTCGAGCACCACGTTGTCCATATGAAGCCAGTAGCAATCGCCGCTCTGGTCAACGACGATGACGAAGTACTGATGGTGTATCGGCACCGTTTCGCGACCGACGAATGGGGCTTCGAGCTTCTCGGTGGACTCTTGGAAGCGGATGAACGGCCCGACGATGCAGCGGCACGTGAGGCGTTGGAGGAGAGCGGCTGGGTTCCGGTCGGAAAGCCGGAGCACCTCGCACGGCTCCAACCGCTTCCGGGGATGGTCGATGCCCCGATGGACATCTACCTGTGGCGCACCTTCGAGAAGGTCGGGGAACCATCTGACGCCGAGGAGGCCGGCGAGCTGCGCTGGGTACCCCTCGCCCAGGTCCCTCGTCTGATCGCGGATCAATGCGTCCTTGGCGCCGGAACCCTCGTCGCGCTCCTGCAGCTGGTCGCGATGGCAGCAGGTACGGAGTTCAGGCCATCCGCTTCGTGACAGCCTCGACGCGCCTCAGCTGCCGGATCGATCCGGTCTGTCTGGCGAGCGTCCGCGCCTGCTGTGCATGCCGTAGTGCACCCGGGCGGTCACCGCGGGCCCCGAGAGACTGGGCGATGTCGCAATGCAGCGAGGCAGTCGCTCGTACGTAGGTGCTCGGTGTGCGTTCCAGGGCGATCATGAGTGAGTCCAGGGCTGAGGACTCACCCAGCTTTGCGAGGATGTTGCCGCGCCACCGCTCGAGATGCCACTCGTCAAGCGACAGGTACGGCGTCTCGGTGTTGTCCGTATCCCTCGGCAAGGCTCGCGATGCTGCGTCCAGTGCACTCCGGCAACTCGACGCATCTCCCGCGGTGGCGTAAGCCTCCGCTGCTGCGGCATGCAGCCATGCCACCAGGAGAGGCGAAACTCTGTTCCCAGCCACCTCACGCGCGGCTTCAACAAGCTGCACCGCGTCCTGCGGCCGGTCGATGTCGAGAAGGCCGTACGTCTGCTCGCCCATCGCGTGCGCCAGCAAGTCGGGATGACCCGACTCCAATCCTGCGGTACGCGCGACGTTGTGCAGGTCCCACGCTCGGCGTACATCACCGGTGTTCAGGACCTGCCAGGCGTTCAGCGCAGCCGCATCCGAGAGCACGACGGCCAGAGCCTCTCGTGTGCCGCCCGCGAACACGTGCGCCATGAGCTCCTGCATCGTCAGCACAAGCTGCCGGGTCGGCTCCACGACCGCGGGCGAACCCAGCTGACGGTCCAACGCCCTCAGGCCGTCAACCTGACGCTGGAGGTCCGCGATCGCGGGCGCCGTGACCGCCGACGCACGGGTCAGCATCTCCCCCAGGTCGACCACCGGCACAGGTGGCGTCAAGGGGTCCTCGTCGGCGAACCCCAGTTCCTCGGGCGTCCGGCCGAACAGGTCGCACAGAAGCGGCTTGTAGTGACCGGGCTTGCGACGACCACGCTCCATGTCCGAGACCATCTGTCGCAGACTCGCGTGACTCGCACTGATCGGAGCACCACGGCTCTCCGCAAGTTTGATCAACCGAGCCGCTGTTTGCGCAAGCGTCCATCCGTTCGAGTCGCGCGCATCGCGTAGTGCTGAGGTCATCGGCGTATCCCCCGACGTAGCCGGCCCGTCCCGTCCATCATGCCTCGTCTCACCTGTAAACGGAACCGTAAACACCGAAGTGTTTACTATCGTGAATTTACGTCCTGCTGCGTGCCTGGTGTCCTTGTAGTGCGTCCCCGACCGGAGACGCAGAACCTGCAAGTTGATCCCTGAAGGAGCACAGCAGTTATGGATCTCATCCTCGACACGTCCTCGACGAAGTTCCAGGTTGGTGGCGAGTTTTCGCCGCGTCTGGACAAGGACCGTGTGCAGCGTCGGGACAAGAGTGGTGGCACGAACCTGCCCTGTGGGCCGTGAACCTTGTGGCCTGGACAGACGGGAAGGTTGAGACGATTCTGGTGACCGTCGCGCTCGCGGAGCCTCCGAAGGTTATCCAGGGTC